>NZ_JACVAG010000006.1:0-381510 GCF_014851695.1 Pseudoxanthomonas sp. PXM04
GGCGGGGGGGGCCGCCGGGGCGGCGGCGTCGGTGCCCGGTGCCGGGGTTTCCGCGGCCGGCGCGGTGGCGGGGGCGGTCTCGGTGGCCGGCGTGGTCGCGCCGGGGGCGTTGGTCTGGCCACAGGCCGCCAGCAGCGGCAGCAGGGCGAGCGTCATCAGGAGCGGACGAAGTTTCATGGCACTGACTCCAGCATGGGAAAGGTTCGGGGGCGGGCGCCGAGGCCCGCAAAGGGACCGCACATTCTGTGCCGCGGGCGAGATGGTGTCACCCGCATTACGTTACTTGCGGGCGCCGCGCTCGCGGGCGACCAGCCAATCGGTGATGCGCAGCACGTCGTCGTAGGTGCTGCCGCCGGTGACGCGGTACTTGCCGTTGACGACCAGCGTGGGCGTGCCGCGCACGCCGCTGGCCATGGCGAAGGCACGCGCCTTCTCCAGCCGCGCGTCCACTTCCGGGCCGCGCAGCAGCGCATTGAAGCGCGCGCGGTCCACGCCGTAGCCGGCATAGAACGTGACCAGTTCATCGGCCGAGGGATTGTTCATCGGCAGCGCGCCGGTTTCGTGCAGCGCCGCGAACACCGCCGCGTGGGTCTTGCCCAGCACGCCGCTCATTTCGGCGGCGTAGTAGGCGCGCGCATACGGCACCCAGGAGGAGGACAGCGCCGCCGGTACCTGCACCAGTTGCACGGCCGGGCCCTGCTTGCGCTTCCAGGCCTGCAGCTTGGGTTCGAAATGGGCGCAATGGATGCAGGCGTAGGAGAACACCTCCGCCACTTCGACCTTGCCCTTGACCGGCGCGAACGGCTTGCCGTCGGGAATGATCTCGTAGTCCAGGCCTTCCTTCGGCGCCGGTGCGTCGGCGGCCAGCGCCAGCATCGGCAACAGCGAGAACAGCGCCGACAACACGAGGCGCAGGGTCAGGCGGATCTTCATGGGGTTTCCTCCACGGGCGCTGGAAAAAGAAACGCCGGCCATGGTGGGGCCGGCGCAATGAACAGGAGCTGTGAATCAGGACCGCGACGAAGCGGCGAAGTTCACGACTTCTTGGCGGTCGTGGTCTTCGCGGCGGCCTCGTCGTCGGCGCGGTCGTGCAGGCCCTGCAGATAGCTGCCCAGTGCCTGGATTTCCTGCTCGGTCAGCGAGTGGACGACCTGCGCCATGGTGTTGAAATGGGTGGGATCCTTCTCGGTGGTCGTGCCCGCCTGGTACTCCTGCAGGCGGCGGACCACGTAGGCCTGCTGCTGGCCGCCAATGTGCGGATAGGCCGGGCCCGGATTGCCGGCGCCGGTGGGGCCGTGGCAGGCCATGCAGGCCGGAACGCCGCGGCTGGCGTCGCCGGTGCGGTAGAGCTTCTGGCCGATCTCGTAGAACTTCATGTCCTTGTAGACGCCGTCGGCGACGACCGAATCGTCGGCCAGGCCGGCACCGGCCTTCTGGGTGGCGAAGTAGGCGCCGACATCGCGCATGTCCTGCGCGCTGAGGGTCTGGGCGAACGGCACCATCACCGCGGCCAAGCCACCGGTGCGCTGGCCATCGGCGAACAGCGCCAGCTGGCGGGCGATGTAGCGCTCGCTCTGGCCGGCGATGCGCGGGTACTGCGGATCGGTCGGGTTGCCGTCGGCGCCATGGCAGGCGGCGCAGGCGGCGGCCTTGGCCTGGCCGGCCTTGGCGTCGCCCCAGGTGGTCTTGGTCAGATCGACATCCAGCGACGCGGTCTCCACCGGCGCATTGTCCGGCACCGGTACGACCGTGGTCTGTGCATAGGCAACCGCCCCAACGGCCGCAATGGCCAGTCCTGCAAGTCCCCAAACGCGAGCGTGGCGCATGTGCTAAAGCTCCGAAAACCTTCAAGAAGCGGCGCCCCATGGCGGCCGCGAAACCCCGGAATTATCCCTGCGGGGGGGCTCCGCGGTCAATTCGGATGCGCCGGAACGGCGGATCCGGGCCGCGATCGCCGTCCGGCGGCCCAGTCCGCGGCCCGACCATGCCATCCTAGTGGCATGTCGAACCTGCTCAATTCCGCCCGCTACCTGCTCTCGGCGCACAATTTCCGCCAGCTCCCGCCCGATAGCGGCCGGGAAGTGGCTTTCGCCGGCCGTTCCAACGCCGGCAAGTCCAGCGCACTGAACGCGCTGACCCGCCACAACGCGCTGGCCCGGGTGTCCAAGACGCCGGGCCGGACCCAGCAACTGGTGTTTTTCGAGGTCCAGCCGGACCGCCATCTGGTGGATCTGCCGGGCTACGGCTACGCCAAGGTGCCGCAGGAACTTCAGGCGCACTGGCAAGCCTTCATCCAGGACTACTTCCAGCGCCGCGACGCGCTCAAGGGCCTGGTGGTGGTGATGGACATTCGCCATCCGCTCAAGGACTACGACCGGCAGATGCTGGGCTATGCGGTCCAGCGCGGGCTGCCGGCGCACGCGCTGCTGACCAAGGCCGACAAGCTCGGCCGCGGCCAGCAGTCGCAGACCCTGCAGGCGGTGAAGAAGGAGCTGTTCTCCGCCTTCGGCGACAGTGTCGGCGTGCAGGTGTTCTCCTCCGAGTCCAAGCAGGGCGTGGACGAGGCGCGCCAGGTGGTCATGGACTGGCTGGAACTGGCCTAGCGCGCGCCGGCCCGGCAACCACCGGGCCTTCCGATCACGGTTCGCCAGGCAGCGGCGAGAACTCCGCCGGCACCCAGGCGAAGGCGTCGTCGTCGCGACGGACATGCCCCAATCCCGGAAAGGGAAGGTGCGCGCCCGCCAGCCACCAGCCGGCGTCGGCGGTCCGGGCCATGAGCGCGCGGCGGCTGGCGATCGCCTGGCCGCGATCCAGATCCGCCTCGAAGGAAGCGTCCGGGCGCGCGAACTGCACCGCGTGGTAATGGACGATGTCGCCCCAGACCAGCAACTGCTGGTCCGCGCCGGCCTCGAACAGAAACGAGGTATGGCCCGGCGTGTGTCCGTGCGAATCCAGGCCGCTCACGCCGGCGGGCAGCCGTTCGCCTTGCGCGAACAGGTGCAGCCGGCCGGCGGCGCGATAGGGCGCCACCGCATCGCGCGCCATCTTGAACAACGGGCGATACATCGCCGGTGTGTCGGTGCGGGTCTCGGTCGCCGGATCCAGCCAGTAGTCGGCGTCGGCGCGCGCCAGCCAGACGGTCGCGTTCGGGAACGCCTCGCGCCCCTGCGCATCGAGCAGTCCGCACAGGTGATCCGGATGCGCATGGGTGATCAGCACCTGATCGACTTGCTCCGGTGAATAGCCGGCATGGCGCAGGTTTTCCAGCACATGGCCCAGGCCCGGTCCGAAGCATTGCGCGGTGCCGGCATCCACCAGGGTCAGCACGTCGCCACGCTGGACCAGATAGGCGTTGACCGCGGTCTGCAGGCCTTGCGGAGATTCGGGAACGTGGCGGGAGGACAGCAGCGCCTGCTTGCCGGCCTCGTCGATCCCGGACAGCTCCGCGCGCGCCAGCGGCACCACGCCGTCGAACAGCGCGGTGACATGCAGGTCGCCGATGGCCTGGTGGTAGACGCCGGGCACCTGCCGGGCGGGCGCGGTCTGCGCGCCGGCGGGCAGGGCGAGCGTGGCCAAAAGGGCGAACGCGAACGAGGCCAGCGGGAAAAGACGGGGATGCAAGCGGATGGAAACCATGGGGGAAGAATCGAAGCGGCGTCGCCGCGGAGATTTCATCCTAGGTCGGCGCCCGCGAGCGCAACGCTCAATCCGTGGCGTCAAACGCTCAATGCGGTTCAGGCATTGCCGATGCGCGCGGGATCCAGGCCGTAGCGTTCGCTGAAGCGACGACTGAAGCTGGCGACCGAGCGGTAACCGACCCGTGCCGCGACCGTCTTCACCGGCCAGTCGGTGGTGTAGAGCAGATCCATCGCGCAGGCCAGGCGCGCGGCGGCGATGATCTCGCGCAGCCCGGTACCTTCGCCGGCCAGGCGCCGACGCAGGGTCGCGCCGCTCAGGCCGAGCGTGGTTTCGATGTGCTGCGACTGCCAATCGCGGGCGGGATCGGCGCGGATCAGATCGCGAATCCGCATCGCCAGGCGGGGGGGCGGGGGCACCAGCATGGTCGTGTGTCCGCGCCGGCACAGCGCCACGGTCAGCGCGGCCAGCGCCAGCCGCGCCTCGGTGTAGTGACCGGCCTGCAAAGACGCCAGCCAATGCTGCAGCTCCGGTGCGAAATCGGCGCTGTCCAGGCGCGCGAGATCGTCGCCCCGGCCGGTGATCGGTTCGGACCACAGCAGGCGCGCGGCGGCGAGCACTTCCTCGCACAGCGGAATCGTGACCGTCAGGTAGAGGCCGCTGTCCGGGTCGGGAATGTTGACCACGTCCATCCGGCAGCGGCGCGCGATCAGGAACAGATCGCCGGGTGCGAATTCCAGCGCCTGCGCATGCGTGCGCACCTGCTTGCGACCGCGCAGCACGATCGCGATGCAGGGGTGATCGATGTCCACCGCATGCGCGCCGTGCTCGTGGCGCGCGGTGATGCAGGCGTAGCCTTCCGCGCGCGTGCAGTCGACCAGCGCGCCGAGACGCACGAGCAGGGAGGGACCGGGGGCGACGACCGCATTCATCGGCAAGGCGATGGACTACACGGCGACATTGAACAATCGGCCCACCAGCGCCGCCGCCGCCATCGCCACCGCGCCCCAGAAGCCGACCCGCCACGCGCCGCGCAGCACCGGCGCGCCGCCGATGCGCGCGGCGAGGCCGCCGGATACCAGCAGGCCGACGAGGGTGACGGCGGTGGTCACCGCCGCGACCCGATCCGCTGGCGCCAGCACTGACGCGACGATCGGTACCGCCGCGCCCGCGGTGAAGGCGGCGGCCGAGGCCAGCGCCGCCTGCAACGGACGCGCGCGCAATTCCTCGGTGATGCCCAGTTCGTCGCGCGCATGCGCGGCCAGCGCGTCATGGGCGGTGAGCTGTTCGGCGACCTGGCGGGCGAGCGCGGGTTCGAGTCCGCGCTGCACGTAGATCTGGGTGAGTTCGGCGAGTTCGAGCCCGGGCTCGGCATGCAGTTCGCGTTTCTCGATGGCGAGATCCGCCGCTTCGGTGTCGGCTTGTGACTGCACGGACACATATTCGCCGGCCGCCATCGACATCGCGCCGGCGACCACGCCGGCGACGCCGGTCATCAGGATGGTTTCGGGCGCCGCGCCGCTGGCGGCCACGCCGACCACGATGCCGGCCACCGAGACGATGCCGTCGTTGGCTCCCAGGACCGCCGCGCGCAGCCAGCCGACCCGGTTGGTGCGGTGGAGTTCGGGATGGCGGCTGGTGGGAAGCGGGCGGCGAGGCATGGCGGCAGGGTAGCCTCCGCGCCACGCGGGGTCGAGCCGGGAGCGGCCAGCACAGGTGCGGAACACTGCGATGTGGGCGATGGCGATGATGCCGGGACGGGCGGCACGCTATATTGCCGCCCTTGTGGCGCCTGCGCCGCAGCCCCACATCGTCGTTCCCTGCCGTGCGAGTCCGCCTTTGTCCAGCCCCAGCCACGTCGCCGATACGCTGATCACCGATCGCACGCAGCTCGTGCAGTACATCGCCGGTGGCGAGAAACCACGCGCGGACTGGCGCATCGGCACCGAGCACGAGAAGTTCGGTTTCCGCCTGGACGATCTGCGTCCGCCGGAATTCGACGGGGAGCGCGGCATCGAGGCGCTGCTGAAGGGCCTGACCCGGTTCGGCTGGGAAGCGGTCGAGGAAAAGGGCCGGGTGATCGCGCTGACCCGCGACGGCGCCTCGGTCACCCTGGAACCGGCCGGCCAGCTGGAGCTTTCCGGCGCCGCGCTGGAAACCATCCACCAGACCTGCGTCGAAGTCGGCACCCACCTGAAGGAAGTCAAGGAAGTCGCCGATGAACTGCGGCTGGGTTTCCTCGGCATGGGCTTCCAGCCCAAGTGGCGGCGCGACGAAATGCCGTGGATGCCCAAGGGCCGCTACAAGATCATGAAGTCGTACATGCCCAAGGTCGGTTCGCTCGGCCTGGACATGATGACCCGCACCTGCACCGTGCAGGTCAACCTGGATTACGCCAGCGAAGCGGACATGGTGAAGAAGTTCCGCGTGTCGCTGGCGTTGCAGCCGATCGCCACCGCGCTGTTCGCCGATTCGCCGTTCACCGAGGGCAAGCCGAACGGTTACCAGAGCTATCGCTCGCACATCTGGACCGATACCGATCCGGATCGCACCGGCATGCTCGACTTCGTGTTCGAAGACGGTTTCGGCTACGAACGCTACGTCGACTATCTGCTCGACGTGCCGATGTATTTCAGTTACCGCGACGGCATCTACCACGACGCCAGCGGGCAGAGCTTCCGCGACTTCCTCAAGGGCGAGCTGCCGGTGCTGCCGGGCGCGCTGCCGACCCTGCGCGACTGGTCGGATCACATGACCACCGCGTTCCCGGAAGTGCGGCTGAAGAAGTTCCTGGAGATGCGCGGCGCCGACGGCGGCCCGTGGAATCGCCTGTGTGCGTTGCCGGCGTTCTGGGTGGGCCTGCTGTATGACGACACGGCGCTGGACGCGGCCTGGGATCTGGTGAAGGACTTCAGCCTGGTCGAGCGCCATGCCCTGCGCGACGGCGTGCCGCGCGACGCGCTGAAGCTGCCGTTCCGCGGAGGCACGGTGCGCGACGTCGCCGCCGAGGCGCTGAAGATCGCGGTCGCCGGCCTGCGCCGCCGCGCGTGCGTGAACAGCAAGGGTGTGGACGAAAGTGGCTTCCTCGACGCGCTGATCGAAATCGTGGAATCCAACGAGACGCCGGCCGAGCGCAAGCTCAAGCTGTTCGCCGGCGAATGGAACGGCAGCGTCGATCCGGTGTTCCGCGAGTTCGCCTACTGAGGCACCGCCGCCGGATCGCGGGCCCGACCGGCGGCCTGCGCGTTGGCAGGGCTCAGGGATCGGCGATCCGCTCGAAGACGATGTTCTCGGCGACCGGGCCCGACAGCAGGAAACCGGTCACGCGTCCGGCGCCGTCGCGCTGGAACGCGATCTTCTGCAGGAACCACGCCGAGCTGCGGAACAGATCGCGCTGGTAGGGTTGCAGCGTGGCCGTTGGCCAGCGCGGGTGATGGATGCGCAGTTGGTCGCCTTCGACCGTCAGCACGTAGTCCGTGTCCAGTTCGTCGCTGTGATAGCGACCGGCGAACTCGCCGGCGCGCGCGCTGGCGGGATCGAACGCCGCCAGCTTCACTCGAAGGGCGTCGATCCGGCCGTATTGGCCGATGACGAAATGCAACCGGTCAGGCCGGCCCTTTCCCCCGGTGGGAAATTCCAGCACCTGATTGAATTTTTCACTCAACAGGAAGCGGTTGGCCGACAACGCGGGCAACGCCTCCGGATCGGGATCGTCGAGCGTGGCGACGAACAGGCGGCGACCGTCGCTGGTGACGCGGAAAAAGTAGCCCGGGAACAGTTCGTAGTCGCCGGCATACGCCGCGAGCTGGCGGCGGCCCGGCCCGCTTTTGTCCGTTGACGACACGCGGTAACCAGGGCGATGCGACAGGTAGGCTGCGGCGACGCCGTAGGCGATTTCCGAGGTGTCGACATCGTTGGCGTTGGCCACCACCGCCACGCTGAAGCGCTCGCCGGGCACGCGCAGCAGGAAAGCGCGATAGCCCGCGTCGCGGCCGCCGTGGCTCCAGGTATCCAGGCCGTTCCAGGCATGGCGTTCCTGGCCGAGCGCATAGAAGTTGACGGTGCCGTCCACCAGCACGCCCTGCTCCCGCATGCGCGTGAACAGCGCGGCGTTGCCGACGGCGTGGGTCTCGAAATTCAGCGCCCAGCGGCTGAGATCGGCGGCGGTGGTCAGCAGGCCGGTGGAGCCGGTGGTGGTGCTGTTCAGCACGTCGCGGACGTAGCCGTCCTTCGTCGATCGCCAGGACGGCACCCGATGCGGCACCCGATCGTCGATTTCGTCGCCGAAGCGCGTGTCGCGCATGCCCAGCGGCTGGAAGATGCGCTCGTCGCAGAACGCCCGCAGCGACTGACCCGAGACCCGCCGCACCACTTCGCCCAGCAGCGCATAGCCGGTGTTGTTGTACTGGTACCGGCTGCCAGGCGCGAAGTTGCCGCCGCGCTGGCGCAGCACCATCCGCAGGACCTGCTCATCGGTGAGCAGATCCTCCTCGCGCCAGCCGGCCGCGGGCATCAGGGTGCCGAAGTCGCGCAGGCCGGCGGTGTGGTTGAGCAGTTGCCGCAGGGTCATCGGCGCCCAGTCGGCGGTTTCCGGCAGATGGCGCGAGAGCGGATCGTCGATGGATAGCTTGCCATCCTGTTCCAGCAGCAGGATCGCGAAGGCGGTGAACTGCTTGGAAACCGAGGCGACGTGGAAGACCGAATCCGGGGTGACCGGCGTGGCCTGCTCCAGATCGGCGGAGCCGACCTCGGCGTGCTGGACGATCCGGCCGTCCAGGGTGATCGAGACGGCCACGCCGGGCATGCCGGGACGGTCCCAGGGAGCCAGCAGGGCGCGCACCGCCGCCTCGGTCGCCGGGGCGGAGTGGAGGGGCGGGGCCGCCTGCGCCCGCGCGCCCGGAAACGCCGGCCAGGCCAGCAACAGCAGGAACAGGAAACGCCGCATCGGTGGCTCCTTCGCAGATGAGGCGCCGACGATGCCGGCCGGGGGCCGTCAGCATCGACCGACTTCGCGAAGTCGGACGACCGATGCGCTATGGGGTCGGTCGCAGCGGCGGCGACGCCGTCGCATCGGCTTCCCGGCGGTACGCGGTCGGCGTGGTGCCCTGATGGCGGGCGAATGCGGTGTTGAAGGACGACTTGGTGTTGAAGCCGGCGCGGTGCGCGATGTCCAGCACCGTCAGGTCACGCAGGGCCGGATCGCGCAGGAGCTCGGCGGCCTTGGCCACCCGATGCCGGTTGATGAAATCGAAGAAGTGCACGCCCAGTTGCTGGTTGAGCAGTTGCGACAGCTCGCGCTGGCCCCAGCCCAGGCGGCGGGCCAGCGAGCGGATGGTCAGGGAGGGATCCAGGAACGGTTCCTGCGCGGCCATGAAGGCTTCGAGCCGCGCCAGCGCCGCCGGGTCGGTGGACACGGCCGGCGCGGGTTCCCCGACCGCAGTCAGGGAAGCGGATTGCGGCGCGACCACGGCCACGGCCGGGTCCGGTGGCGCAGGCGCTGCATCGGCGGCGGATTCGGTGTCGGCCGGCACCCCCAGGAACAGGTGCTGGCGGGTCAGCGCGGTCAGGGTGAAGGCGCAGGTGATCACGGCGGCGAAGCTGGCGACCACCGGATCCAGCAGCCGGTACAGCGCGATGTCGCCGCTCCACCAGGCCAGGGTCTTCTGCAGCACGAAGAAATTCGCGAACGCGGACACTGCCAGCAGCGTCGCGAGCCAGCCGAAGGTCGCGCTGTCCGGGTTCGAGCAGGTGTCGCGATAGGTGCGGCGGTAGCGCAGCAGCACCCGCACCATCAGCGCCAGGTAGACGTAGTACTGCACGTGCAGGAGCAGGCTGCCGATGCGTGCGACCGAGACCGTTGCGGCCCTGCCATCGGACAGGGCGCCGGTCCACAGCAGCGCGAGCATCATCGTGCCCGCCAGCGCCAGGCCGGCCAACAGGAAGGGACGCACCCTGCTCCCGGGAAAGCACAGCGAGACGACGTAGGCGTAAAGCAGCGGATCCTGCAGGAACGCCAGTGGCGCGCGGTACATCATCAATTCGCGCAGCGACACAGGCAGCAGCGTCGAGGCCCAGCCGATCACGTCCAACCCGGTCAGCAGCAGGAAGCCACCGAGGAAACGGTTGGCGGACTTCAACGGCCCCGGCGTCACCCACAGGAACAGCGCCAGCAGCAGGCACAGGCCAGCGGTCATCACGCCGAGTGGGGGGAGCAGGGGTGACGCCATCTTCGCGGGCAGGAGGGCATTCGGAACCAACGCCACTATAGACAAGCACGGGGTGCCGGACCGCGCGAGGGGCGATCGTCATGGGAATGCTGCAAGCGGGTGCCGGTCTCCACCAATCGATCCCGATTCGTGCTCCTTTGATCCGCAGGGAGCCATGGAGCGGTCATCAAGCCCTTCAATCCGGGCAGTCACTCGGATACCATACCCCAGTATTGGATAGGAGGCGGCCATGCCCCACACCGAGATCGAGAAGAAGCGGGTGCTGACCCGGGTGCGGCGCATCCGCGGCCAAGCCGAGGCGCTGGAACGCGCGCTGGAGGCCGGTACCGAGTGCGGTGCGGTGTTGCAGCAGATCGCCGCGATCCGTGGCGCGGTCAACGGGCTGATGTCGGAGGTGATGGAAGCCCACATCCGCGAGGAGTTCGGCCAGCCGGCCCAGTCCGACGCGCAGCGCCAGGCCCGGGTCCGTGAAATGGCCGGGCTGGTGCGCTCCTATCTGAAATGAACCCGCCGGACGATGGCACGGATTCGTGCCCTCGTCCGCACCGTCGTGCCGTCATCCCAGGAATACGCAGGAGAATCCCCATGAAAAGCCGTGCCGCCGTCGCCTTCGCTCCCGGCAAGCCACTGGAAATCGTCGAGATCGACGTCGCCCCGCCGCGGAAGGGCGAGGTGCTGATCAAGATCACCCACACCGGCGTCTGCCACACCGATGCGTTCACCCTGTCCGGCGATGATCCGGAAGGGTTGTTCCCGGTGGTGCTCGGCCATGAAGGCGCCGGCATCGTGGTGGAAGTGGGCGAGGGAGTGACCAGCGTCAAGCCGGGCGACCACGTGATTCCGCTGTACACCGCCGAATGCGGCGAGTGCCTGTTCTGCAAGAGCGGCAAGACCAACCTGTGCGTATCGGTGCGCGCCACCCAGGGCAAGGGCGTGATGCCGGACGGCACCAGCCGCTTCAGCTACAACGGCGAACCGATCTACCACTACATGGGCTGCTCGACCTTCAGCGAGTACACCGTGGTGGCGGAGGTCTCGCTGGCGAAGATCAACCCCGAGGCCAACCCGGAACATGTCTGCCTGCTCGGCTGCGGCGTGACCACCGGGATCGGCGCGGTGCACAACACGGCCAAGGTGCAGCCCGGCGACTCGGTCGCGGTGTTCGGACTCGGCGGCATCGGCCTGGCCGTGATCCAGGGTGCCCGCCAGGCCAAGGCCGGGCGCATCATCGCGATCGACACCAACCCGTCCAAGTTCGAGCTGGCGCGTGAATTCGGCGCCACCGACTGCGTCAACCCGAAGGACTTCGACAAACCGATCCAGCAGGTGATCGTCGAGATGACCGGTTGGGGCGTCGATCACAGCTTCGAGTGCATCGGCAACGTCAACGTGATGCGGGCCGCGCTGGAATGCGCGCACCGCGGCTGGGGCCAGTCGGTGATCATCGGCGTGGCCGGCGCCGGCCAGGAGATCTCCACCCGTCCGTTCCAGTTGGTCACCGGCCGCAAATGGATGGGCACCGCCTTCGGCGGCGTGAAGGGACGCAGCCAGTTGCCGGGCATGGTCGAGGACGCGATGAAGGGCGACATCGAACTGGCGCCGTTCGTCACCCACACCATGGCACTGGATGCCATCAACGAAGCGTTCGACCTGATGCACGAGGGCAAGTCGATTCGTTCGGTGGTCCATTACTGATTCCGGAAAGGCGAACACATGCAACGCATCGAACAACACGCCTGCTTCGGCGGCTCGCAGGAAGTCTGGGCCCACCGCTCGACGGTGCTGGACTGCGACATGCGGGTCGCCGTGTACCTGCCGCCGCAGGCGAAGACCCAGCGCCTGCCGGTGCTGTACTGGCTGTCCGGGCTGACCTGCACCGAGCAGAACTTCATCACCAAGGCCGGCGCGCAACGCTACGCCGCCGAACATGGCGTGATCCTGGTGGCGCCGGACACCAGCCCGCGCGGCGATGACGTCGCCGACGCGGAAGGCTATGACCTGGGCAAGGGCGCGGGTTTCTACCTCAATGCCACGCAGTCGCCGTGGTCATCCCACTACCACATGTACGACTACGTCGTGGAAGAGCTGCCGGCGCTGATCGAGGCGCACTCTCCGGCGACCGGCGCGCGCGGGATCAGCGGGCACTCGATGGGCGGGCACGGCGCGCTGATCGTGGCGCTGAAGAACCCGGGCCGGTATCGCAGCGTGTCGGCGTTCTCGCCGATCGTCGCGCCGGCGCGCGCGCCCTGGGGCGAGAAGGCGTTCACCGCCTATCTGGGCGAGGACCGCGAGGCCTGGAAAGGCTGGGATGCGAGCGAGCTGGTCGGGCATGCCAGCGAACGCCTGCCGCTGCTAATCGATCAGGGCGAGGCGGACGAGTTCCTGGATGGCCAGCTGAAGCCGCAACTGCTGCGGGATGCCTGCGACCGGGCCGGGTATCCGCTGAGGCTGCGGATGCGGCCGGGATACAATCACAGCTACTACTTCATCGCCAGCTTCATCGGCGAGCACATCGCCCACCACGCGGCGGCATTGCGGGCCTGAGGCCCGCCGGAGTCGACAGCGGCCGCCGTCAGGCGGCCGAGACGTCGCGCAGTTCCCAGGCGCTGCCGGACAGCAAGCGCAGGCGGTGCTTCAGCACCTGGCCGGGAATGGAGGTGGTCGCCACCAGCACGATCCGCAGATCGTCCTGCTGGCCGGAAACGCGGGCGCCGGGATCGGTCAGTCCCAGTCCGGGATCGACGTCATCGGGGTCGTCCTGCTTCAGCCGCCAGCGCTGGAACAGGCCATCGCTCTGCAGCGCCGACTGCAATTGCGCCGCGAATTCGTCGGCGCCGTGGGCGGTGAAACTGAGTGCCGGATCGCCACCGCGGGCGCGGTCGGGGTCGGGCAGGCTGATGTAGTAACGCACGGCCATACGAGCCTCTCGTCCTTGGGTGGCTAAGGTTAGCGATCCCGAGCGTTAGCTGTCCGTTATGACGGCGACGCAGGCTTAAGCCGGCTTGAACACGTGCGGTTCGGAGGCGAACCCCACCACCATCGCACCCTTGCCGACGTTGACCATGCCGGTCAGGCTCATGACGCTCTCGAACACCTCGACGTTGTGGTTGGCGCAGATGTCGCGCAGGCGCTGGTAGCCGGGCAGGGAACGCATTTCCGCCAGTTCGCCGCCGTAGCCCAGGCACACGGTGGGCGTCATCAGGCCGTCCATCACCCGATGGCCGGTAAACCGGAACAGCTGCTCGACCGCGTTGTCGAAGCCCTTGATCTTGGCGACCGGCTCGGTGTTGCCGGCATGCCCATGCAGCACCGGCTTGATGTCCAGCGCGCTGCCCAGCGCGGCGCTGAGCAGGCCGACGCTGCGATCGCCCTTGGTCCGCGCCCGCGCCCGCAGGTAATACAGATCGCGGGGAATCATGTAGCCGTGGGTGTGGTTGGCCAGTTCCTCCAGGCGCACCCGGATCTGTTGCACGCTGGCGCCGGCCGCGCGCATGCGCACCGCTTCCACCGCGGTGACGCCCTGCGCGGCGAACAGATTCTGGGTATCGATCACCCGCAGCGCGAACGGCGAGTTGAAACCCGCCGCCTGCCGCACCGGCTTGTAATCGTTGAGGATGGCAAAGCTGGCCTGCATCGCGTTGTCGTGGATCGGGCTGCGCGTGCGGGTGATGGTCAGGCAGAACACGTGGTCGTAGTCCATCACCAGCTTGCCCAGGAACAGATCCCGGATCTGGGCGACGGAGAATGGCGTCGTCTCGGCCTCGTGCCCGCGCTCGGCCACGTGCGCATGGAGGAAGCTGAGCGTCGCTTCCTCGTCGCGGTGATCGGTCAGTACGGCGTCACCGATGCGCACGGTGATCGGCAGCAGGATGATGTTGTTGTCGCGCAGGAAATCCTGCGGTAAATCACAGGCGGAGTCGACGACGATTCCGATGCGCATCTTTGCCCCTCCCGGCAGGTATCGCATTGTCAGCCATCGCACGCTAGCGCAAGCGGTCCGCCGCGTCGCGTCCCGGAAGTGGGATTGTGCGAGCGGTCACTATATGGCGGGTGTCGTCACACTAGAAACGAGATTACAGACAGGTCTCATCAGAGACTTATGACTAAATATTAGTGTGACTATCATCACAAAATAACCGTCTTTCCCCTTGTGGCACGGGGGGCCCATGTCCACACTTCCGCCCGCAGGACAGGGAGCGGCATGAAACTGGGGTGGGTGTGGATTCTGCTGGGGACGGCGCTGACGCAGCCGGCGGTGGCGCAGGAAGGCGGCATCGCGCGCGTTGATCCCATCCTGCCCGTCGTCGCCACGCAACAGGCCGACCAGACCGTGGGCCTGTTTTCCGAACGCCGCTTCGAGCAAGCGCTGGCCGATGAAGCCAACCCGACCACGCCCGGCCCGCACGTGCTCGGCAACGGCGAGTGGCGGCTGCAACCGCAGGGCGGCATCGAATCGCCATTGCTGGTGGTGTACCACCCGTACAGCGCGCGGGTCACCGTCCTGACCGGGCCCGGTGTCGCGCCGGTCAGCCATCGCCTGTTCGACCCGGATCTGGATCCGCGCTATTCCCGCCATGCGCTGGTGTTTCCGCTGGCCGGCGACGCGCCGGTCTACGTGAAGGTGGAGGACGCGCGCTACCCGTTGCACGTCAAGGTGGAGTCGCGCGCCGAACACGCCGCGTCCGACCTCCAGCACACCCGCATGCTGATGATGGCGATGGGCGTGACGCTGGGCGTGTCGTTGACCGTGCTGCTGTTCTGGCTGGTGCTGCGCGAGCGGGTCTACCTGCTCTATGCCGGTGCCATGCTCGCGCAGATGCTGTATGTCCTGTGTTCCTACGGCGAAGCGTATGCCCTGCCGGGCCTGCGGGTGCTCTGGCATTTCGGCGCGCCGGGCATCTGGTACATCGCCACCCTGGCGACGATGCTGACCACCGCCCTGATGATCGAATACGCCGATCTGCGCAGGCACACGCCGCGATTGACGTCGTGGATGCGCTGGACCGGCATCCGCCTGCCGGTGCTGGCGTTGCTGTTCCTGCTGTTGCCCTGGCCGGCGCGGAAGGACTGGTTTCCCGATCTCGGCAATGGCCTGTTCCTGCTGACCCACGCCCTCAGCATCCTCAGCCTGGCGCTGGCCGGGCGCAACGGCAGCCGCCATGCCGCCTACTTCCTGGCCGCGTGGGTGCCGCTGATGGTATTCGGCATCTGGCGCGCGGTGCGGATCAGCCTTGGCATGCCGGTACAGGATTGGCTGGATTACGGCTATCCCTTCGTCCTGGGCTACGCCTCGGTGGTGATGGCGCTGGGCCTGGCCGATCGCGTGCTGACGTTCCGCCAGGAACGCGATACGGCCAAGGAGCACGCCGAGCGCGATGCGCTGACCGGCGTGCTCAACCGTGGCGGCATCGAGTACCGGCTGGACTGGGCCATCCTGGAACGCCGCCGCGAACACATTCCGCTGTCGCTGCTGTTCATCGACCTGGATGTGTTCAAGCAGATCAACGATCGCCATGGACACGCCTTCGGCGATCACTGCCTGCGCGCGGTGACCCGGGTGATCAGCGAGGAGTTCCAGTACGGCGATCAGTTGGGGCGGCTGGGCGGCGAGGAATTCGTGCTGGTGCTGACCGGCGTGGATGGTCGCGCGGCCGCGACGCTCGCCGAGCGCGTGCGCGCCAAGATCGCGCGGCATTGCCGGGTGGTGGACGAAATCGAGGTTGGCCTGACCGTCAGTGTCGGGGTGGCCGAATGCACCGCCGAGGACACCGTCGCCAGCCTGATCAAGCGCGCCGACGAAGCGATGTATCGCGCCAAGCGCGCCGGCGGCAACCAGGTGGTGGCGGGAGACGACCCCGCCGCCGGCGTCGCGGCGAGCTCGCGCTGGGCGGCCGACAACGAGGGCTGATCGCGCTCGCTGGCTCCGCGCCTCGGTTCCTCAGTGCCAGAGACCCAGGATCAACCCGTACAGGATGAACTGCAGGGTGTGGTAGCCGCCGTCGATCAGCCACAGCTTCAGCGAGCGGCCGGCGAACAGGTAGTTGATGCCGAAGCTGGCGGCGACCCAGCCCACTCCGGTGACCGCGCCGGTGCAGACGGCGACGCCCAGCGCGGGGCGCGGACCCAGGAACCAGGCGAACACGGCCGCCGCGATCAGGCTCAGCACGAAGGCGCCACCGAAAATGCGTGCCGGATGGCCGTTGGAGGCGTCCGGATCCACGCCGGCCTCGCGGCACCACGCCTGCTTGAACAGCGGGCCGTACCAGAGGCCTCCCAGCAGGAAAGCCGACGCCGCGGCGGCCAGCACCGCCAGGAAATTGATGTGCTCCATTTGCCGCTCCCCGAGGCCGGATGACGCGCCAGTGTAGGCGCGTCATGGGTGTCTGGACAGGCGTGCCGGGGTGGGCGATGCCCGCGCCGCGCATGGCCCGGCCGGCTGGCGCCGGCTGGATTGTCTTTCCTCAGCGGCTGTAGGCGCGCGGCAGGGCGCCGCTGTCGCGCAGATAGCGATCCCGCAGTTCGGTCTGGCGCGAACGCATCGGCATGGCCTTGCCGCCCAGCCAGATCTGCTCGGCGGTATTGATCACGTCCAGCGGATCCCCGCTCCACAACACCAGATCGGCCAGCTTGCCCGGCGCGATGCTGCCCAGTCGATCGTCCACGCCCAGTGCCTGTGCCGGTACCCGGGTCAGTCCCGCCAGGCCCTGTTCCCACGGCAGTCCGTTGGCGACCGCGTTGCCGGCGTGCTGGCGGATCTTGCGCGCGTTGTGCGAGGCGTCGCCGGACTGGGTGAAGCCGACGCTGACGCCGGCCGCGTCCAGCCGCTTCGCGTTCTCCAGGGTCGCGCCGATCTGATCGAAGTCCGACGGCAGCGCGGCCAGTCCGTCGATGAACACCGGTACCCGCGCCTGCGCCAGTTCCGGCGCCAGCTTCCACGCTTCGGCGCCACCGCTGATCGCGATGCGGACGTTCTCTTTCTTCGACCAGCGCAGCAACTGGCGGATGTCGGCGGCGCGGTTGACGCCGATCACCAGCCGGCCGTTGCCGGCCAGGTATTTCGCCAGCGTGGCGCGGCCGGCCGGCGTGAGCAGGGCGTGCGGTGAATCGGCCGGAATGCGGCCACGGGCTTCGGCGACCAGCTGGTCCAGCAGCATCCACTGCGCCGCGCGCGAGTTGCCGCTCAGGCCGGACGCGCCGCCGCCGAGGCGGACGAACAGCGCACGCGGGCCGATCGGATCGGCGCTGCCATCCAGTCGCACGACGCCACCCTGGCCGGCGATGAAGGACGCGCCGGTGCCGGCGCCGAGCAGGGTGAAGCCCAATCCTTCCACGCGCGCCACCGGCACCAGCACCGAGGCCGGGTTGTAGGCGAGGGTGACGTCGAACTCCGGCCGCATCGGCTGCAGGTTGCCCAGCGAGACCGAACTGTCGTCAGTGGCCTGTTCGCCGGAGACCTCCTCCACGCCGATCTCGGTGATACCGGCGAACAATGCCGGCGTCAGCGGCTTGCCCGCCGCGTCGACCACGTCAACGCCCGCGGGCGCGGGCAGGCCGGTGCCGACGGACTGGATCACGCCGTTGCGGATCAGCACGTCGGCATGCTTGAGCGTGCCCTGCGCGGTGGCGGTGTGCACGGTGGCGTTGCGAATCAGGACGTCCTGCGCGAAAGCGGGTGTGGCCGCGACGGCGGCGGCGAGCAGGCACAGGCGACCCAGCAGGTGGCGGCTCATCGCGACACCTCCTGGCCGAGCAGGAAGTCCGAGACGGGTTGGCGGCTCCGGTCGTGGCGGTCGTACACGCGCGCGCCGTCGATGTAGACCTGTTCGGCCTGCGCGTACACGCTGAAGGGGTTCTGGTTCCAGATCACCACGTCGCCCATCTTGCCCGCCTCCAGGGTGCCGGTCTGCGCGGCCACGCCCAGCGCCTTGGCCGGATTGGCGGTGAGCCAGCGGATCGCGTGTTCGGGCGTGATCTCGCCCATGCCGGCGCGGCGCGCGCTGGCGATCACCTTGGCCGCCTCCTGGTTGAGGCGCTGGATGCCCTCGTCGGAATCCGAATGCACGATCGCGCAGCTGTTGGCGGGACGATCGACCAATGCGATGTTTTCCTGGATGCCGTCGAAGGCTTCCATCTTGAAGCCCCACCAGTCGGCCCACAGGGCGCCGCAGACGCCCTCGGCGGCCAGCCGGTCGGCCAGCTTGTAGGCTTCCACGCCGTGGTGGAACGCGGCGACCTTGAAGCCGAACTCCTTGGCCAGGTCGAGCATGGTGGCCATCTCGTCGGCGCGGTAGCAGTGGATGTGCACCAGGATGTCGCCGTGGATCGCGCCGGCGAGGGTGTCCAGCTTCAGATCGCGCTTGCCGCCGCTGTCGCCGCTGCTGTCCTGGCCGTCACCGGAGCCGCGCTGCCACCAGCGCTTCTTCTTCGGTTCCGACTCCTTCGGCGCATTCTTTTTCAGATATTCGGCCGCATCGATGAAGGCGGCGCGGTAGCCGGCCACGTTGCCCATCCGGGTCATCGGCGGCACGCCCTTGCCGCCATACACGCGCTTGGGATTTTCGCCGCAGGCCATCTTCAGTCCCCACGGCGCGCCCGGGAACTTCATGCCCTGGTAGGTGGTGGCGGAAACGTTCTTCAGGGTCACGCCGCGCCCACCGACCAGGTTGGCCGAACCGGGCAGCACCTGCAGGGTGGTGACGCCACCGGCCAGCGCGGTGTGGAAAGCGGGATCCTGCGGCCACACCGAATGCTCGGCCCAGACGTTGGCGGTGACCGAACCGGTCATCTCGTTGCCGTCCTGGTGCGCGCGCGCGCCGGGACTCGGGTAGACGCCCAGGTGCGAATGCACGTCGATGATGCCGGGGGTGACCCACTTGCCGCGCGCGTCCACGCGGGTGGCGCCTTCCGGCGCCTGCAGGCCGCGCCCCACCGCCGCGATGCGGCCGTCCTGCACCAGCACGTCGGCATCGTCCAGGCGTTCGCCGGTGCCGGTCAGCACGGTGGCGTGTTCGATCAGTACCGGCGCCGAACCGAGCGGACGATAGGTGCTGGGATAGGGATCCTGGATGAAGCGCGAGGCCGGCGTCGCCGCCTGGGCCGTGATGCAGAGCAAAGCCAGGCCGAACCCGGCCATCAAGGTCAGTCGCATGGTGTATTCCCCGGAAGGTGGCTGGACCCTAACCCGGCCCGTGCCGGCTTGCCAAGTGCGGGAGGCCGTGCGTGCGAGAATGGCCTGATAACAACGAGAACGAGGATGCCCATGAAGGACAAGAACGAAATCGTCGACAACTGGCTGCCGCGCTACACCGGGGTGCCGCTGGACCAGTTCGGCGAACACATCCTGCTGACCAACTTCGGCGGCTACCTCAACACCTTTTCGCAGCTGACCGGCGCGCCCATCGTCGGCCTGGACCGGCCGATGGCCAGCGCCACCGTCGACGGCATCACCATGATCAACTTCGGCATGGGCAGCCCGAACGCGGCGACGATGATGGATCTGCTCTCCGCGATCATGCCCAAGGCCGTGCTGTTCCTGGGCAAGTGCGGCGGCCTGAAGAAGAAGAACCAGCTGGGTGATCTGGTACTGCCAATCGCGGCCATCCGTGGCGAAGGCACCAGCAACGACTACCTGCCGCCGGAAGTCCCGGCGCTGCCCGCGTTCGCCCTGCAACGCGCGGTCTCGACGATGATCCGTGATCTGGGCCACGATTACTGGACCGGCACCGTCTACACCACCAACCGCCGCGTGTGGGAACACGACGACGCGTTCAAGGAACGCCTGCGGGTGATGCGCTGCATGGCGATCGACATGGAGACCGCGACGGTGTTCGCCGCCGGCTTCGCCAACCGAATTCCGTGCGGCGCGCTGCTGCTGGTCTCGGACCAGCCGATGATTCCGGAAGGGGTCAAGACCGAGGCCTCCGACGCCAAGGTCAGCTCGGCGTTCGTGCAGAACCACATCAACGTCGGCATCGAGGCGCTCAAGCTGATCCGCCGCAACGGCAAGTCGGTCCGGCACCTGAGGTTCGACGAGTGATCCAGGCGACGGAACGGCCGGTGATCCGCGTCCGCCGCGCCGCCCTGGGCGACGAGCAGGCGTTGGCCGCGGTGGGCGCGGCCAGCTTCCTGGAAACCTTCGCCGGGGTGCTGGAGGGCGCGGACATCCTGCGCCATTGCCAGGATCAGCATGCGGCGGCGCTGTACGCGCGCTGGCTGGCCGATCCGGAACTCCGGATCTGGCTGGCCGAACTCGAGCCCGGTGCGGCGCCGGTGGGCTATCTGGTGCTGTCCCCGGCAAACCTGCCGGTGTCGGACCCGCAACCCGGCGATCGCGAGGTCAAGCGCATCTATCTGCTGCACCGCTTCCAGGGCCACGGCATCGGCGCGGCGTTGATGCGCGCGGCCATCGACGAGGCGACCGCGCTGGGCGCGCCGCGCCTGCTGCTGGGCGTATACGCGCACAACCACGCGGCGATCGCGTTCTATCGCAAGGCCGGCTATGTGCCGGTCGGCGAGCGCCGGTTCCAGGTCGGCGGACGCGAATACGACGACCACCTGCTGGCGCTCGCACTGCCGGGCTGAATCCCGCGGCACGTCCACGGAACGCTGCGTGCGGCGGCCGATGCGCCGTTGCGCCGCCGCAGCGGTTAGCCTTGCCGGCGGACACGAATGGAGATTCCGAGATGAGCGACGCCCGCCGCGTGATCGAGTTCTGGCGCGATGCCGGCTACGAAAAATGGTTCGCCCGCGATGAAGCTTTCGACGATCGCTTCCACGACGAGTTCCGCGAACTGCATTTCCGCGCCGCGCGCCGCGAACTGGAAGGCTGGATGGACCAGGCCGAGGGTGCGCTGGCGCTGGTCCTGCTGCTGGATCAGTTTCCGCGCAATTGTTTTCGCGGCAGCGCGCACTCCTACGCGACCGACGGATTGGCGCGCCACTACGCGGCGCGCGCGGTCGATGCCGGTTTCGATGGAAGCGTGGAACACGCACTGAGGATCTTCTTCTACATGCCGTTCGAACATTCCGAGGCGCTGGCCGATCAGCAGCGCTCGCTGGATCTGTTCAACGCCACCGGCGATGCCAACTACATCCGCTACGCGCAGCTGCACTACGACATCATCGCCCGCTTCGGCCGTTTCCCGCACCGCAATCCGGCGCTGGGACGCGGCTCCACGAACGAGGAACTCGCCTATCTGGCCGAGGGTGGTTTCAGCGGGTAGGGTGGCCGGGTTCCGTGGACGACGGCGGCTTTGCTCCCGGCCTGCCCCCATCCGCCCCCGTATCAAGTACGGGGCAAGTTCTTTGGGCACCTTCCCCCGCACGCGAGGGAAGGATGTCGCCCGTTTTTCTGGTTACCGGGGATAGCCAAAACATTCCCCTCCCCCGCTTGCGGGGGAGGATGGGTGGGGGCCGCACCCGGAGCACGTCGTTCCGCCGTGCATGGGCAACGGTGAATGCCGCCGCCTTCCCAGCATGTGGAGGAAGGAGAATCCGCGGGAAGTCCGGACCGGCTCAGGTCCCCAAGCGCGCGGCAAAAGAAACGGCGCCTTCCGGCGCCGTCTCTTCTTTCGGCAATGGAGCGATCAGTACTTGCTGATCGTGCCGTCGACCTCATCGGCCCAGGCGTTGATGCCGCCGGTGACATTGTAGACCCGGGTGAAGCCGCGGGCGCGGAACTCCTCGGCAGCCTGCTGGCTGCGGCCGCCGCTGCGGCACAGGAATGCCAACGCGGTGTCCTTGGGCAGGTTTTCCAGATCCGCGCGGCCGTTGCCATCGAAGGTCTTGAACGGCACCGCGACCGCGGCCATGGCGCGCTCGTCGGCCGGACGCACGTCCACCAGCAGTACCTCGCCGGCGCGGACCTTGGCATCGGCCTCCATCGGCGACAGCGCCTGCACCGGCTTGGGTGCATTCGGGTTGTCGATGGCCAGGCCCTTGCCGCGGATGTCGTCGACCCAGTCGATGGTGATGCCGTCGGCGCGGCGCGCGCTGCCCAGATCGAACTGCACGCGCACGCCGTTGGACTCGGCGGCGATGGCGTTGGCGTCGAACTGTGCCAGCTGGAAGTTGGGCTGGAACTGGGCGTTGATCGCCAGCGCCAGCGTGGCGCCCGGGCCGGCGTCGGCGACCGCGTTCTTCAGCATCTCGGCGGCGGCCGGGGTGATGGTGATCGCCGGCGGCGTGCGGTCCGGCGCGTCCAGGCCGAGCAGGCCGGCCAGTTCGCCGGAATTGGTCATCTGCTCGATAATGTCGCTGCCGCCGACCAGCTCGCCGTCGATGTACAGCTGCGGGATGGTCGGCCAATCGCCATAGGCCTTGATGCCTTCGCGGATTTCCTGGTCGGCCAGCACGTTGACGTGCGCGTAGTCCACGCCCAGCGCGCCCAGTGCGCCGACCGCCTTGGCGGAGAAACCGCATTGCGGCATGTTGGGCTGGCCCTTCATGAACAGCACCACGCGATTGGACTGCAGGAGGGATTCGATACGGGCGCGCAGGACGGGGTCGAGGGACATGGACGGCTACCGGAAGGCGGAAAGGGAATTTTACGCCCCATGGCATCATGGGGCATGACCCGCGCAAGAACACTGCATCGCGTCCCACGCCGGCCCGGCCTGATATTGGGCCTGTTGGCGTTGTCGCAAGTGGCGGTCGCGGCGGTGTGGTGGCGCTGGGGATGGCGGGTCGGCCTGCCGGCGATGCTGCTGACCCACCTGACCGTGGTCTGGGCGACCCTGTACCCCCGCGCGACCCTGCTGTGCCCGGCGCTGTCCCGCTTGCCGACGACGCGGCGCGAGGTCTGGCTGACCATCGACGACGGGCCGTCCGCGGACACCGCGCCGATGCTGGATCTGCTGGAACGCCATGGTGCCCGGGCCACGTTCTTCCTGGTTGGCGAGCGGGCGCTGGCGCAGCCGGAACAGGTGCGGGACATCCTCCGCCGCGGACACGGCATCGGCAACCACAGCGCCAGCCATCCGGACACCCGTTTCTGGCGGCTCGGTCCGGCCGCGATGGAGGACGAGATCGGCCGCAACCAGTCGCTGCTGACGGTGGTGTCCGGTCAGACGCCGCGCTGGTTCCGCTCGGTGGTGGGGATGACCAATCCCTTCGTCGGGATGTCGCTCAAGCGCCATCGATTGGCTCGTGTCGCCTGGAGCGCGCGCGGGTTCGATGGCGTGGATTGCGATCCGGACCAGGTGCTGGCGCGACTGACGCGCGACATCGCGCCCGGCGCGATCGTGCTGCTGCACGAAGGCGCCGCGCACGGGCACAACGTCGAGATTCTCGCGCGCCTGCTGGAATGGCTGGCGCGGGAAGGCTATGCCACCGTGGTGCCGTCGGAACACCCTCCCGTGTAGAGCCGAGCTTGCTCGGCTGAATCCCGCCGAAGGCCCTGCGTCCCGGGCACAGCCGAGCAAGGCAGCCGAGCAAGCTCGGCTCTACGCGAAGGGATCAGGCGTGGGCGAGCAGGCGATGCGCCACCGGCAGGGCCAGCCGGGTCCATTCGGCGTACATGGCCGCGGACGGATGCAGGCCGTCGTCGGCCAGCATCGCGGCTTCGGCGCCGCGCGCGCGGCTGGCCGCGGTGATATCGACGAAGGCCACGCCGCGTTGCGTGCAGGCCAGCCTTGCGGCCTCGTTGTAGGCATCCAGTTCGCTGGCGATGCGGGCGGTGTCGCGGCCTTCCTTCACCGCGAAGGGGGTCACGCCCCAATCGGGAATCGACAGCACCAGCACCCGTTCCGGCCGGTTGCCGGCGAAACCGATCGCGCGCCACAGCAGCGCCGCGAACTGCACGCGGTATTCCTCGACGTCACGACCGCGGTACTGGTTGTTGACGCCGATCAGCAGGCTCACGAAATCATGCGTGCCCAGCGGCTCCTGCGCGGTGATCGCCGCGTCCAGTTCGTCGGTGCTCCAGCCGGTGGTGGCGATGATGCGCGGGTCCGCCAGCGGAATGCTTTCGTTGCGCAGCGCCTGCGCGAGCTGCACCGGCCAGCGCCCGTTTTCGGGCACCGATTCACCGATGGTGTAGGAGTCGCCGAGCGCCAGGTAGCTCAATTCGGGCAACAGGGCGGTGGTGTGTGGAGTGGCGGCGGTGGTCATGCGCGCATTCTGCGCCGGATGGCCGCCGGTTCAAAGGCCGTCTGACCAACCCGATGGCGTGGGGCGGGGAAGGCGTCGCGACTGACGTCGCTCCCACAGGTTGCGGCTGGCGCATGGGGCCGCTGGCCCGCGAAGTGTTCGAGCAGGAAGCAGGGATGCCACCGATGCGCCATCCCTTTCCTTGTGGGAGCGACGTCAGTCGCGAAGGCGACCAAGCTGGACGCCTTTCGGAATTTCCGTGAAAAGCTCGCGACTCACGTCGCTCCCACAACTGAGGCAGGGTTTCTGGTTTCACCGCCAGGGGAAGCGGTGAAACCACGGGCGCCCCGGCTCAGGCCGCGGCGGGGCGGCGTCCCTTGATTGGCACCACCTTGGTGGCGGCCTCGGCGCGGCGATCCAGGGCGCGGCCGATGCGGACGAAGACTTCGCGCATCACCGCCGCCTCGGGCAGGAAGGTCACCCGGAAGTGGTTGCGGTAGGGCACGTTGAAGCTCGAACCGGGCACCACCAGCACGCCTTCGGTTTCCAGCAGGTCCAGGGCGAAGGCGTGATCGTCGAAGCCCTTGGCGGCGTCGCCGACCACCGCCGGGAACGCGTACAGCGCCGCGTCCGGACGCACCAGTTCCAGGTGCTCGCTGGCGTCGCAGGCCTCGATGATCGCGCGGCGGGTCTCGTACAGGCGTCCGCCCGGCGAACAGAGTTCGGTGATGGTGTCCGGGCCGTTGACCGCGGCTTCCACCGCGTACTGGCCGGGCACGTTGGCGCACAGGCGCAGCGCGCTCAGCAGGTCCATCGCCTGCAGGTACTCGCGAACCCGTTCGATGCTGCCGGACACCACCGCCCAGCCGACCCGCCAGCCGCAGGCGCGGTGGACCTTGCTCAGGCCGCTGAAGGTGATGCAGGGATGATCGCCGGCCAGCGGCGCGACCGGCTCGAACCGCGCGCCGTCGTACAGCACCTGGTCGTAGATTTCATCGACCATCAGCAGCAGCTTGTGCTTGGTCGCGATGGTGACGATCCGCTCCAGCAGTTCGCGCGGATAGATGGCGCCGGTCGGGTTGTTCGGGTTGATCAGCACGATCGCCTTGGTACGCGAGGAGATCAGCTGTTCGATTTCGCCGGGATCCGGCAGGAAGTCGTTTTCCGGCGTGCAGCGGTAATAGACCGGGCGGCCGTCGTTGAGGATGGTGGCGGCCGACCACAGCGGGTAGTCGGGCGACGGCACCAGCACTTCATCGCCGGGGTTGAGCAGCGCGCGCAGCGACACGTCGATCAGCTCGCTGACGCCGTTGCCCATGAACACGCGATCCGCGCTGGCATGCGGGGTGCCGCGCCGGGCATAGGCGGCGGCGACCGCTTCGCGCGCGGCCGGCAGGCCCTGCTGGTGGGTATAGGGGTCGGTGTGGTCGATATCACCCACGATCGACTTCTGCAGATGCGCCGGGGCACGGAAACCGAAGGCGCCGGGGTTGCCGATGTTCAGCTTGATCAGCTTGCGTCCCTGGGCCTCCAGCTCGCGAGCTCGCCGAGCCAGCTCGCCACGGATTTCGTAACGGACTTCGGAGAGGCGCTCGCGCACGGGCAGCTGGAAGGGGGACGGGGCAGACATGGCAATGGTTTTGGGGAGTTGGACGGCCAGCTTAACGGAAATTTATGCAGCCGCGCGCCGCCCGGTTTAACAGGCGTCTAGAATCCCGCCATGCCCGCAAATCCCGCACACGCCCCCCTCGACCTCGCCTCCCTGCGCGCCATCGGCTGGCCCTGGCCTGGCGAACCGGAGGACCCTGCCTGGGCGGCCCTGCTGGCGGCCCACCCGGCGGCGCGGCCTGCCAGGGTGACCGAGCAGCACCGCTCGGGGTATGTCGTGGCCGACGGCCCGGACACCGCCATCAAGGCCGAATCCCTGCCCGAATGGCAGCGCCGCCCCGGCTTCCGCAAGGACGGGTCTCCCGCCCACGAGCGTCCGGCGGTTGGCGACTGGGTGCTGCTGGAAGGCAAGCGCATCGTCGCCCTGCTTCCGCGGCACACCGGCATCAAGCGCGGCGCGGCCGGCGAGCACTACCAGCAGCAGGTCATCGCCGCCAACGTGGATGCCGTCTTCATCGTTTCGGGCCTGGACGCGGACTTCAATCCGCGCCGGATCGAGCGCTACCTGCTGCTGGTCGGCAGCGGCGGGGCGCAGCCGGTGGTGGTGCTGACCAAGGCCGACCGCCATGAACACGCGAGCGATGCCATCGAAGCGCTGGCCGACGTGACCGCGCAGGACGTGCCGGTGTTCGCGCTCAACGCCAAGGATCCCGACGGCGTGGCGGTGCTGGCGCCCTGGTTGCAGCCGGGCCATACGGTGGTGCTGGTCGGTTCCTCGGGCGCGGGCAAGTCCACCCTCACCAACACCCTGCTGGGCGACGACCGGATGAAGACCGGCGAGGTCCGCGAGAGCGATTCGCGTGGTCGCCATACCACCACCCATCGCGCGCTGATGCCACTGCCGTCCGGCGCCTGCCTGATTGACACCCCCGGCATGCGCGAACTCAAGCCGACCGGCGAAGAGGATCTGGTCGAAGGGGGCTTCGCCGACATCGAGGCATTGGCCGAACAATGCCGCTTCCGCGATTGTTCGCACCAGCGTGAACCCGGTTGCGCGGTACGCGCGGCGATCGAGCGCGGCGAGCTGGACGAGGAACGCTTCCTCAATTACCTGAAACTGCGCGACGAAGTCGCCAGCGCGGCCGGCAAGCTGGCCACCCGGCTGGCGCAGAAGGCCGAAGCCCGCGTGCAGGTCAAGGCGCTCAACAAGCGCCTGGACGACAAGTACGGACGCCACTGATGCGCCGTCACCTCTCTTGTAGGAGCGACGTGAGTCGCGACGGCGACCCGGTTGGAAGTCTTCTGGATTTCGATCAAAAGCTCGCGACTCACGTCGCTCCTACAGGTTGCAGCCGGTATGCCGGACAGCTTGACCGCGAAGCACCCACGCAGGGCGCCAGGATACGACCGACGCGCCATCTCCTCCCTTGTGGGAGCGACGTGAGTCGCGACGGCGACCCGGTGGGAAGCCCTTGGAGTTTCCGCCAAGAGCTCGCGACTCACGTCGCTCCTACAGGTTGCAGCCGGTATGCCGGACAGCATGGCCGCGAAGCGCCCACGCAGGGCGCCAGGATACGACCGACGCGCCATCTCTTCCCTTGTGGGAGCGACGTGAGTCGCGAAGGCGACCCGGTTGGAAGCCCTTGGAGTTTCCGCCAAGAGCTCGCGACTCACGTCGCTCCTACAGGTTGCAGCCGGTATGCCGGACAGCCTGACCGCGAAGCGCCCACGCAGGACGCCAGGATGCGACCGACGCGCCATCTCTTCCCTTGTGGGAGCGACGTGAGTCGCGACGGCGACCCGGTTGGAAGCCTTCTGGATTTCCGTCAAAAGCTCGCGACTCGCGTCGCTCCTACAGGGTGGGGCGGATGCGAGGCATCGGCATGGACACGATGAACCTGTCTGCCGACATCGCCCATCATGCCGCGCTGGACGCGCGCCTGGTCAAGGCGGTGCGCGGCATCAAGCTGCTGAGCCTGGCGAGTTGGCCGGCCGCGTTGCAGGCGCCGTTCCTGGAAGGAATGGAGCGCGGCAATCCGCGATTGCCGAAAGTCGAATACCCCAAGCTGGATTTCAGCGAGGCCCGCCGCGAACTGGAAGCGATCGCGCATGCCGCCGATCCGGCGCATCCGCTGGGTCGCTATCTGCGCGAATCGGTGGACAGCTGGTCGGTCGCCGCGCAGTTGCTGGAATGCCTGGGCACGCCCGCCGTGACCGCGCATTCGATCACCCTGTTCGGCACGCCCGAAGCGCCCTTGCCCGGCAACGGACCGACCACCCGCGACGCCGCCCGCCACTTCATTGCCATTGCCCAGGACATGGATCGCGAGTTGCTGGCGCCGGAAGAACAGATCCCGGTGTCGGCGACCGCGCTGCAACTCCAGTTGCAAGGCGACCTGGATGATTTCTTCGATGCGCGGGTGATCACGGTGGAGCTGGATCCGGATCTGATCGCCAAGGCGGCGGCCGGCGCCACCCGCATCCGCCTGCGCCATGGCGCCGCCTTCAGCGACTACGACCGCCGGCAGCTCCTGCAACACGAGGCGCTGGTGCATTCGCTGACCGCGCTCAACGGCCGCGAGCAGCCCTTGTTCCCGAGCCTGGCATTGTCGTCGCCGCGCATCACCGAGACCCAGGAAGGGCTGGCGACCTTCGCCGAGCAGATCACCGGCAGCATCGACATCGAACGGATGAAACGGATCAGCCTGCGCATCGAGGCGATCGCGATGACCCTGGCGGGTGCGGATTTCATCGAGGTGTACCGCTACTTCTGCGAGGCGGGCCAGAATCCGGCCGAGAGCTTCGCCTCGGCGCAACGCGTGTTCCGCGGTGTGCCCACCAGTGGCGGCGCGGCGTTCACCAAGGATACGGTCTACCTGCGCGGCCTGATTGCCGTGCACACCTTCTTCCGCCATTCCCTGCAGCGGGACCGCCTGCAACTGTGCCGGCGCCTGTTCGCCGGCAAGATGACGCTGGGGGACGTGGCCCTGTTCGAGCCATTGTTCGACGGCGGCGTGCTGGCGCCGCCACGCTGGCTGCCGACCTGGGTCAGCCGCGCCAACGGCCTGGCCGGCACGCTGGCGTTCTCGCTGTTCGCCAACCGCATCCGCATGGACCAGTTGACCGAAGTGCCGGTGTGACGGTCAGCGCGCGGGGCGCTTGTAGGCCACGCAGTCGACCTCGACCTTGCAGTCCACCACCATCCGGTTCTCAACGCAGGCGCGCGCGGGCGGATGCTCGCCGAAGTAGTGCCGGAACACCTGGTTGAAGGCGGCGAAGTCGCGCGCGTCGTCCAGCCAGACGCCGCAGCGGACCACGTGTTCGGGGCCATAGCCGGCCTCGGCCAGGATTGCCAGCACGTTGCCGATGGCCACGTGCGATTGCTCGGTGACGGTGCCGCCGATCAGCTCGCCGTCGCGCATCGGCACCTGGCCGGACACGTACAGCCAGCCATCGGCCTCGACCGCGCGCGAGAACGGCATGTGCTGCCGGCCCTGGCCGACGCCGCCTTCGGCGCCATAGCGCTTGATGTCGCTCATGTGGATACCTCTCGGATTTCGGGAAGATTCTTCAGGCCGGTGCCAGGAAACGGCCGCTGCGCGCTCGGGTGACCGCGTTGCCGTCGTAGGCCAGTTCGCCGTTCACCCACACCGCGTCGATGCCTTCGGCGGCGCGCATCGGATCGTGATAGTCGGCGGTATCGCGCACGCGTGCCGGATCGAACAACACCAGGTCCGCGTGCCAGCCCTCTCGCAGCAGGCCGCGCCCGGGCAGGGCGAAGCGGCTGCCGGGCAGGCCGGTCATCTTGTGCACGGCTTCGTGCAGCGGGAACAGGCCCTCGTCGCGCGCGTAATGGCCGAGCACGCGCGGGAAGGTGCCCCACAGGCGCGGGTGCGGGCGCGGATCCCGCGGCAGGCCGTCGGATCCGATCATGGTCAGCGGATGGCGCAGGAACCGGCGCACGTCTTCCTCGTCCATGCAGAAGTACACCGCGCCGGCCGGTTGCAGGCGGTTGGCGGTTTCATGCAGCGACACCCGCCAGTCGGCGGCGATCGCGGCCAGCATCCGTCCGCCCTGATCCGGATGCGGTTCGGACCAGGTGATCAGGATGTCGTAGGCGTCGGTGACCTGTTTCAGGTCCAGGGTGGAAGCGCTGGCCGCGTACGGATAGCAGTCGCAGGCCACGTCATGCTCGCCGGCGGCGTCATCCAGCCACGCCAGCACTTCGCGGCTGCGGCCCCAGTTGTCGATGCCGGCGCATTTCAGGTGCGACACCCGCACCGGGGCGCCGCTGTGGTGGCCGACCGCGCGCGCTTCGTCCAGTGCGGGCAGGATGCCGGCGAACTCGTCGCGCAGATGGGTGGCGTAGAGGCGATCGGCGGGCAGGTCGCGGGTCAGTTCCAGCACCTCGCGCGCGGGCGCGGCGAACGCGGAGGCGTAGGCCAGCCCGGTGCTCAGGCCAAGCGCGCCCTCGGCGATCGCCGCGCGCAATTGCGACCGCATCGCCGCGATCTCTTCGTCGCTGGCGGCGCGATCCAGCCGATCCATGTGGTTCTGGCGCAGCGAGGTGTGCCCGACCAGCGCGGCGACGTTCAGTGCCGGACGTGCGTCCTCCACCGCGCGACGGTAGTCGGCGAAGCGCGGATAGCGGAACTCGCCCGGCTCGCCGAGCAGGTTCATCGGGTCGGGTACCGCGTCGGCGGTGTTCACCGGACTGGCACTGATGCCGCAGTTGCCGACCACGATCGTGGTGACGCCCTGCGACAGCTTGCTGGTCATGGCGGGATCGCGGATGACTTCCAGATCGTCGTGGGTATGCACGTCGATGAAGCCTGGGCTGACCGCCCGCCCGCAGGCGTCGACGACGCTCGCCGCGTCGCCGTCCAGGCGGCCCATCGCGGCGATGCGGCCGGCGCTGACGCCGATGTCGCCGCGCGTGCCGGCGGCACCGCTGCCATCCAGCAGCAGGGCATCGCGGATCAACAGGTCGTAACGCATCAATCCCCCAGCGGCAGGCGATTCTCGCCGCCGCGGTAGTTGTCCAGCGCGAACTTGATCCGGCGCAGCCGCTCGCGGCTGTCGTCGGCGATATGCAGCGCCAGGGTGGTGGCCAGCACGTCCACCGCCAGCATCATCGCGTAGCGCGAGGCGGATGGCTTGAACACGAAGTCGGTTTCGTCGATGACGATCGGCAGCAGCCAGTCGGCGCGCTCGGCCAGCGCGGTGTCGGCGCGGGTGATCGCACCGACCTTCGCACCGTAGCCGCGCGCGATGTCCACCGCCGACAGGATTTCCGGGGTGATGCCGCTGACCGACAGCGCCACCACCATGTCCTCCGGGGTCAGGGTCGCGGCGACCACCTTCAGCGAGATCGCATCGCTGTAGGCGGCGATCGGGCGGCCGAAGCGGACCAGCCGGTTCTGCAGCTCCAGACCGAACACGGTCGAGCAGCCACCCATGCCGAACACGTAGATCATCCGCGCCGAGGCCAGCGCCTCGGCCAGCGACTGCACCACCTGTTCCTGCAATCCGCCGACGTTGCGACGCAGGCAGCTCTCGATGTCGGCGCAGATCTGCGCGTACAGCGCCGAACTGGGCGGGGTGTCCTGGTCGTCCAGGAAGCGCTTGCCGACCGCGCTGGCCTCGGCCAGGCGGGCGCGCAGTTCACGCACGTTGTCGCAGTCCAGCGCCTTGGCGAAGCGCGAGATCGCGGCCACGCTGACGCCCGCCTGTTCGGCCAGTTCGGCGATGCCGGACTGCGCGGCGCCGTCGATGTCGGCCAGGATGGTGTCGGCGATCCGCCGCTCGACCGGACTCAGCTCGTGCAGGCGCTGCTTGAGGTGGTAGACGATGTCGTACATGGCGGTCTCCGGCCGGTCGTCAGTGCAGTGCGGCGATGCCCAGCACCAGCAGCAGTGCGGTCACCGAAATGAGGGTTTCCAGCACGGTCCAGGTCTTGAAGGTCTGGGCCACGCTCATGTTGAAGTATTCCTTGACCAGCCAGAAGCCACCGTCGTTGACGTGCGACAGCACCAGCGAGCCTGCCCCGGTGGCCAGTACCAGCAGCTCCGGATGCGGGTAGCCGGCGGCCAGCGCGACCGGCGCGACGATGCCGGCGGCGGTACTCATCGCCACCGTGGCCGAACCGGTCGCCACCCGCATCAGCGCGGCCACGGTCCAGCCCATCAGCAGCGGCGAGAGCTGAAACTCGTGCGACAGCCGGGTGATTTCCTGGGCCACGCCGGTCTTGACCAGGATGCCGTTGAGACCGCCGCCGGCGCCGACCAGCAGGGTGATGGCGGCGGTGGGCGCCAGGCATTCCTGCGAGAACTTCAGGATCTGCTCGCGGTTGAAGCCGCGCATCAGGCCCAGGGTGACGAAGCTGAGCAGGGTCGCCAGCAGCAGCGCCACCACCGAATGGCCGATGAAACGCAGCACGTGGTTGGCGGCGCTGCCGGGTGCGGCCAGTTCGTCCGCCCAGCCGCCCAGCAGCATCAGGCCGACCGGCAGCAGCAGGGTCGCCAGGGTGATGCCGAAGCCGGGCAGTTCGGCGTCGGGGATCTCCCGTTGGCCCTGGTTGAGCAGCGCGGCTTCCATCGGGTTGTGTGCCGGCAGGGTGACATGGCGCGATACCAGCCGGGCGAAGATTGGTCCGGCCAGCGCGGCGGTCGGCAAGCCGACCATCAACGCATAGAACAGCGTGCGCCCGACGTCGGCCTGGTATTCGTGCACCGCCAGCATCGCGGCCGGGTGCGGCGGCACCAGACCGTGCACCACCGACAGGCCGGCGACCATCGGCAGGCCGACCAGCAGCAGCGGCACGCCGGTGCGGCGGGCGACGTTCAGCACGATCGGAATCAGCAGCACGAACCCGACCTCGAAGAAGATCGGCAGGCCGATGCAGAACGCGATCAGCATCATCGCCCAGTGCACGTGGCGGGTACCGAAGCGCCGGATCAGCGTGCGCGCGATGCGCTCGGCGCCGCCGGATTCGGCCATCAGCTTGCCCAGCATGGTGCCGAGGGCGACGATCAGCGCGATGTGGCCCAGGGTCTTGCCCACGCCCTGTTCGTAGGCCGGCACGATGTCCGGTGCCGGCATGCCGGCCAGCAGCGCCAGCCCGAGCGAGACCACGGTGATCGAAATGAAGGGGTTGAGGCGGTAGCGCGCGATCAACACCACCAGGGCGACGATCGACAGCGTGGCGTACAGCAGCAACAGGTTTCCTGGCGTCATGCGTGCTGTTCCCGCCGATCAGAAGAAGGTTTCGACGGCGCCGACGACGCGATGCGCGTCGTCCACCACCAGCAGGTGGCGCCATTTGTCGAAGGTCAGGCAGGGATGGGAGATATCGAAGCACAGCAGATCGCCGACCTTGAGGTCGTCGTCGGCATTGAGCTGCAGGAACGCGTGCTGATCCATCATCGCGCCGATACGCCAGTGGGAAGGCGCGTCGGCGGGCGTGGCATGGCCGGGGCGATGATGCAGCACCGGTTGCGGGAAGCCGGCATCGAACGCAGCGTCGCGCTTGCCCAGGCCGATGATCGCGCGGTCCGGTTCCGGACGCGACTGCACGCAGGCCCACAGTCGCAGTGCCGGCAACAGGCCGCGCCCCATGCGCTGCGCGACCGGATTGGAGGCGTGGATGCGGCTGGCGGCGTCGCGATAGATGCCCACGTCGTGGGTCAGGTAGCAGCCCGGACGCAACACCACTTGCGCCTGCGGATCCGACACAAGCGCCGCGAATTCTTCCGCGACCACGTCGAACCAGGCCGAACCGGCGCCGGAAAGCAGCGCGGGCGACTCGCCGAATCCGCCGGCGGCGCGGATTGCCTGCCATTGCGCCAGCGTACGCCGCAGCAGCGCGCGCACGCCGGCCTCGTCCTTGACCACGCCCTCGTAGACTTCCACGCCGACCAGCGCCACCGCGTCCGGCCAGCGCGCGATCTCGTCCAGCACCGCGCGCGCCTGAGCCTCGTCGCGCACGCCGGTGCGTCCGCCTTCCGCGCCGACTTCCAGCAATACCCGGATGCGTTGTCCGCGTGCGCCGAAATGACGACCCAGCGCGGCGACGTTATCGGCCGAATCCACCACGCAGGCGAACCAGAAGTCCGGATCGCTTGCCTGGAGATCGGCGATCACATCGAAGTTGCCCCTGCCGACGAGCTGGTTGGCGAGCAGGACCCGCCGCACGCCATGCGCGTGCGCCGCCGCCGTCTGCGGCGCGGTCGCCAGGGTGATGCCCCACGCGCCGGCATCCAGCTGCATCCGGAACAGCGCCGGACTCATCGTGGTCTTGCCGTGCGGTGCGAGCCGGCAGCCATAGGCCTCGGTGAACTCGCGCATCCAGGCCAGGTTGTGGCGCAGGGCGGATTCGCTCAGTACCGCCACCGGCAGGCTGACCTGTTCCTCCAGGATCGACAGGGGCCGCGCCGCCAGCCCGGAAGGCGTCCAGGCATCACCGGCCGGCAGGCCTTTTCCGGCCAGCGGCGCGTCGGAATGAAAGTAATTTTCTCGCACGAACCGCCTCCCCTGTGCACGGCCACGTGACATCGTGGCCGTCTATTGTGTAGCACAGGAAGGGTTGGATGAAAATTATTTTCTCGCGATTTCGTGACCCGTAACCGGGCGCAGGGCCGGCGGGTGCGTCAGAAATCGAACTGGACGCGGCCGGCCAGTACGCCGGTGCGATCCAATGTTCTTCCGCTCACTTCATCACGGCGCCGGCTGTCGGTCCAGTCCAGCATCACCCGGAAGTGCTTCGGCGCATACCAGTTCACGCCCACCGTCCATGCGTCCGCCGACAGGTCGCGGCGGTTGAGCGGCCATTGCCTGCCCTCGATGTGGTCGTAGCGCGCCACCAGTTCCCAGGCGCCGCCGCGTCGCTGCGGCTTGAGCTGGACGAACCGTCCCGCCTTGGCATCGTAGGGGCGGGACTCGCCGGTGAGCAGCCAACTGGCTTGCAGATAACCGGCCTCGACCCGCCCGCGCTGCCGGCCGTCGTCGTAACGGGCGCCGCCGTATTCGGCCTGCCAGGACCAGGCGCCGTGCACGCCCGCCGCTTCCAGGCCGTACTTGTCCACCGAGACGTCGCGGCCGCTGCGGAAATCCACCAGCGACAGCCGGCTGTTGTCGCCGAAATAGCCCGCGACGCGCGGCTGCACGCGCAGCGCGGGCGCGCCATCGGCGCCGGGATGGTCGTAGCGCTCGTGCGCCAGCGCGGCGCCAAAATGCAGCACCCGGCCGGCCTCGCGCCACGGCGCGTAGCCGGCACGCGCGCCCGCCGCGCGTCCCTTGGCCTGCCAGACGTCGATGCTCTCCAGGCTGTAGACGCTGCCGCTCCAGAACACGCCGTCGCGATGGCCGTTGACGCCCAGGCCCAACCGGTAGGACGGCGCCAGGGTCTGCGCCAGCCAGCTGCGTTCGACCGCCAGGATGTGGTTGGAACTGCCGCGATCGTCCAGCGTATAGAACTGCTTGAACTGGCCGAGGGTCACGGTGGCGTTGCCGAAGCTGCGGGCCAGATAGGCGTCGCGCGCGACCGGCCGGTGACCGGCGAAATCCGCTTCCAGCTTGTAGTCGACCACGTAGAACCGGCCGGAAATCGCCAGCCATGCCGCACGCAGATCGTCACCGTCGCGCTCGGCGGTGCCGCGTGCGTCGTTGTCGAAGCGCGCGAAGTCGTAATGCAACCGGCCGGTCGGCTTGAGGGTCAGTGCGTCCTCGGCTTGGGCGGCGGGCACGGTCCCCAGCATGAGCGGGGCCAGCATGAACGGAACCGCCAGCGGCACGCGTCGATTGGAAAATGGCATCCGCTCTCCCTCGGAACCGGTTTGGAAGGGGGCGAAGATAACAGCCCGACCACCGGCTCCAATAACGCATTGGTACTAGGGCACCGGCGCGCGGCGCGTGCCACACTGGCGGCCATGAGCCTGGCCCGGGTCCTTGTCGCCGATGATCATCCGCTGTTCCGCGCAGCGGTGCTGCATGCGCTGCGCGAGGAAATCGAAGTCGGCCAGACCCTGGAAGTGGCCAGCGTCTCGGCGCTGACCGAGGCGCTGGCCGTGCATCCGGACGTGGATCTGGTGCTGCTGGATCTGACCATGCCGGGCGCGCGCGGATTCTCGTCGCTGGTCTGGCTGCGCGGCGAGCGTCCGGATATTCCGGTCATCGTGATTTCCTCCAACGATCACCCGCGCGTGATTCGTCGCGCGCAGCAGTTCGGAGCCGCCGGTTTCATTCCCAAGTCCGCGCCGGCAGAGGCGATCCGCACCGCCGTCACCGCGGTGATGGGCGGCGATACCTGCTTCCCGCCACTGGCCGCTGAACGTTCCGAACGCGACGCCCAACTGGCCGCGCGCCTGGCACGCCTGACCCCGCAGCAGTTCCGGGTCCTGCTGTGCGTGGCCGACGGCCTGCTCAACAAGCAGATTGCCTACGAGCTTGGCCTGGCCGAGAACACGGTGAAGGTGCACGTCACCGCGATCCTGAAGAAACTCGAGTGCAACAGCCGCACGCAGGCGGCATTGCTGGTGAAGGCGCTGGAGCCGGAAGGCGATCCGGATCCGGCATCGGACACTTCCGGCGGCGCATCCTAGCGCCCGGCGAAATCAGAAATCCCATTGCACGCGGCCGGCCAGGGTGCCGGTATGGTCCAGCAGCTGATCCCGCGTGCGGTCCTGGCGGCGGCTGTCGATCCAGTCCAGCATCACCCGCACGTTGCGCCGCGGATACCAGTTGACGCCGACCGTCCAGGCGTCGGCCGCCAGCCGCTGCCGCCGGCCTTCGCCGTTGCCGCTGGCGGTGATGCGGTCGTAGCGCGCCATCAGTTCCCATGCGCCACCCGAGCCCTGCGGTTGCACCTGGCCGAAATGGCCGCCGGCGACGTCGTAGGGCCGGCGCTCGCCGGTGAGCATCCAGGTCGCCATCACGTAATGGGCGGCGATGCGATCACGCCGCAGATCGTCGTGGTAGCGGCCGCGTGCATATTCGGTCTGCCAGGACCATGCGCCATGCACGCCGGCCGCTTCCAGCCCGCGCTTGTCCACCCGCACGTCGCGTCCGTCGCGGTAGTCGGCCAGGACCAGCGCCGGCCGGCGGGAGAAATGGCCCGCGGTCCTGAGCGGCACCCGCAGCGGCGCGGAACCGCCGATGCCGGGATGATCGTGGTGCTCGCGCATCACCGAGCCGGCCAGGTGCAGCAGGTCGCCGTCATCGCGTGGAAACACCCGGCCCGCGCGTCCGCTGAAGCCACGGCCCTTGATTTCCGGAACGTCGAAGCGGCCCAGCCTGCCGGCGCCGACGCCCCAGAACCAGCCGGCGTGATGCCCTTCCCAGCCGATGCCGACGCGGTGCGGTGAAGCCAGCGTCTGGGTCAGGTAACTGGATTCCACCGCGGGCCGATGGTTGAAGCTGACCCGCTCGTCGAGCGCGAAGTATTGGCCCATCTGGCCCACGCTGATCACGCCGCGGGCGGGCGAACCGAGCTCGCGGCTGAGCCACACATTGCGCAGCGCCCAGTGCGTGGGCGCGACATCCACCTCGGCGCGATAGCCGAACCCCTGCCACTTTCCGGTCACGCCGAGCCAGGCCAGGCGCAGGCCATCCCGGCCGCGCGAGGGAACACCGCGATCGTCGTTGTCGAAGCGCGCGAAGTCGTAGTAAATGCGGCCGGTGGGCCGGATCGCCTCATCGGAGGCGCATGCCCCAGGGACGACCAGCAGGATGGCCGACAGCGCGAACAGCGGAACGGATGCCCGCAGGCATCCCGGGATGAAGTGATGCATCGAAAGCCCTCGCAGGAAACATGCGGAGGCATGTCAGCGCATCGGCGGGGCGGGAATCGCGCATTGACCTGCAATGAAAGCAAGCCGGGGATGACGGGAAACCGATCGAGCAAAGGATGTCAACGCGAGCGCTGGTAGAGATGGGTCATCAGCGAACGCAGCGCGGACGTGCGCGCCTGCTTGGACAGGAAGCCCCAATTCCGTTCCCGCGCCAGCGCCCGAAGTGCTTCGTCCTGCTCGGCGGTGAACAGCAGCACGGCCGGTTCGCGTTGCCAGCGACGCGCCAGTTGCCCGAACAATTCCGGGCCGGTGACGTCGTCGCCCAGCCGCACGTCCAGCAACAGCAGATCCGGCACGTCGTCGGCGCGTGCCGCCGCCAGGGCCTGCTCCACGCCGCCGGCCAGTTCCACCCGGCATCCCCAGCGTTCCAGCAGCAGGCGGGTCGCGCGAATCACCCGCGCGTCGTCGTCGATGCACCAGACCCGGCAACCGGCCAGCAGCGAATCGGTGGCTGCTTCTTCGGTCGCCGTCGATGCGTCTTCCGCGCCGGGCCCGTCTTCCGTTGCCGGGGCGGCGGCCGATACGCCGCGCGGCACGCGGATCGAAAACACGCTGCCGTTTCCCAGTCGCGAACGCAGGCCGATGCGATGGCCGAGCAGGCGCGCGATCCGATCCACGATCGCCAGGCCCAGGCCGGCTCCGCGCTCCTCGCCATCACCATCCAGGCGGCGGAATTCCTCGAAGATCTCCTGCTGCCGCGCCTCCGGAATGCCGGGGCCGGTGTCGTGGACCTCGATGCGCACCTGATCGCCCTGGCGACGGCAGCCCAGCACGATCCGCCCGCGCGGCGTGTAGCGGATGGCGTTGGACAGGAAGTTCTGCAGGATCCTGCGCAGCAGCGCTTCGTCGCTGCGCACCACCGCCGAAGTGGCGACCCGCTCCAGGCGCAGGCCGCGTGCCGCGGCGAGGATGCCGAATTCGCGCGCCAGCGTCGCCAGCAGCGGATCCAGGGCGAAGTCCCGCACGTGCGTTTCCAGCGCGCCGGATTCCAGTCGCGAGATGTCCAGCAGGCTGTTGAGGATGCCGTCCTGCGCGGCCAGCGCGTTGTCGATGTTCTCGGCGATGTCCCGCGCGCCGGCATCCGGCAGGCGCCCGCGCAGCGCCGACAGGAACATGCGCGCCGCGTTCAGCGGCTGCAACAGGTCGTGCACCGCCGCGGCGACGAAGCGGGTCTTGGAGCGGTTGGCGTCCTCGGCCTCGCGCTTGGCGTCGGCCAGGTCGCGGGTGCGTTCGTCGATGCGGCGGCTGAGCGTATCGGCCAGCGAGCGCAGGTCGCGGGCGGCGTTCTTGTAGGCGGTGATGTCGGCGTAGCTGGTGACGAAACCGCCATCGGGAAGCGGATTGCCGCGGATCTCGATGACGCTGCCATCGCCGCGCTCGCGTTCGTGCATGTGCGGCTTGCCCGAGCGTAGGTGGTTGAGCCTGCGCTCGATGGCTTCGTCGATGGGGCCGGGGCCGAGCAGGCCGCGATTGGCGTTGTAGCGGAACACATCGGCGATCGGACGGCCGACCTGGATGAAGCCCGGCGGAAACCGGAACAGCTCGATGTAGCGCCGGTTCCAGGCCACCAGGTTGAGCTGGGCGTCGACCACGCAGACGCCTTGAGGCAGATGCTGCAGGCTGGGGCTTTCGCCATAGTCGGCGGCGTGCGCGGCCTGCACCAGCCCATCCTGGGCGCTGCGCAGTTCCTGCGCGTGGTGCTCGACCAGGCGTTCCAGCTCCACCCGGCTGCGCTCGCGCAGTTGCGCCAGCCGGCGCCGCTGCCACAGCACGAAGCCCAACAGCGCCAGCACCAGCAGGCCAGCCGCCACCGCCGCGGCCATCGTGCGCGCGGCGGCGACGCTGTCGTGGGTGGAGCGCAGCAGGTTCAGTGTCCAGCCCTGCCGCGGCAGTGGCTGCGACACCCAGATCACGTCGCCCGCGTCGGGCAGGCGCGCGCGATGCACCTGCTGGCCGAGATCCGCCGTGATCCGGTACTCCAGCGGCAGGCGCGGAATCTGCCCGTACTGGCGCGTGCGGGCGAGCCGTTCCCGGGCGGCCGGGGTCAGGGCGTGCAGTACGCGGTAGCGCCAGCCGGTGCGGCTGGAAAGGAAGATCACGCCATTGGCGTCGGTGACGAACACGATCTCGGGGGCTTCGGCCCAGGTTCGTTCCAGCGGCCGCAGCACCACCTTCACCACCACCACGCCGATCGGTCGTCCGGCTTCGTCGCGCACCGCTTCGGACAGGAAGTAGCCGGGCACGGCGGTGGTGACGCCCTCGGCATAGAACGTGCCGCTGCCTTCGCGCATGGCCTGCTGGAAGTAGGGGCGGAAGTGGTAGCGGTTGCCGACGTTGCTGGCGTCGGCCATGCGCCAGTTGCTGGCCGCCAGCGCCAGTCCATCCCGATCCAGCAGGGTGAGAGTGGACGTGGCCGCGGCGCCGTTGACGCGTTCGAGCTTGCGGCTGAGTCGCTCCGAATCGGCCGCATCGACGTTGCCGTGCGCCAGTGCCGCGCGGATGTCAGGATCCAGCGCCAGCACCGCCGGCAGCACCCGGTGGCGTTCGATCAGCGATTGCAGCGCGTCGCCGTGCAGGCGCAACTGCTCGCGCGCCTGCGCCGCATCGCCGAGCAGGCTGCGGCGCTCCAGCTGGCGCATCGCGAGCAGGCTCAGCGTGGCGATGGCGATCGCCACGACGGCCAGCAGCAGGAACAGGCCGGTGCGACGGCGGGGCGTGCGAAGGAAAGGCATGGCGGGATGGTCACGCAGACCGGTCCGATGCACCAGACCCTGTTCAACCTTTCCCCGACCCTGCGGCGCCCGCCCAATCGCCTGCGCGCGGGACGGAAAATCCCGATGAATCCGCGTGCCGGTGGCGGCTGGCGCCACGATTGCATGGCCGGCGGCGCGGCGACGCCTAATACCATTGGATTAGCTAGTACCAATGCGTTATCGGCACCGCGCGTTCGCGGACGTACAACAGCCACCGAAGCGAAAACCTTCGTCGAGGTGTCCCATGCACGTTTCCACCGAATCCGCTCCGGCCGGCGCCGGCCCCCGCCTGCCGCTCCACCGCCAGCTGTACGTGCAGGTGCTGGTGGCGATCGCGCTGGGCGCGCTGTTGGGTCACTTCGAGCCGGCCTTCGCCGAACAGCTCAAGCCGTTGGGCGATGCCTTCATCAAGCTGGTGAAGATGATCATCGCGCCGGTGATCTTCCTGACCATCGTCACCGGCGTGGCCGGCATGACCCACCTGAGCAAGGTGGGACGCGTGTTCGGCAAGGCGATGGTCTATTTCCTGTTCTTTTCCACCCTGGCGCTGGTGGTGGGCATGGTGGTCGCGCACGTGGTCCAGCCCGGCGCGGGCATGAACATCGACCCGGCCCAACTCGACGCCAAGGCGGTGCACGACTACGCCGAAAAGGCGCACGAGCTGACCCTGACCGGATTCCTGCTCGACATCATTCCCGGAACGCTGGTCGGCGCGTTCGTCTCCGGCAACATCCTGCAGGTGCTGCTGATCGCGGCGCTGTTCGGCATCGCCCTGGCGATGACCGGCGAGCGCGGCCGTCCGGTGCTGGACCTGCTGGAAGCCTTGACCGTGCCGGTGTTCAAGCTGGTGCACCTGCTGATGAAGGCCGCGCCGATCGGCGCGTTCGGCGCCATCGCCTTCACCATCGGCAAGTACGGCATCGAATCACTGACGAACCTGGCCTGGCTGGTCGGCACCTTCTACGTCAGCTCGCTGCTGTTCGTGCTGGTGGTGCTGGGCACGGTGGCGCGCCTGTGCGGCTTCTCGGTGCTGCGGCTGGCGCGCTACCTGAAGGCCGAACTGCTGCTGGTGCTGGGCACGTCCTCGTCCGAATCGGCACTGCCTTCGCTGATGGAGAAGATGGAGAAGGCCGGCTGCGAAAAATCGGTGGTCGGCCTGGTGGTGCCCACCGGCTATTCGTTCAACCTGGACGGCACCAACATCTACATGACCCTGGCCGCGCTGTTCATCGCCCAGGCCACCAACACCGATCTGACCCTGGGCCAGCAGATCACGCTGCTGCTGGTAGCCATGCTCAGCTCCAAGGGCGCGGCGGGCGTGACCGGCGCCGGCTTCATCACCCTGGCGGCGACGCTGTCGGTGGTGCCGACCGTGCCGGTGGCCGGCATGGCGCTGATCCTGGGCGTGGATCGGTTCATGAGCGAGTGCCGCTCGCTGACCAACTTCATCGGAAATGCCGTCGCGACCGTGGTGGTTTCGCGCTGGGAAGGCGCGCTGGACCGGCAGAAGCTCGATCGGGCGCTGAGCGGCGGCGCGAGGGGCGAGGACATCCTGCTGGAATCCCCGTTGCCCGCCCACGCGGACTGAGACCACTCACCCTTGCCGTTTCCCATCCGATCCATGGCACCGGAAAGCCGGCAGACCCCAGCCGCAGGGGGTAGAATCGGGCCTCTTTCGTGCTATTGCCCAGACCGCCCGTAATGTCCAACGACGATTTCAAGCAGGCCGCCCTCGAATACCACCGCCTTTCGCCCCCCGGCAAGATCAAGGTCTCGCCGACCAAGCCGATGCTGACCCAGCGCGATCTGGCGCTGGCGTATTCGCCGGGTGTGGCCTATGCCTGCGAGGCCATCGTCGAGGATCCCAACGCCGCCAGCGAAATGACCGCGCGCGGCAACCTGGTCGCGGTGGTTTCCAACGGCACCGCGGTGCTGGGCCTGGGCAACATCGGCGCACTGGCCGGCAAGCCGGTGATGGAAGGCAAGGGCGTGCTGTTCCAGAAGTTCGCCGGCATCGACGTGTTCGACATCGAAATCGACGAGACCGATCCGGACAAGCTGGTCGACATCATCGCCAGCCTGGAGCCGACCTTCGGCGGCATCAACCTGGAAGACATCAAGGCGCCGGAATGCTTCATCGTCGAGCGCAAGCTGCGCGAGCGGATGAAGATTCCGGTCTTCCACGACGACCAGCACGGCACCGCGATCATCGTCGGCGCGGCGGTGGTCAACGCGCTGGAAGTGGTCGGCAAGAAGATCGAGGACGTCAAGCTGGCCACCAGCGGCGCCGGCGCGGCCGGCATCGCTTGCCTGGACATGCTGGTGGCGCTGGGCCTTAAGCCGGAGAACATCCTGGCCGTGGATCGCGACGGCGTGCTCTACACCGGCCGCCCGCACCTGGACCCGGACAAGGCGCGCTACGCCCGCGACACCGACAAGCGCACCCTGGCCGAAATCGTCGATGGCGCCGACCTCTTCCTGGGCCTGTCCGCTGCCAACGTGCTGAAGCCGGAAATGGTCGCGACCATGGCCGACAAGCCGATCATCCTGGCGCTGGCCAACCCCAATCCGGAAATCCTGCCGGAGCTGGCCCGGCAGGTCCGCCCGGACTGCATCATCGCCACCGGCCGCTCTGACTATCCGAACCAGGTCAACAACGCGGTCTGCTTCCCCTACATCTTCCGCGGCGCGCTGGACGTGGGCGCCACCGGCATCAACGAGGCGATGAAGCTGGCGTGCGTGCACGCGATCGCCGATCTGGCCCGGCGCGAAGCCTCGGACCTGGGCACCGCCTACGGCGACGACATTCCGTGCTTCGGTCCCGAATACCTGATTCCGCGTCCGTTCGATCCGCGCCTGCTGGTGGAACTGGCGCCGGCGGTGGCCAAGGCGGCGATGGATTCGGGCGTGGCGCTGCGGCCGATGGCCGACCTGCAGGCCTACCGCGAGAAGCTGGGCCAGTTTGTCTACCGCACCAGCCTGATGATGAAGCCGGTCTACGACCGCGCGCGCGCAGACCGCAAGCGCGTGGCCTACGCCGAGGGCGAGGAGGAGACGGTGCTGCGCGCGGTGCAGACGGTCATCGATGAAGGCCTGGCCTTCCCGATCCTGATCGGCCGCCCGGACGTCATCGACGCGCGCATCGAACGCCTGGGCCTGCGCATGCGCGCCGGCGTGGATTTCGAGTTGACCAACATCAACGACGATCCGCGCTTCAACGACTACTGGCAGTACTACCACGCGCTGACCGCGCGTCGCGGCGTGACCCCGGCCGCGGCCAAGAACCTGATGCGTTCGCGCCCGACCCTGATTGCCGCGGTGATGGTCGCGCGCGGCGAGGCCGACGCGATGGTCAGCGGCATCGTCGGCCGCTTCCACAAGAAGCTGGGCTACGTGCGTAGCGTGATCCCGCTGGACCCGGGCGTGCAGTCGACCTCGGCGATGACCGGCGTCATCAACAACCAGGGTGCGTACTTCTTCCTGGATACCCACGTGCAGGAAGATCCGACCGCCGAGCAGATCGCCGAGGCGACCCTGCAGGCGGCCTACCGTTTGAAGCTGTTCGGCATCGAACCGCGCATCGCGCTGTTGTCGCACTCCAACTTCGGCAGCCATGAAACCCGCGGTTCGACCAAGATGCGGCAGGTGCGCGAGCTGCTGCTCAAGCGCAAGCCCGACCTCAACGTCGACGGCGAAATGCAGGGCGACACCGCCTGGGACGAGGCGCTGCGCCAGCGCATCATGCCGGGCAGCACCCTGAGCGGGCGCGCCAACCTGTTCGTGCTGCCCAACCTGGACGCGGCCAACATCACCTACAACATGGTGCGCGTGGTCACCGATGGCGTGGCCATCGGCCCGATCCTGATGGGCATCTCCAAGCCGGTCCACATCCTGACCACCAGCGCCACGCCGCGCCGGGTGGTCAACATGACCGCCATCGCCGCGGTGGACGCGCAGATCCGCGCGCAACTGGAAGCGGAAAAGGCCAGCCTGGGTTGAGATGGCGCATGGCCATCCCGCGAGGCGGGATGGCCGGTGTGCGGGAATGCTTCGCCGTTGCTGCCACTGGCCCGGTGCAAAGAGGTTATGTCAGCGCTGCTTGTTTCTCCCCCTTTGAAAAGGGGGAATGAGGGGGATTCGCTTTCGGCGCCGAAAGCAAATCCCCCGTCACCCGCTCCGCAAGCGCCCGCCCCCTTTTTCAAAGGGGGCTATTCTCAGCCGCAAGATTGCCTGGACCCCCGCTTCTGCCTCCCCCTTTGAAAAAGGGGGATTGAGGGGGATTCGCTTTCGGCGCCAAGAGCAAATCCCCCGTCACCTGCTCCGCAGGCGCCCGCCCCCTTTTTCAAAGGGGGCTATTCTCAGCCGCAAGATTGCCTGGACCCCCGCTTCTGCCTCCCCCTTTGAAAAAGGGGGATTGAGGGGGATTCGCTTTCGGCGCCGAAAGCAAATCCCCCGTCACCTGCTTCACAGGCGCCCGCCCCCTTTTAAAAAGAGGGCTATCCCCAGCCGCAAGATTGCCTGGAAACCGCTTTTACCTCCCCCTTTGCAAAAGGGGGATTGAGGGGGATTTGCTTTTGGCGCCGAAAGCAAATCCCCCATCACCTGCTTCGCAGGTGCCCGCCCCCTTTTAAAAAGGGGGCTATCCCAGCCACAAGATTGCCTGGAAACCCGCTTTCACTTCCCCCTTTGAAAAAGGGGGACCAAGGGGGATTGACCCGCCCTTCGACGGTTGAGGAGCGCTTGCTCCTGGCGACCTCATGACCCGCCCAGGATGTCCCGCTGCAAGGCATCCAGATACGCATCGGCTTCCTCGGTGCTGGCGAAGATGCTGTCCATCGGCACCGCCTGCACGATCTCGATGACCTTGCGGATTTGCTCCTGCGGATGCACCAGCAGCAGCTTGCCTTCATGCGGCGCCAGCGCCTTGCGTGCCTTCAGGATTGAACGCACGCCGGCGCTGCTGATGTATTCCAGATGCGCCAGATCCAGCACCAGCGCCTGCGGCCTGCCGGCGAGCAGCGCCTCCAGCTGATCATCCAGCGCTTCATGGGTATGCGAATCCAGCCGGCCCGTCAGCACGATGTACTGGTTGCCGTTGACGGGTGGATAGATGTCGATGTCCAGACTCATGCGCGGTGTCCCTGAGCGCCCCCGGTAGGCCGGACAGTGTGACAGGCGGCGTCAGTCGCTGTCATCGCCCTGCAGGACCTTGCGCTGCATCGCGTCCAGATAGGCGTCGGCCTCGGCGGTGGAGCCGAAGATGTCGTTGAGCGGCACCGCCTTGACCACGTCGAACACCTTCTGGATTTGCGGCTGCGGATTGACCACCAGTACCTTGCCGCCATGCGCGGCCAGGGTCTTGCGGGCCTTGAAAATCGAACGGATGCCGGCGCTGCTGATGTACTCCAGTTGCGACAGATCCAGCACCAGCGAATGCAATTGCGTCGTCATCAACGGCGCCAGCGCTTCGTCCAGATCCTCGTAGGTATGGGTGTCCAGGCGGCCGGCCACCACGACGCGCTGGCTGCCCTGTCCGGGCGGCAGCAGGGTGATTTCGAGGCTCATGGTTCGCTCTCCGGTTGGGGAATGCGCAGGCTGACGCGCAAGACGTTGCAGGCGTCGATGCGCTGGTAGGTGATCCGGTGCGCCAGTTGCCGGATCAAGTAGACGCCGAGGCCGCCGATGGCGCGATCACGGATGTCGGCGTCGATGTCGGGTTCCGGCGCGCTGAGCGGATCGAACGGCGCGCCGGTATCGCGGAATTCCAGATGCAGCAACCCGTCCTCGATGCTGATGTCCACCGACAGTTCGTGCTGCGCGGTGCCGGCGGCCGGTTCGCCGCCGTAGTCGATGGCATTGCTGGCCAGTTCCTCGACGATCAGCCTTACGTCGTCACGGATGGCCCGGGCCATGCCGTGGCGGTTGAGCACGGCCTCCAGCGAGGCGTTGAGATCTTCCACCCGGGCGTACTCGCCCGGCACGATCAGGCGTATCAGCATATGGCTGCCTCCTCCACGCGTGGTTGAATCCGGTGATCCTGGCGCAGGCGCATCGCCAGCACCGTGATGTCGTCCGACTGCGGCGCCGGATGGGCGAAGCCATGCACCCGCGCGATCACGTCCTCGCATTGCATCCGCGCGCTCTCGTCCGGGCGCAGCCCGTCGATCAGGCGCTCCAGGCCGAACGCCCGCTGCGCGGGATCGAACGCCTCGGTCACCCCATCGGTGTAGGCCAGCAGGGTGGCGCCGGCCGGCAACCGGCCCCGCCACAGCGGAAATTCCTGGCTGACCTCGAAACCCAGCGGCGGGCCGGAGGCGACCGGCAGCGTTTCGCAGGCGCCGTCGGCATGCAGCAGCAGCGGGGCGTCGTGGCCGGCGCTGGCCAGCACGCACTGCCCGCTGCGCGGATCCACGCAGCCAAACAGCACGGTGGCGAACATGCAGGTGTCGTTGCCCTCGACCAGCCGGTGCGAGGCTTCCGCCAGCACCGCCGAAGGCGAGTCTCCGGCGCGCGCGGCGACTTCCAGCACGGTGACCGTGCGCGCCATGAACAGCGCCGCCGGCACGCCCTTGTCGGAGACATCGCCAATCGCGAACCACAGCCGACCGTCGCCGCCCTCGATGAAACTGTAGAAATCGCCGCCGACCGCCTTGGCCGGCTCCAGCAGCGCGAAAACTTCCAGATGGCGATCATCGCGATCGATGACGCGTCCGGGCGGCAGCATCGCCAACTGGATGTCGCGCGCGATCGCCAGTTCGCTCTCCAGCTTCTGCCGGGCCGCGCCCATCTCCTCGATTTCCGCCAGCTGCCGCTGGATGGAGGTGCGCGCGTGTTCCAGCGTGCGCGCCATCAGGCCGACCTCGTCCAGGCGACGGGTATAGGGCACCGGGGTGTCGTAGTGGCCCTCGGCCAGGTACGCGGCCGAGGCGGTCAGCTGTTCGACCGGCTGGCTGATGCGGCCGGCCAGCCGCCGCACCAGCAGCATGCAAAGCAGTGCCAGCACCGCTCCGCCGGCCAGCAGCCAGCCCAGCGCCTGATCCAGGCGCGCCATGATCAGCGCGTAGGACTGCGCCACCAGCAGGCTCCATCCGCTCTGGCCGATCGGCTCGACCACGGTGAAGCGTTTCTCGCCGGTCCGGGCGTCGGTATGCATCAACTGCAGTGGCTGGTGCAGGCGCACGGCGTCGGCGGCCGGTTGCAGGTCCGGGCGTCCGGCGCGACGGATGTGCTGTTCCAGGGTGAGGTTGTCTTCCACCCCCACATCGGGATTCGCGGCCAGCGTGCCGGCCGGCGCGACCAGCGAGACCCGCCAGCCGGGCAGGTTGGCCAGGCTCTCGAAGCTGCCGGTGAGTTCGGACAGCGGGACGTCCAGGCTGACCATGCCGCGGGTCGTCACGCCGCGGCCCTGCGGACGCAGCGGACGGTTGTAGGTGACCATCCAGACGTCGCCCGCGGTGCGGTTGAGGTAGGGTTCGGACCACCAGCCGCCGGGCGCGGACACGGTGCGCCGGTACCAGCCCTGTGCGCGGTAGTCGTAGCCGTCGGCGATGAAATCGCGATCCCGGCCGTTGGCGCTGATGTAACGCGCGAATCCGGCCTGGCCGGGCTGCTCCGGTTCGACCACCAGCAGGCCGCCGACGCTGCCGGGCGTGGCGCGCACCATCGCCCGCAGGGTGGTGGTGAGCTCGGCCGGGTCGAGGTTGGAATTGGCCAGCAGATCGGACAATCCGCTGGTGGTGATGACGACCGCGCGCAGGGCGGTGTCCAGCCGATCCGCGGCCTCCTGGGTGCTGGCGATGGTGTCGCGGCGGGCGTCCTCGATGATCAGCCGGCGCGCGAACCAGGCGATGCCGACCGCCAGCAGCAGGAGCACGGCGACGTTGATCACGCCCGACCACAGCGCGATGCGGGTGCGCAGGCTCCGGCGCCAATGCACCACGCCGGTTCGCTCCGGCGACAAAGCCCCGTCCTGCCGACTTCCCTTCATGCGGCACCCCGAATCCCTGCGATGTGTCCCCCCGCACGGATGATACGTCGCCCGGGTACCCGGCGCGCAGCGCCAGAGGTCTCATTTTGGTGTGGTCAAACCGGCCAGGACAACGAAAAAATCACGAATCCATACGCCCGCGTAGCCAGATCGGGACAGGGGCGGTGCGCTACACTTCAAAGTCCTGAAAACGACAACGTCCGCGCGGTCCCGCGCGACAGATTGGGAGTGGTAATGAACTGGTTGAACGAGATGCTGCAGAGCGATCCGGATCCGTTGGAAACCCGCGAATGGATCGATTCGATGCAGGCGGTGATCGAGAAGAACGGCGCCCTGCGTGCACATCAGCTGCTGGAAGGCATGGTCGAAGTCACGCGCCGCGCGGGCGCCTACCTGCCGTTCTCGCCCACCACCGAGTACGTCAACACCATCGCGCCGCAGAACGAGGCCAAGTCGCCCGGCGACGCCGCGCTGGAATGGCGCATCCGCTCGATCATCCGCTGGAACGCGATGGCCACCGTGGTGCGCGCCAACCGCAAGCCCGGCGACCTCGGCGGCCACATCGCCAGCTTCGCTTCCGGCGCCACCCTCTATGACGTGGGCTTCAATCACTTCTGGCGCGCGCCCAGCGAAAACCATCCGGGCGATCTGCTGTTCATCCAGGGCCACAGCTCGCCGGGCATCTACGCGCGCGCCTTCCTGGAAGGCCGCATCGACGAGGCGCAGCTGGACAACTTCCGCATGGAAGTCGACGGCCAGGGCATTTCCTCGTATCCGCATCCGTGGCTGATGCCGGACTTCTGGCAGACCCCGACCGTGTCGATGGGCCTGGGACCGCTGGCGGCGATCTACCAGGCGCAGTTCATGAAGTACCTGGAGCACCGCGGCCTGATCGAGAAGTCCGATCGCAAGGTGTGGTGCTTCATCGGCGACGGCGAGTCGGACGAACCGGAAACCCTGGGCGCGATCGCGCTGGCCGGCCGCGAGGGCCTGGACAACCTGATCTTCGTGGTCAACTGCAACCTGCAGCGCCTGGACGGCCCGGTGCGCGGCAACGGCAAGATCATCCAGGAGCTGGAAGGCGTGTTCCGCGGCGGCGGCTGGAACGTGATCAAGCTGCTGTGGGGCAGCTACTGGGATCCGCTCCTGGCGCGCGACACCGACGGCGTGCTGAAGAAGCTGATGATGGAAACCGTCGACGGCGAGTACCAGAACTGCAAGGCCTTCGGCGGCGCCTATACCCGCGCGAATTTCTTCGGCAAGTATCCGGAGACCGCGGCGATGGTCGCCAATCTCTCCGACGACGACATCTGGCGCCTGAACCGCGGCGGCCATGATCCGCACAAGGTCTACGCCGCGTTCCACGAGGCGGTGAACACCCAGGGCATGCCGACCGTGATCCTGGCCAAGACGGTCAAGGGTTACGGCATGGGTTCGGCCGGCGAATCGCTCAACCCGACCCACCAGACCAAGAAGCTGGACGACGACGCCATCCGCACCTTCCGGGATCGCTTCAACATTCCGATCACCGACAAGCAGCTTGAGGAAGCCTCGCAGATCCCGTTCTACCATCCGGGCGAGGATTCGCCGGAAGTGCAGTACCTCAAGGAACGCCGCGCCGCGCTGGGCGGGTACCTGCCGCAGCGCCGCCGCAAGGCCGCCGAGTCGTTCGAGGCCCCCAAGCTGGAGACCTACGAGCGCCTGCTCAAATCCACCGGCGAGCGCGAGATCTCCACCACCATGGCGTTCGTACAGGCGCTGAACATCACCCTGCGCGACAAGCAGATCGGCCCGCGCATCGTGCCGATCGTGGCCGACGAGGCGCGTACCTTCGGCATGGAGGGCATGTTCCGCCAGATCGGCATCTACGCGCCGTTCGGCCAGAAGTACAAGCCGGTCGACGCCGACCAGCTGATGTACTACCGCGAGGACCAGAGCGGCCAGGTGCTGCAACAGGGCATCAGCGAGCCGGGCGCGATCGCGTCGTGGATGGCGGCCGGCACCAGCTACTCGGTCAGCAACGTGCCGATGCTGCCGTTCTACATCTACTACTCGATGTTCGGCTTCCAGCGCGTGGGCGATCTCGCCTGGCAGGCGGCGGACATGCGCACCCGCGGCTTCCTGCTCGGCGGCACCGCCGGCCGCACCACCCTGAACGGCGAGGGCCTGCAGCACGAGGACGGCCACAGCCACCTGCTGGCCGGCGCGATTCCGAACTGCCGCAGCTACGACCCGACCTTCGGCTACGAAGTCGCGGTGATCCTGCAGCACGGCGTGCAGCGGATGATGCAGGAGCAGGTCGACGAGTACTACTACATCACCCTGATGAACGAGAACTACGCCCATCCGGACATGCCGGAAGGTGCGGCCGACGGCATCATCAAGGGCATGTACCTGTTGAAGGACGCGGGCAAGCCGAAGAAGGGCGAGCTGCGCGTGCAACTGCTCGGCAGCGGCACCATCCTGCGCGAGGCGATCGCGGCGGCGGAACTGCTGGACAAGGATTTCGGTGTCACCGCCGACATCTGGTCCTGCCCGAGCTTCAACGAGCTGCGTCGCGACGGTTTCGACGTCGAGCGCTGGAATCGCCTGAATCCGGAAGCCAAGGCGCCGCGCAAGGCCTACGTGACCGAGCAACTGGAAGGTCGCCAGGGCCCGGCCATCGCCGCCACCGACTACGTGCGCGGCTATGCCGACCAGATCCGCGCCTTCGTGCCGACGCAGTACACCGTGCTGGGCACCGACGGCTTCGGCCGCAGCGACACCCGCGCCAACCTGCGCCGCTTCTTCGAGGTCGACCGCTACTACATCGCCCATGCCGCGATCGCGGCGCTGGCGAAGGAAGGCAAGATGACCGGCAAGGACGTTGCCCGCGCGATCAAGCAGTACAAGATCGATGTGGAGAAGGCCAACCCGATCGGCGTCTGAACCGGCGGAGCGGCTTAATGAAAAAGGCGGCCCACGGGCCGCCTTTTTTCTTTTTCACGCCATCCATGAATCCCGGGTGCGCTTTCACAGACAGGATGCAGCGCCGCGCTTTCGCATGGCGGCTTCATCGTTCCCGCATGCCATCCAGGCCGTATGGCATTCGCCAGGTGCAAAACGAAAAACAAACATCGTGCCGACGTGAACGCATGAACATCAGTAAAACGCCGACGCGCCGGTTCCGGCATGGGGCTTCAAATGGTGGGAACTTGCACAGGCAACATCGGTCAACCGGCATCCTGTCCGCGCGTTGAAGCGGATGACCACCATCGCTCCGAAGGCAGCAGATCGCGTGAGATTCACTTATCCCGATGAATCCGCCTCACGCGTCATCGCCGCGGCCACCGCTGCCGCCATCCTGCTGCTGATTGGCAAGCTGCTGCTGAGAGGGCCCATGTTGCCCACCGCGCACGACGATGATTCGCTGCGGGTGGTCTATCTGGAACGGCCGCGCTGGTCGCCCGTCACGCCTCCTCCGGCCGATGTTCGCCGATCGCCGGACACCGCCACGACGCCATCAGCGGACACGATCGCGTCGCCCCGCACGGCTGAGCCGGCGAGCGTGGTGCGGCCGGAAGCTAGGCGTACCGCACCACCCGCTCCCAAGGAAAACCGGGTCGTCGATCGCCTGTACGACCGCGACACGGGCCGGGCCAGGCTGCCGCCACAGGCACGCATCGATCCGATGGCGAAGAACGAGCCTCCGGCCAATCCACCGGGCCTGCCCAACGAACGCGAACTCAAGCGTGCGCGGGATCTGCTGTATCCGCCCAATCCCATCGAAACCGATCCCGACAGTCCGTTCGGTGGTACCTGGGCCAGCGACGGCACCCTCGGCCAGCAGGCCGCGCGCAAACTCGGCGATGGCCTGGCGGCGATCGGCAAGAAGATCTTCGGCGAAGAGCGGCAGACGGTACGGGCGCGGCCGCCGCCGGAGGTGGGTTTCAAACCGCAGGCCTACGAGCAGGCCTCGGACCTGGGACGCGCGGAAACCGGCAATGCCTACAAGGCGGCGCCCATCGCGCACGAGAAGGTGCCGGGCCTGTCGGGCGAAGCCAGCCGTCGCATCCGCACCGCATTGGAAGCGTTGCAGAAACGCGCCGCTTCGTGCGAGGCGGCGAAAGTGCAGAAACTGCTGGCTACCGCCCGTACCCACCTGACCGAACTGGAACAGGTCGAGTACGCACTGGCCCATGGTGCGGACCCGATCATGGCCCGGCAGATGCTGCCGCGCCGTGGCGACGCGGCCTACGACCAGGCGCGGCGCGCGCTGTGGTATGCGGAGAACCAGTTGGGTGCGTGCCTGAAGTAGTTCGGCGCCCCGGCGTTGCGGACAATCGTGGCGCCTGCGCGGTCAGGCTGGCATCGGCGCTCCGCGCCACCGTTCCCGGCGATGGCACATCCCCTGGCGATCAGGCGGAGGCATGCCCGGCAAGAAACCGGGTCATGTCGTCCAGTTCATCCTCGAGGGCGCGGCGGAAAGCCGGGTCTTTCGCCGGAGAACGATCGGCATAGCCGAAGCTTGGCTGCAAGCGGCCATCCTTCGCGGTGACGTTGGCCCAACCGACCATCTGATCGCGCCACAGCAGCGGCAGCGCGTAGTAACCGAAACGACGCTTGGCCGCCGGCGTATAGGCTTCGAACTTGTAGGTCCAGCCCCACAACAATTCGAAGCGGCGGCGATCCCAGGCAACCGGATCGAACGGGGCCAGCAGGCGCACCCGCTCGTCCGCCTGGAAACGCCGCGAGCGCGGATTCTCATCGGCCGGCCAATACCAGGTGGTGCCGTCGATGGTGCCGCTGGCCAGTTGCGCGCGCGCCTGCCGCAGCGCGATCTGGATCTGCGCGGCCAGATGCGGGGCGCCATAGCCCAGCAGCCGCGCCAGGTAGGTCAGGCTGGCCGAAGGCAAGGGCGCGTACTTGCGCACGACCAGATCGAGCAGGGCGGCGGCGCGCTGGACGCGCGCCGCCTCGCTGTCGTCGCCGACCGGATGCTCGGCGGCGGTGTAGATACGGGTGCCGCTGTCGCGACGCTGCACGCGCAGCATGCCGCGGTAATGCATGCCATCGAGCAGGTGGGTGCTGGCGTTGCTGGTGCCGCCCCAGTAGTTGGTCACCCGGCCATGCGCGAACGCCTGTTCGACTTCGCGTGGATGCACGGCGCCGCGTTCGCGCACGAACGCCAGCACATCGGCCGCCTTGCGGCGCGTCTGCGCGTCCCAGGGACGTGACGACACCCGGGGATGCATCAGCGCCAGATGCTCGCGCGGCAGGAATCCGTAGTTGACCAGGCAATCCTCCTCGACCGGCAGTCGCGTGTAGCGGCGCTCGAGATCGCCCGCGCGGTAGTCCTTCACCCGATGGCGCAGGGTCAGGTCCTGCGCCCGCGCGGGGGCGCGGATCGGATCGGCCTGCACGAAGCCCAGGCGGCGGATGGCGGTCAGCAGCGTGGTCGGCGTGAACAGCGTGCGCGCCACCGCATGGCGGCGCAGATCGTCGAGGGTGGGCGAGGGGGGCATGGTGTGGATTAGAACACGACGCCCGTCGCCTTCGGTCGCGACTCGCCGCACGGCATCGAGTGCTGGCGATGACGCGCCGCGTCAACGGCGCGCCATCCACCACGCGGTGTTCCGGTTCACCGCCGTGGCGGTCGTCTGCCGGAAGGCGATGCAGTAGGCTTCGACCCATGGCACGGCAGGCGTTGCATGGCCCGCTCGCATGGGCCGCCCCATTTCACAGGAGAGCATGATGGTGCGTACCGGGTTTCTGCTTGGGGTGTTGCTTGCCGCGATGCCGTTGCATGCCAACGAGCCCATCGCCACCGTCCGCGTGGCCTTCGATCGCGAAGGCATCACCGCCACCAATGCGCGCGGGTTGGCCGACATCGCCGCGAACCGCGCGGTGACGGCAGCGGATCCGGTGCGCATCGCCTCGATATCCAAGCTGGTCACCGCCATCGGAGTGATGCGGTTGGTCGAGGCCGGCCAACTGGATCTCGATGCCGACGTGTCGCGCTGGCTGGGATGGCAGCTGCGCAACCCGGCTTTCCCGGATACACCGATCACCCTGCGCCTGCTGCTCTCGCACCGCGCCGGCCTGACCGACGCGGCGGGCTACTACCAGGTGCCGTTGGGCGGCTTGTTGCAGGATGTATTGGCCGATCCGCGCGCCTGGGATCCGGTACACGCGCCGGGCACGTTTTTCCGCTACGCCAACCTGGATTTTCCGTTGGTCGCGTCGGTGATGGAAAAGGCCACGGGCGAGCGTTTCGACAGACTGATGCAGCGCCTGGTGCTGCTGCCGCTGGATATCGATGGATGCTTCAACTGGGCCAGTTGCGATGACGCGACCGCCGCACGCGCCGTGGTGCTGTATGACGAGGGCCGCCAGCCGGTACGTGACGACAATCGCGGGCACCGGCCGGAATGCCCGGTGGTCCCTGCCGCTGATGGCAGCTGCGATCTGGCGCGATGGCGGGCCGGCGACAACGGCGCCTTGTTCTCGCCGCAGGGAGGCCTGCGGATCTCGGCGAACGGGCTGGCGAAAATCGGCCGCCTGCTGCTGTCCGAAGGCGAGGTGGACGGGGTCCGCCTGTTGCGTCCGGAATCGGTGCGTACCCTGGTGGAACCGCAGTGGCGTTATTCACCCGGTACCGGCCTGACGTCGGAAGAGGACGAAAGCGGGCAGGGCGGACGCGGCTTCTTCTGTCGCTACGGATTGGCGGTGCAGACCTTGGCGACGCCGCGCGAGGGATGCCACGACGATCCGTTCGGCGATGGCATCGAACGCTTCGGCCATTCCGGCTCGGCCTATGGCCTGCTGTCCGGCCTCTGGGTCGATCCGGTGACCGGCACGGGCGTGGCCTACTTCGTCACCGGCGTTCCCGAAGCGCGCGCCGGTGGACGTTCGGCGTTCTCGGCCATAGAGGAACGCCTCGCAACCCCGTAGAGGGGAGCTCGCTCCGCTACCGGGGGCATCCGGTCTGGCACGAAACAGCAGCCGGGCAAGCCCGGCTCGACACCTCGTAGAGCGGAGCTCGCTCCGCTACCCGGGGCGTCCGGTCTAGCGCGCAACAGCAGCCGGGCAAGCCCGGCTCTACACCTCGTAGAGCGGAGCTTGCTCCGCTGCCCTGGACGTCCGGTCTAGCGCGACACAGCAGCCGGGTAAACCCGGGTCTACCATTGCGCGATCAATTCCTTGAAGGGACGCGCGAGGCGCACGCCGTTGGCGTCGAAATCGCGAACGCGGCGACCATCGACGGTGACCTGCTTCGGCGCGGAGCGGCCGGGCCAGTTGACCATGACGGGCATGTCGGCGCGCAGTCCCTCGCCCAGCGAAACACGCAACTGTCCGCCTTCGCGGCGCGCGCGCATCTTCAGCGTGCCATGGGCCGTGGGCAGGCCATCGACCGACAGGCCTTCGCCCGCGACCCACTCCGGAGGCGTACCCGGCAGCAGCGACAGGTGATCGTCGGCCTCGTACATCAGCATGCCGAAAATCGAACGCGCGTATTCCGAACCAATCCAGGTATGCGGCATGTCGCCCAGGTAGATCGCGTGGCGCAGATCCGAATAGACGACCTCCGCGATCACCTGCCACTCGGCGGGACGGCGATGGCGCACCAGATCCTGCAGCAGTTCGTTGGCTTCGGCCGGTTGTCCCAGGTGTACGTAGGTCAGCACGTTGCGCATTTCGTACGGCGTGTAGGCGTACAGCGCATCGGGCGTGCGCTTGCGCACGTCGGCCAGGTAGCGGGCGAAGGTACGCGCCAGCGCATCGGCCGGCATCAGGTCCTGCTGGCCGGTCGGATCCAGGCCGATCGAGACGCTGGTGGGATCGCTGTCACCCAGATCGGCGGAAGCCGGAATGTAGTCGATGCCTTTCCATTTCATCGTCGCCCGCATCGACGCCGACATCGAATCGCGCAGCGCGGCGTATTGTTCGCGCGCCCACACCGCCGTTTCCCGGTCGCCCCATTGCTCGGCCAGCCACGCCCCGTCGTGCCAGCCCTTCAGCGCCCAGTAGTCGTCCCAGTAGCTGTGGGTCGGCACCGGGTAGCCTTCGTGGCTGATCGAGGGCGCGATGATGCCGTGGAAACGTTCCGGCGCCTCGCGGTCGGCCAGATAACCGGGCACCATCGTGCGTTCGCGCAGTTCCTGCAGGAAGCGCAGCGCGCGCTTCACTTCGTCCTGGTAGTCGCGGACGCTGGCCGCGCCGCCGTCCAGCCGCGCGATTTCCGCGACCAGCCAGACGAACTGGCCCTGGCTGTCGTGCTCCAGGTCCGAGCCGAAGCCGGTGTTCACCGAACCGTCGTCGTTGAGGATCGGCGAGACCAGCCCGTTCGGATGCACCGCATGGCCCGCATACCACTGCAGGTAGTCGCGGGCGGTCCTGCCCATGCCCATGCGCAGCAGGATCGCCGCGGTGGCGGCGCCGTCGCGGATGAAGGAACGGTTGTAGTTGCGCGGGCCCGGCTGCATCGCGTGGCCGCTCTGGTTGATCAGCATGTAGGCGGCCTGCGCGCGCAGCATGTCCACCAGCGAGGCGTCCGGCAGGCTCAGGCCGATCCGGCCCAGGCGCGATTGCCATTGCTGCGCGAGGGTGTCGGCCAGCGTGTCGAAGGCGACGCCGGGATCGCCGCCGGCGGTCAACGCCGCCCGATCCAGCGTGGGCGCGTCGGGCCATTGCCGGGCCTGGGTGTCGAGGCGCGTGTTGCCCAGCGCGAACGCGATGACCACGTCGCGGTGCTCGCCGGGCCGCAGCTTCACCGGATATTGCAGGATCGCCGCGGCCAGGCCATCCGGGTCCTCCACGCTGCGCTGCGCGGGCACATCGCCCTGCGCCGCGTGGCGGGTGATCTCGCCTTCACCGTGCGCGCCGAATGCGGATACGCCCCCACCCGAGGGCGGCGTCAGCGACTGGAACAGCCGTCGCCCGTTCACCCGCACCGCATCGTCTTCCACCGCGATGGCATGCAAGGGAGACAAGCCACCGTTCTGCCATGGCGGACTGATCTGCATCGGCCGCGTCAGCAGCGAGAGTTGCCCGTCCACCGGCTGATCACCGGTGTTGCGCAGGCGATACCGGACCAGGGTGACCGGCGCGCCGTCCTGTTCGATCGCGATGGCCTCGCTGCGCAGCGACAGCCCCGGCTGCGGCGACCATTCCACCGCCGGCATCGGCATCCAGCCCTCGCGCAGGCTGTGGCGCAAATCCGCGTTGAACGCCGCCGCGGCGCGACCGCCGCGATCGCGCCAGACCGGCTGCACCAGCGGCGCGCCCTTGAACGCTTCCAGGTTGCCGTACTCGTCGAACACCGATTTCTGCAGGCCGGCCGGAATGCCAACCGTGGTCCAGTACACCTGCTGCTGTTTCAGCGACGACGGGAACAACTCGCCATGACGGCGCGTGGCGGCGATCTCGTAGCGCCGCATCGGTGTCATCAGCCGCTTGGGGCCGAGCAACTGCAGGCGATCCACGATCGCGCCGTCGCCGCCTTCGGTCACCAGCCGCAGCGCGGTGGCCTCGTGGACCTCCGGCGCGGCGAGAAAGGAAGAAGTGCCTTCGACATTCGGATCCTCGGCCAACCGCGTCCAGCGCCCGTCCGCGCCGCGCGCCTCCAGCCGCGCGCGGCCGGGCGGGGTTTTCCAGGTGACTTCCAGGCCTGCCAGCGCCAGCGGGCGCGGCAGTTCGATTTCCAGCGGCCGGCGCTTGTCCAGCACGCGCGCCGCGCCGCCGATCCACAGCGCGTCGGTATCGCCATCGCCCACGACGCCCCGCAGGCGTGGCGCGTGCGCGACCGGCTCGAACTCGCCCACCGACACGCCCCAGTCGGCCGTGCGATCCGGCGCGGCCAGCCGCAGGTAGCGCGCCTGCACCGCCGGGAACATCACGTACTCGATGCCGCCCTTGCCGCCGGTCACCCGCACCGCGTCCTGCCATTGCTGGCCATCGTTGGAGTAGCGGATCAGGTAGTGGGTGGCGAAGCCGCCTTCCCACCGGATGAGGACGCCGCCCACCGGCGTGGTGCGGCCCAGATCCACCTGGTACCAGTGGCCGGCCGAGAACGGCCCGCCCCAGTAGGTCTTGGGATTGCCGTCGACGCCCATCGCCGGGGCCATGGCCGGATTGGTCGTGGAGGAGCTGCTGGCCTTCCATTCGGCGCGCGGCGGCAGGGGCTGCTGGGCCTGCGCCAGCGGAAACCCGAGCAGGGCGGTCAGGGCCAGTCCGTGGCGAAGGGTGAGGCGGGTGCGGCGGACAACGGTGGAACCGGACATCGCGAGCCCTCGAGCGTGGCGGGGAGGCCGCGGGACCCCGCGGATGCCCGGATACTAGTGATGTAAACGTTTACATGCGAGTTGCGGTGCGGCATCGCCCGGTCGCTGGCGCCGCTGGCCGTTCCCCGCGGGCCGCCGCGTTGTTCCGATCGAAGCACCGGCCTGCGGGCGGTTCCTTCCCCGTCCGCACCAGGTGCGCCATCGCCACGACAGAGGCAGGTGCGCCATGAACGATTCGGACTTCATCCGCGCCATGCGGGCCACCCTGGGGCCGCTGGCGTTCCTTTCGCTGCAGCATCCCGCGCGCCACGCGGTTCCAACGGCCCCGACCAATGAGGAACGCATGCGCGCCTATCGCAACACCCTGCCGGTCCTGCCGGGCAACAATTACGGCTGGCGGTTCCGACAGGCGCGATAGCGTGGGTGCGGCAGCCTGAAACGCCCGCTCGCGCGGCGACCGGGCGGACGGGCGGACGGGCGACCGCGGATGGGCGCGGTCGCCGGGCGGCCTTGACCTCAAGCGGGCTTGAGGGCGCACAGTGGCATTCCCCCCGATCCCCGCCATGCCCATGATCCCGACCCTGCAGCACGCCTATCCCTACCTGCAACGGCTCGGTCATGCCGCCGCGCCGCCGCCCACGCTGGAGACCTTGCGCGAATTGCAGCAGCGGCACACCGCCGAGTTTCCCTTCGAGACGCTTTCGACCCTGCTGCGCCTGCCGGTGCCGCTGGACCTGCCGGCACTGGAACGCAAACTGCTGTTCGAAGGTCGCGGCGGCTACTGTTTCGAGCTCAACCGCCTGTTCCTGGCCCTGCTGCAACGGCTCGGCTTCGAGGCGCGCGGACTGACCGGGCGGGTGCTGATGGACGGCGCGGCCGACATCGTTCCCGCGCGCACCCACATGCTGGTGCTGGTGGAAATCGATGGCGAGTCGTGGATCACCGATGTCGGCTTCGGCGGCATGGTGCCCACCGCGCCGCTGCAACTGGAAAGCACCGAGGCGCAGTCCACGCCGCACGAGGTCTATCGGCTGGAATCCGGCGAAGGCCAGTACACCCTGCGCGCGCGGGTGGCCGGGGAGTGGCGGCCGCTGTACGCATTCGACCTGCAGCGACAGGCCGACATCGATTTCGTGGTGGGCAACTGGTACGTGTCCACCCATCCGGATTCGACCTTCCGCGATCAACTGCGGGTGGCGCGCACCGGCCCGGGCTGGCGCAAGACCCTCAAGGGGGGCAGCTTCGCGATCCGCCGGATGGGCGCCGCCAGCGAGCGCCATGCACTGGCCGGTGCGGACGCGGTGATCCAGGTGCTGCATCGCGAGTTCGGCCTGCGCGTGCCCGCGCATCCCGATCTGCATTCGAAGATCGAACGGCTGCTGGCACCGGCGGTGGCCACGGCATGAACACCGGCCGCCGGCACAGGCGGCGATGACCCGGCACGGGATAAGCTCGGCGCCATCCTTCTTTCCGGGCGGTGCCGATGCGCGCGATCCAACTGTGCTGTGCCATGTTCGTCCTGTTGTCCTGCGCGTTGTCCTGCACGGCACGCACCGCCGAACCGGCGGCCATGCGGGAGTCCGCCACGGCGACCGCCCCGGATCGCCGCATCGCCGTCACCATCGATGACCTGCCCTGGCAGCGCCTGGGCGAAAGGCCGGTGGCGGATTTGCCGGAATGGCATGCGCGATTGATGGCGCAACTGCGCAAGGCGGACGTGCCGGTCGTGGGTTTCGTCAACGAGGGCAAGCTGGAAGTGGGTGGCGTGGTGCAGCCCGAACGCCTGCGGATGCTGCGCGACTGGCGCGACGCCGGCCATGAACTGGGCAACCACACCTTCGATCACGTGGATCTGCACGAAGTCGGTTTGCCCGCGTTCGAGGAGAACATCCTCAAGGGCGAACGCGTGCTGCGCCCGCTGCTGGCCGAACAGGGCAAGGCGCCGCGCTGGTTCCGCCATCCCTACCTGCGCGCGGGCCGCACGCCGGCCGACCGCGCCGCGTTGACGGCGTTCCTTGGCACGCATGGTTATCGCGTCGCCCCGGTCACGGTCGACAACGGCGAATGGGTCTGGGCCTTTGCCTACGCCAACGTGGTGGCGCGAGCCGCCAGCACCGATCGCGACGCCACGCTCGACCGTCTGCGCAAGGGCTACGTGCCCTACATGCTCAACAAGCTCGACTACTACGAACAGCAGTCACAGGCATTGCTGGGCTATGCATTGCCACAGGTCTGGTTGATGCATGCCAACGAACTCAACGCGGTCGCGTTCGCCGAATTGATCGACGGCGCCCGTCGTCGCGGCTACACCTTCGTGACGCTGGAACAAGCCCTGCGCGATCCCGCCTACCGGCGCGGCGAGGAAGGCTATGACGGACGTTTCGGCCCGAGTTGGCTGCACCGCTGGGCGATGGCCGAAAAGAAACCGAAGACCTTCTATGCCGGCGAGCCCGAGGTGCCCAAGTGGGTGATGGATCTGGCGGGCGTGGACGGCGAATAGGCACGCCTTCGACCGGAATTCGCGCGGAGCCACGGCCGCCCCTGTACGGCCGTGCTCCGATCAGGCTGGCCCCCTGTCATCCGGCCTCCGCCGGACATCACGCCCCGTTCCCCAACGGGATCGCACCAGCCCTTGCTCCTCCCTGCGTCCCGCACCTCTCCATCCCCACGCCTGGAAATACGCAGGCTTCGTGCCATTGCAGGAAATTCCGCCTTTTCAACGACATGCGACAAGCGGCGGTCAGCAGCGGAGGTGACGCCGACGCCGCGTCACGTCAGTTGTTGACCCGGCCCGACCGTGGACGGAAAGCGTGCCAACTGCGACGATGCGCCCCGGGGAGGCGCATGCACGGGGCATGCGGGGGACTGCCAGGGATTGGAATCGGAATGCGCAAGCGGACTTGGGGTGGGTTGTTGTTGTGCCTGGTGCCGATGGCGGCGTGGGCGCAGGGGAGCGATGCGGGCACCAACGTGGATCTGGCGCCGTATCTGCGGCCGGATCAGTTCGAACGGATCAAGATCTCCCCCAGCGGGGACTACTACGCGGTCACCGTGCCGCTCGAGGATCGCACCGTGCTGGCGATCATCCGGCGCATGGATCGCGCGGTCACCGCCAAGATTGGTGGCGATCGCGATTCGGTGGTGGATGATTTCTGGTGGGCCAACAACGAACGCGTGGTCGTATCGATGGCCGAAAGGCTGGGCTCGCGCGACCAGCCGTCGGTGCTTGGCCAACTGCATGCGGTGAATGCCGACGGCAGCGGCGCGCGCCTGCTGGCCAGTCCGTTCGGTACCGGCGAGATCGGCAGCCGTACGGACACGCCCGGCCCGCCGCGCGCGGTCTTTCTCACCGACACCCTGCCGGATGACGAGCGCAACGTGCTGGTTGCCGCGATGCCGCTGACAACCGATCCCTACATCTCGATCGACCGGCTCGACATCTACACGCGACGGCGAATCACCGTGGCGACCGCGCCGGTGCGGCGGGCGGATTTCACCACCGACCGCGCGGGCGTGGTCCGCTTCGCGCACGGCGCCGACGTGGACAACGCCAGCCGGCTCTACTATCGCGACGGGGACCGGGCCGAATGGCGCCTGATCAACGACGAGAACGAGACCGGGCATCGCGAGTTCCCGCTCGGATTCTCGGCCGACGGCGGCACCGCCTATCTGCAGGTGGAGCAGAAGAACGGCCCGGACGCGGTTGTCGCCTGGAATCCGGCCGACGGCACATATACCGAGCTGTTGCGCGACCGCGTCGTGGACCCCTTCCGCACGCTCTATGACGTCGATGGACGAACCCCGATTGGCGTGTCCTATGTGCATGAGGGCGTCCGCAACGCCTTCTTCGACGAAAAGGGCAAGACCGCGCGGTTCTACCGCGCGCTGGAACGCGCGTTCCCGGGGCATGGCGTCCACATGACCTCGATCACCGCGGATGGCCGGCTGGCGCTGCTGTTCGTGTGGAGTGACCGCAACCACGGCGACTACTTCCTGTTCGACACCGTCGAGAAGAAGGCGGACCGGGTGTTCTCCACCCGCGAATGGTTTGATCCCGCGGTGGTCCTGCCCACCCGCCTGGTGCAGATGAAGGCGCGGGACGGCCTGCCGTTGCATGGCTACCTCACCCTGCCGCGCAACGCCGCGGCGCAGGCGCCGATGGTGCTGCTTCCGCATGGTGGCCCGTTCGGCATCTTCGACGAATGGGGATTCGACAGCGAGGCACAGATGCTCGCCGAGGCCGGTTACGCGGTCCTGCGGGTCAACTATCGCGGTTCCGGCAACTACGGACGCGCGCACGTGCAGGCCGGTGCGCGCGAGTGGGGTGGCCGGATGCAGGACGACCTCACCGACGCCACCCGTTGGGCCATCGAACAGCGCATCGCCGATCCCGCGCGCATCTGCATCTACGGCGGCAGCTATGGCGGCTACGCGGCGTTGATGGGCGCGGCCCGGGAACCGGACCTGTACCGCTGCGCGGCCGGTTACGTCGGCGTGTACGACCTGCGCCTGATGCACAGGCGCCAATCCAACCGCAGCCGTTCGGGCAAGACCTGGGCGGGCGAGTGGATGGGGCCGCCCGAAGGCCTGGCCGAGCGTTCGCCCACCACCCTGGCCGCGCGCATCAAGGCACCGGTGTTCCTCGCCGCCGGCGGGCGCGACGAGCGCGCGCCGCTCGCGCATTCCGAGCGCATGGAAAAAGCGTTGAAGCAGGCCGGCGTGCCGGTGGAAACCCTGTACTACAAGACCGAAGGCCACGGTTTCTATACCGAAGAGCACCGGCGTGAGTACTACACGCGCCTGCTGGCCTTCCTCTCGCGCCACCTGGGCGGCAAGACCGCGCGCTGAGTTATCCGCGCCGGTCGCGGCCCACCCAGCCGGCTGCCAGCACCAGCCACAGGCCGATCAGCGCGATGACGGCCTTCTGGCTGGCGCCCCTCGGCAGATCGCGGACCAGCACATGTGTCCACAGCGCGAGGAAACACAGCACCGCCAGCCAGAACGCGGGCGCGAAGCGGTGCCGGAAGCCCGGATCGGCACGCCAGCGCCAGGCCTGCAACAGCATCGCCACGGTGACGCACAGGAACGCGGTCTGCGCCGCGAGTCCGTGCACCAGGCCCTGCAAGGTCAATGGACGTCCGGGAAAAGGCGTTTGCGCCAACGCCGTGATCGCCAGCGCGACGCCGGCCACCACGAACAGCAGCAGCGGCGCCGCGCTGCGGGCCTGCGCCGCGCCGCTGCGATACGCCGACACGCCCAGTCCGATCAATCCCGATGCCAGCAACAGGTATGCGGCCTGCAGCAGCGGACCGTGTGGACCGACCAGATAGAAACTCAGCGGCGTGCGTTGCCAGTCCAGATCCGTACGCAGGAATTGCAGCAGCGATGCCATCGCCAGGAACACGAGGCACGCCACCTGTGTCGCGGTGGCGAGCCGGCGCGGCCAGGTGGGTGCGGTGACAGGGAGGGCGGCGTCGTGGACGGGGTCGGAAGACATGGACCGTGATGTTAGCGGTCCCGGCGGACGAGGGCGTCGGCGCATGCAAGAATGTGACCATCGCCACGACCGCCGCGCCACGATGGCTGCCGCGCTGTTCGACAGGAGCCCGTACCGGCATGACGCGCAAAACCTGGTTGGGTCTGGTCATCGGCCTGACTGCCCTGGCCCTGGCGGCCACGTTCTTCTTCGATCCCTTCGCACCCGCGGTGAAGCCGCGCGTCGGACCTGCACCGACGCCGCTGGGCTGGGCCGCGCAGCTCGAATTGATTGCCGGTGACGGCATCCGGGGTGATCGCGACGGCCCGCCGGCCGCCGCGCGCTTCGCCGATCCCTACGGAATCGCGATGGCGGGCGACGGCACCGTCTACGTGGCCGATGGCGGCGACAACAACCGCATCCGCCGGATCGGCCGCGACGGGCAGGTGGCGACCCTGGCCGGTTCGGGGGAGGGATTCCGCGATGGCGCGGGCACCGCGGCGGCGTTCCACACGCCGTCCGGACTGGCGCTGGATCGCGCCGGCAATCTGTATGTCGCCGACACCGGCAACCACGCCATCCGCCGGATCACGCCGCAGGGCATCGTCAGCACGCTGGCCGGCGACGGCACCGCCGGCCATCGCGACGGCGCGGCCGAGCAGGCGAGGTTCGACGGACCGACCGGCGTGGCGGTGGATGCGCGGGGACGGGTGTACGTCGCCGACACCTACAACGACCGCATCCGGGTGATCTCGCCGGACGGCCAGGTCACCACGCTGGCCGGTGGCGGGTATCCCGGCTTCGTCGACGGCATGGGAGCGGCGGCGCGTTTCGACACGCCCACCGCGCTGGCGATCGATCGGCAGGGGGTGTTGTGGGTGGCCGATCTGCGCAACAACGCAATCCGCCATGTCACCGCCGATGGCGCGGTCGGCACCGCCAGGACCTGGTGGCCGGATGGATCCACCGGCATCGGCCGTCCGCTGGCGCTGGCGATCACCCGCGACGGCGTGTTGTATGTGTCGGAAATGAGCGGCGGCCGCATCCTCCAGATCGCCACCGACGGCCATATCCGCGTGATCACCGGGCTGGCGCAGCAGGAGCGTCTCTCGCGCCCGGCTGGTCTGGCGCTGGATGGGCGCGGCGTGCTGCACGCCACCGATGCCACCGGTTACCGTGTGCACCGCATCGCGCCGCGTACCGCCACGCCGCCGCCCCCGGTCGCCGGTCCCGCTCCGCACGCGCCGCTGCCGGACACGCAGGGACGCTGGCCGCTGCATCCGCAGGACGGCTGGCACGAAGTGGTCGGCACGCTGGGCGAAGTGCGCGGCAATTTCCGCAAGGAAAACCGCGACCACCTGCACAGCGGGCTGGACATCCGCGGCGACATCGGCCAGCCGGTGCTGGCGATCGCCGACGGCAAGGTCAGCAGCCCCTATGCCGCGTGGGGATATGGCGGGCAGGGCGAAGGGATGGGGCTGGACGTGCTGGCCTACATCCACATGCGGGTGGGCCGGAGCGCGCGCGGGGAGGTGACCGATCCGCGCTTCCAGTTGCTGATGGACGAAGCCGGCCAGCCCGAACGCATCCGGGTCCGGCGCGGCACCCGCTTCCACGCCGGCGACGTGCTGGGCACCATCAATCCGATGGCGCACGTGCACCTGAGCGTCGGCGCCAGCGGTTACGAGCGCAACGCGATCGCACTGGGTTTCACCGGTTATGCCGATCACCAGCCACCGCGCATCGACGGCATCCACCTGCTCGATACCCTGGGCCAGCCGCTGGAGGAGAAGGAAGGCGGCCGGCTGATCGTGCCGCGCGAACTGTCCGGCGTGCAGATCGTGGCCGAAGCCTGGGATCAGGTCGATCGCAACCTGCCGCGCCGCCGGCTGGGGCTGTACGCGCTGGGCTACCAGCTGCTGGACGCCGAAGGCAGGCCCCTGCCCGGCCACGAGGCGCCGCGAATGAACATCGAGTTCAACCGCATGCCGCCGGATCCGGACGCGGTGATGCTCGCCTACGGGCCGGGCAGCGGCATCACCGTGCACGGCAGCGCCATCACCCGCTTCCAGTACGTGGTGACCAACCGGATCCGCGATGGCGTGGTGGAAGCCGGAGCGTGGCAACCCACGGAACTGCCCGCCGGCGAGTACCTGATCCGGATCACCGCGCTGGACTACAGCGGCAACGCCGCCGCCGCCAACCGCGATCTGCGGATCCTGCTGCGCTAGACCGATGTCTGCGCACAGCCGGCTCGTGCGCGCATAGAATGCCCGACCATGCCCAAGACGCCCCGCACCAACATCGTCGCGCTCCCGGTGTCCACCGCCAGCGCCCACCGGCTCGGCTACATCGGCCGGGTGCCGACCGCCAAGGCCCGCGACGCCGATTCCTGGTTCACCCCGCCGGAGTACCTGGACTCGGTGCGCGCGGTGATGGGTGGCATCGATCTGGACCCCTTCACCTCGGAAACCGCCAACGAGATCGTCGGCGCGCGCCGGATTCTCACCGCCGAGCGTTCCGCGTTCGACGAGGACTGGAACGTCGGCCGGCGTGGACGGGTGTTCATGAACCCGCCCTACTCGGCGGGCCTGTGCGCGCGCGCGGTCAATCGTTTCGTCGATCAGCTGGAAGCCGGCCAGTTCGGCGAGGGCGTGGTGCTGGTCAACAACGCCACCGACACCCGTTGGTTCAACGTGCTGGTCGCGCGCTGCACCCGCATCTGCTTCACCCACCACCGCATCAGTTTCTGGAACGCGGACCGCAAGCACATCTCCGGCAATACACGCGGGCAGGCGTTCTTCTATTTCGGCCGCAACGCGGACAAGTTCGCCCGCATCTTCAGCAAGCACGGCTTCGTGGTGCACCCGGTGGCTGAAACCGGACCGGCCTGAATTCCTTTCCCGTCCGTCAGGCGGCGGGCGCGCCGGCTGGCCGCATCGCGTCGCTCAGGGACGCGCGGCCACGGTCGCCTGGTTGTCCCCGCCATCGCCCGAGATTTCCAGCAGGCGCAGTGGCTGGCCGTCGTGGCGATACTCCAGCCCCGCCTGCACGGCATCGATGGCACGGACCTGCGCGCACAGGCCGTCCGCGCGCGCCTCGATGGCCTTCGTGCGCACTTCCAGCATCTGCTCCAGCTCCCGATCCATCTTGTCCGCGCGCGCTTCCAACTGCCCGGCGCGGCCGGTGAAAACGCTCCACAATGCGCTGCGCCCGATCATCGAGGCCATCGATTCGGCCGCGTTCTCGATGTTCTCCTCGAACTTCTCGTCGAAGACTTCCTGATCCCAGCGACCGCGACCCAGGGTGCGATCGACATGGGCGATCGCCTCGCTGCGGAAATCGTCCACCTTGCGCGCCTTGCGCTTGCTGCCGGTCATCGCCTCGACCACGCCGGACAGCGCATCGAAGGTCACCTCGACCGAATCGCGGGCCAGCCCGGCCACTTCCGGCATCAGCCGGTAGGCCTGGTATTCCAGCTGGCGCAGGCGCTGCGCGTCGGCATCGCTGATCGTGCGCACCTTGCGGTCCACGCTCAGTTCGCCGTCGTGGAAGAACACCTCGCGCGGCGAACCCTCGTCGCGATACAGCCACACGCCGCCGGTATCGACCAGCACGTTGTACGGCGTGCTGATGCCGCATTGGCGGGAATCGACCTTGGGCCGCACCGGCTCCCCGGCGTGGCCCGCCAGCGGCAGCAGCGCGAGGACGGACAGGATGAGCGGCAACGGGCGCATGGCGGTATCCGGGTGGAACGATGGCGCAAGCTTCGCGGATGCGCGCCGGCGCGACCCGTGGGAAAAGTCATGGCGACCACCGTCACCCCGTCCTCCATGTGAAGCGGAGCCAGCCCCGGCCACGCCTTCCCCGGTGAGGAACGCGGGAAACTCCGCCCGCGCCGCCGCTTGATGGGAGCGCGTATGCTGGCGCGATGGAAACCTATATCGCCCTGCTGCGCGCCGTGAATGTCGGTGGTACCGGCAAACTGCCGATGGCCGAACTGCGCGCCATGTGCGAGGACGCCGGTTTCCGCGACGTGCGCACCTACATCGCCAGCGGCAACGTGGTGTTCCGCAGCGCCAAGCGGGCCGCGGGGGTGAAGGCCGCACTGGAGGAACGCCTGGCCGCCTACGCCGGCAAGCCGGTCGGCGTGGTGCTGCGCCAGCATGCGGAACTCGTGCGCGCGCTGGAGGCGCAGCCGTTCACCACGGCGGCGCCCAACCGGGTGGTGGTGATTTTCCTGGACGAACCGCCGCCGGCCGATACCCTGGCCACGCTGCGGCATCGGCGCGACGAACAGGTGGCATTGGGTGAACGCGAGATCTACGTGCACTACGGCGACGGCATGGCCGACTCCCGCCTGGTCATTCCCGCCGCGCGGGCCGGTACCGCGCGCAACCTCAACACGGTCGCCAGGCTGATCGGGATGGCGGCGGAGTAGGGCCTCGTCGTTGGCCGAACCGATGGGCGGCCGGCGGCGCGGATCAGTCGACCGGCTTGAGCAGTTCCCGGATGTCCACCGACAGCGCGTTCGCCAGCCGTTCCAGGCCGTCGATGGAGATGTTGGTGACGCAACGCTCCAACTGTGACACGTAGGTGCGATGGAATTCGCCGAGTTCAGCCAGTTCTTCCTGGCTCAGATTGCGCGCCTTGCGCAGTTTCTTCAGGTTCACGGAAATGCGTTCGCGCGCGGTAGTCGCGGAGCGCGGCGGGGACGACGGCTTGGCCATGTCTCAGACTCACCCGCTACCGTTTGACAATCTACAGAGCATTCATCTACCGTGTTTGAATCTCGTTTTTCGTCGACGGGAAAACCGCTGAACGGCCACGGGATCGCATCGACTGAACGCACAAGGAGGTTGCCCGTGCATCCGTATTCAAGAAGTGAAACCGCTCACCAGGAAGGCGTCGACGCGATGCCCGAGGAGAGCATCGCGTCCAACGAAAACTCACTGTCGCAATTGCTGCACCTGTTGCAGGGGGCGCACGAACCGGTCCTGGCCGACGTCGGCATCACTCGCTTCCCGCCGGCGCGGCTGGAGGCCCTGCACGGCAATGCCTCCCGCGAGGCCGAGACCTGTCTGGATCGGGCGCAGCTCATGCTCCACCTGATGGAAGGCGCGCTGGAAGGCGAGCACCCGCCCGAGCCGGCGCTGCTGCAGCGGCTGGCCCAGCAGATCGGCCGGACCCTGGCCGATCATCGCCGCTGGCGTGATCTGGCCGACAACGCGGCCTATTACCGCGACCATCCCGGCGTGAAAGCGCGGATCAGCGCGCAGCTGTAACCGCGCGGCGGCGGGACTCAGCCCAGGCCGACCCGCTGCCGTTCCAGCCCCATGTCGTGCACCGGCCGCACTTCGATGCAGCCGAAGCGCGACCACGGAAACTCATGGGCGATCCGCACCGCCTCGTCCAGGTTGTCGGCTTCGATCAGGTTGAAGCCGGCCAGCACTTCCTTGGTCTCCGCGAACGGACCGTCGGTGATCGCCGGCTGGCCGTTGCGGACCCGCAGCGAGCGCGCGGTCCGTGCCGGTTCCAGCTGCTGGCTGGCGATCAGCGTGCCGGCCTGCTTCAGCTCGTCGGCGTGGCTCAGGCAGCCGCGCATCAGTTGGTCGTATTCGCCCGGGGGCAGGGTTTCCAGCAGGGCGTCATCGGTATAGACCAGCAACAGGTACTGCATGTCTTGCTCCAGTGAGGGGACGGGGCCGCCGCCAGAGCGCGCATGATGCCGCATCCGGACGGGGCGGGCATCCTCCGACCCAGGCGTCGCAGCGGCCGAGACCGGCGCTGCCCGGAATCGCCCGCCGCGGAAAACTTTTTTTCAGGGGGCTGTCGATCCCCGCCCTTCACGCCCGTCGTACCCAGTAAGCAGCGATGCTCCGGCCTCCGGACGCCGCCCTTCCCATTCCCTCCGAAGGAGTACGACATGAAAGTGATTGTGTTCGTGAAAGCCGACGCCGATACCGAAGGCGGCGTGATGCCCACCCAGCAACAGCTGGAAGAAATGGGCCGTTTCAACGAGGAACTCGTCAACGCCGGGGTCATGCTGGCCGGCGAGGGACTGCGCCCGACCTCGCATGCCGCGCGCGTGCGCTTCGATGGCAAGCAGCGCACCGTCATCGACGGTCCGTTTGCCGAAACCAAGGAATTGGTTGCCGGCTTCTGGATCTGGCAGGTGCGTTCGCTGGAAGAAGCCATCGAGTGGCTCAAGCGCGCGCCCTTCGACGGCGGCGCCGAGGTCGAAATCCGTCCGATCTTCGAACTCGACGACTTCGGCGAAGCGCTCACGCCGGAACTGCGCGAACAGGAAGAACGCCTGGCCGCGCGCATCGCCGGCGAGAAGTAACGCGTATCCGCTCCATCCGCATCCTCCCGCAACATCCCTGACAAGAGAAGGAATCCTCCCATGCGTCTCAAGCACTATCTCAGTTTCGATGGCGATTGCCGCCAGGCCCTGACCTGGTATGCCGGATTGCTGGGCGGCCAGGTGGCCGCGATGCAGAGCTTCGGCGAAACCCCCGGTTGCGGTGATCTTCCCGCCGCGCTCAAGGAGCGGATCCTGCATGGCCGCGTCGACGTCGGCGCTTTCAGCCTGATGGGTACCGACGCCACGCCCGATCATCCCTACCAGGGCGTCACCGGTGCCTACGTGGTGATCGATCTGGATGATCCGGAAAAGGCCGAATCGCTGTACGCCGCGCTGTCCGAAGGCGCGCAGGTGGTCGAGATGCCGCTGCAGCAGACGTTCTGGGCGCGGCGCTATGGCAGCCTCGCCGATCGGCATGGCGTGCGCTGGATGATCAACTGCACCTGAGCCCCTGCAATTTCCTCCCGAAATCCATACGCCATACAACCAGGAAAATTCCGATGCCCACGCAAATCTTCGTCAACATCGCCGTATCCGACATGGCCCGCTCGAAAGCGTTCTACGAGGGCCTCGGCTACCACTTCAACCCGCAGTTCACCAACGAGCAGGGCGCCTGCCTGGTCATCAGCGACACCATCTACGTGATGCTGCTGACCCGGGAATTCTTCCAGGGCTTCACCGACAAGGCCCTGAGCGATCCGGGCACGCATGCCCAGGCCATCCTGTGCCTGTCCGCGGACGACCGCGCCGGTGTGGACAAGCTGGCCGACGCGGCCATCGCGTCGGGTGGTCGCCAGCCGCGCGAGCCGCAGGATCATGGCTTCATGTACCAGCGCTGCTTCGAGGATCCGGACGGCCACCTGTGGGAAGTCGTCTACATGGACATGGCCGCGATGCAGGAGCAGGAACAGGAAACGGAGCAGGCGTCATGAAACTGGTGGTGACCGCCTTCCTGAGCCTGGACGGTGTGGTGCAGGCGCCGGGCGGTCCGGACGAGGACCGCAGCGGCGGTTTCCGGCATGGCGGCTGGGCCGCGCCCTATTTCGACGAGGCCATGCTCACCCTGATCAACGGCGGCATGGCGAATCTCGATGCCCTGCTGCTGGGCCGGCGCACTTACGAGATGTTCGCCGCCCACTGGCCGCATGTCGGCGACGAGGACCCGGTGGCCGCGCGCTTCAACCGCATCCCCAAATACGTCGCCACGCGCACGCTGGACACGTTGGCATGGCAAGGCAGCGAGCGGCTGGAAGCCGACGTGACGGCGGATATCCGCCGGCTGAAGCGGCAGCGTGGCGCCGAACTGCAGGTGCACGGCAGCGGTGGGCTGGTGCAGACGCTGCTGCGCGAGGATCTGATCGACGAACTGCAGCTGTGGTGGTTCCCGGTGGTGCTGGGCGAGGGCAAGCGGCTGTTCGCCGACGGCGCGGTGCCGGCATCGCTGCGTCTGCAATCGCACCAGGCCTTCGATACCGGCGTGATCCGCCAGTGCTATCGCATGGAGGGCCGGCCGGAGTATGGCTACTTCGGCCTGGAGCAACCCTCGGCGGAAGAGCTCGAGCGCCAGCGGAAGATTGCCGCCGGCGAGGACTGAGCGAGGAACATTCCGGACCGGCACATCCCAGGAGCAACTCATGTCGCGGCTGCGTTTCCGTATTTCGATCTCGCTGGACGGCCATGTCGCCGGTCCGCGACAGAGCGTGCAGAACCCGCTGGGCATCGGCGGCGAACGCCTGCATCACTGGGCAACCGCGCTGGCGTCATGGCGCCGGGCGCACGGCATGGAAGGTGGCGACGTCAACGCCAGCACCACGGTCATGGAGGAATCGATGGCCGGCATCGGCGCCACGATCATGGGGCGCAACATGTTCGGCGGACATCCGGGTGGATGGAACGAGCGCACGCCCTGGAATGGCTGGTGGGGAGATGACCCGCCCTTCCACCATCCGGTATTCGTGCTGACCCGCCATCCGCGGCCACCGCTGGCGCTGGGCGACACGCGCTTCCACTTCGTCACCGAGGGCATCCATGCCGCCCTTGAACAGGCGCGTCGCGCCGCCGACGGCCGCGATGTCGCCCTGGCCGGAGGTGCGCAGGCGGCACGCCAGTACCTGTCGGCGGGCTTGGTCGATGAAATGGAGCTGCATCTGGTGCCGGTGCTGTTGGGCGGCGGCGAACGCCTGTTCGAACGGATCGGCGACGATCTGCACGGCCTGGCGCTGGTGCGCACGCTGGCCACGCCGACGGTCGTGCACCTGAAGTTCGAACGCCCGGACGGCGCGCGGTCCGGTGCGCTGAGCGGAGGGCGGACGCGATGAAGTATCTGTGCCTGGGCTACTTCGATCCGGAACGGATGGACGCCTGCCCGCGCGAACAGGTCGAACAGGCGATGCGGCAATGCGAGCCGCATCTGGAGGAGCTGTATGGCAGCGGGCAGGTCATCCTGGACGCCGGGCTGGGTCGGGAAATCCACAGCCTGCGCCGGGTCGGGGACGCGGTGCGGGTGGCCGAGGGACCGTTCGCGCCGGGCGAGGCACGCGTCGGCAGCGCGTTCCTCATCGAGGCCGACGACATCGACCATGCCGTGCGCATCGCGATGCTGCACCCCACCACGCGGCTGGACGAGGGCGAGGCCTGGGGATGGGGCATCGAGATCCGGCCGCTGCATTACTTCGAACTGGACGGCTGCTAGCAAAAACGGCCGACGCGGCCGACAGGGCGGCTTCCGGACGGCCGCGCCCAGGGAAGGCGAACCGCCCGCGGACCTGGACAAAAAGGGGTGTGCCAATGAGGCGTCCGCCATTCAGCTTGCACGGTGCGCCGGGCGGTGGTCAGATCGCCGGCCATGGCCCCCCACGATCTGCACCGCACCCTCGACGCGCTCTGGCGAATGGAATCCCCGCGCCTGATCGCCCGCCTGACCCGCATGCTGGGCGACGTCGGCCTGGCCGAGGAGATGGCACAGGACGTGTTGGTGTCCGCGCTGGAACGCTGGCCGGCGTCGGGCGTGCCCGACAATCCCGCCGCCTGGCTGATGACCGCGGCCAAGCATCGCGCCATCGATCGCCTGCGCCAGCACCAACTGCACGCGCGCAAGCACGACGAACTGGCTTACGAGCTGGATGGGCAGGACATGCCGGGCCCTGACGACAGCGACCGGCTGGAAGACGACATCGGCGACGATCTGCTGCGCCTGGTGTTCATCGCCTGTCACCCGGTGCTCTCCACCGAGGCGCGGACGGCACTGACCTTGCGCCTGCTGGGCGGCCTGTCCACCGATGAAATCGCGCGCGCATTCCTGCAGGCGGAGCCGACCATCGCCCAGCGCATCGTGCGCGCCAAGCGCACCCTGGCGCAGAAGCAGGTGCCGTTCGAGGTGCCGCGCCGGAGCGAACTGGCCGAGCGCCTGGATTCGGTGCTGGAAGTCGTCTACCTGATCTTCAACGAAGGCTACTCCGCCACCGCCGGCGATGACTGGATGCGCCCGGCGCTGTGCGAGGAGGCCCTGCGCCAGGGTCGCGTGCTGGCCGGACTGGTGCCGAACGAACCGGAAGTGCACGGCCTGCTCGCCCTGATGGAACTGCAGGCCTCGCGGGCCCGCGCGCGCACCGCGCCCGACGGCACGCCGATTCTATTGCTGGAACAGGATCGCGCGCGCTGGGATCGCCTGCAGATCCAGCGCGGCCTGCAGGCGCTGGAGCGCTCGGTGAAACTGGGTGGCGCGCAGCTGCCCTATACCCTCCAGGCCTCGATCGCCGCCTGCCACGCCCGCGCCGTGCGCGCCGATCAGACCGATTGGCCCCGCATTGCCGCCCTCTACGCGCAGCTGGCGGCGGTGATGCCGTCGCCGGTGGTGGAACTCAATCGCGCCGTGGCCCTGAGCCGCGCCGAGGGCGCGGCCGCGGCCTTGCTGCTGGTGGATGCACTGGGCGAGGAACCGCTGCTGCGCGAATACCCGCAGCTGCCCGCGGTCCGCGGTGACCTGCTCGAACAACTGGGTCGCCGCGGCGAAGCACGCGAAGCCTTCGAACGTGCCGCCGCCCTGACCCGCAACGCCCGCGAACGCGACCTGATGCTGGCGCGTGCGGCGGCGTGCCTGGATGCATGAAAAAACCTCTCCCGCGAACGGGAGAGGTTGAGGGCACTTCATCTTGGTGGTGGATCAGAACCGCTGCTGGTACTTCATGTAGATGAACCTGCCGATGTCGAAGTCGCCGTAGTACGGGAAGTCGCTGCTGCGGGCATTCGAGTTGGAGAACAGCAACGGTCCGCGGTGGTTGAACATGTTGTCCGCACCCAGAGAAACCGTCGCTTCCCACGGCAGGTTTACGCGCGCCTGGATGTCGTGGAACGTGTTGGCGCCAACGCGGCGGGCGGCACTTTTCTCGCCGTCGGCATAGCGGCCGGGATCGGTGCACGGCCGGTTGGGGACACAACTTTCCCGCATGCCGGAGTAATAGCGCGCGGTCCACGAAATGCCGAACTCGTTCTTCTGCCAATCGACACCCAGGTTGGAACGAAGCCGGAAGATGCCGGGGATGCCAACCGAACCGCTCATGATGTCGACTCCGTGGCGGTTCTGCTTCTGCTCGTCGTACTTGCTGACGTAGGAAGACTGCCAGTCGATGCTGAACTGTCCTGCGGCAAACTCGGGAAGCCGGTACTTGACGCCCAGGTCGTAGCCTTCCGTCTCCATGCGGCCCAGGTTGATGAGTCCGTACGTCATTCCGGTGATATGGCCGTCGCTCGGATCGCGCTGAACGGAGGAGCAGCGGGATGCATTTCCGAGGACATAGCAATCCCGAAGAATGCGATCAACGCTGTCGGAGATGATCATGTCCTTGAGCGAGTAGTTGTACCAGTCCAGCGAGATATCCAGGCCTTGCACCCAGCGCGGACTCCACACTACACCAACGGTCTTGCTGCGGGAGGTTTCCGGGCGCAGCTGCGCGTTCGGCATCCGGATGAACTGGTCCGGCGTCTGGCAGGGGTAGCTGGTGCAGGGAATCAGGCCCTGTCCCAACTGGACATAGCCCACGGGGACCCCGGCGGCATTGCAGGCGGCGTTGCCATTCACGCTGTCGGTGGCCTTGGTGCCGCAGGGATCGGTGTAGCGCTCGAAGCTGGTGGAGAAACCGCCATAAAGATTGCTGATGGAGGGAGCCCGGAAGCCTTCGGCGAACGTGCCGCGAACCAAGAGCTCGTCCAATGGACGCCACGTGAACCCGTACTTGGCGTTGGTGGTGTCGCCAAAATTGCTGTAGTCGGAGTAACGCCCCGCGGCGTTGAACGTCAGCTCCTTGGCGCCCGGCAGGTCCGCAAAGATCGGAACATTCAGCTCCAGATAGACCTCATCCAGTTTGTAGGAACCTTCCGTGGTGGATCCACCCAGGCCTGTGCTCTCACCCGACTGGGAGAACGCATCGGGGGCGAAGCGCCCTTCTTCCTTGCGATGTTCCACGCCGATCGCCAGGCCCACCTCGCCCGCAGGCAGGTCGAACAGGCCGCCCGCGAGGTTGGCGGTATAGCTGGTGGTGCGGGTCAGGCCGGTGTCGGTGTAGTGCGGCAGCAGGAAACGTTGCAGGTCCGCGTTGGCCAGCGATCCTTGGCCATCCACGCCGTGAGGGAGGAGGGGATTCCAGGGACGGCAGGCGGTCAACGGGATGGGGTTGTTGGCAGAGCCGCATTGCGCGACGCCATCACCGTTGATGAATGACGGACCGAGCGCCTGCCGGGTAGCGATCAGGCTGGCGTCGCCATGCCCCGTCTTGGTCAGCGTGTTGCGGTTCCAGAGCGCGCCGATGTCCCAGTTCCATTGGCGGCCACCCATTTCGAAATTACCGTCGAGGCTGCCCGCGAAGCGGTAGGTCTCCAGTTCGCTCCTGGTCGTGCGGGGGACTTCCCAGAGGCGGCGGCGGAAGGTGACGTCCTGGCCGGGCGTCGGATTGAACGCGCTGTCGCGGCTAAGGGGGGTTCCGAAAGCGGCGGACTGATAGGGATAGCCGGCGATCTGTTGATCGGTGGTCCGATGGTTGTAGAGCGCGTCCACGTTGAAGGTCACGCGGTCGTTGATGTCGTAGTACGCGCTGGCGAACACCGAACGGCGTTCGACGCCCGTCTGGAGGTACATCTGCTGGTTGGCGTTTGCGTTGTCCGAAGCGGTGTGCAACCGATAGTCGGCACGATTCGTCGGATCGCCGCCATCCTTCAACGTCCACCACTTTGCGGCAGCCGCAGGCGAGCACGGATCGCAGAACGAGCCGTTCTGGCTGATCGGACTCCAGCCATCACCCTTGTAGTCCGGGCCGGCGCTCCCCCATTTGCTGAACCAGCGATCTCCCGCCGATACGGGCTTCTGCTGATGGTATTCCACCGAGAGGGTGGTTCCACTGCGTTCGCCCTGGGTGCCGAGGCTGAAGGAATACTGATTGGTTCGGCTATCGCCGGCGCTATCCTGACCCCAATAGGCATTCACTTCCAGACCTTCAGTCTGTTTGCGCGTGATGACATTGACCACGCCCGCAATGGCATCGGATCCGTAGATCGCTGAAGCGCCATCCTTGAGCACATCGATACGCTCGATGGCCGCCATCGGAATCTGGCTGAGATCCTGAGACCCTCCCGTGGTGGCGCCAAGCCGCTTTCCATTGATCAGAACCAGCGTGCGGGTGTTTCCAAGATGACGGATGTCGATATAGCTTCCACCGACGGCTTCACCCGCAGAAAGCGCGTTGGCGCGCGATATCGATGGGGAACCCGCGGAGGTAAGGTTCTGCAGGACGTCGGCGACAGACGTGAAGCCCTGCTTCTCGATATCCTGGCGACTGAGTGTCAGCACAGGTTGCCGCGTTTCCATTTGCACGCCACGGATACGCGATCCGGTCACCTCGACCTTGTCGAGTGTCGAGACCTGGTCGGACGATTGCGCGAAGGCGGCGGGGGACAGGGCCAGCAGCACGGACGCCTGCAGAACGCCGAGCCGCAGGGCCGACGTGGACTTCTTGTACTTCATTTCGAATGCTCTCCTGGGAACGCTAAATAAGGCTAAAAAAACGCCTTCTTAACGTTACCGGCGGATGTGAGCGGAGACGTTGCTAGCTTTACGCAGTGGCTTTGCTCGAATTGCCTTCCTGCTGATCGCCATGACGGCGATAGTCGGTGGCGGAGATGCCGAAGTGCGCGCGGAAGGCGCGCGAGAAGCTGCAGTTGTTCTCGAATCCGGACGCCTGGGCGATTTCGCCGATGGGCGCGCCCGTGCTGATCAGAAGATCCGCGGCATGGGCGAGGCGGATCCGCGATGCCGTCACCTGCGGCTGCTCCTCGTAGACGAAGGTGTAGGTGCGCGAAAAATAGCTGTGCGAGAAATTGACCAGGCGGGCGAGCTCGCGCATGGGGATGCGCCGGTGGTGATGTCCCTTCAGGTACAGGCGGGCGCGTTGCAAGCGCACGAACACCTGGTGGCGGTGGCCGCGGGTCCTGCCGGGGCAGCGTTGCGCGAAGCGCTGGAGGTCGCGCTGTACTTCGGCCATGAACGCCAGCAGTGGCCGGGTATCGCCGTGGCTGCCGGCCCCCATCAGCGCACGTGGGCAGGCACGCCGCCACAAACGCAGGAAGACCACGCGTTCGCGGCGATTCAACCGTCCGCGACCCGGATATACCCGCGAATCATCCGCCGGCCGCCGCGAGGGCGATCCGCCCGCCTCGAACGACATGCCCAGGCACAGCCCGGTCGAACTGGCCTGGACGGTGGGGCGCGACTCCCGGTCCAGGGCGATCCACTGGCCCGGCCTCAGCCGGAACCGTCCTTCGGCGGACTCTATCCAGGCTTCGCCCCGCACCTGTACCCACAACGAGAACCGGCGCGCCTGCAGGCCGAGATTGCCCTGGCGGGAAACGGCGAGACAGCGCGGTGGTGCATGCGGAGTGGTGGTTTCTCCGCAGCGCAGGGTCCGGCCACGATCGGCCCACAGCATCGTTGCTTCCATCTTGTTCATGCCTCCGGTCCGGCACGCCGAAAGGCGCGGTGATTGCGTCCGGCGGACTCCGGACGGATCGGCAGATTGGCCGGCGTGGCGGAGCGCTGGAATCGGAAAGCTCCGAGACCCTCGTCAGGACCGCAAGAAATGCAAAGCGAACGGGTGCTTTGGCTCAGCCGCTGGAGGAAGCCGTGAAAAGTGCGTGGCCGGAACGATTGCCCGGACCGGATGCATGCGACGTCTGGCGCTCCGATCTTTGGATGGACCGGGGTTTTTTCAGGGCGGATGGGGCAGGGCGCTGGCGTGATGGTGGTCTTGCAGGAGCGATGCCTCGAGGAACGCCACCCGCTCGCGTATCTCCTGTTCGCGTTGGCCGATCGCGCGGGCGTCCGCCGCGAATACATCGCCTTCCGGAACCGGTGCCACCAGCGCCAGCGCGCCTTCCATGCGGTGCAGCAGCTCGCGCCGGGCGACCAGTGCCGAGGCCGGCAAGCGATCCAGCCGCGCAAGGTCCTCGCGGCACGCCGCGACCAGGTCGGGAATCAGATCGCCATCGTCGCCGTCCGGAAGCACGTCCTGCGGTGCGGGCTGTGGTTCGAGCACGGACTGGGAGGCGGGCGACGGGCGCAGGTGGTGCGCCAGCTTGCCCGCCAATTGATCCAGTCGCACCGGCTTGGCGAGGAAATCGTCCGCGCCGGCCTCCAGGCAACGCCTGGCCTGCTCGGGCAGCGCGCTGGCCGAAAGCGCGATGACGGGCAGGTGGCGGCCGGACGGCTCGGCGGCGCGGATCCTGCGCGTCAGCGCCAGCCCGTCCAGGCCCGGCATGTGGCAATCGGTGATCAGCAGATCGATGCCACCTGCCGCGAGGACCGCCAGCGCGCGTTCGCCATCCTCCACCACGGTATGCGTGTAGCCGAGGCGATCCAGCTGGCGCGCGATCAGCGCCCGGTTGACCGGATGATCCTCCGCGACCAGGACATGCCGGTTCGCCGGAAGTGCTGGCGGGAGCGCGGGCGTCGGTTCACGGGCCGGCTGTTCGCCGAGGGCTTCCCGGCAAGCCTCGCCCACGGCGTGATGCAGCAGCGGATCGCCCGGCAGCGCGATGCAGGCGCGGCCCGGTCCTGCCGCGAGGGGCGCCTGCAGGTCGACGCGGACGCAGGGCGTTTCCGGTGCGCAACCGGCCGGACCGACGGCACAGGCATCGACGACCGCCAGATCGAAACCGACGGACGCCGGAAGGTCGGCGCCTTCGCCGCTCAGCACGTCGAAACCCAGTGCCGACAGCGAATGAAACAGGCCTTCGTTTCGCCACGGGTCGCGGCTGCGCAACCAGGCGCGTTTGCCCGCGAACGCCGCCACCGGCCGGAGCGGCTCGCTGACCGGCAGGCTCAGTTCGAACACCGCCTCGGTCCCGATGCCGGGTTCGCTGGCCAGGCGCAAATCGCCGTCCATCAGGGAGGCGATGCGGCGGCTGATCGCCAGGCCCAGTCCGGTGCCACCGAACCGGCGTGCTTCCGACCCTTCCGCCTGCACGAAGGGATGGAACAACTGGGCGAGATCGTCTTTCCCGATTCCGATGCCGGTATCGGTGATGGTGAAGCGGATGCGCTGGTATCCATCGGTGTCCCCGACGACCGACAGCCTCAGCGCGACATGGCCATCGTCGGTGAACTTGATGGCGTTGCTGACCAGGTTGCTGAGCACCTGCCGGATCCGCGTGGCATCGCCCAGCAGCGCGCCGGCCACCCGGTTTTCCTGGATCACGTGCAGGCGGACGTGCTTTTCCCTGGCGCGCGCGGTGAACAGGCCGGCGACGCTGTCGACCAGCGCGCGCGGATCGAAGGGCTGGCGGGCGATCGCCAGCCGGCCGGCCTCGATCCGCGAATAATCGAGGATATCGTCGAGGATCTGCAGCATCGCCTTGGCCGAGTCGTCGGCCAGGCGCAGCATGTGCGCCTGCTCGCGGTTCATCGTCGTGCGTGCCAGCAGTTCGATCAGGCCCAGCACGCCCGCCATCGGCGTGCGGATTTCATGGCTCATCGAGGCCAGGAACGCCGCCTTGGTCGCCGCGGCCGATTCGGCGCGCGCCTTGGCGTCGTGCAGCGCCTGTTCCTGCGCATGCGCGGCGTCGATGTCAATCCAGTACCCGCTCCATTCCAGGGTTCCGTCGGGCAGTCGGCGCGGTTGTCCCGCCTCGGTCCGCACCCAATGCCAGCGATCCCCGAACCTCAGCCGGAGATCCAGCGTGGGCAGGGCACGCAGGGTGCGCGCGGTCTCCCGCAAGGCCGCCTTGAGGTGTTCGCGATCATCCGGATGCAGGCGGTCGTAGAGCTGGCGTTCGTCGGCGACCAGTTGTTCCGCCGAGAGGCCCAGCAGGTCCTGCACATTGCCGGCCGCATAGATGAAACGCCGCTCGCCCCGCGGCGAGAGCCGGAACTGGAAGACCGTCGCCGGAATGGCATCGGTGATGTCGGACAGGCGCTGCTCGGAAGAGCGCGCGCGTGCCTGCGCGGCACGGATCTCGCTGACATCCACGAGGGTCGCCAGCCGCCCGGCGGGTTCGTCGGCGTCGTAGAGGAATGCGTGCGACCACAGGATCACGTCGCGCGGCGCCGCGCCGGCCTCCGTCTCCGGCAGTCGCAGCTCGCCGTGTTCCGAGGCTTCGCGTCCGGGCAGCGCGCGATCGGCGATCCGCATGCCGGCCAGATCCGCGCCCGGGTCCGGCCGCGCGTCGTCGAGCCGGCGCCCCAGCAGTGAATCCCGCCCGCATCGGAACATCGCCTCGTAGGCCTGGTTGACCGCCAGGTACCGTCCATGCGCGTCCCTGGCGAAGATGGGATAGGGAATGGTTTCCAGCAATGCGCGCTGGAATGACAGTTGTGCTTCCAACGCTTGCTCCGCGCAGACCCGGGCGCGGGTCAGGCGGTGCAGCCGGGCGTACGCCAGCATGACCGCGCCGATGATGACCAGGGCCATGGCGATGCCGCCCGCGACCCAGCCCCACGGCACCCCGTAGTGATAGGAACTGCTGAGCCAGCGTGCGCGGATGGCGCGCTTCTGCGCGGGTGCCATGTTGGCCAGCACGCGATCGAACAGCGGCAGCAGCGCCTGCAGGTCGCCGCGTGCGCCGAATGCGAGCTCCTGGTCGAGTTCCGCCGGTCCCACCACCCGCAGATCCGCGGCATAGTGATCGCGTATCAGCGAATCAATCGCGGGCAGGGTGCCGATGTAGGCATCGGCCTGTCGCTCGGACACCATCGCCAGGCCCGCCTCGTTGCTGGCAACCGGACGGAACGTGGTCCGCTGCAACTGGCTCTGCAGCCTGCCTATCAATCCGGCTTCGTCGCGGACCGCGACCACTCGCCCGTCGAGGTCGCGTGCGCCGGCGATGGCCGGACCATGCGTGGACGCCACGATCACTTCCGGGAAGTACTCGTACGGCCGGCTGAATGCGACATCGTCATGATGGAAATCGTCTGGCGTGCCGGCCGCGACCAGATCGATCTCGCCGGACTTGATCATCTGTTGCAGGTGATCCCAGTCGCGTGCCGGAATCGGCTGCAGGCGCAGGCCCAGCTGTTCGCCCAGATGGGCGAGATAGTCGGCGGCCAATCCATCGAAGCGGCCTTCACCGTCCATGAAGCTGTACGGGTACCTATCCACCTCGAATCCCACCCGCAGCGTCGGCAGCGCGCGCAGGCGTTCCAGTTCCCCGGCGCTCAGCGAGGCGTTGGCCGCGGCGCCGTCTTCGGCGGAATCGCCAAAGCCCCAGCGATCGCGCAGCCGGGCCAGTTCCGCTTCGTCGATGCTGGCGGCGGCCTTGTCCAGCAACGAGGCCAGGGGAGCCGCATCGACCCGCACCGCGGGCGAGAACGCCAGGGCCGGCAGGCCCGCCGATCCGGTCAGGTTGAGATCATCGGCCCGGCGACCGGCCAGCAGCGCCCGGGTGCGGGCCGCGGTGACGCCGATGTAGGCGTCGGCTTCGCCACGGGCCAGGCTGTCCAGGCATTGCAGGCCGGTATCGCAGTACTGCAGCACCGCGTGCGGATAGGCGCCCTGCAGGCGCACGATGGTGTCCTGGAAGCGGCGCTCGATGAGAATCCGCGCCCGATCCAGATCCCGTTGATCGCGCGTGCGCGTGTCATTGCGACGAGTGACCAGCACGGGAGCGGCGCTCAGGTAGGTCCGCAGCAGGCGGACGTGGCCCTCGTCGCCACGGGTATGGGGCAGCGCGAGCAGCAGATCGAAAGGCGGTGCCCGCCTGGCGGAGCGCGACGCGACGGCCTCCCAGTCGGTGAATGGATGGAAGGCGACCTGCAAGCCGGCGCGCGATGCAAGCAGGCGGACGTAGTCGATGCCCAATCCTTCCGGCTGGCCTCCCATCCAGGCTTCCAGCGGCATGTGATCGCCCGCGAATACGCCCACGCGCAACACCGGATGGGCGCGACGCCAGGCGATTTCCTCCTGGTCCAACGCCAGCGTCGTATGCGCGGTCGCATGGGCGACCACGATCAGTGACAGGCAGAGGGACCCCGCCAATGCCAGCATGCCGGACAGGCACGCACGCAGGCGGGAGGAAACACGGAAGGACATGACAGGCACGCGCAAAAGCGATGCGCGTCAGCCTAGGAGTGGTGCCCTGGCCTTCGAATCGGATTATTCCTAATGTCGCGACGCCCGCGGGCGTGCTTCATCTCTCAGACAGCGTTTTTGTACGGAGACACGGTCGTCCGTCAGGAGAGCATGCCCTTCTCGCGCGCGTAGGCGTAGATGTCGAAGTCGTTCTTCAACCCCAGCTTGGCCATCGCCTCCTGCTTCTGCGTGCTGATGGTCTTGACGCTCCGGTTGAGCTGGCGGGCGATCTCGGTCACCGACTTGCCCGATGCGAACAGGCGGATGACCTCGGTCTCGCGCGGCGAAAGCGGAACCGCTTGCGCGGACTTGCCATTGCCGGCCTGGATCAGCAGGCGCTGGCTGGCCTTGCTGACATAGGTCTGCCCACGCATGACCGTCTGCACGGCCGTGGCCAGTTCGGTCATCGCGTCGGTCTTGTTGATCAGGCCACGCACGCCGATATCCAGGATCGATTGCAGGACGGCCGGGTTGGTGACCATGGTCAGCACGATCAGCGGCATCTCGGGCAGGCGGCGCTGCAGCAGTCCGATCAGGGACAAGCCATCGGCTTCGTCCTCGTTGGGCATGCTGAAATCGGTAATCACCAGGTCGCAGGGATGCTGGGCGAGGATCTCCATCAGCGAACCGCTGGAACCGGCAACCGCGACGATCTCGTGGCCCGAGCGTTCGAGCAGCTGACGGACAGCGGCAACGATGATCGGGTGATCGTCGGCGAGCACGATCTTCAATGTCATGTGCCGTGGTCTCCCGGATTCTGGGCTGAAAGCAGTCACATTCTATATCGGGGCTTTGCCATTCCGCGAACCTATCGGATTCGCAAGCCACCGCCATCGCATATTTTGTGACTACGTCTGCGGAACGTGCGCTTTACGGCGGAATTATCGCTTGCGCACCGGCGAATCCGTGCCATTCCGGAATTTTTCAGACGATTCCGATGTTCGATGGCCTGTGACGGGAAGAACACTGCGAAAACGGTGGATCCGCGGTTGCCGACGGATATGCAGACAAGGGGCCAAGACGATGTCTGCAGTGGGCACGGAGTCCGCCGCTTCCATGTCCCAGACGGTAGCCAGAACATGCTGACTGAAAATCAGGAAAGTCTCGACGCCACGATCAGCCGCCTGACGCAGACGCAGGATGCGTCCTGTTCCCTGTCGGCGGTGCTTGAACCCCAGTTGAGCGATGACGAGTGGGCGCACATCGTGGTCAATCTCGGGGGGAGACTCGGCGCGCGCGCGCGCGGCCACAAATCCAGTGCCCGCTGTTTCGTCGAGGCGGTGCTGTGGATGGCGGGAAGCAACGATGCCTACTGGCGTTGCCTGCCCATCGAATACGGCGCCAACCACAGCGTCTACGTGCGCTTCTCGCGCTGGGTCAAGGCGGGACAATGGGACCCGGTGCTGGCCTGCCTGCCGGAAAGCGACGCCCGGCGGCAGGGCCTGGCCCGGATGGTCGCGACCCATCGTGCCTCGCTGCAACGCAAGCAGCGGTACGCCAACCATCAGGCTGCCTGATTCGGCAGGTCGCGGGTGATCGGGTGGAACGCATGTTCCACCCGGGCACAACCCCGACGATGCATGGCGGGCGCGGGCGCCCGCCGTGAACTCAATGCTGTTCGCGGAAGTAGGCGACCACTTCGCCCTTGATCTTCAACGTCATCGGATTGCCGCGGCGATCCTTGGACTTGCCCACCGGCACCCGGATCCATCCTTCGCTGACGCAGTATTCCTCGACGTTGTCGCGTTCGACGCCATTGAAGCGGATGCCCACGCCGCGGTCGATCATTTCCGCATCGTGGAAGGGGCTGCGCGGGTCGGAGGCCAGGCGGTCGGGGGGCGTTTCGGTGCTCATGGTGGTGGTTTCATGTGTCGCGGAAGGCGCATAGGATAAACGTCCGGGGGCCGCCTCCCAAGTTCCTGCCGCGGCCCGCGTCCTCGGTGACGAACCCCATGGTGGAGGCGAGGCAGGAATCCCGCGGATATCCAGGACATTTCCCATGACCCTACCCGACGAAGACGACTTCGACGCCGACGATGCGTTCTCCCGCTCCGGTGACGACGAGGACGAGGACATCGATCTGGGTGATCAGGAAGCCCTGATCTGGAACCTGCTGGTACTGATCAACCCGGGTGACGAGGAGACCGCGCTGCGCCAGTTCGCGACCTGGCGCGAGCGCATGGCCGAGGCCGACGGCGACGACGATGGCCGGATGCTGTGGGCGCTGAAGGACGCGATCGACTGGACGTCGGGTTTCTATGTCGACTGGAAGGACAGCGAGTCGCTGATCGACAGCGTGAACGAACTGGCTGCGCGCTGGAACATCGACATCGACTGGGGCGGCGATCCCGGCGACGAAGACTTCCTCGATGGCGTGGACGTGCCGGGCCTGATGGCGGTGGCCTATGACCGCCTGCGCGAACATGGCTACACGCTCTGGAACTGGAACACCGACGGCGATGCGTATGCGGGCTGGATCGCGCTCAGCCGGGACGACGAGGGCATGCAGCAGCTGTGCGCGGCCCTGGGTATCGAACTGCGCCCCGGCAGCGACGCGTTCTGACCGGCTGGCGACCGCGATCAGCGCCGGGATTCGGCTTCATCTCCCAGCGCCATGCCGGCACCCAGGCCCATTCCCGCGCCGGCGCCACCCGCTCCGGCTCCGGCGTTACCCGTCTTGCCGCCACCCTGGCGTGGGTCGTCGCGCGCGCCCTCGTTCTTGCCGGCCTTGCCACCGCCGCCACCGGGACGCGCCGGGCCCTGGGGAGGAATGGACAGGCCGGGCGGTATCGGATCCAGATCAAGGGCTTGGCGGATGAAATCGCGCAGCGACATCACCAGTTCATCGGTGCGTATCGGCCGGCCTTCCACCATGTCGGTGGCGGCGCGGGCGGCCAGCCGCACCTGTTCGTCGGTGCCCAGCAGGACGATGTCGGACAGCGCGGCCTCGACCGCGTCGCGAATCCTCCGCGAACGATCCGAACCGGTGCCGGCCTCGTCGTCACCGCCCTGGGCCTGTCGGATCCGAAGATCCCGCAGGTGCGTCGGGTCCACGGCCAGATGGCCGGTGAAGGAACCTCCCAGGGTCTTGTAGGCGGCGATGAGCGTGCGCAGCCGTTCGTTGATCTGGCGATTCTCGCGTTCCCGCCGTTGCTGGATGGTCTGCATGACCAACAGGCGGATACCGACGCCGATCAAGGTGATTACCGCCAGGCCGAGCAGCGTCGACAGCAATGTCTGCCACGAACTGAAGTCCAGACCACGCATGCGATGACCTCCGGTATCCGCCGCGTTCGCGGCGGGTGGAACGATAGCAGGCCGGATGCGCGCCGCACTCCGGACGATGATCAGCCGATGGCCAGCTTTCCCGCCGCCACCGCGATGAGCCCGCCGGACACGCCTTCGATCCAGCGGCGGCGACGTTCGTCGAGACCGTTGCGCCAGCCGCCGGACGCCATGGCCAGGGCGAGCAGGGAATAGAACGCGGCGCACAGGCCGATGAAGGTAGCCGACAGCGCAATGGCCTGCGGCGCCGCCGGAGTGGCGCTCGAGATGAACTGCGGCAGGATCGCGAAGTAGATCATCATGCCTTTCGGGTTGAGTACCGCGGTCAGGAAACCACGGCGGAATTCCGCCTGATGCCCGTCGCCACGGACCTGCAAACCACCCGGTCGCGTCGCCGACCGCAGCAGGCGCCAGGCCAGCCAGGCCAGGTAGGCGACGCCCGCCCAGCGAAGCATCGCGAACAGCGGCGGCGACGCGGCGATCAGGGCCGCCAGCCCGAGTGCCGCGAGCATCGAATGCACCAGGTATCCGGTGCAGACTCCGAACGTGGCGCGCAATCCGGCACCGCCGCCGCCGCCCAGGGTCTGGGCGACGATGAACAGCATGTCCGGGCCGGGCGTGGCGATCAGCGGCAGCACGGTGGCCGAGAAGAGCAGCAGGGTGGTCGTGTCCATGGCCGATCATGCTAGGGACACTGCCTCGCCGCGGGGTTGCGAATATTCCAGAAATTTCGGATAGATTGGCATTCGATGCCAATAAAATCCTGAAATGGAGGTTTCAATGCCTGCGAAGCTGGACGAGCTGGATCGCCGCATCCTGCGCGCGCTGCAGGGGGACGGGCGCATGCAGAACACCGAACTGGCACAGGTTGTCGGCCTCTCGCCCTCGCCATGCCTGCGCCGGGTACGGCTGCTGGAGCAGGCCGGCGTCATCGAACGCTACGTGGCGGTGGTCAATCCCGCCGCGGTGGGTTACCCGCAGACCCTGTTCACGCGGGTGTGGCTGACCGCGCAGGACGCGGACACCATCGACCGTTTCATCGCCGCGATGGAACGCCTGCCGCAGGTGATGGAGTGCTACATCATGCTGGGCGAATGCGATGCCATGCTGCGGGTGGTGGTGGAGGACCTGGACGACTATCGCCGCTTCCAGACCCGCCACCTCACACGCGCCAACGGCATCCAGAACGTCAAGACGGATCTGCCCAGCCAGGTCGTGAAGCGCAGCCACGCCCTGCCAATCTGACGTCCACGGCCGCGTGATTCCTGGCCGTCATCGGGCCATCGTTCCTGAGGGCCCGTTGCCCTCTGCTAGGCGCACGAGGTCAATGGCGTCCGCCATCGCCTGGTAGCCGGCATCGTTGGGATGCAGGTGGTCGCCGCTGTCGTAGGCGGGCAGCAGGCGATCAGGCTGCGCGGGATCGCGCATCACCCGATCGAAATCCACCACAACGTCGAACGCGCCCGATTCGCGGATCCAGGCATTGACGGCTTCGCGCTTGGCTAGCGCCTCCGCGCTGGGCGGTGCGGGGAAGGTGGTGCCGCCGCGCGGCAGCAGGGTCGCGCCCCAGACTTTGATACCGCGCGCACGGGCGCGGGTGATGATCTGTTGCATGCCCTCGATGATCTGCGTGGCGCTGACCTTCTGATCCGGCGCTTCGAGCCGGTCCGAGGCGGAGATGTCGTTGCCACCCTGCAACAGCAGCATCCAGCGCACGCCCGGCTTGTCCAGCACATCGCGTTGCAGGCGCGACAGCGAACTCGGCCCGCGATAGGGCGCCACGCCGTCGTTGAGGATGCGATTGCCGGCGATGCCGGCGTTCACCACGGCGATGGACGCCAGCGCCGGATCACGTTGCAACCGTTGCGCGAGCCGATCGGGCCAGCGCGCATTGGCGTTTTCGCTGGAGCCCACGCCATCGGTGATCGAATCGCCCAGCACGACGAAGGCGCGCGCGCCCGCTGGCGCGGCGACTTCCAGATCGGTCAGCAGGTAGCGGGTATCGTCGGGTTCGCCTTCCGGTTCGAACCGCGACCGCGAGGTGAGATCGCCCCGCGCCAGGTACACCGTCTGGTTGCCGACCTGGTGGACGGTCGGCGCGGCCGCGCCCTGCGGCAGGTACAGACTGATGGCGAGCATCTCCAATGCCGTCACCGGCAGATCCACCGCGTCACTCAGGACCGACCCTCCCGGCGGGAGCGTCACCTGCGGCAGCCCGGCGAACGTCACCGATCCATCGCTGTCGGCTTGGATGGCACCGTCCGCATGCCGGGCCAGCCGGACCGGACCGATCGTGAGTGGCTGGCTGCCGAACAGGTTGGACAAGCGCACGCGGACCGCCGCTCCGCCCAGGCTGGTGCGAACCACTTGGCGTATCGTCACCGGCGGCAACGCGTCTCCCGCCCCTACCGGCGCCGCACTCCAACTGGCGACCCAGTGATGGTCGTCGTCGCCCATGGGAGGCTGTGCCTGGACGGGGACCGGCGATGCCAGCGCAAGCAGCAGGCAGGCCAGGGGAAGAGCAAAGGATCTCGACGCGAAGGGCATGCGGGTTTCCCGGGTTGGATTGGAAGCAGCCGGCCCTGTCTGGCAGCGACCGGTGCGCGGTACGATGCCGGTCCCGCCGGCCCGAAGTCCTGAAGGCGGGCCTGAAACGCGCTGAAAAGTTCTGAAACGGATGGAAGAACACTTGCACACGACCGCGCGAACCACGCTGCGCCTGGGCGACTGGCAACTGGATACGATTTCCGGCGTGGCCACGCGCGATGGCGGGCGCATCCAGTTGGAACCGCGCGCGCTGGCGCTGCTGTTGCGTCTGGCGGAACGGCCGGGCGAGGTGGTGAGCATCGACGCACTGCTGGCCCGGGGCTGGCCCGACGTCATCGTCAGCCAGGATTCGGTGTATCAGGCCATAACCTCGCTGCGCCGCCAGCTGGGCGACGACCCGCGGCAGCCGCGCTACATCGCCACGGTGCCGCGGCTGGGCTACCGCCTGATCGCCGACGTTTCCGCGACCACGCCGCTCGGTCCGGTCGCGGAATCACCCGGCGTGGACGGTTCGCCATCCGGATCTGACCGGACCACCATCGACGAGGGACGGGAAGGCCGCGAACATCGGCCGTCCCGCGTTCCCGTGCGCATCGGCTTGTGGCTGGTGGTCATGCTGCTGGCGGCGTCCGCCGTGGCGGCTTATCAGCTGACCCGGCCCGTCAATACGGAGACGCCGTCGATGGCATCACTGTCCGTGCTCGCGCCGGCGCGCTTGCAGACGCTGGCCGTGCTGCCATTCCTGGATTTGACTGATGCGATGAACGAGGAACCGTTCGCCGACGGCATGACCGAGGAACTGATCGTCCGCCTGAGCAAGGTGCCCGGATTGAAAGTGTCGGCGCCGACCGCGTCGTTCCAGTTCAAGGACAAGCAGGTGCCGGTCCCCGAGATCGCGCGTTCACTCGGGGTGTCCTATTTGCTGGACGGCAGCGTGCGCAAGTCGGAGCGAACCCTGCGTGTATCCGTGCGCCTGCTGCGTGCCGACGACGGGTTCGTGGTGTGGTCGGATACCTACGATCGCCCGCACGAGGACAAGCTGGCGATGCAGGATCAGATCGCCGGAGAGGTGACTTCGGCGCTGGAGCGGCTGGCGCCGCGGGCGACGGATTCGCCCGCTGGCCGTTGAGGCGACGCCAGCGCGTCTCAGTCGCCGCCGCGGCCCTGTTCCCTGGCGCGCGCGATCACCGCCTTGACCAGCGTTCGGTCCACGTGCCGCGAGATGGCGATCGCGCCGAGCCGGATGGCGTCCTCGCGCAATTCCGCGGTTACGTCGTAGTGGGCGCCGCTGGTCTTGTTCTGGAACGCGCGACGCGGGATGCCCAGCCGTTGCGCCATCGCATGCAGTTCCTCCAGCGTGTCCGCCATCAGGTGCGCCCAGCGCTGGCCGCGCCAGAGGTGCACCGCGTCATCCACGTATACGCTCATTGATCGGCTGCCGGAGGGATCATCGCAACGGCTCCGGATGACTCACTTGATCCGTACCATGCGGTCAAGCAGGTGCTCCATGACCGCCTCCATGTCGCCGCACTTGCCCATGTGCACCGGCGAGGTCTGGATGATGGCACTGCGTTTGGCGGTCAACCAGTGGAATCGCGCGCGTTTGGGCAGCATGCCGATGGGACCGGCCTGGGCGCCGCCTTCGCAGATGCGCGGAATCGCGGCCAGGTGGCGTTGCAGGGAATCCAGATCGATGCGCGGATCCAGCGCCAGCACGCGGGCTTCGTCCAGCTCGATGCGCGCCTGCAGGAAGCCGGTCTTCTCGCAGGACACGATCACGCCGACGTTGATGAATTCCTCGCGCTCCACCCGCGGCACGACCCGGATGACGGCGTAGTCGTAGCTGTCAGTCGCGCGCACGCTGGGCCTCCTGCGCGAACGCATGCGGCAGCGCCAGGCGCTGCTGCAGATAGTGGGTATAGGCCGCACGCTGCTGGTCGGGCGGACCGAAGGCGTCGCCACCCTGCAGCCACGTGTCCGGTACCAGTGCGACGATGTCGGCCAGCCGTTCCGGGGACAGCCTCGCGCTGAGCCGCGCGTCGGCGGCTTCCAGATCGCTGGCCCAGGGCAGCAGGACATGATCCCGGATCAGCGGGAACGGCCGGCCGGCGCCACTGGTATCACCGTCCCAGCCGTGATGGAAATAGAGCGAGGCGCCGTGATCGATGAGGGTCAGCCGGCGATGCCAGATCAGCAGGTTGGGATTGCGCACGGTGCGATCCACGTTGCTGATGAAGGCATCGAACCAGACGATGTCCGACGCCAGCGCCGGGTCCGGCTGCTCGGCCACGGGATCGAAATTGGCCGAGCCCGGCAGGTAGTCCAGCGCCAGGTTGAGCCCGGCACTGGCCTTGATCAGATCCTGGATCTCCGGATCGCCCTCGGTGCGCGCCAGCTCCGCGTCCAGTTCGACCAGCACGATTTCCGGCACCGGCAATTGCAGTGCGCGGGCGATTTCGCCGGAAATCAGCTCCGCCACCAGCGCGCGCGGCCCCTGGCCGGCGCCGCGGAACTTGAGGACATACATGCCGTCGTCGTCCGCCTCGACGATGGCCGGCATCGAGCCGCCTTCGCGCAGGGGCGTCACGTAGCGGGTGGCGGAAACGGTGCGCAGCGTCATCGCGCAAGGATAGCCTCCCGCGCGGGTACGGCGAAGCCCGTCAGGGATGCCCGCCGCGCGCGGGCAGGGCGGGTGCGGCCGGCAAGGCCGGCACCTGGGTGTCCGCGTCGGCCAGTACCTTGCCCAGCGCCATGCCGCCGCCGTCCAGCGCTTCGGCCTCGGCCGCGCGGGTCATGATGACGATGCTGATGCGACGGTTGATCGGGTTCTGCGGATCCTGCTTGTCGAACAGCACGGAGGACGACAAGCCGACCACGCGGGTCACCTTGTCCTCCTGCATGCCGGCTTCGACCAGCGCCCGCCGCGCCGCGTTGGCGCGGTCGGCGCTCAGCTCCCAGTTGGTGTAGCCGGCCCGGGCATACGCGGTGACGTCGGTGTGGCCGGTCAGGCTGATGTGGTTGGGTACGCGATTGATGAAGCCGGCCAGCTCGTGGAGGATGTCGGTCGTGTACGGCTTGAGCGAGGAACTGCCCAGATCGAACATGGGCCGGTTCTGCTGATCGACGATCTGGATGCGCAAGCCCTCGGGGGTCAGATCGATCAGCAACTGATCCTTGAACGGCTCCAGCGCCTGGCTGCGGCTGATCGCCTCCTCCAGCGCTTGCATCAAGGCTTCCAGCCGCTGCTGGTCCTGCGCATGTTCGCGTGCCTGGTCCTGCGCGCTGGCTTCGCGCGAGGCCGGCGTGTGGCCGTCCGGATCCGGTTTGCTGAAGGGGTCGTCGCCACTGCCGCGCGGGATGTCCATCGTGCCGCCCAGCTTGATCATCGAGGTACTGGCGCCGCCGGGTCCGTTGGGACCGGGCGCGGGCGAGAAGCTCTTGCCGCTGAGCGGGCTCGGGTTGCGGAAGTACTCGGAGATCGCCGCGCGGTCCTTGTTGGTGGTCGCGCCGACCAGCCACATGACCAGGAAAAACGCCATCATCGCGGTGACGAAGTCGGCGTAGGCGACCTTCCAGGAGCCGCCGTGATGGCCGCCGCCCTGAATCTTGCGGACCCGGCGAACCACAATGACCGTGGATTTCTCGGCCATGGCGCGTGCCTACTTGGCGCCCTTGAGATGGGTCTCGAATTCGGCGAACTGCGGACGCACCGCCGACGGCAGCGTCTTGCGCGCGAACTCCAGTGCCACCTTGGGGTTGTAGCCGCGCAGGCAGGCCAGCAGGGCGGTCTTGACGCTTTCGTAGATGCGGCTGTCCTGCTCGGCGCGCGCTTCCAGCGCCGCGGCCAGCGGGCCGACGAAGCCGTAGGCCAGCAGGATGCCCAGGAAGGTGCCGACCAGGGCGCCGGCCACATGCGCGCCAACCTCGGCGATGTCGCCGCCGATCGAACCCATGGTGATGACGATGCCCAGCACCGCGGCGACGATGCCGAAACCCGGCAATGCGTCGGCGACTTTCGCCAGCGCGTGGGCCGGCGCCATCATCTCGTGATGGTGCTTTTCCAGCTCCAGTTCCAGCAGCGGTTCCAGCTCGTGCGGCTCGATGTTGCTGCCGACCATCAGGCGCAGGCAGTCGGTGATGAAGTCCATCAGGTGGTGATCGGCCAGCACCTTGGGATACTTGTTGAACAGATCGCTGGAGCCCGGATTGTCGACGTGCGATTCCAGCGAGATGAAGCCTTCGCGGCGCGCCTTGTTCAGCAGCTCGTACATCAGGGTCAGCACGTCCAGGTAATCGGACGACTTGTACTTGACCCCCTTGAACACCGCGGGAATGCTGGCGAAGGTGGCCTTCACCACCTTCGGCGGATTGCTCATCAGGAACGCGCCCAGCGCCGCGCCGCCGATGATCACCAGTTCGAACGGCTGCCACAGGGCGGCGAGCTTGCCGTGCGAGGCGACGAAGCCGCCGAGCACACTGGCGATGACGACCAGGATTCCTACGATGATCAACATGGACGGGGCGCGGCGTGGGGTACGAAGGAATGTCGGCCCCGATCCGGGTTTCTTGAGTGGCCGCGGGGAGGCCGCGGACGGGCGGCTCAGGTCGAGCGCGAGACGCCCAGGCGGCGCAGGATCAGGTAGACCGCCAGGCTGGACAGCAGCCCCAGCACCAGCGCGGCGGAGGCGCCCGCCCGGTGATCGGCGAAGGGCAGGCCATGCAGGTTCATGCCGAACACGCCCACGACCAGGCTGGGCGGCAGCAGCAGCGCGGTGATCATCGACAGCACGTAGAGGTGCGTGTTGGTGCGCTCGGCAAGTTTGGCGGCGACCTCGTCCTGGAGCAGGCGGGCGCGCTCCTGCAGGGTCGAGACGTCACCGTCCAGATCATCGAAGCGCTGGCCGAGGCGCGACGCCACCGGCAGCAGTTCGTCCTCGTCCTCGTCCGGGGCGTGCCGTTGCTCGAACTGCTTGAGAACCCGGCGCATGGCGGTCAGCGGCCGGTGCAGGCGCACGCTCTGGTGCCGCAGCGAGGCCAGGTCGCGCCGTTCGTCGCCGATGGCGTCGGCCAGCACGCGGTCCTCGATGCGATCCAGCGAGTCGGAAAGATCATCGGTGGCGCGTTCCACCGAGTCGGCGAAATGCTCGGCGATGGCTTCCAGCACGCGGGCCGGATGGCTGCAGCGTTCACCCGCGCAAAGTTGCCGCCGGACCGTCTCGACCGATCGCAACGGCTGCCGGCGGGCGGTGACCAGCAGGCCGTCGCCGCCACCGATGGCGAAATGCAGCCAGCCCAGGCCGTCGTGATGGCCGGGCGCGCGCGGCGCGGTCCCGCCGGCACGCTGGTGTTCCCAATCGACGAACACGCCGTAGGCGCCGTCCTCCTGGCGTTGCAGGATCACGTGGGTATCGTGGGACAGCAGCGCTTCGCGGGCATCCTCGGACAGCGCCAGCCGGGCGATGGACTGCGCGCTGCGGGCGTCGCTCTGGTTGAAATGCAGCCAGCGCCAGCCATGGTGTTCACCCGGTTCCATCGGGTCACCGGCCTCCATCGGCGTGGCGCGCCCCTCGGCATCGAAGCGCACGGCCCACAGCAGGCCGGGGAACCCGTCAAACAGGACGTCGGCGTCGGAACGGACCAGCATGGCGATGCCGCCTTCACGGCAGACGACAGTTTCGTGACCGGCAGGTTACATGCGCCGTGTGCCGGTTTTGTGACAGCGCCGTGGCGCGGTCAGGACAGCGGCTGGCCTTCCGGCGCGCCGCGCTGCAACCGGTCCGGCAACGGTTCGCCGTCGCCGGTGAAGTCCAGCGACACCGAATTCAGGCAATGGCGCTCGTGGGTCGGTGGCGGGCCGTCCGGGAAGACGTGGCCGAGGTGGCTGCCGCAACGGGTACAGACGATTTCGGTGCGTACCATGCCGTAGCTGTTGTCGCGGATCCGGCCGACATGCTGCTCGTCGAACGGCGCGAAGAAACTCGGCCAGCCGGTGCCGGAATCGAACTTCGCGCTGGAACGGAACAACGGCAGCCCGCAGAAGCGGCAGGTGTAGGTGCCTTCGCGCTTGTTGTCCAGGAACACGCCGCAGAACGGCGCTTCGGTGCCATGCTGGAGCAGGACCCGGCGTTCATCGTCGCTGAGGCCGTCGGTGAGTTGCCGGCGCTGGGCATCGGTGGGAGGCGTGAGATCGAAGGCGCTCATGGAAGGCTCCGGGGTTCGTCCGCAGTCCTATATGGTGGCGGCCGGGCGGACCGCAAGTGCGGGCGGGCAACGCCGAATGCCCGCGCAGGAATGAAGCTGCCGCAGGCGCGGAAACGAAGAAAGGCGGCCATGGGCCGCCTTTCCCTTTCATCCGGTGCCTCCGGGACAACGCGCGATTCAGGCGTCGTCGCGACGGAACTCGCGATACAGCCAGTCGTCGAGCATGCGCTTCTCGTAGCGCAGCGGGTCCGTGTCCATCACGTTGCCGCCGCTCATCATGAAGGCGCTGTCGACCAGCTTGCGCTCGCCCTGGGCCAGCACCTGGCCATTGGCGTCCTTCAATTCGAAGTTCAACGTCACCCGCGGCGGATAGATGTCCTTGATGATGCGGATGCGATCCATGTTGAACCCGCGGCCCGGCTCGTAGCTGCCGGCGCGGCGGATGTCGGTGATGGTGATGTGCATCTGCTGGCCCGGCGTCAGGCGCTTGCCGGCCTGCTTCTGCAGGTAGGTGGCCAGGTCCACCACCCAGTTGCCCTGCACCGCTTCCCAGCGGTTGCCGCTGTAGCGGATGTCGGTGAACTGGCCGGGGTCGGTCCACTCGACGCTGACGGCGTTGGCGGTCGGTAGTTCGCGCGGGGTATTGGGGTCGGTGACCGTCCTGGACTTGGCCAGCAGCGGTCCACTCAGCGCCAGTCCCAGCACCAGGGCGGACAGGAGGGATACGCGTTTCATGACCGGTCTCCGAAAGTATCAGGGGACTCAGATTCTGCGCCGGCCCCCCGGGGGCGGCAACGCGTCGGCGGGCTTTTCCGGCGCGTCCGTCACCCGAAGTTCATGTCCTTGAACGGCAGCCGATCCACACCGGTCTTCAGCTCGTGCGCAGCCGCTCCACGTCGCGCAGGGGCGGGGCGCCGAACATGCGGCTGTACTCCCGGCTGAACTGCGACGGGCTTTCGTAACCGACCCGATGCCCCGCGGTCGCCGCGTCCACCACCTCGGTGAGCAGCAGGCGGCGGGCTTCCTGCAATCGCAACTGCTTCTGGTACTGCAGTGGACTCATCGCGGTCACCGCCTTGAAGTGGTGGTGCAGCGCCGAGGGGCTCATGTGCACTTGCCGGGCGATGTGATCGATCCGCAGCGGCTGATGGAAATTCTGGCGCAGCCAGCCAATCGCCCGCGCCACCCGATGGCCCTGGCTTTCGGCCACGCCGATGTGGCGCAACATGCCGCCCTGTTCGCTGCGCAGCAGGCGGTAGTGAATCTCGCGCTGGATCAGTGGCGCCAGCAGCGGAATGTCGCGCGGGGTTTCCAGCAATCGCACCAGCCGCAGCGCGGCGTCCAGCAGTTCCGGATCGCACTGGCTGACCGCGATGCCGCGCGAAGGCGGCGGCAGCGGCGCGGACACTTCCTCGGCCTGGGTCACCAGCGCGGCGATGTCGGCGGGCGGAAGTTTCAGCACAAAGCACAGGTAGGGCTGCTCGGGCGTGGCCTGGATGACCTGTCCGGTGATCGGCAGATCCACCGAGGCCAGCAGGTAGCGGGTGGCGTCGTAGTGGTAGACCTCTTCGCCCAACAGGGTCCGCTTGCTGCCCTGCGCGATCAGGCACAGCGCGGGTTCCTGCAGTCCGCCCATCGGCGCGCTGGGCGCGCTGAGCCGGGAAAAGCGCAGGTTGTCGATGGCGGTGGCATGGATGCCGTCTTCGCTGGCGAATCGTTCAATCGCCGCGGCCAGGGCGGCGCGCCCTTCCTCGATCCGGGCGTCCGCACTGGATGCCGGCGGCAGGCCGGACGGCGAGGCGGGGTTTGCAGAAACAGGGGAGGTTTCCATGGCGATGGAGTCTACGCCCGGTCCGGGAGGGCCGATACGGCCCGGCGGGGCCCGCGGCAGGATCAGGCAAGAATGACGGAGGAACCGGATATCGGCGAAAGCAGTGGCGGCACCAGACTGCGCCTCCCGCCGGCGCATCCCGCGCCGGCCATCGCGAGAAGGCCATCCCCCATGTCCGGAATCGAAGGAAAAGTCATCGCCATCACCGGTGCCAGCAGCGGCATCGGCGAGGCTACCGCGCGTGAACTGGCGCGCCGTGGCGCCCGCGTGGTGCTCGGCGCGCGCCGCACCGAACGCCTGGAGCAATTGGTCGCCGGCATCACCCGCGCGGGCGGCCAGGCCGTTTACCGCAAGCTGGACGTCACCGATCTGGAAGACACGCGTGCGTTCGTCGAGTATGCCCGCGCCGAATTCGGCCGGGTGGACGTGATCATCAACAACGCCGGCGTGATGCCGCTGTCGCCGCTGGAAGCGCTGAAGATCGATGAATGGAATCGCATGATCGACGTCAACATCCGTGGTGTGCTGCACGGTATTGCTGCCGGCCTGCCCGTCATGAAAGCGCAGGGCGGCGGCCAGTTCGTCAACGTGTCGTCCATCGGTGGCCATGCGGTGTATCCGACCGCGGCGGTCTATTGCGCCACCAAGTACGCGGTGCTGGCGATCTCCGAAGGCCTGCGCCAGGAACACCAGGATCTGCGGGTCACCGTGATTTCCCCGGGCGTGACGACCAGCGAACTGGCCGACACCATCACCGATCCGGCGTCCAAGGCCGGCATGGACGAGTTCCGCAAGATCGCGATTCCGGCCGAGGCCATCGCGCGGGCGATCGCCTATGCCGTCGAGCAACCCGATGATGTGGACGTCAGCGAAGTGATCGTGCGCCCGACCGCCAGCGCCTACTGACGGGCACCTGCCCCGGTTCCGCGGGATGGAAGGCAACAAAGCTTTCCATCCCGCGGCTTGCCCGCTCCGGCGCGGAGGAGTGAAATGGCGGACCCTCCCCCGCATGAGTTTTCCGCCATGGAATATCGCTACCTGGGCGCATCCGGTTTCCGCGTGCCCGTCCTCAGTTTCGGCACCGGCACCTTCGGGGGCCAGGGCGCACTGTTCAGTTCGTGGGGCCAGACCGATGTCGCCGAGGCGCGCCGGCTGATCGACGTCTGCCTGGACGCCGGACTGAACATGTTCGACAGCGCCGACGTCTATTCCAAGGGCGCGGCCGAATCGATTCTCGGCGAAGCCATCAAGGGCCGGCCGCGCGATTCGCTGATCCTCTCCACCAAGGCGACCTTCCGTTTCGACGAAGGCGAGAACAGCGTCGGGTCATCCCGCTACCACCTGATCAATGCCATCGATGCCGCGCTCAAGCGCCTGGGCACCGACTACATCGACCTGTTCCAGTTGCACGGTTTCGACGCGCGCACGCCGGTCGAGGAAGTGCTGTCCACGCTCGACGATCTGGTGCGGGCTGGCAAGATCCGCTATCTCGGCGTGTCCAATTTCTCCGGCTGGCATCTGATGAAATCGCTGGCGGTGGCCGATCGCTACGGCTGGTCGCGCTATGTCGCCCACCAGGCGTACTACTCGCTGGTCGGACGCGACTACGAATGGGAACTGATGCCGCTGGCCGCCGACCAGGGCGTGGGCGCGGTGGTCTGGAGTCCGCTGGGTTGGGGCCGCCTGACCGGCAAGATCCGTCGCGGCCAGCCGCTGCCGGAAACCAGTCGCCTGCAATCGCAGACCAGCATCGATTCCGGTCCGCCGGTGGATCAGGAGCACCTGTTCCGGGTGATCGACGCGCTGGACGAAATCGCCGCCGAGACCGGCAAGACCCTGCCGCAGATCGCCCTGAACTGGCTGCTGCAACGCCCGACCGTTTCCACCATCGTGGTGGGCGCGCGCAACGAGGATCAGCTGAAGCAGAACCTGGGCGCGGTCGGCTGGAACCTGAGCGCCGAGCAGGTCGCGCGCCTGGACGCGGCCAGCGCCGTGACCAAGCCATATCCGTACTGGCACCAGGCCGGTTTCAAGTACCGCAATCCGACGCCGGTCTGATCCGGTCCATTCGTCCCATTGCCGCTGGCGCAACCCCACGCCAGCGACCGTCGTTTGCCAGGAGAGATTCGCATGAGCCAGCCGGTCAAGATCGATTTCGTTTCCGACGTGGTGTGTCCGTGGTGCGCGATCGGGTTGCAGTCGCTGGAACAGGCCATCGCCCGGGTGGGCGGTGATCTGCAGGTGGAACTGCACTTCCAGCCGTTCGAGCTCAATCCGCAGATGCAGGCCGGCGGCGAAGACGTCGTCGAGCACCTGACCCGCAAGTACGGCATGAGCGCCGAGCAGGCGCGCAGCAACAGCGAGGCCATCCGCCAGCGCGGCGCCTCGCTGGGCTTCACCTTCGACATGGATCGCCGCCGCCGCATCGTCAACACTTTCGACGCCCACCGCCTGCTGCACTGGGCCGAGCAGGAGCATCCGGACAAGCAGCGCGCGCTCAAGCACGAGCTGCTGCGCGCGTATTTCAGCGAAGGCCAGGATGTGTCCTCGCCGGACGTGCTGGTGCCGCTGGCCGAATCGGTCGGCCTGGACGGCGCGCGTGCGCGGGCCATCCTGGCATCGGACGAATATGCCGAGGCGGTGCGGGCACGCGAGCGGCTCTACCAGGAACACGGCATCAACGCCGTGCCCTCGGTGGTCTTCAACGATCGCCACCTGATCCAGGGTGGCCAGCCGGTGGAAGTGTTCGAACAGGCGCTGCGGCAGCTGTCCGGCATCGCCGGTTGAAGCGGGATGGCAAGCGCCTGCCGGGCGCGGGACGCGGGAGAGGGTCCGCTTCCCGCACCCGGCAGGCGGACTCAGCCGTGGCGGGACACGACCACGGCCTCGCGGCCGGCCATGTCCATCACCACCGCGGTCGGGATGCCGTGATGCTCGTACAAGGTCGCGGCCAGCAGCCGGGCGCTGTCGCGGGCGTCGTTCAGGGTCTGGAACCGGGAACGGCCATGCTCGCCCTCATAGAGCTGCCAGCCGTCGTTGGCGGCGGCGATGGTGAACAGAAGACGGGGCATTGGAACCTCCGGAAACCAGCAGACGCGCGTCCTGCGCGGTTGCATAGCCTGCCCGGAGGCGAGGCGTTGCACATTCAGCGGATTCCGCTACGTGCTGTAGGAAAAAACCTACCCCGCCCCGCCGGCCGGCCCCGGGACCGTCACTTCAGCAGGGGGGCCAGCACCGTCCAGACGTGGTCGCGGATCTTCGGCTGCGCCGCCGCCACCGGATGCAGGTTGTCGGCCTGGAAGTTGGCGCGGTCGCGGGCGACGGGTTCCAGCAGGAACGGCAGCAGCGGCAGCTTGTACTGGTCCGCCAGCGCCTTGAAGTTGGCTTCGAAACCGCGCGTGTAGTCGGGGCCGTAGTTGGGCGGGATGCGCATCCCGATCAGCATCACCCGCGCGCCGGATTTGCGCGCCGCCTGGATCATCCTGTCCAGGTTGGCGCGGGTCTGCGCCAGCGACAGGCCGCGCAGGCCGTCATTGGCACCCAGTTCGATCACCACGATGGCCGGGCGATGGCGCTGCAGTTCGGCGGCGATGCGCGAGGCGCCACCGGCGGTGGTTTCGCCGCTGATGCTGGCGTTGACCACCCGCCAGCCCGGCCGGGTGCGCTTGACCTGTTCGGCGGTGAGCGCGACCCAGCCCTGCGCGGCGGACAGGCCGTAGGCGGCGGAAAGCGAATCGCCCATCACCAGGACGGTGCGTGGCGCGGCGGCGGCCGGCGCCTGCGCGGCCAGCGGCAGCGCCAGCAGCGACGCCAATAGCAGCAGGGCGGTACTCATGGCACATTGCAGGCGGGTCCGGGCGGCCCCATACCGGATGTTCTTAAAGAACATTTAATCCGTGCTCCCAATGATGGAGGGGCATCAGCATAGAGATGATCATGGCCGATTCCACCGCACCTCGTACTCCCGTGACAGACGCGCTTCAGGTAAGCGGCCTGGGCAAGCGCGTGGGGTTGCCAGGCGGCGATCTGACCATCCTGGAGGACGTGGGTTTCCGCGTTCCGCGCGGTGCCACGGTCGCGATCGTCGGCGCTTCGGGTTCGGGCAAGAGCACGCTGCTGTCACTGCTGGCGGGCCTGGATACGCCCTCGGGCGGCACGGTGGTGCTGGAAGGCGAACCGCTGTCGTCGCTGGACGAGGATGGTCGCGCGCGGGTGCGCGGCGAGAAGGTCGGCTTCGTGTTCCAGAGTTTCCAGTTGCTGCCTTCGCTGACCGCGCTGGAAAACGTGATGCTGCCGCTGGAACTGCGCGGCGATGCCGACGTCGAGGCGTCGGCGCGACAGATTCTGGAGAAGGTGGGGTTGGGCCAGCGCCTGGGTCACTACCCGCGCCAGCTCTCCGGTGGCGAGCAGCAGCGCGTGGCGCTGGCGCGCGCGTTCGTCACCCGGCCATCGCTGCTGTTCGCCGACGAACCCACCGGCAACCTCGATACCCACACCGGGCAGGCGATCATCGAACTGCTGTTCGCACTGAATGCGGAAGCCGGCACCACGTTGGTGCTGGTCACCCATGACGAACATCTCGCCGCGCGCTGTGGCCGCCACCTGCGGCTGGACAGCGGTCGCTTGATCGCGGACAGCGCCGCATGAGAACGCTGAAGATGGCCTGGCGCCAGCTGCGCCGGGATCTGGCCGCGGGCGACATCCGCATCCTGTTCGCCGCGCTGGTGTTGGCGGTGGTGGCGGTGACCGCGGTGGGTTTCGTCACCGATCGCGCCGAACGCGCGTTGGCCATCGAGGCCAACCGGTTGCTGGGTGGCGACGCGGTGGTGCGCGGTGACGCGCCGATCAGCGAGGAACTGCGCGGCGCCGCGAGTGGCGCGGGCCTGCGGCAGACCGAGACCCTGGAATTCCAGAGCATGATCCGCGCCGGCGAGGATCTGAAGCTGGGCGAGCTGCGCGCGCTCGGCGAAGGCTTCCCGCTGCGCGGCAGTTTCCGCATCATCGACGCGCGGGGCGAGCACGATGCACGCGGCATTCCCGCCCCTGGCACCTTGTGGATGACCCAGGCGGGCGCCGACACCCTCGGTGCCCGCGAAGGCGATCTCATCGGCATCGGCAACATCCAGCTGCGGCTGGCCGCCCGCGTGGTGCAGGAACCGGACGCCGCGCTCGACTATTTCAACGTCGCGCCACGGGTGTTCCTCAACATCGCCGACGTACCGGCGACCGGCTTGGTGCAGGAAGGCAGCCGTATCCGCTACCGGCTGGTGGTCGCGGGCGATGCCGGAGGCGTCGAACGCTTCACCGCCGCCGCGCGCACGCAGCTGGCGCGCGGACAACGGCTGGAAACCATCCAGGACGCGCGACCTGAAATCCGTTCCGCGCTGGACCGCGCCGGCCGCTTCCTCGGCCTGGCCGCGCTGGTGTCGGTGGTGCTGGCCGCGGTCGCGGTGGCGATGGCCGCGCGCCGCCACAGCGAGCGCCATCTGTCCGGCACCGCGGTGATGCGCTGCCTCGGTGCCAGCCAACGCACGCTGGTCGGCGTGCACGTGGGCGAATTGCTGCTGCTGGGACTGATTGCCTGCACGGTCGGCGTGGCAATCGCTTTCGGCCTGCAATGGGCGATCGGCGGTTGGCTGGAGCGCACGCTGGAGATATCGATACCGCCGGCGGGCCTGCTGCCGGCCTGGCAGGGCTACGGCGTCGGGCTGATCGTGCTGCTGGCCTTCGGCGCGCCGCCGGTGCTGGCGCTGCGGCGGGTGCCGGCGCTGCGGGTGCTGCGCCGGGATCTGGATCCGACCGAACCCAGCGCGTGGCTGGTGGCGCTGGCCGGTTTCATCGGACTGGGCGCGTTGCTGTGGTGGAAGGCCGGTTCGGCCACGCTGGGCACCGCGATGCTGATCGGCATCCTTGCCACGCTGACGGTTCTCGCGGTGCTGGCGTGGGCGCTGATCCTGGTCGTGCGGCGGGTACGCGGACGCCTGCGCGGCAGCCTGCGCTACGGCCTGGCCAACGTCAGCCGGCGCGCGGGCACCAGCATCGCCCAGATCTCCGCGCTTGGCCTGGGCCTGATGGCGCTGCTGCTGCTGACCTTCGTGCGCACCGACCTGCTGGATCGCTGGCAGATGGCGCTGGCGGCGGATGCGCCCAACCGTTTCATCATCAACGTGCAGCAGGATCAGGTCGCGCCGGTGCGGGATTTCCTGCGCGCGCAGGGACTGGGTGAAACCACGCTGTACCCGATGATCCGGGGCAGGCTGATTGAGCTCAACGGCAAACCCGCGAGCGGCGACGACTATGCCGAAGCCGATGAGCGCACCCGCCGGCGTGCCGACCGCGAGTTCAACCTGTCGGTGGCCGATCGCTTGCGCGACGACAACGTGGTGACGGCCGGCAAGTTCTGGACCGGCGTGCCGGCTTCGCCCGAACTGTCGGTGGAGGAGGACTTCGCCGAATCGCTGGGCTGGAAGATTGGCGACAGGGTCACCTTCGACATCGCCGGTCAAAGCTTCGAAGGGCGCATCACCAGCCTGCGCAGCGTGGACTGGGAGAGCTTCCGGCCCAATTTCTTCGTGCTCGCATCGCCGCGTTCGCTGGATGCCTACTCGGCCAGCTACATCACCGCGGTCAGCGTGCCGCCGGCGCAGACGCGCTTCACCCGCAATCTGGTCACGGCATTCCCGAACCTGTCGGTGATCGATGTCGATGCGGTGCTCAAGCAGGTCCGCAGCACCGCCGACCAGGTCTCGACGGTGGTGCAGGTGGTGTTCTGGTTCTCGCTGGCCGCGGGCGTGCTGGTGCTGCTGGCGGCGATCAGCGCCAGCCAGGACGAGCGTCTGCTGGAAGGCGGGGTGATGCGGGTGCTCGGCGGCAGCCGCCGCCAGCTGAGGCTGGCGCAGGCGTCCGAATTCGCCGCCATCGGCCTGCTGTCGGGGCTGGTCGCGGCCATCGCGGCCTCGGTGCTGGCCGGCGTCATCGCCACCCAGGTGTTCGAACTGCCCTGGCGCACCAACTGGCAACTGGCGGCGGTGGGTGGCGGCATCGGCCTGCTGGCCGCCTTGGCGGCCGGCATGTTTGCCACGCGGCGCGTGCTCGACGCGCCGCCCTCGGTGACCCTGCGCGAACTGCAGAACTGATCCGGATGCGCGGCGCTAGTGGACGGTGCCGCCGTCGTGATCGACGCCCGAGAGTTCCGGCGGCTTGACCGGTTGCGCGTCGAACCGGCGCGCATAGGCGCGTTCCTCGATGATCCGGGCGATCTCCTCATCGGCCAGGTCCGGCGCGCCATAGACCGCGAAACCGATGCTGCCGTCGTCGCGCTCGCCAACGTACTGCAGCCGGTAGCGCGGCTGGCCCGCGCCGGTGTTTTCCGGATAGTGAACCGGCGGACGCCCCTCGTCCAGGTCCATTTCCTTGTTGTCGATGACACCGCCGACGAACATGGCTCGCATGGCCTTCACCTCGCTGTGCTGGGGGAATGCCGAGCATGACAGGCGAAACGTTCGGTGCCGATCAAGCCAATGTTCCGAGAATGCGAAGAGCCCGCGAAGGCCCGGACTGACAGCCAAAAAAAGGGGCGAGCCGTGGCTCACCCCTTGATGCAGACCACCTGGCGCAAGGTGTGGACCACCTCGACCAAATCGGTCTGCGCGGCCATCACCGCGTCGATGGACTTGTAGGCGGCCGGCGATTCGTCGATGACGCCCTCGTCCTTACGGCACTCGACGTGCGCGGTCGCCTCGCGGTGTTGCGCCAGCGTGATCCGCTGACGCGCGGCGGTACGGCTCATGACACGACCGGCACCGTGGCTGCAGCTGTGGAAACTGTCCGTGTTGCCCTTGCCACGCACGATGTAGCTGCGCGTGCCCATGCTGCCCGGGATGATGCCCAGCTCGCCTTCACGCGCGCTGACGGCGCCCTTTCGGGTCACCAGCAGTTCCTGCCCGCCGTGCGTTTCCTTCTGCACATAGTTGTGGTGGCAGTTCACCGCCAGCTTCTCCAACTGGAACTTCGGCAGGCGGTGGCGCATTTCCGCCAGCACCCGCGCCATCATCGCCTCGCGGTTGTGGCGCGCGTAGTCCTGCGCCCACGACACCGCTTCCACGTAGTCATCGAACAGCGGCTCGCCTTGCATGAAGAAGGCAAGATCCTTGTCCGGCAGATGGAACCCGAGCACGCGGTGCGCCAGCGCCTCGCGGGCACGCTCGATGAAGTAGGTGCCAATGAGGTTGCCGGTGCCACGCGAGCCGCTGTGCAGCATCACCCACACCGCATCGGCCTCGTCGAGGCAGATTTCGATGAAGTGGTTGCCGCCACCCAGCGTTCCCAATTGGTTGTCGAGCTTGTCGGTGCGGATCCTGCGGTGCTTCTGCTTGATCACGTCCAGGCGCTGGGCCAGGCCTGATTCCGCCACACGGCTGGCGATGCTGTCCGGCAGGCGGTGGTGTTCGCCGCCACGCCCGTTGCCGACCGGCACGCTGCGCTCGATGGAATTGCGCAACTGCGCCAGGCTGTCGGGCAGATCGCTGGCGCGCAGCGTGGTCCGCACCGCGGCCATGCCGCAGCCGATGTCCACGCCGACCGCCGCCGGGATGATTGCCCCGCGGGTCGGGATGACCGAACCCACGGTCGCGCCCTTGCCCAGGTGCACGTCCGGCATCACCGCCACCCACGGCCCGACGAACGGGATGGATGCGATGTTGCGCAATTGCGCATGCGCCTCGGCTTCCAGCGGCACGCCGCGCACCCAACCCTTGATCGGCGTGGTGCTGCCCTCGGCATGCAGCAATTCAAAGTTTGAAGTGTTCATGATCTCTTCCTTGAAGAATGAAACGCCCTCTCCGGTGAATGGGAAGGGACTAGCCCTTCTCTCCGTGTACGGAAAGGACCGATGTAATGAAAAGCCCCCTTTCCCCGCGTGCGGGGGAAGGTTGGGATGGGGGCGAACGAAGACACCCAGGTACCATCGAGCAGGCGTCACAACGCTCGATGCTTGCCTCGTTCAACCGGCATCACCTGCTTCGGTTTTCCCCCACCCCAGCCCTCCCCCGCGCGCGGGGGAGGGAGCCTGTAGTGCGGATCCTTCCCCGTGCGCGGAACAGGAGCTGCAAGGTGAAAGCCCCTTCCCCCGCGTGCGGGGGAAGGTTGGGATGGGGGCGAACGAAGACACCAGGTATCCATCGAGCAGGCGTCACAACGCTCGATGCTTGCCTCGCTCAACCGACATCACCTGCTCCGGTTTTCCCCCCACCCCAACCCTCCCCCGCAAGCGGGGGAGGGAGCCTGGATTACGGTCCTTCCCCGTGCGCGGGAAAGGAGCGGCAAGGTGAAAGCCCCTTCCCCCGCGTGCGGGGGAAGGTTGGGATGGGGGCGAACGAAGACACCCAGGTACCATCGAGCAGGCATCACAATGCTCGATGCTTGCCCCGCTCAACCGATATCACCTGCTCCGACTTCCCCCACCCCAACCCTCCCCCGCAAGCGGGGGAGGAGCCGGCGTTGCCCTTCTTTTCCCATGCTTGGAGAAGGAGTCGAATGGTGAAAGCCCCCTCCCCGCTTGCGAGGGGAGGGAGCCGTGCTGCTACTGCTTCAAACTGACCAGCTGCTTCATGACGCCATCCAGGCCGCCGAACACGGTGAGCTTGTCGATCTTCTCCGTGATCTTCTCCAACGCCTCGAGCTCCTTGAGGCGCATCAACACCGGGCTGTCCTCGATCAGCTTGGCCGTGTTGAGCAGCGAACGGGTCGCGTTCGCCTCCTCGCGGCGGCGGATCACGTTGGCCTGGGCCGACTTCTCGGCCTGGACCACGCTGTTGAGGATGTCCTTCATCTCGCCCGGCAGGATCACGTCCTTGACGCCCACGCCGAGCACCTCGATGCCCAGCCCGGTCATCTGGCCGCGCACGTGGGCGAAGATGTCGGCGTCCAGCGACGCCTTGTCGCCCAGCAGTTCGTCCAGCGTCTTGGCGGAAACCGCCTTGCGCAGGCCGTACTGCAGCTCGCGGTACACGTGATCACCGATCTTCGCCACCTTGGTGCGTGCGGCCACCACGTCGACGACGCGGGTGCTCGCGGCCAGGTTCACGCGCAGGGACACCTTGTCGCGGGTCAGCAGTTCCTGGCCCGAGACCTCGACCGCCTGCACGCGCAAGTCGACGATGTCCACGACCACGTTCTTCTGGAAATTCCAGAAGGCGTAGGCACCCGGCGCCAGCGTCTTCGACAGCTTGCCGTCGACGAACACCAGCCCGGTGAACTCGGCAGGCACGTCGGCGACCACGGCCACCTTCGACAATGCGCCGAGCTGGCGCAGACGACGGGCCACGGCGGCATCGACTTCCGGCAGGCCATCCAGCGCGACCTTGCGCACGTCCACCCGCACCAGGCCCTTCCAGTACAGCTTGCGGCCGCCCGGCAGGATGACGTCTTCCAGCTTGCCGTTCTTCGAGACCAGGCCGACTTCCTGCTCGCCGATGTCGGCCAGGATGAAGTACGGCGCCAGCATGTCCATGCGCGCGATCAGCACGTCGGCATCGTTGCCGGCGTACTCCGGCCGCGCGATGGCGTGCACGGTGATGCCCAGTTCGCCGCGTGGGTCGAAGAACTTGTGGACGCCCGGCTCGAGCACACGCTCGAGCTGACGGTTGCGATACACCAGGCCGCGCTCGCCGTCACCGATCACGACCTTCTTGGTCCAGAACATGGCACATGTCTCCTTATGTGGTTGTTGGCTCTGGTGGTCCGTTCCCGGATGGCTGTTTCCGCACGGGGGAACGGTTGCCGTGCCGAGGTGTTGACGACGCCGCGCGATGCGGCGCCATCTGAAAAAGGCGGAAACGCCCGTGGACGCGACCGGAGCGGGAGTCCGGCGCTGCCGGCGGAGATTCCGTCACCGATGCGCGGCCGGCATCCTGCCGTCAGCCATCGATGGGGAACGTCCGCCGCCAGGGCTCGGTTCCGGCACCAGCCCCGCTGCGTCGTGCGTCTCCACGCATTCCCTTGCATGGTTCGGCACGCCGCACCGGGCGTTTCCTGGAAGGGACTTTCGTCCCGATGTCATGACGTGAAAGGCCATGTGTTGGAGCGGGAGTCGAACCCGCGACTCTCGGTATCAAGGAACCGATGCTCTACCCAGCTGAGCTATCCAGTGGTGACGTCCCGGAATCGAACCGGTGTAGTCGGCGTTGCCGCCGGTGCCTGACCCCTCGGCCATCGTCAAGTGGAACACCCGTTCCCACGTTTCGGCATACGCCACGGCAGCGCCGCACGCACCGGACGGGACACAAGCCCGTACCGCTGAGACGTGTTCGAAGATGTTCCGCATTGCCGGCTGTCGCCAACCGGCAATCCGTGCGGGCGCATGGCGCCCATTTCGTTGTTCCATCCGAACGCCGCTCGCGTCGGAGCATCACCACGCAGCGCACATGCGCCGGTTGCAGCCGCGCCCCTGCCTCGGGGCGCGCAGGCGCGCTACCCGGATGCTCCAGGGCGGAAACCAGGGGTTTCCCTGTCGGATGGAACGAAACCTGCTCGATGCATGCGCATCCTCCGCGAACGCCAAAAACAAAACGCCCCCGGGACTTGCGACCCGAGGGCGTTCGCGTGCCTCGGGAGATCGGGGTGGCCGATCTCCCAGGGAGTCAGCCGTGATTAGTGATCCAGGTACCGCGCGCCTTCGACGCCACGCAACAGGACGCACGCGTCCGCGCCGTGGCAGGGCCACAGGGCAAACAGGTTCGTGTTGGCGGGAAGGCGGGTCATGGAAATCGGTTCGGTGAAAAAACAGCCACGAGGGCGAAGGCCGCGCACGATACGCCGGTTGTTTTGAAGATGCAACACTTTTTTAACTTCTATTTTCTTCCGGTCGACCGACGGCGCGATCGATCACGCCTGCGGTCACGTCGGCGATGGCCTTGGGCACGGGTAGAATCGCCGCGTTCGTTTCGACTTGATGACGCCTACGTGTCCCACGCACATTCAGATCCCGCGCTCGACGCGCTGCTGTTGCCCTTCCAGCAGGGCGATCTCCGTTGGCCGGAAGGGCCCGTGTTGTTCCTGCGCGCGCGTGACGGCTGGGCCCTGCGGCAATTCCCGTTGGACAGGCTGGTCTGTGAACAGAGCTTCAAGCCCGCCGCGGATGGTTTGATGCGTGCGGGCCTGGAGGTGGTCGAGGAAGCATCGTCCCACGCGCCCGCCGAAGGCTATGCACTGGTGCTGGTGTTGCCGCCGCGCCAGCGCGAGGAAGCGCGGGCGCTGTTCGCGAAGGCGTTGTCACTCGCCGCGTCGGGTGGGGTGATCGCGGCGAGCATGCCGAACGATGAAGGCGCCAAGGCGGGCGAGGGTGATCTCAAGCGCATCGCACCGCTGTCCGGGACGCTCAGCAAATACCACTGCCGGGTGTTCTGGACGCATGCGCCCGCGCGCGATGAAGTGTTGCTGGCCGAATGGCGGCGGCTGGATGCACCGCGTCCCATCCTGCAAGGGCGTTTCGTCAGTCGCCCCGGCGTGTTCGCCTGGGACCGCATCGATGCCGCCTCCGCGCTGCTTGTGGAACACCTGCCAACAGATCTGGCCGGACACGGCGCGGATCTGGGCGCGGGCTACGGCTATCTCTCGTCGGAGGTGCTGAGGCGCTGTCCGGGTGTCACTGCATTGGACCTTTACGAGGCCGAAGCGCGCGCGCTGGCGCTGGCGCGGGAGAACCTGCGGGATGCTTCCGCCGCGTTGTCGTTCCATTGGCACGATGTGACCGCGGGCGTGTCCGCACAATACGACTTCATCGTCATGAATCCGCCTTTCCATGCGCAGGGTCGGGGCGACCGTCCCGACATCGGCCGGCGTTTCATCGAAGTGGCGGCAGGCGCGTTGAAGCCGCGTGGGCGGTTGTGGCTGGTCGCCAATCGCCACCTGCCGTACGAGTCGGCGCTGGGCAGCGGCTTCGCGCAGGTCCGCACGTTCGCCGAACGGGGAGGCTTCAAGGTGATCGAGGCGGTGAAGGCGGGCCGCGCATGAAGATCGTCAAGCACATCGCCAATCTCGGCTACGGCAGCCGCAAGCAGGTCGCGCTGATGTTCCGCGAAGGCCGCGTCACCGATGGCGCGGGCGAGGTGCTGTATGCCGACGACCCGGTCGACCACGACAACATCCGCGTCGATGGCGAACCACTGGATCCCGCGCCGGGCCTGGCGCTGATGCTGCACAAGCCGGTGGGCTACACCTGTTCGACCAAGGACGCCGGTCGCCTGATCTACGACCTGCTGCCGCCGCGCTTCCGCCTGCGTTCGCCGGTGCTGTCCTCGGTGGGACGGCTGGATCGCGACACGTCCGGCCTGTTGCTGATGACCGACGATGGCGCCCTGCTGCACCGGATCATCTCGCCGAAATCGAACCTCCCGAAAGTCTACGAGGCCACGCTGGCCCACGACCTGCGCGGCGACGAGGCGGCCCTGTTCGCCAGCGGCGAACTGATGCTTGAATCCGAAACCACGCCGCTGGCACCGGCCGTGCTCGAAGTGATCGACCCGCGACACGCCTGCCTGAGCCTGACCGAGGGCCGCTACCACCAGGTCCGCCGCATGTTCGCCGCCGTCGGCAACCACGTCGAAACCCTGCATCGCAGCCGCATCGGCGGATTGGCCCTGCACGACCTGCCCGCAGGCCAGTGGCGTGCACTGGACGGCGCGGATATCGCAACGCTTTTCGCGAACGCCGGATAGGTCGTTGTGGGAGCGACGTAAGTCGCGAATCAGGAAATCCCCACAACCGGACGCGCTTTTGCCCGATGGCATGGACGTGCGCTGATACGGATGCTGGACATCCACGGAAGAAGGACGGCCATGGATGGCTATTCGAAACTGAGGCGGGGCCGGCTTTCATTGCCCGGACAGATCTATCTGGTGACGTTCACGACAGCGTCCAGGCATTCACTATTCCAGGATTCCGCAGCCGCACGCTGTGTCTGTCGCGCAATCACGGACCCGCGTCTCTGGTATCAATCCCGTCTGCTTGCCTGGGTCCTGATGCCTGATCACTGGCATGGCCTGATTGAGGTGGGCGGCTTGGACCATCTTTCGATGGTGGTGCAGCGACTGAAGACCAACAGCGCACGCAGGCTTCGCATGGAGCATCCAATGATTGTCCGCGTATGGGAGAAAGGGTTTCATGACCGCGCGCTACGCGGCGAGGCCACGCTGAAACCCGCTGCCCGTTACCTGGTCGGGAATCCGTTGCGGGCGGGCTTGGCCGAACAGATCGGCGACTACCCTTACTGGAACAGCATCTGGTTGTAGCCGGCCTTCCCGTTGCCGTCATTGTGGGAGCGACGTAAGTCGCGAACCCTGAAACTTTCCGCGCATCGCGACTCACGTCGCTCCCACAAGGTATTCGTACTTGCGGTCAATCCGCGAGCAGCTTGCGCCAGCCTTCGTGACCCAGGCGGTCCAGGGTCTGGATGTTGCGTTCGACGATCACGTCGGGATCGGGGAAGGCGGCGACCGCGCGCTCCACGCTGTCCTCGCGCAGCAGGTGCAGGGTGGGATAGGGCGAGCGGTTGGTGTAGTGGCTGATGTCGTCGGGCGCGGCGCCGGCGAACTGGTAGTCGGGATGGAAGCTGGCAACCTGCAGGACGCCTTGCAGGTCCAGGGCCTCGACCGCCGCGTCGGCGTTGTCGAGGAAGTCGTTGTAATCCAGGAAGTCGGTCAGGACATCCGGATGGATGATCAGGGTAGTGTCGATCTGCGCAGGCTCGGTGTCGCGAAGCAGCACCAGTTCCTCGGCCAGTTGTTCCAGCAGGGCTTCCGGCGTGGTGGCATCGCTCAGCACGAAACGTACCTGTTCCTTGACGTAGACCGCCTTGGCGAACGGGCACAGGTTCAGGCCGATGACCGCGCGCTCGATCCAGCGACGGGTCGCAGCGATGGGATCCGGCGCGGAATCGCCTGCGCCGGGCAGCACGGAATCAGTCACGGAAGTTCTCGAACTGCAACGGCAGCTCGAGTTCGGTCTTCTTGAGCAGGGCAATGACGTCCTGCAGATCGTCACGCTTCTTGCCGGTGACCCGCAGCTTGTCGCCGTTGATCTGGGTTTCGACCTTGATCTTGGCTTCCTTGATGGTCGCGGCGATCTTCTTGGCCAGCTTCTGTTCGATGCCCTGCTTGACGGTGACCTTCTGCTTGGCCTGCGCCAGGTTGGTCTCGACGTCGCCGAACTCCAGGCAGCGGGTGTCGATGCTGCGGGCGATCAGGCGCGCGCGCAGGATGTCGGTCATCTGCTTGACCTGGAAATCGCTGGGCGCGGTCTGGGTGATGGTGTTCTCTTCCAGCAGGAACTTCGCGTCCACGCCCTTGAAGTCGAAGCGGTTGGAAAGCTCGCGGTTGGCCTGGTCGACCGCGTTGGTGAGTTCGTGCTGGTTGACTTCGGAAACGACGTCGAAGGAGGGCATGGCGGGCGGAAACATGGATTCGGGGGTGGGCCATTCTAATCCATGGGCGGGCGCGCTCCCGTGACGTCATAATGCGGCATGCGCCGACATCCCCATTCCGCCGCCATCGTCCTGATGCTGCTGGCCGTGCTCCTGTTCGCCCTGATGGATGCCGGACTGAAGCTGCTGTCGGCGAAGTATCCGCCGCTGCAGGTGGCCGCGTTGCGCGGGTTGTCGTCGTTGCCGTTCGTGCTGGCGTGGGCGCTGTTGACCGTCCCGCCCGGCAGCCTGCTGCGCATCCACTGGCCGCTGCACCTGCTGCGCGGTGCGCTCGGCGTGGCGATGATGGCCGGTTTCGTCTATGGCCTGCGCGGCATGCCGCTGTCCACGGCCTATGCCATCACGTTCGTCGCGCCGCTGCTGGTGACCGCGATGGCCGGGCCGCTGCTGAGGGAGCGGGTTGGCCTGGGGCGCTGGCTTGCGATCGCGGTCGGCCTGCTGGGCGTGCTGGTCATCCTGCGTCCCACCGGCGAAGGCATGATGACCGCCGGCGGGCTGGCCGTGCTGGTGGCGGCGATCTGCTACGCCGCCGGCGCGATCACCGTGCGCCTGTTGGCGCAGCGGGACAGCACCCAGTCGATGGTGGTCTGGTTCATGGCCTTGCTGTCGGTCGCGGCGCTCGCGCTGGCCTGGCCCGGATGGAAGCCACTGCAGGCGGCGGACGGGTGGATCATCGCCGGCATCGGAGTCGCCGGTTCGCTGGCGCAGGTCGCGTTGACCGAGGCGTTCCGGCGCGGCGAGGCCTCGCTGATCGCGCCGCTGGAGTACACCGCGCTGATCTGGGGCGTGGTGCTGGACGTGGCGCTGTGGGGCGTGTTGCCGGACGGCGTCACCTGGATCGGTGCCGGGATCATCGTCGCCAGCGGTTTCTATCTGCTGCGCCGCGAGCCCGCGCATGCCGAGGCGGAGCATCCCTGAGGTGCCCTGGCTGCTGCTCCTGCCGCTGGGACTGATGCTGCTGCTCGCACTGTGGCTGATCCTGTTTCCCTGGTCGTTGTGGCAGCGCTACCACCGCGGCAAGGCAACCCGGCGCGTCTGGCCGTGGCAGGTGCGTTTGAATCTGGGGCTGTTGTGGGTGGGGCTTGTCGTGTTCCTGCTGCTCAGCGCCGTCTTCCAGATCTGGTGGCCGCATCAGTTGTCGCAGGCCGTGCTGGGCCTGGGGGCCGGCATCGGGCTGGGCGCGCTGGGCGTCGCCACGAGTCGCTTCGAATGGCGCGAGGCGGGCCTGTTTCATACGCCCAACCCCTGGCTGGTCTTGCTGTTGACCCTGCTGGTGGCCGGACGGATCCTGCTGGGGCTGGTCCAGATCTTCCAGCAGGGCCTGGCATGGTCGCGTGATCAGGTACTGGCCGGTGATCTGCATGCGGGCCTGACCGGATTGGCGGGTTTGCTGCTGGGCTATGCGCTTGCGAGCACCTGGGGCCTGCATCGGCGACTGCGGCGCTTGCGCCGTTGAGTGTCGGGTCATGAAAACGAAGGGCCCCGATGTCAGGGCCCTTCGCTGTTCCAGGTGCAAAGCCGGTCGGTGACCGGGCTGGCGCTTAGAAGCGCGCGCCGATGCCGATGCCGACGGTCCACGGATTCAGATCCGCCTTCTGGCCGATGCGCTCGCCGTTGCCGGTGATCTCGCTGTCGCCATGCATGTAGCGGGCATCCGCACGGGCGAACCACGACGGGCTGATGTTGAAGTCGACGCCCACGGTGCCGATGGCGCCCTTGGTGTCTTCCAGGCCGAAGTGCTGGCCCGCGCCGTCGGTGATGTTGTAGCCGCCGCTGTAGTTGGCCTGGTAGTAACCCAGACCCACGAACGGACGGATCGGCGCATCGCTGTTGCGGAAGTGGTACTGGGCGCTCAGGGCGTAGGGCTGCGAATCGATGTTGCCCAGCTTGCCCTGGTCACCGCGCACGCGCTGCTCGAACTTGTCGGCGGCGCCCCACAGTTCGACGGCGATCGCCGGGGTGACGTACCAGCTGGCGCTCAGGGTGGCGGCGGAACCACCGTCCAGATCCAGGCTGGAGTTGTCCACCGGCTTGGAATCGACCTTCTGCACGGCGTAGCCGCCGACGACGGCGAAGCGCTTGTGATCGGAGGACGCGGTGCTGTCCTGCGCGAAGACGGCCGGGGCGAACGCCAGCAGCGAAGCGGCGAGGGTGAGGGTGCGGAACTTGTTCATGGGGGATCTCCTTTTTCTCTTTTTCTGGCCCGATGCTTTTGGGGCGTGCGCACCGTAACGACCCACGCATGAATGGAGACAAGTCCGCGAAATGAATTTTTTACAACAACAGCGATATCCAGCGAACGTTCATTTTTCGTTTGTCGACACGACGCGGAACTGTTCAACAGACTGTTCGGCGCAAATTCGTTTTCAAGGTCGAGGACGCGTTGGCGCGACACACGGATTGGGTTAAGGTCGCTCGCGCCATCAGGAGATGCGTCATGCCCCGCAGCGATGCCGCCACCGTCGAGGCGTACCTGGCCGGACTGCCGGCGGAGCGACGTGACGTGATCGCGAGCGTGCGCGATGCGATCAATCTTCATCTGCCGCCGGGCTACGAGGAGCGTATGAACTGGGGAATGATCAGCTGGGAGGTTCCGCTTTCCCGCTATCCGGAGACCTACAACCGCCAGCCGCTTTCTTTCGTGGCGCTGGCCGCGCAGAAAAACCACTACGCGCTGTACCTGATGTGCGTCTATGCCGATTCGCCGGTGGAAGCGGAATTGCGGCAGGCCTACGCGAATGCCGGCAAGAGGCTGGACATGGGCAAGAGCTGCCTGCGATTCAAGCGGCTGGAAGATCTGCTGTTGCCGGAAGTGGTCCGGATTGTCGCGGCCACGCCGGTCGAGACCCATATCGCGCGCCACGAGGCCGGGCGCATGCGACACTGATCCGCATGAGTCGGCGTCCGTCCAAGTCCTCCCCACGCTCCCGCGTCGCGTCGCGCGGGGCCGCACCCCTGTCGCCGGCCTCCGGTGAAAATCCGACCATGGCGGATTTGGCGAAGGTCGCGGGGGTTTCCGCCATCACGGTGTCGCGCGCGTTGCGCGAGAGTCCGCTGGTGAACGCGGAAACCCGCGAGCGCATCCGCGAGATCGCCCGCCAGTACGGTTATTCCTTCAATGTCAGCGCGCGCAACCTGCGCCTGCGCCGCAGCATGACGGTGGCGGTGGTGGTGGAAATGAAGCCGACCCTGGAGCGGCAGATGTCCGGGCCGTATCCCCTGGACCTGCTGGGCGGCATCACCCAGGAGCTGACCACCACCGGCTACAGCGTACTGTTGACCTCGCTGCAGGGCGGCGCGCTGCCCAACGTGCAGGCCGCCGATGGCGTGATCCTGCTTGGCCAGGGCGCCAACGAGGACGCCATGCACGAAGTGCAGCGCTGGGGCAGGCCGATGGTGGTGTGGGGCGCGGTCAGCCGGCACGAATCGCAGGTGGTGGTCGGCAGCGACAACCGGCGTGGCGGCGCGTTGGCGGCGGAGAGGTTCATCGCGCTGGGTCGCAGCCGGCCGGTGTTCCTGGGCGACCCCGCGCACGGTGAGTTCGCCGAGCGCCTGGAAGGCTTTGCCGGCACCCTGGGCAAGTACGGCATCGTGCCGCTGACCCCATCGGTCGCCAGCTTCACCGTCAATGCCGGTGCGGAGGCGGTGCATGCGCTGCTGGAGAAGCATCCGCAGATCGATGCGCTGTTCGCCGCCAGCGACCTGCTCGCGATCGGCGCCATCCGCGCGTTGATCGAGCGCGGCCGGCGGGTACCCGAGGACGTTTCGGTCATCGGCTACGACGACACTCCCCTGGGGGCCACCTACGTCCCGCCGCTGAGTTCGGTGCACCAGAACTTCGTCGACGCCGGCGTCCTGCTCGCCCGCAAGATTCGTGGGCTGATCGACGGCGACCCGGCTAGCTCAGAGACCCTGCCCACCCATCTGGTGGTCCGCGCCACCTGAGCGCAAAAATCTGCTGCGGCGCAACGTGTACAGGGGAGGCGCGATGGTGCGGCTCCGCCCGTGCCGACGTCATCTGGCGGAAGGCTAAATCACTGTCCTGAAACGGAATTGTCGTGTGGCCTGGACGGCTGCGCGGCCGCCATGGGCCCGCCGCTCCCTGCATTTGTTATCGATAACTTGACATCGATAACAACGAATCCCTAGCGTGCCTCCGCACGGTCCCTGGACGGCAGGGCGAATGGAGGAAGCGCACGTGGGCGAGTGGCAGGACAGGGCGCCGGTGGACACCGCCGGCATGGCCATGGCGGACGATCCCTGGCGTCTGCGCCAGACGGCGTTCGATCCGCGCCGCCGCGCCCGCGACGAAACCCTGTTCGCGCTGGCCAATGGCGGCCTGGGCGTGCGCGGTGGTTTCGAGGAACAGGAGAGCGCCAGTGACGGCAGTTTCCTGGCGGCGGCGTTCGAGCAGAACGCCATCCACTACCACGAGCGCCTGGCCGGATTCGCCCGCAACACCGATACCCGGGTTCCGGTCGCCGAGGGCAAGCGCATCCGGATCCTGCTGGGCGAGGAAGCCGTCGACCTCGCGCAGGCCGAATGGCTGGCGTTCGAACGCGAACTGGACCTGCGCCAGGGACAATTGCGCCGTCGCCTGCGCATCCGCACGGCAGGCGGGCACACGCTGGAAATCCATGCCGAACGGGTGGTTCCGTTCGCCGAGCATGCGCTGCTGGCGATCCGTTTCCGGGTGCGTTCGGTCGACTACGGCGGACCAATCGCGCTGGTGTCCTCGATCGAAAGCGGTCGGCAGGCGGTCGCCCAGGGTGACGATCCACGCATCGGCGCCGGCGGCGGCGAAGGGCTGCTGGCGATTGGCGGCGGCAGCGCGGAGGGGATGGCCTGGATCGCGCAACGCGCGCCGCATCGCGGATTCGAACTCAGCTGCGGACAGCATCATCGCGTCGGCGCGGGCCTGCTCGCGCAGCCGCCGCAGGCGACGGCCGGACGGGTCGAACAGCGCTTCGACGGCCGACTGGCGCCCGGCGACGAGGTCGGCGTGGAGAAGTTCGTCGCCTACGTCCACGACGGCGACATGGCGCAGCGTGCGAACGAACTGGCGCGACTGCTCCAACGCGCGGTCGATACCGGATTCGATGGGTTTGCCGCGCCTCAGGCGGCCACGCTGGCCGGCTTCTGGCAGCGGGCGGGGCTGTCGGTGAACGGCGATGCCGGCGCCGAGCAGGCGCTGCGCTTCAACCTGTTCCACCTGCTGCAATCGGCCGGCCGCAACGGCGTGGATGGCACCGCCGCCAAGGGACTGACCGGCGAGGGCTACGAAGGCCATTGCTTCTGGGATACCGAGGCGTTCGTGCTGCCGGTGATGGCGTTCACCGCGCCGGACGTGGCTCGCGCGATGCTGCGCTACCGGTTCCGCACCCTGGACGCGGCGCGGGCGCATGCCCGCGAGATGAACCACCCGACGGGCGCGCTGTATCCCTGGCGCACCATCGATGGCGGCGAATGCTCGGCGCACTATCCCAGCGGTTCGGCCGCGTACCACATCAACGCGGCGGTGGCCTACGGCATCGGCCTGTACCTGGACGCCAGCGACGATGTGGACTTCCTTGCCGAAGCGGGCGCGGAGATGCTGTTCGAGACCGCGCGGATCTGGCCGCAGGTCGGGCATTTCAATCCGCGCCAGGGCGGCGCGTTCTGCATCCACGAAGTGACCGGGCCGGACGAATACACCACCTTGGTCAACAACAATTTCTACACCAACCGCATGGCCCAGCAGCACCTGCGCCGCGCGGTGGCCGCGTGGCACCGCCTGCGCCAGGAACGGCCGGAAGTGCTGGCGGAACTCGCCGCCCGGCTTGCGCTGGAAGCAATCGAAGTCGAGTCGTGGGCCCGCGCCGCCGACGCGATGTACCTGCCCTATGACGAGGCGCAGGGCGTCTATGCGCAGGACGACGAGTTCCTCGACAAGCCGCGCTGGCCGTTCCCGCCGGCGAGCGGCGAGCACCGTCCGCTGTTGCTGGACTACCACCCGCTCACCCTGTACCGCCACCAGATCTGCAAGCAGGCCGACGTGGTGATGGGGCTGGTGCTGGCGGGCCAGGGACTCGATCCGCGTCGCAAGCGCCGCAGCTTCGATTACTACGAAGCGGTCACCACCCATGACTCGACCCTGTCGGCGCCGGTGTTCGGCGTCCTCGCAAACGAAGTCGGCCACGCGGACAAGGCCTGGCGCTATTTCGACGCCAGCCTGCGCGTGGATCTGGACGACCTGCATCGCAACACCGATCACGGCGTTCACATGGCGGCGCTGGCGGGCAGCTGGTTGGGCCTGACCGAAGGCTTCGCCGGGCTGAGGGTGGAGGACGGCCGGCTGTCATTCGCGCCGACCCTGCCGGAAGCGTGGCAGGGCTACGGCTTCAACCTGCGCTGGCGTGGCTGCGTGCTGCGGGTGGACGTGGCCGCCGATGGTGTGCGCTACCGCCTGGAAGAGGGCGATGAGCTGGCCATCCTCCACGCGGGCGAGCCGCTGCTGCTGTCGCCGGGTACCGCCGAGCTGCAGCCGCTGGCGCGACCGCTGGAAGCGGTGCGGGCGACCTTCCCGCGCCAGGCGCGCGCGCTGATCTTCGATCTGGACGGCGTGCTGACCGATACCGCGCACACCCACTACGAAGCCTGGCAGCGGCTGGCCGACGAAATCGGCGTGCCGTTCGACCGCCAGGTCAACGAGCGCCTGAAGGGAGTGGATCGGATGGCGTCGCTGGCGATCATCCTGGAACGCGCATCGCGGACCTACGACGGCGAGGAGCGGCGCGCGCTGGCCGACCGCAAGAATGGCTACTACGTGCAGGCCATCCAGCGGTTCGGCCCGAGCGATCTGTTCGACGGCGTGATCCGGGTGCTGGATGAAGCGCGCGCGGCGGGACTGAAGATCGGACTGGCCTCGGCCAGCCGCAACGCGCCGCTGTTGCTGGACAAGCTGGGCATCGCGGATCGCTTCGACTACATCGCCGACTCCGGGCGCATCCGTCGCGCCAAGCCGGATCCGGAAATTTTCCTGGACGTGGCCGCCGCGCTCGGCGTCCCGCCAGCCCAGTGCATCGGCGTGGAGGACGCGGTGGCCGGTATCGAGGCCATCCACGCCGCCGGCATGGCCGCCATCGGCATCGGCAGCGCGGACAGCCTGCCGCAGGCCGACGCGGTATTGCCGGACATCGCCGCGTTCCGTGTGAGGGACTTCGTTTCTTCGTGACCGCACGCGGCCGTCAGAAGCCGCGGCGGATTATCTCAACCTGTTGAAAAAGTGGAGGGAACACATGCAACAGACCAACCTGATCCGCTACGCCCTGTCCGTAGCGATCGCCGCCGCACTGGCTCCATCCGCCGTGCTGGCACAGGATGCCGGCACGCCCGCGCAGCAGACGCCGCAACAACAACCGCAACAGGCACCGGCCGAGCAGGGCCAAAGCCAGGCCACCACGCTGGACACGGTGGTGGTCTCCGGTACGGCCACCGCTGGCGGCGTGAGGAAGCTGGAAGCCAGCTTCAACATCGTCACCGCCAACGCGGAGCAGATCAAACAGGCCAACCCCAAGAGCACCGCTGACCTGCTGAAGATTTCGCCCGGCATGTGGCCCGAATCCACCGGCGGCCAGACCGGTGCCAACATCGAGATCGCCGGCTTTCCCGGCGGCGGCGACGCGCCGTATTTCTCCACGCTGTTGATGGGTTCGCCGCTGTACGGCATGCCGACCCTGTCGTTCTTCGAGACCACGTCGATGTTCCGCCTCGACGACACCATCGAATCGGTGGAAATCCTGCAGGGCGGCCCGTCGGTGGTGTTCGCCGACGGCCAGATGGGCGCCAGCGCCAACTTCTTCCTGAAGACCGGCACCGAGGAACCATCCGGCAGCGTCGGCCTGACCTACGGCAACGAAGGCTTGTGGCGGCTCGACGGCTTCTATGGCTTCAAGGTGGCTGAAGGCTGGTACGGCAGCATCGGCGGTTTCTGGCGCGAATCCGACGGCGTGCGCGATCCGCAGTTCAAGGCGGACAAGGGCGGCCAGCTGACCGCCACCCTCTCGCACGACTTCGATGCCGGCCGGCTGACCCTGTACACCCGCTACCTCAACGACAAGAACCAGTTCATCACCCCGATTCCGCTGATCCAGCGTGGTACCGACAACTTCAGCGCCTATCCCGGTTTCGATCCGCTGAAGGACACCTACTACAGCAAGTACATGCAGCACGTGTGGCTGCCGACCTATCCCGGCGGCGGCAAGAACGCCGATCTGGCCGACGGCCGCGGCGCCAAGCTGTTCATGTTCGGCGGCAACTTCGACTACTCCTTCGACAACGGCTGGTCGATCAGCGATCGCTTCCTGTTCAACGAAGGCGACATGGATACCAATGCGCTGTTCTCAGGCAACAATCCGGTTTCGTTGCAGGACATGCTGTTCACCGACGGCACGCCGGGCGGCTTCGAGCTTCCGGCCGGATCGGTGGCCACCGCGAACTACATCAACGGCGGCGCGGTGCCGCTCACCCAGAGCGTGATCCAGCAGGGCTGGTGGCATATCCACAAGCACCTGAAGAGCTTCAGTAACGACTTCCGCCTGAGCAAGGAGCTGTTCGAGGGCAATACCCTGACGGTGGGCCTGTACGTCAACCACTACACCATGGATGACAAGTGGTCGCTGGGCAACCAGATGCTGATGGCCAACGAGCCGAATGCGCGCCCGATCGTGGTGAGCTACGTGGATGGCGGCGAGACCTTCTACCGCACCAATCCGCAGGGCTTCGCCGACTTCAGCGGCTTCCACATCGCCCAGAACGGCAAGGCCACCAACGTGGCGCTGTACCTGTCCGATTCCTGGCGGGTCGGCAAGTGGCTGTTCGATCTGTCCGGCCGCCTCGAGAACCAGGATGCCAAGAGCAATGTCTGCAACCGCAGTCCGGTGAATGCGGGAACCGGTGGCCTGGACGGCGATCCGAACACCATCTACGACAACAACGTCGAGCTGTGCAACGGCACCTATGCCCGCAACCGCTACGAGAAGACCCATCCGTCGTGGACGGCAGGTGCCAACTATTCGTTCACCAACAACATGTCCATGTATGGCCGCGTCAACACCGGTGGCCACTTCCTGGACTTCGACAACGGCATCCGCGGCACCACCAACGACAACTACCCGCCGATGCAGAAGATCCGCAACTACGAAATCGGCTTCAAGTACCAGTCGCCGCTGCTGTATGCGGACATCAGCGCCTATCGGCGCGTGTTCAGCGGCCTGCAGTACCAGCCCACCGATGGCCTGGGCACGCCGGTCGGCAGCCCGCGCATCTATGGCTCCGAATCGCACGGCGTCAACTTCATCGGCGCGCTGACCCCGATCGAGAACCTGCGCCTGCAGCTGGTGGCGAACTACCTGGATGGCGAGTACACCGACTACGACGCGTGCCTGCCGTATACCGACATCAACGGCGAGGACAACTGCGCGCCGATCGAAGGGCAGCAACTGCAACGCCAGCCGAAGTTCCGCGCCATGTTCACCCCGAGCTACCGTTTCGAGCTGGGCTGGGGCGACATCACCCCGTACGTGACCTACACCTACGTGGGTGATCACACCCAGGACCAGTCGGGCCTGCAGGAACTGGGCTCGTACCACACGCTGGATTTCGGCGTCACCTCCAACGTGGGCGAGAACTGGCAGTTCAACCTGCGCGGCACCAACATGACCAACGAGCTGGGACTGACCGAAAGCAATTCGCGCATCTTCGGTTCGGCGACCACCGCCGGTGGCGTGTTGCTGGCGCGTCCGCTGGAGGGCCGCGAGGTCAATTTCCAGGCCAAGTACAGCTGGTGAGCCACGCCGGGGACGCCGCCTGAACCTCCTCTCCCGGGAGGCGTCCCCGGATTTCTTTCACCCGTCGCGCACGGCCGCACGACCGCGCGCGGCGGGTTCCCTTGTCGCCCCGGCGATGACACAGTGCGGCGGCCGCCTGGCGGCATGGCCCGGAGCAAGCAATGAATCGAACCCGCATGGTCCTCGGGTTGATCCTGACCTACATGATCTTCGCGATGCTGCTGAACTCGGTCGGCGCGGTGATCCTGCAGGTCATCCAGGGATTCGGGGTAAGCAAGGCGTCGGCGAGCACGCTGGAGGCGTTCAAGGATCTGCCGATCGCGATCGCCTCGTTCCTGGTCGCCTCGACCTTGCCGCGGCTGGGTTACCGGCGGGCGATGATGCTCGGCCTGGGGCTGGTGGCGCTGGCCTGCGCGGGCATGCCGCTGTTGCAGTCGTTCTGGGCCACCAAGCTGCTGTACGTCACGGTCGGCGTGTCGTTCGCGCTGGTGAAGGTTTCGGTCTACTCCAGCATCGGCCTGCTGACCGACAGCGAGCGTGCGCATGCCGGACTGACCAGCACCGTGGAAGGCTGGTTCATGGTCGGCATCCTCGGCAGCGCATGGCTGTTCGCCGCCTTCATCAATCCCGATACGCCGGGCGATCCGGTATGGCTCGACGTCTACTGGGTGATCGCCGGGCTGTGCGTGGCGGTGATCCTGTTGCTGGCCGGTTCGTCGATGGATGAATCGCAGGCGCGCGATGGCCATGCGGTCGGCGAATCCTTCGCCGACATGTTCCGCCTGCTGGCGCGCCCGCTGGTGATCGTGTTCCTGGTCTCGGCTTTCCTATACGTGCTGATGGAACAGGCCATCAATACCTGGCTGCCAACCTTCAACCGCGAAATCCTGCATCTGCCCACCGCCCTCAGCGTGCAGGCGGCCGGCATCTTCGCCGGCTCGCTGGCACTGGGCCGCCTGGGCGGCGGCATCCTGCTGCGGCGGTTGCCCTGGTTCTGGTTGCTGGCCACCTGCGTGCTGGCAATGGCGGCGCTGGTCCTGCTGGCGCTGCCGCTGGCGGCCAACGTGCAGCCGCGCACCGATGCGAGCTGGTGGGACGCGCCTTTGGCCGCCTATGTGTTCCCGCTGATCGGCCTGTTCATGGCGCCGATCTATCCGACCATCAATTCGGTGGTGCTGAGCGCGCTGCCGAAGGCGCGGCACGCGGCGATGACCGGCTTGATCGTGGTGTTCTCCGCGTTGGGCGGCACCACCGGATCCTTCATCACCGGACAGCTGTTCGCCCATTTCGACGGTTCGCGCGCGTTCTACCTGCTGCTGCTGCCGATGGCGGTGCTGCTGCTGTCGCTGACCTTGCTCAACCGTGCCGCGAACGCGCCGGCCGGCACGCCGGCAGTGCCGGGAGGATCTTGAATCGATGTACTTCCCTGCTTCCCGCAAGACCTCCTTCTTCCCGAGGAACACCTGCGCCAGGCTGCTTCTCGCCGGCCTGCTGGCGCTGCCGGCCATGGGCCAGGCGCTGGCCTACGACCGCGCGCCGGTCGATGCGCCGCTGCAGTTCCGCATCACCGAAGGACGGATCGAGAACGCCTTCCACCAGGAGGGCGACATCGCCGCGCACCTGCTGCTCAGTTCCGGCGACCGGCCGCGCGTGCTGGTGGCCTTTCCGGCCGGCAACAGCGGCGTGGGCGTCTGGTTCGAGGAGGCGGCCACGCCGGTGCGGTGGACACTGGGGCAGGTCAAGGGCGAGCGCCACCGCGACAATGGGCACGCCTGGAACGGCATCGTGGCCGAGGCCAGCGTCGATGCGCCCCGGCTGGTGGTGAAGGATGCGGTGCTCGGCAGCGTGCGCGTGCTGCGCGACTACCAACTGGGCCAGGCCTATCCGGCCGAGACCGCCGCGCAGCCCGAAGTCTCCGCCGATGCGGTCCGCTGGAAACGCAATCGGCTGGATGGCGCGCCGGGCTACGCCATCGCCCTGGAGGCCGGGAACGGCCGCTTCGAGCGCGAGGACGGGAAAATCGTATTGCGCGCGAACCGCGCCGGCGAACCGCTGCGGCTGCGCATCCGCGCCTCGACCGGGGAGACCCCGCTGGTTCCGTTCAGCGCCGCCGGCCTGCTCAACGAACACGCGACGGCCGATCTGCGCAGCCGCCAGGCGCTGCGATTCCTGAGCTACCACGAGAAATTCCTGGCCGGATCGTGGCGCTTCGACACCTATTTCGGCCGCGACACCCTGATGTCGGTGCGCCTGCTGATGCCGGTGCTGCAACCGGAGGCGGTGGAGGCCGGCATCGGCGCGGTACTGGCGCGCCTGGCGCCCGATGGCGAAGTCGCCCACGAGGAGGACATCGGCGAGTTCGCGGTGCTGCGCCATCGCAAGGAACAGGGCAAGCCGTCCGCCGCGCCGATCTACGACTACACGATGATCGACGACGACTACATGCTGCCGCCGGTGGCCGCGGCCTGGCTGCTGGAGGATGCGCGCGGTCGGGCGCGCGCCCGCGATTTCCTCGCCCGCCGGGGCGAACAGGGTCGCAACGGCGAAACGCTGGTGCGCAACCTGTTGTTCGTGGCGGAGCAGAGCCGCGCGTTCGCGGAGGAGCCCGCGTATCGAAACCTGATCGCGCTCAAGCCGGACAAGCCGGTGGGACAGTGGCGCGACAGCAATGAGGGTCTGGGGCGCGGCCGCTATCCCTACGACGTCAACGCGGTATGGATGCCGGCGGCATTGCGCGCGATGGGCGGATTCCTCGACAGCGGCCTGCTGGACGGCTACACCAGCGTGGAACAGCGCACGCAGCTGCGCGCCGCCGCGGGACGCGCCGATACCTGGGAACGACGCGCGGCGGAACTGTTCACGGTGCGGTTGCCGAACGCGCGCGCGGCCGAACAGATCCGTGCCTACGCCACCGATGCCGGCGTGCCGGATCGCGCGGCGCTCGATGCGCTGGGTGACGGCGAACTGGCGTTCGCGGCGCTCGCGCTGGATGCGCAGGGCAGGCCGGTGCCGGTGCTGCATTCGGACGAAGGCTTCCGCCTGCTGTTCGGCCGACCCGATGCGCAGTCCCTGGCGCGCGATGTCGACAATCTGATGCGTCCTTTCCCGGCCGGCCTGATGACCGACGTGGGCCTGCTGGTCGCCAATCCCGCCTACGCCGATCGCGAGGTCTGGCCACGCCTGGGCAGCGCCGCCTACCACGGCACGGTGGTGTGGGCCTGGCAGCAGGCGGTGCTGGCGGCCGGCCTGCGACGGCAACTGGCGCGGGACGATTTGCCGGCCGAGACACGCGCCGCATTGGGCGATGCGCAGGCCCGGCTGTGGCGGGCGATCCGCGCCGCCGACGCGGTGCGCACCTCCGAGCTGTGGTCGTGGTCGTACCGCGACGGCCGCTATCAGGTCGAGCCGTTTGGCGCGCAGGGTGCGCACGAGGACGAATCCAACGCCGCGCAACTTTGGAGCACGGTGTTCCTTGCCCTGCCGCCGCCTGACGCGGCGCCCGCGGCCGAATCCGGAAAGGAAAAATGATGAAGAAGAACCTGCTTTTCACCGCGCACCGGCGCCGCGCGATGTTGCGTCTCGCCCTGGGTTTGTCGGCGCTGTCGGCGCCGCTGGCGGCGATCGCACAGGACAAGCCGGCCGCGCCGGATACCGTGGCGATGCCGGCCACGTCGCTGCCCTACAGCCGGTTCGCCAGCGCCGAGGCGCGTGCGCAGTTCGAGCGGATGCTGGCCGAAACCCGCGAAGGCAAGGGGCCGAATCCGGCCGACATCGCCGATCAGCGGCGCTTCTACCAGCGCTACAACGACGACCGCCTGGCCGAAGCCGAGCGCCGCTATCCGGCCAAGGTGGAAGCCACCCGCATCGGCGGCGTGCCGGTGCACGTGGTGGATCCGCAGGCCGGCGCGCAGGGCGACAACGCGCAGCGGGTGCTGATCAACCTGCACGGCGGCGCCTTCATGTGGGGCTCGGGCAGCGGCGCGCTGGTGGAAGCGGTGCCGATTGCCGCGGTCGCCGGCATCCGGGTGGTGACGGTGGATTACCGGCTGGCGCCCGAGCATCCCTACCCGGCCGCAGTGGACGACGTGGAAGCCGTCTACCGCGAGCTGCTCAAGCAGTACCGCGCGGAGAACATCGGCATCTACGGCTGTTCGGCCGGCGGCATGCTGACCGCGCAGGCCACCGCGCGGATCCTGAAGCGGGATCTGCCGCGTCCCGGCGCGATCGGCAACTTCTGCGGCACCGGCCTGCTGTTCGCCGGGGATTCGGCGACTCTGGGACAACTGGCGGTCGGCGTGCCGCCACTGCAATCGGACGGTGGCGCGAGCCTGCCGTACCTGCGCACCGCGCAGGCGGACGACCCGGTCGCCTATCCCGGTCAGTCGCCGGAACTGCTCGCGAAGTTTCCGCCCACCCTGTTCCTGGCCGGCGGGCGCGACTTCGCGGCCAGCGCGGTGAGCACGATGCAGCGCCGGCTGCTGGGCGCGGGCGTGGACGCGGAACTGGTGCTGTTCGATGGCCTGTGGCATGCCTTCTTCGTGTATCCGGATCTGCCGGAGTCGCAGGAAGCCTATGGCCTGATCGCGCGCTTCTTCGATCGCCGCCTGGGCCGCCAGCCGCGCTGAGGGCGATCGTTCCAGCGGCGCCACGCAGCGTCGTGCGCCTGAACACATCGCCTGCCGTATCGTGTCCGCCTTCGAATCCGGGAAGATGGACATGAAAGCAATCGGAATGGGCCTGGCGGTGTTCATCGGCATGCTGTTGCCGTTGCAGGCGTTGATCAATGCATCGCTGGGACGGCAGACCTTCGGCCCGCTGTTCGCCGCGCTGATGTCGTTCGCGGTCGGCACCGGCGTGCTGGCGCTGTGGTGGCTGGCCACGCGGCCCACCTTCGACCCGGCGGCGCTGGCGCGGGTGCCATGGTGGGCGTGGACCGGCGGCGCCATCGGCGCGATCTACGTTGCCGCCGCGACCCTGCTGATTCCGCGCATGGGCGCCGCGCCGCTGATTTGTCTGGTGGTGTTCGGACAATTGGTGGGCTCGCTGCTGCTGGATCATTTCGGCGTGCTGCATGCGCGCCAGCCCATCGACGGCACCCGCGTGATCGGTGCGCTGCTGGTCGTCGCCGGCGCGCTGCTGGTGGTGCGGCCATGGCAGACGCCGGCCGGATGAGCGCGACGCTCCTGCGCGGCTTGCCGCCGCAGGCGGCCCCGGATTGCCGGGTACTGGTGCTGGGTTCGATGCCGGGCGCGGCATCGCTGGCGGCGGCGCGCTACTACGCCCATCCGCGCAACCGGTTCTGGCCGCTGATGGGCGCGCTGTGCGGTTTCGATCCCGCGCTCGACTACCCGCTCCGGCTGGCCGCGCTGCAGGCCGCCGGTGTCGGCCTGTGGGACGTGATTGGAACCTGCGAGCGCTGTGGCAGCCTGGACGCGGACATCGTCCGCGGCAGCGAGGTCGCCAACCCGCTGGTGGACTGGCTGGAGGCACGGCCCTCCCTGCGCGCGGTGGCCTTCAACGGCGGCAAGGCGGCGCAGGCGTTCCAGCGCCACGTCGCGCCGACCCTGCCGGCGGCGCTGGCCGCGCGGCTCGTGTTCCACGCGCTGCCGTCCACCAGTCCGGCCAACGCGGCTTTCGGCGTGGAACGCCTGGCCAAATCCTGGGGAATCCTGAAGCCCTGCCTGCGCGTTCCCGCCCCGGACACTTCCGTCCCGGACCCTCCTGTTCCGGAGCGGCCCTGACGAAGGTCATGCCCCCGTCCGGCATGTGCGGGCGGTCCGTTGCGCTGGCATCCTGTTGGCAACCGAACTTCCGGAGGCCGCCCATGATCCGTTCCGCCCCGCGCCTTTCCCTGCTGTGCCTGGCCGCGCTGTCCGGGCTGGCCGTGTCCGCGCAGGCCAAGGATGTCCGCTGCGAGATCGAAAGCGACTACGACATGACGGTCAACGAGCGCAGCGTGATCTTCACCCGCGAAAGCGGCGCGCCCAAGGCGATCGTGATGCGCCAGGGGCGCCTGTTCGTCGATGACCGCTGGGTCCGGATCAACGACGACGATCGCCAGCGCCTGATCGACTTCGAACGCGGCGCGCGCACCGCCATGCCGCTGGCGCACGAAATCGGCCGCGACGCCGCCGACATCGCGTTCACCGCGCTGGGCGAAGTCGCCGCCAGCATCAGCAACCATCCGGATCGCACCCGCAAGTCGCTGGACAAGGCGCGCAAGGCCATCGACCAGGGTATCGCCCGTTCGATCAGCGCCAACCGCTTCAACAGCCAGGATCTGGACAAGGGCATCGAGCGCGCGGTCGGCGAAGTGATGCCCAGCGTCATCGGCGACATCGTCGGTGGCGCGCTCACGGCGGCCCTGACCGGCGATGCCGATCGCCTGGAGCGGATGGACGGGCTGGACAAGGAAGTGGAAGCGCGGGTGGCGCCACGCGCCAAGGCGCTGGAAGTGCGCGCGGAGAAACTGTGCTCGCAGATGCGCGAAATGGAGCGCATCGACAATGCGCTGGCGTATCGTCTCCCCGGCGGGCAGGCGCTGAACCTGCTGGAAGAAAAGCCCGACCAAAGGCATACCACCGGCGACTGAGCAAGGCGTGCATGCCGTCGCGCGAGCCGCGACGGCCGATTCCAGCGGTCCCGGCCCGAAAATAATTGCCCTCAGAGGTTGGCGCACCGGGCGGGGATGGCCACAATAGGGGTTCCCCTATTGGCAAGTGATCGCTGGAGTTCCCCCATGGCCGAAATCAAGGAAGCGCGTGTTCCCGACATCGGTGGCTACAGTGACGTTCCCGTCATTGAAGTGCTGGTCGCCGTTGGCGATACCGTCGCCAAGGATCAAGGCCTGGTCACGCTGGAGTCCGACAAGGCGACGATGGAAGTCCCGTCGGCCTTCGCCGGCGTGGTCAAGGAATTGAAGGTCAAGCTGGGCGACGAACTGGCCGAAGGCTCGGTGGTCGCCCTGATCGAGGTGGCCGAAGGCGCCGCCGCTCCCGCCGCGCCGAAGGCCGAACCGGCCAAGGCCGAGCCGGTCAAGACCGCCGAGACCGGCGCGAAGGTCGAGCCGGTCGCGGTCGCCCCGACCCCGGACAAGCTCACCCAGCGCGAGATCGCACAGGAAGCCGCCGCGCCGACCGCGCCCGCCGCGCCGCGCGCGCTGGAAGACAAGCCCGGCATCGATCCGGAAGCCGTGCCCCCGCGCACCCCGCCGGTGGAGTTCAATGCCGACCGCGTGCTGCCGTCCAAGGTGGCCTACGCCAGCCCGACGGTGCGCCTGTTCGCCCGTGAGCTCGGCGTCGACCTGGATCAGGTCAAGGGCAGCGAACGCGGCGGCCGCATCAGCAAGGAAGACGTGCAGCGCTACGTGAAGGCGGCCCTGTCCGGCGGCGTGCCGGCTGCGGCCGGTGCCGCGCCTGTCGCCAGCGCTGGTGGCGGGCTGAACCTGCTGCCGTGGCCGAAGGTGGACTTCAGCAAGTTCGGCGAAGTCGAAGTCCAGCCGCTGTCGCGCATCAAGAAGATTTCCGGCGCCAACCTCGCGCGCAACTGGGCGATGATCCCGCACGTCACCCAGCACGATCACGCCGACATCACCGAGCTGGAAGCGCTGCGGGTGGCGCTGAACAAGGAGAACGAGAAGGCCGGCATCAAGCTGACCATGCTCGCGTTCCTGATGAAGGCCAGCGTCGCCGCGCTGAAGAAGTATCCCGAGTTCAACGCCTCGCTGGACGCCAGCGGCGAGAACCTCACCCTGAAGAAGTACTTCCATATCGGCTTCGCCGCCGATACCCCGAACGGCCTGGTCGTGCCGGTCATCCGCGACGTCGACAAGAAGGGCGTCAACGAGCTGGCCGCCGAAACCAGTGAACTGGCCAAGAAGGCCCGCGACGGCAAGCTCGGCCCGGCCGACATGTCCGGCGGCTGCTTCTCGATTTCCTCGCTGGGCGGTATCGGCGGCACCGCGTTCACTCCGATCGTCAACGCGCCGGAAGTCGCCATCCTCGGCGTGTCCAAGTCCTCCATCCAGCCGGTGTGGGACGGCAAGCAGTTCGCGCCGCGCATGCTGCTGCCGCTTTCGCTGAGCTACGACCACCGCGTCATCGACGGTGCCTCCGCCGCGCGCTTCACCGCGTACCTGGCGCAACTGATGGGCGACCTGCGTCGCGTGCTGCTGTAAGCGGGGGCTGGAACCATGGCAAACACGACTGTTGAAGTAAAAGTCCCCGACATCGGCGGTTACGACGATGTGCCGGTCATCGAGATCCTGGTCGCGGTGGGCGACACGGTGAAGAAGGATCAGGGCCTGGTCACCCTGGAATCGGACAAGGCCACGATGGAAGTGCCGTCCTCGGCCGCCGGCGTGATCAAGGAATTGAAGGTCAAGCTGGGCGATGCCCTGTCCGAAGGCAGTGTGGTGGCGGTGCTGGAAGTCGAAGGTGCCGCCGCGGCGCCGTCCGCGCCCGCCGCCGCTCCGGCTGCGCCGGCCAAGGCGGCCGCACCCGCTGTTCCGGCCGCCTCCGCGCCGGCGCCTGCCGCGCCATCCGCGCCATCCGCGCCTGCGGCATCGGCGGGCGGCACCCTGGAAGCCAAGGTGCCGGACATCGGCGGCTACAACGACGTGCCGGTCATCGAAATCCTGGTCGCCGTGGGCGACACGGTGAAGAAGGATCAGGGCCTGGTCACCCTGGAGTCGGACAAGGCGACGATGGAAGTGCCGTCGCCGGCCGCCGGCGTGATCAAGGAACTGAAGGTCAAGCTGGGCGACACCCTGTCCGAAGGCAGCGTGGTGGCCGTGCTGGAAAGCGGCGCGGCCGCGCCTGCGGCCGCCGCGCCGGCCAGCAAGCCGCCAGTCACGCCCTCGCACCGCGCACCCGCCGAACCCGCCGCGCCGAAGCCGGCGCTGGGCACCGGCAAGCCCGCGGACATCGAATGCCGGATGGTGGTGATCGGTTCCGGTCCCGGTGGTTATACCGCCGCGTTCCGCGCCGCCGACGTCGGTCTCGACACCGTGCTGGTGGAGCGCTACGACTCGCTGGGCGGCGTCTGCCTCAATGTGGGCTGCATCCCGTCCAAGGCACTGCTGCATGCCGCTGCATTGATCGACGAGACCGCGCATTCGGCAGATATCGGCATCGAGTTCGCCAAGCCGAAGATCGATCTCGACAAGCTGCGCGACTTCAAGCAGAACCGCGTGGTCGGCCAGTTCACCAAGGGCCTGGCCGGCATGGCCAAGCAGCGCAAGGTGCGGACCGTGCAGGGCGTGGCGAAGTTCGTCTCGCCGCATGAACTGGAAATCACCGGCAGCGATGGCAAGACCCAGCTGCTGCGTTTCGAGAACTGCATCATCGCCGCCGGTTCGCAGGCGGTGAAGCTGCCCAACTTCCCGTGGGACGATCCGCGGGTGATGGATTCCACCGACGCGCTGGCGCTGCAGGAAGTGCCGAAGAAGCTGCTGGTGGTCGGCGGCGGCATCATCGGCCTGGAAATGGCGACGGTGTACCGCGCGCTGGGCAGCGAAGTGACCGTGGTCGAGTTCATGGACCAGCTGATGCCCGGCGCCGACAAGGACCTGGTCAAGCCGCTGGCCGACCGCCTGAAGAAGCAGGGCGTGGCCGTGCACCTGAAGACCAAGGCGGCCAAGGTCGAAGCCTCCAAGAAGGGCATCACCGTGTCGTTCGAGAGCGCCACCGAAGGCCAGAAGCCGGAACTGGAATCCGGCACCTGGGATCGCGTGCTGGTCGCGGTGGGCCGTTCGCCCAACGGCGGCAAGCTGGATGCCGACAAGGCCGGCGTGACCGTCACCGATCGCGGCTTCATTCCGGTGGACCCGCAGATGCGCACCAACGTGCCGCACATCTTCGCCATCGGCGATCTGGTCGGCCAGCCCATGCTCGCGCACAAGGCCACCCATGAAGGCAAGCTGGCGGCGGAAGTGGCCGCGGGCGAGAAGAAGGAATGGGTGGCGCGGGTGATTCCGTCGGTGGCCTACACCGATCCGGAAATCGCCTGGGTCGGCGTCACCGAGACCGAAGCCAAGGCCAAGGGCCTGAAGGTCGGCATCGGCAAGTTCCCGTGGGTGGCGTCGGCGCGCGCGGTCGGCATCGGTCGCGGCGAAGGTTCCACCAAGCTGATCTTCGACGAGGAAACCCACCGCATCATCGGCGGCGGCATCGTCGGCGTGCATGCCGGCGATCTGATCAGCGAAATCGCGCTGGCGATCGAGATGGGCGCCGAAGCCGGCGACATCGGCAGCACCATCCATCCGCACCCGACCCTCAGCGAGACGGTGGCGATGACGGCCGAAGTCTACGAAGGCACCATCACCGACCTGTACATTCCGAAGAAGAAGTAAGCGGTCTGTCTCCGCAATGCAGATAAGGAAACCGCCTGCCTGGGCGGTTTCTTTTTGAACACCGCACAGTCCGAACACCAGCCCGCAGAGCCCGGCTTGCTCGGCTTGAGCGTTCCCGGAGAAGAGGGGCTTCCCGCTAGAATCGCCGACAACACGCATGCACGGACAGGGATGATTCGATGACGTACCACGGGATGGCCGCAGCCGTATTGCTGGCACTGATGCTGCCCGCCAGGGCCGATGACGACCCGCGGGAAGCCGCCGCCTACGCGAAATGCCCGGGCGCGGCGGCATTCGTCCGCCTGCACCCCAAGCCGTCGCCGCCGGATATCGCCGACGCCGCGGCACGCCTGTCGGATCTGCGGATCGAACTGCTGCGGATGCAGGCCCGCGATCAGGACGTCCGCGATGGCCACTGGTCGCAGGAGGATATCCGGCAGATGATGCAGGTCGACGCCGAGCACCTGCCGCGGCTCAAACAGATTGTCGCCGAACATGGATTCCCCACCGCCGAACTGGTCGGGCGCGATGGCGTCGATGCGGCCTGGCTGCTGGTGCAGCACGCCGACGCCGATCCGGTGTTCCAGGAGCAGATGCTGTCGGCGATCACGCCACGCGTGCAGAGCGGGGAAATCTCCCGCCACCAGTTCATCCTGCTGACCGACCGCGTGCTGGCGGGGCAGGGCAAGCCGCAGCGCTATGGCAGCCAGCTATTGGCGCAAGGCGGACGCTGGGTGCCCAAGGCGATCGAGGCGCCGGAGTCGGAAGTCGATCAGCGGCGCGCGGCGATGGGCGACATGCCGCTGGCCGACTATATCTGCATGGCTACCCAGATGTTTCCCCCGCCCCCGTAGAGCCGAGCTTGCTCGGCTGGAGCGTCCCGGGTACGAGACATCCCGCAGCGGAGCAAGCTCCGCTCTACGGGGTCATGCGGGAACGGCGGCCGCGCGCTCGGCGCGGCGACGCTCGATCCGCTTCCACACTTTCTCGTGGAAATGGAATACCACCGTATTGCAGGCCGGCTCGACCAGGGCCAGCGCACCGCCGACCAGCCAGCTGCCGGTGAATGCCCAGCCCAGCAGGAAGGCGACCGAGAAGTGCAGGGCGGCGAAGGTGAATGTCTTGGTCATGGTCGACCTCGATGCTCAAATGAGATTGATTCTCATTATGAGGTCGGGCCAGCCAAAGTCCAATGAGTCCTTTCAGTATTTTCGATAGACATTATCTATAAATTCAGAACGCCAGGGTCACGCCGGCTATCGGACCCTTGAAGCGCTGATCCAGTCCCAGCAGCCCGTCGCTGCCCGCGCGTTCGACGTCCAGCTTGAACCAGTCATAGCCGGCGAACAGCCCGAAATGCGGAGTGAAGCGGTATTCGACCAGCGCGTTGGCGCGGGTGATGCTGCCGTCGTAGTCGCCGAAATCGCCCCAACCGGCGTCCAGGTACTGGCCCTGCAGGTTGAACAGCCACTTTTCATTGGGCGTGGCGGTCAGGCGCAGGCCCACCACCGGCGCGTAGCCGTCGTCGCTGCTGCGGGTTTCATAGCTGTTCTCGCCGGCCTCGGCATACAGGCGGCCTTCCAGCTTGGCCCACTCGGCGCCGATCTGCAGGCCGAGATTGAAGGTGGGCGTATCGACCACGGCGTAGTCGTACATCAGGCTGGCCAGCTGGAACTTGGCCTTGCCCTTGGCGAAGCTGCCGGCGGGAATGGTGACATCGTCATACGAGAGGTCCTCTCCCAGCGTCGCCCGGCGGTCCTTGTCGTACTGGAAGTAGTCGAAGATCAGCCGGTGCCGCTGGCCCATCCGGAACACGCCGTCGATGCGCGGGACCAGTTCCTTGCCGCCGAAGTCGAAGTCCTGGGAAAAGCGCAGATCCTGGCCCTGGAAATTGGTTCGTCCGCTGAGCACGCCGTCGGCGTCGACGTCCATGGCGCCCAGCCGGAGGGTGAAGCGGTCCGGTTCCTGCGCGTTTGCCGCCGAAATGCCGGCGGCGCCGAAAACCAGCATCAGGGGAAGGGAAGCCCGAAATCTCATGCCTGTCTCTCCTGGAACAATGAACAGGCTTTCCACCCTCTGCGTCATGCCGTGGACATGAAGTGAAACCGCGGTTCTGGTCGCGTGAAAACGCCAGTCCCGGAAAGAGCGAAGCCCCGGGCCAGGAGCCTCGGGGCTTCTAAAGGTCTGCTCGGAGCATCGGACGAGGAAGTTGGTTCGCAGACCTTGCAAGCAGGACTGACCAAGGGAGTTCGTCAAAGTTCCGCAAAAAAAGCGATAAAAATATGAACAGGGAGGTGAGGCGGCTGCCGTTCATCCGGGCTGGAAACGGTTACCGGCAGGTTCCCGTCACGAAAGCCACCCATGACAGCCCGCGAACGCAACTTTACGACCTTCGGCGGTTGTCCCGGAAAATAGCCCCCTGCTATACTTTTGCGGCTCGGCGAGGCGCTATCAGGCCTTGTTCCCCGCCACGAAACCCCGTAGGACCTACTGTGCTGAACTCCGTCGCTGCGGGCCGGCGGCTGGTATTGCGCGCAACGGCTTTCCAGCTGGGTGCCGTGCTGCTGGTCGCGATGGCCTTCCTGCTCTGGGGAAAATCCCAGGCGCTGGCGGCCGCGGTCGGGGGACTGGCGATGGTGGCGGGGGGATGGTTCGCCGCCCGGCTGGCCTTCGGCGCCGGGGTGACCGGTGCGGGGACCGCGATGGTGCGGTTGCTGGCCGGGATGGTTATCAAGTGGATCACGGTTGTTGTGGTGCTGCTGCTGGGAATCGGGGTGTGGAAACTTCCACCTCTGGCCCTGCTGGCCGGCACGCTGACCGGGATGGCGGCACAGGCGCTGGCGATGGCCAGGCTCCGATAAAAAATTCTTATTAGCAGGATCTAGGACACATGGCGGGCGAGGAAACACTGACACCCACCGGTTACATCCAGCACCACCTCCACAACCTGACGTTCCAGGTTCAGGAGGGCGGGTTCTGGGCCATCCATCTGGACACCATCATCACTTCGGTGCTGATGGGTCTGCTGATGGTGTTCATGTTCTGGCTGGCCACCCGCAAGGCGACCTCGGGCGTCCCGGGCAAATGGCAGGCCTTCGTTGAAATCATGCTTGAGTTCGTCGACAAGCAGGCGCGCGACACCTATCACGGCACCAGCAAGCTGGTGACCCCGATCGCGATCACCCTGTTCTTCTGGATCCTGCTGATGAACCTGCTGAAGATGATTCCGGCAGACTTCATCGCCAAGCCGCTCGAGCTGATGGGCGTGCACTACTGGAAGCCGGTCCCGACCGCCGACGTCAACGCGACCCTCGGCATGTCGATCAGCGTGTTCTTCCTGATGCTGTTCTTCGCGCTGCGCTCCAAGGGCCCGATCGGGTTCACCAAGGAGTTCCTGACCGCGCCGTTCGGCAAGTGGATGATGCCGTTCAACCTCATCCTCAACATCGTCGAGTGGCTGAGCAAGCCGATCTCGCTGGCCATGCGACTGTTCGGCAACATGTTCGGCGGCGAGATCGTGTTCCTGCTGATCTGGGTGCTCGGCGGCGCCGGCATCGTCGGCGCGCTCGCGGGCGGCGCCTTCGGCCTCGGCTGGATGCTGTTCCACCTGCTGGTCATCCCGCTGCAGGCCTTCATTTTCATGATGCTGTCGATCGTGTACCTGAGCCTGTCGGAAGACAGCCACTGATTTCGCTTCACCCTTTGCACCTTAAACATTCCACCCTTTAGCAATTTAGTTCCGGAGAAAACCATGGAAACCGTTCTGACCACCCTCGCTCAAGTTCAGGCCTCCACCGTCCTCGCCATCGGCATCATGATCGGCCTGGCCGCTCTGGGCGCGGGTCTGGGCCTGGCCATCATGGCCGGCAAGTTCCTGGAATCGGCCGCGCGCCAGCCGGAACTGATCCCGGTCCTGCAGGTCCGCATGTTCATCACCGCCGGCCTGATCGACGCCGCGTTCATCATCAGCGTCGCCGTGGGCCTGCTGTTCGCCTTCGCCAACCCGCTGGCCACCGCGTTCACCGAGCAGCTGGCCAAGCTGGCCGGCGGCTGATCAGCGGTTTCTGAAGTGCGGGCGACGGCCATCCGGACGCCCGCAACGCAGATAGAAGGGCCGGGAGGCCGCGTGTTTCCCGCCCATCACCACTGGCAGAGCTAAACCCATGAACATCGGTCTGACCCTATTTGCCCAGGCGCTGGCGTTTGCCGGTTTGATCTGGATCATCGCGACCAAGATCTGGCCGCCGCTGCTGAACGCGATCGAAGAGCGTCAAAAGAAGATCGCCGAAGGCCTGGCTGCCGCTGATCGCAGCCAGCGCGAACTCGCGGTGGCCGAAGAGAAGGTCAACGAGGCCCTGAAGGAAGCCCGCGTCAAGGCGAACGAAATCATCGATCAGGCGCACGCCCGTGCCAACCAGATCGTCGATGCCGCCAAGAACGAGGCGATCGCCGAAGCCAACCGCCAGAAGGCGCTGGCCGAAGCCGAGATCGAGGCCGCCGCGACCCGCGCCCGCGAGGAACTGCGTAAGCAGGTCTCCACGCTGGCCGTGACCGGTGCCGAGAAGCTGCTGCGCCGCGAAATCGATGCCAACGCCCACAAGGCGCTGCTCGATGAACTGGCCGCGGAAATCTGACGGGATCGCTGAACGATGAGCCAGGCCCTAACCGTCGCCCGTCCCTACGCCCGTGCCGCCTTCGCGGCCGCGCGTGACGAAAGCGCCCTCGTCGCGTGGTCCGACGCGCTCGGCTTTGCCGCGCGCGTCGCCGCCGATCCGCAGGTCGCCGCGCTGCTGCCCAACCCGGAACTGCCGCAGGCCCAGGCGGTCGCGCTGCTGGCTCCGGAAGGCGCCAGCGAGTCGTTCACCCGCTTCCTGTCGCTGCTGGCCGAAGCCCGTCGCCTGCCGCAGCTGCCGGAAGTCGCCGCGCTGTTCGAGGAACTGCGCGCCGAGGCCGAGCACATCGTCCGCGCCAAGGTCACCTCGGCGGTGGCATTGCCGGCCGGCGAGCTGGACGCAATCAAGGTCGCGCTGAAGAAGCGCCTGGGTCGCGACGTCGTGGTGGAAACCGCCATCGACGAATCGCTGATCGGCGGCGCGGTGATCGACGCGGGCGAAGTGGTCATCGACGGCTCGCTCAAGGGCAAGCTGTCGCGCCTGCAGACCGCGCTCACGCACTGACAAGAAACGTAGGGTGGGCCTCGGCCCACCGAACATGATGGTGGGCCAAGGCCCACCCTACAGGAAACCAAAATGGCTACCACGCTCAACCCCTCTGAAATCAGCGATCTGATCAAGAACCGCATCGAGAAGGTCAAGCTGGCCGCGGAATCGCGCAACGAAGGCACCGTCACCAGCGTGTCCGACGGCATCGTGCGCATCTTCGGCCTGGCAGACGTGATGCAGGGCGAAATGATCGAACTGCCGAACAACACCTTCGCGCTGGCGCTGAACCTGGAGCGCGACTCCGTGGGCGCCGTGGTGCTGGGTGACTACGAACACCTGCGCGAAGGCGACGTCGCCAAGACCACCGGCCGCATCCTGGAAGTGCCGGTCGGCCGCGAACTGCTCGGCCGCGTGGTCAACGCGCTGGGCGAGCCGATCGACGGCAAGGGCCCGATCGACGCCAAGCTGACCGCGCCGGTGGAGCGCGTCGCCCCGGGCGTGATCTGGCGCAAGTCGGTCGACCAGCCGGTGCAGACCGGTTACAAGTCGGTCGACGCGATGATCCCGATCGGCCGCGGCCAGCGCGAGCTGATCATCGGCGACCGCCAGACCGGCAAGACCGCGATGGCCATCGACGCCATCATCAACCAGAAGGGCACCGGCATTAAGTGCGTGTACGTGGCGATCGGCCAGAAGGCTTCGTCCGTCGCCAACGTCGTGCGCAAGCTGGAAGAGAACGGCGCGCTGGAGCACACCATCGTCGTCGCCGCCACCGCTTCCGAGTCGGCCGCGATGCAGTACATCAGCGCCTACTCCGGCTGCACCATGGGTGAGTACTTCCTGGACCGTGGCGAAGATGCCCTGATCGTGTACGACGATCTGTCCAAGCAGGCCGTCGCCTACCGCCAGATCTCGCTGCTGCTGAAGCGCCCGCCGGGCCGCGAAGCCTACCCGGGCGACGTGTTCTACCTGCACAGCCGCCTGCTGGAGCGCGCCGCGCGCGTGTCCGAGGAGTACGTCGAGAAGTTCACCAACGGTGAAGTGAAGGGCAAGACCGGTTCGCTGACCGCGCTGCCGATCATCGAGACCCAGGCCGGTGACGTGTCCGCGTTCGTGCCGACCAACGTCATCTCGATCACCGACGGCCAGATCTTCCTGGAAACCGACCTGTTCAACGCCGGTATCCGTCCGGCCGTCAACGCCGGTATCTCGGTGTCGCGCGTCGGTGGCGCCGCCCAGACCAAGATCATCAAGAAGCTGTCCGGCGGCATCCGCATCTCGCTGGCGCAGTACCGCGAGCTGGCGGCGTTCGCCCAGTTCGCCTCGGACCTGGACGAAGCCACCCGCAAGCAGCTGGAGCGCGGCCAGCGCGTCACCGAGCTGATGAAGCAGAAGCAGTACGCGCCGATGTCGATCGCGCTGCAGGCGCTGTCGATCTACGCCGTCAACGAGGGTTACATCGACGACGTGCCGGTCAACAAGATCCTGGCGTTCGAAGAAGCGCTGCACGCGCACTTCACCAACACCCAGGGCGAACTGGTCGACACCATCAACAAGACCGGCAACTGGAACGACGACATCGAAGGCGCCTTCAAGAAGGGCATCTCCGAGTTCAAGCAGACCGGGACCTGGTAAGAGCCGGGATTCGGGAATCGGGATTAGGGAATCGTAAGAGCGTAGAAGCGGGCGGCCTGGCCGATTCCCGATTCTCCATTCCCGATTCCCGCGAGCAGAGCGAGCAGAGATGGCAGGCGGACGCGAAATCAAAACCAAGATCAAGAGCGTGCAGAACACCCGCAAGGTGACGCGCGCGCTCGAGATGGTCTCGGCTTCCAAGATCCGGAAGGCGCAGGACCGCATGAAGACCTCGCGCCCGTACGCGCGGGCGATGAAGCAGGTCATCGGCCACCTGGCCCAGGCCAACACCGATTACCAGCATCCCTTCATGGTCGAGAGGCCGGAAGTGAAGCGGGTCGGTTACATCGTCATCTCGTCGGATCGCGGCCTGGCCGGCGGCCTCAACAACAACCTGTTCCGCAAGATGCTGGGCGAAGTGCGCGGCTGGCAGGACAAGGGTGCCGAAGTCGACGTGGTCACCATCGGCCAGAAGGCCTCGGTGTTCTTCCGCCGGATCAAGGTCAATCTGGTCGGCAGCGTGTCCCACCTCGGCGACAGCCCCAAGCTGGACCAGCTGATCGGCGTCATCAAGGTCATGCTGGATGCCTACACCGAAGGCAAGCTGGATCGCGTGTTCGTGGTGTACAACGGCTTCGTCAACACCATGACGCAGCGCGCCTCGTTCGACCAGCTGCTGCCGCTGCCGGCGGCGGAGACGCAGGTGGCCCACCACGATTGGGACTACATCTACGAACCCGATGCGGCGACCGTGCTGGACCACGTGATCACCCGCTACATCGAGGCGCTGGTGTACCAGTCGGTGCTGGAGAACCTGGCATCCGAGCACGCCGCGCGCATGGTGGCCATGAAGGCCGCCAGCGACAACGCGACCAAGCTGATCGGCACCCTGAACCTGGTCTACAACAAGGCCCGCCAGGCGGCGATCACCCAGGAAATCTCGGAAATCGTCGGCGGCGCGGCGGCGGTGTAAGTAGGAACGGGGATTCGGGAATCGGGAATCGGGATTCGAAAGAGCAGCGCAGCGCGCCTTTCACGAATCCTGAATCACGAATCTCCAATCCCGAATCACTGAAGAGACCGGCTTGGCTGGTCGAGCGAATTAAATAATCGGAGCAACGAAAATGAGTCAGGGCAAGATCGTTCAGATCATCGGTGCGGTGGTTGACGTCGAATTCCCGCGCAATGAAGTGCCGAAGGTGTACGACGCGCTGAAGGTCGACAACACCGCCATCACGCTGGAAGTGCAGCAGCAGCTCGGCGACGGCGTCGTGCGCACCATCGCCCTCGGCTCGACCGACGGCCTGAAGCGCAACCTGGTCGCCGTCAACACCGGCCGCGCCATCTCGGTGCCGGTGGGCAACGGCACCCTGGGCCGCATCATGGACGTGCTCGGCACGCCCATCGACGAAGCCGGTCCGGTGCAGGCCAGCGACCACTGGGAAATCCACCGTGCGGCCCCGTCGTACGAAGACCAGTCCTCGGCCAACGACCTGCTGGAAACCGGCATCAAGGTCATCGACCTGATGTGCCCGTTCGCCAAGGGCGGCAAGGTCGGCCTGTTCGGCGGCGCCGGCGTCGGCAAGACCGTCAACATGATGGAACTGATCAACAACATCGCCAAGGCGCACAGCGGTCTGTCCGTGTTCGCCGGCGTGGGCGAGCGTACCCGCGAGGGCAACGACTTCTACCACGAAATGAAGGACTCCAACGTCCTCGACAAGGTGGCGATGGTGTACGGCCAGATGAACGAGCCGCCGGGCAACCGCCTGCGCGTCGCCCTGACCGGCCTGACCATGGCCGAGTACTTCCGCGACGAGAAGGATGCTTCGGGCAAGGGCAAGGACGTGCTGCTGTTCGTCGACAACATCTACCGCTACACCTTGGCCGGCACCGAAGTGTCGGCGCTGCTGGGCCGCATGCCGTCGGCGGTGGGCTACCAGCCGACCCTGGCCGAGGAAATGGGCGTCCTGCAGGAACGCATCACCTCGACCAAGACCGGTTCGATCACCTCGATCCAGGCCGTGTACGTGCCCGCGGACGACCTGACCGACCCGTCGCCGGCGACCACCTTCGCCCACCTGGACGCCACCGTCGTGCTGTCGCGCAACATCGCCTCGCTGGGTATCTACCCGGCCGTGGACCCGCTGGATTCCACCAGCCGCCAGCTCGACCCGAACGTGATCGGCCACGAGCATTACGACACCGCCCGTCGTGTCCAGGCCACCTTGCAGAAGTACAAGGAACTGAAGGACATCATCGCGATCCTGGGCATGGACGAACTGTCCGAAGAGGACAAGCAGGCCGTGTCGCGCGCCCGCAAGATCGAGCGCTTCTTCAGCCAGCCGTTCCACGTGGCCGAAGTGTTCACCGGCTCGCCGGGCAAGTACGTCGCCCTGAAGGACACCATCCGCGGCTTCAAGGCGATTGTCGACGGCGAGTACGACCACCTGCCGGAGCAGGCGTTCTACATGGTCGGCAGCATCGAGGAAGCGGTCGAGAAGGCCAAGAAGATTGGCGCGTAAGCGCTCCTTCTTGGGATTCGGGATTCGGGATTAGAGATTCGCAAGAGCGGGATTCGTGTGCTGGATAGGGTGTGGATGAGGAGCGCTTCGGCGCTTGCCGAATCCCCAATCCCCAATCCCGAATCCCGCCCCGCGACAGCGAGGTAACATGAGCACCATCCGTTGCGACATCGTCAGCGCCGAACAGGAAATCTTCCACGGTGAAGCCACCTTGGTCGTCGCCACCGGCGAGCTCGGCGAACTGGGCATCGCGCCCAAGCACGCGCCGCTGATCACCCGCCTCAAGCCGGGCAAGGTGGTGGTGACCCTGCCGAACGGCGAGCATCTGGACTTCGCCATCTCCGGCGGCATCCTGGAAGTGCAGCCGCAGGTCGTCACCGTGCTGGCCGACACCGCGATCCGCGCGCAGGACATCGACGAAGCCTCGGTCCGCAAGGTCAAGGAAGAAGCCGAGCGCGTCCTGGCCAACAAGGATCCGAAGATGAGCGCCGAGGAAGCCCAGGCCCAGCTGGCCATGAGCATCGCCCAGCTGAGCGCGCTGGAGCGCCTGCGCAAGAACCTGAAGCACTGAACGACGCGATGCCATTTCGCGTCATGGAAAACGCCGGCCCTGGGCCGGCGTTTTCTTTTCCGTCCGCTGCGCAGGCGGGGCTGGCGCAGGTCGTCTGCCGCGATCGACCACCGCGATGCGTGAGGAACCCTTCCTCAGCGATAGACGATGTGACGCCAGAGGAAGAAGGCGACCACCGCCAGGCCACCTTCAACGAGCGGTTTGGCCAGCCAGGCCTGCTGCAGGCCAAGCCCGGCGGCGATGGCGGCGACCAGCCATGTGCTGACCAGTGTCAGCGTCAGCCAGACCACGATGAAGCGGAGCAGCCGGCGCCACCCCAGCTTGGGCCTGCCCGACTGCGCGAACGTCCAGCGCCCGTTGAGCCAGAAACCGAGCAGCGCGCCGCTGGCGCGGCCGGCCAGGTTGGCCGGTGCCGGCGCCACACCCAGCGCGGTCAGGGCCACGAACAGCAGCCAGTCCAGCAGCAACTGGAGGATGCCGGCAATGACGTAACGGGGCGCTTGCTGCAACAGGCTCAAAGAGATGCCGGCGAAAATCGGGGAGCGCACATGCTACCCGCGACGGTGGCTTAGAATCGAGCTTCAAGGACTGTCTCTACAGGAACGCCAATGACCCACCCCCTGCACGTCATCATCCTGGCCGCCGGCGAAGGCAAGCGCATGAAGTCGGCGCTGCCGAAGGTGCTGCAGCCGATTGCCGGGCGGCCGATGCTTGCCCATGTCATCAAGGCGGCGCGGGCGCTGGCGCCGGCCGGCATCCACGTGGTGTATGGGCATGGCGGCGATCAGGTGCAGGCGGCGCTCGCCGATCAGCCGGATCTGCAATGGGCGCACCAGGCCCAGCAATTGGGCACCGGCCATGCGGTCGCCCAGGCCATGCCGCAGGTGCCGGATGCCGCCAGCGTGCTGGTGCTGTACGGCGACGTGCCGCTGACCCGGGCCGAGACCCTGCAACGCCTGCTGGCCGCGCCGGGCCGGGTCGCCGTGCTGGTGGCCGAGCCGGAGGATCCGAGCGGATACGGGCGCATCGTGCGCGATGCCGAGGGCCGGGTCGCCGCCATCGTCGAGCACAAGGACGCCAGCGACGAACAGCGGCGCATCCGCACCATCAACACCGGCATCATCGCCGCCGAATCCACCGCGCTGCGGCGCTGGCTGTCGGCGCTGTCCAACCACAACGTCCAGGGCGAGTACTACCTGACCGACATCTTCGCTTCGGCCGCGGGCGAGTTCAGTCCGGCCGAGATGGTGCTGGTGGCCGATCCGATCGAGGCCGAGGGCGCCAACGATCCCTGGCAGCTGTCGCAGCTGGAACGCGCGTACCAGTTGCGCGCCGCGCGCGCGCTGTGCACGCAGGGCGCGCGCATGCTGGATCCGTCGCGCTTCGATCAGCGGGGTACCGTGAAGGTGGGGCGCGATGTCGAAATCGACGTGGACGTGATCCTGGAAGGCGAAGTCGAACTGGGTGATGGCGTGCGCATCGGCGCGTTCACCCGCCTGAAGGACGTCAAGCTGGGCGCCGGCACCGTGGTGCGTGCCCACTGCGACCTGGAAGGCGTGGTCTGCGGCGACAAGGCCCAGATTGGCCCGTATGCGCGCCTGCGTCCGGGCACCGTGCTGGCCGACAGCGTGCACATCGGCAACTTCGTCGAGACCAAGAAGATCACCCTGGGCACGGGCAGCAAGGCCAATCACCTGACCTATCTCGGCGACGCCGTCATCGGCGCCGGCGTCAACATCGGCGCGGGCACCATCACCTGCAATTACGATGGCGTCAACAAGTCCACCACCACCATCGAGGACGGCGTGTTCGTCGGCTCCAATTCCTCCCTGGTGGCGCCGGTGACGCTGGGCCGCAATGCGACCATCGGCGCGGGATCGGTGATCACCAAGAATGCGCCGGCCGATCAGCTCACCGTGGCCCGAGGTCGTCAGGCCAGCATCGAGGGCTGGCAGCGCCCCAAGAAGAAATCCTGAGGGGGAGCCGGGCTTGCCCGGCTCGCGGGGTTTCAGGATGCGGTGATGATTTCCGTGCAGCGGAGCAAGCTCCGCTCTACGGGACCGCAATCTGTCATGTGGGAGCGACGTGAGTCGCGAGCTTTTTGCCACATGCATTCGTATCACGATGCATGCCGGGTGTTCCGCGTATCGCGACTTACGTCGCTCCCACAGGAAGGGAGGGTGCGCGCGACGCCTCAGGCACCCGGATTGTCCGGCAGCTGGATCGCCACGCACAGGCCGCCGCCTTCGCGGTTGTGCAGGGACAGGCGGCCGCCGTGGGCCTCGACGATTTCGCGGGTCAGCGCCAGGCCCAGGCCGGTGCCGTTGCGCTTGGTCGAATAGAACGGCACCAGCGCGTTCTGCAGCACGGCATCATTCATGCCGCTGCCGCGATCCATCACTTCCAGGCGAATCCAGTCCGGCAGGCGGGTGACCTTCATCGCAACGCCGTCCACGCTGGAACCCGATTCGTGGGCATTTTTCAGCAGGTTGAGCAGGGCCTGTTCCAACTGGGCCGGATCGATGCGGCTGCTCAGGTCGTCCGCGGGCATTTCCAGCTGGAAGGTGATCTGCCGACGCAGGCCTTCCAGCCAGGTGTTCCAATGGATCGTCTGCAGCTGCGGTTGCGGCAGCTTGGCGAAACGCGCGTAGCCGCGGATGAAGCCTTCCAGATGACGGGCGCGATCCTCGATGGTCGCGAAGATCTCCTCCAGCCGGTCATGGCGGCCGCGTCGGATCAGCTCGCTGCCCGAGTGGGCCAGCGAGGCGATGGGCGCCAGCGAATTGTTGAGTTCGTGACTGATCACGCGGATGACCTTCTTCCAGGTCATCACTTCCTGCCGGCGCAGTTCGCTGGTCAGCAGGCGCAGCAGCAGCAGTTCGTGGCGACGGCCATTGAGGCGGAAGTAGCGGCGCGCCAGGTGGTAGACCTGTTCCTCCTCCTCGCTGTCGGCCTGGGCCACCGCGAACAGGCTGTCGCCGCCGCGCGACAATGCCTCGCGCATTTCCACCGGCGCGCTTTCCAGCAGCAGGTCGAAATTCTGTCCCTCCAGTTTCCAGCCGCCATGCAACAGCTTGCGCGCGGCGACGTTGGCGAACACGACCCGGCGCACGCCATCGCCGCCGGTGGCCAGCAGCAGCATCGCCACCGGTGTGTTCTGCACCATGGTGTCCAGCAGCAGTTCGCGCTGCACCAGGCTCTGGCGCTGTTCGCGCAGCACGTCGCCCAGTTCGCTGTGGGAGGCCACCAGCGCGCCGAGTTCGTCCGGGCTGTCCCAATGGATGCCGAAGTTGTACTCGCCGTCGCGATAACTGTTCACGCTGCCGGACAAGGCGCGGAACAGCGAATTCATCGGCGCCAGCGCTCGCCGCACGGCCAGCATGACCAGCGGCAGCACGATCAGCGCCGACAACAGGAACGCCAGCCGGTCGTCGTCCAGCCAGCGATGCAGCAGCAGTGGCAGCCCGATCGCCACCGCCATCGAAGGCAGCAGCCACAGCAACAGGCGACCGGCGAGCGAGCGACGGGTCATTCGCGCGGGATGCCGTAGCGGTCCATGCGCCGGTACAGCGCTTGCCGGCTCAGGCCCAGTTCGGCGGCGGCCTGCGCGATCACGCCGCCGGCACGCGACAGCGCGTTTTCAAGCGCCGCCTTGTCCGGTTCGTCGGACGGAACGCTGCGCACCGGCGCCGAACGGGGCAGGTTGAGATCCGCCGCTTCGATGCGCGCGCCCTGGGCCAGCAGGCCGGCGCGCTGCATCACGTTGCGCAGTTCGCGCACGTTGCCCGGCCAGCCGTGCCGTATCAGCGCCGCGCGGGCCGATTCGCCGATCGGCTTGTCGGCCGGGCGGAAGTGTTCGGCCAACGGCAGGATGTCGCCGGGCCGTTCGGCCAGCGGCGGCAGGTTCAGTTCGATCGCGTTGAGCCGGTAGTACAGATCCTCGCGGAACGTGCCCTCGCGAATCATCGCCGGCAGGTCGGCGTTGGTCGCGCTGATCACCCGCACCGTCACCCGTCGCTCGCGGTTGGAACCCAGGCGCTCGAAGCGGCCGGTCTCCAGTACCCGCAAAAGCTTCATCTGCCCGGCCAGCGGCAGGTTGCCGATTTCATCGAGGAACAAGGTGCCGCCATCGGCTGCCTCGAACTTGCCTTCGCGCGCCTTGTTGGCGCCGGTGTAGGCACCGGCCTCGGCACCGAACAGCTCGGCTTCGATCAATTCGGAAGGCAGCGCGCCGCAGTTGAGGGTCACGAACGGTCCGGCCTTCACGCTGGAATTGGCCTGGATGATCTCGGCGATCTTTTCCTTGCCGCTGCCGTTGGGCCCGGTGATCAGCACCGGCAGATCCGAACGCGCCACCTGGCAGGCCAGCGCGATCATGCGCTCGCTGGCCGGATCCTCGAACACCAGTCCGCGCAGATCGTAGCGGGCGGCGAGTTGCCCGCGGCTCTGGCGCTCGCGGCTGCGCCGGCGATCCAGTTCGCTGCGCGCCTCGGACAGCTCGATCAGGTTGTTGACAGTCGCCAGCAGCTTGCGGTCATCCCAGGGCTTGGCGATGTAGTCCACCGCACCGGCGCGGATCAGGTTCACCGCCGCTTCCAGGTGGGTCCATGCGGTCAGCAGGATCACCGGCAGATCCGGATGCTGCGCGCGGATTTCGGCGAACAGCGCTTCGCCTTCCGCGCCGGAAGTGGTGTCGGCGGAGAAATTCATGTCCTGGATGACCAGGTCTACCGGCTCCTGTCGCAGCGTGGCCAGGCCGGCCTCCGGCGATTCGGCGTGCAGGGTGGTGATGTCGTGCAGGGAAAACAGGACTTCCAGCGCGGTGCTGACGGCGCGGTTGTCGTCGATGACGAGGATGATGGGCATGCCTATAGCCTAACCCAGGGCTTGCGCGTCACGCGCTCCGGCGCGACGTTGGCGGCGCGGCGCGCGGGCCAGGTCGCGGCGAGTTGCGCCACCGCCATGATCACCAGTGCCGCGCCGGCCAGCCACAGTGGCGAGGCGGGTTCCAGGGTCCACGGCGCGGGCAGGCGGTGGAACAGTGCGCGCGCGGCGACGGCGCCCAGGCCGATACCCGCCAGGGTGATCAGGAAATGCTCCCAGCGCACCGCCAGCCGGATCTGCCGCGCCGTCGCGCCGACCGCGCGATGCAGGCTGATCCGCAGTGCGCTTTGCTGCACCCACAACTGGCCGGCCACGCCCAGGCTCATTAGCGTCAGCAGCCACCAGCCGGCCGCGCAGGCGAGTGTCGTCCACATCCAGCGACGCTCCGCGTGCAGGGTATCCAGGCGCATCTCGTCCATCCGCAACGGCATGGCGACCGGTCGTTCGGGGAAGCTCGCGACGAGCAAGGCATGGACCCGCTGCGCCACCACGTCGCGTTGTTCCGGCGCGGTGCGGATCAGCAGATGCGCCCACGATGCATCGCCTGGACGCAACGGCAGGAAGAGCGCCGCGCCCGGCGAGGCGTGACCGCGACTGCCCAGCGGCAGCGGCGCGCGGTCGACGACGCCGACAATCCGCGCCGGTCGCTGCAGGCCACTCACCGGCCGGCCCAGCACCGGTCCGCCCGGATACAGATCCTCGGCCAGCGAACGGGTGACCAGCGCGGGCAGCGCGCTGCCGTCGCCGGCGTCCGGTGTCATGACCTGATCTTCCGAAGCGAGCAAGTCGCGGCCGGCGGCGATGTCCAGGCCAAGCGCGCGGGGCATGTCCGCGCCGCCCATGTAGATGCTGGCGATCCGATCACGGCCGACCGGCGGGCGGTCGCCCACGGCGGCGTTCCATGAGTTGCGCGCGTACGGAACCTGGTTGGTCGCGACCGCGGCCTCGACGCCGGGCAGGGCGCGCAGCGCCTGCATCAGCGCGGGCACGTCCACGACGGTGGCCGCGCGGCCCATTGGCGGAACGACCAGCAACGAGGCTTCGGAAACTCCGCTGGGTGCGGTCCGCGCATGCTGCCAGGCCGAGTGTGCCTGCCAGGCGAGGTACAGCAGCAGGAAACCAACCGCGACCTCCAGCACCAGCAGCGTGGCCAGGCCGCGGTGCCGGCACAGCAGGATCGGGATCCGAAACAGGGAACGAAGGTCCATGGTTCACCCGGCGGAAGAAGACTCCCTGCCGTCGGGCGGGGAGTCGGAGGGCAGCAGGCGGGCCGATCAAGCGCTACGGGTCGCCACCGCCGGCGGCACCGATGCCGCGCGCATGGCCGGGCCAAGCACCGAAATCTGGCCCAGCAGCCACAGCAGCACCGCGCCCACCGGCAGGTAGTACAGCGGCAACCGCGCCAGCTCGTACTTGCCCATCAGCACCTGGTTGATGCCGTAGGCCAGCGCCATGCCGATGACGATGCCCAGCGAGGCCAGCAGGAAGTTCTCGGTCTGGAAGTAGCGCAGGATCTGCCGGCGGGTCGCGCCCAGCGCCCGGCGCACGCCGATCTGCTTGGAACGCTGCTGCACCCAGAAGCTGGCCAAGCCGACGATGCCCAGCGCGGTCACGATCAGCAGCGCCACGCACACCGCCACCAGCAGCCAGGCCATCGAGCGGTCCTGCCGGTAGAAGTCGTTCCGCATCTCCTCGATGGTGTCCTGCTCCAGGATGATCCGATTGGGGCTGTTCTTCTGCAGCACGTCCACCGCAGCCTTCAGCACCTCGGCGCGGCGCTCGGGATCGGTGCGGATCAGGAAATGGCCGCCCATGTTGAAGGGCACCCGGATCGGAAACATCATCGAGTACTCGTACGCGGTCGGTCCGCCCTGTTCGCTTGGCCGCACCAGGTGTTCGACGATACCGATGATCTTGATGGGTTCATCGCCCCAGCTGTAGAACGTCTTGCCCAGTGCGCTGCCATCCGGATAGAGCGCGTTGGCCATGCTGCGGGTGATGATCGCCGACGGGATGGTGCCGGGGGTGTCGGGCTTGTTCAACGTTTCCCATTCGAGGAATTCATCGCTGTTGAACTTGCGCCCAGCCACCAGGTTCAGGCCGAGGGTATCGAGGAACTGATCGTCCGCCATGTAGACGGTGGCGTTCAGATTCTGATGGGTCTGCTGCTGGTTCAGGCGGACGCCGCTGTTCCAGGAACTGTTGTTGAATGCCACCTGGTTGGTCACCGAAGCGGCCTTCACACCGGGCAGGGCGCGCAATGCCGCCAGATCGGCCTTGGTGAGTGCTTCGGCATTCTCGTCGCGGCCGATGCCGGCCAGCTGGACGCGCACGATTTCCTTCTCGGCCAGGCCGCTGACGCGGTCCATGCGCTCCAGTCGTCCGTTGATCAGGAACAGGGCGTTGCAGATGATCGCGCAGCTCAGCGCGACCTCGATGACGATCAGTGCGGCGGCGGTCTTGTGCCGGCGCAGCGCGGTGAAGATGGGGCGGATATCCATGAGGTGTGCTCCGGGAGAGTTGCCGTTCCGGCCGAGGCGTGCGGGAGAGAGAGCTACCGCGCGTCCATCGGCCGGAGCGGCGACTGGATCATTGGGTTTTGAGCTGGATGGCCGGGGTCACCTGGCAGGCGCGCCAGGCGGGCAGCAAGCCCGCCAGCACGCTGGCCAGGATCGCCAGGCCGAACGTGGTCAGCAGCATCACCGGGTCCAGGTGCGCCAGTTCGGCGTAGCTGGCCGGCTGCTGGCGTACTGCCCACAGGCCCAGCAGGGCAAGTCCCAGTCCGAGCACGCCGCCGGCCAGGCCGATGGTGCCGGCCTCCACCAGCGCCTGGGTGAAGATCGCCCCCTTGGAGGCGCCCAGGGCGCGGCGCACGCCGATTTCGCTGGAGCGACGCATGAACTTGGCCAGCAGCAGGCCCACCGTGTTGATCAGGCAGACCAGCAGGAAGCCGAATGCCAGCCAGGTCTGCAGGCGCACGTCGCTGGGCACGACTTTCTTGTAGTCCAGCCACTCCATCACATTGCGCAGGCGCACGTTGGTTGGCCGCTCGAAACGGCCGGCGCGGCGCTGCTGGTCGGAGTAGTTCACCAGGTACTGGCGGTAGGCTTCCACCTTTTCCGGCGTATCCAACTGCACCCAGTACTGCATCCACGTGCAGGGCGCATTGACGCCGGTCTCGTCGCCCTGGCTGTCGCCCCAGCAGTTCATCGAACCGTTGCGGCCGAACTTCATGTTCACCGCGGTGGAGAACGGCAGGAACACCTGCTCCACCTCGCCGTAGCGATCGCTGTTCAGATCATAGAAGCGCGGGGTGGGGCGCCAGTCCTCCAGCACGCCGATCACGCGGAACTCGTTCTGGTCGATGCGGATCGACTTGCCCACGCTGTTGCCGCCGTCGAACAGCTTTTCGTTGAGTTTCTTGGAGATCACCGCCACGCGCGCCTGGGTATCGTCCTCGCGTGCGCTCCAGGGCGTTCCCTGCGCGAACGGTGCGTCGAACATCGGGAAGAAATCGGCCGAGGTGTAGCGCGCGTCCACCACGAACGGGGACAGGCCCTGTTTCTCCGGCTCGATGCTGACGCCGCCGCCGGTCATCAGCGCCTGGCGATCGCCCTTCTTCTCGCGCAGCAGCGCCTCGGCGTCGAAACGCGTCACCTGCTCCTCCGGCTCTTCGCCAGCGGTGTAGCCGTCCATGCTTTGCGGATCCATCTGCGGGTAGAACAGGGTGTGGCTGCGGCCCGGCATCGGATCGCCGGACAGGATGTAGAACACGGTCAGGGTGGTCATGCTGGCGCCGATGCCCAGCGCGATGGCCAGCACCATCAGCGCGGTCAGCACCTTGTTGCGCCTGAAGCTGCGCAGGGCAAGCTGGAAGTAGTAACCGAACATGGTCAGTTCCTCAGGCCTGGGCGGGAGCGAGATTGACGTCCAGGCCCACCGTGGAAATCAGGCGTGGCTCGGTGGTCAGGTCGGTGGCGGCGCCGTCGACGATGTGCACGTTGCGCTGCGCGCGCGCGGCCAGCTCCGGATCGTGGGTCACCATGATGATGGTGGTGCCCTGGCTGTTGATCTCCTCCAGCAGCTCCATCACCCCACGGGCCATCTGCGAGTCCAGGTTGCCGGTCGGTTCGTCCGCCAGCAGCAGCTTGGGCGTGCCGGCCAGGGCACGCGCGATCGCCGCGCGCTGCTGCTGGCCGCCGGACAGTTCGGACGGGTAGTGCTTCATGCGCGAGCCCAGGCCGACGCGGGTCAGCGCGTCCTCGATGCGCTGCTTGCGCTCGGAAGCGCTCATGCCGCGGTAGCGCAGCGGCACGTCGACGTTGTCGAACAGGTTCAGATCCGGAATCAGGTTGAAGCTCTGGAAGATGAAGCCGATCTTCTGGTTGCGCAGCTTGCTGCGCGCGTCATCCGACAACCCGCTCACGTCCTGGCCGTCCAGCGTGTACTGGCCACCGGTGAAGGTTTCCAGCAGACCGGCGATGTTGAGGAAGGTGGTCTTGCCCGAGCCCGACGGCCCGGTCACCGCGACAAACTCGCCCTCGCGGACATGCAGGTCGAGGGAGCGCAGCGCGTGCGTCTCCACCTGGGAAGTGCGGTAGACCTTGGAAACCGAACGCATCTCGAGCATGGCGAAGTCCTTCTGGTGTGTGCGTAGCATGGAAGTCTGGGAATACGGGAAATACGGAATGGCGGGTACGAAAACGGGAAGACGGTGAGTCGATGAATCAGTTGATCGAGACCCGCTCGGCATCGCCGAACTGGTCGCTGCCGGACACCACGACCTTGTCGCCCGGCTGCAGGCCGCTGACGATCTCCACCGCGCTCAGGCTGCTCACGCCGATCTGCACCGGGCGGCGCACCGCCGAGTTGCCGTCCATCACGTAGGCGTAGCGGCCGCCGGACTGTTCGACGAACGGGCCGCGCTCGACCATCAGCACGTTGCGGCGGGTGTCCATCAGGATGCGCGCGCTCAGGCGCTGGCTCTGGCGCAGGCCCGGTGGCTGCTTGTCGCTGAAGCGGATGCGCGCGTTGACTTCGCCATTCACCACTTCCGGCGACACCGCCGAGATCTCGCCCGGATACGGCTGGCCGTTGCTGGTCAGCTGGGCCGGCATGCCGATCGCCAGATCGCGGGCGAAGCTCTCCGGCACCTTGATCTCCACTTCGAACTTGGACAGGTCCACCACGCTCATCACCGGCGCGTTGATCGCCACGTTGGAGCGCTGCACCGCCTGCACCTGGCCGACCTGGCCATCGAACGGCGAGCGCAGGGTCAGCGCATCGACCTGGCGCTGCACCTCGGCCACGATGGAACGTTGGCGCTCGGCCATCAGCTGCTTGTTGCGCGCATCCAGGCTGGCGCCCTGGCCCTGCAGGTTCACGTCCTTGCGCGCGTGATCCATCGCGATCTCGGTCTTGCGCAGATCGTCCTTGGCCTTGGCCACGTCGATCTGCGGCACCGCGCCGCCGTTGAAGCCGCGCTCGTAGCGTTCCAGATCGCGCTGGGCGGCCTGGCGATCGATGTCGGCCTGGTCCAGCGCCTTCTGCGCGTTGGCGCGGGTCACCGCCGCGTCCAGGGTGGCGCGGCTGGCCTCGGCCTCCAGGCCGGCCAGGGCCGCCTGTTCCTGCGCCAGCTTGCTGCGCAGCTCGGGGCTGTCGATCTCGGCCAGCACCTGGCCCTTGGTCACCTTGTCGCCGGCCACCACCTTCAGGGTCACCACGCCGCCGGCGATGGCGTACAGGGTGGGACTGTTGGAGGCGATGAGGCGGCCGTCGGCGGAGATGTCGCGCACCAGGTCGCCGCGCTTGACCTCGGCGATGCGCACCCGCGCGCCGTCGAAGGAGCGACTGCCGCCCACCCAGCCGCGTACGGCGAAGCCGATGACCAGCAGCAGGGCCAGGCCACCGGCGGCCGGCAGCAGCCAGCGCTTCCAGGGCGCGGCGGCGGTGGCGGTGGGGCCGGCACTCAGGGGGCGATCTTGCGCGGAGGTGTCCCGAATCATCGATGGCATGCGTTTATTGGGAAGACGCCCCGTCAAAGCAGGATGCGTGCCAATCGCAACCGTTTGATTTTCAAGGGGGAGAAGGGCGTTGGAACGGTGTCCGGGTGTCCGCGGACACCGGCGCGGACACTGTCCGTTGTGTCCGCCCCCGTTACAATCGGGACTCGTTTTGACTCAGGTGGACAAGACTCTATGTGCGGGATTGTGGGAGCGATCGCCGATCGCGACGTGGTACCGGTACTCATCGAGGGACTGAAGCGGCTGGAATACCGCGGCTACGACTCCGCCGGCATCGCCGTGGTCGAGCAGAAGGACGTGCGCCGCGTCCGCCGCACCGGCCGGGTGTCGGAGATGGAGAATGCCGCTGCCGCCGAGGGCTTCAACGCCAGCCTGGGCATCGGCCATACCCGCTGGGCCACCCACGGCGGGGTCACCGAGGCCAACGCCCACCCGCACATCAGCCATGGCGTGGCGCTGGTGCACAACGGCATCATCGAGAACCACGAGGAGCAGCGCGAGAAGTTGCGCGCGCTGGGCTACGAATTCGAATCGCAGACCGACACCGAAGTCATCGCCCACCTGATGCACCACCACCTCAAGGGTGGCGATGACCTGCTCACCGCCCTGCAGCGCACGGTCAAGGAACTCACCGGCGCCTACGCGCTGGCCGTGGTCAGCCGCAAGGAACCCGAGCGCATGGTCTGCGCGCGCATGGGTTGCCCGCTGCTGATCGGCCTGGGCGAGGGCGAGAACTTCATCGCCTCGGACGTGTCGGCCATCATCCAGGCCACCCGCCGGGTGATCTTCCTGGAAGAAGGCGACACCGCCGAGGTCACCCGCCAGGCCGTGCGCGTGTTCGACGGCAACGACCAGCCCATCGAGCGCGATGTGCACGTCTCCGACGTGTCGCTGGCCTCGCTGGAACTGGGCCCGTACCGCCACTTCATGCAGAAGGAAATCCACGAGCAGCCGCGCGCCATCGCCGACACCATCGAGGCGGTCATCGACGGCGGCTTCCTGCCCACGCTGTTCGGCGCCAACGCCGAGGCGGTGCTCAAGGACATCGAGGGCGTGCAGATCCTCGCCTGCGGCACCAGCTACTACGCCGGCATGACCGCGCGCTACTGGATCGAGTCCATCGCCGGCCTGCCGTGCAGCGTGGAAATCGCCAGCGAATACCGCTACCGCGCCGCCTACGCCAATCCCAAGCACCTGATCGTCACCATCTCCCAGTCCGGCGAAACGCTGGACACGATGGAAGCACTGAAGTACGCCAAGTCGCTCGGCCACCAGCACAGCCTGTCCATCTGCAACGTGCCCGAGAGCGCCATCCCGCGCGCCAGCGAACTGGTCTGCTACACCCGCGCCGGCGCGGAAATCGGCGTGGCTTCCACCAAGGCCTTCACCACCCAGCTGGCCGCGCTGTTCCAGCTGACCGTGGTGCTGGGCAAGCTGCATGGCAAGGTCACCCCGGAGCAGGAAGCCGACTACCTGGAGCAACTGCGTCACCTGCCCGGCAGCGTGCAGCACGCGCTCAACCTGGAACCGCAGATCGCCGCCTGGGCCGAACGCTTCGCGCCCAAGTCCGACGCGCTGTTCCTCGGCCGCGGCCTGCATTACCCCATCGCCCTGGAAGGCGCGCTCAAGCTCAAGGAAATCTCCTACATCCACGCCGAGGCCTATCCGGCCGGCGAGCTCAAGCACGGCCCACTGGCGCTGGTCGACGCCGACATGCCGGTCGTCGTCATCGCGCCCAACGACACCCTGCTGGAGAAGGTCAAGTCCAACATGCAGGAAGTGCGCGCGCGCGGCGGCGAGCTGTTCGTGTTCGCCGACCAGGACAGCAACTTCACCGAATCCGAAGGCGTGCACGTCATCCGCACCCCGCGCCACACCGGCGTGCTCAGCCCGGTGGTGCACACCATCCCCGTCCAGTTGCTGGCGTACCACACGGCACTGGCACGAGGAACGGATGTGGACAAGCCGAGAAACCTGGCGAAATCGGTGACGGTGGAGTGATTGAAACAAGGGCCGCGAAAGCGGCCCTTGTTTGTCTCCCAAAACCATCAGAATTCTGGTGCTTCTACCTCCCCCTTTGAAAAAGGGGAACCGAGGGGGATTTGCCTTTGGCGCACACCAGGCCGGACAAGATAACCAGCCACCCCACTCTCACCCTTTCTGCCCAATCCACAACCGGTTGCCATCCGGGTCCTCAATCCGGAACTCGCTCATGCCGTAGAACGGATGGCTGATCGAAGGCACCACCAGGCCGCGCCGGCGCACCTCGCGGTGGTAGGCAAAGATATCGTCGGGATAGAGGTAGATCACCGACGTGCGCGGCGCATCCGGCGGCATGTTGATGGATTCGTCCACCATCAGCCGGCATTCGTCGAAGGCCAGCATGGCCCAGCGCCATTCGTCATTGCGGTTTTCCACCGCGAAGCCGAGCTTTCCGTAGAACTCCACGCTGGCCGGCATATTACGGACCGGCAGCATGGGAATCAGGCGTTGCATCTTCATGGGTCTACTCCGTGTCGCCGGATGGGAGGGAATCCGTCTGCAATGCCCGCACCGCTGCAGCCGTGGTCCGTTGCAACGCAATCGCCAGATCCTGGGAGCCGCATGTGGACTCGCCCAACAACCAGGCCGTGATGGGCGAGAACATGCCGTCGGCCAGTGAATGCGCCGCCAGCCGCGCCGGGATGCGCAGTCGAAACTCCCTGCGGTCGAGTGCCGCTTCCACTTGCGTGATCAATGCGCCGCGGACGACCCGCAGCGCCGGTCCCTGGAACAGGCTGGGGGCCAATGCGCGATTGGTCCAGAAGTGGTCCAGCATCATGCGGACGCGTGCGGCGTCGGTGTCATCCGTGATCAAGCCGGCCAGGATCCGGAAAGGTTCCTCCAGACTTGCCGACAGCAGTTCGTCCTTGTTGCGGAAATGCTCGTAGAAGGTCGAGCGGCTGACCCCGGAACGCGCCAGCACGTCGGCAATCCGGATGTCGTGATAACGCCGGCCGATTACCAGTGAAAGGAACGCGGCCAGCAGATCCTGATGGGTGCGCTGCCAGCGGGGATCGGCATGTGGGTCGGCCTGGGTCATGGCGGGAATCTTCCCACGAAGCGTGTCGGACAGTGGGCCTTGTTTGTCCGGAAAGTGCTTCCGATGTGGCCTTTTTTTCAATGCAGGAGTTGAAACGGCGACGCCATGATCGAGTGCAGGTGTTCAGCGAGGCGGGTATCGCCGATGAGGCCTCACGAAGGAGGCTGCCTATCGAATTTTTCGCCAGGAATGACATGCGAGTTCAACGACTAACATTGAATCCGGATCTATTGAATCGACGCGCCACACTCAGCAGACTCCATTCCCGGAGTGTAGGAACTCCAGCGTAGTGCGAGGTCATCACGGAAACGTGGATGGCTCTTTCGTACCAGCATCATCGGTACTTCCGACGTTTGTAGTTCCACGTCGGGAGGGCGGCTAATACAAGACCTCGCAAGAGGGAATACGCCCGCCGACACTACGCGGCTTTCCTAACCTCCCGACACCCGTCTGCATTTCCGCAGGCGGGTTTTCACACGGAAAAGGAGTACCCGCATGAGCAAGACACAACCGCCGCCCGATCGCCGTTCCGGCTACCTGTTGACCGACGAGGGCTACTTGCGCCTGCTTTCCCTGCAAGGCCAGCTCCGCCTGATGAGCCACCTGAGCCTGGCGTGCATGGCGGTGGAAGAAGACAAGGATCCGCACATCCCGATCAAGGCCTGGCACGCCAGCTTCGACGCATTCGCCGCGCAGGCCCAGCACGTCCTCGACCGGATGGCCTGGATGCCCCCGCCTAACCCCGATACCAAGCACTGAGCGGACAGGCATTCGCCAACACAGGCACCCCTGCGCAAGGTGCCCGATCCGACATCCCGGGATGTCGGATCATCGGTGCACCGCGCTGCCCGGCGTCGTGGTGCTGTTTCCGTGGGTGGCCGATATCTTCCTGCTCCATGTCCAGTTCGATTCGGGTCGTCCCTGGTCGTAGCGCCTGACTGGATTTCCAACTGCAATCGCCAAGAGCAAATCCCCCGTCGCCTGCGGTGCAGGCGCCCGCCCCCTTTTTTAAAGGGGGCTATCAGGGTTGCTTCCCTCCGTGATCCCGCAGCCAAGTAGGAGTCTGCTTTGCTTCCCCCTTTGTAAAAGGGGGATTGAGGGGGATTTGCTCTTGCCGCATGAGAATGAAGCGTCTCCCCCGTTGCAGCATCACGCGATCAACCGCCGTGACACCTCATGCCTGCCGTGTGTGTCCCTCGGCGCCACCGCCCACGTCTTCGCCACCTCCTTCACCGCCCGCACCAGTTCCTCCTCCGGTTTGGCATACGGAATCCGCAGCCAGCCGTCGGCACCGCCTTCCACGCTGAAGACCGGGCCGGGGGCGAGGTGGATGCCGCTGCGTTCCATGTCGGCGCACAGGCGGGTGGCGCTGCCGTGGGGCAGGTGCACCCACAGGGTCAGGCCGCCTTCGGGCTGGCGGAAGCGCCAGTCGGGCAGGTGTTCGCGCAGCGCGGCGATCAGGGCGTCGCGGCGCTGGCGCAGTAGTTCGCGGCGATTGGCGAGGATGTCCGGTTGGGCCAGCAGTTGGGCGACGACCAGTTGATCGAACAGCGAGCTGCCGAGATCGAACTGCACGCGGGCGTTGATCAGGCGGCGGATCAGCGGGCGTGGCGCGCGGATCCAGCCCACGCGCAGCCCGCCCCAGAACATCTTGGACGCGCTGCCCAGGGTGATGGCGTCGGTGGCATGCGCGGCGAAGGGCGCGGGCATCGGCGCGTCGGACAGCGCGGTGGCTTGCAGGGTCTCGTCGACGATGGCGGTGGTGCGGGCGTCGCGCAACGCGGCGGCGTAGCGCGCGCGCATGGCGTCGTCCATCAGGAAGCCGGTGGGATTCTGGAAATCGGGAATCAGGTAGGCCAGGTGCGGCGAGGTCTGTCGCAGGGTGGCTTCGATGCCGTCCAGATCCCAGCCCTGCCCGCCCAGCGGATTGGCCAGGGGCGAACTGATCAGCTTGCCGCCGCCCAGCCGCAGGGCTTCGATGGCGTTGGAATACACCGGTGATTCGAGCATCACCCGATCCCCCGGACGCGATAGCGCACGCGCGGTGACGGCCAGCGCCGACAGTGCACCGCTGGTGATGACGATCTGTTCCGGCGCCGTTGGCAGGCCGCGCCGCGCATACGACTCGGCGATCATCGCCTGCAGGCCGGGTAGCCCCGAGGGCAGGTAGCCGTCGCTGCACAGATACGAAGGCAGCGCGGCGAGGGCGCGTTCGTACGCGGCGGCGACGCCCGGCGTGGCGGCGCCGGCGGCGCAGTTCAGATCGATGGCGCCTTCGATGGCCGGGTTCGTGCCCAGCGCGTGCAGGGCGTGATCGTGCGCGCGCCGGCGATCCACCGGCACCGTGGCGAAGGTGCCGGCGCCCTGTCGGGCGGTGGCGAAACCGGCGGCGATCAGATCGGCGTAGGCGCGGGTGACGGTATTGCGCGAGACGCCCAGTGCGAGGGTGACCGCGCGCTCGCTGGGCAGGCGGGTGCCCAAGGGGATGCGGCCATCGCCAATCAGTTCCTGCAGGGCCTGGCACAGCCCTCGGTAGGCGGGGGAGCGGTTGAACTCGCCGACCAGGGTGGCGAGGCGTTCGGGAGCCAGCGTGCGATTCATGGGGCCACTATCGCACGATTGGCTCTATGGAAAAGAGCCAATTACCCTCAAGGTGGCCCCATGGCAACGATCTCCTCCTCCTCGGGCCTGTCCAATCTCGGCCCCCTCGCGCAGCTCAAGGCCGGGCGCCTGCCCGAGCGGCTGTTCCGGCTGCTGGTCGGCCTGTGGCTGTATGGCCTGGCCATCGCCCTGATGGTGAAGGGCGCCATCGGCGCCTCGCCGTGGGACGTGTTCCACCTGGGCCTGTCGCTGCATCTGCCGGTGTCGTTCGGCGTGGTGATGATCATCACCGCGGTGGTCGTGCTGCTGGCGTGGATTCCGCTGCGGCAGATGCCGGGACTGGGCACGGTCGCCAACAGCCTGCTGCTGGGGCCGTTCGCCGACATCAGCCTGGCGATGCTCGGCACGCCGGAAAGCCTGTGGCTGCGCATCGCCTACATGCTGGGCGGCGTGCTGACCTGTGCCTTCGCCACCGCGCTCTATGTCGGCGCACAGCTGGGACCGGGCCCGCGCGACGGCTTGATGACCGGACTGTCGCGTCGCACCGGCTGGTCGATCCGCAAGGTGCGCACGATCATCGAAGTCACCGTGCTCATCGTCGGCGTATTGCTGGGTGGCGTCGTCGGCGTGGGCACGGTGATCTTCGCTCTGGGCGTGGGGCCGTTGACCCAGTTCTTCCTGCGTTATCTGGTGGTGCGGCTGGATGATCCCGACACGCGCACCGCCTTGCCGGAGGAGGCGTGATGAACGCGAACGTGCTCCGCTACAGCGCCTTCACCACGGATCCGGCCGGAGGCAATCCCGCCGGGGTCGTGCTGGATGCGCGCGGCATGCCGGAAGCGGACATGCAGCGAATCGCCGCCGAGGTGGGCTATTCGGAAACCGCCTTCCTGTTGCCGCGCGAGGATGGCACGTTCGAGGTGCGCTACTTCAGTCCGCTGGCCGAGGTGCCGTTCTGCGGACACGCCACCATTGCCGCGACCGTCGCGCACGCCGAGGCGAACGGCGCGGGCGAGAAGGTGCTGCATACACGCGCCGGGCGCGTGCGCGTGCAGGTGGACGAGCAGTTCACCGCGACGCTGACCAGCGTCGAGCCGCGCATGGCGCCACTGGATCCGGACGATCTGGATCGCCTGCTCGCCGTCCTGCGCTGGCATCGCGATGAACTGGACCCCGCACTGGCGCCGGCCGTCGCCTACGCCGGCGCGTGGCATCCGATCATCGCCGTGTCCACCCGCGACCGCCTGGCGCGGCTGGATTACGATTTCGATGCGCTTTCCGGACTCATGGCGCAACGCGGCTGGACCACCTTGAACCTGATCTGGCGCGCGGATGCCGATACCTTCCACGCCCGCAATCCGTTTCCACCCGGTGGCGTGGTGGAGGACCCGGCCACGGGCGCCGCCGCCGCCGCGCTGGGTGCGTATCTGGCGCACAACGAGGCATTGCCGGCGGATCGCGTTTTCCGGGTTCACCAGGGCGATGATCTCGGGCGGCCGAGCCGGATCGGCGTGACGGTGCCGGAGGATCCGCGCGAGGGAATCCGTGTCAGCGGTACAGCGGTGAGGATCACGGACGCCGCAAACCAGGCAGGCTGATTCGGTGCGATCGCGCGACCATCGCGAGGTTCGATGGCAGGGACGATCGCGGAAGACGGAAGCCGCCGCGAGGGCAAGTGGGAATACGGCATAAGCACATTCGTCGCGACCATCACGCGCGCGGGCGCGTGGCGATATCCTTGCGTTTCCCAGTAGAGCCGTTGCACGCCCGGCGCCTGCGTCGGATGCCTTCCGCCACTGCGCGCAGGCGACGCAAGCCGGATGACGCGGTTGTCGTTGTCATCCGGATATCGCATGTCGAAACAGGTTCATGGGCCGTGCTCGCCGCTGCGCTGCCTCTCCCACCAGCGGCGAGCGCGGCTCACCCGCAAGCCGTTGCCGTGGACGGATGAACGGCGGCGCTTCTCCATCTGCCCGCGCGCAGCCGGAATCCCGCTGGCCGGGCGCATTTGACAGCCGGCGGGGACAGGCTATCTTGGCGCTCCCTGCCGCGTACCGGCCAAGCCCGGCGGCACCTCCGCACTCCCACGTTCCTGCGGGCGGGTGATCGCTCTCCCGCCAGGCCCACGGCGCCATGATCCAGTTCAAGAACATCAGCAAGTCCTTCGCCACGCCCGGCGGCGAAACCGTGGCGCTACGACCGCTGGATCTGGAGATCCGGCAGGGGGAGATCTTCGGCATCATCGGCCAGTCCGGCGCCGGCAAGTCGACCCTGCTGCGCCTGATCAACGGCCTGGAGCGTCCCTCGCAGGGCCAGGTGCTGGTGGAAGGGCAGGACATCGCGGCGCTGCCGGATCCGGAATTGCGCGCCGCGCGCCGCCGCATCGGCATGATCTTCCAGCACTTCAACCTGCTGTCCTCGCAGACGGTGGCGGACAACGTGGCGTTCCCGCTGCAACTGGCCGGCATGAAGCGTGCGGAGATCGAACAACGGGTGGCGCAGTTGCTGGACCGTGTCGGCCTGCGGGCACTGGCGGATCGTTACCCGGCCCAGTTGTCCGGCGGGCAGAAACAGCGCGTGGGCATCGCGCGCGCGCTGGCCACCCAGCCACACCTGCTGCTGTGCGACGAGGCCACCAGCGCGCTGGATCCGCAGACCACCCAATCCATCCTGCGCCTGCTGGCGGATCTGAATCGCGAACTCGGGTTGACCATCGTGCTGATCACCCACGAGATGGAAGTGGTGCGCAGCATCTGCCATCGCGTGGCGGTGCTGGACGCGGGACAACTGGTGGAGACCGGACCGGTGACGCAGGTGTTCCTGCATCCGGCCCATCCGACCACACGGCAGTTCGTGGTCGATGCCGAACACCTGGACGAGGACGAGCAGCGCCGCGCGCTGGACGCGGTGCCCGGCCGCATCCTGCGCCTGACCTTCCTCGGTGGCGATACCTACCGGCCATTGCTCGGCCAGGTCGCGCGCCAGACCGGCGTGGACTACACGATTTTGGGCGGCCGCATCGGTCGCATCCGCGATACGCCGTATGGCCAGCTCACCATCGCCATGACCGAAGGTGATGCCGATGACGCCGCCTCCCGCCTGCAACAGGCCGGCGTCGATGTCGAGGTGCTGCGCGCATGATCACGATCGCGACCGTGCTGGGACTGGATCCGGCCAAGTGGGGCGAAGTGCTGGTGGCGAGCGGCGATACCCTGCTGATGCTCGCGGGCGCGCTGCCATTGACCCTGCTGTTGGGCCTGCCGCTGGGCGTGCTGCTGTTCCTCAGTGACAAGCGCCAGCGCCTGGAAAATCGCTGGCTGCATGGCGCGCTGGCGTTGCTGGTGAATCTGGTGCGCTCGGCGCCCTTCATCATCCTGATGATCGTGTTGATCCCGGTGACGCTGAGCCTGGTGGGCACGTCGCTGGGCGTGCGCGGGGCGATCCTGCCGCTGGTGGTGGGCGCGGTGCCGTTCTACGCGCGGCTGGTCGAAACGGCACTGCGGGAAGTCCATCCGGGTGTCATCGAAGCCAGCGAGGCCATGGGCGCCACCACGTGGCAACTGGTGCGGCGCGTGCTGCTGCCGGAATCCATGCCGGGCCTGCTGGCGGGAGCGACGGTCACCGCGGTGGCCCTGATCGGATTCACCGCGATGGGCGGCGCCATCGGTTCCGGCGGCCTGGGCGATCTGGCGTATCGTGATGGCTACCTGCGATCCCAGACGTCGGTGGCGGTGATCACCGTCGCGCTGCTGCTGATCATCGTCCAGCTCCTGCAGTGGCTGGGCGATAGCCTGGTCCGGCGTTTCAACCGCCGCTGATTCCTTTTTCCTCTCCCCGGAATTCCCCATGAAGAAGTTGCTGCTCCCGTTGTCGCTACTGCTGCTGGTCCTGGCGGCCTGCAAGCCGGCGGCGAAGTCCGACGACACCCTCACCATCGCCGCCACCGCCGTTCCGCACGCGGAAATCCTGGAAGTGGTCAAGCCACTGCTGGCCAAGGAAGGGGTAAAGCTGGAGGTGCGCGTGTTCAACGACTACGTGCAGCCCAACGATCAGGTCGTGCAGGGCCAGATCGACGTGAACTACTTCCAGACCGAGCCCTATCTGAAAGCCTACAACCAGGATCGCGGCACGAAGCTGGAAACCTACATTGGCGTGCACATCGAACCGTTCGGCGCGTACTCCCGCCGCTACAAGTCGCTGGATGCGCTACCCGCGGGCGCGGACGTGGTGATTCCCAACGATCCGAGCAACAACAGCCGCGCGCTGATCCTGCTGCATCGCGCCGGCGTCATCCAGCTCAAGGATCCGTCCAACCAGATGGCGACCCTGCGCGACATCACCGCCAATCCGAAGCAGCTGAAGTTCCGCGAACTCGACGCCGCGATGCTGCCGCGTGTGCTCGACCAGGTCGATCTGGCACTGATCAACACCAACTACGCGCTGGATGCCGGCCTGCAGCCGACCCGCGACGCCCTCGCCATCGAGGACGCGAAATCGCCCTACGTGAACTTCCTGGTCGGCCGCCCGGACCTGCGCGACGACCCGCGGGTGAAGAAGCTGGAAGCCGCGTTGACCAGCCCGGCCGTGCGCGAATTCATCCAGAAGAAGTACCAGGGCGCGGTGTTGCCGGCGTTCTGATCATGCGACCCTGGCTCGCGCCGTCTCTGATGACGGTAACAGCGGGGTCCGTTGTCCGGTGCGGGAGCAGGAGAGAGTGTCTTGCCGGATGAAGACATGCCGCGCGTGCAGATGGGAGAACCCTTGAATTGGGCGCGTATCACCCGGTACGCGATCCTGATGTTCCTGATCCACTTCTCCATCGGCTTGGCTGAAGGCATGTTCGTGTCCGCTGCCTCCGACAAGGAGGCACTGATACGCCAGACGGCCATTGGCCTTGTGATCATGGCATCGGTGGACTTCCTGATATTCGCCCAGCTGGCCTGTCGCCAACGCGAGCGCCGCCTGCAACACGCGGCACTCGTATTCCTGTTGATGTCGGGCATCGCGCAGGCGTTCAGTGTGGTGATCGGATTGTGGCTGCCGTCAACACAGCCTGCGCTGCTCACCGTCTTGTATGTCGCGGCGTCCATGCTGGGAGCGTTGCTTGGAACGTTGGCGGGATACATCGCCGGTACCCGCCGGGCTTCGGAGAGCTAGTGGCGGCGCCATGTGTCCGCACCGCCGGCCTGGACCGCGCAGGCCGGTGTGCCCCCGTTGCAAATGTGAATTATTATCACATAATACGCGCTGTCGGACGTCAGCCCCTCGCCGCGTCCCTGGCGACCGGTTTCCCGGTCCTGCTCGTGGGAAAAACCTCCTTTGTCGTACCCCCGTATTCCCGTTGCCCGCCAGCGCGGGTCAGTGCTGGCCGTTTGCCTGCTGGCCGCCCTCCAGGCCCAGGCCCAACAGGCGCCTTCCGGCGTTGGCGCCGCCGACGTGCCGGAGACCAAAACCCTGGATGAAATCGTCGTCCGCGGCGAGAAGACCGAGCGCTCCCTGCAGGACACCACTGCCAGCGTGGCGGTGACGACCTCGGTGCGGATCGAGCAGGAGAACCTGCAAAGCCTGTTCGACATCCTCAACCGCACTGCCAACGTGTCGCAAATGTACGGTGACCGTGGCTTCACCATCCGCGGCATCGCCAACGAGGCCGGCGCGCCCAATCCGCTGGCGACGATCTATGTGGATGGCGCGGCGTTGCCGAGCAACGCGAGCGATGCCGGCCCGACCGACCTGTGGGACATCGCCCAGGTGGAAGTGCTGCGCGGACCGCAATCCACCATCCAGGGCGAGAACGCGCTGGCCGGCGCGGTGGTGCTGCGCACCGAGGACCCGACGATGGACTGGTCGGGTCGGGCACGCGTGCTGTTGGCTGATCCGGGGGATCGCCGGGTGGCGTTCGCCGGCGGCGGTCCGCTGCTGGCCGACGAACTGGCGTTCCGGGTGGCGGTGGAGGACCGCCGCTTCGATGGCTTCATCGACAATCCCACCCGCGGCGTGCCGGAGGACAAGCGCGAGTCGACGATGGCGCGCGCCAAGCTGCTGTGGACGCCAAAGGCGATCGAGGGCCTGGCCGCGCGGTTGACCTTCACCCGCGACGATCGCAAGGGCCCCTACATGTATGCCTACGCGCGCAACGACGTACCAAACTACTACGACCATCGCATCAACACCTCGGACCATCCGTCCAGCACCGACGCGCTGAGCCGGATCGCGACGCTGGAAATCGACTACGCATTGTCCGGCCCCTGGTCGATGTCGGCCGTCACGGCCTGGTCGGATACCGACATGCAGCGCAGTTTCGACACCGACCTGACCGAGCGGCCGGAAGCCTACGGCAACACCCGGGAACAGTACGACACGCTGTCGCAGGAGTTCCGCCTGCACTACCGCGGCGATCGCCTGCGTGGCCTGCTCGGCCTGTACGGCTCGCAGCGCGAGATGGACAACCTGAGCGTCAATCGCACCAACGTGGAAACGCCGGTGGGCACGATCGCCGCCGTGCTGCAGGGCGCCGGGCTGGATCCGGCCACCGCCGGTTACGTGGCCGGACTGTACGCGCAGGCGGTGCCGGTGATTCCGGTCGATTACACCAGCAAGAGCCAGTCGCGTGCGCGCAACGCGGCGCTGTTCACCGATTTCGAATTCGACCTGGCGCAACGGTTGTCGCTGTTGGGCGGTTTCCGTTACGACCGCGAACAGTACCGGTTCGGCTCCGACGCCACGGCGATATTCGCCGGCACCTTGCCGGATCCCGATGCGTTCGGCCCGGCGCTGTCGCCGGCCATTGGCGGGATCAACCAGGCGGTACTGGCCATGGTGCGGCAGGCCAACAGCGATACGCCGCTGGACACCCGCGAGTTCACCGCGTTCCTGCCCAAACTCGGCCTGCGCTTCGCTTGGAACGAGGACCTGTCCACGGCCTTCGTCGTCCAGCGTGGTTACCGGTCGGGCGGATCGACCTTCAACATCGCGCGAGGCCGCAACTATGCGTACGACCCGGAGTACACCTGGAACGCCGAGTTGTCGCTGCGCTCGCAGTGGCTGGACGATGCGCTGACCTTGAACGCCAACGTCTACTACATCGACTGGAAGGACAAGCAGGTCATCGCCATGTTCGGCATCAATGACTATGACTACCACACGGTCAACGCGGGCAAGGCGCACCTGTACGGCTTCGAACTGGAGGCCAGCCACCGCCTCGGCAGCGGTTTCGACTGGTACGCCTCGCTGGGCTATTCGCGCACGCGCTACGACGAGTTCAAGACCGACCTGGACGCGCGCATCAATGACTATTCCGGCCAGGAGTTCGCCTACGCGCCGCGCTGGACGTTCGCCGTGGGCGCCAACCTGCGCTTCGGCGAGGGTTGGGTGGCCAACCTCAACGCCAACCACCGCAGCCGGGTGAATCCCGACGTGGGAACCGGCACGCGGACGTTGTCGTCCCGGACGGTGGTGAACACCCGGTTCGGCTACGAGCTGGCGGACTGGAGCGCGTACCTGTTTGCCAACAACCTGTTCGACGAGGACTACACCCAGTACGCGTGGTCCGACGACAGTCCCAACGTGATCCTGGGCGCGCCGCGCGTGGTGGGCCTGGGCATCGAATACCGCTGGTAAGCGCAATCCTGGATGGAAGGAAATTTGCCGATGAGCCTGCTCTATCTGCTGCTGGCGGGGTTGGCCGCGCTGGCGTTCTACCTGGCCAGCGCGCACCAGCGGCTGGCGCCGCGCCTGCGCGATCGCGCGCGTGCGCTGCGGTGGGTGGCGTGGACCTGCATGCTGCTGTCCACGGGAGTGGCCTGCGGCGCGTTCGGCGTGTGGTCCGGCGTGTTCGCCGCGCTTTCGGCGCTGATGCTGGGACTGGTGGTGCTGCCGTATGCCGATGCTTGGTGGCAGATCCGGAAGGAGAAGATTCATGTGGGCTAAATCGCTGGCGGCCGCGCTGCTGGGACTTCCGTTGACCGTGGGCATCATCGGTGTGATCGCGCTGCATTGGCCGGGCGAGTTGGCCCGGGTGACCATGCCATGGCTGCTGCTCTCCTTCCCGCTGTGGGTGGCGGTGATGTCGCTGGCGTTCCTGGCCCGAACCGGCCTGCGCGCATGGTTGTGGATGGGGGGCGGCACGCTGCTCTGCTTCGGCCTGATCCAAGTGTCCCGTCTGCTGGGCTGGGCCGCGGAGCTGCCGGCATGAAGGCCGCGACGCTGCGCAGTTTCCTGTCCGTCCACACCTGGGTTGGCCTGATTGCGGGCATGGGTTTGTTCATCGCCTTCTACGCGGGCGCGGTGACCGTGTTCGTGCACGAACTGGAAGGCTGGGAACGCCCGCCGCAGGCGATGCCCGCGCCGGAAACCGGCCATGCCCAGGCCCAGGCATTGGTGGACGGCGTGTTGCGCCGCCATCCCGAGGCCAGCCACAGCCTGACCGTGACCCTGCCGGGCGAACACGGACCGCAGGCGTCGCTCTATTGGTACGACGAGAAAACCGGCGACCAGCACAGGTTCACCCTGGAGGATGGGGGGCTGGTGCAGACGCCCGCGCGCGCTGGTTTTGTCGATTTCATCTACGACCTTCATTTCACCGCCGGCCTGCCGCGCACGTTTGGCATGTACCTGTTCGGGGTGTTCTGCATCCTCTACGGGCTGGCGCTGGTGAGCGGCGTGATCCTGTACGCGCCGGTGTTCCTCAAGGACCTGTTCGCATTGCGCCTGGGCCGCAACATCAAGCGCCTGTGGCAGGACGCGCACAACGTGATCGGCATGCTGTCGTTGCCGTTCCATGTGATCTTCGCCTGGAGCGGCGCGGTGCTGACCATCGGTTTCCTGATGCTGGCGCCGTTCCAGTTCCTGGTCTACGACGGCAAGTTGCTGAAGATCCTGGAAGGCGACTTCGACGTGGCGCCTCATGTCGAGCCGGCCGGTGTCGCGCGGCCGATGCTGCCGGTCGCCGAACTGGTACGGCGCGCGGAAGTCGCGCTGCCGGGCATGGCGGTGGAAAGCCTGTTCTATCACGACGCGGGTGATGCCAACGCACAGGTGACGCTGTACGGCGAGTTGCCGCAGCGCCGGCTCAACCATATGGCGGGCGTCGCCATCAATGCCGCCAGCGGACAGGTCATCAAGGCGCTGCCGCCGCGCGACTATCCGCCAGGCATGGCCTTCCTGCGCGGATTGCAGCATCTGCACTACGGAAATTTCGGCGACATGGCGGTGAAGTGGCTGTACTTCCTGCTGGGTCTGGGCGGCGCGTTCCTGTTCTACAGCGGCAACCTGTTGTGGATCGAGGCCCGGCGCAAGCGGCGCGAGGTGCAGCAGCCGCGCCGCACCCGGGTGATGGCGGGGCTGACCCTGGGTATCTGCCTGGGCTGCGTGGCCGGCGTGTCGGCGGTATTCGTATCGGCGGCGCTATTGCCCGCGCTGGCCCCGTCAACGGCGTACTACGTGGTGTTCTTCGCCAGTCTGGCGTGGGCGTTGCTGCGACGTCCGGTGCGCGCCGGATACGAACTGCTGTGGCTGTGCGTCGTACTGACCGCGGCGATTCCGGTCGCCGGCTACGTGGCTTCGGGCGAGCACCTGTTCACGGCGCTGGGGCGTGGACATTGGCATCGCTTCTTCATCGACGGCACCGCGCTGGCGATGGCGCTGGTGTTCTGGCGCATGGCGGTGGCCACGCGGGCGCGCGGGCGCAACGGCGACCCGAACAGCGTGTGGGCGGCCGGATAGATCGCCATGACACGCCGCCCGCCCGAAACAGGGCAGGCGGCCAGACGGCAGCGGGAGGCTCCCGACCATGGGCATCGTCCAGGTCGGGAAGAAACCGCGACGGGCCTCAGACCCGTCCGAACACCAGCGTGGCGTTGGTGCCGCCGAAGCCGAAGCTGTTGGACATCACCGTGTCCAGCGTCGCGTCGCGGCTTTCGCGCACGATCGGGAAGCTTTCGACGCGCGGATCCGGCGTATCGATGTTCGCCGAGCCGGCGATGAAGCCGTCGCGCATCATCAGCAGGCAGTAGATCGCCTCGTGCACGCTGGCCGCGCCAAGCGAATGGCCGGACAGCGCCTTGGTCGAGGACAGCGGCGGCACCGCATCGCCGAACACGCTGCGCACGGCGTCAAGTTCCACCACGTCGCCCAGCGGCGTCGAAGTACCGTGGGTGTTGAGGTAGTCGACCGGTTTGTCCACGCCTTCCAGGGCCATCTGCATGCAGCGCACCGCGCCTTCGCCGGACGGGGCGACCATGTCGGCGCCGTCGGAGGTGACACCGTAGCCAAGCAGTTCGGCGTGGATGCGCGCACCGCGCTTGACCGCGTGGTCGTAGTCTTCCAGCACCAGCATGCCGCCGCCGCCTGCGATGACGAAACCATCGCGATCGGCGTCATACGGACGCGAGGCGCGGGTCGGATCCTCGTTGCGCTGGCTGGACAACGCGCCCATGGCGTCGAACATCATCGTCAGCGCCCAGTGCAGTTCCTCGCCGCCACCGGCGAACACGATGTCCTGGCGGCCGGCGCGAATCAGGTCCGCCGCCGCGCCGATGCAGTGCGCGGAGGTCGCGCAGGCGGCCGACAGCGAATAGCTCACGCCCTTGATCTTGCACGCGGTGGCGAGCGTGGCCGAGACGGTCGAGCACATCGTGCGCGGCACCATGTACGGACCGACCTTGCGGATGCCGCGCTGGCGCAGCAGATCCGCCGCCTCGATCTGCCATTCGGCCGAGCCGCCGCCGGAACCGGCAATCAGGCCCGTGCGCGGCTGGCTGACCAGCGCTTCGTCCAGGCCGGCATCGGCGATCGCATCGCGCATCGCCAGATAGGCGTAGGCGGCGGCATCGCCCATGAAGCGCTTCTGCTTGCGATCGATCAGGGCTTCCAGATCCAGCTCCGGCGCGCCGCCGACCTGGCTGCGGAAGCCGAGCTCGGCGTATTGCGGCAGATGGCGGATGCCGGAGCGGCCTTCGCGTAGCGCGGCGGAAACGGTGTTGGAATCATTGCCCAGGCAGGAAGTGATGCCCAGGCCGGTGATGACGACGCGGCGCATGCTCAGAACGCCTCCGTGGAGGTGAACAGGCCCACGCGCAGATCGCGCGCGGTATAGATCTCGCGGCCATCGACCAGCATGCGGCCATCGGCCACGGCCAGCACCAGCTTGCGGTTGATCACGCGGCTGATGTCGATTTCATAGCTCACCCGCTTGGCGGTGGGCAGCACCTGGCCGGTGAACTTCACCTCGCCGGTGCCGAGCGCGCGGCCACGTCCGGGCGCGCCGATCCAGGTGAGATAGAAACCGGTGAGTTGCCACAGCGCGTCCAGGCCCAGGCAGCCGGGCATCACCGGGTCGCCGAGGAAGTGGCATTTGAAGAACCACAGGTCCGGATGGATATCCAGTTCCGCCCGCACCATGCCCTTGCCGTGCGCGCCGCCGTCCTCGCGGATCTCGGTGATGCGATCGAACATCAACATCGGGTCATTGGGGAGGCGGCCGGCGTCCGGGCCGAACAGTTCGCCGCGGGCGCTGGCCAGCAGCTGATCCCGGGTAAAGGAAGCGGGGGATTTCATGCGTGATCCGACAGGTCAGGAACCAGAATAATGCACAATTGTGCATACAGCTGTATTGACGCAGATCAGCCTCGTGTTTCCGTACGCCGGCGTAGGCGGACGAAGAACAAGGCGGCGCTTGGATTTTCGCGGATGCGCGTTGTCCGGTCGGATACCCTCGGATACCGCATCCGCCGGCGTACGGTGCGCAAATTGCGCGATGCGAGTGCCTGCGCTGTTGCTCGCGTTGGGTCTGTTCCTGCTGCTGCTGTCCAGGACGCTCATGTCGCGGGAGCCTGGCCCTAGCGCGACTGGCTGATCCGGAACACATGTCCGTCCGGATGGCGGACATGCATCTCACGCACGCCCCAGGGTTCGTCGGTCGGCGGCCAGGTCACTTCGATGCCGTTCGCCAGACAGGTGCGGTGGATGCTGTCCACGTCGTCGACCCAGATGGACATCCAGACGCCGCCGGTTTCCACGTGGGGACGGGCGGGATCCTGACGATGGCCCTGGCCATCCAGGCACATGAAGATCTCGCACTCGCCGGAACCGACCGAACCGAAGGTGGGCGGACTGCCCCAGTCCCAGCATTTCTCCCAACCCAGCGCCTTGAACCAGGCGAAGCTCTTTTCCATGTGCGAGACGTTGAGGATCGGGGTGATGTGTTTGGCGTGCATGGGGCGGGGATTCGGGATTGGGGATGACCGGCCTTACGGCCGTCGAAAGCCGGGATTCGGCAGAAGCATGGCAGCTTTTGCCTCCCCTTTGACCAGCCATTGGGCTGTTGAAAGCGGAAAAGGGGGCGGGCACCCGCGAAGCGGGTGACAGGGGATTTTGCTTTTGGTGCGAAGAGCCAATCCCCCTTAGTCCCCCTTTTTCAAAGGGGGAGGAAAAGCCGGATGACTGCCGAGGGAGAGGCAAGAGCCAGATGGTTATTCCGGGGAAACGGCCACCGCCTGATCAGCCCCCTTTGAAAAAAGGGGCGGGCGCCTGCGAAGCAGGTGACGGGGGATTTGCTCTTCGCGCCAAAATCAAATCCCCCTCAATCCCCATTTTTCGCTTTCAGCAGCCAATGGCTGGTCAAGGGGCTGAGTTGGCTTCAATCGTGCCGCAGCGCCGCGATTGGATCCAACTGCGCAGCCTGTCGTGCCGGATATACACCGAAGGCCAGGCCGACCAATGCACAGAAGCCGGCCGAAAGCAGGATCGGCAGCGGAGCCCAGGCGACCTGCCAGCCGGCGAACATCGCAATCAGGTAGGCGAGCACGCCGCCAAACACCAGACCGAGCCCCGCGCCGGCGATGCAGATGACCGTGGCCTCGCGCAGGAACTGGGCGATCACGTCGCGCCGGCGCGCGCCGAGCGCGCGCAGCAGGCCGATTTCGCGGCGCCGCTCCAGCACGTTGGCCAGCATGATGTTCATGATGCCGATGCCGCCGACCAGCAGGCTGACGCCGGCGATCGCGCCCATCACCACCTGGAAGATGCGCTGGGTCTCCTGGTGCTGCTGGAACAACTGCTGCGGCACGATCAACTGGTAGTCCGCCATGCCGGCGTGGCGCTGGTCCAGCACCGCCGCGAGCACGCCGGCGCCGGCCGCCAGCCGGGTCGGATCGTCCAACCGGAGCAGGAACCGATCCACTTCGTCCTCCTGCGGCTGGAAGCGGAAACGGGCACGCGCGCTCGCCAGCGGCACATAGATGCGGTTGCTTTCCGAACCCAGTTGCACGCCCTCGAAACTGTCCTGGCCCAGATCGCGATCGGCCAGCACGCCGATCACTTCCAGCCACACGTGATTGACCTTGATCAGTCCGCCGATCGCGTTGCCTTTGGGAAACAGGTCCGCGGCGGCCTGGTGGCCGAGTACCGCCACCGCCGACAGCCTGGCCTCGTCCTCGGCGCTGAACGCGCGGCCATCGCGGATGCGCAGCGAGGACAGGCCGAACCAGTCGGCGCTGACGCCGCTGGCCTGCGCGTCGCTGCGGCCGATATCGCTGAACACGGTATGGGTGCGGATGGTCTTCTCGGCGGCGTGGCGTTCGGCGCCGGGCACGACACCGCGCGCGGCTTCGGCATCGGCCACGGTCAGGCCGAGGCTGCGCTCGCGTGTCTCCTTCAACGTGTCTTCGTCCTGCGGCTTGGCCTCGGCGATCAGGTTGTGCAGGCCCAGTCCTTCCACCAGCCGCAGCGCCTCGCGGCGGCTGCCTTCGCCGACCGCCTGCATCGCCACGATCGCGCCAACGCCGAAGATCATGCCGAGCAGGGTCAGCAGCGTGCGCAGGCGCCGCCGCCAAAGCTCCTCCACGGCCTCGCGCCAGACGGTCGGCAGGCGGTTGAACAGTCCCTTCAGCGGAGCACCACTCATGCTTTCTTTTCCTGCTTGTCGTCGGCGCCGTCACCAGCCGGCGCGGTGTCCTTGCCGGCGTCTTTCGCGTCGTCCTTGGCATCGTCGCCCGGTACGGGTACTTCGACCTGCGACAGGCGCACCTGATCGCCGGGCTTCAGACCGGACAGCACCTGCGAGCGCGCAGTGCCGCGCACGCCCAGCTTCACCTCGCGGGCGACGTAGTCGCCGCCCTGGCGCAGACGCACCCAGTGACGGCCGTCGCGCTGCTCGATCGCCACGTTGGGTACCGCCATCGCGTCCTTGGCGTCCAGCAGCACCACGGTCGCCTCGAAACGCTGGCCGGGCAGCAGGCGGTAGCGCTCCACCGCGGCGGTGGGAACCGATGCGCGCATCGACAGATATTTAACCGGGCTTTCGCGGTTGCGCACCTTGGCCGCGCTTGCCACCCACGACAGCTTGCTCTCGATGCGCTGATCCGGGCGTCCAAGCGGATTGAGCACCACCGTATCGCCGACCTGCACGCCCTGCGCCTCGATCTGCGGAAGATCGATCTCGACTTCCATCGCGCCGGTATCGGGCAGGTTGCCGAATTCGAATCCGGCGCGCAGGTTGGCGCCGACCATGGGCTTGTCACCCGACCAGTTGGCCGACAGCATCAGCACGCCGTCATTGGGCGCGCGCAGCTCCAGGGCATCCAGATCCGACTTGCGACTCTGGGCGTTGATGTCGAAAGTCGCGCGCTGGGCGTCCAGTACCGCCATTTCCGCTTCGCCGCGCACGCCGGATTGATCGCGCCGCCATTGCAGCGTGCCCTGGCGGACCTGCAGGTATTCCTTGTCCTCGATGGCGTCCAGCACCTGGTTGCGCGCCACCGTGCTCAGATCCGCCTCGGCGTAGCGCTGGGCGATGCCCAACTGCACGGCGACCTGCGACAGATCCACTTCCACCCGGCCCAGCGCGGAAGCCAGATCGCCTTCCTTCGCGATCCGCGCCAGCGCGTTGCGCTGCAGATCGATCATGGCCTGGGCCAACTGTTGCTCGCCATCGGGCGAGATGAAGCGCGCCAGCAGATCGCCCTTCTTCACCAGCGAACCTTCCGGCAGCATCCATTCCACCTGCCGTGCGCTCCAGTTCTGGCCGGGCACCATCAACGGCGTGGGCTTGGCCGAACGCAGTTCGCCTTCGCCGCGCACGGCGATGCGCAGATGCCCCGGCGCGACCGTTTCGGTGGCGACCGGCATCTCGGGCTTGCCGCAGGCGGCCAGCGCGCAGGCGAGCACCAGTACTGCTCCGGCATGGCGGAAACGGATCATTTCGCACCTCCGGCGACATCCGGGACGGTCAGCTCCACCCGCACCGCCTGGCCAGGGCGCAGCTTCGCCCTCGCATCGTCCAGGCGAATCTCCAGATCGAGGATGGGCACGGGTTGCACCTGCGACTTGCTGCGCACCGCCCGCCCGATGCTGGCGACCTTGCCGTGGTGGACGCTGCCGCCGCCGCCCTCGATCACGATCCGCGCCGGCACGCCCACCTTCACCCGCTGCAGATCCCGCTCCGGCAACTGCGCGCGCACCGCCAGGGTGGTGGGATCGGGAATCTCGGCGACGGTCTGGCCGCGCCAGACCTGCGAACCGACGTCGAACTTTTCTCCGTTCCAACTGCTCTTGTGCATGATCACGCCATCGCGCGGCGCCGGCAGGTTGAGCGCGGCGATCGAGGATTGCAGGCGGGTCACGTCGGCCTGCGCCTGCTGCAGTTCCGAATTCACCAGCCGCAATTCCTGCTTGCGCTGTTCGGCGGCGGCGCGTTCGGCGACCTGGGCCAGGGCGGCGAGCCGTTCGGTGCGGCGGCGCTCCTCGACCAGCTTGTCGTATTCCAGCGCGGCGATCAGTTCCCGCGGCTGTTCGGTCTTGCGGCGCGCCTTGTCGTGCTTGGCTTCCGCCTCGGCGGTGGTCAGCCGCTGGCTGCGCTCGCGTTCGGCCAGATCCAGGCTGAGGTTTTCCAGCGTGCGTTTCTTTTCCTGCAGCAGGCTCTGCTTTTCGCTCAGCTGGCGGACCAGATCGCTGGTGTCGAAGGCCACCACGACGTCGCCCTTCTTCACCGAGCTGCCGTCCGGCGCCAGTTGGGTGATGTTGAACTGCCACATGCGATCCACCGAAGGCGGTATCAGCTGCGAGCTGCGCTGCGCGTAGACCTCGCCGTCCACGCGCAGGGTGGCGGCATGCGTGGCCGGCAGCGCGCACGCCAGTGCCAGGGCAAACAGGGCGCCACGCGGGGAGTTGAATCGAGCGGGTTTCATCGGCCCCTGCCTCCGTTCGCGGTGGCGGCCGGCGGTCGGACGATGACCCGCACGCTCATGCCGGGCATCAGCGCCAGCGAGCCCGAGTCCAGGGTGACGTCGACGGTGAAATAACGGCCCTCGCCCCATTCGGGCCGGGGTTCGGGCGCACCGGAAATGAATTCGATGCGGCCCGGGACACGCTTGCCGGGCAGGGCGTCGAAACTCAACTCCACCGGCTGGCCCACCTTCAGGTCGCGCCGATCCGGCTCCAGCGCCCAGGCGCGCACGTTCATGCGTCCGCTACTGACCACTTCGCCGGCCTTGCTGCCGGGCATGGTCGAGGAACCTTCGTCGATGCGCCCGCCGATCCAGTTGTTGTTGAAGCCGTGCACGACCACGCCATCGCGATCGGCCTTGATCTCGGAGGTCCGCACCATCGCGGTGTGGTAGTCGCGCTCCAGTTCCAGCTTGCGGACCTGCAACTGGCCATCGCTGGTGGCGCGCTGCACGGCGGCGCGCGCGGCGTCCAGTTGCTTGCGCTTGAGCGCGGCCTCGCGGGTGGTGCGATCCAGATCGCCCTGGTAGCGGTCGTAATCCAGCGCGGAAATCAGTTCGCGCGGGATGCGCGCGTCCAGCTTCGCGGTGGCCAGTTCGGCTTCGGCGTCGACCAGCTCGGTTTCGGCCTGCACGGCCTTGACCTGCAGTTCGGCCACGTCCTTGGCGTTCTTGGCCAGGGTCTGTTCGATTTCCGCTTCCAGATCGGGAATGCGGCTGGCGGACTGGCCCGGGTCGATGCGCAGGACCACGTCGCCCTTCTTCACCCGTTCGCCCTCGGGCACGTAGTAGCGGATCACCACCGGCGAACTGTTCGACTGCGGGGTGAGGATCTGCTGCGCGTCGATCGCGCGGACCTCGCCGGTGAGCACGACCGCGTGCGCGGATACCGCCAGCGCGGCCAGGCACAGGCCGGCGAGCAAAGTCTTACTGCAACGCATCATGCTCGACCCTCCCGTCGCGCAGCTTGACCTGGCGCGGCGCGCGCGTGGCGATGTCGTTGTCGTGGGTGACCAGCACGACGGTCTGGCCGCCGGCATGGACTTCGTCGATCAGCGCCAGCACGTCGGCGGCGCTGCGCGAATCCAGGTTGCCGGTGGGCTCGTCGGCGAGCAGCAGCGCCGGCTGCAGCAGCAGGGCGCGGGCGATGGCCGCGCGCTGCATCTGGCCGCCGGACAGTTCACTGGGCCGATGGTCGCGGCGTTCGGCCAGGCCGACGCGATCCAGCAATGCCATCGCGCGCTCATGGGTGCCGGCCGGCGGCTGGCGGTGGAAGCGCAACGGCAGCAGCACGTTCTCCAGCACGGTCAGGCGCGGCAGCAGGTGGAAACTCTGGAACACGAAGCCGATGCGCCGGTTGCGCAGGTCGCTGCTGGCCTCGTCGTCGAACGTGGCCACGTCGCGACCTTCGAACAGGTAGCGTCCCGCATTCGGATGGTCCAGGCAGCCAAGGATGTTCAGCAGGCTGGATTTTCCGGACCCGGACGGGCCGGTGATGGCGACGAACTCGCCGCTGTCGATGCGCAGGTCCACGCCTGCCAGCGCTTTCACGGTCTGCCCGCTCATGGCGTAGTGGCGCTGCACGCCATGCAGTTCAATCATTCCCGCTCCCTCGATGCCCCGAACCGCAACCGACCGCCGCCGGAAGGTAAAGGTTCCCCTATCCCCCGCGGACCGGTGTCGATGCCGTCCGATGTCCCGTTCCAATCCGTTATTTCAACGGACCGGCGCGGGGCGGCAAGTATCTTTGGTCACGGGCACCGCGCGGGTGGCGTGGCCCATGCGCAAGCGTTCGGGGAGCGGGGCTTTCGTATTCAGGGCGAAGGATGCGCGGTCCGGTCCTGCGCCATGAATGACTGGACCCGGGCGCAGGCCCAGGACAGGCCCGCGCAGGCCAGGCCGATCAGGATCCAGCCGCTGGCCACATCGCCCAGCGCCTGCTGGAACGATGCCCGGACCTCGGCGCCGTAGCGCACGCCCACGATGCCCAGCACGATCACCAGCGTGACCACCAGCCAGCGCGACAGCAGGCGTTCGATGCCGGCCTCGCGAACGGCGGCCTGGCGGGCGACCGACGCCGCGAAATCCATCGGCGGCCCGCTGCGTGGACGCGAGCGCACGGCATGGGCCACGACGCGGTAGTCGCGCGCGAGCGCTTTCAGTCCGGCGTCATCGGCCTGATGGGCGGCACGCAGGCCGCGTTCCTGCTGCTCCCATTCGCTGGGGTCGAACGCCGGTTGCGGGGGCGCGTACTGGTGGAAGGGGTTCTTGTCGCGGTTGTTCATGCGGGAACTCCGATGCGGGCTTCCAGAATCTCCCGCAACCGTTTGCGGCTGCGGAACAGGTGGCTCTTGATGGTGCCTTCGGCCAGTCCGGTGGAACGGGCGATGTCGCCGATGGGCATTTCTTCCAGATGGTAGAGCGTGAGCAGCATGCGCTGCAGCGGCGGCAGGGCGTCGATGGCGGCATGCAGGTGCGACTGCATGTCCTCGTCGGCCGTCGCCGTCTCCAGGTCGAAGCCGTCGCTGACCCGTTCGGCCGGGGCCAGGCCGTCCTCGTCGTCGCGGATGTCGGCCAGCGGCAGGCGCTTGCGCTCGATGTGCCGCAGCGCGACCGAACAGGCCACCTGCGCCACCCATGACTTCAGGGCGCTGTCGCCGCGATACTGGTGCAGCGATCGGTGGATGCGCAGGAACACTTCCTGGCACAGCTCGCGGGTATCGTCCGGGTGCCGCACGATGTCGTCCACGATGCGCCAGCACAGGCCCTGGTAGGTCCGCACCAGCTGTTCGAAGGCGCCGCGCCGGCCCGCCAGCACGGCCTCGACCAGATCGCGGTCGGCCTGCGGGGCGGTATCGGCAGTGGTGGGCGGGGCGGGCATCGGCATAGGGATACGCCGGAGGGGCGAGCGGTTGCAACCGGCGAAAGTGCAACCGGCGGGCCAGTAGCCGTATCCCAATCGACAACCCATCCCTCCCGGTAACCGCCATGAACTTCGAACTGCTCATCCCGATCACCCTGATCATCGGCATCGTCTATTCCATCAAGACGGTGGTGGATGCCTACACGCGCCGCCGGGTCATCGAATCGCGCGGTTCCGAGGAACTGGTGCGCTCGCTGCTGGAAGGCGAGACCACCCGCCGTCGCCAGGCCTCGCTGCACTGGGGCTGTGTGATGCTGGCGCTGGCGCTGGGCTTCGCCGGGGTGGAACTGATCGGCGCGGAGGAGATCACCCCCGGCACCATCGCGTTGCTGCTGGGCGCGACCGGCCTGGGCAACATCGCCTACTACCTGCTGGAACGCCGCAGCCGCTGAGCCGGCCGCCGCCGCGACTCCGCGGCGGCGTCTCTTCCCTTCACCGGAAAACGACCATGAAGCACTTCCTGGCGGTCGCCGCCGTCTGGGTCGCGACCCTTCCTGCGCCGGCGTCCGCCGTCGATCCGGATTTCGCGCCGCTGTCCCGCCTCATCCAGCAGACCAAGGACGCCACCGGGCATCCCTCCGGCACCGCGGTGGCGGTGGTGAAGGACGGCAAGGTGATCTACGAGGGCTATTTCGGCGAGGCCGACATCGCCGCGCGCACGCGGGTGAGCCGCGACACCGTGTTCTACATCGCCTCGGCGACCAAACCGTTCTTTGCCCTCAACGCATTGCTCAAGGAAGACGCCGGACAACTGGACATGCGCCTGTCGATGCGGGAAATGTTTCCGGATCTGCGTTTCACCGGTTTCGACGCCGACGCGGTGACCCTGGGCGATCTGCTCGTCCATGGCTCCGGCGTGGACAATCCGCCGCTGGCCTGGGCGACCGCGTTCAGCGGCCTGCACGACGCGGCGTCGCGGCGCGCGCTGGTGCGAGTATCGACGGCCGATCCGGAAGCGGCGCACGGCACTTTCAAATACACCAACGTGGGCTACAACATCGCCAGCGTCTGGATGGATACGCGATTCGGCGTGCCATGGCAGACGCAACTTGAGAATGCCATCTTCCAGCCGCTGGGCATGCGCCACACCACGGCCCGGATCAGCCGCGCGCAGGCCGCGGGCTGGACCCTGGCCAAGCCCTACTCGATGGCGTCCGAAGACCCGCGCGTGCCGCTGTACCTCACCAAGTCCGACGACACCATGCAGGCGGCCGGCGGGCTGGTCTCGACCGCGCCGGATCTCGCGCGGTTCCTGCTGGCGCAATTTCCGGATGCGCGTGTCGGCGGCCTGCCGGCGGCGACGATCCTGCGTTCGCACCAGACCCGGATCGGGCTGGAGGCGAAGTACCAGGATTTCCAGCGCAGCGGTTATGCCTGGGGCTGGTATACCGGACCCTACAAGGGCCGGACGATGCTGCACCACTTCGGCGGCTTCGCCGGCTTCCACGCCCATCTTTCGTTCATGCCGGCGGAAGGCATCGGCCTGGTCGTGCTCAACAACGAGGACGTGCTGGGCGCGCAGCTGACCAACCTGATTGCCGATCACGTGTACGGCTTGCTGCTGGGCGAAGTGGAAGTCACCGCGAATTCCAGGCGCCGGTTCGCGGAGCTGCAGGCCAAGGCGCAGGCATTCCGACGCGGCACGCTCGCCAAGCGCGAGGAAATCCGCGCGCGTGCCTGGCACCTGTCGCTTCCGCGCGATCGCTATGCCGGCACCTATCATCATGACTTGTTGGGCAACATGGTCGTTGCCCCGGAAGGTCCCGACAGCCTGCGCATCCGCTGGGGCCGGTTGGAGGCGGTGGCCACGGGCAGCGATGAAGCGGATCAGGTGCGCATCGAGTTCGTGCCCAACAGCGGCCAGCTGCTGGCTTTCACCGTGAAGGACGCGCGGGTCGAGTCGATTGCGTTCGACGGCATGGTGTTCCGCAAGACGGACGGCGCGGCGGCCGCGGAGGGTTCCAGGCCGCAGCGCTGACCGGTGTCCTCATCAGCGGCGCGGGGACGATGGAACAGCGCTATTCGCGACGCTTGCGTGGCTTGCGGGGGCGCTTGGTCTCGGTGGCGGCGCGCGGTGTTTCTGCGGTCGCGAGCAGGCCGCCGTCGCTCATCTGTTCCAGCCAGGCCAGTGCGTCGAGGTAGGACAGGAACGATTGCAGGTAGCCGGGCGATTGTTCGCGCATCAGGGTGATCGAACGGTGCACCAGCCGGCCGGAATTGAGCGGACCGGCGTCGGCCGGCGCGGCTTCCAGCGATTCGCGCAGCTGGCTCTCGGCGCGGATCCGCGACCAGCGCCGGCGGGCGTCTTCCAGCTGCGCCACTTCCGGGTAGGCGGGGCGCGGCGAATCACCGGCCGCCAACTGCTCGCTGTCGCGCACGGCGGCCTGGTCGGCGATGTGGTCGAGCAGTTCCCGCAGCACGCTGCCTGCCGGCGGGGCGGGTACGGCCACAGCCCGGCGTATCTGGTCGTCGCTGTCGCGCAGCGTCGCCAGTCGCGCTTCGAGCAGCTGTCGCACGGCATCGCCGCGATCGCCGGCACGACGCGCCAGCGCCTCGGCCAGCAACTGCCGGACGGGCGTGGGTGTCGGGAAGCGGTCGCCGTTATCGCTCATGTGCGCGATCGGGTGCGGCCGCGGCGGCCTTCGGTCGCGGCATCGGGGCGATTTCCACGCGCCGGTTGCGCGCGCGGCCTTCCTCGCTGGCGTTGGAGCTGACCGGCTGTTCGGATCCGAACGCGGCGGCGAACACCGACGACGCGGGCACGCCCTCGGCGATCAGGGTGCGGGTCACGGTAAGCGCGCGATTGGCCGACAGGTCCCAGTTGTCGAGGAACTGGCGGTTGCCGTCGCGCACCTGGCGGTCGTCGGTGAAGCCGCTGACCATCAGGATCTCGTCGCGCGCGCGCAGGTAGTCGGCCAGTGGTCCGGCCAGGCTCTTCAGCAGTGCCTGGCCTTCGGGTTGCAATTGATCCGAGTTCAACGCGAACAGCACGCTGCCGCGGATGCCGATGCGGCCATCGACCAGGGTCACCCGGCCTTCGGCCAGCGGCACCGCCAGCGCCTGTTCCAGCGCCTTGCGCCGCTGCGACTCGAGCTGGCGCTGGCGGACTTCCTCGTCCAGCCGGTGGGACAACTGCATCTGCGCGCCGATCACGCCGACCAGGATCAGCACGAACACGCCCAGCAGCACCGACATCAGGTCGCCGAAGGCGGCCCAGATCGGCGTGCTCGATTCGACCTCGGCCTCGATGTCCGCGCTCATGCGGCTTCCGTTTCAGCGTCTGCCCGGCGACCTGCCAACTGCTGCAGATCCTCGATGATCTGGCGCTGCGCCAGCATGCTCAGGTCGATGACCTCGCGCGCCTGCGCGACGTAGTAGGCGAGCTGTTCGTCGCTGCGGGCGAGCGACTTGTCCAGCACGGTCTCGACGCCCTGCAGGCGTTCGACCAGTCGGTCGTTCCAGTCGCCGAACTGCTGCACGGCCGCGCCGAAGGCGTCGCCCAGGCTGGCGACTTCGACCGCGCCGGCGCTGACCTGGCTGGCGGCGTCGCCGAGCCGGCCGGTCTCGGCCTCGATGTGATCGGTGAAGCGGGTGCCGACGCGGTCCAGCAGATCCGCCGAGGTGGTGACCAGTGCGTCGATGGCGGTGCGCTGTTCGGTGGAGGCGTGGTTGACCGCGTCCAGCAGGGTCTGCAGGGTTTCCAGCAGGCGGCTGCGTTCCTCCAGCATGGCGGTGTCCCGGACCATGCTGTCGGAGAGCTTCTGGCGCAGTTCGGCGATGACTTCGGCGGCAGCCTTCGGCGCTTCCGAAGCGGCCTGCACCAGCCGCGAGATTTCGGCGATGGTGTCGCGCGCATGCGTCTGGGTCTGCGCGGAAATGTCCTGCGCGGTGGCGGCGAGGGTGTCGCAGATGGCCTGCTGCTGGCGGGCGGCCTGTTCGCCGGTCTGCTCCCAGCGCTGGCCCAGCGCATCGCTCATCGCGGCGAATGCGTCGCTCCAGGCGGACAGGCGTTGCTGGTCGCGCGCTTCCAGCGCGGCCTGCAGATCCTCGTGGGACTGCCGCATCCGGTCGACCAGCGAAGCGGCGTGCTGTTCGAAGGTGGCGGCGGCGCCGGCGAGCGCCTGCTGGTTGCGCGTGGCCAGTTCCTCGTTGGCGGCGGCCTGTCGCGACGCGGTGTCGTTCCAGGCCTGCGCGGCGGCGCCGTTGGCGGCGTCGAAGCGCGCGGAGACGCTTTCCAGCAGTTCGGCCGAACGCTGTTCGAAGGTGCCGGCGAAGCGCTCCAGCGAACCGCGCAGATCCTGCATCAGCGTGGCGTTGGACTCGCGCTGCTCGGCCAGTGCCTGCCGCCACAGATCGGCGACTGTGGTGGTGGTGGTGGCGAAGCCGGACGACAGCCCGTCCAGTTGCTGTTGCACGGCCTGGTTGAGGGCGCCATGCAGGGTGGTGGTCTCGCGCGCGATCGCCGACATGGTGGTTTCCATGATCGGTTGCAGCGCCGCGCTGGCGGCGCGCGCGCTTTCGCCGACGCTTTCCTTCAGCGAGGTCTCCACCGAAGCGGCGAGACGCGCATGCACGGCCTCGGTGCGCTCGTGGAATGCATCCTGTCGGGCCTGCAACTGATCGTTGGCGGCGCGGCTCTGCTGCTCCAGCGCGGCCATCATCGCTTCAAGGCGATCGACGAGCGCGGGCATCGCGTCGGTCTGCCGCTGCAGCAGGCGGAACGCTTCCTCGCGCTGGTGCGCCTGCGAATGCACGCGCAGGGCGGAGGCGATGCCCGCGTCCAGCGATTGCACCGCCAACTGGCGTTCCCGCCGGCACAGCGCCGCCAGCAGGCCGAGCATGGCCGAGGCGGCGACGCCGGCAATCGAGGTGCCGAAGGCGAAACCCAGTCCCTTGACCGGCGCGGCCAGCGACTCGCGGATGGCCTGCAGATCCGCCGCGCTTTCCAGCGCCATGCCGGTACCGCGCAGGGTGGTCATCATGCCGAGCAGGGTGCCGAGCATGCCGAGCAGCACCAGCAATCCGACCAGGTAAGGCGTGAGCGACGGTGCCGGCAGCGCGGCACGCTCGCCTTCGATGCGCAGGCGCACCGGGTTGCGCAGCGAGGGATGCAGGCGCGCCAACCATTCGGCCAGCGCGGCGGGAGGCGTGGACAGGTCCGCTACGGCGCCAGCGAGGGTGGCGGTGGCCTGCCGGTAGCGGTACAGCTCCCATCCTCCGACGACATAGCAGGCGCCGATCAGCAGGGTGACGGACAGGGCCAGCGGGTTGGCGCCGACATAGCCCACCGCAATCCAGCAGACAGCGGCCAGACCGGCGAGAAAGAGGGCGGGAGCGAGCAGGTTTCTGAGCATGTTATCCAGGCAGGTGGGTGCGAAGGGCCGAGAGCAGGCCCTCGGCCGGTTGCAGGCGGACATCCAGTTCGGCGAGCAGCAGGTTCCGCATGTCCCTGCGGAAGCTGTCCAGCCACGCGTCCGAAACGGTCGCGGGTTCGCCGGGTTCGTTGGATGAAGGGGAAATCGCCGACGCGTTCGCGCGCAGGCGTTCGAAATGGGGGCCGAGCAGGGTGGGCGCGGCGGCCAGCAGCCGGCGTTCGCGGCGGGCCAGTGCGCGTTCCAGCGACGCGTCGACGGCGGCCAGGCGCGCCAGTTCCGCCGAGCGCGGCGCCAGCGCGTCGCGCAGGCGGGACCGCAGAAGCCCGATGGCGGTGTCCATGGACTGTTGCAGGAACAGGTAGCGCTGGCGGAAGAACAGGTAATCGGGGGAATCCTCCAAGCCGCCGCGCCGGGCGGCGGGATCGAAGGCGGAGTCTTCGTGGATGGCACGGGTCAACGCGGCGCGCACGCGGGCGCAGTCCGCTTCCACGGCTTCGGCCGAAGCCGGTTCGGCGAAAGGATCGGCGAGCGGATCGGACTCGGACCGGCTGTCCAGCGCGGTGGACAGGGCGACCGCGTGGGTCCAGTCGATCCAGTGGCTCAGCCGGTCCGACAGCGGTTGCGTGGGCGAGGGGACGTCCGTGGCCGTCAGGCGGGCCAGCAGACGGATGAACGTCGGGCCACGAATCGCCGCCCGTTGGGGGGCTTCCAACATTCGATGGGGCTGAAAAAACGCACATTTTACACGGCTTGCGTGAAGCGCTGGCCGAAGCCGCCATCCCGCCGGCCCAGCGGGCGCGGCCGCGGACGGGAGTCCGTGTGGACGATAATCATTTGCGTTTGAAGGTGCCGCTTCTCATAATTTCCGGCTCCCACCCGATTGGAAACCGCAATGCCCGCTCCTGTCCGAGGCCGCCGCAACGGCCTGCTGCTGTCGCTGATGGCGCCCTCCCTGCTGGCCTCCGCCCTGGCCCAGGCCCAGGATTCCGGCGACGCCAGGACCCTGGACAGCGTGCAGGTGGTTGCCGACCGCGCCAGCACGGCGACCAAGACCGACACCCTGCTGACCGAGACCCCGCAGTCCATCGGCGTGGTGACCTCGGACCTGTTCATCGATCGCGGCGCCAACAACCTGCAGGAAACCCTGCGCTACAGCGCCGGCGTGACCGCCGACGCCTGGGGCCTGGATACCCGCGGCGACGCCAGCACCGTGCGCGGCCTGGATCCGGTGCAGTACCTGGACGGCATGCGCAAGCTCTACAACTTCAGCCCGATGGCGCGGCCCGAGGTCTATGGCCTGGAGCGGGTGGAAGTCCTGCGCGGCCCCTCGTCGGTGCTGTACGGCGCCGGCGGCGCGGGCGGCATCATCAACGCGATGAGCAAGCGCCCGAGTTTCCAGTCCGCCGGTGAAATTGGATTGCAGGTCGGCAGTTTCGACCGCCGCCAGCTGCAGGGTGACATCACCGGCGCGCTGGGCGGTTCGGGCAACCTGGCCGGCCGGCTGGTCGGCGTGGTGCGCGATTCGGGCATGCAGACCGATCACATCGACGACGACCGCATCTACCTGGCGCCTTCGCTGACCTGGCGCGGCGAACGCAGCAACCTGACCGTGCTGGCCAGCTACCAGCGTGATCGCACCGCTTCCAGCCAGCAGTTCCTGCCGGTGGCGGCCACCCTGAAGGCGCCGCCGGGCCGTCGGCTGGATCCGTCGACCTTCCTGGGCGACAAGGATTTCGACAAGCTCGACGCGCGCCAGATCAGCGCGACCGTGCTGTTCGATCACGCCTTCAGCGACGTGATCACCTGGCGTTCCAGCCTGCGCTACATCGACTCGGAGACCGAGTTCCGCGAGCTGTTCCCGGATACCTACAGCAATCCGGAGAATCCCTTCATCGATGCCGACAACCGCGTGCTCAACCGGCTGTCGTACGGCGTGAAGCCGGACAACCGGATCCTGACCACCGACAACGCGCTGCAGTTCGATTTCGCCACCGGCGCGTTCCGCCACCTGCTGCTGGCCGGCGTGGACTACACCGACTTCCGCGAGGAGGCGCTGAGCTTCTCGGGCGCCAGTACGCCTATCGACATCTACAACCCGGTCTCCACCGGCGTCACCATCCCGGAATGGGGGCGGCTGCCCAACCAGCGCACCACCCAGACCGGCGTCTATGTGCAGGATCAGATCCGCTACGCGGACCGCGTATCGCTCGTGCTCGGTGCGCGTCGCGACCACGTGCGTTCCAAGACCCAGGGCCTGCGCGACAAGACCGACAACGAGACCACCTACCGCATCGGCGTGATCGGCGACATCGGCGCCAACCTGTCGCCGTACATCAGCTACAGCGAGTCGTTCCTGCCGGTACCTGGCCAGGATCTGTACGGCCGCGCGTTCGAGCCGATGCGCGGCGACCAGTACGAGACCGGCGTGAAGTGGCAGCCGAGCCGCAACCTGTTCGCCACCTTGGCGGTGTATCGCATCACCGAGACCAACCGCCAGACCAACGACCCGGACAACGTGCTGAACACGGTGCAGACCGGTGAAATCGAATCCAAGGGCGTGGAGCTGGAAGCCGCCTATGTGTCGGACAACGATTTCACCATTACCGCCGCCTATAGCCACAACAACGCCAAGGTCACCCGCAGCAACTTCACCCCGGAACTGGGCAAGCGCCTGAACGACACCCCGCAGGATCTGGCCTCGGTCTGGGTCGCCAAGGGCTTCGAGATCGGCGACGGCATGAAGCTGCGCGCCGGTATCGGTGGCCGTCATGTGGGTTCGACTGTCTCCACCGGCGCGAGCATCGTGGTGCGCACGCCCAGCTACACGCTGGCCGACGCGCTGCTGGAACTGCAGATGCCATCCTGGACGATGGCGCTCAACGTCACCAACCTGTTCGACAAGGCGTACTACGCGCCGTGCCGCAACTTCGGTGACTGCTTCAGCGGCAACCCGCGCATGGTGACCGGCACCGTCACCTACCGCTTCTGAGGCCCGCCATGCAGCGAAGCACGCTCAAGGCCTGGTTCCTGGTCCACAAGTGGACCAGCCTGGTGTGCACGCTGTTCCTGTTGCTGTTGTGCCTGACCGGCCTGCCGCTGGTGTTCTGGGAGGAAATCAGCCACCTCACCGGCGCCGACCCCGAAGTCGAGGCGGCGGCGCCGGGTGCGCAGCCGGCCAATATCGACGTGCTGGTGGAGAAGGCGCTGGCGAAGTATCCGGGCGACGTGCCGCTGTTCTTCGGCTGGGATGACCATTCGCCCAGCGTCTACGTCAACACCGGCGCGCGGCCGGATACGCCGCCGCCGGAGATGCACACCGCGGTGCTGCACCAGTACACGGGCGAGGTGCTGCCGGCGGCGCAGTTCAACGAAGGGGTGATGTATTTCCTCTACCGGCTGCACACCGACGTCTTCGTCGGCCTGCCGGGCATGCTGTTCCTGGGCGCGATGGCGCTGCTGTTCGCGGTGGCGATCGTGTCCGGCCTGGTGTTGTACGGTCCGTTCATGCGCAAGCTGCCGTTCGGCACGCTGCGGACTGGTCGCAGCCGCCGGCTGGCCTGGCTGGATCTGCACAACGTGCTGGGCGTGGTGACGCTGGGCTGGGCCTTCGTGGTCGGCATCACCGGCGCGATCAACACGCTCGCCGGTCCGCTGGAACAGGCGTGGCAAGCCGATCAGCTCGGCGAGTTCGCCGCGCGCTACCAGGACCGCCCGCGGCCCGGAAAGCTGGCTTCGCTGGACGCGGCGGTGGCGACGGCGCGCGCGTCCGAGCCGGACATGGTGCCGGCGTTCGTGAGCTTCCCGGGCACCGGCTACAGCGGCAACCACCACTATGGCGTGTTCATGCACGGCAACACGCCACTGACCGAACGCCTGTATCGTCCGGTGCTGATCGACGCCGAAACCGGCGAACTCACCGCCAAGCCGGAACTGCCCGGTTACATGACCACGCTGCTGCTTTCGCAGCCGCTGCATTTCGGCGACTACGGCGGCATGCCGCTGAAGATCCTGTGGGCGCTGCTGGATCTGCTGACCATCGGGGTGCTGGTGTCCGGCCTGTACTTATGGTTCAAGCGTGGTAGCACCGAGGCGCGCGTCACCGAAATCGAGCGCAGCGGCCTGATCGGCAACGGCGAGGCGCAGGCATGAGCCGGGCCCAACGCGGTCCTTCCAGTCCGTTCGTGGCACCGGCGTGGATCACGCTGGCCAGCCTGGTCGGACTGGTCAGCGCGCTGATGGGGGACGGCCTGTTCAATCTGGTGTCCTGGCTGGTGTTCACCGCGCTGGTGGCGCTGGCGATACGCGCCTGGGTCAAACGCGAGCGCGGCCGGCGTTCCTGATCTATCCCGGATCCGAATCGCGCGCGTGCAGCGCGCGTAGTGGCGACAGCACCGCCTGCGCATAGACGGCGCGGGCCTGAGCCGGATCGAAATCGGCATGGCGTCGCTTCTTGACGCCATGCCCGGACGAGGTGGCGTGTCGAACGCCACCCGTTGGCGACGAAATCAGTTGAGCACGCCGTGCGGCTGGATCCAGCCGCTGGCGATGCCGATCATCACTATCACGATCAGAGCCACGGAGAAGCCGATGCGCCGGGTCAGCGCGTTGACGGTGCGTTTGCTGCCGCCGGTGTCGACCAGCATGTAGTACAGGCCGGCGCCGAGGTTGTAGATGATGATGCCGAGAAAGCCGAGGACGAGCAGGAGTTTCATGGACGTGGTCCGGTGAAGTGGGCGCGCGTCAGCGGGCGCGCGCGGGGGAAGCGGGCATGCACCAGGCCCGCACGGCGATGGCGAGGGTCATCACCATCAGGAACAGGCCGTAGGCGACGGAGGTGGCGAGCACCTGTTTCCAGATCGCGCCGGCATTGGGATCGGCGTTGAGGAAACCCCAGTGCATGCCCCAGGCCGACAGCGCGGTGGCCAGCACCAGCGCGATGGTGTCGAACAGGCGCCGGCCGGTACCGCGCGGTTGGCGCGGGTAGATCCAGTACAGCGCGGCCAGGATCGCGAACCAGGGCAGAAACAGGATCAGGGCCAGATTGAGTTCGACCTGCGCGTTCATGGAGTCGGGGCTGCGGGAAGGAGAAGTCTGGAGGGGATCCTAGGCATTGCGGAGCAGTTGTCCAAGAATCAGAATCCCTGCCAGAAAACCGGATCAGATTTGACGCCATGTCGGTAACCGGTTGATTTGGAAGGCTCCCATGAAGCGCTACGAATCCCTGGCCGAGGACATCGCCCGCTCCATCCGTGACGGCCTGCTGCGGCCGGGCCAGCGGCTGCCGTCGGTGCGCCAGACCAGTGCCCGCCGCAAGGTCAGTCCGGCCACGGTGTTCCAGGCCTATTACCTGCTGGAAGCGCGCGGCCTGATCCGCTCGCGCCCGCGCTCGGGTTACTACGTGGCCGATGACGCGCGGCCATTGCCGCCGGAGCCCGAGCGCGCCTCGCAGCCAGCCGACGGCGCGCGGCCGGTGGACGTCAGCGAACTGGTGTTCGAGGTGCTGGAATCGGCGATGGTCCACGACGTGGTGCCGCTGGGTTCGGCGTTTCCCAGCCCGCTGCTGTATCCGCTGGACAAACTGGGCCGGGCCATGGCCGGCGCCGCGCAATCGCTGGATCCGTGGAGCACGGTGGACGATCTGACCCCCGGCAAGATCCAGCTGCGCCGGCAGATCGCGCTGCGCTACCTGATCGCCGGCGTGCAGGTGTCGGCCGACGAGATCGTCATCACCAACGGCGCGCTGGAAGCGTTGAACCTGTGCCTGCAGGCGGTCACCCGGCCCGGCGATACGGTGGTGGTGGAATCGCCCTGTTTCTATGCCGCCCTGCAGGCGCTGGAACGGCATGGCCTGCACGCGCTGGAGGTGCCCACCCATCCGCGCGAAGGCATCGACCTGGACGCGCTGGCGCAGGCCATCGAACGCCATCGTCCGGCGGCGTGCTGGCTGATGACCAGTTTCCAGAATCCGCTGGGCTGCACCCTGCCGGACGAGAAGAAGCGCGCGCTGGTGGACCTGCTCGATCGTCACGATATCCCGCTGATCGAGGACGACGTCTACGCGGAGCTGTATTTCGGCGAACGCCGCCCGCCGCCGGCCAAGGCGTTCGACCGCGGCGGACGGGTGCTGCATTGCGGATCGTTCTCCAAGAGCCTGGCGCCGGGCTATCGGGTGGGCTGGGTGGCGCCGGGTCGCTACCGGCGCGAGATCGCCCACCACAAGCTGACGTTCTCGCTGGCAACCTCGGCGCCCAGCCAGCTCGGCCTGGCCGCGTACCTGGAAAAGGGTGGCTACGAGCGCCACCTGCGGCGCCTGCGCAAGGCGCTGGAACGGCAGCGGCAGGAATACATGGGCGCGATCGCCCGGCACTTCCCCGAGGGCACGCGGATGACCCGGCCGCAGGGCGGCTACTTCCTGTGGGTGGAACTGCCGCCGCAGGTCGATGCGCTGGCCCTGCACCGGCAGGCGCTCGCCCAGGGCATCAGCCTCGCGCCCGGACCGATGTTCTCCGCCAGCCGCGCCTTCCGCCACTGCATCCGCCTCAACTATGGCCATCCGCTGGACGCACGCGCCGAACAGGCCATCACGACCCTGGGCACGCTGGCCACCGCCTTCCTGTCCCCACCTGTGGGAGCGACGTAAGTCGCGAGATTTTCCCTCAGCGGACGATTCCGGCCATCGCGACTGACGTCGCTCCCACAAGGAAAAATTCTCAAATCCTTGGCCCTGCCATCCATAACCCCACTTGTGGGAGCGACGTAAGTCGCGAGTTTTTCCTCAGGGTAAGGTTCCCGCCATTGCAACCGACATCGCTCCCGCAGGGAAAGAAGACTGCAGGACTCTTACAATACCGCCGGCATGCGCAAGATCATCCATATCGACATGGACGCGTTCTACGCGTCGGTGGAGCAGCGCGACGATCCGTCGTTGCGCGGCAAGCCGGTGATCGTGGCCTGGCGCGGCGCGCGTTCGGTGGTGTGCGCGGCCTCCTACGAGGCGCGTACCTTCGGCGTGCGCTCGGCGATGCCGGCGGTGCGCGCCGAACGGCTGTGTCCGGACGGCATCTTCGTGCCGCCGGACTTCACGCGCTACAAGGCGGTGTCGCGGCAGGTGCGCGAGATCTTCCTGCGCCAGACCGATCTGGTCGAACCGCTGTCGCTGGACGAAGCCTATCTGGACGTGACCGCGCCCAAGACCGACCTGCCTTCGGCCACCGCCATCGCCGAGGCCGTGCGCGCGCAGATCCGCGAGGAAACCGCGCTGACCGCCTCCGCCGGAGTGGCGCCGAACAAGTTCCTCGCCAAGATCGCCTCGGACTGGCGCAAGCCGGACGGCCTGTTCGTGATCAAGCCGGGTCAGGTGGACGCCTTCCTCATCCCGCTGCCGGTGGAGCGGATTCCCGGCGTCGGCAAGGTGATGCTGGGCAAGCTGCACGCGATGGGCATCCGCACCGTGGGCGAGCTGCGCGAGTGGCCGCAGATCGAACTGGAACAGCGCTTCGGCAGTTTCGGCGGCAGCCTGTTCCGGCGTGCGCGCGGCGTCGACGAGCGCCCGGTGGAACCGGATCAGCCGGTGCAGTCGATTTCCGCCGAGGACACCTTCGAGCGCGACGTGCCGCTGGCGGACATCGGCGAGGCGGTGCGGCGCCTGGCCGGCAAGACCTGGGAAGCGACCCGCAAGACCGATCGCGTCGGCCGCACCGTGGTGCTGAAGCTGAAAACCGCGCAGTTCCGCATCCTCACCCGCAGCTTCACCCCAGAAGCGCCGCCGGCCACCCTCGAGGAGTTCACCGCCATCGCGTTGGCCCTGCGCGAACGCGTGGACCTGCCGGCCGACACCCTGTACCGGCTGGTCGGCGTGGGCCTGTCCGGCTTCCGCGATCGCGAGGATGTCGTCGAGCAGCCCGGGCTGTTTGAAGACGCCTCGTAACCTGGATTTTTCCTTGTGGGAGCGACGTGAGTCGCGAGCTCTTCCGGAGTTTCCGGCTTTCCGGTATCGCGACTAGGTCGCTCCCACAAGGGAGAAAGGCAACAAGGCGCCCGGCACTCGCGGTCGAGCAGCAAGGATTGTTCGATAAATCTCCGTAACCCGGATGTCTCCCTGTGGAAGCGACGTGAGTCGCGAGCTTTTCCGGAGTTTCCGGCTTTCCGGTATCGCGACTTACGTCGCTCCCACAAGGGAGGGATGGCAAAAAAGAAAAAGCCCGGCGTCTGCCGGGCTTTTTCATGCACGCAATCAGCGCTTGGGCTGGTAGCGCAGGCTCAGGCCGTATTCGCGACCGGGCTGGTTGTACCAGGCGATGGTTTCGTATTCGCGGTCGAACACGTTGTCGACCTTGGCCAGCAACGTCCATTCCGGGGTGACCGCGTATTCCAGCCGCAGGTCGGCGGTGGCGAAGCCGCCCAGGCGGGTGGCATTGGTCAGCTCGTCGTAGCGGTAGCCCGCGCCATTGACGGTCGCGCCGACGCGGAAGTCGCCGAACGCGCGATCCACGTCGATGCGACCGGTGTTGCGCGCGCGGCGCGGCAGCAGCTTGTCGTTGTTGCTGGCGCTGCGGTTGCGCGGGTCGGTGTGGCTGATCTGGGCGGAGAGATCCCAGCCGGCCAGGGTGACGTCGACGGTGAACTCGGCGCCGCGGATGCGGGCCTCGTCCACCTGCACCATCGCGAAACTGCTGCCGTCATAGGTGATCAGATCATCGATGCGGGTCTCGTACAGATCCAGCGCCCAGCGCCAGGCGTCGCCGTTCTGGGCGATACCGACATTGAGGCTCTTCGATTTCTCCGGCTCCAGGTCGCGGTTGCCGCTCCACGGGTCGTACAGATCGCTGAAGGTCGGCGCCTTGAAACCGGTGCCGTAGGTCGCGCTGAGCTTGAAACCGCGCCCGAAGCTCATGCCCCAGCCGAGGTTGCCGGTGGTGTGGTTGCCGAATTGCTCGTTGTCGTCGTTGCGCACGCTGGCCTGCAACTGGTGGGCGCCGAACTTGCCCTGGTACTCGACGAAGCCGGCGGTGTTGCGGCGGCTGTCGGCGGCGTAGTCGGTGGTGCTGTCGAGATGGTCGATGTACCAATCCGCGCCGACGGTCAGCAACTGATCCTGGCCCAGGCCGATGTCGGCCTGCGCGCTGGCCGTGTTGCGGTGGGTGTTGTGGGTGCTGTCGTGATCGACCTCGTTGCGGTAGTTGTCGGTCTCGTTGTCGCTGCGGCCGACGTTGACGGTCAGGGCGAAGCGGTCGGTCGGCACGTAACGGACCTTGCCATTCAACACCTGCTGCACGTTCTCGGTGTAGTTGTAGTAGCCGTCGTACCGGTTCGCGCCTTCGGCGCGCAGCGCGCTGGCCTCGGCGGTCAGCGTGTCGGTCAGCTTGTAGCCGCCGCGCAGGCTGGCAGAGACGTTGCGGTAGCCGTCGCGGTCAGGTTCGTCGGCGTAGCAGCCGCGACCCTGCGATACCGAGCCGCGGCAGGCATTGATGCCATCGGTGCGCTGGTAGGCCGCGTCCGCGCCGAACCAGCCGCGCTCGCCGCCGCCGCCGAAGCCGGCGCTGGCCTGGCGCAGGCCATTGCTGCCGCCGCCGATCTGGAAGTGCGGCGCGTAGGTGCCCTGGTTGCGGCGGGTGAAGATCTGGATCACGCCGCCGATCGCCTCGGAGCCGTACAGGCTGGAGTTCGGGCCGCGCACGATCTCGATGCGATCGATCTGCGCCAGCGGCAGATCCGGGATGGCGGCGGCGGCGAAATCAGCCGAGTTCACCCGCACGCCGTCGATCAGCACCAGGGTGTGGCTGGAGTTGGTGCCGCGCAGGAACAGCGAGGTCTGCTTGCCCGGGCCACCGGCATTGGTCAGGTTGATGCCGGCGCGGCCGCGCAGCAGATCCTGCAGCGAGGTCGCCTGGCTGCGCTCGATGTCGGCGCGGTCGATGACCTGCGCCGGCGCCAGGCTGTCTTCCAGCGCGATCGCGGTGCGGGTGCTGGTGACGACGACTTCGTCCAGTTCGGTGGCGGCGTCCTGGGCGAGCGCCAGGCCCGGCAGCGCCAGGGCGACGGCCAGGGACAGGGTACGGATAGGTGGCATTGCAATCGGCTCCATGCGCCGCGCGCTCCCGCGCGGCATAACGAGGGGAGGCGGCAACGCGGGAACGGGAAGACAGCGGAAACGGCCGTACGCACGGCGCTCGCCGCCGCAACGCCCGCCGCGTCGCAACCAGTCGTCTTTCGGGCCGGTCTCCGGGCTTGCGAGCGCGATGGCGGCGCCATCGCCGGCCAGGGCGCCTTCCCGTGCGGATGCACAGTGGCGTATGCCCTGTCCTGGCTCGCTTACCGTTGCGGGGGCAGCGCCGGAATCACCCGCAGCGCCGGGATGGCGTGCGCGGGTTCACCGGCTTCCCGTTTCAACCCGGGGCGGAATCGTCCGCGGGTCACCAGAAAGCGCGGCGATCCTACCAGATACCGGTCTGGCGGATGCCGATCCTGTGGATGGGCGGGCCGCGCCCGGGCGGCAGCGCGCATCGATGGAAAGCGGGCAAGGCAAGGCATGCATCGGGGCGGGCGGGGATGGGCGCGAGGCCTCCCGTAGAATCCCGGTTCCCTCGCCGCAAGAAATCGCCTCGTGTCTTCCGACTGGATCCTCGCCGATTGCCGGCAACCTTCCCCCGAACACGCCGAACGCGCGCGCGCGCGCCAGGATCAGCTGACCAAGCCGCAGGGCTCGCTGGGCCGCATCGAGACCCTGGCGGTGGAACTGGCGGCGCTGCAACGCGCCGATCGTCCGACGCTGGCACGGGTGCCGGTGATCGTGTTCGCCGGCGATCACGGGGTGGTCGCCCAGGGCGTGTCGGCGTTTCCGTCCGAGGTGACGGTGCAGATGCTGCACAACTTCGCCCACGGCGGCGCCGCGATCTCGGTGCTGGCGCGCGAACTCGGTCTGCCGCTGCGGCTGGTGGATGCCGGCACCCGCGGCAGCCAGCCCATCGCCGGCGTACACGCCGACAAGCCCTGCCTGGGCACCCGCGACTTCAGCGTGGAAGCGGCGATGGACGAGGATGAACTCGCGCATGCGCTGGCGGCGGGCAGGCGCGCGGTGGAAGCGGCCGGCGACGCCGATCTGTTCGTGTTCGGCGAAATGGGCATCGGCAACACCACCGCGGCCAGCGCGTTGGCCTGCGCGCTGGCGGATCTGCCGCTGGAGGAACTGGTCGGCGCGGGTACCGGATTGCAGGGCGATCGGATTGCGCACAAGCAACGGGTGATCGCGGACGCGCTTGCATTGCACCGTCCGCACATCGCCGCGCACCCGCAGCCCGCGCGCGAGGCGCTGCGTCGTGTCGGTGGATTGGAAATCGCCGCGATGGCCGGCGCGATGATCGCCGCCGCCCAGCGGGGCGTACCGGTGCTGGTGGACGGTTTCATCGTCTCGGCCGCGGCACTGGCGGCGGTCCGCCTGCAACCCCAGGCGCGGCCATGGCTGCTGTTCTCGCACCAGTCCGCCGAGCGCGGCCACGCGCGCGTGCTGGCCGCGCTGGAAGCGCGCCCGCTGCTGCAACTGGATCTGCGCCTGGGCGAAGGCAGCGGCGCCGCGCTGGCGGTGCCGCTGCTGCGACTGGCCTGCGCGCTGCACGCCGGCATGGCCACCTTCGCCGAAGCCGCGGTTTCCGGACGCGACGAGACGCCATGATCCTCGACCTGGTGCGCCATGCCTCGACCGGACGCGTCGGTCATTTCGATGGCCGCACCGATCCGCCGCTGCTGCCGGGCGCCGCCGACGCGGTCTGCGGCGGTTGCACGGGCATTGCCTGGTCACGGGTGATCAGTTCGCCACGCCAGCGTGCGCTGCATACCGCGCAGGCGCTGGCCGCCGCGCAGGCGTTGCCGGTGGACATCGCCGATGACTGGGCGGAGTGGGATTTCGGCGACTGGGACGGTCGCCATCGCGACACCCTTGCGGCAGACCCGCACTCGCAGCGCGCCTTGCAGGATTTCTACCGGGATCCCGGCGCGCATCCGCCGCCCAACGCCGAACCCTGGGCCGGCTTCGAAGCACGCGTCGGTCGCGGCCTGCGCGCGCTGGCGCGACGCGAAGACACCTCGCCCGCGCTGGTGGTCAGCCATGCCGGCCCGTTGCGACTGGCGCTGGCGCTGGCCTGCGGCCTGCCGCTGGCGTCGCTGTGGGCGGTGCGCATCGATTACGGCACCCGCCTGCGCCTGCGCGTGCAGATCGATGACCGGGATCAGCTGTGGGGCGAACTGATCGAGGTGCGGCAGGCATGAGCATGCGCAAGCTGATCCTGGCGGTGCAGTTCCTGACCCGCCTGCCCACGCCGCAACTGCGCGACTTCCGCGAGGAAGAACTGAGCCGCACGGCGGTGTATTTCCCGCTGGTGGGCGTGCTGATCGGCGCGTTGGTGGCGCTGCCGCTGTGGGCGCTGGACGCGCGCCCGTGGCTGGCCGGCCTGCTGGCCTTGCTGGCCTGGGTGTGGGTGACCGGCGCATTGCACCTGGACGGGCTGGGCGACGTGGCCGACGCCTTCGGTGCCGCGCATCGCGATCCGCAGCGCTTCCTGGAAGTGCTGAAGGATCCGCACATGGGCGTGTTCGGCGTGGTCACCGTGGTCATGCAGGTGCTGGCCAAGTTCGTGCTGCTGGCCGAACTGGCCGATGGCGCGTGGCTGTGGGGCGTGCTGCTGGTACCTGCGTGGGCGCGCTGGGCCACCACGCTGTTGTGGAGCCGCTGGTTGCCGCCGCTGCATGCGGGCATGGCCGAGCGCTTCGCCTGGTACCGCAACGAAGGCGCGTACTGGGATTGGGCGTGGGGCGTGGCGCTGGCGGCGATCAGCCTGTGGCTGGCGCCGCCGTTGCTGGCGTGCCTGCTGCTGGCACCGTTGACCGCGTGGTACTGGAAGCGCCGCCTCGGCGGCATCTCCGGCGACTGCCTCGGCGCCAGCACCGAGGTGCTGGAAACGCTGCTGCTGTTGGCGCTGGCGCTCGCGCCGGCGGCGTGGCGCCTGTCCTGAGGCGGATCAGTCGTCCTGTTCGCCGCCGCCCGGCGAGTCGAACAGGTTCATCGAAGGCGCGCTGCCTTCATCTTCCTGCCCATGGGTGGTGGTGGTCACCGGCGCGGCTGCCGGACGGCCACGGGGTGGCGGCAGCAGCGCGGCGGCGGCGTCGTAGGCCACCAGCAGTTCGCTGCGGCGTTCCTCCGGCAGGTGCTGCCAATGGCAGTCCAGCAGTGCGCCTTCCAGCGCGTACAGCAGGTTGAGGCTGGGACGGAAACCGGCGCGCTTGACCCGCATGAAGGCTTCCACCGAACCGGCCGCCACCAGATCCTCCTGCGTGCGCAGGCCGACCTGGCGCAGCCAGGCCGCCGATTTGGGACCGATATTGCGCATCTTCGCGGTGCTGATGCTCATGCCAGCGTCTCCACGTAGATGGCGGCGATGGCTTCCAGCCCGCGTTGATCTTCCTCGTCGAAACGCGCCAACTGCGGGCTGTCCAGATCCAGCACGCCGATCAGGCGATCGCCCTTGACCAGCGGCACCACCAGTTCCGAGCGCGAGGCGCTGTCGCAGGCGATATGGCCGGGGAAGGCCTCCACGTCTTCCACCCGCTGGGTCTGGCGGGTGCGCGCGGCCGCGCCGCACACGCCCTTGTCCAGGGCGATGCGCACGCAGGCGGGCAGGCCCTGGAAAGGACCGACCACCAGTTCGGTGCCGTCGTGGAAATAGAAACCGGCCCAGTTGAGATCCGGCAGCGCGTGGTAGACCAGCGCCGACAGGTTGGCGGCGTTGGCGATGCGGTCGCTTTCGCCGCTGAGCAGGGCGCGCGCCTGGGCGGCCAGCTGCGCGTATTGTTCCGGTTTGCTGCCGGTCAGGGTCTGGCTGGTGAAGGACATCACTGGATTCTAGCCCGAACCCGCGAGGGGGCCGGTGCGCCGGGAATGGTTGGATTGATGAAGACAACGTGATGACCGGCCAAAACAGGACGCGCCGGCGTCGGAATGTTCCGCTGGCACGCGGCTGCCTTCGCCGGACCGGCCCGCTACGATGGGCGGCCACGCGCCGACGGGGCGCATCGCCACAGGAAACGGATGCACAGCTTCTTCGTCACCGGCACCGATACCGGGGCAGGCAAGACCTTCGCCAGCAGCAGCCTGCTATATGCCCTGCGTGGTCGGGGCCTTCGCGCGGTCGGGATGAAACCGGTCGCCAGCGGCTGCGAACGCACCGTGGACGGTTGGCGCAACGAGGATGCGCTGGCGTTGCTGGCTGCCAGCGATCCGCGTCCGGCCTATGCCGATCTCAATCCCTATGCGTTACCCGCGCCGCTCGCCCCGGAGATCGCCGCGCGGGAAGCCGGCGTGGTCCTGGCGTTGCCGCCGATCGTGGATGCCTTCCAGCGGTTGCGGGCGCAGGCGGACGTGGTGGTGGTGGAAGGCGTGGGCGGCTGGGCGGCGCCGCTGTCGGCGTCGCTGGATCAGGTCGATCTGGTGCGCGCGCTGCGCCTGCCGGTGGTGCTGGTGGTGGGCATGCGGCTGGGTTGCCTCAACCATGCGCGGCTGACCGCGCGCGCCATCCGTGCCGACGGTGCGGAGCTGATCGGCTGGATCGCCAGCGAAGTGGATCCGGAGATGGCGCGGCGGGACGAGAACTTCGAACTGCTGAAGGCGCGCATCGATGCGCCGTGCTGGGGGCGCTTGATGCATGCCGCGCCGGCGGATCCGGCGGTGGGGGCGGGGCGGTTGGTGTTGCCGGGGTGATGGGGAGTGTGGGGTTTTAGGGGTGTTGGTTTGCCGCCCAAAGCGCCCCCATCCGCCCTTCGGGCACCTTCCCCCGCGGGCGGGGGAAGGATTCGCTCAAAGAAAAGGCCCGGCAGCGGGGAGGCGCTGGCCGGGCCGGATTGCGCGGCGGGAGGGGAGTCCGCGCAATGTAGAGAGAACTTTGAAGCGGTATTACTTGGCGGCCTTGGCAGCCTTGGTCGCCTTGGCCACGGTGGCCTGGACGTTGTCGGTGGCGGCTTCGTACTGGGACTTGGCCAGCTGGCCGAAGGCTTCACCGGTCTTCAGCGCCAGACCGAACACTTCCTGGCCGGCGGCGACGAGGCGCTCGGTGTTGTCCTTGGCGATCTGCACGCCCTTCGGCCACAGGGTCTTGTAGCTGTCGAGATCACGCACTTCGGCCAGCTCGCCGAAGAAGGCGGTGGTGGCGTCGACGTTCTTCTCGAAGGTCTTCAGCTGGACGCCGAAGATGGTCTCGGCGCTTTCCAGGGCCAGACGGTTCGCGCGGGCAGCGGCCGCCGCGAACTGGTGCGTGTAGGTGCTGAACTGCTCGTTGAACTGTGCGGACATGGTGCACTCCAAAAGGGAATACGAGGATGTTGCGGCGCAGCATATCGAGGTCTTTGTTGCGGTGCAATAACAGGCGTATGGTTTTCCGACGAACGGTCAGTCCCCGTTAAAAATCAGCGGTTTGCGGGACAAAGCTGAACAGGGGAAGGCGAGGACGGGAAGCCACGGTTGCGCGGGAAACGGGCGTGCACAGGCGCACCGCCACGGTGCAAACGTTTTCTTCCGGGTTTCCAAGGATTCGCGTGGTCGGCGAGGCCAGCCGTTTTCGACCATGCGATACGGTGCCCCTACCCAGCGACCGGCCTGTCGCCGGTCTGGGCGCTCAGCCGCGATAACGACTGCCGGCGGTGCAGGTTTCGTGGACCACGACTTCGCTCAGGCCGGGCAGGGCGGGCTTGAGCTGTTCCCAGATCCATGCGGCCAGGCGCTCGCTGGTCGGGTTCTCCAGACCGGGAATATCGTTGAGGTAGTGGTGATCCAGGCGGTCGTAGATCGGCTTGAACGCGGCCTTGATGTCGGCGAAGTCCATCACCCAGCCGGTGTGCGGATCGATGTCGCCGGAAACGTGCAGTTCCACCCGAAACGAATGGCCGTGCAGGCGCGCGCACTTGTGCCCCTCCGGCACGTTGGGCAGGCGGTGCGCGGCTTCCAGGGTGAAGATCTTGAAAATATCCATGCGCGTATTGTCCGCTGCGGCGCATGAAGGCGGCAAATCCGGCGTCGCCCGCTGTGTCGGGCTTCTTTCGGAAATCCATCTTCACTGGATTGTAACGATTCGCATTTGCATTTAAGATGCGCCCGGCAGCCAGCAGCCGTCCCCGGTTCCGCCAGCGATTCCGTCCCCTCAGGAACCGATGATGAAACCGCTGACCCTGCTGACCGGCGCGCTCGCCTGGGCCGCCTTCGCGACCGCCTCCGCCCACACGCCCTATCTCTCGCCCAGCAACTTCGCCCCGCAGGCCGGCGAAACGCTGGCGCTCGACGCCGCCTTCGCCGAAACCTTCTTCGTGCCCGAAGCCGCGTTCGACAACAGCCGCTTCGTGATCATCGGGCCGGACGGCGCCAGCGCCGCGCCGGACACGGTGCAGGTGTTCAAGACCCGCGCGGTCGCCGAGCACCGCATGCCGCAGTACCGGTTCAGCACCGGGCCGCGCCTGGGCGCGCTGTTCCGCACCTGGGAGGCCGGCGGCAAGCGCGAGAGTTCGCGCGATCCGGCGGTGAAGATCCCGGCCGGCGCCAAGATCCTGTCCAACTTCCAGTCACTTACCCTCGCCGAGACCTACGTCAGCATCGGCGCGCCGGATACCGCGGCGCTGCGCGCGCGCGGGCAGGGGCTGGAGTTCGTGCCGGTCGATCATCCCAACGATCTGTACGTGGGCGAGTCGTTCGCCTTTGTCGTCCAGCATGACGGCAAGCCGCTGGCCAACCAGCCGGTCGAGATCACCGAGGCGGTCTGGACGTCGGATCGCAAGGCGCAGGTCGTGAACCTGACCACCGACGCCGAAGGCCGGGTGAGTTTTCCATTGCAGCGCGCCGGCACCTGGCTGGCGTTGTCGCGTCATCGCACGCCGGCCCCGGCCGGCGCGCCGGTGGCTGAATACAGCCACAGCTACACCCTGACCTTCCGCGTGCTCGAACCCTGAGCCGCCTTTCCGGATCCGCTGGAGTCCCTCGATGAAAACCGCCTTCCTCACCGGCGCGGTCGCCACCGCGCTGCTGCTTCCCCTCGCCGCCAATGCCTGGCAATCGCCGCCCGCGCGCCCGCTGGTGGTGGGCCACAGCGACAACATCACCGCCTTCATCGCCCAGCATGACGGCAACGGCGATGGTCGCCTGGGCTGGGAGGAATTCGACGCCTTCCGCCGCCAGCGCTTCGATGCCACCGATGCCAACCGCGACGGCAGCGTGGACGTGGAAGAATACGTGCGCGAGTTCGAAACCCGATCGCGGCAGGCGCGCGAACAGGCACGCGAAAACCAGATCATCCAGACCGGCCGCCGCTTCGACGCGCTGGATGCGGATCGCGACGGGCGCGTGTCGCGGGCCGAGTTCGACGCTTCCGGCGAACGCGTGTTCGCCGAAGGCCGGAAGGCGCTGGAAATGGAAAACGCCGAACTGGCGAAGAGCGGCGACGCGGCCACCGAACGCGCCGCGCGCGCCGAGCGCAGGCGCAGCCGGATGGAGTTGCCCAGCGCGCATACCGGCGATGGCTTCCTGGCGCTGTACGACGGCAACGGCGACGGCCAGGTCGAACGCGCGGAATTCGATCGCGCCCGCGCCGGACAATTCGAACGCACCGACGCCAACCGGGACGGCGCGCTGGACCGCGAGGAATACCTGACGGAATTCCGCCAGCGCCTGGACCAGCACTACGCCGCGCTGGGTGGCGGTTCGGACAAGCAGACGCGCGTGCGTTTCGCCGCCCTGGACACGGACAAGGATGGCCGGATGACCTTCGCCGAGTACCAGGTGTCCGGTCGGCGCAGTTTCGACGCCGCGGACCGCAACCACGACGGCGTGGTCGACGCGGCCGACGCGGCGTTGCCGCCGCCGGCACGGCCGGCCCGCACCGCCGCGGGACGCTGACAGGCACCGGCATGGGGATGCCGATGAACACCGCATCGCTCCAGGGGATGTCCCCATGCGCGCGTCCTGCGCGGCGCCTTCCGTCGCGACGGCGCGTCGATCCCTGCCAACACCCGCGATAGCGGGCGTCACCCCACTTCCCGCATCGCCCGTGCGCGATGCCTTTCCCAGCAACGCAGGACCGCCGATGGCGGCGGCAGCCAGGACCGGAGCGCTCCCATCGAAGCGCGCATTTCCCTTCCCGACTGTCGGAGTTCCACCATGAAGCTGCCCCCCAGCCTGCTCGCGCTGGCCATCGCGTCGAGCCTGTCCTTCCCCCTGCACGCGGAAACCCCGTCCGATGCCGACGGCACCAGGACCTTCGACCCCGTCGAGGTCAAGGCCGCGCGTGAGAAGCGCAAGTCCGCCAACCAGAACGTCACCGTCATCGACGCCCGCCAGATGGAAAACGAGATGGCGGAGAGCATGGAAGACGTCATCCGCTACATCCCCGGCGTCAGCATCGTCGACCTAGGTCGCTTTGGCGACAACGGCTTCAACATCCGCGGCATCGAGGGCGATCGCGTCGCCTTGACCATCGATGGCCTGGGCATGGCCGAGAGCCTGGAGACGGCGCGCAGCTACGAATTCTTCCGCGCCGGGCGCGGTGGCCTGGACATCGATTCGCTGAAGACCGTGGAAGTGATCAAGGGACCGGATTCGATCGCCGCCGGCAGCGGCGCGCTGGGCGGCGCGGTGGTGTTCACCACCAAGGCTCCGGCCGACTACCTGAAGCAGGAAGGCAATGACACCCATGTCGGCATGAAACTGGGATACACCAGCCACAACGACGAGAAACTCGGCTCGCTGACCCTGGCCAACCGCACCGGCATCGTCGAATCGATGCTGGTCTACACCCGGCGCAAGGCGCACGAATCCGAGGGCTGGTTCTCGAACACCGCGGTGGCAACCGGCAGCGCGCGCCGGTTGCCGGATCCGATCGATCACGACAGCACCAACGTGCTGGCCAAGGTCGATTTCGTGATCAGCGATGCGCACCGGTTGGGCGTGGTCTATGAGCGCAACCGGGTGGACAACCTGGTCGAGAACCTGAGCCGGGTCAGCGGGCCCGGCTACCTGGAGCGCTGGGGCGACGACAGCAGCGAACGTGACCGCTACGGCATCCGCTACCGGTGGGATGCCGGCAACGCCATGTTCGACACCCTGGAGTTGCAGGCCGATCGCCAGGAGACCAAGAGCCGCGGCATCACCCGCATCCTGACCGGCAGCGGCGCTTCCAGCACGCCGGCCACGCCGGTCACCACGCCGTGCACGCTCGCGCTGACCTGCCGGCGCGCCGAGGACCGCACCACCGAGCAGAGCCTGGACCGGGTGGCGCTGGACTTCGACAAGGCCCTGGACACCGGGTCGGCCAGGCACGCGCTGGTCTATGGCGCGGCCTGGCAGCAGCGCGACATAGACTTCCTTGCCATCGACTATCGCTGGAACAACGCCGGGGCGCTGGACACCGCCACCGTGGACCCGGCGCAGGTGCCAAAGACCGATGCGACCTCCTGGAACCTGTATTTGCGCGATCGCATCGGCTTCCTGGAAGACCGCCTGCAGCTGACCCTGGGCGCGCGCTACGACCGCTATGACTACTCGCCGCGGGTGGGTGGCACCTTCCTGGATCCCACCGGCAGCGTGCGCGACGTCAGTTTCGCCTCGCCCACCTGGCAGGCCGGCATCAGCTACCGGTTCCTGCCCAACCAGTCGCTGTGGTTGCAGGCCGGGCGCGGTTTCCGCGCGCCGACCACCGGCGAGATGTACGCGCCCACCAGCACCACCCAGATCACCGAAGTGGGAACCGGCAACACCGTGCTGGTGCCAACCGCGGCGGCCAATCCGGATCTGGAGGCGGAAAAGAGCCTGAGCGTGGAACTGGGCTATCGCTGGGAAAGCGACAACGCGCGTTTCGGCATCTCGGTGTTCCGTGATCGCTACGACAACTTCATCGAAAACACGCGGGTGACCGCCAATCCAGGCACCGAATACCGCACCTGCTCGCGCGGTACCTGCACCACCCGGCTCGGCTACGACTACAACACGCCGGCCAACGTCGGCGAAGTCACCGTGAAGGGCGTGGAGCTGGAAGGCCTGTGGCGACTGGGCGACGCCTGGCTGCTGCGTACGGCGTGGTCGCACAACGAGGGCGAGCAGAAGAACGGACGCCCGCTGGACAGCATCAACCCGGACAAGGGCGTGCTGGGCCTGAGCTGGCAGGGCTGGGATGACCGCCTGCGCATCACCGGCAACCTGACCCATTCGCTGGCCAAGAAGGGCCGCGACGTGGATCTTCAGCCGGACGTGTTCGGCCAGGTGCCGCAGCGCTTCCTGAGCGATGCCTACACCACGATCGATCTGTTCGGCAGCCTGCGCGTGAACGATCACCTGCGCATCAACGCCGGCGTGTACAACCTGATGGACGAGCGCTACTACCCGTGGGCGCGCATCCGCAACGTCACCCGCGGCGACTTCTACCTGTACGGCTACGCCACCGACGACGGCATCGGCCGCTACAGCGAACCGGGCCGCAACTATCGCGTGTCGGTGTCGTACAGCTTCTGAGCGGGTTCCGTTTCCGCCGCGCGTCCATCGCGCCTGCCGGAAACGAAAAAGCCGCGTCGACGGACGTCGACGCGGCTGATCGGAGACGGCCTTCGCTGGAGCGATCAGCGTCCGGAACCACCCCCACGGCCACCGCGGGCGCCACGGCCTTCCTGGCGACGGCCCTGGCCCTGCGGCTTGGGACCGCCGGCATGGGCATGCCGCGGCGGGGCGGCGTGCGGACGGCGGTTGTGCTTGCGCGGTGCCTTGTTGCCGGCGGGACGATCGTCGCGGCCGGCCTGCGAGTTGCCCCAGCGGATCGGCACCTGCGGTTCGAAGCCCGGCACTTCCACGATGTCCAGATCGCGCTTGAGCATGCGGTTGATCTGGCGCAGCAGCTTGGCTTCGTCCTGGGCGACGATCGAAATCGCCTCGCCCTGCGCGCCGGCGCGGCCGGTGCGGCCGATGCGGTGCACGTAGTCCTCGGCCACCATCGGCAGGTCGAAGTTGATCACCCGCGGCAGCTGATCGATGTCGATGCCGCGCGCGGCGATGTCGGTGGCGACCAGCACGTTGACGCGGCCGGCCTTGAAATCGCCCAACGCACGCAGGCGCGCACCCTGCGACTTGTTGCCGTGGATGGCGGCGGCGCGCACGCCGCTCTTTTCCAGGAACGTCGCCAGCTTGTCGCAGCCGTGCTTGGTGCGGCCGAACACCAGCGTCTGCACGCGGCTGTCCGCGGCCAGCAGGTGCAGCAGCAGTTCGCGCTTGCGGCCGCCGTCGACCGGATGCACGCGGTGGGCGATGGTGTCGGCGACGGTGTTGTTCGGGGTCACCTGCACCTGCTGCGGCTCGCGCATGAACTCCAGCGCCAGATCGCGAATCGGATCGGCGAACGTGGCCGAGAACAGCAGGGTCTGCCGGTTCTGGCGCGGCAGCTTGGCGAGGATGCGCTTGATCGAGGGCAGGAAACCCATGTCGAGCATGCGATCGGCCTCGTCCAGCACCAGCACCTCGATGCCGGACAGGTCGATGCTGCGGCGCTCGATGTGATCGATCAGGCGGCCCGGGCAGGCGATCACCAGATCCACGCCACGGCGCAGCGCGTCCAGCTGGTTGCCCATGCCGACGCCGCCGTAGATGGTGGTGCTGGGGATGCGCAGGTATTTGCCGTAGGTACGCAGGCTGTCGTGCACCTGCACGGCCAGTTCGCGGGTCGGGGTCAGGATCAGCGCGCGCGGCTTGCGGCCGCCGCGCGGGGCGACTTCCTGCGGGGTGGTGGCCAGGTACTGGATCAGCGGCAGGCCGAACGCGGCGGTCTTGCCGGTGCCGGTCTGGGCGCCGGCCAGCAGGTCGTGACCCGCCAGCGCCAGCGGAATGGCCTGGGCCTGGACGGGGGTGGGCTCGGTGTAGCCCTGCTCGTCCAGCGCGCGCAGCAGTGCCGGCGCCAGGCCGAGGGATTCGAACGTCATTGCGGAATACTCCAAAGGCGGCGGACGCCACCCGCGCCGACAACGCGCGGTCAGGCGCGGCGGCGATGGCGGATCGGCCGTTTACCCGTAGCGTTCCCTGGAAACCGCGCTGCGAGAGGGGAAAAAGGCGGAAGACGCCACATGGCGACTCCGGGTTTGCACAGCGAAAGCAGTCGGAGTGGGGCGGATGCGGGACCGCGGGGGACCGGCATCGGCGGACCGTCGGGGAAACGAACGGCCGCTGGCAAACGGCGCGCACTTTAACCGATTCCGGGCGCCAGCGGGGATTTTATGGACCGGGAGGGGCGGTTTTCCGTTCAGCCGAAAGGAATGCCGCGCCGGGCCGATATACTATAAGCCCCTGTTTTCTCGACCCGACCGCCCCCATGAGCCTGCGCGTACTGCGTCACAACGGACAGCCCGTTGTCCCCGGGAGCCGAGGGGACGCCGATCCCCTGGCCGGCCCGGCCCAGGGCGACTGCGTCGGTTGCCAGGTCCGCCACCTGGCGGTCTGCGCGGCACTGCCGCTGGACCAGGCGCGGGCGCTGGAGACCCTGGCCGGCGACATTCCGCTCAAGGCCGGCGAAGTGCTGGCGCGGGAAGGCGACTCCCGCCGCGAGGTGTTCACCGTCACCGCCGGCGCGCTGCGCCGGATCCGCCTGCTGGCCGACGGCCGCCGGCTGGTGGCCGGCTTCCTGATGCCGGGCGATTTCATCGGCTTCAGCGGCGCCACCCACTACCGCCATTCGATCGAGGCGATCGTCGACAGCGAGCTGTGCGCCTTCACCATGCAGGACATGCGCACGTTGTGCGCGCGCTATCCGGAACTGGAGCGCGAATTGCTGGAACGCGCCTGCGTGGAGCTGGACGCCACCCGCGACAACCTGATGTCGCTGGCGCGGATGACCCCGCTGGAGCGGCTGGCCTCGTTCCTGCTGGACATGCACGCGCGCCGCCGCCGCCAGGGCTACAGCGGCGACGAGGTGGTGCTGCCGATGTCGCGCACCGACATCGCCGACTACCTGGGCCTGACCGTGGAAACCGTCAGCCGCAGCTTCACCCGCCTGCGCCAGGACGGCCTGATCGCCACCGACGACCCGCACCGGGTGAGCCTGAAGGATCGCAAGCGCCTGGCCGCGCTCGCCGAAATGCGCGAGTAAGCCGGCGTCGTCCGCTCGAAATACATGCGTGGCGCGGAGCTTGCTCCGCTTTCCTTTTGCCTGTTGTGCTGATGATGGCTTGACGTGCGCGTGAGGCATCGCGGAGCGGAGCGAGCTCCGCTCTACGAGGACGCGATGTGGTTTGGCGTGGAGCGGTGCTTGCTCCGCTTTCTTTTTGCCTGTTGTGCGGATGATGGCTTGACGTGCGCATGAGACATCGCGGAGCGGAGCGAGCTCCGCTCTACGAAGAGGCGACGTGGTTTGTGTAGAGCGGAGCTTGCTCCGCTTTTCTTTTGCCTGTTATGCGGATGATGCTTGACGTGCGCATGAGACATCGCGGAGCGGAGCGAGCTCCGCTCTACGAAGAGGCGATGAGTTTGTGTAGAGCGGAGCTTGCTCCGCTTTCTTTTTGCCTGTTGTGCGGATGATGGCTTGACGTGCGCATGAGGCATCGCGGAGCGGAGCGAGCTCCGCTCTACGAGGACGCGATGTGGCTTGGCGTGGAGCGGAGCTTGCTCCGCTTTACGAAGAGGCGATGTGGCTTGGTGTAGAGCGGAGCTCGCTCCGCTCCTCGGGATCCGGCCAAAGGCGGCCGTCGATCAGGCGGTGGCTTTCGTGGACGGTGCCGGGGGGCAGGGGCGCGTGGGTGATGATCAGGACCGCGCGATCGGCGACGGCCTCGGCGATATCGCGCATCAGCGCGTCGGCGGTGTCCTGGTCCAGGCCTTCGGTGGGCTCGTCGAGTAGCAGCAGCGGAGTATCGCGCAACAGCGCGCGCGCCAGTGCCAGGCGCCGCGCCTGGCCGGCCGAGAGGGTCGCGCCGCTTTCGCCGACCCAGCCATCGAGGCCGTCGCTCCAGTTTCGTACCAGCGTGTCCAGCCGGACCTGCGCCAGCGCCCGCCACAGCTTTGCATCGTCGGCGCCGGGATCGCCGATCCGCAGGTTGTCGCGCACGCTGCCGGCGAAGATCGGCGCGTCCTGCGGCAGCCAGGCCAGGCGTGAATGCCAGTCGGCGCCGCGGAACCGGCGCAGATCGTGGCCCGCGTAAAGCAGCCGGCCTGCGTCGGGATCGCGCAGGCGTAGCAGCAATGCGAGAAGCGATGACTTGCCGGCGCCGCTGTCGCCGCGGATGGCGATGCGACGTCCCGGCGCGAGCACCAGATCCACGCCATCCAGCAGCCGGCGCGCTTCGCCCGGCCACGCAAAGGCCACGCCTTCCAGCACCAGCGGGCCTTGCGCGGGCACGGCGACGGGATCGTCGGGCTCGTCAATCTCCGGTTGCTGCATCGCCACCTCGTCCAGCCGCCGCGCGGAGGCGCGCGCGGCCTGCCAGGCCTGCCATGCCACGCCGATGCCGGCGGCGGCTTCCAGCAGGGCGAGGGTCATGAAGAACAGGCCGCCCGCCGCGGGCGCGGACAAGCGCCGCGCATCGACCGCGTCGAACAGCAGCCAGCCCAGCGCCGGGAGCAGCGCCGCCGCCAGCAGGCCGTGGAGCAGCACGCCGAGCGCGAGCCGCCGCTTGCGCTGGCGCTCCCGTCCGGCCAGTGCCAGTGCGTCCGCATCCACCCGCGCCAGCCAATCATCCGCCGCGTCGAGCGCGACCAGATCGCTGGCGCCTTCCAGCCCTTCGAGCACCGCGTAGCGCAGGCGCGCGCGTGCTTCGGCGCGTTCGCGTTCCAGGCCGCGCGCGCCGGCCTGTATCGCCCACGGCACCGCCACCGCGATCAGGACGAACGCCACCGCCAGCAACAGTCCGGCGACGGGCAGCCACCAGGCTGCGACGGCGACACCGATCGACAGCACCGTCGCCAGCGACACCAGCGGCCCGAGCGCGCGCACCAGCAGGCCGTCGACCGCCTCGATGTCGGCGACCAGTCGCGCCAGCAGATCGCCCACGCGATAGCGCCCCAGCCCCAGCGGCGCCAGTGGCAGCGCGCGGCGGAAGAACCACACCCGCAGATCCTTCGCCAGCGCCAGGGTGACGTCGTGGCCGACCAGCTTTTCCGCGTAGCGCGAGAGGATGCGGGCGAAGGTGAATGCACGGATGCCGGCCGACGGACCGAAGAAGTTGAAGCCGATCGCCGCGCTGCCGGCCAGCGCCGCGGCGGTGAGGAAATGTCCGGCCAGGCCGAGCAGGCCGGTGCCGGCCAGCAGGGTGGTCAGCAGCAGCGCGAAGGTCAGCGCGATGCCGCCGGCATGGCGGCGCAACACGCCGCCCAGATCGTCCGGCCGCGCGCTCATGGCGACGCCTCCGGCACACGCGGGCATGCGTGGTGGAGATCCAGCACGCGCCCAGCCATCCGCATCGCCGCCGGACTGTGGGTGGCCATGATCAGCGTGCGTCCGCGCGCGAACTCCGCCAGCGCCTGGAGCACGGCCTGTTCGGTTTCCGGGTCGAGGAAGGCGGTCGGTTCGTCCAGCAACAGCAGGCCGGGTTTGCGCAGGAACAATCGGGCCAGCGCCACGCGCCGCGCCTCGCCGCCGGACAGGCCGAAGCCGCGCTCGCCGATGGCGGTATGCAGGCCTTGCGGCAGGCGCCGGGCGAAGCGCATCACCTGGGCGGCTTCGGCGGCGTGTTCCAGTTCCGCGTCGCTGGCGCCGGGTGCGGCGATACGCAGGTTGTCGGCCAGCGTGCCCTGGAACAGGAACGGTCGCTGCGGGGCATAGCCGATGCGCGGCGGCGTGTCGTATTGGATTGATCCTCCGGCGGGCGGTAGCCAGCCGGCCAGCGCTTCCAGCAGCGTGCTCTTGCCACCGCCGCTGGCGCCCGCGATCGCGAGGTGTCCACCGGCTTCCAGCGCGAACGAGAGATCCCGCAGCGCCAGCGGCGCACCGGCGGCGGGACGCAGCGCCAGGCGTTCCACCCGCAGCGCCGGCGCGCGCGGATCGCTGGCCGCGTTCGCGGTCGCCGGCGATGGCGGCGCGGTCTCGGGTTCGATGTCTTCCAGCAGATGCGCCATCTCGCCCGCCGCGGCCAGCGCGGCGGCGCGATCGTGGTAGTGCGTCGCCAGCCGCCGCAGCGGCGCGTAGAACTCGGGCGCCAGCAGCAGGCAGAACACGCCGGTCGCCAGATCCAGCGGCGGTCCGCGCAGATCGAGCATGCCCAGGTAGGACAGGCCCAGGTACAGCGCGATCATCGCCACGCTCAGCGAGGCGAAGAACTCCAGCACCGCCGAGGACAGGAAGGCGATGCGCAGGACCTTCAGGCTGCTGCTGCGCAGGCCTTCGGCGGCCTGTTCGATGCCGGCCAGTTCGCTGTCGCCGCGTCCGTACAGGCGGATCAGGCCGAGGCCGCGCAGGCGATCGGCGAAATGGCCGCCCATCCGCGCCAGCGCCTGCAACTGGCGGCGGCTGGCCGCTTCCGCGCCCCAGCCCACCAGCATCATGAAGATCGGCGCCAGTGGCAGGGTCAGCAGCAGGATCAGGCCGACCACGCGGTCGGCCCAGAACGCGCCGATCAGGATCAGCAACGGCACCGCCACCACTTCCAGCCGCACCGGCAGGAAACCGCCGAGGTAGCCTTCCAGCGCATCGACGTGGCCGCCGAGCGTCTCGGCGAGTTCGCCGCTGCGCCGGTGGCGCAGCCAACGCGGGCCGCGCGCGATCAGGCGGCGCGCCAGCCGTGCACGTACCTGCACGCGCACTGTTTCCACCGCTTCGTCGGCCAACCGCCGCGACGCCCATCCGAGCAACGCGCGCAACATGCCGACGACGGCCAGTCCGGCCAGCAGCGCCGCCACCGCGCGCACCGGCGCATGGTCTACGAAGACCTGTTGCATCGCCCGCGCGATCAGCAGCGCCTGCGGCACCAGCAGCGCGCCAGCCAGCACCGTGCAGACGCCGGCCAGGCGCAGCGGACGCGCGCCGAGCGCGGCGAATGCCTTCAGGTGTCGCGCCGCGTCGGGCGCGCGCGCATCCGCCACGTCGCTCATGTCGGCAGGGTGCGGCAGCCCAGCGCGCTGAGCAGGCCATGCAGTGCCGGCGCGTGCGCCAGCCACGGTCCGGCGAGGGTGAGCAGGCCGGCGAACAGCACGATCATCGCCGCGCCCATGCGCGCGCCCGGCCGTTGCAGCCAGCGGCCCATGCGCGCGCCCGACCAGGTCAGCGGCACCATCATCGGCAGCGTGCCCAGGCCGAAGGCAAGCATGGTCAGCGCGCTGTCGCGCGCATTGGCCTGCAACCACGCGGCGGTCAGCAGGCTCAGGCTGAGTCCGCAGGGCAGCCAGCCCCACAGCATGCCCAGCGCGATCCGGCGCCACGCGCGATCGGCGGGCAGCAGGCGCGATTGCAACGGCCGCAACCACTGCCACACGCGCGCCGCCGGACGCGACAGGAACTGCAGGCGCGCGCGCCGATCCAGCAGGCGCAGCGCGACCAGCACCAGCACCACGCCCACCGCCATGCGCAGGACCAGTGCCAGGTTGTCGAATCGGAACACTTTCAGCAGCCCGCCGCCGAAACCGCCGACGATCGCGCCGGCCAGCACGTAGCCGCCGACCCGACCGAGGTTGACCTGCAAGGCCGCGCCCCAGCCGCGTTGCGGGTTCATCGCGGAGAATCCGGTGGCGATGCCGCCGCACATCGCGGCGCAATGCACGCCGCCCAGCAGGCCGCTCAGCAGCGCCGCGAGCAGGGTGAGGCTGTCAACCGGCATCGTCCTTGCCCGTGTCGCGCGCCGCGTCCGTCGCGGGTGCCGCGCCGTCGCCTTCCGGTGCGGATGGCTTCGACGCGTGCGCGGGTTTCCGCGCGTCCTCGTCGTCGAGGATGTCCAGCGCGGGCGTGTCCAGATCGTCGAACTGGCCGCGCCGCACCGCCCAGATGAAGGCGGCGACCGCCAGGCCCAGCAGCACCAGGCTGATCGGAATGAGCATCAACAGAATGGTCATGGTGCGGACTTGCTCGTGGGCACGCGGGTCAGGCGCAGGGCGTTGGCGGTGACCAGCAGCGAGGATAGCGCCATTCCCAGCGCGGCCAGCCACGGGGTGACCTTGCCGGTGGCGGCCAGCGGCAGCGCCAGCACGTTGTAGGCCAGCGCCCAGGCCAGGTTCTCGCGGATGAGCCGGCGGGTGCGGCGGGCCAGATCCACGGTGGCGGGCAGGCGCGACAGCGAGGTGCCGGTCATCACCAGATCCGCCGCGCGCTGCGCCAGCGGCGCACCCTGGCCCATCGCCACCGACACGTCCGCGCCGGCCAGCACCGGCGCGTCGTTGATGCCGTCGCCGACCATCGCGACGATCCGGCCCTGCGCCTGCAGTTCATGCACGAAGGCGAGCTTGTCCTCCGGCGTTTGCCGCGCGCGCGGATCGGCGATGTCCATTTCCGCGGCGAAGCGCTGCACCGGCGCGACGCCGTCGCCGCTGGCCAGATGCACCGCGTAGCCCTGCGCGCGCAGCGCCGCCAGCGCGTCCCGGGCGTCGGGACGCGCCGATTCGCGCAGCACGAACCGCGCGACGGCACGCGTGCCATCGCCCAGCCAGATCGCCCCATCGTCTTCGCCGCCGCTGGCGAACCCGGCCTGGCCCAGCCGCCACGCCTGGCCATCGATGCGGCCCTGCACGCCCCGGCCGGTGACGGTTTCCACCCGCTCGGCGCGCAGCGTGTCCACGTCCGCGTCGGTGGCGGCCTGGAGGAACGCGGCGGCCAGCGGATGGCCGCTGTCGCGCTCCAGCGCCGCGGCCAGCGCGAGCGCGCGCGAACGATCGAAATCGTCCAGGCCCTGCGCCTCCACGCTCAACGCGCGCGGATCGCTGAGCGTGCCGGTCTTGTCGAACACGATGTCGCTGGCGCGCGAGAGCGTGTCCAGCGCATCGGCGCGGGTCGCCAGCACGCCCAGCTTCGCCAGGGTGCCGTGCGCAGCGGCCAGCGCGGTCGGCACCGACAGCGACAGCGCGCAAGGACAACTGATCACCAGCAACGCCAGGGTCACCTCGAAGGCGCGCGCGGGATCGTGGAAATACCAGAACACGTACACCGCCAGCGCCGCCAGCAGCAGGCCGGCGACGAAGCGTCCGCCGATGCGATCGGCCGCGCGCGCGATCGGCGGCCGGTGCGCCTGCGCCTGATCGACCAGCCGCGCCAGCTGCGAGAGCCGGGTGGCGCTGCCGACGTCGGTGACCCGCAGCCGCGCCGGGTGCTCGCGGCACACGGTGCCGGCGTAGACCGACGCGCCGGCGCGCTTGTGGATGGGATGCGACTCGCCGGTCAGCAGCGCTTCCTCGAACACCGCGTCGGTGTCCAGCAGCACGCCGTCGGCGGGCACGTTGTCGCCGGCGGCCACCCGCACCACGTCGCCGGCGGCGAGGCTGCCGACCGCCACCGACTCGCGGCTGCCGTCGGCGCGCTCGCGGGTGGCGAAGGCGGGGCGCGCCCGCGCCAGCGCATCGACCTGGGCGGTGGCGATGTTGCGCGCGCGCTGTTCCAGCATGCGCGCGGCCAGCAGCAGGAACACGAACATCACCGCCGCGTCGTACCAGACATGCACGCCGCCACGGATGGTTTCGACCAGGCTGGCCAGGTAGGCGAGCAGGGTGGAACCGGCGATCAGCGTGTCCATGCCGAGGTGGCGTTCGCGCAGTTCGCGCCAGGCGCCGGCCAGGAACGGCCAGCCGGAGTAGAACACCACCGGCGTGGACACCAGGAAGGTCAGCCAGCGGAAGAAATCGCGCGTGGGCACCGGCATGGTCCGGTCTACGTCCAGGTACAGCGCCTCGGCGAACATCATCGCCTGTAACGCGCCCAGACCGGCGATGCCCAGCCGCAGCAGCCAGCGCTTGCGCTCGTCCAGGCGCGCGCGTTCGCTGGCCTCGCCGCCGGCCAGATAGGGCCGGTAGCCGAGCATGGACAGCCGCTGCAGGATCCGCGACAGCGCCGCGCGCTGCGGATCCCAGGCGATGCGGATGCGTCCGGTCACCGCGTTGGCGGTGCTGTCGAGCACGCCCTCCTCGCGGGTGAGCGCGCGGTCGATCAGCCAGGCGCAGGCGGCGCAGCGCATGCCGTCGGTGAGCAGGATGATCTCGCGCCCGCCGGTGACCGGATGGCTGTGTTCGGCCTGCAACTCCTCGCGATCCCAGATGCCCAGATCGACCGGCTCGGCGTCCACGCGTCCGGCCGCGGCGCTGCGCAGGCGGTAGTAGCTGCCCAGGTCCGAATGGCGGATCCATTCGGCCGCCGCGGCGCAGCCTTCGCAGCAGAATCCCGCGGTCTGGCCGTCCAGCGGACGCAGCACCGGTGCGGCCGGCAGCGCCTCGCCGCAGTGGTAGCAATGCGGCGAAGGCGCCGTTGCGCTCACGAGGCGGCGTCGTCCTGCAACGAGGGCGACAGGTGCGTGGCGCGCTGCGCCTTGGGCAGGCGGCCGCGCAGGCGCCATTGGCCGTCGGCCGGGCCGAGTTGCACCTTCCACGCGTGCGAGGCGTCCACCGCTTCATCCAGACGCCAACCGTTGCCGGCCGGCGGCAGGCGCAGGCGGCGGTCCTCCTCGGCCTTGGTCGGATGTTGCAGATGCAGCTCCAGCGGCGCGCGGCGATCGAATTCGCCGCTGACCGGAATGACTTCCACGACGCCCGCGTCCACCCGCAGCACCGCCGCCAGCTTCATCGACTGCGCACGCTGGTCCGGACCGAGGTCGGTGGTCTGGATTTGCGCCATCCGATCCACCTTGTCGGTGACCGCGTCGGCGCCGCCGGCGCGCACGGAGATGTAGACCAGGCCGACGCCGGCGACGATCGAGGCGATCGGCAGGCCGATCACCAGCCACATCACCGGAATGCGCCAGAGGGGGACTTTGGGTTGCGGGGTCATGGGACGGGTCCGAAGTAGCTGCTCTCGACGATCTTGGTGGACACGCCGTCCTCGCGTTCGACGCGGATGCGGATGGCGTGCCGGCCGGTCACGCTGGACGGCGCGGTCGCGACCAGCGGCAGCGACAGCACTTCCTCGGCATCGGCCTGGACCTGCTTGCCGCCACCGGCCAGGGTGATGCCGGCGGTGTCCGATTCCAGCACGATGCGGTACTGGTGCGATTGCTGATCCTTGTTGACCAGCTTGAGCGTGTAGCTGTTCTCGATGCGCCCGCCGCCGACGTCGCGGTACAGCGCGTTGCGATCGCGCAGCACCTCGGCGATCACGTCGCTGCGGTGGGTCACGCCCCAGGCCCAGGCGGCCAGCAGCGCCAGCAGGATGGTGCCGTAGACGAACACGCGCGGACGCAGCACGCGGGTGCCCTTGCCGTCGATGGCGTTCTGGGTCGAATAGCGGATCAGGCCGTTCGGATACCCCATCTTGCCCATCACATCGTCGCAGGCGTCGATGCAGGCGCCGCAGGCGATGCACTCGTACTGCAGGCCGTTGCGGATGTCGATGCCGGTCGGGCAGACCTGCACGCAGATGGTGCAGTCGATGCAGTCGCCCAGCTGATCCGGGGCGAACTTCGGCAGCGGCTCGGCGTGCGCGCCGGCGCCGGCAAAGGTGATGGTGCCGCGCGCGTGCAGGCGGTTGTCGGCCGCGGTGGGATGCTGGTACGCGCGGAACACGTAGTCGTAGGCGGTGGCCTTGTCGAGCAGGCCGCGCGCGCGTTCCAGCACGCTGCCCAGGCCGCGCTTGCGCGGGCCACGCGGTTCGCCGCGCATCGGGTCGTAGGCGATGATCAGGGTGTTGCGGTCGAACATTGCGCTCTGGAAGCGCGCGTAGGGGCACATGTACTTGCACACCTGCTCGCGCAGGAAGCCGGCGTTGCCCCAGGTGGCCAGCGCGTAGAACAGCACCCAGAAGGTTTCCCAGCCGCCCCATTCCAGCGGCGCGCGCACGGCCAGATCGCGGATCGGAGTGAAGAAGCCGACGAAGGTGAAGCCGGTCCACAGCGCGAACAGCAGCCAGATCGCGTGCTTGCCGCCCTTGCGCAGGATCTTCTGCCCGTTCCAGGGGCCGGCGTCCAGCTTCATGCGCTGGCCGCGGTCGCCCTCGGTCCAGCGCTCCATCCACAGGAACACTTCGGTCCACACCGTCTGCGGGCAGGCGTACCCGCAGAACAGGCGCCCGGCCAGGGTGGTGAAGAAGAACAGCGCCATCGCCGCGATGATCAGCAGCAGCGCCAGGAACAGGAAGTCCTGCGGCCAGAACGACAGCCCGAACACGTAGAACTTGCGCGCCGGCAGATCGAACAGCACCGCCTGGCGGCCGTCCCAGCGCAGCCACGGGAACACGTAGAACATGCCCAGCAGCCAGAACACCGCGGCCACGCGCAGGCGGTTGAGGCGGCCGGACACGTCGCGCGGGTAGATCTTGCGTTCGCTGACGTAGAGCGAATTGCCCTGGTCGTCCACCACGTCGATCGGGATCTGCCGGCTCATGGCGATACTCCGTTGCGCGATGGGAGCTGGGATTTGCGGTAAAGCGGAATCGGAACGTTCATGGCATGGCTTCGCCGGGGGTTACCGGCGTGGCGTTGAGGGAGTACCGGACGGATCCAGTCTCCGGCGCGCACGACAGGAGCGGGAGCGACGGTTTGTCGCAGGCCCGCTCCAGGCTTTCATTCCGGCGGCAGCGCGCGGTTGAAGCGGCTGGAAGGCCGCAGGAGTATCCAGGTAAAGAGGCTGGACGAGGCGGTCGCCAGCCAGAACATGAAAAAGCCCAGCGTGTAGCCGAGCTCGCGGGTCAACGGCCAGTCGGGGAAGGTCACGTCGCGCAGCTGGAGCGGATCCACGAAGGCGAAGAACACCATCGTCGCCACGCCCGCCGCGAAGAAACTGGGCCAGAGGATGGCCCCGATCCGCTGTGCCAGCGGGCGGGGCGGATGGTCCAGTCGGGGTTCGCTGAAATCGGTCATGGCGACGACGTTTCCTTCTATGGCGAGGCGGCGGCGGTTTCCTTGTTGCCCTTGTGCGACAGCGACCAGACGTACGCGGCGACCAGGCGCGCGCGGGTCTCGCCGAGAAGCTCACGGTGCGCCGGCATGATGCCATGGCGGCCCTTGCCGATGGTCTGGCGCAGGCTCTCGCTGCTGTCGCCGTACAACCAGTAGTCGTCGGTCAGGTCGGGCGCGCCCAGGTCCTGGTTGCCCTTGCCGTCCACGCCGTGGCAGGCCACGCACACGCCTTCGTACAGCTTCTTGCCCTGGGAGGCGGGGAAGTTGTTGATCAGCTGATCCGGATGGCCGAGCGTGCGCACGTAGGCGATGGTGTAGTCGACCGCGTTCGGACCGCCCATGCCGGTCAGCGCGGTGCCCCATTCGGGCATCACGCCGTCGCGGCCGTCCAGCACCGTTTCCAGCACCTTCTCCGGCGAACCGCCCCAGTGCCAGATGTCGTCGGTCAGGTTGGGATAGCCGATCGCACCCTGCGCGGACGAACCGTGGCAGGTGGCGCAGGTGTTGTTGAAGATCGAACGGCCCAGCGACAGCGCCTTCGGATCCTGCGCCAGCTTGTCGATGGCCTGGTCCGCGTAGGGCTTGAAGGTCTGTTCCAGCTTGGCGTCCTCCACCTTCTTCTTGGCGGCGTGTTCGCCGGCCGAAGACCAGTCGGCGGCGCCGGCGTAGCCGCCCAGGCCGCCGTACCACGCGATGTAGCCGATGCCGAACGCGATGGTCAGGTAGAACATGTTGATCCACCAGCGCGGCAAGGGCTTGTTGTACTCGGTCAGATCGCCGTCCCAGACATGGCTGGTTTCCTCCGGCGCCGGATCGCCCGGGCGACGGCGCGCCGTCCACCACAGCAACCACGCGCAGCCGACGATGTTCAGCGCCACCAGGGCGATGACGTACCACGACCAGCCGCTGTTCATGCCTTGTACTCCTCGTCTTCCTCGTTCAGCGGCAGCGCCGCGGCGTCATCGAATTCGGCCTTGCGGCGCGGGCTCCATACCCAGATCCAGCCGCCGATGAACAGCACCAGCAGGATTGCGGTCACGATTCCGGACACCATCTCAGCCTCCCCGCGGTGCGTGCTTGCCGAGCGCCTGCAGGTACGCCACCACGGCGTCCAGCTCGGTCTTGCCCTTCAGTTCCTCGGGCGCGGCCTTGATCTCGGCATCGGTGTAGGGGTCGCCCAGCGCCTTCAGCGCGCCCATCCGCCGCGCGGTGGCCTCGCCGTCGACCTTGTTCTTCTCCAGCCAGGGGAAGCCGGGCATGTTCGACTCGGGTACCACGTCGCGCGGGTTGATCAGGTGCACGCGGTGCCAGTCGTCGGAGTAGCGGCCGCCGACCCGGGCCAGGTCCGGCCCGGTGCGCTTGCTGCCCCACTGGAACGGACGGTCGTAGACCGACTCGCCGGCCAGCGAGTAGTGGCCGTAGCGCTCGCTCTCGAAGCGCAGGGTGCGGACCATCTGCGAGTGGCAGTTGTAGCAGCCTTCGCGGACGTACACGTCGCGGCCGGCCAGTTGCAGGGCCGGGTAGGGCTTGACCCCTTCCAGCGGCTTGATGGCCTCGGCCTGGAACATCAGCGGCACGATCTCGGCCAGGCCGCCGAACGACACGACCACCGCGATCAGGATGGCCATCAGGCCGATGTTCTTCTCGATTTTCTCGTGGGAGTTGCTGTTGCTCATGTCGGTCTCGTCCTCAGGCGCGCACTTCGGAAACGTCAACCGGCAGGATCGGTTGCGGTGCGGTCGAACGCGCGGATGCAAACGTCTTCCAGGTATTCCACGCCATCACGCCCATGCCGCTCAGCACCAGCAGGCCGCCGCCCAGGCGGATCAGGTAGTACGGATAGGTGGCGTTGAGCGCCTCGACGAAGCTGTAGGTCAGCGTGCCGTCGGCGTTGGTGGCGCGCCACATCAGGCCCTGCATGACGCCGGCGATCCACATCGAGGCGATGTAGAACACCACGCCCAGGGTATGCAGCCAGAAGTGCAGGTCGATGGCCTTGGTCGAGAACATGCTGTCCCGGCCCAGCAGGCGCGGCAGCAGCGCGTAGATCGAACCCACCGAGATCATCGCCACCCAGCCCAGCGCGCCGGCGTGCACGTGGCCGACCGTCCAGTCGGTGTAGTGGCTCAGCGAGTTGACCGTCTTGATCGACATCATCGGTCCCTCGAAGGTCGCGATCATGTAGAACGACACGGCGACGATCAGGAACTTCAGGATCGGGTCGGTGCGCAGCTTGTGCCACACGCCCGACAGGGTCAGGATGCCGTTCAGCGCACCGCCCCACGACGGCGCCAGCAGGATCAGGGAGAACACCATGCCCAGCGACTGCGCCCAGTCCGGCAGCGCGGTGTAGTGCAGGTGGTGCGGGCCGGCCCACATGTAGACCGCGATCAGCGCCCAGAAGTGGACGATCGACAGTCGGTAGGAGTAGACCGGGCGACCGGCCTGCTTGGGCACGAAGTAATACATCATGCCGAGGAAGCCGGCGGTCAGGAAGAAGCCGACCGCGTTGTGGCCATACCACCACTGCACCATCGCGTCGACCGCGCCGCTGTAGACCGGGTAGGACTTGGTGAAGCCGACCGGGATGGCGATGTTGTTGACGATGTGCAGCAGGGCCACGGCGATGATGTAGGCGCCGTAGAACCAGTTCGCCACGTAGATGTGCTTGACCGCGCGCTTGGCGATGGTGCCGAAGAACAGCACCGCGTAGGCCACCCAGACCACGGTGATCAGCAGGTCGACCGGCCATTCCAGCTCGGCGTATTCCTTGCCCTGGGTCATGCCCAGCGGGAGGGTGATCGCGGCCGCCAGGATGACCGCCTGCCAGCCCCAGAACACGAACGCGGCCAGCTTGTCCGAGATCAGCCGGACGTGGCAGGTGCGCTGGACCACGTGCAGGCTGGTCGCGAACAGGGCGCTGCCGCCGAACGCGAAGATCACCGCATTGGTATGCAGGGGGCGCAGCCGGCCATAGCTGAGCCATGGCAGATCGAAATTCAGCGCCGGCCAGTACAGCTGGGCGGCGATGAACACGCCCACGGCCATCCCCACGATGCCCCAGACCACGGTCATCACCGCGAACTGGCGCACCACCTTGTCGTTATAAGTACCCCGCACGCTCTGCATGCCACCTGCTCCTAGGCTCAACACCATGATCTTCAGCCCCATCGGCCCCCGCCCACATTGATTTGAATCAACCGGGAGGGGGGAAATACGGACAGGGAGTGGTCAGCGAACCACGGGCGGCATGTTGGCAACCCGGTACAAGGTCCAGGGTGCGACAGATTGTCACCCCCGCCCTTGCCCGGCAGGGGTCTAGAATCCCCCTCGACACCGCTGCCGAGCCTCCCTCATGCCGGACATGACCGTTGTCGAGCTGTCCCGCCTGCAATTCGCCCTCACGGCGATGTACCACTTCCTGTTCGTGCCACTGACCCTGGGCCTGTCCTTCATGGTGGCCATCATGGAGAGCGTCTACGTCATGACCGGACGGGACGTGTGGCGGCGGATGACCCTGTTCTGGGGCACCCTGTTCGGGGTGAACTTTGCCATGGGCGTCGCCACTGGTATTGTGATGGAGTTCCAGTTCGGGACCAATTGGTCTTATTACAGCCACTACGTCGGCGACATCTTCGGCGCTCCGCTGGCAATCGAGGGCCTGATGGCCTTCTTCCTGGAAGCGACCTTCATCGGCCTGTTCTTCTTCGGCTGGAACCGGCTCAGCCGGGTCCAGCACCTGGCGGTCACCTGGCTGGTCGCGCTGGCTACCAACTTCTCGGCGCTGTGGATCCTGGTCGCCAATGGCTGGATGCAGAACCCGGTCGGGGCGGTGTTCAACCCCGAGACCATGCGCATGGAGATCACCGACTTCATGGCGGTGATCTTCAACCCGGTCGCGCAGGCCAAGTTCGTCCACACGGTCAGCGCCGGCTACGTGACCGGGGCGATGTTCGTCATGTCGATCAGCGCGTTCTACCTGCTGCGCGGCCGCAACGTCGACTTCGCCAAGCGCTCGATGGCGGTGGCGGCCAGCTTCGGCCTGGCCGCGGCGTTGTCGGTGGTAGTGCTGGGCGACGAGAGCGGCTACGCGGTCGGCGAGAACCAGAAGATGAAGCTGGCCGCGATCGAGGCGATGTGGGAAACCGAGCCGGCGCCGGCGGGCTTCAACGCCTTCGCCATTCCCGACCAGGAAACCCGCACCAACCACTACGCGGTGCATATCCCCTACGTGATGGGGATCATCGGTACCCGTTCGCTCAACAAGGAGATGCCGGGCATCCTGGAACTGGTCGAGCGCGCCGAAGGGCGCATCCGCAACGGCATCGTCGCCTACGAGAACCTGCAGAAACTGCGCGCCAACCGCGGTGATTCCCACGCGCGGTACATGTTCGAAACCCACTGGCGCGACATCGGCCACGCCCTGCTGCTGAAGAAGTACCGCGAGGACATCGCCAACGCGACCGACGAGGAGATCGTCAAGGCCGCGTTCGACACCGTGCCGCACGTGGCGCCGCTGTTCTGGAGCTTCCGCCTGATGGTCGGACTGGGCTTCTACTTCATCGCCTTCTTCGCCTTCGCGTTCTGGCTGGCCAGCAAACACCAGTTGGACAAGCGGCGCTGGTTCCTGCGGCTGGCCTTCTACAGCCTGCCGTTGCCATGGATCGCGATCGAGGCCGGCTGGCTGATCGCCGAGTACGGCCGCCAGCCGTGGGTGATCGATGGCGTGCTGCCGACCTTCTTCGCCGCCTCGGGCCTGAAGCTGCACCAGATCCTGATCACCCTGAGCGGCTTCGTCACGATTTATACGGTGCTGGCGGTGGTCGAAATATGGCTGATGCGCAAGCTGATCCTGAAGGGCCCGGAAGAGCTCTCGCCGGAACCGCACGGCGCGACCGCACCCGCCACCCCGCCGGTCACGGCCATCTGAGAGGAGCGCGTCCATGGACACCATTCCGCTCGACTATCCGACCCTGCGCCTGATCTGGTGGGCGCTGCTGGGCATCCTGCTGATCGGCTTCGCGGTGATGGACGGCTTCGATCTGGGCGTGGCGACGCTGCTGCCGGCGGTGGCCCGCACCGACGAGGAACGCCGGATCACGCTGAACGTGATCGGCCCGGTGTGGGAGGGCAACCAGGTCTGGCTGATCGTCGGCGGCGCCGCGATCTTCGCCGCCTGGCCGCCGCTGTACGCGGTCAGCTTCTCCGGCTTCTACATCGCCATGTTCCTGATCCTGGTCGCGCTGATCCTGCGCCCGGTCGGTTTCAAGTTCCGCAGCAAGGTGCCGGACCCTCGCTGGCGCGCGGTATGGGACTGGGCGTTGTTCGTCAGCGGGCTGGTGCCGGCACTGGTATTCGGCGTGGCGATGGGCAACGTGCTGCTCGGCGCGCCGTTCACCTTCGACGACATCCTGCGCCCGCACTACGAGGGCGGACTGTTCGGACTGCTCACGCCCTTCGCGCTGCTGTGCGGCCTGGTCAGCGTGTGCATGCTGGTCGCCCATGGCGCCGGACGGCTGGCGATGAAGACCGACGGCGCGATCGCCCGGCGCGCGCGCCGCTATGGCGGCGTGGCCGCGATCGCCACCGCGGTGCTGTTCGTCATCGGCGGTGTCTGGCTGGCCAAGGGATTGAATGGTTACGTGTTGCAGGTCGCCATGGATCCGGCCGGTCCGTCCAATCCGCTGGCCAAGGTGGTGATCGCGCAGCCGGGCGCGTGGATGGGCAACTACGCGCGCTGGCCGGTGATCTGGCTGTTCCCGGTGCTGGGCGTGCTGGGTGCGCTGCTGAGCGCGCTCTGCCTGCGCGCGGGCAAGGGCGGACTGGCGTTCCTGTCCTCGGCGCTGGCGATTGCCGGCATCCTGCTGACCTTCGGCTTGACCACCTTTCCTTTCCTGCTGCCGTCCTCGCTCAATCCCGGCGCCAGCCTGATGGTGTGGGATGCGTCTTCCAGCCACCTGACGCTGTTCATCATGCTGCTGGTGACCGCGTTCTTCCTGCCGATCATCCTGGCCTACACGGCCTGGGTATACCGGGTGATGCGCGGCAAGGTCGGCGAGGACAGCCTGGATCACGACCAGAATCCGAACGCTTACTGAGGAGAAGCACGCATGTGGTATTTCAGCTGGATACTCGGCGCCGGACTCGCGGCCAGCTTCGCCATCCTCAATGGCATGTGGTACGAGATGCGGGATACGGACAAGCGCAAGAGCGATTGAGTGGAGAGCGGCGGCGTGCCCGTGCACGCCATCTCCGCAAGCCAATGCCGCCAGCGTGTCGCGTGGCGAATCCCCGGCATGTCCCTGCCTGCATCGCCATTCCATCATTGTCCCGGCGAATGCCGTGATCCATTTGCCGTGATGGTGAGTGGTCCTGGACGTCGAGAAACCCGGCGAAAATGGATTCCAGGTTTCGCTGGAATGACGGCGGTGCGACGACTGGGACAATGTGATTCGACTGTCATTGGCGCTGGACTCGGCATGGGTAAAGGCAGCAGGGATTAACCTGTTGAAAGTTCACATCGGCCCCCACGGCCAGGAGCGTCAACATGGATTTCAACAACAAGGTCGTCATCGTCACCGGCGGTGCCAGCGGCATCGGCGAGGCCAGCGCGAAGCTGTTCGCAGAGCGCGGCGCGCATGTGGTGATCGCGGATTTCTCTGATCACGGGCAGGCGGTCGCCGACGCACTGTCGAAGCAGGGCGCGAAATCCCTGTTCGTGAAGACCGACGTCACCGACAGCGCGGCGGTGCAGCGGATGGTGGCGGAAACCGTCGCCGCGTTCGGTCGCATCGACGTGCTGTTCGCCAACGCCGGCATCGCCGCCGACGGTCCGATCGACCAGCTGTCCGAAGCGGCCTGGGACCGCACCATCGGCATCAACCTCACCGGTGTCTACCTGTGCGACAAGTACGTCATCGAGCAGATGCTCAAGCAGGGTGGCGGCGTCATAGTCAATTGCGGTTCCATCCACAGCCACGTCGGCAAGCAGGGCGTCACCGCCTACGCGGCGGCCAAGGGCGGGGTGAAGCTGCTGACCCAGACCCTGGCCATCGACTACGGCGCGCGCGGCATCCGCGTCAATGCGGTCTGCCCGGGTTACATCGACACGCCGCTGCTGAAGGACGTCCCGGCCGAGGGCAGGTACGCGCTGGAGAAGCTGCATCCGATGGGCCGGCTGGGCCGGGCGGAGGAAGTCGCTCGTGCGGTGCTGTTCCTCGCCAGCGACGATGCTTCCTTCGTCAATGGCGCCTCGTTGCTGGTAGACGGCGGCTACACGGCGCAGTGACGAATCGGGAGCGCGGGGCGCGGTGCGCCCCGCCGCTTCGGTACACGCCGGCCCCGACCGTCCGGGACGGTACGGGGATTGGCCTATAATCGCCGCATGTTCCCAGCAAGCCCGCCGGATGCGGAGCCCCGGACATGCCAGTCAAGAGCATCCAGAACCGCCGTCTTTACCAGCAGATCGCCGACCAGCTGCGCGGCATGATCAACCGTGGCGAATTTCCGCCGGGCAGCTACCTGCCGCCGGAGCGCGAGCTATCGCAGCAGTTCGGGGTCAGCCGCACCTCGCTGCGCGAGGCGCTGATCGCGCTGGAGGTGCTGGGCCTGGTGCGGGTCCGGGTGGGCGACGGGGTCAGCGTGGTGGGACCGGACGCCGACGAGGCGCCGCCGGCCGAACATGCGCTGGATCGCGCCCGCCAGCTCAATCCGTGGACACTGGATCCGGAACTGGGCGTGGTGGCCGATTTCGATGCCGAAATCCCGCCGTTCTCGCTGCTGAGCGCCCGCCGGCTGGTGGAACCGGAAACCGCCGCGCTGGCGGCCGAGAACGCCACCGACGATCAGATCGCCGGCATCGAGGAAGCCCTGCAGCGCAACATCGCCGACAACCAGCACGCCTCCACCACCCATCCCGGTGATCGGCTGCTGCATATCCGCATCGCCGACGCCAGCGGCAACCCCGCCTATTCGCTGCTGATCCGGCACCTGCTGGGCCACCAGTACGGTGCAATGTTCCAGCGCGTGCAGGCGTTGTACACGGTGGAAGACATGCCGCGCCGCTCGGAGCTGGAGCACGAAGCCATCGTCGACGCGATCCGCGATCGGGATCCGGACGCCGCGCGCGCCGCGATGGAACGGCACCTGGATTCGGTGATCCGGATCTTCTCCGGCGGCGAGCGCTGAACCCCCGCGACAATCCGCCCTAGGGCCGCCACAACACCTGCGGACCGATCTCGCGCACGTCGCGGGTGCCGGTCAGCGCCATGCTCACGTCCAGCTCGCGGCGGATCAGGTCCAGCGCGGTGGTGACGCCGCGTTCGCCCATCGCACCGAGGCCGTACAGGAAGGCCTTGCCGATCAGCGTGGCGCGCGCACCCAGCGCCAGCGCCTTGAGCACGTCCTGGCCGCTGCGCACGCCGCTGTCGAACCAGATCTCGCAGCGGTCGCCGACCGCCGCCACCACCTGCGGCAAGGCGAGGATCGCCGGCGGCGCGGAATCGAGCTGGCGGCCACCATGGTTGGACACCACGATCACATCCGCACCGGCATCGACCGCCGCACGCGCGTCGTCCGCGTCCAGGATGCCCTTCACAATCAGCTTGCCCGGCCACAGCGAACGCACCCAGGCCACGTCCTGCCAACTGAGGGTGGGATCGAACTGACTGCCGATCCATTGCGACAGCGTGGTCATCCCCTTGCCGCCGCCGGGAATGAAACCGGCCAGGTTGCCGAAGTTGCGGTGCGGCGTGCGCAGCATGCCCCACGCCCAGCGCGGGCGGCGCAGCAGATCCAGCGCGTTGCCCACGGTCAGTCTTGGCGGCACGGTCAGGCCATTCTTGATGTCGCGATGGCGCTGGCCCTGGATCTGCAAATCGGCGGTGAGCACCAGCGCGGAGCATTGCGCGGCCTTCGCGCGCTGGATCAGCGAAGCGGCGAAATCGCGATCGCGCATCACGTACAGCTGGAACCAGAACGGCTTTTCCACCGCCGCGCGCACCGCCTCGATGGAGCAGATCGACACCGTGCTGAGGGTGAACGGCACGCCGGCGGCCTGGGCCGCGCGCGCGGCGAGGATTTCGCCGTCCGCGTGGAGGATGCCGGTCAACCCGGTCGGCGCCAATCCCACCGGCATGCTCACCGCCTCGCCGGCCATGGTGGTGGCCAGCGATCGCTGGTCCACATCGATCATCACCCGCTGGCGCAGCATCAGCGCGTCCAGCGCGCGACGATTGCCGTTGAGGGTGTGCTCGTCATACGAGCCACGGTCGACGTAGTCGAAGATCGCGCGCGGCGCGCGGCGCATCGCCAGCTGGCGGAGATCCTCGTTGCAGGTGATCGGGGTCATGATGGAAACGGTTCGGGTCGAAGTACGGTCAGGACTGCGGGTGGTGGCGCGCGTAAACACCGTACAGCGCGACCACCAGGAAGCAGAAGGCGGGAATCCAGAACGCGGTCTCGATGCCGGCGACATCCGCCAGCCGGCCCATGAACCACGGCACGATGGCGCCGCCGACGATGGCCATGATGATGAAGCTGGCGCCGCGCTTGGTTTGCGCGCCCAGGCCCTTGATGCCCAGCGCGAAGATGGTCGGGAACATCATCGACATGAAGAAGAACACGGCGATGAGGGCGGCGACCGAGACCTTGCCCATGCCGGAGATGACCACGCCGCACAGCAGGATGTTGATCACGGCGTACACGCTGAGCAGGCGAGCCGCCGAAATCGTGCCCATCAGCGCGGTGGTCAGGAAGCGCCCGGCCAGGAAGCAGCCCAGCGCCACCGCCAACAGGTAGGCGGCGCGTTCGGAGGACAGGCCGGGGATGTGATCGACCGCATAGTTGATGAAGAATGCGCCCGCGCCGACCTGTGCGGCGACGTAGAAGAACTGTGCGATCACCGCGAATACGAAATGGCGTTGCGAGAACAACGGCACAGGGGGAACCGGCGCCACGGCGGCGGAGGCTTCACCGGAGACTTCCGGCATCCGTGTCCGCCAGATCAGCACCGCGATGGCGATGACCACGACCGCGGTGGCGACGTAGATCAGCTGCACGCCGTGGCTGCCGGAAATGCCCGAGGTCGAGGCGCCGAAGAACAGCTTGCCGCCGATGAACGGCGCAATGAACGTGCCCAGGCCGTTGAACGATTGCGCCAGGTTGAGGCGGCGTTCCGAGGTTTCCGCCGGACCCAGCACGGTGGCATAGGGATTGGCCGCCGTCTCCAGGCAGGCCAGCCCGCAGGCGATCACGAACAGGGCGAACAGGAAGTACTCGAACACGCCGGCGCGGGTGGCGGGAATGAACAGCAGCGCACCGCAGGCGAACAAGCCCAGGCCGAGCAGGATGCCGGTCTTGTAGCCATGCCGCTCCATCAGCGCGGCGGCCGGCAGCGCCATCAGGAAGTAGGCACCGAAGTAGGCGGCCTGCAGCAGCGCCGAGCGTGCACGGGTGATGTCCAGGGTTTCCTGGAAATGCTTGTTGAGCACGTCCAGCAGCCCGTAGGAGAAGCCCCACAGGAAGAACAGGCAGGTCACCAGGATGAATGCCAGCCGGTAGCGTTGCGCGCCGCTGTCCTGCAGGGTCGGGGAGGCGGTACCGGGCATTGCGGGCATGGTGGAAGCTCCTGCGGAAAGAGGGTCAGGCGTCGGTCAGGCGGAAAATCGGTTGCATCGGGGTCCACTTGGTGCCTTCCGGCGTCCACGGCGTGGCTTTCTGGAACGACCACATCAGGTCTTCCCAGGCGCGCAGGCGCGGATCGTCGCGCTCGGCGTCGGCCATGCGCGCGGCGTCGAACACCGCGTCGTCGGTGTCCATCACCATCACCATGCGCGTGCCCAGCCGGAAGATCTCCAGCTCGCGCACGCCCTGCGTGCGCAGGTGGGCCAGCACTTCCGGCCAGACCTGCCGGTGGTAGTGCTCGTAGGCGGCGATCAGATCCGGATCGTCGTGCAGATCGAGGGCCAGGCAATGGCGCATCGGGATTTCCTCAGGTCAGGGCGCGATCCAGATGGGTGTAGCCGCCATCCACGAACAGCCATTGGCCGGTGACGTGGGAGGCGCGCGCGGACAGCAGGAACACCGCGGTGTCGGCGATCTCGTCGGCGCGGGTCATGCGCCGTTCCAGCGGGATGCGGCGGGTGATATCGGCCAGCTTGGCATCCGGGTCGTCGAAGCCGGACAGCCAGCTCTGGTAGAGCGGGGTCATCACTTCCGCCGGCACCACCGCGTTCACCCGCACGCCGTCGGCGGCCAGCGAGGCGGCCCATTCGCGGGTCAGCGACAGCTGCGCGCCCTTGGAGGCGCAGTAACCGCTGGTGCCGCCCTGGCCGGTAATCGCGGTCTTGGAGGAGACGTTGACGATGGCGCCGCGGCTGGCCTTCAGCGCGTCGACGCACAGGTGCGCCATCACGTAGTAGTGGATGAGATTGCGCTCCAGCGACTGCACGAACGCATCGCGACCGGCTTCCAGCCCGACGCCGTCGTTGACGCCGGCGTTGTTGACCAGGCCGTGCAATGCGCCGTTTTCGGCCAGCGTCGCGGCCACCGCGCGCTCGCAGGCGTCCGCGTCGGCCAGATCGAGCTGGTGGAAACGGAAGCGTGGTTGCGCCTGCCGCAATTCATCCTCGAATGCGGCGTCCAGCGGACTGCGCCCGAAGATCACCGGAATCGCGCCCTCGCGCGCCAGTGCGCGTGAAATCGCGCCACCGATGCCGGCGCCGCCGCCGGTCACGATCACCACCTTGTCCCGCAATTCCAGATCCATCACGACCCCCTCAGCCGTGTACGTCATAGCAGCGCAGGGCGGTCCCGCCCCACAACTGCGCCTGTTCGGTTTCCGACAATCGGCCCGCCCAGTCTCGCACCAGCGCCGCGACCGCGGCGTAGTCGGCGCGCAGCAGGCAGACCGGCCAGTCCGAGCCGAACATCAATCGATCCGCGCCGAACGCTTCCAGCGCGGCATCCAGGTGTCGGAGGATCGCATCGCGATCCAACCCGGCGCCGACCACTTCGGTCACCAGTCCCGACGCCTTGCACAGCACGTGCGGCTGCGCGGCCAGCGCATGCAGGTGCCGCCGCCAGTCGGCCTCGCCGTCGCCGCCGATGGCGGGCTTGCCGAGGTGATCCAGCACCAGCCAATGGCGATCGTGGCGCGCGCAGAACGCCGGCACCTCGGCCAGCTGCGCCGGTCCACGCACCAGGATTTCGTAGACCAGGCCCTGCCGCTGCGCCGCCTCGACGCCACGCGCGAAGCGCGGGTCGGCCAGGGTCGCGGCCACGTCAGGGTCGTCCTGCAGCAGGTGGCGGACGCCGGCGAAGCGCGGATGCGCGCGCCAGTGCGCCAGCCGCTCCTCCGCATGGGCGGCGAACAGATCCACCCAGCCGACCACCGCAGCGATGATGGCGTGCCGCTGCGCGAGGTCGAGCAGGAAGGTGTTCTCGGCCTCGTCGGCGCGCGCCTGCACCGCGATGCACGCGTCCAGCCCGGCGGCTTGCAGCAAGGGCGCCAGATCTTCCGGCAACCGGTCGCGCCGCAGCACGTCCATGCCGTCGCCCATCCAGGGATAGTCCCGGGGCGCGTAGCGCCAGAAATGCTGGTGGGCGTCGACGCGGGCGATCACGGCGCGGCGTCCGCCCGCGGCGAAATCGACATCGCGTCGAAGCGCAGTTCCAGATCCTGCGCGGGGTAAGCGGGTGCGGCCAGTTCGATCGTCACCGGAGTCGCGCCCGCGTCAGCGGCAGGGATCGCGAACGGTCCGATGGCCTGCCCGCGCAACGTGGCCGCGTCCACCTCGCGTGCCTGTTCGCCGACACGGATGCGATAGCGTTGCGCCGATGCCGCCTGCACGCCCGAGAAACGCAACCATGCGGCGGCTTGCGCCTGTTCGGGCCGCAGCATGGCGCGCAGCGATACCGTGGTCGAGCGCTGGCTGCGATAGCCGCTGCCGAACGCGAAGCTGGTGCCGGGATGCCAGGACGAATGCGGCAGCGTCGCGATGCCGGAAGCGGGGACCGCGGCCGCATCGGCCGGCATGATCCGGAGCGCGCCCTGCAATTCAACACGCAGCACCGGAAGCACAGCGTCCGGTACCCCCGCGGGCAGATCGATCACCAGCGCATCGCCGTCGCGACGCCAGGCCAGCGGCGGCGCGGTGTCATTGCCATCGATGTGGATCCCGCGCGGATCATTGGCGAGGCCTTCGACGACGAGCTTGCCGCCGCGCCAGTCGCGCACGAACAGATAGAGCGCCTTGTCGTCCACCAGCGTGCTGCCCCAGGCCTGCGGCGGCAGCCCGCTGGGCCGCGCGGTCATCGCGAGATTGCCGTGGCGATGCAGCCACTGGCCGATGCCGCGCAGGACGTCGGCCTCGAACGGCACGATTGAGCCATCGCCCATCGGGCCGATGTTGAGCAGGTAGTTGCCGCCGGCGCTACGCGCCTGCACCAGGCCGTTGGCCAGCTCGCGCACCTTGCCCGGCAGATCGTCGCGCTGCTGCCAGCTCCGGTAGCCCCAGGTGGCGTGGTAGATGGACGCCGGCACTTCGAACGGCGGCTGCATCGACGGCGGTGGCGCCTCGTTGTCGCCGAGGGTGACGAAGTCGCCGACGTTGTTCCAGATGCGGCCATTGATGACCGCCGCCGGTTGCAGGCGATGGACGATGCCGGCGAACCTGCGGCTCTGCTCCGGCGTCGGCGTGGACATGTCGAACCACACCTCGGTGATCGGCCCGTAGTTCGTCATCAGCTCGGTGATCTGCTTTTCGATCAGCGGTTCCATCGACGCCGGAATCGGGTTGCCGTTGTCCGGGTCGAAGGGATGGCCGGCGTGCCAGTCCACCAGCGAGAAATACAGGCCCAGGCCGATGCCGCGCGCGCGGCAGGCCTCGGCGATCAGCTTGATCGGGTCCTTGCCGAACGGCGTGCGATCGACGATGTCGAAGTCGGTGCTCGCGGTATCGAACATCGCGAAGCCGTCGTGGTGCTTGCTGGTGACCACCACGTAGCGCGCGCCGGCGTCCTGCGCCAGTTTGCAGATCGCGTCGGCGTCGAACTTCGGCGCCGAAAAGCGTGCGGCGACCTTCGCGTATTCGTCATGGGAAATGTTGGCCCAGCTCTGGATCTGCTCCGAGTAACCGCGCGTCACCGGCTGGCCGTTCCATACGCCGCCAAGTTCGGAATACAGGCCCCAGTGCACGAACATGCCGTAGCCCTGCTCCTGCCAGTGGCGGATGCGCGCGGCGGGATCGGCGGCCGGAAGCGTGGTGGCCGCGGCGGGCGTGCCGTCGTGTGCGGGCGGCGTGCTGGTCGGCCGCTGTTCGTCGCAGCCCGCCGCCAGCGACAGCGCGACGGACAGCAGCGCGGCCGGCAGGGCGGATCGGCGGCGCGCCGTGGCCCGCATCAGGGGCCACCGCCGGGCGCGGGATGCAGGTACTGGCGACGGCTGGCGTCCTTCATGGTGATGGAGAAGCCGGGCGCGGTCGGGGGCAGGTAGGCGGCGTCGCGGATCACGCAGGGGTCCTGGAAGTGTTCGTGCAGGTGGTCGACGTATTCCACCACGCGACCCTCGCGGGTGCCGGCGATGCAGACGTAGTCGATCATCGCCAGATGTTGCACGTATTCGCACAGGCCCACACCTCCGGCGTGCGGGCACACCGGCAGGCCGTACTTGGCCGCCATCAGCAGGATTGCCAGCACCTCGTTGACCCCGCCCACGCGGCAAGCGTCGATCTGGACCACGTCGATGGCGCCGCCGGCGATGAACTGCTTGAACATGATCCGGTTCTGGCACATCTCGCCGGTGGCGACCTGCACCGGCGCGATGGCCTGGCGGATGTCGCGATGCCCGGCGATATCGTCGGGGCTGGTGGGCTCCTCGATGAACCACGGTTGGGCGAAGGCCAACTGTTTCACCCAGTCGATGGCCTGGCCGACTTCCCAGATCTGGTTGGCGTCGATCATCAGCCGGCGATCCGGTCCCAGCACCTCGCGGGCGATGGTCACCCGGCGGATGTCGTCCTGCAGATCCCGGCCGACCTTGAGTTTGACGTGGCGGAAGCCGGCGTCCACCGCTTCCTGGCACAGCCGGCGGAGCTTGTCGTCCGGATAGCCCAGCCAGCCGGCCGAGGTGGTGTAGCAGGGATAGCCCTCGCGTTCGAGGGTGGCGATGCGCCCGGCCTTGCCGGCTTCGCGATCGCGCAGCAGCGCCAGCGCTTCCTCCGGCGTGATGGCGTCGCTCAGGTAGCGGAAATCGACGCAGCGCACCAATTGTTCCGGGGTCATGTCGGCGACCAGCCGCCACACCGGCTTGCCCTCGGCCTTGGCCCACAGATCCCAGGCCGCGTTGACCACCGCGCCGGTGGCCAGGTGCATCGCGCCCTTGTCCGGGCCGATCCAGCGCAGCTGGCTGTCGGAGGTGACGTGGCGCCAGAAGCGGCCCATGTCCTGCGCGATCCAGTCCAGATCCAGCCCGACCACCAGATGCCGCATCGCCTCGATCGCGGCGCAGCAGATCTCGTTGCCGCGGCCGATGGTGAAGGTCAGGCCGTGGCCTTCCAGTCCGTCGCGCGTGGTTTCCAGCACCACGTAGGCGGCCGAATAGTCCGGATCCGGATTCATCGCATCCGAACCGTCCAGGTGCTGCGAGGTGGGGAAGCGCAGATCCTCGACCCGCATCCCGGTGACGCGCACGCCGGCCAGCGCCGGCTGGGGAACGGCCTTCATGCCTGCACCACCGTCTGCCGTTGTTCGCCGAGGCCGTCGATGCCCAGCCGCATGACCTGGCCGGGCCGCAGGTACACCGGCGGTTTCTGGCCCAGGCCCACGCCTGGCGGCGTGCCGGTGGAGATCACGTCGCCCGGTTGCAGGCTCATGAAACGGCTCAGGTAGCTGATGAGGAACGGCACCTGGAACACCATCGTGCGGGTGTTGCCGTCCTGGTAGCGGTGGCCGTCCACTTCCAGCCACAGATCGAGCGCGTGCGGATCGGGAATCTCATCGGCGGTCACCAGCCAGGGACCGAGCGGGCCGAAGGTGTCGCAGCCCTTGCCCTTGTCCCAGGTGCCGGTGCCTTCCAGCTGGAACTCGCGCTCGGACACGTCGTTGATCACGCAGTAGCCGGCGACGTGCTCCATCGCATCGGCTTCGGCGATGTAGCGGCCGCCACGGCCGATCACCACGCCCAGTTCCACTTCCCAATCGGTCTTGCGCGAACCGCGCGGAATCTGCACGTCGTCGTCGGGTCCGCAGATCGCGCTGGTCCATTTGTTGAAAATCACCGGTTCGGCCGGCACCTGCGCGCCGGTTTCGGCGGCGTGGTCGGAATAGTTCAGGCCGATGCAGACGAACTTGCCGACCTGCCCCACGCAGGGGCCCAGGCGCGGAGAACCGTCCACGCGCGGCAGCGCGGACACGTCCAGCGCTCGCAGGCGCTGCAGGCCTTCGGGGGTGATCGCTTCGCCGGCGATGTCGGCGATGACCGCCGAGAGATCGCGGATGCGGCCTTCATCGTCGAGGAGTCCGGGCTTTTCCGCGCCCGGTGCGCCATGGCGCAACAGTTTCATGAGGTTTCCTTCAGTTGATCCAGCCGCCGTCGATCACGTGCGTGGTGCCGGTGGTGAATGCGGATTCGTCGCTGGCCAGGTACACCGCCAGCGCGGCGATTTCCTCGGGGCGGCCCAGCCGGCCCATCGGTTGGCGGCCGACGAACGCGGCCTGCACGTCCTCGACGGAACTGCCCTGTTGCCGCGCCTGCTCGGCGATGCGCGCTTCCAGCGACGGCGAGCTGACCGTGCCCGGGCAGATCGCGTTGCAGCGCACGCCGCGGCCGACGAAATCGGCGGCCACCGCCTTGGTCAGGCCGATCACCGCGGCCTTGGTGGTGCCGTAGACGAAGCGGTTGGGTACGCCCTTGATGCTGGAGGCGACCGAGGCGACATTGATGATCGAGCCGCCGCCGCGTGCCAGCATGCCTGGCAGCAACTGGCGGATCAGGTGGTACATCGAGCCGACGTTGAGGCGCCAGGCGAGGTCCCAGTCCTCCTCGCCGGCTTCCAGGATGCTGCCGCTATGGACGAATCCGGCGCAGTTGAACAGCACGTCCACCGCGTCGCCGGCGCCCGCGTGGCGCTGCGCGAGGGCGGCGATCGCGGCGGTGTCGGTCACGTCCAGGCGCAGCGGGACAAGCGCCTCGCCGGCCTCGACCCGCAGCCGCTGCAGGGCCTCCTGGTCGATGTCGGCGGCGATCACCCGCGCGCCTTCGCGGATGAAGGCCAGCGCGGTGGCGCGGCCGATACCCTGGCCGGCCGCGGTGACCAGGGCGAGTTTGCCTTGCAGGCGCATGGGGGACTCCGGGCTAATGGCCTAGTGGTTGGACCAATGCTATCGTGAGATCTGAAACTTGCAACCCGGCATGGCTAAGGCGAGGACCGATGATGGAACAGGTGAAGCGGAAAGGGGAGGCGGCCCGCGCCTTCGTGATGGGAAAGGCGACCGGGTTGGCGATCCTGTTGCTGGCCCTGGGCGCCTGCGGTGGCCCGGCAACTGACCCGGGCCAGGCGGCCACACCCGCCGAGGCCTTCGCCGCCGGGAGCCCGCCGCCACTGATTCCCGCGCCCGCGCAGGCCACGCCCGGACAGGGCCGTTTCGTGGTGGCGGCCGACACGCCGGTCGTCGCCGCGGCGGCCGATCCCGCCGCCCGGGCCGCCGCCGGCCAGTTCATCGCCATGCTGCGCGAAAGCACCGGCGTTTCCCTGCATCAGGTCGATTCGGCATCGGGGCCGGCCATCGTCTTCAGCAGCGACGCGAAGCTGGACACCCGTGCGGAAGGCTATGCGCTGGAGGTGGCCGCCGACGGCATCCGCATCCATGCCCGCGATGGCGCCGGCCTGTTCTACGGCGGCGTCAGCCTGTGGCAACTGCTGACCACCGCCGACACCCTGCCGATCAGCGTGCCGGCGGTTCGCATCGCCGACGCGCCGCGCTTCGGCTGGCGCGGCTTCATGCTCGACTCGGCCCGGCACATCCAGAGCGTGGACGAGATCAAGCGCCTGCTGGACCAGATGGCGCGGCACAAGTTGAACGTCTTCCACTGGCACCTGACCGACGACCAGGGCTGGCGCCTGGAGATCAAGCGCTATCCGAAACTCACCGAAGTCGGTGCGTGGCGCATTCCCGCCGGCAAGGCCGGGCAGGGCGCCGATGGCAAGCCGGTGCGCTACGGCGGTTTCTACACCCAGGCCGAAGCCCGCGAGATCGTCGAGTACGCGCGCCAGCGCCACATCACCGTGGTGCCGGAAATCGAGATGCCCGGCCACGCGCAATCCGCCATCGCGGCATACCCCGAGTTCGGGGCCACCGGCAAGGCGCCGCCGGTTTCGCCGGACTGGGGCGTGAACACGTGGCTGTATGGCGTGGAGGATCCGACCTTCAAGTTCCTGGAGGAGGTGCTGACCGAGGTAATGGACATCTTCCCCGGCCAATACATCCACATCGGCGGCGACGAGGCGGACAAGTACCAGTGGCGCAACTCGCCGTCGATCCAGGCGCGCCGCAAGGCGCTCGGCCTGACCGACGACATGCAACTGCAGAGCTGGTTCATCAAGCGCATCGAAACCTTCCTGGTCGCGCACGATCGCCGCCTGATTGGCTGGGACGAAATCCTCGAAGGCGGCCTGCCGCCGGAAGCGACGGTGATGTCCTGGCGCGGCATGGAAGGCGCGGTGGAGGCCGCGCGGCAGGGGCACGACGTGGTGCTGAGCCCGAGCAACGTCACCTACATCAACCGCATGCAGTCCGACGAGTCCGACGAACCGCCGGGCCACGACTACACCACGACGTTGCGCAAGGTGTATGACTTCGAACCGGTGCCGCCCGAACTGGATGCCGAACAGGCCAGGCATGTGCTCGGCACCCAGGCCAACCTGTGGACCGAGCACGTGCGCACCGAGCCGCGGGTGGAACACATGGCGTTCCCGCGCCTGTCGGCGTTGGCCGAGATTGCCTGGTCGCCCAAGGCCACGCGCGATTGGGACGGCTTCCTGCAGCGGCTGGCGCCGCAGATGCGGCGCTTCCAGCGTTCCGGCATCCGCGCCGCCGACAGCGCGTTCGCCGCGCGCATCCGCGCGCAGGCCGAGGGCGAACGCGCGCAGGTGACCCTGCTCAACCAGACCGGTTTCGGCGAACTGCGCTACACCACCGACGGCAGCGAACCGACCGCGCAGTCGCCTCGCTACCAGCAGGCATTGCAGGTGACGTTGCCGACCACCGTGAAGGCCAATGCGTTCTTCCAGGGCAAGCCGCTGGCGGCGCCGCGCGAGCTGCGTGTCGACGCGCTCGCGCTGCGCACCCGCGAGGCGGAATACCTGGATGCCTGCCGCAAGGACAGCTACGTGCTGCGACTGGAGGACGACGAACCGCGCGAAGGCGAACGCGCGGTGGTGCCGGTCGACATCGGCACGCCGTGCTGGCAGTGGAAGCAGGCGCCGCTGGACGGCGTCACCACCCTGCGCGCCGAAGTGCTGGACCTGCCGTACAACTTCCAGTTCGGCGGTGATTCGGTCGGCGTCGAACCGCCGCCGGCCGGGCCGGTGGATCTGCAGGTGCGCGTTGGCGGCTGCGAAGGCAAGCCGGTGGCGGAAGCGCGGGTCGAAGTGGGCACCGACGCGGTGAAGCGGGTCGACGTGGCCCTGCCTTCGCTGCGAGGCGCGCAGGATCTGTGCCTGAAGTTCACCGGCGATCACCGGCGCGTGCTGTGGGCCATCGATCGGATCCAACTGCTGACGGCGGCGGAGCCGCGCTGATGCGCGCGCCGGCCACGCTGGCCGTGCTGATGGCGGCGGGATTCACCGCCGCCACGCCCGCGACCAATCCGGCGGGCGAACCGGCGCCGGCCTTCGCGCCGACCCCGGGGATCTACCACGATGGCTGGATCGACCTGGACAAGAACGGCCGCAAGGACGTCTACGAGGACGCCCGCGCGCCGATCGACGCGCGGGTGGAGGATCTGCTGGCGCGGATGAGCATGGAGGAAAAGACCGTACAGCTGGCGACGCTGTACGGCTACGGCCGGGTGCTGAAGGATCCGCTGCCCACCGCGCAATGGAAGGCGGCGCTGTGGAAGGACGGCATCGGCAACATCGACGAGATGCACAACGGCTGGGGCGATGGCCGCAGGAGCGCGTACGCCACCGACCTGCGCCGGCACGTGTGGGCGATGAACGAGGTGCAGCGGTTCTTCGTCGAACAGACCCGGCTCGGCATCCCGGTCGATTTCACCAACGAAGGCATCCGTGGCGTCGAGGCGCGTGGAGCGACCAGTTTCCCCGGCCAGTTGGGCATTGGCCACACCTGGAACCGCGCGCTGGTGCGCCGGATGGGCCGCATCACCGGCATCGAGGCGCGCGCGCTGGGTTACACCAATGTATACGCGCCGATCCTGGACGTCGCGCGTGATCAGCGCTGGGGCCGGATGGAGGAAGTCTACGGCGAGGATCCGTATCTGGTCTCGCGCCTGGGCGTGGAAATGGTGAAGGGGCTGCAACAGGACTTCACTGTGGCCGCCACCGCCAAGCACTTCGCCGTCTACAGCGCCAACAAGGGCGCGCGCGAGGGCATGGCCCGCACCGATCCGCAGGTGGCGCCGCGCGAGGTCGAGGAAATCTTCCTGCCGCCGTTCGCCGCCGCGATCCGCGAGGCCGGCCTGCTGGGCGTGATGAGTTCCTACAACGACTACGACGGCGTGCCGGTCACCGGCAGCCACTATTGGCTGACCGAGCGCCTGCGCGGTGATTTTGGCTTCCGCGGGTACGTCGTCTCCGACAGCGAGGCGGTCGAATTCCTGCACACCAAGCACGGCGTGGCCGCCGACGCCAAGGACGCGGTGCGGCAGGCGGTCGAGGCCGGCCTGAACATCCGCACCAACTTCACCCCGCCGGAGGACTACGTGCTGCCGATGCGCGCGGCGCTGGCCGATGGTTCGCTGGCGATCGCGACGGTCGACGATCGCGTGCGCGACGTGTTGCGGGTGAAGTTCACCCTCGGGCTGTTCGACCGTCCCTATGTGGACGACGCCCAAGCCAGTGCGCGCCTCGTGAATTCGGAAGAACACCGCGAAGTCGCCCTGCAGGCGGCGCGCGAGAGCCTGGTGCTGCTGAAGAACGCGGCAGCCGCGCTGCCGCTGCGCAAGGATCTGAAGACGGTCGCGATCATTGGCCCCAATGCCGATGACGGTCGTTATTCACACCGCCACTATGGCCCTTCCGGCGGCCATGTGGTGACCGTGCTGGAAGGCGTGCGCGCGAAACTGGGGCCACGTGCCGAGGTGCGCCATAAGGGCGTGGAGATTGCCGGCGACAACTGGCCGGCCATCGAGATCCTGCCCGAGCCGCTGAGTGCCATCGAGCAGGCCGGCATCGACGAGGCCGTGCGCGCGGCCACCGGCGCCGACGTGGCGGTCGTCGTGCTGGGCGATGGCGATCGCACCGTCGGTGAAAGCCTGAGTCGCACCAGTCTGGATCTACCGGGCAGGCAGTTGGAACTGCTGCGCGCCGTGCATGCCACCGGCACGCCGGTGGTGCTGGTGCTGATCAATGGCCGGCCGATGAGCATCAACTGGGCCGATGCGCACGTGCCGGCGATCCTGGAAGCCTGGTTTCCCGGTGATCAGGGCGGCACCGCCATCGCCGATGCGCTGTTCGGCGACTACAACCCGGGCGGCAAGCTGACCGTCACCTTCCCGAAGAGCGCCGGGCAGATTCCGTTCAATTTCCCGACCAAGCCCAATGCGCAGTGGGAAGGGGAGAAATCACGCGTCAACGGCGCGCTGTACACGTTCGGCCACGGTTTGAGTTACACGACCTTCGACTATGCCAACCTGCGCATCGCGCCAAGGCGCATACCCGCGAATGGCAGCGTCGAGGTGAGCGTGGACGTACGCAACACCGGCCGTGTCGCCGGCGACGAGGTGGTCCAGCTCTACACCCGCGACCTGGTCGGTTCGGTGACCACCTACGAGAAGAACCTGCGCGGGTTCGAGCGCATCCACCTGGCGCCGGGCCAGACCCGCACGGTGCGATTCCGCCTGACGCCGGAGGATCTGGCGTTGTGGGACCGGCGGATGCGGCGGGTGGTCGAGCCGGGGATGTTCCGGATGATGATCGGGGCGGGTTCGGAAGACATCCGCCAGCAGGGCGAGTTCGAGGTACAACCATGACCGCGACGCATCGTGGCGATGCGCGCGAAGGAGCAATCGGATGACGATGCAATGGCCGCGCTGGACGCGGCGGGGTTTCCTGGGCGCCGGCGCGGCCGGCATGGCCGGCGCGCTGGTGCCGCTGGCGGCGGCCGGCGCGGCCACATCGGCGCGGTCCGCAACGGGCATCGTGGATGCGGCGACGCGCCCGCGCCCCAGCGCCGCGCAACTGGCCTGGCAGCGCGAGGAACTGTCGATGTTCGTGCATTTCACGGTGAACACCTTCACCGGGCGCGAATGGGGCGACGGCAGCGAAAGTCCGGCCATCTTCGACCCGAAGGCGCTCGACGCGCGCCAGTGGGCGCGCACCGCCAAGGCCAGCGGCTTCCGCAGCATGATCCTCACCGCCAAGCATCACGACGGCTTCTGCCTGTGGCCGACGAAGACCACCACGCATTCGGTCGCCAGCAGTCCCTGGCGCGCCGGCAAGGGCGATCTGGTACGTGAATTCACCGATGCCTGCCGCGCGGAAGGACTCGGCGTCGGCTTCTACCTGTCGCCGTGGGATCGCAACGCGCGCGCGTACGGCGAGGGCAAGGCCTACGACGATTTCTACATCCAGCAGCTGACCGAACTGCTGACCGGCTACGGTCCGGTGGTCGAGGTCTGGTTCGACGGCGCCAATGGCGAAGGCCCCAGCGGCAAGCGCCAGCAGTACGACTGGGCGCGCATCCACCGCACCGTGCGCGAACTGCAGCCGCAGGCGGTGATGTTCTCCGACGCCGGCCCCGACGTGCGCTGGATCGGCAACGAGACCGGCAGCGCCGGCAGCACCTGCTGGGCCAGCGTCGATCCGGCGCGGGTGCCGCGTCCCGGCGCCGATGATCCGTGGACCGGCGAAGCCTTGCAGCAGGGCGATCCTTATGGCGCGGTCTGGCGTCCCGGCGAAACCGACGTATCGATCCGGCCCGGCTGGTTCTGGCATGCGGATCAGGACGCGAAGGTGCGCACGCCGCAGAACCTGATGAACCTGTACTTCACCTCGGTGGGCCGCAACAGCAAGCTGCTGCTGAACGTGCCGCCGACACCCGATGGCCTGTTCCACGACAACGACGTGCGCGCGCTGCAAGGCTTCGCACGCCTGCGCGAGGCGCTGCTGGCGAAGGATCTGGCGCGTGGCGCGAGCGCGAAGGCGAGCACCGGGGACGGCGCGGCGCGGGTCGTGGATGGCGATGCGGACAGCTTCTGGACACCGGACGGCGACGCGCGCGAAGGCTGGCTGGAGCTGTCGCTGCCGCCCGATGCGGAGTTCGACGTGATCCGGCTGGAGGAAGCCATCGCGCATGGCCAGCACGTCTCCAACTACCGCATCGACGTCTGGCGCGACGACGCCTGGCAGCCGCTGACCTGGGGTACGACGATCGGTCACTGCAAGCTGGACCGGGTGCCCTCCACGCGCACCGGGCGGTTGCGCCTGGTCATCGAGCATGCCTACGCGGCACCGCGCATCGCGCGCATCGGCCTGCACCGAAGCGCCGATGCCGCCTGGGACCGCCCCGACTATCACGGGGACTGATGGAACGCGTCGTCCAGCGTGCACGGCGCAGCAAAAAAAAAGATGGGGCGCCGAGGCGCCCCTTTTTCTTTTTTGCCGCCCTCAGCGCATCCGCGCCGCCGCGCCCGGCAGGCGAATCGCCCAGGCCGGTGAGCCGGCGGTGGCTTCGCGCGCCGCTTCGGGAATCACCGCGATGGTCCGTTCGCCCTCGCGGCGCCACTCCAGTTGCACGTCGCTTCCCAGCACCGCCAGCCGGCTGCCCGCGCGCGGCGACGGACCGGGGATTTCCAACTGCGCCGGCAACCGCTGTTCGTCGGCGTCGGGCAGGTAGATGGCGTACACGTCGCCATTCTTCATCCGGGTGTAGCGGAACTTGCCGTCGCGGTAGGGCGCCACCGCGCGGCTGGCGTAGATGGCGCCGCCATTGGTCTTCATCCACGCGCCGATTTCGCGCAGCCGGCTCACCGCCTCGGCCGGCAACTGTCCGTCCGGCTGCGGCCCCACGTTGAGCAGGTAGTTGCCGCCTTTGGCGACCACGTCCACCAGCATCTGCACCACCGTGCGCGTGCTCTTGTATTTGTCGTTGGGCGAATAGCTCCAGGAATCGCCCAGGGTCATGCAGGTTTCCCACGGATACGGCAACGGCTCGTCGGGAATCTTCTGCTCCGGTGTGCGGTAGTTCTCGTAGCGGCCACCGACCGCGCGATCGACGACGATCAGGCCCGGCTGGTTGCGCCGCGCCATCGCCGCCAGCCCCGGCATGTCGATGTCCTGCGGCCACGGCACGCCGGCCAATCCCTGCGCGGCGTCTTCCAGGGTATCGCCCGGACGCACCCAGCCGCCGTCCAGCCACAGGATGTCCACGCGCCCGTAGTCGCGGGTGAGTTCACCAATCTGCGCGTGGGTGAAGTCGACGAACCGCCGCCAGCGCTCGGGATACTTGCGGGTGTCGTAGTTGACGTGGCGGTTGGGGGTGGCGAAGCGCGGCCACCAGTAGTCGTCGCTGTGCCAGTCCGGCTTGGAGAAATAGGCGCCGATGCCGAAACCCTTCGCGCGGAACGCGTCGAACACCGCGCGGGTGATGTCGGCGCGCGGATTGTCATGGAAGGGCACGTTCGGCGCGGTGATCCGGTAGTCGGTCTGGCGGGTGTCGAACATCGAGAAGCCGTCGTGGTGCTTGGTGGTGAACACCACGTACTTGGTGCCGGCCTCGCGCGCGACCTCCGCCCAGGCCGCCGGATCGAAACGCACCGGATTGAAGGTGTCGGGCAGCGCCTCGTATTGCTTCACGTAATCGACATAGGCCACGCCCTCCGGGCGCTGGCACCAGCCCACGTCCTCGGAACAGATCGACCACGACTCGACCACGCCCCACTGGCTGTACGGACCCCAGTGCATCATGAAACCGAACTTCCAGTCCTGCCATTGGTCCAGCTTGCGCACCACCAGCGGATCGGTTTCGGCGACGTATTCACCGCGGCTGTCGGCGCGCGCGGCGGAAGGGGCGTGCAGGGCGAACGCGCCCAGCAGCGCCAGCGACAACAGGCGATGCAGTTTCATCCGTTGCTCTCGATGGGTTTGGATTCTTCGCGGTAGAGCTTCACCGGCGCCTCCAGTTCCAGCGCGATCACGGTGAGATCAGGATCCAGCGCCGCCTTCGGCACGCTCAGGAACAGCAGGCCGGGGTGCTTGGACCAGTCGTACTTGCCCAGCACCCGCGCCTGCACCGGCTGGTCGCCGCCGACCACGCGCGCGCGCAGTACCTTGCTGTCGAAACCCTTCACCAGCAAATCGCCGTTGGGCGTTCCGTCCAGGAACAGGTAGACCGTGCGGCCATCCTTCGACACCGTGCTCGGCCCGGCGTAGTGATCCAGGCCGATGCCGGCGCGGGTGCCGTAGATGGCCTCGGCGTGCCTGCCGGTCCAGCGGCCCAGCTTTTCCAGGATTTCCAGCTGGCGTGGATCGATGCTGCCGTCGGCCTTCGGTCCGATGTCCAGCAGCAGGTTGCCGCCCATCGACAGGGTCTGGCTGAAGACCTGGATGATCTGGTGCGGACTCTTGTACTCGGTATCGCGCGGTTGGTAGCCCCACGACCGGTTCATCGTCAGGCACAGTTCCCAATACGTCTGCGCCGGCTTGACCACCGGCACGCCCAATTCGGGTGTCGCATAGTCGCCATATTCGTTCAGGCGCGAATTGATGATCAGCCCGGGATTGCGCGCGCGCATGTCGGTGCGCAGCTTGGCCGACTGCCATTCGCCCGCGTTGTGCTCCCAGTCGCCGTCGAACCAGATCAAATCAGGCCGGTAGCGCTGCTGCAGATCCGCGATCTGGCCCTGGTAGTAATCCAGGAAGCGCTGCCAGCGCTGCGGCTCGGCGGCGAGGCTATAGCGCTTCTGCTTGCGGGTGAACACATCGTAGTCCGGGTACGACCAGTCCGGCAGCGAGTAGTACAGGCCCACCTTCAGGTCGGCGGCGCGCAGTGCATCGGCGAACGGGCCGACCAGATCGCGTCCGGCCGGCGTATCGCGCACCACGTTGAGCCCCTGCTTCGAATCCCACAGCGCCACGCCGTCGTGATGCCGCGTGGTCAGCACCGCATAGCGAGCGCCGCTCTGGCGGATCAGCCGCGCCCACGCCTGCGGGTCGTAGGCGCTGGCGGTGAAGCCGCGCAACTGCTTCAGATAATCGGCATGCGACATCTTGCCGTTGAAGAACGACCAGGATTCGTCCACGCCATCCACCGCGTAGATGCCCCAGTGGATGAAGATGCCCAGCTTGGCGTCGGCGAACCACTGCATGCGCTGGGCATGCTGCGCATCGGTTTCGCCGTGGAGGGAGGTCGGCGCGGGGGACTCATCGGCAAGCGGTGCAGCGGCCAGGGAGGCGCCGGTTCCGCCAAGCAGACCGAGCAGACCGAGCAGGGAAAGGAGCAGGGGAAGGCGTGCCGGGCGTCGAACGCGCATGCGGAAAGTCCGTTTGGTTCAAAGGCTGGACCAATCGTAATCACATTGCGTGCACACGCAAGCCCGCTATTCAGTGATCCGCGGGAGCAAACAGTGACTGCCCGGAGCGCGGATAACCGCTGCCGGGGGTGGGCTGTATGGCGTGGGAAATCCCTTTTGACGGCAGGGAAAGGCGCCTGGCTGCACATCCGAGCGTAACCGTGATGACAGTCCGGCACCGAAATCGATTTCAGGGAATTGAATCGGTACAAAAAGAGAACTACATCACATTTTTACGCATTTCTTACCGCTATGTTTGCCGGGAGCGCAGGAGCTAGGGACTCGTGCGCGCCGATAGGCTGGACCTTTAAACCAATGTTTTTCCTGGGAGGGAAGTAATGAACCGCTTGTATTCGAACCGCCGCACCGTTCTGGCGGCCGCCATGGCGCTGGCATTGAGTTGTCCCTTGGCCGCGATGGCGCAGGAAGAACAGACCGCGCAGCAGACCCAGTCCGATGAAAGCCAAGCGAACGACGGCAAGGCGAAGAATCTCGACACGGTCACCGTGACCGGCTCACGCATCAAGCGTTCGGAGATCGAAGGCCCGGCGCCGGTCACCGTGATTTCCGCCGACCAGATGCGCAAGGAAGGTTTCGCCACGGTCTACGACGCGCTGCAGACCATCACCGCCGCACTGGGACCGGTGCAGAACGATTACGACTGGGGCCAGTCCAGCGTCAACGCCTCGCCGATCAACTTGCGCAATCTTGGCCCCGGCCGCAGCCTGCTGCTGATCAACGGCCACCGCGTGGCCGATTACCCGATGCCCTACCAGGGCAAGAGCAACTTCGCCAACTTCAACAACATCCCCACCGGCATCGTCGAGCGCATCGAAATCCTGGCCGGCTCGGCCTCGGCGATCTACGGCTCCGACGCGATGGGCGGCGTGATCAACGTCGTGCTCAAGGAGAACATGGAAGATCACGTGGTGCGCGTGCGCTACGGCGAAGCCACCCGCGGCGGCCGCAACAACATGGACTTCTCGCTGTCCGGCGGCTTCACCGGCGAACGCGGTTCCTTCATCTACAACCTGCAGCACTTCAACCGTGGCGTGCTGCTGGCCAAGGACCGTCCGTTCATGGACGAGGAAGCCGACAAGGACTACCGCGTGTGGGGCCCGGGCGAGCGCCACTTCGGCGTGGCCCACCTGACCCCGTATCCCGGCCTGTACCTGCAGGATCGCGACAATCTGGTTCCGCTGGGCCTGGGCACCGCGTACCTACGCATCGCGCCGCCGTCCGGCGCCTGCGAGCAGTACGGCGACCTCTACTATCGCGCCAACCTGCTGGGTTACGACCGCAACTCCGGCACCGCCAACAACGCCGGCGAATACTGCGCCCAGCGCGTGTTCGCCAATTGGGCGCTGCGCACCGGCAGCAAGGACGATTCGGCCTATCTGCACGGCACCTGGGACTTCAACGAGGACCTGCAGGGCTGGGCCTCGCTCGGCATCTGGCGTTCGACCGGCGACTTCAACACCTTCCTGGATGCGTTCGACAGCTCGGTGTACTGGGATCCGACCGTCAACAACGGTGCCGGCGGCAGCCGCCGTTTCCTGAAGTTCCATTCACCGCAGGAAATGGGCGGTGAGGGCGCGACCCTGACCAAGTCGAACGAAGAGGCGCTGGATATCAGCGTCGGCCTGCGCGGCCGCCTGGCCGACAGGTTCGATTGGGAAGCGATGATCGGCCGCGCCACCTACGAGGTGCGCGAGTCGTTCCCGGTGCTCAACCAGGGCGACATGTTCGATTACTACATGGGCGCGCAGCAGGGCACGTCCGCCAACGGCCTGCCGATCTACACGCCCAACTACAACAAGCTGTGGAATCCGATTTCGGTCGACGACTTCCGCTCGTTCTCTGACCGCGGCCACAAGAAGGCGCGGTCCTACCTCAACCAGGCGCAGTTCGTGCTCAGCGGCGACCTGTTCGAAGGCTGGGCCGGCCCGATCGGCTTCGCCGCGGTGCTGGAAGCCGGCAAGCAGGGCTACCGCCTGACCCCGGAACCCAAGACCCTGGTCCAGGACGAGGATGGCTGGTACACCCCGTTCGGCAACGTCGAGCAGGGCGGCGGCGACCGCAACCGCTACGCCGCCGGCGTGGAGTTCCGGGTGCCGGTACTGAGCACCTTGAACGCCAACATCGCCACCCGCTACGACAAGTACGACGCGGTCGCCAGCGACGCCGCCGTGACCTACCAGTTGGGCCTGGAATGGCGTCCGATCGACACCCTGCTGGTGCGCGGCAGCTACGGCACCGCGTTCCGCGCGCCGGACATGCACTACATCTACGCCAAGCCGAGCTCGGGCATCTCCGACTTCACCGACTACGTCGGCTGCGCCGATGCCGGCTGGCCAAACCGCCAGTGCCCGCGCGACGACTTCAAGATCGAGGATGCCGCGGTGGAGCGCACCGGCACCCCGGACCTGAAGTACGAGGAAGGCGAATCCTGGAGCGCGGGCTTCGTCTGGGACGCGTTCAAGGGCTTCTCGGTGTCGGCCGACTACTGGTCGATCAAGGTCGACAACCTGATCGACGACATCAGCGCCGAACAGTTGTTGCTCGACGAGGCGTACTGCACGCGCGGTGGTTTCGATCCCGAAGGCAAGATCCGCGCGGTCGCGCCGAGTGCGGCCTGGTGCAGCGAAGTCACCAGCCGCATCCAACGCACCGCGGGCGTTCCCAGCAGCACGGCCGGCTCTGTCACCATCCTGGTCAATCCGATCAACCGCGCCGAGACCGAGGTCACCGGCGTGGACGTGAGCTCGCGCTACGCGCTGCCCGACACCAACTGGGGCAGCTGGAGCTTCGATCTGAACTACACCAACATGCTGACCTACAAGTCGCGCGGCTTCCCCACCGACAAGCTGGAGGACACCCGCAAGACCCAGAACCCGCGCACCAAGATCACCCTGAGCGCCAATTGGGTCTACGACAACTGGAATGCGACCCTGATGATGTACCAGAAGTCCGGTGGTCGTGATAACCGCTGGGGCGGCTGCATGCCGTTCGAGGACGGCTACGTGCCCAGCGGCGCGGCGAACTGCCAGGACCAGGACCCCGCCAGCCCGACCGCCGGCGAATCCACCCAGCGCATCTTCAACCGCCGCGAGCCGCGCCGCTACTTCAACGGCAGCGTGGGCTACTGGTTCACCGAGAACTTCAAGGTCAACCTGTACGTCAGCAACATCTTCGACAAGATCTACGGCGACAAGTGGTGCGGCGACTTCGCCTACTGCATCGACGATCCGGTCGGTCGCGAAGTGGCGGCGGAAATCATCTACAAGTTCAAGTAACCGCTGTATCGCATCGTCTCTCCCGATGCGATGGGGCCCGGCGAAAGCCGGGCCTTTTTTTTGCGGGCGTTACCGGAACTGAGGAACCGGACGCCTTGAAGAGGGCGCGGGAGGTTTCCTGGCGAAACGGAGCTTACCCAGGTTCTCGCCCACGAAATCGAAGCCGTCGATTCGTCCGGCCTTGTTCCTGACAAACTGGACGATCCCCATGTCGCCCATGAATCTGTCGATATGGGCCGGATGCGGCGCCAGCTCCGCGTCACCCCGGCGGAAGTGATGGATGTACAGCCTGCCGTCCTCGATATCGACCTTGTACAGCGTCGCCAGATCGTCGTTGGCATAGATGCCCGCATACGCGTCCAGATCTCCGGGTGCGAACGGCTCCACTCTTTGCCCTTCGGTCGAGCGGAACAGGAGCACGGGCTTGCCTTGCCTTGCCGAAAAGGAAATGGGCGCGCGATAGGCGGACACCCAGAACTCCGTGTCCGATTTCGCTTCGGTGGATACCTTCTCTTCGCCCAGGTACTGCGCCATCAGGCGTCCCTCCTCCAGGGTGATGGTGATCGCGTCGTCTTTCCAGCGATAGACACCCGCAAGGCCACGCAGCCGCGCCGGATCCGGTCGCACGGTCGGTGCTTCGCGCAATGCGTCGGCCTTGCCACAGGCGGGGGCGTTTGCCTCGTCCAGGAACAATGCCGCCACCTGCGGCACCCTCCTCGGATTCATGTCGTTGTCGCCAGCGTTGTTCAGGGCGACGATCGAAAGGTGCCGTGCGGGGTAGTGGCGGATGTTGGCGCGATAGCCTCCCCAGGCGCCGGTATGGAAGACGATGTCCAGGCCCCGGTCTTCGCCCAGCATCAGGCCGAAGCCATAGGGGACTTCTTCGCCGTCGGCCAGCGCCCCTGGCTCCACCATCCGCAGATAGGTCGGGTCCCGAGCGGCCAGCTTGCGGTCGAAATGGACCGCCCAGCGACCGAGATCGCGCAGGGTGGACAGCAGGTAGACACCACTGTCCTGCTGGAGGTCCCGGCGGAAGCCTTGTTCGCCTCGCGAATAGGGCATTGCTGCATCCTTGACGATGCTGGAATAGTCATCGACGAACCAGGTCGAATCCATTCCAGTCGGATGAAAGATGTTTTCCGTTGCCCATTGCGGAAAAGGCTTGCCGCCCACCTTGGCAACGATTTTCTGCAACAACAGGTACTCGGTATTGCTGTAGGCGTAGCGCGTGCCCGGCTTGAACGCCAGGTCTTTCTGCGCGATCGCCGTACGCATGCAGTCCTCTCCGGAGAAAGCGTCGTCCCACCGCCATCCGGCCGCGACCAGGACCGCGTAGCAGTCGCGAATGCCGCTGGTGTGATGCAGCAGCTGGCGAACGCTGACCGGACCTTCGTCGTATTCCGGCAATTCGGGCACATAGTTGCGCACGTCATCGTCCAGCGCGATCTTGCCTTGTTCGATCAGCATCGACACGGCCAGCCCGATGAACTGCTTGGACAATGAAGCGGTGTTGAAAGGCGTGGTCGGAGTAAACGGCGAGCCATATTCCACGCTGGCCAGTCCGTGGCTTTTCTCAAGGACCACCTTCCCGTCCTTGATGACCGCGATCGCGTACCCGGGTGAATCGCCTGCCGTGCTCCCGAAAATCGCATCGACCCGTTCGGCGAGGGAAGAGGCCTTTTCCGCGCCGTGGGCGCCAACGGCCACAAGCAGCAGGAACAGGAAGACGGGACGCATCGTTTTCATGGTCTGCAATCTCGCGGGTGGCCCCAGCCATGGATGCTCGATAGACCATCAGGGTTTAGACAAAGTCCGCATGACCGTTGCAGCTTGTTGCTCGAACCTGAACGCGCGGCCGGTGGGGGGGTGTTCTGCGACAAGCAGGCCTGAAATCTGAGAATCCGGAAGAGGCCATTCGGAAGCGCTTGTCCGCCCCTTGGATTTAAACCTGAGCAAGGCGAGACTGAGGTCCGCATTCGAGCTGTCCGAACGCCACTAAGATGTTATTCGTGTAACACGGTCACGTCTAACATTGAACGCTTCGATATCGTGGTGAATGGGTCTTAGGTGTGAGCCATAGCGTAGATAGCTGGTTACTTTGTAACGTGCTACGTGAAGCCATATCTTTTCTTCTTATTCTTGGGGCGGTATGGTTTGAAGCTGGTGTGCGGTGAGCTAGGTGACTGACCGAAGCGTGACCTCTTTCTATGGAAAGCGGTGAGGCGCTAAATCAAGCGGATACAGTCACCTGCGTATCCTTGGTTGATCGCGTGACTGCGCTCGGAATAGCAGACGGGGAAACGATGCTAGCCTGAAGATTGCTGCCTGATGGCTTGAGGTCTGAATTCAAAACAAGAAAGGACTCGAGGGGAATTGTGTGAGTAATAAAAAGTGGAAATCTGTTCTGTTGTTTGGGGTTCTATTCGCTGGCTCGGCTCTTGCTCAGACGGCTTCCATCACTCCCGAAGAAGAGCTGGGGAAGAAAGTTCGCGCTGCTGGCGAAGTACAGCCTCTAGGCGAATCGCCATTTGGTGAAAGTATCAATCTCTATGACGGGACGGTTTCCTTTAGGCAAGTAGATATTGAACAGCCAGGGCTGGGGCTGCCAATTCAATTGGCACGCACATACCGAACGGACGATTCGATGCGAGCATCGAAGTTCCTGGACTGGGAGCTGGAAGCTCCGCATATTGAAACGCTCTCGGCGAATGCGAATGGAACAGAGGATGGTGGGGGCCGTGGTTCTTCTTGAACGATGCCAGTCGATGCAGCAATTTCAGGCAAGCGCCCAGCATAGTTTTGTCCTCAGGTGGTTCGCCAGTTCCTATTTTTTACCTTCCAGGTCACTGGTGGAACGGTTATCAACTTGCGATCCCTGGTCTAGGTTCGCAGGATCTTCTGCTTAGAGACTCGTCGAACACCGCTTCTCCGCAAATGCCATCTGGTGGTGGAGGAGTGCGGAACTTTCATATCGTGACGAAGCAGAACTGGATGGTGAGCTGCTTGGCAAATACATCCAACGGCATGGCAGGAGAAGGGTTTCTCGTGGTTTCTCCTGACGGCATCAAATACTGGATGGATTGGCTTACGTATAAACCGTATCGGAAGGTTGGTTTTGCCCAGCCCGGATTCGGCGGAGTGGCTCGGCGTGTCGCGATGATGATGGTATCCCGCGTGGAGGACCGCTTCGGCAATAGCTTGTCTTACAGCTATGATGCCAATGGGGATCTTGCATCCATTCAGGCCAGTGACGGGCGCAAGCTGGTGCTTTCCTATGAACCATGGCAACCCTATGGCGTAAGCCAACCATCGACGCGTATTCGTACCGCAGTCCTTTCTGCTAATGACGCCCCTTCGCGCACTTGGACATATACCTATAGTTCGGCTCAAGACTCGCCGTCGAATCAGCGCCTTACCGCGGTCGTGCAACCTGATGGAAGCGCATGGTCTTTCAATCTTGGAGCTTTGCGCTTCACGGGGGGGGGGGCCGCGCCGATTATCAAGTATCGCAGTAGTGATGGATGTCTTTACGATATAGAAAATACGACGTCCTCCTTGCAGGGAAGTATCGTTCATCCATCCGGATTGGTGGGTGAGTTCAATCTGAAATTTGTCATGCGAGGAAGCTCCTATGTGCCATATCGGTGCAGCACGCTGTCCGGAGGGGCGCATAGTCTGGACATCGCAAATGCTCGTACCGTGGCGGCTGTGGATCAGATAAAGATCTCTGGCCCCGGAGTGGCGGCGCAGGTGCGGAGTTACAAGTACTCACCTGCCAACCAAAGTTGGGCCAAAGATTGTGTCTCGGGTTGCGCGACGAGTGTCTGGACGGAAGTGACCGATCCTTCCGGCAAGGTGGTGCGATACACATATAGCAATCGTTATGATGTGAGCGAAGGTCAACTCCTGCGCAAGGACTACTATTCGGGAGCTTCAGGGTCGGCAGTGGTGCGAGCTGAGGAATATGCTTATGCAGCTCCGACTGCAGGCCCTTGGCCATCTCGAATAGGCACTGTCCGGCAGCCGAACGTTAACAACGCTCAGCTGGAGCAGTTGGCGCCAACATCTAAGAGTGTAGTGGTACAAGACGGGGTAACGTTTGTCCGGGCTATTGGCGAGTTCGATTCCTTTGCTCGTCCAGTACGTATTACGCGGTCCAATTCACTCGGTAATAGCCGGGTCGATGCCAACGAGTACCATGACAATTCCACGCTATGGGTATTGGGGCAGACGGCCAAGGTGACCTGCGTGGCGCCGGCGGCCTGCACACCAAGCTGGGCGCCGACCGGCATCGTGGTGTCGGAGACCACGTATGACACGTTGGCCCGGCCGGTGACAGCGAAGGCCTACGGCAAGCTGCAGCAGACCTTGACCTACAACGCCGACGGCACCTTGAAGACGGCCAAGGACGGCAACAGCAACGTCACCACCTTTGGCAGTTGGAAGCGGGGCATTCCGCAGTCCATCACCTATGCCGACAGCACGACCCAGTCGGCGGTGGTGAACGACCACGGCTGGATTGACTCCGTCACCGACGAGAACGGCTACAAGACCTGCTACACCTTTGATGCGATGGGCCGGTTGGCGAGCCTCACCCCGCCGTCGGAGACTGCGGCCAATGCCTGCGACACGACCGAGGGGAACTGGAAGAAGACCCTGTTGAGCTTCCAGCCGGTGGCAGTGGCCGAGTACGGCATTCCGGCCGGGCACTGGCGGCAGACGGTGAGCACCGGGGCCGGCCAGAAGATTACCTATTTCGATGCCTTGTGGCGGCCGTTGGTGACCAAGGAGCTGGACGCCACCAACGGCACGACCGAGACCCTGACCAAGCGCTTCCAGCGCTTCACCTACGACGCCGACGGTCGGGTGACATTTGCCTCCTACCCGGGCACGACCGACGCGCTGGCCACCGGCACCTGGACCGAGTACGACGCGCTGGGCCGGGTGACGTCGGTGAGCCAGGACAGCGAGCTGGGGCTGCTGACCACCACCACCCAGTATCTCGGCGATGCGACCAGCGCGTATGTGCGCACGGTCAGTCCCCGCGGCGTGGTGACGGTGACCCGGCACCAGGCCTTCGACCAGCCCAGCTACGACACCCCGGTACTCATCGACCAGGGCCAGAACCTGGCCGAGCGGGTGGGCATCGACATCACCCGGGACGTGTTCGGCAAGGTGCTGTCCATCCGCAAGCGCAACGCGGCCGGGACGCTGGCCGTGACCCGCAGTTACGCCTACAACGCGAACCAGGAGCTGTGCCGTTCGGTGGAGCCGGAGACCGGGGCCACCTTGATGGGCTATGACGGGGCCGGGAACCTGGCCTGGAGCGCGGCGGGCCTGCCGGCGACCACGGCCTGCGAGGCCAACGGCACCAGCGCGGCGGTGCTGGCCCGCAAAGCCGCACGGACCTATGACGCCCGCAACCGGGTCAAGACGCTGGTGTTCCCGGACGGACGCGGCAACACGACCAACACCTACGCACCGGACGGCCTGCTGGCCAGCACGGCGGTGGACAACGACGGCACCAACGTGGTGACCACCACGTATGGCTACAACCGCCGCCGCCTGCCCATCAGCGAGCGGATGCAATGGGGCAGCATCGACTGGTCCATCGGTTACGCCTATACCGCGCTGGGGCATCTGGCCAGCCAGACCTACCCCAACACCGGCACGGTGGCCTTTGCCCCCAATGCGCTGGGCCAGCCGACCCAGGCCGGCACTTACGCCACCGGGGTGCAATACCACCCCAACGGGGGGATGAAGCAATTCACCTACGGCAACGGCATCGTCCACACGATGACCCAGAACGCACGCCAGTTGCCGGCGCGCAGCACTGACAGCAATGGCGTGCTGGACCTGGGCTATGCCTACGACAAGCATGCCAACGTCACCGGCATCACCGACTACACGACCGGGGCCCGCCAGAGCCGCGCGATGATTTACAACGGGCTGGACCAGTTGCTCCAGACCACCGGCGCCAGTTTCGGTGTGGCCAACTACAGTTACAACGTGCTGGACAACCTGACCACGCTGAAGGTGACCGGTGGCAGCCACGCCCGCGACCACACCTACCACTACGACGCCAGCAACCGGCTGACCAGCGTGACCAACACGGTGGGCGGGGCCACGGTAACGGGCTTGAGCTACGACGTGCAGGGCAACCTGGCCAACAAGAATGGTCAGGTATTCAACTTCGATTTCGGCAACCGGTTGCGCGGTGTGAACGGCGTGGCCAGCTATGTCTATGACGGCCATGGCCGACGGGTGCGGGACTACACCACGGCCAGCAAGTACAGCCTGTACAGCCAGAGTGGGCAACTGGTGTTTGACTCGGATGCCCGGGCGGGCAAGTCGAGCCAGTACGTGTACCTGGGCGGCAGCCTGGTGGCGGTGCGGGAAGTGGCCGGCAGCGTGACAACGGTGAAGTACCAGCACACCGATGCGCTGGGCACGCCCATCGCGGTGACGGATGCGGCCAAGGGTGTGCTGCAGCGGAGTGAGTACGAGCCTTACGGGCGCCTGGTCAACCGACCGCTGACGGACGGGCCGGGCTTCACCGGGCATGTGCAGGATGCGGCCACCGGGCTGACCTACATGCAGCAGCGCTACTATGACCCGCTCATCGGGCGATTCCTGTCGGTGGACCCGGTGACTCCTTACTCAGGAGGCATTGCCTCATTCAATCGTTACTGGTATGCCAGCGGGAATCCTTATCGTTATAAGGACCCCGATGGACGAAAAATTATGATAGTTAGCCAAGACGGAGTTTCCATGCAAGAGGCTTACACCTTTATGGCGCATCTTTCTACAACGTCAGAGGGTATGGATGCTATGCAGGCGCTTGAGCGACTTCCGTTTTACGTGTCTATAACATTCGGAGATGAATATGGGTTTAATCCAAACGAGGATGAAATATTTATCAATCCGAGAATGGGGATGGAGATAATAAGCACCGGAGAGGTGCAGCCGCCGTTAGTAAATGGGTTTCATGAAATAATTCATGCTGTGAAATTTTATCGTGATGGGCCGGTTAAGTGGAAAGAAGACATGATGAAGCCCGAAATCGGGAAGAGTCCGTCGGGGAGACCGGTGCTGGGGAATGCGCCTGAGGAGGTGAGGGCGACTAAACAAGAAAGCAAGGTCGCTGATGAATTAAAGGTGCCGTCGCGGCGAGTTTATCAAAACGCAGGTGAGCTAGTGCCATGCAAAACAATTTCAAAGTGCTGATAATTGCACTTACTGTATTTATTTGTGCGTGCCATGGGCAGGCTGAACAGCCAGGGCGTGCTGAATATAGGACTTCGCGCATGGAGAGTGCACTATCAAGTGCGACTTCAGTCGATATGTACTTCTATGAAGTAACTGATAATTACGTAAGAGATGTGGAATATATAAAGAAAAACGCATCTAGGCGGGTTTATCGAGCTTGTGGCTTAAACTGTTTGCGCACATTTGATGTGTTGGTTGAGCAGGCTAAGACGGCAGAGGATTTTGATTGCACCAAGGATGGATTTGATCTGGTTGTGTCGATAGGTAGATATAACGTTGCTTATGCGAACGCCAGCAGGGAGATTGTCATTGATGGGAAGTGCTATCTGAGTGGCGTTGGCGCATATGACATCATTAAGAACTCAAAAATAGTATTTCCATACTAAGTTCAGATGCTTATTCAGATCCGTTTCTTTCGCGAGGCTGTGGGTTGCGGAAAGGAAGATGCAAAGCCAGTCTGGCGAATAGCGGGCACTATGTGACGATGTGTCCCTGCTTTGTGTTTGGCGGACATTCAACTGTGCGGGATTAGTGCGCAGGAAGTCTGGAGCTATCTGACTCGTTCCCGTTCGCCGTACCAGCAATTACTGATAAGCCCTCGAGTTGAAGGAAGCCGCATTGTCCCAATGAGTCTCGGCTAAGAGGCGATACAGTTCAGCAATAACTTCCGCTCTGCGGGCATGGAGGCCTGCAAAACTAATCTGGTGTTCTTGCGCTACTAGGCGAAGCTCGTGTTCAAGTCTTGCCCGTGCGGCGCTCGCTTGTTGTTCTAAGTTCGCGCGATGGACGTCAAGTCGGGAAGTGAGGTAGTTGTTGAACACCGATTTTGTAACGTAGGCGGCTGCAGTGCCTAAGATGCCTATCACCGCAGTGTTACCCAGCACGACAGCAATGACTTCTATCGCGGTCATGATTCGCTCCAGTTGTCCCTACTTGATGCTACTTGGACTAGCCGCCGGGGCAAGTGGACTCCTGGGCTCGTGGAGTTGATTGGGGCCTGTGGCTCTCTGAGCCGCCCTGAAGCCGGCGTCTTCCCGCCCCGTACTCCAAACACGCGCTCACAAAAAAACCGCCTCGTGGGCGGCCTTGGCTAACGCTTTGATTCCTAAACCCTGCATGGTGGCTATGGGTGGACTCGAACCACCGACCCCAGCATTATGAGTGCTGTGCTCTAACCGGCTGAGCTACATAGCCGTGCAGGAACCGCACATTTTTCCGGTTCGGGGGGCGGCTGTCAATCCGGTCGGGCCGGCTTGTCGGCGCGGGCCGGCCGTGGCAGAGTCGGGGACAGTAGATTTCAGGAGTCCGCATCGTGATCGATCCGGACGGCTACCGACCCAACGTCGGCATAGTGTTGATGCGCCCGGATGGCCGGGTGTTCTGGGCGCGAAGGGTGCGCCGGGACGGCTGGCAGTTCCCGCAGGGCGGGATGAACACGGACGAGACGCCGGTCGAGGCCATGTACCGCGAGTTGCACGAAGAAACCGGCCTGTTGCCCGAACATGTTGAAGTGTTGGGGGCCACGCCCGGCTGGCTGCGCTATCGGCTGCCGCCCCGCGCCATCCGCCACCACGAACGCCAGGTCTGCATCGGCCAGAAGCAGGTCTGGTTCCTGCTGCGCCTGGTCGGCGACGAGGCGCACCTGCGCCTGGACGCCACCGACACCCCCGAGTTCGACCATTGGCGGTGGGTGGATTTCTGGTACCCCATCGAGCACGTGGTGATGTTCAAGCGCGGCGTTTACGCCCGCGCGCTGGGACATCTAGCGTCCTATGCCCGCAGCGTGGTCGGGACCCTGGCGCTGCCGCCACAGCGGTCGGAACGGTTGGGGGAAGGCCACAGCCGGCCGCGTCCACGAAGCCGGCCCAAGCGTAAACAGGGCCAGGGCGCCGGCGACGCCAAGAATTGACAATCATTCTCATTCGCGGTCAAATGTGCCTCGAGCCACCCCGGCCCGCACATTGACCTCGCCGCCGTGTACGTCTGCATCTGCAACGGAGTCACCGACCACCAGATCCGCGAAGCCGCCGCCAACGGCGTGCGCACGGTGGCCGAACTGACCATGCGGACCGGCTGCGGCGCCACCTGCGGCAGTTGCCTGGACATGGCCGGCGGCCTGCTGGATGCGCATCACGCCCGCGCCGAGCGCGAGTTCAAGCTTCCGATTCTCGGACTGTCACAGGCTGCCTGATCGCGGCGCTTTGCACGCCTTGCCGACCGGCAGCGCGTGCTTCCTCCCCACGAGATGAGCACGATTCGCGTTCCGTCATGGCGCGGAACGACGCGCTAGCATGCGCCCCGTCCAACACCCCACGGGAGCCACGCCATGAAGGGCGACGCCAAGGTCATCGAATTCCTCAACAAGGCGCTCTACAACGAGCTGACCGCGATCAACCAGTACTTCCTGCACGCCAAGATGCTGAAGAACTGGGGTCTGAAGGAACTGGCCGAACACGAGTACAAGGAATCCATCGACGAGATGAAGCACGCCGACAAACTGGCCGAGCGCATCCTGTTCCTGGACGGGCTGCCGAACTTCCAGGCGCTCGGCAAGCTGCGCATCGGCGAGAATCCGCGCGAATTGCTCGAATGCGATCTGGCGCTGGAGATGGAAGGCCTGCCGCTGCTGCGCGATGCGATCAAGTACTGCGAAGACCAGGGTGACTATGTCAGCCGACAGTTGTTCGCCGACATCCTGGATTCGGAAGAGGAACACGTCGACTGGCTGGAAACCCAGCTGTCGCTGATCGAGCGCATCGGCGAACCGAATTACCTGTTGACCATGCTCGAGGACTGAGCCGAGCCGGCAATCGGCGTCGGCGTCCTGCCCAACTGCTGGGTGGCGTAACCCAGCAGCGCCATGCGCGCACGCGCGTATTCGGCGATGACCAGCGCCACCGCCACCGCGGGGCGATCCAGCCGGGCCGCGCGCGCGCCCAGTTCGACCCGTTTGGCCGCCGCCGACAGCGCCATCGCACCGACGTTGGCGCTGGATGATTTCAGGGTGTGCGCGGCATCGCGCATCGCATCCAGATCCGGCGTCGCGGCCGCCTTCTCCAGCGCGGCGATCAGGCGCGGCGCATCCTCCAGGAACAGGCTGATGATGCGCACGGTTTCATCACCGGCGATCTCGCGCAGTTCCTCCAGCATGCTGTGGTCCAGCACCGGGAAGGTCGGCGTCGCCGCGCGCGCGGCGGCGTCGTTTGGCGGTGCCTGCTGTGCAACTGGCTCCGTGGCGCGCGGCGCGGCGATCGCGACATGCCCGGGCAGCCAGCGCTGCAGGCAGGCTTCCAGTTGTTCGCGGGTGACCGGCTTGGCCAGGTAGTCGTCCATGCCGGCATCCAGGCAGCGCTGGCGATCGCCGGCCATCGCGTTGGCGGTCATCGCCACGATCGGCAGCCGGCGCTGCGCGCCCAGTTCGTTCTCGTGCGTGCGCCAGCGGCGGGTGGCGCTGTAGCCGTCCAGCACCGGCATCTGGCAATCCATGAACACCAGATCGAAGGGCTCGATCATCATCCGCTGCAGCGCCAGTTCGCCGTTGGCTTCCGACTCGCTGCGGAAACCCAGCGCGGCCAGCAGTTTCTGCGCCACCAGCAGGTTGACCGGGTTGTCCTCGACCAGCAGCAGGCGCGCTTCGGCGGGTGGCGTCACGGTTTTTCCGGCCGCGTCCGTGTCCGTGCCGGCATCGGTGCCCGGATCCTGGTTCGCCGCGTCCGCGGAGGTTGCCACCGTATCGAACACCGGGGCGGGCGGCGTGTCCGTCGCGGTATCCACCGCTTCGAAAATGTCACCGATCACCACCGGCGGCAGCGCCGGCTCCGCGTCGGTGGCGGTATGTCCGGTCAAGGCCGCGCGCAGCGCCGAATCCGGCGCCTGGCGCGACAACAGAGTGCTGTCGCCGCGCAGTTCTTCCGGCACCGACTCATCGCCGTACAGCCAGATCAGGCGAACCGGCGCGGCGCCGGCCGGGCGCCGGGCGAGGGTGCGGTGCAGGGCGCGGGCGGTGCTGCGGATGCCGCCGGCATCGGCGACCACGGCGACGAAATCGTCACCGCGGTTTTCGCTGACGGTGCGCAGGCGTTCCAGTGCTTCCTGGGTGGTTTCCACCGCGTTGACCTGCATGCCCCAGTTGGTGAGCAGCAGGCCAAGCCGCTGGCGCAGGCGGCTGTCCGGGGACACCACCAGCACGCGGCCCTGATCGAAGGCGTGCGGATCGCGCATCTTCATGTCGCCGATGACCTTGGTCAGCGGCGCCTCGAACCAGAAGGTCGAACCACGGCCGGGTTCGGACACCAGATCGATGCGCCCGCCCATCAGTTCGACGATGCGCTTGCAGATGGCCAGGCCCAGGCCGGTCCCGCCATACAGTCGGGTGGTGGAGGCGTCGGCCTGGGTGAAGGAACGGAACAACCGCGCCTGCGCCTCGGCGGGGATGCCGATGCCGGTGTCGCGGACTTCGAAACGCAGCAGGTGCTGGGCCGAGGTTTCCCCCAGCCGGCGCACGGCCAGGGTGACGCCGCCGCGTTCGGTGAACTTGATTGCGTTGCCGATCAGGTTGCTCAGCACCTGCCGCAACCGCACCGGGTCGCCGCGCACCGGCAGGCGCACCGTCGGATCCAGTTGCAGGCTCAGGCGCAGGCCCTTGTTCTCGGCCGGACGCTGCATCAGCTGCAGCACGCCGTCGAGCAGTTCGCGCAGATTGAACGCGGTGATTTCCAGATCGAGCTTGTTCGCTTCCAGCTTGGAGTAGTCGAGGATGTCGTCGACGATGCGCAGCAACTGGTGCGAGGAGGCGCTGGCGGTGTTGAGCATCTCGCGGTGATCCGGTGCCAGCGGCGCGCGCGCCAGCATGTCCAGCATCGGCACGATGCCGTTGAGCGGGGTGCGGATCTCGTGGCTCATCGTGGCGAGGAATTCGCCCTTGGCCAGCACCGCCGACTCGGCCGCCTGCTTGGCCTGCAGCAGTTCCTGTTCCAACTGGTCGTGCCGTTGCAGGTCCCGGCGCAGGGCGTTGCGTTCGGATTCGGCGATGGCCGCGCGCGCTTCGGCGCCGGTCAGCTGGCGATGGGCGGTGCGCGCGTTGAAGGCGGCGAAACTGCCGCACAGCACAGCGACCGCGCCGGCGGCCAGCGCCGCCTGCCACCACGGGCCGGCGACGCCCGCGTAGGGAAGGACCAGGAACACGAGCGCGGCCACGCCCGCGAGCAGGGCCAGCCAGGGGGCGACCGGGGCGGGTCGCTGCGCGGGCATGCCTACAGCACCGCGTTGTGGAAATCGAAGCCGAGTTCGCTGCCGACGGCCTGCACCAGATTGCCCTGGATGAAGTCGACGCCGCCCATCCACATCGCGGCGGCCGCTTGCGGATCCTCGATCTGCTGGCCGATGACCTGCAGGCCGGCGCGATGCGCCTGGTCGATGATGCCGCGCAGCTCGTCGCGCAGCTTCGGATCGGTATGGGCGCCGGCATAGCGGCTGGCCACCCGCAGGTAGCCCAGCGGCAACTGGGTCAGCAACGCGTCGGCCTCGCGACCGGGTTCGAACTGGCTCAGGCAGAACTGCACGCCGCTGGGCATCAGCTGGTGGCAGAAATCGCGCAGGGTCACGGTGTGGATCAGCGCGTCGGCCATGCGCAGGTCGATGACCAGCGAGGTGCCTTCGATGCCGCGTTCGGCCAGGGTGTCCAGCAGCCACTGCGCGTGCGATTCGCGCGCCAGCGTGCGCGGTGACTGCGAAACGAACAGGCGCAGCGACGGTCCCTGCGACTGGCGCTCGGCCAGCACGTACAACGCGTGTTCCAGCACCCAGTGATCGATCTGGGCGATGCCGCCGGCCGATTCGGCCGCCGGGATCACCTGCGAGGCGGGCAGCAGCGAACCGTCGGGCTGGCGCATGCGCAGCAGCACCTGGTACTGCGCCTGATCGCTGCCGGCGACCGCGACGATCGGCTGGTAGGCCAGTTCGAAGCGGCCGTCCTCCAGCGAGATCTTCGGCGCATCCTCGGTGACCTGGGTCGGGGTGTAGCCGGCCAGGTTGTTGCCCTTCAGGCGTGCCTGCAGCACCGCGCGCTCGGTGGCCTCCAGCGCGCTGCCGGCGTCGGCGAAGCCGATCGACAGCGGCGTGTAGCCGATGGAACTGCGCAGGTTGAGGGTCTCGCCCGCGCCGATCGGGAACGGATTGAGGGTCAGCCCGTCGCGCAGGCGCGCGGCCTGCGTTTCCAGGGTGGATTCGTCCTGGCCGGCGGCCAGCGACAGGAAGCTGTTGTCGTTCAGCCGCGCGACCGGGTGGGGCGCGGCCACTTCGGCCAGGCGACGCCCGGCCTGGTTCATCAACTGCTCGAACGCCGCGTAGCCATAGCGCTCGCGCAGGCTCAGCGCGCTGCCCACTTCGATGAAGAACAGGCCGCCGCCGGAGGCCGATTGCACTGCCGTGCCCACCTGTTGCAGCAGGTAGGTGCGGGTCGGCAGGCCGGTCTCGGTGTTGATGGTGGCGCGCGCGAGGGATGGCGCGACGCGCTGGCGCGCGCGCTGGATGCGGTTGGCCACCGCCGCGATCAGGTGACGCGGCCGGATCGGCTTGTTGAGGAAATCGTCGGCGCCGCTTTCCAGCACTTCGAACTGGCGTTCCGGATCCGGGTCCCCGGTCAGGAACACGATCGGCAGGTGCAGGTACTCGGGCTGCTGGCGGATCAGCATCGTCAGGTTCATGCCGTCGCGACCGGGCATGTGCAGATCCATCAGCACCAGATCCGGCTTGAACCGCTCCATCGCATCGAGCACGCCGTCGGACTGCATCTGCACTTCGGCCTGCATGCCGGCGCCGTGCAGCACGCTCTGGGCGAACAGCGCCTGGCCGCGATCATCCTCGACGATGAGCACCCGGTAGGGGCTTTCCTGGGTGTCGCCGGTACGGCTGGAAGCCGCCGGTGCGGCACCGCCGGCATCGTTGCCCGGCACCGGCGGCACGTCGCCGGTCGCGGGCGGCGGAGAGGATGCGGTCATCGCGGACATACCTCCTTTCAGCGGCACCGGCGCGGGCGCGTCGGCCGTCCAGCGCCGCCAGTAGCCCGGCGGCGGGGTTTCGGCCCGCAGACGGGAGCGCGAAGGCTCATCCTGCCGGCGGGATGTGGCGTCAGTGGCAGACATCAGGCTTCCCCAAGCATGTGCCGCATTATGCGATGAAGTTCACGACCCGGCACAGGCGTTCCGGAGCATCCGGTTTTCCGCGTCAAGGGGTCGGCATTCGAGGATCAGACGTACCGAGCAGCCGTTTCAGGCCACGGCTGACGCGACGCCAGACCCACCACACCGCCAGCGCCAGCACGATCGATATGCCGACCACCAGGATCAGGGCGATCCAGGGATGGGCAAAGGCCAGCGCCAGGCCGCCCACCACCACCGCGTCCTCGGTGACCGAGGCGGCCCAGTTGCTGACCGGCTCGGGCGAGGTGTTCATCAGCGCGCGCGAACCGCTCTTCAGCACGTGGCTGGTCAGGGCGATGCCGGCGCCGGCGGCGAGCGCGCCACCGCCGAGCTGTCCGTCCGGCGAGAGCGTGGCGGCGGCCAGGAAGGCGCCCGCCGGCACCCGCGCCAGGGTCTGCAGCAGATCCCAGCCCGAGTCCACCCCCGGAATCTTGTCCGCGAAGAATTCGGCCAGCGCCAGCGCGCCCGAGGTGCCCAGCACCCACCAAGACTGCGTGACCTGCAGGGCCGGCGGCAGATCCAGCCAGCCCAGCGCGCCGGCCAGGCCGAGGCCGAACACCGTCAGGTAGACGCGGATCCCGGCCATCCATGCCAACAGGATCCCAATTACGAAAAGATGTGCTTCGGACATCCCGGCGGTTCCCAGTAGACTCGACGGCCCTGTCGATGGTCCCGAGTATAGGCCTCCTGTCTGGCTGCTGCCTGAGCGCGGCCAGGGATTCGCTCATGTCCAGATCCCCCTTCCCGCGCTACCAGATCGTCGAACAGCGGCCCTCGCGCCGCAGACTCTGGCTGGCCGTGGCGGGACTGGCCTGGGCGGGGACGCTGGCCGGGGTCTGGTGGCTGGCCAGCTACACCGCCGCGCCCCGGCTGGGGCAGGCGAAGCAGGCGCTGGACCAGGCCCGGGACCAGGTCCGCCGGCAGCGGGCCGAACTGCAGCAACTGAGCCAGCGCGAAACCACCCTGGGCGTTTCCGATCGCATCAGCCGCACCGCCAACCAGGAACTGCAAGCCTCGCTGGCCGAGCGTGACGAGGAAATCGCGGGACTGCGTGCGGACGTGGCGTTCTACGAGCGCCTGGTCGGGGCCACCGCCCCGCGCCGCGGCCTCAACGTGCACCTGGCCGAGTTCAGCCGCGCGCCGGGCGGCGCCTGGCAATACCAGATCACCCTGACCCAGACGCTCAACCGCGGCGCCATCAGCGAAGGCGCGATGCGCTTCGCGGTGGAGGGCGTGCGCGACGGGCAACTGGCGACGATCGGCTGGGACGAACTGCACCAGCAGTCCGGCGTGGCCGGGCAGGCCTACTCCTTCCGCTATTTCCAGCAGCTCGATGGCAGCGTGATGCTGCCCGGCGGCTTCACCCCGCAGCGGGTGAAGGTGCAACTCAGCGGCGGCGAGCGCGCGGTGGAGCAGGCGTTCGATTGGAAACTCGCGACCTCAGCCGGAGGAAAATGATCATGTTCAAGCACAAGCCCCAGCGCGATGGCCAGGCCATCGACACCCTCATCGGCCCGCAGGTCACCATCCAGGGCGATCTGATCTTCAGCGGCGGCCTGTACGTGGAAGGGCGGATCCAGGGCAAGGTGCTGGCCGCCGAAGGCGAGCGCGCGGTGCTGACGCTGGCCGAGCAGGGCAGCATCGAAGGCGAGGTGCGCGCGCCGGTGGTGATCATCAACGGCCAACTGGTCGGCAACGTGTACGCCGACGACCGGGTGGAACTGGCGTCCAAGGCGCGGGTGCACGGCAACATCCACTACCAGGTGGTGGAGATGAGCGCCGGCGCCCAGCTCACTGGCCGGCTGGTGCATGCCACGGCGCTCGCCAGCGCCGGCGAGACCGCCGAAAACCTGGTCCCCGCCCACGCCTGAACTGGTTCGCCGGCATTCAGAGCCCCCTCCGGCGGGCCGCGCTATGCTCGGCCCATGAGTGAGACTCCTCTTCCTTCACCGCCCCCGCCGGCCAGCGGGCGGCTCTGGTTCTACGCGGCCGTCGCCTTGCTGGCGCTGCTGGTCGCCTTCGGCGGCTGGGGTCTGTGGCAGGTCCTGGCCGGCGGCGGACAGGCGCCCAGCGCGCATCAGTTCCAGGCCCAGAAAAAACAGGTCGAGCAACTGGAGCAGCGGGTCGCCACGCTGTCGCGCTCGGACCAGATCAGCCGCGACGCCAACCGCGACCTGCAGACCGCGCTGGCCGAGCGCGACGAGGAAATCGCCGGCCTGCGCGCCGACGTGGCCTTCTACGAGCGCTTCGTCGGCGCCACCGGCCAGCGTCGCGGCTTGGCCGTGCACGAACTCAAGCTGCAGCCGCAGACCGACCAGGCCTGGCATTTCACCGCCACCCTGACCCAGAACCTCAACCGCGGCGCGGTCAATGCCGGCCGGCTGCTGGTGTCGGTGGAAGGCACCCGCGCCGGCAAGCTGCAGCGGCTGGCGTGGTCGGACCTGCGCCAGCAGGCCGATGCGCCGGGCCTGCCGTATTCGTTCAAGTATTTCCAGCAGGTCGAGGGCGACCTGGTCCTGCCCGCCGATTTCGAGCCGGTCCGGGTGACCGCGCGGCTGGTGCCGCAGAACGGCGCTGCGGTGGAACAATCGTTCACCTGGGCCGCCGCCAGCGGCCGCGAGGGCACTGGTGCTTCCGGCTTGAAGTGAGTCCCCCCAACCCCCATCCTGATCGCCATGGACAACCTCGTTTCCCTGCCCTCGGCGGCGCCGGACTACCAGTCACTCGAGCGCCCGCTGAACTTCAGCCACGCCGCGGCCGCCAAGGTCCGCGAGCTCATCGATGAGGAAGGCAACGCCGGACTGGCGCTGCGCGTCTACATCCAGGGCGGTGGCTGCTCCGGCTTCCAGTACGGTTTCGAGTTCGACGAGAACCGCGCCGAGGACGATCTGGCGGTGGACACCGACGGCGTGACCCTGCTGGTGGATCCGCTGAGCCTGCAATACCTGATGGGCGCCGAGGTGGACTACAGCGAGAGCCTGCAGGGCGCGCAGTTCGTCATCCGCAATCCCAACGCCAAGACCACCTGCGGCTGCGGCAGCAGTTTCAGCATGTGACACCCGCTCACCCCGTGGGCACCGATTCCAGCACCGCCTCCGCGTTGACCGGTTTCGCCTTCGCGGGCGAGCCGCTGGATCGCGCCGACAAGCTGCGCGACGACCCCGACACCCTGTTCCGCCTGTGGCCCGGCGCGCGCGTGATCGTGCTGACCCGCGAGGGTGAAGCGTTCGCCGATACGGCCGGACAACTGGCGGCGCCTACCGGCGAAGCGCTCGGCGGCGGTCCCGGCACGGCGATCTTCCTTGGCCTGCGCGGCGAGACCGCGTGGTTCGCGGTCGAGGCGGACAGCGTGCCGTTCGAAGCCGCGCAACGCGTGGATCTGCGCCGCGCGGCGGCGGTCTGGCCGGCGTTCGAGGCTGGCGTGTTCGCGCTGGCGCGGGCGATGTTCTATTGGCGTTCGCGCAACCGCTTCTGCGGCCTGTGCGGCGGCGAGGTGGAGTTCCGCCGCGCCGGTTACCAGGGCCGTTGCCTGCAATGCGACGCGGACCATTACCCGCGCGTGGACCCGGCGGTGATCGTCGCGGTCAGCGATGGCGAACGCCTGCTGCTGGGCCGCCAATCGTCCTGGCCGGCGCGCCGCTATTCGGTGATCGCCGGTTTCGTCGAACCCGGTGAAACCCTGGAACAGACGGTGGCGCGCGAAGTGCTGGAGGAAACCGGCGTGCGCGTGCGCGGCTGCCGCTACCTGGGCGCGCAGCCGTGGCCGTTCCCCGGCGCGCTGATGCTGGGCTTCGCCGCCGACGCCGAGCCGGACGTGCCGCGGGTGGACGACGAACTGGAAGACGCGCGCTGGTTCACCTTCGATGAAATCGACGCGGCCCGCGAACGCCGCGAGGGCGACGGCGACGAAGGCCTGCTGCTGTCGCCGCGGATTTCCATCGCACGCTCGCTGATCGATCACTGGCATGCCGGGATGCTCGCGCGGCGACGCTCCTGAGCGGCTGTCGTGGATCCTCCAGCCGCGATCGCTTCTCAACAGCCGAATGGCTGGTCAAGGGGGGCATCACAAGTGCTACCACCCTACGGAAACCCGCTTTTTCCTCCCCCTTGACCAGCCATTCGGCTGTTGAAAGCGAAAAGGGGGACCGAGGGGGATTTGTTCCAGGCGCAGCCGGGCGCGCCCCCAGACCCGACATTAACGAAGCGGCAGGCTAGAATCCGGGGGAAGGAGGAACCGAATGTCCATCACCCTGGTCGCCGTGGTCGTCGCGCTGGTACTCGGGCACGTCGCGCCGTCACTGGTCACGTCGGTCCGTCAGTTCCATTGGTACGGACACTGGCTGCGCTGGCTCGACGAACGCTTCCCCGGAGACGGTTTCTGGCGCGGGCGCTACGGCATTGCGCTGGCGCTGGTGCCGCCGCTGCTGCTGGTCGGGTTGTTCCAGTGGGTGTTGCACGAGCCGCTGTTGGGCCTGGTCGGGCTGTTGTTCTCTGTGCTGGTGCTGGTCTACGCGTGGGGTCCGCGCGATCTCGACGTGGACGTGGAAGCGATCATCGATGCGCACGAGCCGGCCGCGCGGCGCGAGGCGATTGCCCGCCTGTGGCCGGATGGCGAGACCGTGGCCGCCGATGGCCCGGCCTTGGTGGAAGCCGTGTTCCGCAACGCGCTGCGGCGCTGGTTCGGCGTGCTGTTCTGGTTCCTGTTGCTCGGGCCGATCGGCGCGCTGCTGTACCGGCTGGTCGCACTGACCGCCGAAGGCGAGTTCCAGCGCGCGCTGCCGCACGACACCCGCGAGGGCGCGCGCGCGCTGCTGTCCGTGCTGGAATGGCCGGTCGCCCAGCTGATGACCCTGGCGATGGCCCTGGTCGGCAACTTCGATACCGTCTTCCAGGCCTGGCGCGAGGCGCACGGCAACAGCCTGCAATTGCGGACCGGATTCCTCGGCCACGCCGCGCGCGCGAGCGTGCGCAGCGAACTGGCGGAAGAGGCCGAGGATTACGCGGAGGAAGGCATGGTCCAGGCCATGCGCGAACTGCCCGAACTGCGCGACGCCATGAGCCTGGTCTGGCGCATCCTGCTGGTCTGGATGGCGGTGCTCGCCGTATTCGTCATCGGCGGCTGGGTCAGCTAAATCCGTAGGAGCGACGTCAGTCGCGACCGTGATCCCGACCGAAAGATCGGTCGGAAAAACAATCATGTGGGAGCGACGTAAGTCGCGATATCCCGACGATATCGGAATGACAAGACAGCGCGTGATTTTGCCAAGGGGGAAGTAGGCAGCGGTACTTCAAGGTTCGAAGCTTCGCGACTTACGTCGCTCCCACAAGGGGGGATTGGATCAACCCGGGGCCAGCAGGGTGAAGGGATACCAAGGCAAATTGCGGGCTATCCGCGCCACCTGAAAGGGTGGGCGCCGAAATCGGGGAACGCGCCGCAGCGCGTCCATGCCCATCCGCCAAAGCGGCTTTGGATCAACCCGGGGCCAGCAGGGTGAAGGGATACCAAGGCAAATTGCGGGCTATCCGCGCCACCTGAAAGGGTGGGCGCCGAAATCGGGGAACGCGCCGCAGCGCGTCCATGTCCATCCGCCAAAGCGGCTTTGGATCAACCCGGGGCCAGCAGGGTGAAGGGATACCAAGGCAAATTGCGGGCTATCCAATACGTTGGCAACACCACCAGCCAAAGTTTCGGTTCCATGATCACGCGCATCAGCGGTTCCAGCGCGCGTGGCCGCCAGCCCTGCGAATGGGCCACCAGCAGCGGCACCATCGGCAGCACCAGCATCGCCAGCGGGTTCATGCCGAAGGCGCGGACGATGTCGCCGTGCACCAGCGCGTGCAGTGCGCGGGTCAGGCCGCAGCCGATGCAGTAGAAGCCGGTCAGCTCGCGGAAGATGCAGGGCAGGAACGGATTGCCCTCGACGTTCGGATCGAAATGCAGCAGCAGCCAGACGCCGGCGGGGATCAGCAGCGCGATCCCCGCCAGCGCGGTCCATTGCAGCGGTTTCAGGGCAATGGACACCGGAACTTACTGCTGCTGCTGGATCTGTTCCATCATCTGCATGTACTGCGCCATGCCACCGGTGGCCAGGACGTAGATGTTGAGCAGCAGGCCGATGATCGCCAGCGCGGTGGCGACCCAGCACCAGGTCTTGGCGTTGTTGGAAGCGCGGCGCGCGCCTTCCAGGTCGCCCTGGTTCAACTTGCTGTTGACCTGGCTGGAGAACACGATGGCGACGATGCCGACCAGGCCCAGCGGGCAGCACAGGCAGGTCGCCAGCACGGTCGAGATGATCGACCAGGCCAGATGGTTGGGGATGTTGGCGGGAGCCTGTTGCGGCAACGGGGGAACGGCACTCATCGGAGTCTCCTTGCAGTGATGAAGCGGGGTGGTCGGACCCTAGTCTAACGTCTGTACCCGCGATTCGTATGCGCGCCGTGAAGGTTCGATGGGGTCAGGCGTCGTCGCCACGCAGTCCGCGCACGATCGCCTCCAGGCTCTCGGCGGTCGCGGTCGTCCCGTCCACCGGCGGCGCGGCCACCACCTCCACGTGGGCACGGAAACGGCGCGGTACCCGCATCCGGCCCAGCCGGCTGTCGCGGCGGCTCCACATGCTGCTCCACATGCCCTTCAGCGCCATCGGCACCACCGGCACCGGCCGCCGTTCCAGGATCTTCTCCACCCCCGACTTGAACGGCGCGATGCCGCCGTCGCGGGTCAGCGCGCCCTCCGGGAAGATGCCGACGATCTCGCCGTCGGCCAGGGCCTGGTCGATTTCCTCGAATGCGCGCCGCATCAGTTCCGGATCCTCCTTGGCCCCGGCGATCGGGATGGCCTTGGCGGTGCGGAAGATCCAGCTCATCACCGGGATGTTGAAGATCTTGTAGTACATGACGAAGCGCACCGGCCGCGGGATGCTGGCCGCCAGCAGCAGCGCATCCATGTAGCTGACGTGGTTGCAGACCAGCAGTGCCGGGCCTTCGTCGGGCACGTGCTTCTCGATGCCGTGCAGGCGCAGCCGGTACAGGAAGCGCACCAGCACCCAGCTCAGGAAGCGCATCAGGAATTCGGGCACCAGGGTGAAGATCCAGATCGCCACCACGGCGTTGGCAATGGCCAGCACCAGGAACAGCTGCGGGATGGTCAGCCCCGGCAGCGGGATGCGGAATCCGCCCAGCGCCAGTTCCTTCATCTGCAGGGCGATGCCCAGCACCGCCGCCAGCACGATGTAACCGGCGTTCTGGATGTTCATGCCGGCGATGACCCGGGCCAGTTCCTGCTTCGGCGTGCGGCTCTGGATCAGCGCGAACAGCGGCACCACGAAGAAGCCGGTGAACAGGCCGATGCCGATCAGGTCGATGACGATGCGCCAGCTGCCGGGCTGCTGCAGGAATGCCGATACCGACAAACCGGCGACCGGCGCCACGCCGCTGCGGGCGAAGTACAGATCCAGCAGGAACGCGCTCATGCCGAACGCGCCCAGCGGCACCAGGCCGATTTCCACGGTGCGTGCGGAAAGGCGTTCGCACAACAGCGAACCCACGCCGGTGCCGATCGAGAACAGCGCCAACGGGAACACGTACCAGGTGCCGATGCCCAGGTTCAGATCGGCGTAGGTGGGGATGTTGCCGGTCAGCACGGTGCCGAAGAACCAGAACCAGGACACGCCCAGCACCGAGTTGCGCACCGCGACCTGCTTCTTGGCCAGGCGCAGCACCGTGCGCGATTCGGTCAGCGGGTTCCAGTTGATCTTCAGTTCCGGCGCCCCCGCGTCGGCGCGCGGAATCAGCCGGCTGACCAGGTTGCCGGTGATGGCAAGCAGGATGATGGCGATCGCGGCCACGGTCGGGCCATGGCTGCCGGCCAGGTTGAAGATCAGGCCGCCGAAGATCATGCCGATCAGGATCGACAGCGAGGTGCCCATCTCGACCAGACCGTTGCCGCCGGTCAGTTCCTCGGGTTTGAGCACCGAGGGCAGGATGGAGTACTTGACCGGGCCGAACAGGGTCGATTGCAGGCCGGTGCAGAACAGCGCGGTCAACAGGACGATCAGATCCTGGGTGAGGAAGCCGATTGCGGCCAGCGACATGATCACGATTTCCATCGTCGTCGTGATCCGGATCAGCTTCGATTTCTCCAGCTTCTCCGCGATCTGGCCGGCGGTGGCCGAGAACAGGAAGTAGGGCAGGATGAAGATGGCCGGCGCCAGGTTGGTGTACAGCGTCTTGTCCTGCGCACTGACGCTCATGAAACCCAGCAGGCCGATGATCGCCTGGCGGTAGACGTTGTCGTTGAACGCGCCCAGCGACTGGACCAGGAAGAACGGCAGAAAGCGCCGCTGTTTCAACAAGACGAACTGGCTGTGGCTGGACATGCGCCCTCCGTGGGTTGCGCGCAGCCTAGCAGAACGATGGGGGCATCCGGTTTACCGGGGGCGGCTTTCCGAGGGACTTGGGAGAGGTGCTTTCAGACACCCCGCGCAAACCCCCCGTCACCCGCTGCGCGGGTGCCCGCCCCTTTTTCGCTTTCAACAGCCGAATGGCTGGTCAAGGGGGCTGTCCAAGGCCGCGGTAGGTGGTGACATTGAAACCGCTCGCCATCTCCGATGGGAAACCATTCTGATGCGGTGATGAGGGAGTACCCCGGAAACACCTCCCCCTTTGAAAAAGGGGGACTGAGGGGGATTTGCTCTGCTTTTTCCCAGGCGCAAGAAAGAGCACTAGCAGCCGAGCAAGCTCGGCTCTACGCGGTGGGTTTTTCGCGTGCGATTGCGCGCCAGCCGATGTCATTGCGATGGAACTCCCCATCCCAGCTGATGCGTTCGACACCGGCATAGGCATTGCGCTGCGCGTCGCCGACGCTGTCGCCGAGCGCGGCCACGCACAGCACGCGACCGCCGCTGGTCAGCACTTCGCCGTTGTTGCCGGGGCGGGTGCCGGCGTGGAAAACCTTGGCCGGGCCGAGATTCGCGTCCAGGCCGTGGATGGCGTCGCCGGTCTTCGGCGTTTCCGGATAGTTCGCCGCCGCCATCACCACGCCCAGCGATGGACGCGGATCCCAGTCCGCCTCGGTGGCGTCCAGGCGGCCGTCGATGGCCGCTTCCACCAGATCCACCAGATCCGAGCGCAGGCGCAGCATCACCGGCTGGGTTTCCGGATCGCCGAAGCGCACGTTGAACTCGATCACCTTCGGCACGCCATTGCCGTCGATCATCAGCCCGGCATACAGGAAGCCGGTGAATGGCACGCCGTCGGCGATCATGCCCTGCACGGTCGGATTGACCACTTCACGCATCACCCGATCGTGCACTTCCGGCGTCACCACCGGTGCCGGTGAATACGCGCCCATGCCGCCGGTGTTGGGGCCGGTGTCGCCGTCGCCGACCCGCTTGTGATCCTGCGAGGTCGCCATCGGCAGTGCGGTGCGGCCGTCGACCATGCTGATGAAGCTGGCTTCCTCGCCATCGAGGAATTCTTCCACCACCACCCGCGCGCCGGCCGCGCCGAACGCGTTGCCGGCCAGCATGTCCTGGATGGCGGACTCGGCCTCGGCCAGGGTCATCGCCACGATCACGCCCTTGCCCGCGGCCAGGCCGTCGGCTTTGATCACGATCGGCGCGCCCTTCTCGCGCACGTAGGCCAATGCCGGCGCGGTCTCGGTGAATACCGCGTAGTGCGCGGTGGGAATGCCGTGGCGGGCGAGGAAATCCTTGGCGAACGCCTTGCTGCCTTCCAGCTGCGCGGCGGCGGCGGTGGGTCCGAAGATGCGCAGGCCCTCGCTGCGGAAACGATCCACCACGCCTGCGACCAGCGGCGCTTCGGGGCCGACCACGGTCAGGGCCACGCCTTCCTGTTTCACCAGTTCGACCAGGCGATCGATTTCGGTCGCACCCACGGCGACGTTGCGGCACTTGTCCTCGCGCGCGGTGCCGGCGTTGCCGGGAGCGACCAGCACTTCGGCCACGCGCGGCGACTGCGCGATCTTCCAGGCCAGCGCGTGTTCGCGGCCGCCGGAACCGATGACGAGGATCTTCATGGCTGTCTACTCCGAAATGCGTGTGGACCCGCGGCGCGGATCAAGGAAAGGAAGGGGAATCGTGGCGCGCTCATGCCTCGGCCCCGAGCCGTGCGGCGGTCAGCCTGACGAAGGCCGGATCCAGCTCGCTGCCGACATAGCACCGGCCGCTGCGCAGCGCGGCCACGCCGGTGGTGCCGGAACCGTTGAAGGGATCGAAGATGCGATCGCCGGGATCGGTCGAAGCCTCGATGCAGCGCAGCAGCAGTTCCACCGGCTTCTGGGTGGGATGGCGGCCGTGGCTCTTCTCGCCCTTGGCCGGCGCGGGCAGGCGCCATACCGACTTCATCTGCTTGTCGCCGTTCTCCGCCTTCATCTTCCGGTAGTGGAAGCGATGCCTGCTCTTCTCCGTCTTCGCCGCCCAGATCAGGGTCTCGGTGGAATGGGTGAAGGTGCGGCAGGCCAGGTTGGGCGGCGGATTGGGTTTTTCCCAGGTGATGTCGTTGAGCAGCTTCATGCCCAGTTGCTGCATGGCGAAGCCGACCGAATGGATCACGTGGTGGGTGCCGGATACCCACAGGGTGCCGTCGGCTTTCAGCGCGGCCTGGCAGCGCTGCAGCCAGGCCAGGTTGAACTCGTGGTTGTAGGCCGGGCCCTGGCTGCGATCCCAGGCGCCCTTGTCGACCTTGACCATTTTCCCGCCATGGCAGGTGACGCCGCCGTTGGAGAGGAAATACGGCGGGTCGGCGAAGATCATGTCGAAGAAGCCATCCGGATGGCGTTCGATGATCCGGTCCAGAAGTTCCAGGCAGTTGGCGCGATACAGCAGCGCGCGACCGTCGGCATCGGCCCAGGCGAGCCGGTTGGGCGAGGTCGGGCTTGCGGCCAGCGTGCCCAGCCCCAGCGCGTCGGCCAGGGCGGGGGAGGTGGCGGCAGGCTGCGCGCGGGCCGGCACGATCAGTGCCGGAAGTGGCGCACGCCCGTGAACACCATGGCCAGGCCATGCTCGTCGGCGGCGGCGATGACCTCGCTGTCGCGCATCGAGCCGCCCGGCTGGATCACCGCCTTGATGCCGGCTTCGGCGGCGGCGTCGATGCCGTCGCGGAACGGGAAGAACGCATCCGAGGCCATCACCGAGCCTTCCACCTGCAGGTTCGCGTCGGCGGCCTTGATGCCGGCGATGCGCGCCGAGTACACCCGGCTCATCTGGCCCGCGCCGACGCCAATCGTGCGGTTGTCCTTGGCGTAGACGATCGCGTTGGACTTGACGTACTTGGCCACCCGCCAGGCAAACAGCAGGTCGCGCAGCTCGGCCTCGGTCGGCGAGCGCTGGCTGACCACCTTCAGCTCGTCCGCGCTCATGCCGCGGTTGTCGGAGGACTGCAGCAGCAGGCCGGAGCCGATGCGCTTGCTGTCGTAGTTGTTGAGGCCGGCGCCCAGCGGGATGCGCAGCACCCGCACGTTGGCCTTCTTCTTCGCGTAGTCCAGCGCGCCTTCCTCGTAGTCCGGCGCGATCAGCACTTCGACGAACTGGCGATCCAGGATGACCTTGGCGGTGGCCGCGTCGAGGGTGCGGTTGAAGGCGATGATGCCGCCGAACGCGCTGGTGGGATCGGTCGCATAGGCCAGTTCGTAGGCATCGCCGCAGGCCACGCCGACCGCCACGCCGCACGGATTGGCGTGCTTGACGATCACGCAGGCTGGTGCGTCGAACTGGCGCACGCATTCCCACGCCGAATCGGCGTCGGCCAGGTTGTTGAAGCTCAGTTCCTTGCCCTGCAACTGCTGGAAGGTCGCCAGCGTGCCCGGCACCGGGCCCAGGTCGCGGTAGAACGCACCGGATTGGTGCGGATTCTCGCCGTAGCGCAGATCCATCACCTTCACGAAGGTGGAATTCATCTGCGCCGGGAACTCGCTGCGCGCCGGCACCACCGCCGAAGCGTCGGTGACCGCGGACAGGTAGTTGCTGATCGCCGCGTCGTACTGGGCCACGCGGTTGAACGCGGCCACCGACAGGGCGAAGCGGGTCCGCGCCGACAGGCTGCCGTCGTGTTCGTCCAGTTCGCGCACCAGATCGGCGTATTGCGCCGGATCGGTGGCGACCGCGACATGGGCGAAATTCTTCGCCGCAGCGCGCAGCATCGCCGGGCCGCCGATGTCGATGTTCTCCACCGCCTCGTCCAGGGTGCAGTCGGCGCGCGCGGTGACTTTCTCGAACGGATACAGGTTCAGCACCAGCAGGTCGATCGCGCCGATGCCGTGCTGCGCCATCACCGCGTCGTCGGTGCCGCGACGGCCCAGCAGGCCGCCGTGGACCTTGGGATGCAGGGTCTTGACCCGTCCGTCCATGATTTCGGGAAAGCCGGTGACGTCGGAGACGTCGCGCACGGCCAGGCCGGCGTCACGCAGGGCCTTGGCGGTGCCGCCGGTGGACAGCAGTTCCACGTTGCGTGCGGCCAGGGCCTGCGCCAGTTCGATGAGGCCGGTTTTGTCGGAAACGGAAAGCAGTGCCCGGCGGACGGGCAGGCGTTGGTCGGTCATGGGGAGATGCGGCGGGAGGACCGCGGAATTATAGCCTCCCGGGCGGGTCGCTTCCCCCGTGGACGGGGCGGATCAGGCCGCGATCGGCGTGATCCGGCGTGATCGGGCGCGCTCAGGCCAGCCCGTAGTCCTTCAGCTTCTTGCGCAGGGTGGCGCGGTGGATGCCGAGCAGGGCCGCGGCCCGGCTCTGGTTGCCCTCGCAGTGGTTCAGGACTTCCACGAACAGGGGAATCTCCATTTCCCGCAGGACAATCTCGTACACGTCGTCGGCGTCGCAGCCGTCCAGATCACGCAGATAGCGGCGCACCGACTGGGCGACATGTTCGCGCAGCGGCGGACGGGGCGAACGGGGATTGTCTTGGCGGGTGGAAGCTGCGTTCACACGGGTTCCCGGAAGCGGAGGACGAAGCGCCCGCCTTGTGGTTGTGTTCTGCGGCGGGGGAGGGAGTCTAGCGCCAGTCGTGCGTCCGTGCACCCCGTTCGTCGCGGGAACGCGCGTTGGCGGCGCCGATCAGCGGAAGTCGAAGGAAAACGCGACCACGTTGGCACTTGGTTCGCGGACCCGCACGGCCACCTGGGCACTCTGCCCGGGACCGATGGTCGCCAGGGCCGCGCTGTCCCTGGGCAGGTACTCGGCCGGACGCAACGCGCGCGCCCCCAGGGTGCGCCCGTCGGCATCCTTCAGCGTCAGCACCAGTACCGGCCACGACTGCGCCCAACGCGCATCGTTGCGGAAGGTCGCCTGCGCCAGCAGCACGCCCGGCGCGCCGGGCACCGGACGCACGTCGCGATCGAGCATCGCGAACGCCTGCGGTTCGCGCCACGGCGGCAGCGAACAGCCCAGCGCGTTGCACAGCGACGCGAGCACCGGCCGCCAGCCGGCATCGGCGGAAAGGCGCGCGCGATCGGCCAGCAGCACCTGCAACACCAGCACCGCCGCCAGCACGATCAGCGTGGCCCATTGCCAACGCGGCACACCGGAAGGTACGCGTGCATGCGCCTGTCCATGCAGGAAGCTGGGCGCGCGCGGTGCCGGTCGCGCCGGAGCGTGGGCCGCCGACGCGGCGGCGGGTAGCTCGACCGCGTCCGGTTCGGTGATCGCATCGGCGGAAGATTCGGAGGAATCTGCGGATTCGGATTCGGATTCGGATTCGGCGATGGAGGATGCCGCCTCGACCTCGACCTCGACGGCGTCGTCTTCCGCCGGCCTGGCGACGGACGCGGGTGATTCGACCGTACCGGCTTCGTCGCGGCGCAGCAGGCGCGCGAGGCTGGGGCCGCCGTCGACCGCCGCGGCATCGGGCACGGATGCGGTCGCGCGTCCGTCATCCCGCGCGCCGGCGTCGCCCAGCGCGCCCCCGCAACGCGGGCAGTGCGCCGGGGCATGCTGCCCACGCGGGTCGGTGGCCACCAGATAGCGACAGTGCGGGCAGGCGATGAACATGCGGCCTATTCAAACATGCGGGCCGGGGCGCGCAAAGCCGGGCAGGCAGGGCCGGACCCGCGCGCACCGTCCAATCGGCGACGCCGTCCTGAGTGAAGCAGGCACCGCGGACGCGCATGTTCGACGCGCGCGCTTCCCCTTCTTCACCCCTGCCACAAGCGGCTGGGACTTCTGGCCGATGGCGCCACACCGGCGGGCTTCCTAGAGTGGTGATACCGGAGAGCCGCCCCGAGCTGAAGTTCGGCGGCAGCGCGTCGTTGCTGACGAGGAGCGGTGATGAAGTTTCGACTGGCCGGATGGTTACTGGCGGGATGCGGGTGGCTGGGGACGGCGCAGGCCGGAGAGTGTCCGGCGGCTATCGTCGGCAAGGGTGCGCAGGTGCCGGGCGCGGTGATCGTGTCGTTCCGGGACGCGCGGACGGACATCGATGCCTGCGGTATGGCCGATGTCGCAGGCCAGCGCACGATGTCCAGCGAAACGGTGTTCCAGGCCGCCTCGCTCAGCAAGCCGGTCACCGCGATGATCGCCCTGGCGCTGGTCGATGACGGAAAGCTGGATCTGGATCGCCCGTTGGCGGATTACCTGGATGGGCCTTATCGGCACGATCAGGCGCTGCTGGGCGACCAGCCGGTGTGGGATGTCGTCGAGGATCCGCGCCTGCGCAAGGTCACCGCGCGCCTGGTGCTGAGTCATCGCGGCGGGCTGCCGAACTGGGCGTTCGGCGAACCGCTGCGGTTCGCCGCCGAACCGGGCACGGAATGGAAATATTCGGGCGAGGGTTTCTCGTTGCTGGCGACGGTGCTGGAACACATCACCGGTGAATCGTTGCCGGCGCTGGCGGTCGAGCGGGTGTTCACGCCGCTGGGCATGCGCGACAGCAGCTTCGTCTGGCGCGACGACTATGCCGATCGCATCGCCACCGGCTACGACAAGCAGGGCAAGCCGCTGGAAGCGATGCGCTTCCGCCGCCCCATCGCGGCGGCCTCGCTGTACACCACACCGGCCGACTACGCGCGCTTTGTGCGGGCGCTCATGCTGGCGGTACCCGGCTCGGCGCAGGCGCGGCTGCGCGCGCGCACGGCCGAAGTGGATGCGGCCTACGCGCTGGGCTGGGGCCTGGGCGTGGGGCTGGAGGAACATACGCAAGGCGACTGCCTGTTCCATCACGGCATCAACAACGGCTTCCAGTCGTTCTTCATGGCCTGCCCGGCGCAACGGCGCGGGGTGCTCTGGTTCACCAACAGCGACAACGGCCTGTCGCTGGCGTCGGAGCTGCTGGAGACCTACCTCCCCGGTCCGCACCCGGTGCTGGGCTGGCCGACGCTGCGTCCATAGTCACCCCATGCGGGACGAATCCACGTGTTGCTTATGGCGCACGGTTGCGAAGCCCGGTCGCCGACCTTAGGCTCCAATGCGGGGACGAACCGGATCCGCTGGTTCGATCAGTGTCAGGGGAAGGAAGGGTGATGGGAAGGATCGCGCTGTTCGCGCTGCTGGTGTTGTTGGCGGGGTGCCGGGTCTCGTTCACGCCGTCGCAGGAAGAAAAGTTGCCCGCGCCCACGGCCGGAACCGCCGAGGAACGGGAAGCGGCGCGGAAGGCCGCCGAAGGCTATCTGGCCCTGATCGACAGCCAGCAGTATCAGAAGACCTGGGAAGAAGCGGGCCCGGCGTTGAAGGACATGACCAGCGAGTTCGTCTGGGTCAACACGCTGAAGCTGACGCGCAAGATGGTGCTTCCCGAGGGACGCAAGTTGCAGGGCTTCGGCTTCAGTACCCGCGTGGATACGCGGGTGCCCGAAGGCGAGTATGTCGTGGTGCAGTACATCAGGCGTGCGGACGGCGCGACCGGTACCGAGAAGGTAGTCATGCAGCGGCATGGGGGCCGCTGGATGATCATCGGCTACTTCGTCCACAAGCAGGTCAATTTCACCGCCGACGCGGGTTAGCACCGCACGGACCGGCCAGCACGCATCACTCGCGCTGCGAGAGACTCAGCCGGCGCGCGCTTTCAGGAACTGCTGCGCGGCCGCTTCCCAGTTCTGTCCGTCGAACGGAAACACTTTCAACGCCGACAGATCCACTTCGTCCACGCAGCGCAGGTTCACCACCCACATCGCCGGGGCGATACGGGGATGGCTGAAGGGGCTGACGCCGCAGTGCCGGCAGAAGTAATGGGCGGCGGTCTGGGTGCCGAACCGGTAGGTGCCCAGTTCGGATTCGCCGGACAGCAGGCGGAAATGCGCGTCGTCCGTGCCATGCCAGAGCGCGCCCTTGCGCCGGCAGATCGAGCAGTTGCATTCGATGGCGACGCCCACCTCGCCGTCGAACTCGAAGGTGATGCGTCCACAATGGCAACTGCCCCGATGCGTTTGCATGCCGCTCTCCCGCGCGTGATGCCGGAAATTTCCGGTGGATTCCCGTGGCCCGGTGACGGCGGCCGCCGCTGCCGGGAAAACGCAGCCTAGGGCGGGAAACCGCCGCGGGCAAGGCGCGGCGCGGCAGCGCGACGGAGAACTGCGGTTAGCGCCGGCGCTTGCGCGGACGCTTGCCGCCGTCGCCGATCAGATCCAGCAGGCCGGTGCGTTGACGTGGCGAGAGGCTGTCGAAACGTTCCAGCAGGCGGCGCTGCTGCTCGCTGAGATCCTTGCCGTAGCCGGCACCGTCCTCGCCGACGTGCGGGTTGGGCTTGTCGATGAAGGCCGGGCCGCGGCCGGTGGCGAGGAATTCGAAACCCATGCCGGTGCGGATGGCCAGGGCGATCATGTTCTCGACCGACGGACAGGTGCCGTCGACCATTTCCCACTGGGCGATCGCGCTGCGGGTCAGGCTCAGTTCGACCGCGAGTTGTTCCTGGGTCAGACCGGCGTGTTCACGGGCCTGTCGGACCCTCAGGTACAGCTTGTTGCTCACGATGTCGGCATGGGAGGACGAAGGGGAAACCGATATAGCCGGTCCTCCATGCAAGTGAGGTCAGTAACACTGGCTCTGGCGGATTGTTAGTGATTCTAACATGGTGAAAATTACGCCACTCACATTAGTTGGCGGCGAAAGATATTCGCCTCACGCTGAGCGGCGGATGCCATCGATGCGCATCCAGTCGTCCTCGCGTTCGGCGCGCAGCGATTCGAACCACGGCGAGTAGCGCTCCAGCAGATCCGCCTCCTGCCCGTGCAGGATGCCCGACAGCGCGATGCGTCCACCCGGCGCGACACGATCGGCCAGGGTTTCGGCCAGTGCGTCGAGTGCCGAGGCCAGGATGTTGGCGACCACGATCGGATAGCGCGCCACCGGCTCGTCTTCCGGCAGGAACACCGACAGGTGATCGCCCACTTCGTTGCGCCCGGCGTTGTCGGTAGTTGCGATCAGCGCCTGTGGATCGTTGTCCACGCCCACCGCCGCCGCCGCGCCCAGCTTCAGCGCGGCCAGCGCGAGGATGCCCGAGCCGCAACCGAAATCCAGCACGGTGCGTCCGGCCAGCTCGCCGTCGCCGGCCAGGCCGTCCAGCCAGCGCAGGCACAGCGCGGTGGTCGGATGGGTGCCGGAACCGAACGCCAGGCCCGGATCCAGCCGCACCACCGCGGCGTCGTCGGTACGCGCTTCCTCGGGCAGTTCGTGGTTCCAGGGCACGATGAAGGTGCGTGCGCCGAATTGCATCGGCTTGAACTGATCCAGCCAGGCGCGTTCCCAGTCCTCGTCCTCGACCGTGCGGAAGGCCGCGTCGGTCCAGTCCAGGCCGGGATCGAAGGCTTCCAGCGCGGCCAGCAGGATCAGCGCATCGGTATCGGCGGGGAACAGCGCGGTCAGCACCAGCGAATGCCACAGCGGGGTCTCGCCGACGCCCGGTTCCAGGATGGCCCGCTCGTTGCCGGTATCGGCGTCGGCGTCCAGCAGGGTCACCGACAGCGCGCCCACGTCCTCCAGGGCATTCTCGTAACGCGGCTGTTCAGATTCGCGGCAGCGCAAGGTGAGCTCGAGATAGGGCATGGAAGGCGTAAAAATGCGGTTCGGGCGCGTATTGTCGCACGCGGCCCGGCAAGGCCTGGCCGCGTTGAAACCCCCCGCGCGGCCACGGATAATCGCGAGATGCCTCGCATGCTCCCCTGGGTACTCGTATGCGCCTGCGTGCTCGGCACGGCGGGTGCATGGTGGTGGGCGCAGGGCGCGCGGAATGCCGCCGCGCCGATCGTGGCGCCGGTCGCCGACGCCAGCGACGAACCGGCACCGGCCGCCCGGCCGGCGCGCCGGATCGAGGAATCCTCGCCGACCGCGCTGGCCTTCGACAGCCGGCGCGAATTCGAAACCACGCCGGATCTGTTCGTGTATGCGCAGCAGCTGGCGCTGCAGGCGCGCGCCGGCGACGCCGATGCCTGGTGGATGCTGAGCCGGGTGCACGACTACTGCGCCGGCTTCGCCAGCAACCCGGCCGGCTATGCCCGCGATACCCGCGCCATCGCGGCGCTGGATGTCTCCAACGCTGCGACCATGGCCGACGCGCGCGAGCGGGTCAGCGCGCGCTGCGCGCGTTTCATGCCCGAGGACGGGCTGTCCTCGCGCAGTGTCCACGAAGCGCGGGTGCAGGCCGCCAAGGCCGGCAGCCTGGCCGCCGAGGCCGCGCTGCTGGCCGATGGCGAACCGATGTCGGAGGACGCCGGCTACCGCAGCGCGCTGGTCGCGCGGGTCACCGCCTCCGGCGACCCGCAGGCCTTCCTGGCGCTGTCGCGGGCGATGGGCCTGGCCGCCAGCGGCACGGAAGCCGAACTCGGTGGCGTGTCCGGTACCTGGCTGTCGGAAGTGGCCTGGCAGATCGCCGCCTGCCGACTGGGGCTGGATTGCCGTCCGCAAGGTAATCTGATGACCGCCTATTGCGCCCACGGCGGCATCTGTTCGCGGGACCCGTCGCAGGATTTCCCCGCATTCGTCGTGGACGCCGGCGTTCCGCGACAAGGTGTCGAGAACTTGAACGAGATGGTCGATAGTCTGCTGTCGGGCAGGAGAGCAATCCAATGAACCACCCATCGAACCGCAACCGGTTTTTGCCAAGGCCCCACATCTGGCTGTGGATGCTGGTGTTCGTCACCTACGCCGCCGCCGCCGCCACCGTGGTGATCAACGCCATGGACACGCCGTACCGCGATCTGCAGCGCACGCCCGCCGGCGTGCGGGCCTCGCAGGAAGATCGCGCGATCGGCGCGGCCCAGATGGTCGCGCTGTACCGCGCGCGCAGCGGCGCGCCGTTCTCGGCGCTGCCGGCCGGCACGACCCTGGAAGTCACCTGGCCGGACGGCTCCAGCGAAACCCTGCGCATCGTCGACCCGCTCTCGCCGACCGGCGTGATGCCGGTGAAGGGCACGCAGCACGAGAAGCGCTGAACCGATACCACGGCGACAGGTCATGCAAAAAGGGCGGCTCCCGCAAGGAAGCCGCCCTTTTTGCATGAACCCCGCGCTGTGGGAGCGACGTCAGTCGCGACCGTGCTATCACTCGATTCGCAGACTCACCGCACCAAACGAAACGGCCGGGGCGTTTCCGCTCCGGGTCGGGTTTCTTCGCGACTTACGTCGCTCCCACAAGACAGGGGAAGGATGACGTCAGGCCGGCGCGATCAACTCGCCGGCTGGCGTGGTTCCATGAAGGGCATGCAGCACGAAAAGCGCTTAACCCCGCGCTGTGGGAGCGACGTCAGTCGCGACCGTGATATCACTCGATTCGCAGACTCACCGCACCAAACGAAACGGCCCGGGGCGTTTCCGCTCCGGGTCGGGTTTCTTCGCGACTTACGTCGCTCCCACAAGACAGGGGAAGGGTGACGTTAGGCCGGCGCGATCAACTCGCCGGCTGACGTGGTGCCATGAAGGGCATGCAGCACGAAAAGCGCTTGACCCCGCGCTGTGGGAGCGACGTCAGTCGCGACCGTGATATCACTCGATTCGCAGACTCACCGCACCAAACGAAACGGCCCGAAGCGTTTCCGCTCCGGGCCGGGTCTCTTCGCGACTTACGTCGCTCCCACAAGACAGGGGAAGGGTGACGTTAGGCCGGCGCGATCAACTCGCCGGCTGGCGTGGTTCCATGAAGGGCATGCAGCACGAAAAGCGCTTGACCCCGCGCTGTGGGAGCGACGTCAGTCGCGACCGTGATATCACCTGGCTCGCAAACCCATCGCCCCAAACGAAACGGCCCGAAGCGTTTCCGCTTCGGGTCGGGTTTCTTCGCGACTTACGTCGCTCCCACAGGGAAGTGGGAAGAGGCTTCGATCACACCAGCGCGATCGACTTGTTCTTGCGTTCGGCCAGGCGCTTTTCCAGGTAGTGGATGTTCTGGCCGCCGGCCTGGAAGCCCTGATCGCGCATGATCCGCTGCTGCAGCGGGATGTTGGTCTTGATGCCGTCGACCACCATCTCGCTCAGCGCCACCCGCATGCGGGCGATGGCGGTTTCGCGATCCGGGCCATGCACGATCAGCTTGCCGATCATCGAATCGTAGTTCGGCGGCACGCGGTAACCCTCGTAGATGTGGGTGTCCACGCGCACGCCGGGGCCGCCCGGCGGATGGAAGTGCTGGATCAGGCCCGGGTTGGGCATGAAGGTTTCCGGATCCTCGGCGTTGATGCGGCACTCGATGGCGTGACCGCGCAGGACGATGTCCTCCTGCTTGATGGTCAGCTTGCGGCCGGCGGCGATGCGCAGCTGCTCGCAGACCAGATCGATGCCGGTGATGCGTTCGGTGACCGGATGCTCCACCTGGATGCGGGTGTTCATCTCGATGAAGTAGAAGCGGCCGTTCTCGTACAGGAACTCGAACGTGCCGGCGCCGCGGTAACCGATGCGCAGGCAGGCTTCCACGCAGACCTTGCCGATTTCGGCGCGCTGCGCCTCGGTGATGCCGGGCGCGGGCGCTTCCTCCACCACCTTCTGGTGGCGGCGCTGCATCGAGCAATCGCGCTCGCCCAGGTGGATGGCGTTGCCCTGGCCGTCGGCCAGCACCTGGATTTCCACGTGGCGCGGATTCTCCAGGAACTTCTCCATGTACACCTGATCGTTGCCGAACGCCGCCTTGGCCTCCGACTTGGTGGTGGCGATGGCGTTGCTCAGCGCGGCCTCGGCGTGCACCACGCGCATGCCGCGACCGCCGCCGCCGCCGGCCGCCTTGATGATCACCGGATAGCCGATCTCGCGGGCGATCTTGGTGTTGGCGACGATGTCGTCGCCCAGCGGACCGCCCGAGCCGGGCACGCACGGCACACCGGCGGCCTTCATCGCGCGGATCGCTTCCACCTTGTCGCCCATCAGGCGGATGGTGTCGGCCTTGGGACCGATGAAGACGAAGCCGGACTGCTCCACCCGCTCGGCGAAGTCGGCGTTCTCCGACAGGAAGCCGTAGCCGGGATGGATGGCCTGCGCGTCGGTGACCTCGGCCGCGGCGATGATCGCCGGGATGTTGAGGTAACTCTCCGACGACGGAGCCGGACCGATGCAGACCGACTCGTCGGCCATGGCCACGTGCTTGAGGTTGCGGTCGACCGTGGAATGCACGGCCACCGTGCGGATGCCCAGGGTGTGGCACGCGCGCAGGATGCGCAGCGCGATTTCACCCCGGTTGGCGATGACGACTTTATCGAGCATGGGATTGGGGATTCGGGATTGGGGATTCGTAGGGGGCGTGCGTCTCGCGGACACCACGCGGCGAGGATTCGAGCGAGCGGATCAGGGCATTGAGGCGTGCGAAGGTGCGATCAACCAGATCTTCGATAGCGTCCCGTACGGCCAGGTAGCCAAGGCGTCGCGCTATCTCGATCTGCGTGCTGATCTCGGCCAGCGAGCCCCGCGCCATCGAAAGGAAGCGCAGGTACTCGGCGGTCGAACGCCTTGCGGCGCCCTCGGCGATGTTCGAAGGCACGCTGACAGCGGCACGGCGCAACTGCATGGTCAGACCAAATCGCTCCGAATCGGGAAACGGCGCCGTGACCCGGTAGATCGATTCGACCAGCGTCATCGCATCGCGCCAGACCTCCAGGCGCTCATGCGGTCGCTGCTTGGCCGAATCCCGAATCACGAATCCCGAATCCCGTCGTGATCGGCGTCAGCCGATCACGAACAACGGCTGATCGAACTCCACCGGCTGGCCGTTCTCGGCCAGGATGGCCTGGATGGTGCCGGAAACGTCGGCTTCGATCGGGTTGAACATCTTCATCGCCTCGATGATCGCCAGCGTGTCGCCGGCCTTGACGGCCTGGCCGACGCTGACGAACGCCGGCTTGTCCGGCGAGGCCGAGGCGTAGAAGGTGCCGACCATCGGCGCGCGCATCACGTGGCCTTCGGGCAGGTTGCCGCCGGCCTTGGCGGCTCCGCCGGTCGAGGCCTCGGTGGGCGAGCTCATCGGCATCGGCGCGGCCGGGCGGGCCTCGACCGGGGCGTACACCGGGGCCGGCGCGGCGGCGACCAGGCCGCCCTTGGGCACGCGCGCCAGGCGCACGGATTCCTCGCCTTCCTTGATTTCGATTTCGGCGAGGTTCGACTCTTCCAGCAGGTCGATCAGTTTCTTGATTTTGCGGAGATCCATAGGGGCCTCTTGGTTGAGCGGGTTCCCAGGCGGGGAACGAAAAGGAAAAGGTTGGAAAGGGTCAGCCGGACAATCGCGCCAGCGCGGCATCCAGCGCGTAGCGGTAACTGTCGGCGCCGAACCCGCAGACCACGCCGACCGCCAGATCGCTGAAATAGCTGTGGTGGCGGAACGGCTCGCGGCGGTGCGGGTTGGACAGGTGGATTTCGATGAAGGGCAGGGCCACCGCCGCCAGCGCGTCGCGCAGGGCGACCGAGGTGTGGGTGAAGGCGGCCGGATTGATCAGGACGAAGGCGGTACCATCCGTGCGGGCCGCCTGGACCCGGTCCACCAGCAGGTGCTCGGCATTGGACTGGAAGCTGGACAGCTCATGGCCCGCCGCCTGCGCCTGCGCCAGCAGGGCGGCGTCGATGTCCGCCAGCGTGGCATGGCCGTACACCTCCGGCTCGCGGGTGCCGAGCAGGTTGAGGTTGGGACCATGCAGGACCAGCAGTTTAGCCATGGGCGCTCCGACGGGAGGGCGGCAGTCTGCGCGAAGCCGGCGATCCTGTCCAGATCGCCGAAGTTGTTGGCGTTTTAAACGGATGTTTGAATTTTCGGAGCCCCCCACGCGCGCAAGGCTTGGTGGATGGACGTTTCGCGCGGGCAGGCCCGCGACAAGGGGGCCGGAGGCCGGTGGGTCCGTGACGCCAAACAGGCTGCGGACTTCCCGGGAGTTTCAGGTGGTGGCGGAGAACCGTGCGTTGACGGCATGTTCGCCGGAGAAGGCGGGGTGGATGCGTCTGGGCCCCTCGGGCCAGCGGGCGCCTATTGAGCTTGGCTGCTGACGTCCGCGACGAAGCGCGCGGCGATGGCGGCGTGGCGCGCGGACAGGCGCTTGATCGCCGTATCGAACCGGGAGCGCCAGCCGCTGCCGCGTTCAAGGAGGTCCGCGACCGATGCCTGCAGCGTGTCGGCATACCCTTGGTCGAGCATGCATTCGAGCACGGCGGAGGCCTGATCGAGGTCCTTGTTGGCCTTCACGCGCTCGCTCGGTGGCCGCTCGACCGCCACGATCATCTTGTGCAGGGCGAATCTGGTCGGGTCGGGCACGTTGACCAGCACGGCGCCCTGATCGGCCAGCAGGGCGGCCTGGGCGGGTTGTTCGAGCAGCAATTCGAGGAACTTCAGCGGTTGCAGCGAGATGTTGAGGTTGGGCAGATCGACCACTGCGTCGCTCCGTCCGCGCGTGGTCAGGAAATCCAGCCGCAGATCCGGCTCGGCCGAACTGACGTACGTACCCGATGGATTGCCACTGAAGCCCAGGGATGGGAGAAAGCCCATCTGCAGGCTATCGATCGCCGTGCGCACATCCACGTCCACATCCGCCGGCAGGGCGACGGAGATGTTCCTGCCGCCATGGGCAAAGTCGATGTCCTGGGTATGGGTGGAGCTGGCCCAGGTCACCCCGAGCATGTTGCCCAGGGCCACGAAGGCGTGGCTGCCGATAAGCAGGCCGCCGGCCCGGAAGAACCCGGCATCGCCAATCTGGCGAATGATGCGGAAATGCTTGGGCGTGATGCTGGCGCAACCGTGCGCCAGGGCGGCCGCCGCGATGCGGGGCAGTCCCGGGTCGGGAGCCTGGGACGCCTTGGCCTTTAGCGACTCGACATGATCGGACGACGGCCCCACGTAGATCTGACGGACCCTGCCGTCCAGCGCGTCCCGATAGGCGAAGTACCAGTACCGCCGGCCCTTGATGGACTTGGATTGAAAGGAGCCCGACAGGGAGGCCACGCTCCGGTGCAGTTCCGCATGGCGGGTCGCTTCATAGGCTTCGCCGTAGGCGGTCTGGGCGCCTGCGGGGAGTTCGCGATAGAGCGTGGGCATGGCGGGGACTCCGAGTTATACAACACCAAGAGAGCACGTTGTATAACAGTTATACAACAAATTTCAATTTTGTTGTATAGCGCGTGTCGCGGAGCGCATACCCCCGCGGCGGTTCGATCGACCGCCCCGATCTTCGAACCTCGCCAAATGGTCAGGAGCACCGCCCGCCGGAAAGCTCGGTGGCAAGTCCGGCCAGGCCAGCGGCCCCAGGCGAACAGGCCCGCCTCTGGAGGGATAATTGGCCCCCGGAAAAATAAATGTCCGGATTCGCCCAGCCGGGCGTCCTTGCCTGTGGGAGAACCGGATTCGTGGTGGGCTGGCGATGGGTGATGTCATCCAGATGTGGCGGAAGGTGCGGGGCGTTGTGCTCCGGCGCGGGGTCGCGCCGCAGGATGCCGACGACATCCTGCAGGAGGCGTTCGCCCGGCTGGAGTCGTACACCCGCATGCACGAGCTGCGTTCGCAGGAAGCCTTCCTGGTCACCGCGGCGCTGAACATCAGCCGCGACCAGGCGCGCCGGCGGGCGAACTCGCCGCTGCAGGCCGGCGAGCTGGATCTGGAAGCCATCGCCGACAGCGCGCCGCAGCCGGAGGAGCAACTGCGGATGCGCGAGCGCATGCGCCGGGCCAACTCCGGCCTGGCCCGGCTGGATCCGCTCACCCGCCGCTGCCTGCTGGCCCAGCGCCTGGAAGGGCTGACCTTTCCGCAGGTGGCCGAACGCGAGGGCATGTCGGTCGCCGCGGTCGAGAAGCGCGTCGCCCGCGCGGTGATGTTCCTGACCCAATGGATGGATGAGGAATAAATGATCATGCGAACGGATATCTCCGAAAACCTCGCGTTGGCTGAAGCTTCGGCGTGGCTGGTGCGTCTGCAGGGAAGTGGACGCACGCCCGCCTCCGAAGCGGCCTTCCGTGCCTGGCTGGCCGAGGATCCCGCGCACGCGCGCGCGTTCTCGCGGGTCACCGATACCTGGGAGATCATCCCGGGCGCGGCGTGGCCGCAGGCCGCAAAGGCCGCGTCGCGCGCCCTGCGCCGGCCGCCGTGGCTGGCGGTGGCGGCCAGCGTGGCGTTCCTGTGCGTGGTCACCCTGATGTCGCTGCGCGCACTGGGCGACACCGTCTACCAGACCCATGTGGGCGAGCAGCAGACCGTTACCCTGGACGATGGCAGCCGGATCACCCTCAACACCAACACCCGCCTGTCGGTCGACTACAGCGGCACCCAACGGCGCATCCACCTGGATCGGGGTGAGGCCCTGTTCGAGGTGGCCAAGAATCCGCAGCGGCCGTTCACCGTGCAGGCCGGCGACGAACAGGTGCGCGCGCTGGGCACGACCTTCATGGTGCGCAGCGAGCAGCAACGCCTCGATGTGCTGTTGATTGAAGGCAGCGTGCGGGTCAGCCACGTCGGCGACACCGGTCCCGCCGCGCGCGACATCGCGCCGGTGGTGCTGGTGCCGGGCGAACGACTGGCGCTGCGCGACGGCGTCGCCGAGCGCAGGCTGGATCGTCCGCCGGTCGAGGAAATGACCGCCTGGCGCCGCGGCGAGGCGATGTTCGACAACGTCACCCTGGCCGAGGCGGTGGCCGAGATCAACCGCTACGGCAAGGTGCAGGTGCGGATCGAGGATCCCGCATTGGCGAAGCTGCGCATCTCCGGTGTGTTCGCCACCCGCGATCCGGCTGAATTCGCCAGCGTCATCGCGCAACTGCACGACCTGGACGTGGTATCGACGCCGGGCGGTGTCGCGTTGAAGGCGTCGCCCGGACGCCATTGAAGCCGGGGCGTCCTGCCGCGCAGAGTCGAACGTCGTTCCCTTCGATGAAGCAGGCGCGGGATTCCCGCGCGGCTTGCGTGAATGCAAGCCGGTAAAGGAAATCCCGAACCTCGACGGATTCCGTCCAATCGCATGTCCGGACTACGGTGCGCGGACGTCCTTTGCTGAAACAACGGACGGAAACGATTCCAAAAGGAGCTGCATGCGTATTTCCACCGGCCGGGTCAGGGCGATCGGGCTGTGCCTGCTGTTGGCGCTGTTTCCGGTCATCGCACTGGCGCAGGCGCGTTATGACTTCCACCTTCCCGCGCAGCCGCTGGACGATGCATTGCGCGCGGTCGGGCGCAAGGCGCATGTCACGGTGGCGTTCGATCCCGTGCTGGTGGCGGGAAAGCGATCGCCGACGCTGAAGGGCACTTACACGCCACGCGAGGCGCTGGAACGGTTGCTGCGTGGCAGTCGGTTGCGGTTGCGCGTCACCGAGGGCGGTTCCTACTGGGTCGAGGCCATCCCGGTGCGCGGCCCCCCGGCCGGGTGAATGGCGATACCATGCGCACGACTCATAAGCACATGACAAACCCGCGTCATTGCGTTGTCCGGATTCTTTCACCCGAGCGTCTACTGCTCTGAGCCCACCGCCGGTGAGCCGCAAGATTCTGGGGAGAAGTCATGCCGTTTTCAGCAAGCCGCTGCTGTATCGCCATCGCCATCGCCGTATCACTGGGCCTGGCGGCCCGGCCCGCGATGGCGCAGCAGCCCGCCACCCGTTACGAGATCCGCCTGCCCGAGCAGTCGCTCGCCGATTCCCTGCGCGCGTTGGGCAAGGCCGCGCATGTCAACATCGTGTTTGAACCGGATGCCGTGCAGGGCAAGCGCGCGCCCATGCTGGACGGCCGCTACACCGCCGCCGAAGCGCTGGAACGCCTGCTCGCGGACAGCGGCCTGGATCTGCGTTCGACCGCGGGCGGCTCCTTCGCCATCGAGCCGCCACGGGCCATGCCCGCGCCGACGCGCGAACAGGTGACAGCCGACGCCGCGAGTCCGCGCACGGCCGCCTTCACCTTTGATCCGCTGCTGGTAATCGGCAAGGCCGAGGGCTTTTCCGCCACCCGCATGCCGACCGCACTGAAGGACGTGCCGCAATCGGTCTCGATCATCACCCAGGACACCTTGCAGAAACAGAACGCGCGCAGCCTGGATCAGGCGCTCGGCTGGGCGACCGGCATCACCCTGGCCCGGGCCACGTCGACCCGGAACAAGTTCATCTCACGCGGTTTCGATGTCGGCACCTACCATGTCGACGGTGGCGCGGCGCTGGGCATCTCGGAAATCAATGGCGCCGGCCTGGATCTTTCCCAGTACGACCGGATCGAAGTGTTGCGTGGCGCGGATGCCCTGTTCGGCGGCGGTGGCGACCCCGGGGCATCGGTCAACCTGACCCGCAAGCGTCCCCTGGCCGATCCCATGGCGAATATCACGCTGTCGGCCGGATCCTGGAACAACTACCGCGCCGAAGCCGACCTGAGCGACCGGATTACCGCCGATGGCCGTCTGCGCGGACGCATGGTGGCCGTTCGCGAGGACCAGGCGTACCACTACAACAACGCCGGGCGGAAGATGAGCAAGCTGTATGCGGTGTTCGACTACGACGCCTCCGACAGCACCCGCCTGACGCTGGGCGGTTCCCGGGAGGACAGTAGCCGGATTTCCGTGGAGAAAGGCCTGCCGCGCTACAGCGATGGCGCGGATCCGCACCTGCCGCGCGATACCGGCCTGACCTTTCCCTGGGCCCGGATCCGGGCGAACATCAGCGAGGGTTTCGCGCAGGTGGAACAGGGCCTCGGCGAGCGCTGGCGGCTCAAGGCAGGCGCCACGAAACTCAGAACCGAGGAAGCCGGGATCTATCCCGAGATCAGCGCCGCCATCAATCCGGTGACGAACCGTTTGAGTGGTTTTCCGAATGCGCAGGACACCCGGACGGAGACCGACCAGACCTCCTTCGATGTCAACCTGACCGGATCGTTCGACTGGAATGGACGCGCGCAGGAACTGGTGCTGGGTGCGGATGCCGTGCGGATGGACTATCAGACCCACCTGGAAAGCCTGGCCGTCACCGGACCCCTGATCAATCCGTTCGACTTCGACCCCGGCCTGTATCCGCGCCCAATCGCCTCGCCCTTCGCCCTCAGCACCCTGCTCGACGTGCGGACCCGCCAGCACGGTGTCTACGCCGCCATCAAGCTGCGGCCGACGGCGCGCTGGGCCGTCACCCTGGGTGCACGCAACAACTTCGCCCGCACGGAAAGCCGGATCGCGCTTCGCTTCGGTCCCTTCCCGCTGGGCAACGTCGTCCTGCGCAGCGGCGATGGCGGTGTGCTCACGCCCTATGGCGGCATGGTCTACGAGATCAACGACCGCTACTCGCTCTACGCCAGCTATGCACAGGTCTTCAACGCCAACAACACGACCATGGCGAACGGAAGCCCGTTGGGACCCTCGCGTGGCACCAACCTGGAGGCGGGCCTCAAGGGGGCCTGGCACGACGGACGCCTGAATGGTTCGGTCGCGCTGTTCAAGATTGACCAGGACAACGTGGGCGTGACCGATCCCCGTCACGCGTCGATACCGGGAACCGCCTGTTGCGTCATCCCGGTCACCCAGCGTAGCAAGGGCGTGGAGGCGGAACTGAGTGGCCTGCTCGCGCCGGGCTGGCAATTGAGCGCCGGCTATACCTTCGACATCAATCGCAGGTACGACGGAGCGCTGCTCAGCACCCAGACGCCCCGGCACCTGTTCAAGCTGTGGACCACCTACCAACTGCCTGGCAATGCCAGCGACTGGAACATCGGCGGTGGCGTGACCGCGCAGACCGAGAACTACACGGCGAACACGGCCTGTGCCGCATTCGACCCGGTGACCGGCGCCTGCATCGGCAACGAAGTGCCCTTCCGTGCCGTACAGGGGTTCTACAGTGTTACCACGTTGCGGGTGGAGTACCGCCTGGCCGATCACTGGAACCTGGCGCTCAACGTCGACAACCTGTTCGACCGCCGCTACTACCAGACGATCTCCAACCCCAGCGCGGGCAACTGGTACGGCGCACCGCGCAACTGGATGCTGACCCTGCGCGGACAGTTCTGATCGCGCTTGGCCGATGAGTGATCGGACGCCCGGCGTCCGGTGCGCGGTTGCCGCCCATGGCGCCGCGCCCGGGCGCGGGGCGGCCCCGCGGAATCCCGCATCCCAACCTCCCCCTTTCCCCCACGGACACATCGCCAGCCTGGAGCCGGCGATGGGAGTTTTACCGCATGAGCCGTCGCCGCAAGCACGTGGTGTTCAAGCTGCTGGGCAATCTGGTCGTGTCTCCCTATCGCTGGCGCATGCTGGCCACCGTATTGCTGTCCTGCGCGGTGCTGGGCCTCCAGCTGTGGATGGGCATCAAGCTGGCCGTGGTGATGGGGCAGATGATCGACGCCCTGACCCAGCGCGACGTGGCCGGGTTCAGAGGGGCGTTGCTGACCCTGATGGCGTGCCTGGTGGGATTGTTCGTCAGCACCGGCCTGTACATGTACGCCAACCTGCGGTTGCACATGCAGGCACGCACCGCATTGACCTACCCGTGGTTGCGGCACTGGCTGAGTGAGGAGGCGATCTACCGGATAGAACGCGAGAAGCGCGTCGACAACCCCGACCAGCGCATCGCCCAGGACCTGGACCTGTTCCTGACCTCGTCGCTTGGCCTGCTGATGGGCGGTCTGGGCGCCCTGGGCGGCGTCTGGGCCTACTCGGTGCAGTTGTGGCAGAAGGGCGGTGCGTTCGATTTCAGCTGGGGCGGGCAAGCCTGGTCGATTCCGGGTTACCTGTTCTGGATCGCGCTGATCTACTCGGCGCTCGATTTCATTTTCACCCGCTGGATCGCCAAGCCGCAGATCGCGCTGAACATGCAGCAGCAGCACGTGGAGGCGGATTTCCGCTTCGGCCTGGCGCAGGTGCGCGAGAATGCCGAGCAGGTCGCCTTTTACCGTGGCGGTGCCAGCGAGTTCCGCCGGCTGATCGAATGCTTCGGGCGGGTCCGGCGGAACTGGTGGCGCTTGATCGCCTACCAGGCCGGCTTCCAGGTGTACAACTCCGCCACCGGGCGGGTGTCCACCTACCTGATGTATCTGTTGCTGGGCCCGAAGGTGCTGGCCGGCGCCGTCACCGTGGGCACCATGGGCACGATGCAGGCGCTGTATGGCCAGACCCTGGAAAAGCTCAACTGGATCGCCAGCTCCTGGACCGCGATCGTGGAATGGATCGCGGTGGTGAAGCGATTGCAGGAACTGGACCAGGCGATTGACCGCCCACCGGCCACCGGCATCGAGATGATGCCAGCCGATACGCCGATGCTGTCGACCCGTGGGCTGGCGCTGGCGTTGCCCGATGGCAGCGCGCTGGCGGAAATCGGCGACGTGCGCATGCGGCCGGGCGAGCGCTGGCTGGTGCGCGGCCCTTCCGGGGTCGGCAAGAGCACGCTGCTGCGCGCCATCGCCGGCCTGTGGCCGCATGGGCACGGGCGCATCGCGCCTCCGGGCGGACGCAGCCTGTTCCTGCCGCAGAAGAGCTATCTGCCCTGGGACACCCTGAAGGTGGTGCTGGCCTATCCGCGGCCGGCGGATTACCACAGCGACGAGGCATGCCGGCAGGCGTTGATCGATTGCCGCCTGCCGAAACTGGCCACGCGACTGCATGAGCGCGACCGCTGGAGCATGCGGCTGTCACTGGGCGAACAGCAACGCATCGCATTCGCGCGGGCGTTGCTGTGCCGGCCGGACTTCCTGTTCCTGGATGAGTCCACCAGTGCGCTGGACGCGGAGACCGAGCAGCATCTGTATCAGCTGCTGGTGGATCGGCTGCCCGGGACCGCCCTGGTCAGCGTGGCCCACCGACCCACCCTGACCGAGTTCCACACCCACGGCCTGCGTTTGCAGGCAACCGGACCGGCGTGGGTCGAGGACCTGGGGGTGCCGGCATGAGCATGCAGGCACGCAGGCGGAGCGTGGTGGTGAAGCTGCTGCTGATGCTGCTGCGCGCGCCCGCGCGTGGCCGGATGCTGGCCATGCTCGTGCTGCTGGCCGGGTTGATGGCGATGGATACCTGGCTGATGGTCAAGCTGGCCAGCTATGGCGGGCAGATCATCGATGCCCTGACCACCCGCAACGCCACCGACTTTTATACGTGGGTGGCGCGGCTGTTCACGGCGGCCATGATCGGGGTCGCCTGTTTCGTCGTCTTCACCTACCTGCACAAGCGCTTGATGATGGAAGCGCGCACCGCCCTGACCCATCCGTGGCTGGGCCTGTGGCTGGACGAGGAAGCGCTCTACCGGATCGAGCGCGAGCAGCAACTGGACAACCCGGATCAGCGCATCGCCGAGGACCTCAAGCTGTTCCTGGAAAAGTCCATCGACCTGGGCGTGGAGGCGTACTCGGCGATGCTGGGCATCGGCGCGTTTTCGGCGATGCTGTGGCAGCAGGGCGGTTCACTCGACTTCACTCTGGGCGGCCGCGATTGGTCGATTCCCGGTTACCTGTTCTGGGCGGCACTGCTGTTCGCGATCGTCAATACCTGGATGACCCAGTGGATCGCCCGGCCGTTGATTGGCCTGAACATGAACCAGCAGCGGGTCGAGGCGGATTTCCGCTTCGGCATGATCCAGGTGCGCGAGCACGCCGAGCAGGTAGCGCTGTATGGCGGCGCCGACGTGGAATACGACCGGCTGACCGGGCGTTTCGAACAGGTCCGGCAGAACTGGTGGCGACTGATCTTCTACCAGATGCGCTGGGCCTGCTTCTCCTTCACCACGTCCAGCTTCGCCACCTACGCCACCTACCTGATGCTGGCGCCCAAGGTACTGGCCGGCGCGATGACAGTGGGCACGATGACGACCCTGCATACCGCGTTCAACACGGTGTTCGGCAAGCTCAACTGGGTGGCCAACGCCTGGCAGAAGATCGTGGAGTGGATCGCGGTGGTCAATCGCCTGCGCGACATGGATGCCGCGCTGGACGCGCCGCCGCTGTCGGGGGGCGTCCACGTCGAGGAGACCGACGCGCCGGTACTGGTGTCGCGCGATCTGGCGTTGGCCTTGCCGGATGGCGAAGCGCTGGCGGCCATCGGCGATCTGCGGATGAAACCGGGTGAGCGCTGGCTGGTGCGCGGACCCTCCGGCGTCGGCAAGAGCACCCTGCTGCGCGCCATCGCCGGCCTGTGGCCGTACGGCCGCGGAAGTATCGAGCGGCCGGCGCAGGGCGTGTTGTTCCTGCCGCAGAAAAGCTACCTGCCGTGGGACACGCTGAAGGTGGCGCTGGCGTATCCGCAATCCCCGGAGGTCTATCGCGACGAGACCTGCCGGCAAGCCTTGGTTGACTGCCGTCTGCCGCATCTGGTCGACCGCCTGCACGATCGCGACCGCTGGGGCATGCGCCTGTCGCTGGGCGAACAGCAACGGGTGGCGTTCGCGCGCGCGCTGCTGGGCAAGCCGGAATTCCTGTTCCTGGACGAATCCACCAGCGCGCTGGATCTGGAGACCGAAGCGCACCTGTATCAATTGCTGGTGGACCGGCTGCCGGGCACGGCGCTGATCAGCGTGGCGCACCGGACCACCCTGGATCGCTTCCACGATCATCGCCTGCTGGTCCTGCCGGAAGGTCCGGCCATCCAGACAGCCTTGCCGGCCGGAGCAGCCAGTTGAGCAGGCCGCCGCCGTGACGATGCTGGAAGCGCCCCTGCGGTCGCTGCTCGCCGACGTGGCGGGCAGCCGCGATCTGCCGACGTTCTGGCGTCATGTGCAGGCTCTGGTGCAGGCGGTCGTCGCGCACGACACCACGGTGGCATGGAGCGGCTTGTCGGCGACCGTGCTGGGCGAGGACGGCGAAGCACGGCGGGCGCGGGCGCGGGGATTCCTGCGGTCGTACTACAGCGGGCCGGAAGGCACGCAGATCGTTCCCGAGGCATTCCTCGTCCACGCCAGTGCCGCCATGCTCGGCGCCGGATTGTTGCCGGCGCTGGACGGACCGCATCCGTCGGCGGGGACGGATTCGCCGATACCGCTGGACCTGCGCGATGCTATCGAGCCCAGCCGATCCCTGCTGGAGCTGTCGGGATGGCGGCATGCGCTGGTCCTGCCGCTGGGTTGGGAACAGTGGCAGGTTTCGGCGGGTGTGGCCCTCTACCGTGCGCCGGTCGGGGGTGCCTTCAAGCCCGAGGAGGCGGAGCGCCTGGCGGGATGGGTGCCGTTGCTGAAACAGGTGCATGCGCGCCTGCTCGAACATGAAGGGCAGTGCGGCACCCAGGCCGACATCCAGGGATTCCTGTCGGGCTTGCCGGTGGGCCTGGCGCTGTTCGATTGGACCTTGCGCCCGTTGTACGTCAACGAGGAAGGCTACCGGCTGACCCAATTGTGGAACCACGCGCCAGCCATTCCCCCGCCTGGCGACGCGCGCATCGAATTCCATCTGCCGAAAGTGCTGCGCGAGGCGGGCGAGCGACTGCGCCAGCGCTGGCTGGGCAATGTCCTGGGATTGGCGAGGGAAAAGGGCGAACTGAGCGAGCGGGTGATCCATCCCCTGCGCCGGGACATGCAGGCGACCCTGAGCATCGCGGTGTCCAGGAACGACGTCGGCGGACGCCTGCCCACCGTGTTGCTGCGTTATTCGGGCATGGCCGCGCGGGTCGTTTCCGCATTCGAGCCATCGCCTTCGCAGCTGTCGATCCTCTCGCAACTGACCCCGGGGGAGCGCAACGTCGCGTTGCTGGTCATGCGCGGGATGAGCAACCAGGAAATCGCCGACGCCCTGCATCGCGATATCACCACGGTGAAGGATCACCTGAGCCACATCTACGACAAGTTGGGGATCCGTAGCCGCACCCAGTTGGCCGCGCAACTGGCGGGCTGAATCCGGCGTCCCGGTGCATGCGCGTTTACCTACCTACGGAGGGTGTGGGCGCATTCCCGGCTGCCTAGGCTGCTCATCACCCGCGAGCCCGCGTTCGCGTCATCTACCTGGAACCTCCATGAATCGTTCGTTCTGCCCCTGCACCCGGCCTACTACCGCCACGGTGGCGCCGGATTCGCGTGGGAACACCCGCACCACGCGCCGCCGCATTCGCATGGAATACGCGCCCAACCCTACCAAAGGAGGGTTCGGAGGCGGATACGGCTATCTAGCATCGATCTATCGCGACCTCGACTGACTTTTAACTTCCAAGTACCCGGAGCACGCACCATGCACGACACCCCACGGACGCACGACGTCGTCGAAGTCGACGAAGCCAGCTTCGCCGCCGAGGTCGAGCAGTCGGACATCCCTGTATTCGTTGATTTCTGGGCGCCGTGGTGCGGTCCCTGCAAGGCGCTGGCGCCGCTGTTCGACAAACTGGCCGAGATCTACGGCGGCCGGATCAAGTTTGCCAAGGTCAACACCGACGAAAACAAGGCGCTGGCCGAGCGCATGGACGTGCGCGGACTGCCCACCCTGCTGCTGATCCAGAACGGCCAGGTGGTCGAGCGCACCAGCGGATCGCAGAGCAAGTCGCATTTCAGCAACCTGCTGGACAAGTACGCCACCGCGCCGGTGACGCCACCGACGCCAGCCGCGCCGCGGCGCAGCTTCCGCGCGTTCTACGGTGACGCCGCACTCCGCGATGCCGTAGTGGAGCGCGTGGGCAACCACATCAACAACGACCGGATTCTCTCCTGTGGTGCCAACGGTCCACTGAGCGATCCGGAGCACCAGCGCTACAGCCTGATGGCGGCGGCCCTGGAAAGCGCGGACGTCCAACGCTACGAGGGCACCCTGGGCATCCCGGCGAACGCGGCGCGCGTGGCCGAGCTTGTGCACGGCGTATCCATGCGGGAAGTCGATGTCGACGGCCATCCGCAGTACCACCTGCGTGGCGTGTCACGACTCTATCCGCTGGAGTGGTTGCTGGCGATTCCGCTGGGCGCCGATCTGGGCACGCTGGCCCCGCGATTCATCCACTGGTACCTGACCGACATCGTCTCCAGCACCTTCCTCTATCAGGCCAGCGCCAGTCCGGAGGCACACACGGTCGCCGAGCGGGTCGCTTTCCTGCACCAACGACAGGCGACGGGCGACCCACCGACCGCCGCCCAGTGGAAGCAGGCGCGCGTCGCAGCGGGTGAAGCATTGGCGCGCACACCTGTCCAGGGCGGAAAGCCGGATGTGTTCTCGCACCTGGTGATGACCGCCGCCGAGATGCTGGCCTGGCCCGCCGAGGAATTGGAGGAAGCGTTGGCCGGGGCGATCGGAACGATGTTCTACGCGCTGTGGCAGCATGCGCTGCCCTTGACCTATCCCGCGGAAGAATGGGCGCACCGGCTGGCCCTGCTGAAGGCCGCCCAGGACCGGGAGGCCGCCTCGCCCGACGCGAGTCCGGAACAGATGGAAACCTTCGAGGAGGTCAAGGCATTCCGGGCGCTGATGCAGGCTTGCCAGGCCAGGGACAATGCCATCGGGCTGGAAGCCAAGTACGCCTTCGGCGAGCATCTTCATGCAGGCCTGATGCAGGTACTGGCCGAAACCGTGGAGGTGAAGGCATGAGCGGTGTGGATGGCGCGATGTTGCCCGACATCGGTTACGAGCGCTTCGTGCTGGACAACGGCCTGACCGTGATCGTCCACGAGGATCACAAGGCGCCGGTGGTAGCGGTGTCGGTCTGGTACGGCGTGGGCTCGGCTTACGAGCCGGATGGCAAGACCGGTTTCGCGCACCTGTTCGAGCACCTGATGTTCTCGGGGTCGGAGCACCACAAGGACGTGTTCTTCAAGCCGTTCGAGCTGGCCGGCGCGACCGACCAGAACGGTACCACCTGGTTCGATCGCACCAACTATTTCCAGACCGTGCCGACCACCGCGCTGGACATGGCGCTGTGGATGGAATCGGATCGCATGGGCCACCTGCTCGGCGCGATCGGCCAGGATGAGCTGGATACCCAGCGCGGCGTGGTCAAGAACGAGAAGCGCCAGAACGAGGACCAGCCCTATGGACGGGCGTGGGAGAACATCCAGCTCAACGCGTTCCCGGCCAACCATCCTTACCAGCACACCACCATCGGCTCGATGGACGATCTGGACGCGGCCTCGCTGGACGATGTGCGCGCGTGGTTCAGCACCTACTACGGCGCGGCCAACACGGTGCTGGTGCTGGCCGGCGACATCACCCCCGCACAAGCGCGCGAGAAGGTGCGGACCTACTTTGGCGACATTCCGGCCGGTCCGCCGGTGAGCCGGCCCGCTGCCTGGATCGCGCCGCGCAGGCGCTCCAGCCGTGGTGTGCAGCGCGACCGCGTGCCGCAGGTGCGCCTGATGCGCCAGTGGAACGTGCCGGGACTGGGGCATGCCGATGCGCCACTCCTGGCACTGGCGGCATGGGTGCTGGGCGGCGACGTCAGTTCGCGCCTGTACCAGCGGCTGGTCTATCGGGATGGACTGGCCGACGGCGTCTCGGCGGACGTCCTGTCGCTGGCGCTGGCCGGCATGTTCATGCTGGTCGTCAACCTGCGCCCGGGCGCGGATGCAGAAGCCGTGGAAGCGGCCATCGCCGAGGAATGGGCAACGTTCCTGCGCGAAGGACCGAGTGCGGACGAATTGCTGCGCGCCCGTACGGTGCTGCGTGCCGAACTCGTGCACGGCCTGGAGAAAGTGGGAGGATTCGCCGGCAAGGCGGTGCTGCTGGCCGAAGGCCAGCTCTACCGCAACGACCCGTCCGCCTACCGCGCCGATCTGGCCCGCCAGCAGGCGGCGACGCCGGACGAAGTGGTCGCCGCCGCGCGCCAGTGGATCGCGCAGGGCGACTACACCCTGACCATCGTGCCGGTGGGTGACGAAGACATCGACACCGACCCGCCGGTGGCGGGCCTGCCGGCCGCCCCGGATCGCCCCGCGCCGTTGACCGCGCCGACGTGCGATTACGCGACGACGCCGAGCACGGTGGATCGTCGTCGTGGGGTGCCGGCGGTGACGCGTTTCCCGGACCTCGCGTTCCCGATGGTGCAGCGCGCCTGCCTGAGCAACGGCATGCGCGTGATCCTGGCCGAACGCCACACCATTCCGGTCACCCAGCTTCAATTGCACTTCGACGCCGGCCTTGCCGCGGAGCAGGGCCGCAACACCGGCGTGGCGCGTACCGCGCTGGCGATGCTGGGCGAAGGCACGCAGCGGCTGGATTCGGTCGAGGTCGCACGGCAACTGCAACGCCTGGGCGCGACGTTCCAGCCGTTCACGACGCTGGACAGCTCAGGCGTCTTGCTGGGCACGCTGAACACCGGCCTGGCCGACGCGCTGGTCCTGTGCGCCCAACTGGTGCGCCGGCCCGCCTATCGCGCCGAGGACCTGGAGCGGCTGCGCGCGCAACTGCTGGCGACGATTTCGCGCGAACTCGGCAACCCGGCCACGGTCGCCAGCCGGTTGCTGCCGCGATTGCTGTTCGGCGCCGGCCACGCCTACGGCGTGCCGTTCTCCGGCACCGGCAGCCTGGACGCGGTGCAGGCGCTGACGCAAGAGGATCTGATGGCGTTCCATGCCACCTGGCTCCGGCCGGATCGCGCGACGTTGTTCCTCGCCGGCGACACCACGATGGACACGGTATTGCCGATGCTGGAAAGCGCGTTCGGCGACTGGTCCGCGCCGCAGACCGCCGCGCCGGACAAGGCCTTGCCCGGCATCACCGAAGCCCTGTCCTCGCGCGTCCACCTGTTGCATCGTCCGGGCGAGCAATCGCAGGTCACGGTATCGCGGCTGCTGGCGCCCACCGCCACGCCGGCCAACCAGGCCATGCAATTGGCCAACACGGTGTTCGGTGGCATGTTCACTTCGCGTCTGAACATGAACCTGCGCGAGGACAAGCGCTGGACCTATGGCGCCCGCAGCGGCATGCCCGACGCGCAAGGCCAGCGTCCCTTGCTGGTGTCCGCGCCGGTGCAGGTGGACAGGACCGCCGAATCGATCCGCGAGATCATCAGCGAGTCGCGGGCGTATGCGGGCGATCGGCCACCCACCGAAGCGGAACTGGACAAGGTCAAGGCGCAGAGCGTGCGCGCCTTGCCGGGCAGCTACGAGACCACTGGCGCGGTGTTGTCCACGCTGGTGTCCAACCATCTGTACGAACGTCCGGACGACTACGCGCAGACGCTGAAACAGCGTCTGGAAGGCACCGGCGTGGCGCAGGTGGCGGATGCGGCCCGGACGATGTTCACCCCCGAAGGGATGACCTGGGTGGTGGCTGGCGATCTGGCGCAGATCGAGGCGCCGGTGCGCGCGCTCGAACTGGGCGAAGTCACCGTGTGGTCGGAAGAAGATCTCCAGCGCACCTAGAAACCCGTGCCGCGACGGCAACGGTGCGCCCCTCGCATGCCCGATGTCACTGTCACCGCACCAACCCGATCCCTGCTTTCCTCGTGACAACAGCATGCGGTAACCGGCGGGTCTCTCTCCCCCCGATATCCGCATGCTGTTCTTTTTCATTCCGCGGCATCCGCGCGCTGTCCTCTCATCGCCCTGGCAACAAGGAAACTCATGCCCAGACTGTCCAGGAAGCCGATCCTGATCACCGGCTTCGAACCTTTCGGCAGCGCCACCACCAATCCGAGCTGGGAGGCCGCCTCCGCGCTGGACGGCATCCGCGTGCATGGCCGCAAGGTCATCGCCCGATGCCTGCCGGTGACCTTCGCGGGCGCGCCGCGAAGATTGAAGGCATTGCTGGCCGAACATGATCCGGGTGTGGTGCTGTGCACCGGCGTGGACAACTTCAGGTCGGTGGTCTGCCTGGAGCAGGTCGCCATCAACCTGGCCAACGCGCAGAGCGTCGACAATGACGGCTACCGGCCGATCGACGCGCCCCTGTCCAAAAGAGGTGCTGCCGCGTACTTCGCCACGGTGCCGCTGCGGGCCATGCTGGAGGGCCTGCAGGCACTCGAGTGTCCCGCGGACATCTCCCTCAGCGCCGGCACCTACGTGTGCAACGCGACCTTCTACCACCTGATGCGCGCACTGAAGCGCCGCAATGGCGCGCGCGGCGGCTTCATCCACGTGCCCATGCCCCGCCCCGAACCCATCGAGATGCCGTGGGGAGGGAGCTATCCGGCGCTGCCGCTGTCGTTGATCGTCGCGGGACTGCGTCGCTGCGTTGAAATCGCTTCAGAACCGGATGTCTCCTCCCCATGACCCACGCACCCGTGAAAACCCCGATGGATATCCAATGCCTGGCCGCCACTGATCCGGTCACATGGCTCGAACAGCCCACCGATTGCCTGATCCTGGGCGTGCCCGAAGAAAATTGGCAGAGCGTGCCCCTGTTGCAGGCGGTCGATCTGGCCACCGACGGCCTGCTTGACCGGTGTTGCGAACGGGATGAACTGCCCCGGCGTGCCGGGGCGACACTGATGTTGCATGCCCCCCACGGTCTGCAGGCGCAGCGACTGCTGCTGGTGGGCATGGGAAAGCCATCGGCAAACATCGCGACCCAGGTACTCGCCACCGCGCGCGCGGCCGCTTCGGCCTGGCTGGCCAGCCGTGCCGACAGCGCGATCTGGGTGCTGGAAGTCCCCGCACTGTCTGCCCTGCCGGCGGCGCAGTGCGCGGCCTTGACGGTGCGCGCATTGCGCGAAGCCGATTACCGGTTCGATCGCTATCGCAGCGAAGGCGTCCCGCCGCCGATGCGGCGCAGCGTCGTGCTGGCGATCGATCCGGAGAGCGAGCCGGCGGTCAGCCAGACGCTGGCGGTCGCCATCGCGACCGCCAACGGGGTGGAACTGGCGCGTGATCTGGGCAACGCGCCGGGCAATGTCTGCACGCCGACCCATCTGGCGGACACCGCGGCGATATTGGCCGCGCGTTGGCCGCTGGACGTGGAGATCTTCGATCAGGCCGGTGCCGAAGCATTGGGGATGGATGCGTTCCTCGCCGTCGCCAAGGGCTCCAGCGAGGAGCCCCGGGTCATCGTCCTGCATCATCGCGGTGGCCCGGCCAGCCAGGCGCCGATCGCGCTGGTGGGGAAGGGCGTGACCTTCGATGCCGGTGGCATTTCCATCAAGCCGTCCGCGGCGATGGACGAGATGAAGTACGACATGTGCGGCGCGGCGACGGTGCTGGGGGTGATGCGCGCCTGCGCCGAGCTGGCGCTGCCCCTCAACGTGGTCGGGATCATCGTGGCCTGCGAGAACATGCCCGGCGGCAACGCGCTGAAGCCGGGCGACGTGATCCGGAGCCTGTCCGGCAAGACCATCGAGGTGCTGAACACCGATGCCGAGGGCCGGTTGGCGCTGTGCGACGCGCTGATCTACGCGCAGCGACGCTTCGCGCCGGCCGCCCTGATCGACATCGCCACCCTGACCGGCGCCTGCGTGGTGGCGCTGGGCAGCGTGCACAGCGGGCTGTATGCCAATCGCGATGCGTTGGCCGAGGCATTGCTGGCCGCCGGCCGCTGGTGTGCGGACAGCGCGTGGCGGTTGCCGCTGGATGAGGAATACCAGCCGCTGTTGAAGTCCACCGTGGCCGATCTCGGCAACGACGGCGGCCGCCAGGCGGGCAGCGTGACCGCCGCCTGTTTCCTGTCGCGCTTCGTCGGCGACAACGTGGCGTGGGCGCACCTGGACATTGCCGGTACGGCCTGGAAGTCGGGTGAGCACAAAGGCGGCACCGGACGTCCGGTATCGCTGCTGGTGCGCTACCTGAGCGAGCTCGCCGCGCGCGATTGAAACATGACATGCGCCATTCCGTTGGCGACGCACGCCCAAGCGAACCTTTTTTCCTTGCAGGAATCCTTTCCATGTCCAGGCACTGCCGCCTGTTGATCCCGGGATCCGGTCCGGCCGGCGGGACCGTCACCTTCCACGCGGTCCGGCCATGAGGGGCGCCCCGACTCCCGCGTTGTTCCGCGCACGACTGAAACGACTGCGCGCATGGATGCGTGAAGCCGCGGTCGACGCGGTGCTGGTGCCCTGTTCGGATCCGCACCAGACCGAGCAGCCTCCGCCACGCTGGCAGGCGTGCCGCTGGCTGTGCGGTTTCGACGGCTCGGCGGGTTTGCTGATCATCGGTCGCAAGTGGGCCATCCTGTGGACCGACAGCCGTTACCGGCAGCAGGCGGAACAGCGGTTGGCCGGCACCGGCGTGCAGGTGGAGCAGTCCGGAAGCGACCTGATCGAAGAGAGTGCCCGCTGGCTGTGTGGCAACGTCCGCGCTGGCGGTTTCGTCGCCATCGATGGTGATTGTTTCAGCCTGGCGGCGCACCGGCGGCTGCAGGCGGGTCTCGCGCCGCGCCACATCCGCTTGATTGCCGATACCGATCCGCTGCTGGCGGTGTGGGGCGATCGGCCCGGCCTGCCGCGACGTCCCATTGGCGCGGGACCGGGTTCGGGCGCCGCAATGGGGCGCATGCATGCGCTCCGCGCCGTCCTGTCCGGCACCGGCGCCGATAGCCATCTGATTTCGGCGCTCGACGATATCGCCTGGCTGTTCGATTTGCGGGGTTCGGACATTCCCTATCACCCGCTGTTTCTCGCCCATGCGTTGATCGAACCCCAGCGGGTGAGTCTGTTCCTCACGGAAGATGCCCTATCCGCGGAATGCGCGCAGCGATTGGCGCGCCACGGCGTGGCCATCGAGCCCTATGCCGATGCCCGGCAGGCGCTGGCGCGACTGAAGGACTCCCGTTTGCTGGTGGATCCGCAGCAAGCCAGCATCGGCATGCTTTCCGGCCTGCATGCCAGTGTCCATTTGATCGAAGCCGGCAATCCGGTGGCCGCGATGAAGGCGCGCAAGTCCGCGACGGAAATCGAGGCGATTCGTTCGACCATGATGCTGGACGGCATCGCCTTGTGCGAAGCCCTGGCCTGGCTGGACGAGGCCTTGCGCGAAGGCACGGTCAGCGAGCGCGAGGTCGACCGCCAACTGGCGATGCACCGTGCGGCGGGCGAGGGTTTTGCCGGCGCCAGTTTCGCGACCATCGCCGCCTTCAACGCCAACGCAGCGATGCCGCATTACCGGGCAATGGACGAAGGGGAAACCATCCGTGGCGATGGCCTGCTGTTGATCGATTCCGGCGGCCAGTATCGGCAGGGCGCCACCACCGACGTCACCCGGATGGTACCCGTCGGTGCGTTGACGCCACGCCAGCGGCGCGACTGTACGCGGGTACTGAAAGGACTGATTGCACTGTCGCGTGCCCGTTTTCCGGAAGGGATACCGGCGCAGATGCTGGATGCCATCGCGCGGGCGCCGCTATGGCGCGAAGGGCTGGACTACGGGCACGGGACCGGCCATGGCGTCGGCGCCTTCCTCAACGTGCACGAAGGCCCGCAGCGGATCTCTTGGCGCGCGCCGCTACACCCGGACAGCGGGATGCACGCCGGCATGGTTACCTCCATCGAACCGGGCCTGTATCGCCCCGGCCAATGGGGCGTGCGCATCGAGAACCTGGTGCATGCGCGTCACGCCAGTGGCGAACCGGGTTTCCTTGAATTCGAGACGCTCACGCTGTGCCCCATCGACGTGCGATGCCTGTCGATGGAGATGCTCGACCGGGACGAGCAGGGCTGGCTGGAGGAATACCACCGCAACGTGGGCGAAACACTGGGCCCGCACCTGACCGAACGCGCCCTTCGCTGGATGGAGAACGCGATGGGGCTTCGCGGAGATGCACCAGAGGAGAAGCCGTCTCCTGACGTCATGCTCGTGCCCGAAGCCAATCCCGCAGGACAACAACGCAGCGTCGGCAGTACGGACAGGTCGGCGCATTCCACCGGCGCTGGAAAAACAGGCGCGGGCAAACGGTCCGCCGCGGGCCGATGAATGGGCGAACGGTTCACCGTATCGGTGATTCGTGGATGCGATGGTGCTGCGGATCTCCAGTACATGCGAAGTGATATCCCTCTGTTCGGGAAAATTCGCACCAAGTCACTTGCATAACATTGAACGCCAAAGCATTGAACGCGTTCGATGGCGAAGGCAGACTCGTCACCGGAGTCCAAAACTCCCACATAGAGCGGAGCCACCGTCGCAGTTCTCGGTGGCTCTTCTGTACCGGCACCATCGGTATTCCGACGCGGTGAAAGTTCAGCGTCGGGAGGGCGGCTAATACAAGACCTCTTCTTGAGGGAATACGCCCGCCGACTCTATGCGGTTTTTGGCCTCCCGGCATCCCCGTTTGCCATCCGGCAGCGGGGATCTTTCCCCACGGACTGGAGTACCGCCAATGAGTTCAGATTCCCCTACGCCCGCCATGCCGCGCACCGGCTATTTCTTTTCCGAAGCGGCCATCTACGAATTGAAACAACTGCGCAACCAGCTCAACCTGATGGGCTGCCTCAGCGCCGCCTGCGGTGGCGACGAACACAACGAACCCACCATGGCCATCCACCGCTGGTACGCCAGCTTCGAGAACATGGAGCGGCAGGTCGACCGCATCATGAACCAGTCCGAGTGGATCTCGGTCACTCCGGCCCAGCCGGGTGATGGCCCCAAGCGGAAGCTGCTGAAACGCAAGCGCGCGATGCGCTGATGTGGGTGTGCGGCATGCCGGGGAAGATGGGCTTTCCCCGCGTGCCGTCATGTGTACAGCCAGCGGTGATGCGCGCGCCTCGCACATCATCCGCTTCGGTCCGGATTTAAACCCTGCCGCCTCTTCGTGCATCGCACTGTCCGGGAATACAACCGAGGACGGACGGATGCGCAAGACGATGATGCTGATGGCTTGCCTGGCGGGCGGTGCGCCTTTACTGGCCCATGCCCAGAACCTGACCACGCTCGATGACGACATGGTCGGGCCGCGCACGCAGATGCTGGTGCTGGGGTCGGTCCACCTGCGCGAGCAGAAGGATTTCAAGGTGGAGGCGCTGGCGCCGCTGCTGGACAAGCTGGCCGCGTTCAAGCCGCAGGTCATCACCATCGAGGCGATTGGCGGTGAGCAATGCGATCTGGCCGCGCGCCATCCCACCGTCTACGGCGAGGACTACTGCCGGAGCACGGACAAGGCCAAGGCGGCCACGGGCCTGGATATTCCCGCCGCGATTGCCGGGGTGAACAAGGCGCTGGCCGCGTGGCCGGCGAATCCGGCGCCCGCGCAGCGCCGGCATCTGGCCGCGCTGTTCCTGGCCGCCAGCGACCCGGCGTCGGCCTACGTGCAATGGCTGCGGCTGCCGGCGGGCGAGCGCCGCGTCGGCGACGGTCTGGACGAGGTGCTGGTGCAGATGTTGCGCGAGCTGGAAACGCGCAACAACGAGAGCTTCCAGATCGGCGCGCGGCTGGCGGCCAGGCTGGGGCTGGAGCGTGTGCATCCCATTGACGATCACACCGGCGACAGCCATCAGATCGCGGAGACCAAAGCCTTTGGCGAAGCGGTGATGGCGGCATGGAAGACCGATCGCACGAAGCTGGAGCAGGCCATCGCCGAGCAGGACCGCCTGATCAAGGCGCCGGACCTGCTGCCGCTGTATCGCTACATCAACCAGCCCGAGGTGTCGTGGATCTATGCCGAGAACAATCTGCGTGGCCCGTTGCGTGCGCAGTCGCCGCAGCACTATCCGCAGATCTGGGTCAACGGCTGGGAAATCCGCAACCTGCGCATGGTCGCCAATATTCTGGAGACGGTGCGTGATCGGCCGGGGCAGCGCGTGCTGAACATTGTCGGTGCGTCGCACAAACCCTGGTTCGATCAATGGCTGGGGCAGATGCCGGGGGTGAGCATTGTGGATGTGCAGGCGGTGTTGGAGTAGAGGGTGAGTGGGCGGTGGGGGATTTGCGTAGTGCTGGAAGAGAAAAGCAAATCCCCCTCAATCCCCCTTTTGCAAAGGGGGAGGTAAAAGCTCGCGCGACCTGATAGCCCCCTTTGAAAAAGGGGGCGGGCACCCGCGCTAGCGGGTGACGGGGGATTTGCGCGGTGCTGGAAGAAAGAGCAAATCCCCCTCAGTCCCCCTTTTGCAAAGGGGGAGGCAAAAAGCTCGCGTGGTCTTGATAGCCCCCTTGACCCGCCATTCGGCTGTTGAAAGCGGAAAAGGGCCGGGCACCCGCGTAGCGGGTGACGGGGGATTCGCGCGGTGCTGGAAGAAAGAGCAAATCCCCCTCAGTCCCCCTTTTTCGCTTTCAACAGCCGAATGGCTGGTCAAGGGGGAGGCAAAAAAGCTAATGCTTGCTCGCCCAGCCGGTGATCTCGCCTTCCACGAACGGCCCGATCTTCTGCTTGAGGATGCGCCCATCCGCGCCCACCAGCACGGTGTAGGGCAGCACGCCCTTGGCGTTGCCCAGCCAGACGCTGCTGTCGGCCGGGCCGGGCGTGTCCAGCAGGATCGGGTACTGCACCGGCACCTTGGCGAGGAAGTCGTTCACGCCTTCCACGGTGTCCAGCGCCAGGCCGATCACCTGCACGCCGTCGGCGCCTTGTTCGCGGGCGAAGCGGTCCAGTTCCGGCATTTCCTTGATGCACGGGCCGCACCAGCTGGCCCATACGTTGATCAGCAGCGGACGGCCGCGATAGCTCGCCAGGTCCACGGTCTTTCCGTCGGGGCCGGGCAGGGCGATCTTCGGCATCGGATCGCCCACCTTGGCGGGGGTCACGCCGGGCGGCGGCTTGGGCGCGGTTGCGTTGACGACGGTCTGCAGTGCCTGCTGTCCCGGTTCGGTGCGCCACAGCCAGCCGCTGTCGAAGGCATGGCTGGCCAGCAGGCCGAGCGCGCCGGCGGCCACCGCCACCCATAGCACGCGCGCGGGAGTGACCTTCATCGCGCGGCCCTCGCCAGTGCGTCCTCGATCATGGACTGGGTCAGCACCGTCGGCAGCACTTCACCTTCGCCGCCGTTGCGCGGATACACCACGTACAGCGGCACGCCGACCGCGCCGTGCTGTTCCAGGTAGGCGGTGATGGTGGCATCGACATTGGTCCAGTCGCCGCGCATCAGCACGCCGTTGGCGTCGGCCAGCGCCTTGCGGAAGGGTTCGCGATCCAGCACGGTCTTCTCGTTGGCCTTGCAGGTCACGCACCAGTCGGCGGTGATGTCGACGAACACCACCTTGCCCTCGGCGCGCAGCGCGGCCAATCGCTCCGGCGAAAAGGCGACGCTGTGCTGCGTCCCGGTGGGCGCGGCGCGTTCCGGCGGCGGCAGGCGATGCGCCATCACCAGCGGCACGATAGCCGAGGCCAGCACCAGCACCGCCAGCACGCGCTGCACCGGCGCGGCGCGCCAGCGCAGGCGTTGCAGCCACCATGCAGCGACCGCCAGCAGCACCAGCCCGACCAGCACCAGCGCGACCGCGTCGATGCCGCGCTGGCGGCCGAGCACCCACAGCAGCCACACCGCGGTCAGGTACATCGGGAAGGCCAGCGCCTTCTTCAGCGTTTCCATCCACGCGCCCGGGCGCGGCAGGCGGTTGGCAAGTGCCGGCACGAAGCCGATCAGCAGGAATGGCAGCGCCAGGCCGACGCCCAGCATCAGGAACACCAGCAACGCCAGCGGCACCGGCGCGGCGAACGCGAACGCCAGCGCCGCGCCCATGAACGGCGCGGTGCACGGGCTCGCCACCACCACCGCGAGCACGCCGGTGAAGAAATCACCGGCCGGACCGTGTCGGCGGGCCAGCCCATCGCCGGCGCCGGCCAGGCCATAACCCACGGCGAACACGCCCGACAGGCTCAGGCCGACCGCGAACACCACGTACACCAGCACGCCGATCACCAGCGGTTGCTGCAACTGGAAGCCCCAGCCCAGCGCCTGACCGGCCGCGCGCAGCGCGATGGCCGCGCCGCCCACCGCCAGGAAACTCAGCAGCACGCCGGCGGTGTACCAGAGTGCACGCGCCTTCGGCCGATCACCGCCGGCCAGCGACAGCGCCTTCAGCGACAGCACCGGCAGCACGCAGGGCATCAGGTTGAGGATCAGGCCACCGCCCAGCGCCAGCAGCAGCGCCAGCCACAGGCTGGTCGGCGTGCCGGAGGCGCGACGCAGCGCGTCTTCCGGCGGCCGCGTGCGTGGCACCTCGGTGGTGGTAGCGCCGGCGGAAGCGGCCGTGTCGGAGGCGGCGGGTGTTTCGGTAGTGGATGCGTCCGTGCCGGCGGTATCCGCAACCGCCGCGCCATTCGACGCGGGCAGCGCTGCCGGCGCTTCGGAGGCAGCGGCTTCGGCCGGCGGGGTCACCTTGCCGGCCGGAATCGACAGTGCGATCCGGCGGGTCATCGGCGGATAGCAGATACCGCCTGTCTGGCAGCCCTGGAAGGTCACCCGCAGGGTGGCCTTGGCGGCGTTGGCATGGTCGCGCTTCAGCGGCACCGGCACTTCGGCCTGATCGAAGTAGACGATGACGTCGCCGAAGTGTTCGTCGTGGTAGGCCTGACCCTTGGGCCAGCGCGGCTTCTGCAGGCCGATGCCGGACGCGCCTTCCAGCGCCATCGAGGTGCGGTCGCGATAGACGTAGTAGCCGCGCGCCGGGGTGAAGCGCAGCAGCAACTGGTTGCCGTCGAAGGCGATGGCTTCCACCGCGAAGGCGCGATCCTGCGGCAGCGGCGCGGCATCGACCGCGCCCTTGCCGCCACCCAGCAGCGACGAGCCGCCTCCGGTCAACGAACCCAGCGGCACGAAGCCGCCGGCATCGTTCGCCGCCGCCGCGGGCGCGCCGCCGGGCAGGTTCACGGTGAGGTTGCGGACCTGCGGCGGATAGCAGATGCCGGCGTCGGCGCAGCCCTGATACTTGATCTTGAGGGTGACCGTATCGGCGTCCGCGCCCGCCTGGCCGGGCAGCACCGCGGTCAGGCTGCCGCGATAGGTTTCCACGTCGCCGAAGAACTCGTCGCGGTAGGCCTTGCCCTTGGGCAGTTGCAGCGGCTTGGCGGTGAAACCGCCGGCGCTCACCTCGACCCCGGTGCGATGCCGGTACAGGTAGTAGCCGTCGGCAATCTTCCAGTTGACCTCGATGCGGTCGCGGCTGGGCGCGGTCACGCTGGGGACGAACACTTCGTCGACCGGAGGCAGGTCCTGCGGGCGGATCTGGGCCTGCGCGGCGCAGGCGAAGGGCAGCAGGCCCAGGGCCAGCAGGCGGGACAACCACGTCATCGGTCAGGATTCCTCTCGGGGCTCGCTCGTCTCCGCCGTCACCCAGGCCAGGTAGGCGGGCAGGCCGGCGGCGGCTTGGACCGCCAGCAGCTCGGGGAGTTCGTAGGGATGCAGCTCGGCCAGCCGGGCCGCCAGCGCCGGCAGGCGCACGGCGGTGGTCTTGATGATCAGTTGGACCTCGTCGGTGGTCTCCACCGCGTCCCGCCAGCGGTAGACCGAGGTCATCCCGGGCAGGATGTTCACGCATGCCGCCAGCCGCTCTTCCACCAGCGTCCCGGCCAGGCGACGGGCGCTGTCGGCATCGGGGCAGGTGCAAAAGGCGATCAGGACGGACATAGGCAGGCGATTATCGCAGCGTGGGCGCCGGTTCAGGGCGCCGGAAAAGGTTGGAGTCGGGACCGGATCCAGTCGGCCAGTTGGGTCTCGTTCAAATCGCCGGCCGCCAGCGCCATCGTCATCAGATAGCGATCCATCGGCGGAGCGACGAGGTCCTGGCCGTTGAGCCGCAGGAACAGCAACAGGGCAATCAGCGCCGTGCGCTTGTTGCCGTCGACGAAGGGATGGTTGCGCGCGATGCCGTGGGCGTAGGCCGCCGCCAGCGCCGCCAGATCCACCCCGTCGCCGTAGGCGAATACCTGCCGCGGACGCGCCAGGGCGCTGCTCAGCAGGTGCGGGTCGCGGACGCCGGACGGGCCGCCGTGTTCGGCCAACTGCTGCAGGTGGGCGGCTTCCATCACCGACTCCAGCAACCAGACCGGTTCGCGCATGGCTACTCGGCCAGCTTGCGCAGGACGTCGCGGTTCTCGCGCATGATCTGCTCGGCCGCATCCATCTGCCGCGCGAACTCGGGATCGAACGGAGTCAGGCGGTAACCGTCCGGCGCCTCGGTCAGATAGAGGGTGTCGCCTTCGGCTACTTTCAGCCGCGACAGCACGTCCCGGGGCAGGACCAGGCCAACGGAATTGCCGATGCGGTTGAGCTTGAGCGTTTTCATGGACGTAATTACAGACGTAATACGGCCGAAGATCAAACATTCGATCCCCGGCCCTTGAAAGGCTCGGCCCGGGCCCCATCTCAGCGCAATCCCGGTTCGCCGGGGTTTGTTTGCCCGCGTTGCTGGCACTCTCGGGTACCGAGTGCTAAAATCGCCAACCTTTCCCTGTCCAATCAATCACTTAAAGAGGATTGAAATGAGCAATATCAAGCCGTTGTACGACCGCGTGGTCATCAAGCGTATGGAAGAAGAGAAGCTGTCCGCGGGCGGCATCGTGATTCCGGACTCGGCCACCGAGAAGCCGATCAAGGGTGAAGTCGTCGCCGTCGGCGAAGGCAAGGTCCTGGACAACGGCAACGTGCGCGCCCCGAAGGTGAAGGTCGGCGACAAGGTCCTGTTCGGCAAGTACAGCGGCACCGAAGTGAAGCTGGACGGCACCGACTATCTGGTCGTGAAGGAAGACGACATCTTCGCGATCCTCGGCTGATCGCCGAGGCGGGATTCGGCATTGGAGATTCGGGATTCGGACAAGCGCGACTTCTGCGCTGATCGCATCCCGACCCATTCCGCCTCCCGCCAACCCATCGAATCCCCAATCCCCAATATCGAATCCCGGAGTTAATACCCATGGCTGCAAAGGACATCCGTTTCGGTGAAGACGCTCGTTCGCGCATGGTGCGCGGCGTCAACGTGCTCGCCAACGCCGTCAAGGCCACCCTCGGCCCGAAGGGCCGCAACGTCGTGCTCGAGAAGAGCTTCGGCGCCCCGACCATCACCAAGGACGGCGTTTCCGTCGCCAAGGAAATCGAACTGGCCGACAAGTTCGAGAACATGGGCGCGCAGATGGTCAAGGAAGTCGCTTCCAAGACCTCCGACAACGCTGGTGACGGCACCACCACCGCCACCGTGCTGGCGCAGGCGTTGATCCGCGAAGGTTCCAAGGCGGTCGCCGCCGGCATGAACCCGATGGATCTGAAGCGCGGCATCGACAAGGCCGTGATCGCCGCCGTGGCCGAGCTGAAGAAGATCAGCAAGCCCACCGCCGACGACAAGGCCATCGCCCAGGTCGGCACCATCTCCGCCAACTCCGACGAGTCGATCGGCAACATCATCGCCGACGCGATGAAGAAGGTCGGCAAGGAAGGCGTGATCACCGTCGAGGAAGGCTCGGGCCTGGACAACGAACTGGACGTCGTCGAAGGCATGCAGTTCGACCGCGGCTACCTGTCGCCATACTTCGTCAACAACCAGCAGTCGATGACCGCCGACCTGGATGACCCGTTCATCCTGCTGCACGACAAGAAGATCTCCAACGTGCGTGACCTGCTGCCCGTGCTGGAAGGCGTGGCCAAGGCCGGCAAGCCGCTGCTGATCGTCGCCGAGGAAGTGGAAGGCGAAGCGCTGGCGACCCTGGTCGTCAACACCATCCGCGGCATCGTCAAGGTCGTGGCCGTGAAAGCCCCGGGCTTCGGCGACCGTCGCAAGGCGATGCTGGAAGACATGGCCGTGCTGACCGGCGGCACCGTGATCTCCGAGGAAGTGGGCCTGTCGCTGGAGAAGGCCACCATCAAGGATCTGGGCCGCGCCAAGAAGGTGCAGGTCTCGAAGGAAAACAGCACCATCATCGACGGCGCCGGCGACACCTCCGCCATCGAAGCGCGCATCAAGCAGATCAAGGCGCAGATCGAAGAGACCTCTTCGGACTACGACCGCGAGAAGCTGCAGGAGCGCGTGGCCAAGCTGGCCGGCGGCGTGGCCGTCATCAAGGTCGGTGCCGCCACCGAAGTCGAGATGAAGGAAAAGAAGGCGCGCGTTGAAGACGCCCTGCACGCCACCCGTGCGGCCGTCGAGGAAGGCGTGGTCCCGGGCGGCGGCGTCGCCCTGATCCGTGCCAAGGCCGCCATCGAAGGCCTGAAGGGCATCAACGAAGACCAGACCCACGGCATCCAGATCGCCCTGCGCGCGATGGAAGCCCCGCTGCGCGAAATCGTCACCAACGCCGGCGAAGAGCCCTCCGTGATCGTCAACAAGGTCAAGGACGGTTCGGGCAACTTCGGCTACAACGCCGCCAACGGCGAGTTCGGCGACATGGTCGAGTTCGGCATCCTGGATCCGACCAAGGTCACCCGCACCGCGCTGCAGAACGCCGCGTCCATCGCGGGCCTGATGATCACCACCGAAGCGATGGTGGCCGAGGCTCCGAAGAAGGACGAGCCGGCGATGCCGCCGGGCGGTGGCATGGGCGGCATGGGCGGCATGGATTTCTGATCCGGCCCTCCAGGCAAACCCGCAAGACGAAAAACCCCGCCGCAAGGCGGGGTTTTTCTTTGGGCCCGGCAACCTCCTCTCCTGTGGGAGCGACGTCAGTCGCGAGCTTTTGCCATCGGCGCCTCTGCCCTTCCCGAATGATGAACGGAAGGCTCGCGACTGACGTCGCTCCCACAAGGAGATGGCGGGTGCTTGACCGAAGCGATGGTGGCCGAGGCTCCGAAGAAGGACGAGCCGGCGATGCCGCCGGGCGGTGGCATGGGCGGCATGGATTTCTGATCCGGCTTTCCAGGCAAACCCGCAAGACGAAAACCCCGCCGCAAGGCGGGGTTTTTCTTTGGGCCCGGCAACCTCCTCTCCTGTGGGAGCGACGTCAGTCGCGAGCTTTTGCCCCCTGGGCCCGTGCCCTTCCCGAATGATGAACGGAAGGCTCGCGACTGACGTCGCTCCCACAAGGGGAGGGCGGGTGCTTGCAAATGAAACATTTTGCATCGCGGCAAAGCTGTGTTATCAATGCACTCCAATGAACGCAGCCCGCGCCAGCTTTTACTTTTGGTACTACTTTCCGATGCCGCTGGCGGAGGAAGGACTGCGCTCACCCTGAAGAAACATTCAGACGCATTCCCGAAAGCCGCCAGCGAACCTGGCGGCTTTTTTGCTTCCAGGGCTGGCGACATCGCACACAGACAACGAACTGGAGATTTCCCGATGGCGCCCCACACCGACGATCTGCGCATCCGCAAGCTGGAACCGCTCACGCCTCCGGCCGAGGTCATCGCGGAACTGCCCTGCGACGAAGCCGTGTCCGAAACCGTCAGCCGCAGCCGCGAAGCGCTGCACGCGATCCTGCATGGCCGCGACGATCGCCTGGCGGTGGTGATCGGCCCATGTTCCATCCACGACCCGATCGCCGCGATGGAATACGCGCAGCGCCTGCGCCCGCTGCGCGATGCGCTGGGCGGGGAACTGGAAATCGTCATGCGCGTGTATTTCGAGAAACCGCGCACCACGGTCGGCTGGAAGGGCCTGATCAATGACCCTGGCCTGGACGGCAGCTTCCGCATCAACGAGGGCTTGCGGCTGGCGCGCGGCCTGCTCCGCAACATCAACCGCCTGGGCCTGCCGGCCGGTTGCGAATACCTGGACACAACCTCGCCGCAGTACATCGCCGATCTGGTCGCCTGGGGCGCGATCGGCGCGCGCACCACCGAGAGCCAGATCCACCGTGAACTCGCCTCGGGCCTGTCGTGTCCGGTCGGCTTCAAGAACGGCACCGACGGCAACGTGAAGATCGCCGCCGACGCGGTCAACGCGGCTTCGCATCCGCATCATTTCCTGGCCGTCACCAAGGAAGGCCGCTCGGCCATCGCCGCCACCACCGGCAACCCGGACTGCCACGTGATCCTGCGCGGTGGCAAGGCGCCGAACTACGACGCCGACAGCGTGGAGGCGGCCAGCCAGGTATTGGCGAAGGCGGGCCTGGCGCCGCGCCTGATGATCGACGCCAGCCACGCCAACAGCCTGAAGGATCCGGAAAACCAGCCGCGCGTGATCGAGGACATCGCCGCGCAGATCGAAGCGGGCGAGACCCGCATCATCGGCGCGATGATCGAAAGCCATCTGGTCGCCGGCCGCCAGGATCTGGTGCCGGGCCAGCCGCTGGCCTACGGGCAGAGCATCACCGACGGCTGCATCGGCTGGGACGCGTCGGTGGCCGTGCTGGAACGCCTGGCCGCCGCCGTGCGCCGTCGCCGCGAGCGCAACGTGTCGCAGGCCGCCTAGTCCGCATCGTGGAGGGCCGCAGGAGCGGCCCGGGCGCGACGGCGATCCGTTCCCCTCTCTCCGGATCGTCGGCGCAATCCCGGGGCCGCTCCTGCGCGGAGCGCCATCGCGGGATGCGCGCGTCGCCCGATGCGATCAGTGCGTTTCGCCGCGATAGACGAACTTCGGCACGTCCCAGTTGTAGCGGATCGCCAGCAGCCGCAGCAGGAAGCCACCGCCCAGGCAGCCCAGGGTGGCGGTGGACTCATTCACGCCCGCGTGCAGCAGGAGCAGATACGCCGCGCCGGTCAGCAGCGAGACGCTGGCATACAATTCCTTCTGGAATACCAGCGGAATCTCGTTGCACAGCACATCGCGCAGCACGCCGCCGAAGGTGCCGGTGAGCATGCCGGCGATCACCACGATGGCCGGCGCGTGCCCGGCCTCGCGCGCGATCGCGCAGCCGATCAGGGTGAAGGCGACCAGGCCCAGCGCATCCAGCCACAGGAACGCCTGGCGAAGATGATGCATCCAGCGGGCGACGAAGGTGGCGACGATTGCCGCGCCAATCGTGTAGCCCAGGTATTCCGGATGCTTCACCCAGCCCAGCGGGTAGTGGCCGAGCACGATGTCGCGCAACGAGCCGCCGCCGAGCGCGGTGACCGAGGCGATGATGACGACGCCGAACAGGTCCATCCGCCGACGGCCGGCGGACAGCGCGCCGGTCATGGCTTCGGCGGTGATGGCGACGAGGTAGATCAGGGACAGCAGCATGGAGAAGGTTCCGACGGGAGGTGGCCGGCACCGCAAGACTTGCGCGCACGCGCTCCACGCGCGGAGACGCGTGGGACGGAACACTCAATTCATGACCGGAATCCGGTGCCGCTCCCGCTGTCCTTTTGCCTGAGAGTTCGGCGGCGTGGGCCGCTTGCCCCTTCGGCGGGTCATCGAAGACCTCTCTCCAGATCGGCGTGGGTGGATGCAGTGGATGGCTGCGTCCAGCAACCGGGCCTGAGCGATTATGGGAGCCTGCGCCTTCGGCGGGAGCCGTGCGGCTCCGCTCTCCTGCATCCGGCGCGCACTTTAGCAGAGACCGATGTGAAAATACCGGCTCCACTGGCCTGCCTGTCCCCATGATCGCCTACGCGCTGCGCTCCGAAACCCCCGCCGACACGCCCACCATCCGTGCCCTGATCACGAAGGCCTTCGCCGTTGCCGAACACAGCAGCGGCACCGAGGCGGCGATCGTCGACGCGTTGCGCGCGCGCGACGAGCTGACCCTGTCGCTGCTGGCGGAACAGGATGGGCGGGTGATCGGCCACGTCGCGTTTTCGCCGGTGGCCATCGGCGATGGCGCGGCCGGCTGGTACGGGCTGGGGCCGGTGGCGGTGGCGCCGGACTGCCAGGGCGCCGGCATCGGCGCCGCGCTGATCGAAGCCGGCCTGGCCCGGTTGCGCCAGGCCGGCGCGGGCGGCTGCGTGGTGCTGGGCGATCCCGGGTATTACGCGCGTTTCGGTTTCGCGAACGAGGCCGAGCTGCGTTACGAGGGCGCACCGGCCGAATACTTCATGGCGTTGACCCTGGATGGCAGCCGGCCGCAGGGGCCGGTGGCGTACAGCGTGGCGTTCGAGGCGACGGAAACCGCGCGGGACTGACATTGGCTTTGCCTCCCCCTTCGGAGAAGGGGGATTGAGGGGGATTTGTTCTTGGCGCCAAAAGCAAGTCCCCCGTCACCTGCTGTGCAGGTGCCCGCCCCCTTTTGCAAAGGGGGCTATCGATGTGGCGCCTTTGCTTATGCCTCCCCCTTCGAAGAAGGGGGACTGAGGGGGATTTGCTCTTGGCGCCAAAAGCAAATCCCCCGTCACCTGCTGCGCAGGTGCCCGCCCCCTTTTGCAAAGGGGGCTATCGATGCTGCGACTTCTGCTTTTACCTCCCCCTTCGAAGAAGGGGGACCGAGGGGGATTGATCAGCCATGCGGCTGTTGAAAAGCGCTTGCTCTTTCAGGTCTTCATGCTGCCCGTGTCCAGCCACCGCTGGTGCCACGACAGTGCCTCGGGCAACAGGTGCGGGGTGTGGCGGCCATAGCTGGCATGTAGGGCGCGTTCGAAATAGTCGGTCAGCGCGTCGCGGTAATCCGGATGCGCGCACTGCGCAATCAGCACGCGCGCGCGTTGCTTGGGCGAGAGGCCGCGCAGATCCGCCAGGCCCTGTTCGGTGACGATGATCGAGACGTCGTGTTCGGTGTGGTCCACGTGGCTGACCATCGGCACCAGCGAGGAGATGCTGCCGCCCTTGGCGGTGCTGGGGCTGAGGAAGATCGAAAGGTAGCCGTTGCGGGCGAAGTCGCCGGAGCCACCGATGCCGTTCTGGATGCGCGAGCCCATGATGTGGGTCGAATTGACGTTGCCGTACAGGTCCGCTTCCACCATCCCGTTCATGCAGATGCAGCCGAGCCGGCGCACCAGTTCCGGATGGTTGGAGATTTCCTGCGTGCGCATGACGATGCGCTCGCGGTAGAAACCGATGTTCTGCTTGAACACCTCGTTGGCTTCCGGGCTCAGCGCGAAGCCGGTGCACGAGGCGCTGCGCAGCACGCCGTCGCGCAGCATGTCCAGCATGCCGTCCTGGATGACCTCGGTGAACGCGGTCAGGTCGCGGAAGCCGCTGGCGCTCAGGCCGGCCAGCACCGCGTTGGGAATGTTGCCCACGCCCGATTGCAGTGGCAGCAGGTTGGGCGGCAGCCGGCCCTTTTTCACTTCGTGTTGCAGGAATTCGATCAGGTGCGCGGCGATCCGTTCGCTGGTCGCATCGGCCGGATTGAACGGGCTGTTGCGATCCGGGCCGTGGGTGCGCACCACGGCGACAATCTTGTCCGGGTCGCAGCGCAGAGCGGTGTCGCCGATGCGATCGTCCGGATGGATCAGCGGAATCGGCTTGCGGTGCGGCGGCAGCGCGGTGCCGTAGTAGATGTCGTGCATGCCGTCCAGGCCTTCGGGCTGCCAGTCGTTGACCTCGACGATCACCTTGCGCGCCAGATCCAGCCAGGTCTTGTTGTTGCCCACCGAGGTGGACGGCACCAGCGCACCGTCCTCGCGGATGGCCGACACTTCCACCACCGCGGTATCGACCTCGCCGTAGAAGCCGAACCAGGTGTGCTGGGCGACGTGGCTCAGGTGGGTGTCGAGGTACTCCAGGGTGCCGGCGTTGATGCGCTGGCGGGTGTCCGGATCGCTCTGGAACGGCAAACGCAGGGCGATGCCGTCGACCTTGGCCAGCGCGCCGTCCAGTTCCGGCGCGGTGGACGCGCCGGTGAGCAGGCGGATCTGGAAGCCCTGGCCCTGCGCGTGGCAACGGTCGATCCGCGCCGCCAGTGCCAGCGGCACTTCCTTCGGATAGCCCGAGCCGGTGAATCCGCTCATGGCCACGGTCTCGCCGGGCTGGATGTGCGCGGCGGCTTCTTCGGCGGAAACGGCGAGCGCGCGCAGGCGCGGATGGCGGATACGGTCGCTGGACATGCGGGGGAGCGGAACCAGAAAGCGGAAAGCGCGCATTATCGCCCGCGGACCCGGCCCGGGGGCCAAGACGATCGGGGAATACACCGCATGCGATGTTTCGTGTCCCGTGGTTCGGGCATGCTGTGCGTATGAACAGGACGTCGATTTCCGGGCTCGCCCCCCGCTGGAGCAGCACACGCCGCTGGCTGCTGCGCGCGGCCCTGGCCCTGCTGGCGCTGTACGCGCTGTACCTGGCCGCAGCCAATCTGTGGATCAACACCGCTTTGGGCGAGCGCACGCTCAACCGCAAGCCGGAGAAATTCCAGATGCATTGGGCCGGCGGCCACAGCTGGTGGCCCGGACGGGTCAGCCTGCGCGAGGTGAAACTGCAGGGCCAGGTGCGGCGCATCGCCTGGCAGGCGCAGGCCAGCGCGGTGCAGGGCGAGATTGCGTTGTGGCCGCTGCTGCGACGGGAACTGCACGTGCCGTGGGTACAGGCCGACGGCGTGAGCGGCGGCGTCCATCGCGCCGAACGCGAGCTGCCGGTGCCGCCGCCGCGCGATGGCGGCTGGGTGTTGCGCTTCGATCGCATCACCAGTGACAGCCTGACCCGCGGCGAGTTCGACGGCCTGCGCCTGGACGGTGAAGGCAGCGCACAGGTCGGTTTCGTCAAGCAACTTCGCGGCGGGCCAATGGAATTGCTGCCCTCGCGCGCGGCGTTCCGCAAGGCGCGCCTGGCCCGTGATGGCGAGGAGGTGCTGCGCGAGGCGGAGCTGGAAGCCACCTTCGCGATCGCCAGGCACCGCCGCGAGGAGGCGCCGGGCCTGCGCAAGCTGCTGAAGACCGACGCGCGGCTGAAGCTGCGCGGCATCACCAGCGCCATCGACGTCACTCCGGTGCCGGGCGGCGTCACCCTCGCGCTCGTGCCCGGGCGCGGCCAGGCCAATATCGATCTCGGTTTCTCCAGGGGCGCGCTCACGCCGGGCAGCCGCCTGCAATGGAGCATGCCGATCCGCGGCAGCGACGCATCCGGCGTCTCCCGCACCGACGCGCTGGGCATCGCGCTGGCGGTGGATCGCCAGGACATCGCGCTGAAGGTGAAGGCGCCGCCGCTCGCCCAGGGCCGGATGTCGGTGGACGCGGATCTGCGCCTGCGCGGGCGCGAGCTTCCGCTGGGCGATTTCCCCTCGCTGCTGCCGCGCGCGTCCGGACACGTGGTCGGGCGCTGGCGGTTCTCCTCGCTGCACTGGATCACCAGCCTGTTTCCGCGGACGCCGTGGCTGCAACTGGAAGGCGCGGGGGACGTGGATGCCGACGTGCAGGTGGTGAACGGGCAACTGGCCGCCGGCAGCCGCATCGGCGTGCCGGAGGTGGACGCGGTGGCCGATGTGATGGGCAACCGCATCCGCGGCCGCGCCCACGCCGATATCCGCCTGGACGCCGGTCCCAAGGGCGAACTGGTGCCGCGGCTGCAGGCGGTGATGGAGCAGTTCCATGTCGCCTCGGTGCGCGCACCGCAGCGTCCCTATGTGCAGGGTCGCAACCTGCGCCTGTTCCTCAACGCCGATGGCCCCTTGCAGGACCTGCGCAACGCGATGCGCGGGCGGGTGGTGTTCGACAACGCCAACGTGCCGGACCTGCGCGTCTACAACCCGTACCTGCCGCGCCGGCACATGCGCTTCGACGGCGGCGCCGGTTTCCTCAGCGGCGATCTGTCGCTGGATACCGCCGGCGATGTCGGCCACGGCCGCCTGCGCATCACCGGGCGCGGTGCGCGCATGCATCTGGCCGGAATCGATTTGCGCGGCGACGTGGACATCGGCCTGGCCCTGCGCCGCGCGGATCTGCGGCGGCGCGCGTTCGTCGCCGACGGCAGCACCGTGCAGTTCCGCAACCTCGGTTTCCGCGAACCCGGCGGCGATGCGCGCAGTGGCTGGTGGGCGAAGCTGCGGCTGGATCGCGCGCGCCTGGACGTGGATCGCCCGCTCAGCGCCGGCGGCAGCGCGGCGGTGCAGATGAAGGACGTGGGTTTCCTGCTGGCGCTGTTCTCGCGCAAGAAGGACTACCCCAAATGGGTCTACCGGCTGGTCGACGCCGGCCAGGCGCAGGCCGATGGCCGGGTGCAGTGGCGCGACGACGTGCTGGTGCTGGACCGGGTGAAGGCGAACAACGACCGTTTCGACCTGCAGGCCCGGCTGCGCCTGCAGGGCCCGCGTCGCAGCGGCCAGCTCTACGCGTGCTGGGGCGTGCTCAGCGCGGGGCTGGAATTGCAGGACAATGCCCGCCGCTGGCACCTGGTGAAGGCGCGGGAGTGGTACCAGGGGCAGCCGGATCTGCTGCGTTGAGGACCGTTTTGCGCAGTTGAACGGTTTGGCCCCTATTCAGGTTTCAGCCGTGTGAATCGTGAAACCGGTTACAGGATCGGCCCGAAAATTGGTCTGGCATCGGTAACATCCAAGCAGAACAAGGCTTTTCGGAAAAACCCCGTTCCCGGCTCAAATGTACTGCCCGGTTTTGTTTTGCAGTGCAGCGTGCAAGCCCCGCAACCGCTCCTTCACGATGGCCCCGCATCCCGACGTGGGGGAGGGAGCAAGCCCGCAACTGGCCTAGCCATTGCGGGCTTTTTTATTGTCCGGGATTCGGGATTTGGGATCCGGGATTCGCAAGGGCGCGGCGTCGTTGCAATGCTGGATTCCGGTCGGGTTGGCAATCGCGGCTGTCGGTGGGGTGGGGGAGGCGTAGAATTCACGCCATGAACGAGTCCTCCCCGCGCCAGATTCCCCTCCAGGTCGTTTCCACCGCCGCCGCCACCGCCTCCGCCCCGCTGGAAACGGGCGTCAAGCAGTTGGGCGGCGACAAGATTTCCCGTTCGCCGGTGCAGTTCGCCGACGCGCCGGTGCTGCGCAAGCCCTCGTGGATCCGCGTGCGCATTCCCAGTGACGGTTCGGTGGCGCGGCTGAAGGCCAAGCTGCGCGAGAACCGGCTGGTCACCGTGTGCGAGGAGGCCAGTTGCCCGAACATCCACGAGTGCTTCGGCCACGGCACCGCGACTTTCATGATCCTGGGCGAGGTCTGCACCCGCCGCTGTTCCTTCTGCGACGTCGCCCACGGCCGGCCCAAGCCGCCGGATGCGTCCGAGCCGCTCAGCCTGGCGCATACCGTGGCCGACATGGGCCTGAAGTACGTCGTCGTCACCAGCGTGGATCGCGATGACCTGCGCGACGGCGGCGCCCAGCATTTCGTCGACTGCATCGCGGCCATCCGCGAGCATTCGCCGGGCACCCGCATCGAGATCCTGACCCCGGACTTCCGCGGCAAGGGCCGCATGGACCGGGCGCTGGAAATCCTGGCGGTGAATCCGCCGGACGTGTTCAACCACAACATCGAGACGGTGCCGGACCTGTACCCCAACGTGCGCCCCGGCGCCGACTACCAGTGGTCGCTGACCCTGCTGCAGAAGTTCAAGCAGCAGCATCCGGAGCTGCCGACCAAGTCCGGCATCATGCTGGGCCTGGGCGAGACCATGGAGCAGGTGAAGGCGACCCTGCGCGACCTGCGCGCGCACGACGTGGAGATGGTCACCATCGGCCAGTACCTGCAGCCCACCGCGCACCATCACCCGGTGATGCGCTACTGGACGCCGGAAGAGTTCAAGGAGCTGGAGCTCTACGGCAACGAGCTGGGTTTCAGCCACGTCGCCTCCGGCCCGCTGGTGCGTTCGTCCTACCACGCCGATCGCCAGGCCGCCGAGGCCGCGGCCAGCGCCCGCAACGCCGCTGCCGGCTGAACCGCGGGTTGGCCGACGGACGGCCAGCCGAAACAGGTTCACTTTTCTCTACGGGCCCGGGGTTAGGGTCTCTTTCGGCAGGCCCATCCGTCTGCCGAAAGACAGGGATGACAAGCGCCGCAACTTTGGGCACTGTCTGGCTGTCAGATGTCCCCGCCGTTCTCCTGCAAGGCCTCCGGGCCGCGAGTACCCGATGAAAGTGAAGAAAGTCCCCGCCGTCCTCCTGCTGTCCCTGGCGCTGGCGTCGCCGCTGGCGCTGCTGGCGCGTGGCGATGGCGACAACCGCGTCGCGCTGCCGACCGCGCCCACCGCGGATCAGGCCACCACCTCCAAGCTGGTCTACGGCCTGCTGTCCGACAGCCGCTACGCCTACCGCCCGCGCGCGCTGGATGAAACGTTGTCGGCGGACATCTTCAAGCGCTACCTGGAAGCGCTGGACGGCGGCAAGCAGTTCTTCACCGCCGCCGACGTGGCCAAGTTCGCGCCGCTCAAGGCGCAGATGGGCGAGGCGGTCCGCAGCGGCGAACTGGATCCGGCCTACGACGTCTTCACCATCTACCGCCAGCGCGTGCAGCAGCGCGTGGCCTACGCGCGCTCGCTGCTCAAGCAGGACTTCGACTTCAGCGGCGACCAGCGCTGGGAGTACGACCGCAAGGACGCCCCGTGGGCGGCCAGCACCGAGGAACTGGATGCGCTGTGGAAGAAGTCGGTGATGAACGACTGGCTGCGCCTGAAGCTGGCCGGCAAGAAGCCCGAGGACATCCGCAAGACCCTGGACAAGCGCTACGCCAACCTGCAGCGCACCGTCGACGAGTTCAAGAGCGAGGACGTGTTCCAGGCGTTCCTCAACAGCTACACCGGCGCGATCGACCCGCATACCGATTACTTCACCCCGCGCACCGCCGAGAACTTCAACCAGTCGATGTCGCTGTCGCTGGAAGGCATCGGCGCGGTGCTGCAGCGGCAGGACGATCTGGTGGCGATCCGCGAGATCGTGCCCGGCGGCCCGGCGGATCTGAGCGGCAAGCTCAAGGTCGGCGATCGCATCGTCGCGGTCGGCCAGGGCAAGTCCGGCGCGATGACCGACGTGATCGGCTGGCGCATCGACGATGTCGTCGCCCAGATCCGCGGCAAGAAGGACACCCAGGTCCGGATCGAATACATACCGGTCGAATCCGGCATCGACGGCAAGCACGCGCAGGTCACCATCACCCGCCAGAAGGTCAAGCTGGAGGAGCAGGCGGCCAAGGCCGAGACCATCACCCTGCCGGCCGCCAACGGCGAGCCGCAGCGGCGCATCGGCGTGATCAAGCTGCCGGCGTTCTACCAGGACTTCGAGGGGCGTCGCCGCAATCCCAACGACTTCACCTCGGCCACCCGCGACATCGCCAAGCTGCTGGCCCAGTTCAAGACCCAGGACGTCGACGGCGTGGTCATGGACCTGCGCAACAACGGCGGCGGTTCGCTGGACGAGGCCGTCGAGCTGACCGGCCTGTTCATCGACAAGGGCCCGGTGGTGCAGGTGCGCGAGTCCGGCGGTCGCGTCACCGTCAACAGCGATCGCAAGCCGGGCGTGGCCTGGGACGGTCCGCTGGCGGTGCTGATCAACCGCGGTTCGGCTTCGGCTTCGGAGATCTTCGCCGGCGCCATCCAGGACTACGGCCGTGGCCTGGTGATCGGCGAGACCAGCTTCGGCAAGGGTACCGTGCAGAACATGGTGGATCTGGATCGCTGGCCGGCCAACGAGACCGCGCGCTTCGGCCAGGTCAAGCTGACCATCGCACAGTTCTTCCGCGTGGCCGGCGGCAGCACCCAGCACAAGGGCGTGGTGCCGGACATCGCGTTCCCGGTGAGCGTGGACGCCAACGAATACGGCGAGAGCACCTACGACAACGCGCTGCCGTGGACCCGCATCGCCGCGGTGCCGCACACCCAGTACGGCAACTTCGCGCCGCTGCTGCCGAAGCTGGAAGCCCTGCACGCCTCGCGCGTGGCCAAGGACAAGGAATTCCAGTGGAAGCTGGAGGACGTGGCTCAGTTCCGTGCCGAGGCGGCCAAGAAGTACGTCTCGCTCAACGAGGCCGAGCGCCGCGCTGAGCGTGAGAAGCAGGATGCGCAGTTCAAGGCGCGCCAGGCCGAACGCAAGGCGCTGGGACTGGCGCTGGATCCGCTGGCCGACGATCTGGCCGACGACGGCCTGGGCGCGAGCGAGCGCGACATCGTCAAGGATGCGGCCCGCGAGAAGCTGGTCGACAAGCGTCCGGATCCGCTGCTGCGCGAATCGGCGGCGATCCTGGGTGACGCCATCGGCGTGTTGAACCAGGACCGCAAGCTGTCGGCGCAGGTGCTGCCGGAATCGACGGGACCGGGACGCTGGGCGGATTGAAGCCGGACGTGGTTTGTAGAGATGAGAAAAGCGCGGCCTTCGGGTCGCGCTTTTTTTTGGGGTTCTCGCGGCGGGGTGGGGTGTTGGGTTGTTTTCCGGGACGCCGGGGAAGGGGTTTACGGTCGCGACTTACGTCGCTCCTACAAGGATGGGGCGGGAGACTTGAGCCAGATGAAAGGCGGACCGTGAAAGCTTTCAACGGTGGGGTCGCGCCGTGGCCGTCGGGGCTGGCCTAGAATAAGCGTCAATACGCTTGGCGCCTCCCCCATGAACTCCTCCGCTTCCAGCACCGCCGCGCCCGCGCGCGGTGGCGTCGCCGTCGTCGTCGCCCTGGCCCTGGTCTATATCGTCTGGGGCTCCACCTATCTCGGTATCCGCCTGGCCCTGGAAGGCGGCTATCCGCCGCTGTTGATGGCCGGGGGCCGCTTCATCGTCGCCGGCACGCTGATGTACGCGGTGCTGCGCTGGCGCGGTTATGCCGCGCCGACCCGCGCGCAATGGAAGAACGTGGCCTTCATGGCGCTGGCGCTGCTGCTGTTCGGCAACGGCTTCGTGTGCGTGGCCGAGCAGACCGTGTCCTCCGGTCTGGCCGCGGTCGCGGTGGCCTCGATGCCGCTGTGGATGGGCCTGTTCGGCGCCATGCGCGGACAGCATCCCAGCCGCGCCGAATGGGCGGGCATCGTGATCGGTTTCCTGGGCGTGGTCTGGCTCAACTCCGGCAGCGCGCTGACCGCCAGTCCCAAGGGCCTGATCATGCTGCTGATCGCGCCGATCGCCTGGGCCTACGGTTCGGTGTGGAGCCGCGGCCGCGATCTGCCATCGCCGTTCATGTCCGCGGCCGCGCAGATGGTGTGCGGCGGCGTGATCATGCTGGTGGTGGGCGCGGCGATCGGCGAGCGCTTCACCCAGTGGCCGACGTTGCAGGGCACGCTGGCGGTGGGCTACCTGGCGCTGTTCGGTTCCATCGTCGCCTTCAGCGCCTATGTCTGGCTGCTGCACAACGTGCGTCCGGCGGTGGCCGGCAGCTACGCCTACATCAACCCGGTGATCGCGGTGGCGCTGGGCGCGTGGATCGCCCACGAGAGTTTCAGCGCCCATGACCTGGGCGCGATGGCGTTGATCCTGCTGGGCGTGGTGGTGATCACCCTGGCGAAGGCGAAGCGCTCGTGAGCCAGCACGGTATCGATCGCAAGGGGCTGGTCATCACCAGCCTGACCTTCGTCCTGTGGGGCGTGGTACCGCTGTACTGGCACCTGCTCAAGGTGGTGCCCTCGTTCCAGATCATCGCCCACCGGATTGTCTGGAGCGCGTTGCTGGTGATCGGCTGGCTGGTGCTGAAGAACGGCCTGGGCTGGCTGCGCGCGATTCGCGCCCAGCCGCGTGCGTTGGCCGCGCTGGGACTGAGCAGCCTGCTGATCGCGTTCAACTGGGGCCTGTACATCTGGGCGGTCAACGCCGGCCACGTGGTCGAGACCAGCCTGGGTTACTTCATCAACCCGCTGCTCAACGTGCTGCTGGGCGTGCTGGTGCTGCGCGAGCGGCTGAGCCGCCTGCAATGGGTCGCGGTGGGCTTCGCGCTGATCGGCGTGGCCTGGTTGACCTGGCAGGCCGGTTCGCCGCCGTGGATCGCGCTGGGACTGGCGCTGTCGTTCGGCATGTACGGGCTGGTGCGCAAGCTGGTGGCGGTCGACGCGGTGGCCGGGCTGGGCGTGGAAAGCCTGTACCTGTTCCTGCCGGCGCTGGCGTTCGTGGCCTGGGGCGAGAACGGCCACGGTGGCGGCTTCCTGCAGGGCTGGGGCTGGCAGATCGATCTGCTGTTGATCTTCGGCGGCGTGGTCACCGCCATTCCGCTGATCGGCTTCGCCTACGGCGTGCGCCGGATTCCGCTGACGGTGGTGGGGCTGCTGCAGTACATCGCGCCGAGCATCCAGTTCCTGATCGGCGTGTTCGTGTTCCGCGAGCCGTTCGGCGCGGCGCAGGCGCTGGGCTTTGCCGCGATCTGGACCGGCCTGCTGATTTTCGCCGGCGACGGGCTGTGGCGTTCGCGCCAGCGGCCGCCGGTGGCGGTCACGGTCACCGAGTAGCGCGCTCGGAGTGATGCGCCGCGCTCAGGCGCGGCCCGGTGCCAGCGGTTGCGGGCAGGCCGGCGTCGCCGTTGGCGTGCGCTCGAACCAGTCGATCACCGTCGGCGCCAGCCGATCCAGCCGCATCGGCAGGCTCAGGTGATCCTCGCCGGGAATTTCCAGGTAGCGGGCGCGCTTGGACGCCGTCGCGAGCAGGCGGCCATGCGCGACCGGAATGTGCCGGTCGGCGTCGCCATGGATCAGCAGCACGCAGGCCGGCGCCTGCGCCAGTGCCGCGCCAACGTCCACCTTGTCCAGATCCAGGCCGAGCTTGCGGTCGGCCTGGGCGATGGCGACGTTCAGGCTGTCGCCGCTGTAGCGCCAGCGCGCCAGCGGCAGGGCCAGGCGATCGCGCCAGTTCGACGCCGGGCGGGTGAGCATGTGCGGCACCATGTCGCGGATCGCGCTGCCGGCGTTGTCGAAGGATTCCATCGCCACCACGCCGCCGGCCTGCACGCCGAGATCGCGCGCGGTGAAGATGGCGGTGGCCGCGCCGTAGGACACGCCCATCACGTGCAGCGGACCGGTGACCTCGCCGCGCTCGCGCAGCGCGCGCAGCATCGCCACGACGTCTTCGCCCTCGCGGGTGCCGTAGCCGGACGGCGCGACGCCGGAACGGCCGTGGTTGCGCAGGTCCACGCTGATGGTGCGGTAGCCGGCCTGGGCCAGTTCCAGCGCCCACGGCAGCAGCGAGCCGCCGTCCATCATCCAGCCGTGCAGCAGCACGACGGTGCCGCGCGGCTTCTGCGCGGACGGCGTGGCCGCCGCGTCGAAGTCGAGCTGGAAATCCATGCGGTTGGCGGCGGTGCCGCCGGCATAGCGGTAGCGCAGGCCGTAGTCGCCCGGATCCAGCGCGCGCCAGTACAGCGGCACGCCATTCACCGGCACGAAGCCCTCGCGATGCGGCAGGCGCGCGAACATCGCCTCGATGCGATCGCGGGGCAGCAGCGGCGACACGCCGCCGGGCGCGGCCAGGCGTTCGCTCAGCGACAGGGCGGGCAGATGGGCAGTGGTGAAGCCGACCAGCGACAGGCAGACGCAGGCCAGCGCGATCAGGCGCAGCAGCATGGCGATCATCGGGGGGAGGGACAGCGGTCGCGCACCTTACCGGCGCGGGAGCCGTCGCCGCTATCGCAGAACGATGACAGAAAGATGACGGTTAAGCCGGGATTTGCCTGGCGGGTGGGCGGTTGGCGCGGAAAGGGAGCACCGCGCCGCGAGAGCGCGGCGGGTGGATGGGTGCGAAGGAGCCGCCGAGCGAGCTCGGCTCTACGGGGAGGGGCAGGGGGCGCCGGCGTCGGCCCAGGTCTTGAAGGCGGCGACGAACTTGTCGTGCGGGACTGGCACCGGGGCACGGTTGCCGCCGGGGTTCCAGCCCCACAGCACCAGCTTGTCCTCGGCGACGTGCTTGATCAGCGCGGGCATGTCGCGATCGCCATTGAGTTTGCGGTCCTGGATCATCGCGCACAGCTCGTGGGCCGGCAGGCCGATCCAGGCCATTTTGTGATCCGGCGGCGGCAGTTGCCAGTGCGGTGCACCCGGCGGCGCGTGCGCGCTGTAGCCGGCCGGCGGATTGGCTTCGCCGTGGCAGGTGGAGCAGGGCTGGCCGGGCGCGCCCTTGCCTTCGGGACCGCGCACCACGTTCATCATGTGCGGGGTCTGGCTGTCGAACTGCAAAGGCTGATCGCCGGGAATGTGGCAGTTGCTGCAACGTGGATGCTGGAACACCTGCTCGACGGTGGCGAAGGCTTGCAGTGCCTGCGCCTTCTGTTCGGCGCTGATGCGCGGGCCGCAGGCGGCCAGCAGCAACGACAGCAAGGCGATGAAGAAGAGGGCGGCGGCGCGCATCGTCGGATCCTCAGGCGGGCTTGGCCGCGGGGGCCAGGGTGAAGGGAAGATCACGCAGGCGCTGGCCGGTGAGCGCGAACACCGCGTTGGCCACCGCCGGCGCGATCGGCGGCGTACCGGGTTCGCCCACGCCGCCCATCTTGTCCGTGCTCGGCACGATATGCACTTCCACCACCGGCATCTCGGGCAGACGCAGCACCGGATAGTCGTGGTAGTTGGATTGCTCCACCTCGCCATTCTTGAAGGTGATGCGCCCGTGCAGCGCGGCGCCCAGGCCGAACGCCAGCCCGCTTTCCAGCTGCGCCTTGACGTTGTCCGGATTCACCGCCAGGCCGCAGTCGATCGCGCAGACCACGCGATGGACCTTGATCACGCCGTTGTCGACCGAGACCTCAGCCGCGTGCGCGACATAGCTGCCGAACGATTCGTGCACCGCGATGCCGTGGCCGCGTCCCTTCGCCGCCGGCTTGCTCCAGCCGAATTTCTCCGCCGCCAGGTTCAGCGCGGCCAGGTGGCGCGGATGATCCTTGAGCAGGCGCCGGCGGTATTCCAGCGGATCCTGCCCCGCCGCGTGCGCCAGTTCATCGACCAGGCTTTCCATCACGAAGCCGTTGTAGCTGTGCCCCACGGAGCGCCACCACAGCACCGGTATGCCGGTCTTGGGCGAATGCAGATCCACCCGGTGCGCGGGCGTGCCCAGCACGTACGGCGAATCGGCCACGCCTTCCACCGAGGTCGCGTCGATGCCGTTCTTCACCGTGAACGGCTCGAACGGCGTGCCGGCGGTGATCGACTGGCCGACCATCACCTGCTGCCAGGCCACCGGCGTGCCGTCCGCGGCCAGCCCCACCTTGGCGCGCTGCACGTAGGCCGGGCGGTAGTAGCCGCCACGCACGTCGTCCTCGCGCGGCCACACCGTCTTGACCGGCGCCTTGGCGGCCTTGGCCACTTCCACCGCCTCGGACACGAAGTCCGACACCGGCGTCGCGCGCCGGCCGAAGCCGCCGCCGAGGAAGGTGGTGTGGATGCGGATCTGTTCCGGCTTCAGCCCGGTGATGCGCGCGGCGACCTGCTGGTCGACGGTCTGGAACTGGGTGCCGGTCCAGATGTCGCAACCTTCGGGGTCGATCTTCACCGTGCAGTTGAGCGGTTCCATCGGTGCGTGCGCCAGGTAGGGCACGCTGTACTCGACTTCCACCACCTTGGCCGCCTGCGCCATCGCCGCGGCCGCATCGCCGGCCTGCACCGCCACCGCACCGGCCGTGCGCGCCTGCGTGGCGAACTGTTCGCGCAGCCGCGCGCTGTCCAGATCCGCGTGCGGGCCGCGATCCCATTCCACCTTCAGCGCGTTGCGGCCCTGCAAGGCGGCCCAGTAGTGATCGGCGATCACCGCCACGCCGCTGGGCACCTGCACCACGTTGCGCACCCCGGGCACCGCCTTGGCGGCGGTGGCGTCGAACGATTTCACCGTGCCGCCGAACACCGGCGCGCGCGCGACCACCGCGGTGAGCAGGCCGTCGAACTGCACGTCCATGCCGAAGATCGCGCGACCGGTGATCTTCTCCGGCGTGTCCAGGCGCTTGGCGCCCTTGCCGATCAGCTTCCAGTCCTTGGGATCCTTGAGGGTGAGCGTCTTCGGATCCGGCGCCTTCAGCTGCCCGGCCGCGTCGGCCAGTTCGCCGTAGCGCAGGCGCTGGTCGCCATGCACCACCACACCGTTCCCGGTTTTCAGTTCGGCCACCGGCACGCCCAGTCGCGTGGCCGCGGCCTGCAGCAGCAATGCGCGCGCGGTGGCGCCGGCCATCCGGTAGCGATCGAATTCGGACCAGGTGCTGGTCGAGCCGCCGGTCATCTGCATGCCGAAGGCGGTATGCGCGTAGGCCGGTGCGGCGGGTGCGTGCTCGACCTTCATCTTCGTCCAGTCCGCATCCAGCTCCTCGGCGATCAGCATCGGCAGCGTGGTCCAGATGCCCTGGCCCATTTCCGAGTGCGACAGCAGCACGGTGATGCTGTCGTCGGCGGCGATGCGCAGGAAGGCGTTGGGCGCGAACGGTGCGACCGTGGCCGGCGCGGCGGCGGCGTTCTGCGCCAGCGCGAAGCGGCCGGCGGCCGGCACGATGAAGCCGATGACCAGGCCGCCGCCGAGGACGGCGCCGGCCTTGAGGAACTGGCGGCGGGAAGAGGAAGCGACGGAATCCGCAGGCTTGGCGTCCACGAACATTCTCCGAACGGATGCCGGGCCCTTGTGGTCCGGCGCGGGGGGAAGAGAAATCAGGCCTTGCCCAACTGCGCGGCGCGGTGCACCGCCGCGCGGATGCGCGGGTAGGTGCCGCAGCGGCAGAGATTGCCCGCCAGCGCCTGGTCGATGTCCTGATCACTGGGGCTGGGCACCACCGCCAGCAGCGCGGCGGCGGTCATGATCTGGCCGGACTGGCAGTAGCCGCACTGCACCACGTCCAGTTCGGCCCACGCCTGCTGCACCGGATGGCGTCCGTCGGAGGACAGGCCTTCGATGGTGGTGATCTTCTTGCCGGCCACCGCGGAGACCGGGGTGACGCAGGCGCGCAAGGGGACGCCGTCGATGTGCACGGTGCAGGCGCCGCACTGGGCGATGCCGCAACCGAACTTGGTGCCGGTGAGTTTCATCAGGTCCCGCAGGACCCAGAGCAGCGGCATGTCGGGCGGCGCCGCGACCTCGTGCTCGGAACCATTCACGTGCAGTTTCATGCTCGATCCCTGGCGTCGGCTGGGGAGTTGGCACATTACGCCCGCGGATGCGACATTGCCAAGACATCCGGCGACTTTTTTCGGAGGCCCATGTCCAGCCAGCGCAAGGTGTTGGAAGCCGCCCTGCGGGCCGTGGCGACCGGCGATGCCGGCGCGGGCCTGGCGGTGGTGGTGGACACCGAGGGATCGACCTACGTGCATGCCGGGGCGATGGCCCTGTTCAGTGCGCGCGACGGCCAGACCGGTTGGTTGAGCGGCGGCTGCCTGGAGCCGGACATCCAGCGCCGCGCGCTGGCCGCGGCCGACGCGGGCGCGCTGGACTGGATGGACATCGACACCCGCGACGACGAGGACCTGCTGTCCGGATCCGCGGTCGGCTGCCGCGGACGCCTGCACCTGGCGCTGCTGCCGCTGGCCCGGCTGGCAGGCTTGGCGGCGTTGCTGGAAGACTGGCAGCGGGGCGGTGAAACGCTGCACTGGTCCTTCGATGCCGGCGGCGAAGTGCGTGCCGGCATCGGCGCGCGCCAGGCGCACTGGAGATTGCCGGTGACCGCTGGCGCCGAGACGCCGCAACGGCCGGCCTACGGGTTGGCGATCCGGCCCGCGCCGAAGGTGCTGATCTGCGGTGCCGGCCCGGAGACGCCGCTGCTGGTGCCCTGGCTGCGCGAACTGGGCTGGCGGGTGACCCTGGCCGAACGCCGCCCGCGCTGGCAGCCGCACGCCGCGCTGGCGGATCTGGCCTGGGACGTGTCGCCCACCGACGCGGCCGCGCGTGCCGACGGCCATGCTGCCGCGCTGGTGATGCACCACCACTTCGAACTGGATCGCGAGGCGCTGGCGGCGCTGGCCGAAACCGAGCTGCCCTTCATCGGCCTGCTCGGACCGGGGCGCCGCCGCGACGATCTGTTCAAGGTGCTGCCGGCGCCGACCCGCGAACGCCTGCGCCATCGCCTGCGCTCGCCGATCGGCCTGCGCCTGGGCGGGCAGGGACCGGAGGCGATCGCGCTCAGCATCGCCGCGCAGTTGCAGGCGGTGCTGGCCGGCGAGCCGGCATGACCTCGGCGCACGACGCGGTGGTGCTGGCGGCCGGCGGCAGCCGCCGGCTCGGCCAGCCCAAGCAATTGCTCACCCGCGAAGGCGAGACGCTGGTCCGTCGTGGTGTCAGGCTGGCGATGGAAACCGCGCCGCGCCGGCTGCTTGTAATCGTCGGCGGGCATGCGGAAGCGGTGAGCGCGGCGGTGCGCGATCTGCCGGCGGACATCCTGTTCAATCCCGAATGGGAAGAAGGACTGGCGAGCAGCCTGCGTCTGGCCGCGGCGACGCTGGCGTCCACACGCGCGGATTCGTCATCCGCCTGCCTGCTGCTGGCCTGCGATCAGCCGGCGCTGGAAGCGGCGCACCTGGCCGCGTTGCGCGAAGGCTTCATCGTCCGTGGCTGCGCGGCGACCCGCCACGGCGAGGGCCGCGGCGTCCCGGCATGGGTGCCGGCGGAACTGTTGGCGCAGGCAAGCTCACTGCGAGGCGATCGCGGCCTGCGCGGACTGCTTGCGGCGCGTGCAGACGAGCACATCGCCCTGCTCGACGCCCCGGAACTGGCCCGCGACATCGACACGCCCGACGATCTGCGCGAAGCGCGTCGACGTGGCTGGATCGATCCGGTTCCGGACGCGATGCCGGATCCTTCCCCCTGAAACGAAAACGGCCGGCAGGCGCCGGCCGTTTTCCTGTTCACGCCGATGCGATCACAACGCGCGCAACGCGGTGGTGATCGGCAGGCGCGCCGCGCGCAGCGCCGGGAACAGGCCGCCGACCAGGCCGATGCCGAGCGCCCACTTCAGGCCGTTCCACAACAACTCGGGCGTGACCTTGAACTGGAACACCACCTGGCTGAAGTTGCTGCCCAGAGTCGAGACGCTGTAGCCGTTGAAGATGGCCCAGGCGATCACGCCGCCGAGTACGCCGCCCAGCAGTGCCAGCAGCATCGTCTCCAGCATCACCGCGGTGACCACCGGCAGGCCGCGGAAACCGATCGCGCGCATGGTGGCGATTTCGCGCGCGCGCCCGGCCACCGCCGAGTACATCGTGTTGAGCGCGCCGAACACCGCGCCGATTGCCATGATGGTGCCGATCACGATGCCCAGCCATTTGATGATCGTGGCCAGCTGCCCGGACTGCTTGCTGTAGTACGCGCGGGTGGTTTCCACGTCCAGTTTCAGGCGCGGATCGCCCTCGACCGCGGCCTTGAACTGGTCGAAGCCGGCCTTGCCGTCGGTCTTGACCGTGATCGACTGGTAGGCGCTGCGGTTGTAGGTGGACGACAGGGTCTGCGCATCGCCCCACAGTTCCGAGTCGTGCGCGTCGCCGGAAGCGAACCGGCCCACCACGGTCCATTCCTGGTTGCCGAGATTGAGCTTGCTGCCGACCTTCAGGCCGCGGAACTGGGTGGCCGCGCCCTGGCCGACCACGATCTCGCGCAGGCCGGCGCCGAACTTGCGGCCCTCGACCAGCTTGATCTTGTCGCGGACCAGCCAGGCCTCCTCGCCCACGCCGCGGAACTGCGCGTTGGCGTCGGTGCCGTCGGCCATGCTGGGCAGGTTGACCACCTGCGACAGTTCGGCCGACATCAGCGGCTTGCCGTTCGGTCCCTTGGCCACGCCGGGCAGGCTGGACAGCAGCGGCGCCTGTTCGCGGGTGATGACCGAATTGGTTTCCGCCTGCGAACCGCCGCGCAGCACGATCGCGGTGGTGTCGTCGCCGGTGCTGTTGAGGGTGGCCTTGAAGCCTTCGCCCATCGCCAGCATGGCGACCAGCACGCCGACCACGCCGGCGATGCCGACCACGATCACCGAGGACGCGCCCCAGCGTTGCGGCAGGCTGCTGATGCCGATGCGCGCGGCGGCCAGCGCCAGCCGGCCGCCGCGGGTCAGCAGCAGCCACAGCGCCAGCAGTACGGCCAGGCCCAGTACCAGGAACCACGGCAGGTTGATCCAGACCACCAGGAAGACGGCCAGGCCGACGACGGAGATGATGTTTGCAATCCAGTTGGGCATGTCGTTCTCCTCAGCGTCCGGCCAGTGCGTCGACGATCTTCAGGCGCTTGGCGCGCAGCGCCGGCAGCAGGCCGACGACGATGCCGATGACCACCATCAGGCCCAGCCCGACCAGCCAGGTCTGGGTGGGAACGTTCGGCAGCGAGATGGCGCCCTGGCTGGCCGCGGTCAGGCCCGGCATGATCACCGCCGCCAGGCCCATGCCGATCAGGCCGCCGAGCACGATCATCAGCACCGACTCGATCATCACCAGGGTCAGCACCGTGCCGTCCTTGAAGCCCAGCGTCTTCAGCACCGCCAGTTCCGGCACCCGCTCGCGCACCGCCTGGGCCATGGTGTTGCCGGTCAACAGCAGCAGGGTGAAGAACACCGCGCCCATGATCGAGGTGACGATCAAGCCGATGTCGGCGAACTGCTTGGCGAAGGCCTGCTGGAACGCCGACTCGGTCTGGCTCTTGGTCTCGTGGTCCGAGTTGGCCGACAGCGCGTCGATGGCGCGCGCCACCTGGTTGGCCTGGTTGGTGTTGGCCAGTTGCACCGTGTACCAGCTGACCTGGCTCTTGATGTAGTCGTTGGATTCGTCGAAGTACTTCCAGTTCATCATCAACTGGTTCTCGGCGCCGACGTTCTTGCGATCCTTCACCCGGAAGATGGCCTTCAGTTCCAGCGGCCAGTCATTGCTGCCGCCGCGCGGGAAGATGGTGGCCTTCAGCGGGATGGTGTCGCCGATCTTCCAGCCGTGCTTCTTGGCCAGCGACTCGCCGACGATGGCGGCGTTGCGGGTGTCCTGGAACGCCTTGAGCTGATCCGGCGGCACCGTGTACTCGGTGTAGACGTCGAAGAAGTTGGGCGCCACCGAGAAGTTGGGGAAGAAATCCTTGGGATCGCGGTAGATGCCGCCGAACCACATGGCGTAGGTGGCCTTGCGCACGCCGGGCACCGATTCGATCTGCGGAAGCAGGTTGATCGGCAGCGACTGGGTGATCGACAGGCGCGAGGCGACCACCAGGCGGTTGGCGCCATCGACGCTGCCGCCGGAGTTGAACGCCACCCGCACCGAATCCAGCAGGCCGAACAGCAGGAAGGCCGCGACCACGGACAACAGGGTCAGCAGCGTCCGCGTCTTGCTGCGGAACAGCTGCGCCCAGACCAGGGACAGATATTTCATCGCCGCCTCCCGTCAGTGGGCCAGCGCAGGGGCGTCGACCAGCTCGCCCTTGTCCAGGTGGATGGTGTGGGTCGCGTACTCGGCCGCCTTCGGATCGTGGGTGACCATGATGATGGTCTTGCCATGCTCGCGGTTGAGCAGGCGCAGCAGGTCCAGGATTTCCTCGGCCGAGTGGCGATCCAGATCGCCGGTCGGTTCGTCGCAGATCAGGAAGGTCGGATCCGAGACGATCGCTCGGGCGATCGCCACGCGCTGCTGCTGGCCGCCGGAGAGCTCGTTGGGACGGTGCGCGCCGCGTTCGGCCAGGCCGACCAGCTGCAGGGCGATTTCCGCGTTGCGCTTGCGCTGGGCGGCGCCGAGCTTGGTCAGCAGCAGCGGCAGCTCCACGTTCTTCTGCGCGGTCAGCATCGGCATCAGGTTGTAGAACTGGAACACGAAGCCGACATGGTGGCTGCGCCAGGTGGAGAGCTGGGCGGCGCTCATGCTATCGATGCGCTGGCCCTCGATCTCGATTTCGCCCGAGGTCGGGGTGTCCAGGCCGCCGATGAGGTTGAGCAGGGTCGTCTTGCCCGAGCCGGACGGTCCCATCAGGGCGACGAAATCGCCCTTGGGAATATCCAGGTTCAGTCCGTGCAGCACCTGCACCTTTTCCGGACCGCGCTGGTAGGTTTTGACGAGGTTGCGAATGGTGACCAGTGAGGACATCGTGTTTTCCCTTCTGTGGTGTTCGGAGGCGCGCGCCGGCGACATGATCGTCGCCCGCGCGCACGGCATTGCGTTGTCTTGCGTTGCAGCCAACCACTTTGGTGCGCGCCCGGGCATGGTTTCCCTGGCGTCCTGCGGGCCGCGCTACCGACGGGTGGCGGCGGTCATGAATCGGCAGCCGGTGGAGCCTGCCGGGCACGCGTCGCAACGTCCGCGACGCGCGCGATGGAACCGGAACCGTTACTGCGCTTCGTCCTCGGCCAGCGTGACCTTGCTGCCGTCCTGCAATTCATCCGGCGGGCTGAGCACCACCGTGTCGCCCGCGCCCAGGCCCGACAGCACCTGGCGATCGTCGCCCATCGGCTGGCCGACCTTCAGCAGGCGCTGTTCGACCGTGTTCTGCTCGGTCAGGGCGAACGCCACCGGCTGGCCGTCGCGCTCGACGATGGCCGCCGACGGGGCGCGCACGCCCTGCGGCTTCTTCTCCTCGGCCGGCTTGGCCGCTTCCAGGAAGCTCACCCGCACGCCCATGTCCGGGACGATGCGCGGATCCTTCTGCTTCAGCGCGATGCGCACCTTGACCGTGGCCTTGCCGCGATCGGCGGTGGGAATGATGGCGATGACCTCGGCCGGAATCTTCCAGTCGGGGTAGGCGTTGAGGGTGGCTTCCACCGGCATCTTCGGCTGCACCCGGCCGATGAAGGCCTCGCCCACGTCCACTTCCACTTCCAGCGAATCCATGTCGACGATGGTGCCGATGCCGGTGCGGGTGAAGCCGCCGCCGGCCGACAGCGGCGACACGATTTCGCCGGGCTGGGCGGCCTTGGCGATCACCACGCCGGAGAACGGCGCGCGTACCACCGTGTTGTCCTTGCCGATGTCGGCGATGCGCAGGCGATCGGCGGCGGCGCGCTGGTTGCGCTGCGAGGTCAGTGCCTCGGCGCGCAGGGCGTCGCGTTCGGCCACGGCCTGGTCGTATTGCGAGCGCGCGACCAGTTGCTGCTGGGTCAGCTGCGACAGCCGGCGCACGTTGGCCTCGGCTTCCTTCAGCCGCGCCTGCACGCCGGTGCTCTGGCTGCGCGCGGCCTGCAACTGGCTTTCGGCCAGCGCGCGCTCGGCGTCGGCGTCGATCGGTTCCAGCCGCGCCAGCACCTGGCCGGCCTCGACCTGCATGCCTTCCTCGATCAGCACTTCCTGGACCTTGCCGGTGACCTTGGCCGACACCGTCGCCATCCGCCGCGCGACCACGTAGCCGGTCGCATCCAGCACCGAGGCCGAAGCGCCGCTGCTGCCGATCGCGATGACCGGCGCGGTCCGCACCGGCACGCCCTTGTCGCGCCCGAACACGAACCAGCCGCCCACCGCCAGCAGCACCAGCACGGCGGCCACGCCCAGTCCAATCCACAGCCCGCGGCGCGACGGCGGTTCCGGCGGCGCGGCCTTGCGATCGATGCGGAGTTCCTTCAACAGGTCGGCGGAAGAGTTCATCGCTTATCCAGACGGGCGAACGCGGAAAGTGTGACCAGCTAGGGTAACCCGGCCCAGTTGCCGGAAGTCACTTGTTGCCGGCCCCGGCGGCTCCGCGCTCGGAGCGGGGAGGGCACAGGATGCCCGGCCAGGGCCGGACGACCAAGTGACAGCTGTCATCCACCACGCATGAAGACCGCCACTGCCGGGTCCGCCGGCGGCGGCCTAGATTGGTCGCATCGCCGACACCTCGGGAGCGCGCCCCACATGGATACGCAGGCATCGCAGTACGAACCGGCCCGGTTGCGCGCCGTGCACAAGCGCTATGGACCGATCACCGCCCTGGACGGACTGGATCTGGCGCTGGCGCCTGGACGCCTGCTGGCGCTGCTGGGTCCCAACGGCGCCGGCAAGAGCACGGCCATCGCGATCCTGCTGGGCCTGCAACCGCCCGATGGCGGCGAGGCCCGCCTGTTCGGCGAGGCACCCGGTGCGATGGCGGTACGCCGGCGCCTCGGGGTGATGCTGCAAAGCGCCGGCATTCCGGACACGCTCAAGGTGCGCGAACTGCTGGATCTGACCCGCAGCTACTATCCGGCCCCGCGCAGCGTCGCCGATTGCGTGGCGATGGCCGGACTGGATGGCCTGCTCGAACGCCGCTACGGCCAGCTATCGGGCGGCCAGCAGCGGCGCGTGCAGTTCGCGCTGGCGATCTGCGGTCGTCCGCAACTGCTGTTCCTGGACGAACCCACCACCGGCCTGGACATCGACGCGCGCCAGATCCTCTGGCAGGCCATCCGCGAACTTGTCGCGGGTGGCTGCGCGGTGCTGCTGACCACGCATTACCTGGAGGAAGCCGAGGCGCTGGCCGATCGCGTCGCCGTGATCGATGGCGGACGCGTGATCGCCGAGGGCAGCGTGGCCGAGGTGCGCGCGCGGGTCGCGCAGCGGCGCATCCGCTGCCTCACCGCGTTGCCGGCCGAGGTCGTGGCCGGCTGGCCGCAGGTGCGCAGCGCCCGGCATGACGGCGAGCGCCTGGAGATCGTCGCCGATCTGGCCGAACCCGTGGTGCGCCGGCTGCTGGCCGAGGACGCCGCGCTGACCGAACTGGAAGTGGCCCGCGCCGGCCTGGCCGAGGCCTTCATCAGCCTCACCCGGCAGGCCCGCGAACAGGAGGCCGCCTGATGGACACCACGATCGCTCCTGCGCGCGCGCCGCTGCGCGCCTACCTGCTGGAAGCCCGCTACGAATTCCTGCGCCTGCTGCGCACGCCTTCGTTCTCCCTGCCGACCCTGCTGTTTCCCGCGTTGTTCTACCTGCTGTTCGGCGTGCTGCTGGGCGCGCGGCAGGGCGGTGACGTGGCGGCGCGCTACTTCCTGGCGACCTATGGCGTGTTCGGGGTGATGGGCGTGGCCCTGTTCGGTTTCGGCGTGAGCGTGGCCCTGGATCGCGAGCGCGGCCTGCTGGCCCTCAAGCGCGCGCTGCCGATGCCGCCGGCGGCCTATCTGCTGGCCAAGACCGCCATGGCGATGATCTTCGCCGCCGTGGTGTCCGTGCTGCTGGCGCTGATCGCCGCGGGCCTGGCCGGGGTTTCGCTGTCGCCGTGGCAATGGGCGGCGCTGTGGCTGGTCAACGTGCTGGGCGTATTGCCGTTCGCCGCGCTCGGCCTGTGGCTGGGCTGTCTGGTCGGTGGCGAGGGCGCGCCGGCGGTGATCAACCTGGTGTATCTGCCGATGGCGTTCCTGTCCGGCCTGTGGTTGCCGCTGAGCATGCTGCCGGCGGTGCTGTCGCAACTGGCGCAGTTGTGGCCGGCGTATCATCTGGCCCAGATCGCACTGCGGGTGGTGGGCAAGGATGCGGGCCAGCCGCTGATCCTGCATCTGGCCGTGCTGGCGCTCGTCACCGTCGTGTTCGGCCTGCTGGCCTGGCGGCGCCTGGCGCGTCCGGCCTGAGGTTCGGTTCCGTCCGGAGAATCCGCGTGTTCATGTACTTCCCGCCCGTATCCGAGAACTCGCTGGCGAACCTGCACGAGCGGCGCAGCGAACTGCGCGGGCGCGGCACCGGGCGCTGGTTCCCGTTGCTGATGCTGATCTGGTCGATCTGGATCTTCGTCACCCCGATGTCCAACCCGGCGTCGTTCCCGAACTGGCTGTGGCCCACCCTGGCCAGCTACGCGGTGTTCCTGCTGCTGTTCCATGGCGCTTACTACCGCGACCGCCGGTACATGCTGTTCAACGCGCTGGGCATGGCGGTGCTGGGCTATGCGCTCACGCCGTTCAATCCCGGTGCGCAGAGCTACATGATCTACGCCTGCGCCTTCATGGCGTTCGCCGGCCCCACCCGTTCCGCGATTGCCTGGATGCTGGTGCTGCTGGCCGCGTATTCGGTGGAATGGATGGCGCTGGGCTGGCCGCTGATCTACCTGGCCAGCACGCTCATGGTCGGGTTCGCGGTGGGCGTGATGAACATCAGCTTCGCGCGCAAGGCGCAGGCCGACGCGGCGCTGATGCTCAGCCACGAAGAGGTGCGCCGGCTGGCCGCGATGGCCGAGCGCGAGCGCATCGGCCGCGACCTGCATGATCTGCTTGGCCACACGTTGTCGTTGGTGGCGCTCAAGTCGGATCTCGCCGGCAAGCTGCTGGATCGGGATCCGGCAGCCGCGCGGCGCGAGATCGACGAGGTCAGCCGGGTCGCCCGCGATGCGTTGGCGCAGGTGCGCAGCGCGGTCACCGGCATCCGCGCGGCGGGCCTGGCCGCCGAACTGGCCTCGGCACGGCTGCTGCTGGAATCCGACGGCGTGACGCTGACCTGTCCGGCCGGGATTCCGCCGCTGTCGCCGGAACAGGAAACCGTGCTCGCGCTGACCGTGCGCGAGGCGGTGACCAACCTGCAACGGCACGCCCGCGCCAGCGCCGCGCGGGTGGAGCTGGAAGTGGCAGACGGACGCTTGCGGCTACGCATCGAGGACAACGGACGCGGCGGCGCCATCGTGCCCGGCAACGGGCTGAGCGGCATGCGCGAGCGGCTGGAAGCACTTGGCGGCAGCCTGCGCGTCGATGCACGCCCCGGCCGCGGCACCGTGCTGGAAGCCAGTCTGCCGGCAGGCCCGCTGGCGCCACAGGCCTCCGGCGCGGCATCCTTGCTGCCCGCGCAGACCTGAGGACGCCCCATGCCGCACGCCCCGCATCCGGCGCAATCCCCGCGCGCATGATCCGGGTGTTGCTGGCCGAGGATCAGGCGATGGTGCGCGGCGCGTTGACCGCGTTGCTCAACCTGGAAGCGGACATCGAAGTCGTCGGCACCGCCGCCGACGGTGAATCGGCGTGGCGCGAATTGCAGCGGCTGCGTCCGGACCTGCTGGTCACCGACATCGAAATGCCCGGCCTGACCGGGTTGGAACTGGCCCAGCGCATCCATCGCCACGAATGGCCCACCCGGGTGGTGATCGTCACCACCTTCGCCCGCGCCGGCTATCTGCGCCGCGCGCTGGACGCGGGCGTGTCGGGTTATCTGCTCAAGGACGCGCCGGCCGACCAGCTGGCCGCCGCGTTGCGCAAGGTCAACGCCGGCGGCCGCGCGATCGATCCGCAGCTGGCGCTGGAGGCCTGGAACGAAGCCGACCCGCTCAACGATCGCGAGCGCCAGGTGCTGCGGCTGGCCGGCGAGGGCCTGTCGGCCGGCGACATCGCGCGCCAGCTCAATCTTTCGCAGGGCACCGTGCGCAACTACCTGTCCGAGGCCATTGGCAAGCTCGGCGTGAGCAACCGCATCGAGGCCTATCGGCTGGCGCGCCAGCGCGGCCTGCTGTAGTCGCCGCTGTAATCGCGGCTTCCACATTCGTCAGCGTACGTTCTCACGCGCCGACAACCCGCCGTCAGCGGGCGCGGCGAAACCTCGCAAAGCGCAACGGAAGCCGCCCGCGCGCTTTCGATGCGGTCCGCGTGACGCGCGTCATGATGTGTCGTTGGTTCCATAACGGTGCCTGCGGGATTGTCGTGTCCGGTGCCTGTGCTTAGGCTGGGGCCGGTCCCGACCCGGCACTGACGCATTCCCGTGAGACCCCGCCAAGCCAACCGACTCGGTCTTTTCGCCGCCGCGCTGATCTTCGTGGCCATCGGTGCGGGCGTGTTCTACGGGGCGCAACGCTTCATTTCCGACGCCAACCGGGTGACCCACACCAACGAGGTCATCGCGCTCATCGGCGCCATCGAAGCGGCGGTGCATGACAGCGAGTCCGCCCAGCGTGGCTATCTGCTCACCGGCAACGTCAACTACCTGGCCGACTACGGACGCAGCCGCGACCAGTTGCCCGATGCGATCGAGCGCCTGCAACTGCTGGTCCGCGACAACCCCGAACAGACCCGGCGGGTGGTCGCGTGGCGGATCGAAATCCTGCGCCGGCTCTCGCAGATGGAAGCCACCGTGGGCAACTTCCGGCTCGGCGGCCTGGCGGCGGCACAACGTTCCATCAACCATGAAGTGCGGCAGGCGAGCGTCAGCATCCGCGATCAGGCCGAAACGCTGATCGCCGCCGAGCGCGAACTGCTGGCCCAGCGCGCCAGATCCAGCCAGGACAGTGCCAACCTGTTGCGTGGCCTGGCGCTGCTCGGCATTCCGCTGGGACTGGCGGTGACCGGACTGGTCTATTGGCTGCTGGTGGGCGAGATCCGCCGCCGGGCCCGCGCGGAGGAAGCCAGCAGCGATGCCCGCCGGCAACTGATGGTGACCATCGACAAGCTGGAGACCCACAGCGCCGACCTCAATGAACTCAGTCGCTACAGCGGCATGCTGCAGAGCTGCGTGCGTACCGAGGAGGCGATCCGGCTGGCCACCCAGCATTTCGCCCGCCTGCTGCCGCACGTCGGCGGCACGCTCTACCGGATTCGCGCCTCGCAGGACTACGCCGAGGAAGCCGCGCACTGGGGCGAACACGCGCTGCACAGCGACGCCATGTTCCCGCTGGAAGCCTGCTGGGCGCTGCGCCGCGGCCAGCCGCACGTGCATCGCGCGCATGCCGAGATGCTGGGCTGCACCCACGTCATGTCGCCGGCGCTGCACGCCTCGCCGACCACCGCCTGCATTCCGCTGATCGCCCAGGGCACCCAACTGGGCCTGCTGTACCTGTCCAGCCATGACGACGGGTTCCTGGCACGCCAGGATCTGATCGAGACCGCCGCCGAGCAGCTGTCGATGGCGCTGTCCAACCTGGATCTGCAGGAACGCCTGCGCCTGCAATCCATCCGCGAACCGCTGACCGGCCTGTTCAACCGCCGCTACCTGGAGGAATCGCTGGCGCGCGAACTGGCGCGCTGCGAACGGCGAGGCCTGCCGCTGAGCGTGATGATGATGGATCTGGATCACTTCAAGGCCTTCAACGACCTGCACGGCCATGTCGGCGGCGACACCCTGCTGTCCGGGTTCGGCCAGTTGCTGCAGAAGCTGGCGCGCAGCGAGGACATTGCCTGCCGCTACGGCGGCGAGGAGTTCACCCTGATACTGCCGGAAACCGATCTGGACACCGCGCGCGAGCGCGCCGAGAGCATCCGCGCGGCGGTGGGCGCGATGCGCATCCGCCACATGGGCCAGGAGCTGCCGGCGGTCACCGTGTCGATCGGTGTGGCCAGCTTCCCGCTGCACGGGCGCCAGGGCGAAAGCCTGATCCGCCACGCCGACGAAGCGCTTTACCGCGCCAAGCGCGATGGCCGGGATCGAGTGGAAGCGGCCGCCGAATCAGGCGGCCACGTGGTCCATCAGGCGTAACGCGCCTTCAGCAGCGCGTAGGCACTGCGCAGGGCAAGCGCCTCGCCGCCGGCCGGGCGGCCGGGACGATCGCTGTCGTTCCACGCGTACACGTCCAGGTGCGCCCACTTCTGGGTGGCCGGCAGGAAGCGTTCCAGGTACAGCGCGGCGGTGACCGCGCCGGCCATGCGCGAACCGGCGTTGGCCAGATCCGCCACGTTGCTGGTCAGGTAGCGCAGGTAGGGACGCCACAGCGGCATCCGCCAGACCGGATCGCGCATGCGATCGCCGGCGGCGATCCAGTCGTTGGCCAGCGCGTCGTCATTGGCGAACAGGGCCGGCAGATCCGGACCCAGCGCGATCCGCGCCGCGCCGGTGAGGGTGGCGAAATCCAGCACGATCTCCGGCGACTGCTCACCGGCGTAGGTCAGCGCGTCGCACAGGATCACCCGCCCTTCGGCGTCGGTGTTGTCGATTTCCACGCTGATGCCCTTGCGGGTGGCGATGATCTCGCCGGGGCGGAACGCGTTCGGACCGATGCTGTTTTCCACCGCCGGCAGCAGCAGCGTCAGGCGCACCGGCAGCCCCCGCGCCATCACCAGCCCGGCCAGCGCCAGCGCGTGCGCCGCGCCGCCCATGTCCTTCTTCATGTTGCGCATGCCGTCGGCCGGCTTGATGTCCAGCCCGCCGGTGTCGAAGCACACGCCCTTGCCGACCAGTGCCACGCGCGGGTGCGCCGGGTCGCCCCATTGCAGCGCGATCAGGCGTGGCGCGCGATGCGAGGCGCGGCCGACCGCGTGGATGGCGGGGAAGTTCTGCGCCAGCAGCTGATCGCCGGCGATGACGTCGATGTCCGCGCCGTGCGCCTCGGCGATCGCGCGCGCGGCGGCTTCCAGTTCGTCCGGACCCATGTCCTCGGTCGGCGTGTTGACCCAGTCGCGCACGCGCAGGCTGGCGGTCAGCAGATCCTGCGCTTCGGCGTCGGGCTCGCCCAGCACCAGCCGCGCCGGCACGCGCGAGGGCGTCTTGTAGCGGCTGAAGCGGTAGCTGCCCAGGCCCCAGCCCAGTTGCAGCGCCGCGTGCGCGTCGGCATCCAGGTCATGCGCGATCCGCCAGTCGCCCGCGGGCAGCGCGAACGGCGCGTGCGCGTAGCTGTAGGGGTCCAGCGGGTCGCCCACGCCCATCACCGCGCCGGCCAGTCCATCGGCATCCGGCAGCAGCGCCAACGTGCCCGGCGCGGCGCTGTAGTTCTGCGCCTCCAGCCACGCGCGCACGGCGGCGGGCTGCGCATCGCGCCAGCTTTCCCAGCCGCCGCGCGCGACGACGTGCAGGGGTCGGGCCTGGGAGGAATCCTGGGTGTAGCCGGGGGAAAGGTTCATGCGCGGGCATGCTCCGTGGCGAAATCGGGATGGGCATCCAGCCAGTCGGCCAGTGCGGTGAGGGTGGCGAATTCCAGGTCCGGCAACGGATCCGGATGCGGCCAGCCGGCCAGGTGATCGACGTGGTCGATCCGGTTGAGCCAGCAGGTGCGCAGGCCGGCGCGCGCCGCGCCGACCACGTCCAGATCGATGTGATCGCCCACGTGCAGCACCTGCGCGGGCGGCACGCCCAGGCGATCGCAGGCGGCCAGGAAGATGCCCGGTTCCGGCTTGGCCGAACCGTGCTCGCGCGCGCCCAGCTGGAACACGAAATGCCGGGCCAGCCCGATTCGCTCCAGATCGGCGTTGCCGTTGGTGACCGCCGCCACCGGCACCCGCGCGGCGATGCGCAGCAGCGCGTCGATGGCGTCGGGGTAGCATTCGACCTGGTTGCGGGCCGCGTAGAACACTTCGTAGGCCGGTTCCAGCAACGCCGGATCCGCTCCGCTCTCGTGCAGCGCGCGCTGCAGGGTCAGGCGGCGCAACGCGCTGAGGTCGTGGATCAGTTCCGGATGGGCGGTGAACACCTGCTCGCGCAGCGCGCGCATGCGTTCGACCGGAAACAGTTCGGCGGTACGCGGACTGTGTTCGATCAGCCACTCGTGCAGCACCCGTTCAATCCGCGCGCCGATGGGCGCGAACGGCCAGAGGGTGTCGTCGAGGTCGAGGGTGATGGCGCGGACGGGGAAGCTCACGGGGCGATTTTACCCCGCCACGCTTCCAGCCGCCGAAAACGCTTACCCACTCCCTTCTTGTGGGAGCGACGTGAGTCGCGATACCCGACCATCGCCAGGAAAGCCACAGACGGGGTATGGCCGGTTCCGTGCCAAAAGCTCGCGACTCACGTCGCTCCCACAGGTTGGAGGGGGCGGGGCGGTTACTCCAGCAGGCGGGCCCAGCCTTCCATGCCTTCCACCCGCGCCAGCACCAGTTTCACGCAGACGAGCAGCGGCACCGCCAGCAGCAGGCCGATGATGCCCCACGCCCAGCCGAACAGCATCAACGCCAGGATCAGCACCAGCGGGGACAGCGCCATCCGCCGGCCCAGGATGATCGGCGTGATGATCTGGCCTTCCAGCGTATGCAGCACCAGGTAGATGCCGGCCGGCAGCAGCGTATGCAGCGGATCGTCGAAGGTGATGAAGCCGACCAGCAGCATCATGATCACCCCGATCAGCGGGCCGACATACGGCGCGAAGTTGAGCAGCGCCACCAGCGTGCCCCACAGCATCGCCTCGCTCAGTGGCATCTTCAGCAGGTACAGCGCGGTGGCGAAGATCAGGCCCACCACCGTGTTGATCACGCTGATGGTCAGCACGTAGCGCGAGACCTCGCGCTCGATGGAATGCAGGATGTCCACGGTGAACTTCTTCTGCTGCCGGCTGGACAGCAGCGCGATGGCCTGCCGCTGCAGGTTCTCGCCGTAGACCATGAAGAAGAACGTCAGCAGCACCACCGCCAGGATCGAGGCCAGCAAGCGGGGCGTGGTGGTCAGCATGCGGTAGGGATCGTCCTGCGCGGTGCGCACGATCTGCGGGCGCTTGCCGGTCTCGCCGCCGGCGGCGCGGGCGAAGTTCTCCGCCGCGCGGTTGGCCTCCTGCACCGGCTTGGTCCACTCGCGCAGCTTCGGCGCCAGCTGGCGCAGTTCGCTCGGCGCCTCGCGGAACCACACCGAAGCCGGCTGCCACAACTGCGTGCCCAGCGCTCCGGCGGCGGCCAGTCCGCCCAGCAGCACGATCAGCGCGGCCAGGAAGCGCGGCAGGCGCAGGCGCCGCAGCGTGCGGATGATCGGATTGCCGACCAGCGCGAAGAACGCGGCCAGCAGCACCGGCAGCACCACGTCCTGCGCCGCCCACAGGGTGAACCCGACCGCCAGCGTCGCCAGCACCACCAGCGCTATCGGCGCGCGCGGGCGCGGCGGCAGCGGCGTGGATTCGGCGGCGGCAGCGGGGGTGTCGCCAGCGGGCGAAAGGGCCATCGGAGCACTCCGGAAATGGAGTCCGATTATGCCGCTCCAGGCCGGTTCCGCACGGCCGGCGCGGTGGCCGGACGGGTTCCGGCAGGCGTCATCGTCATGGCGTGAAGGGGAAGCGGGTTTCGTTCACGCCGAATCGACGGGCATCGGGCGACACAAGCCATACCCCCTTCGAAGAAGGGGGGGGGCGCCGCAGGCGACCGGGGGATTGACCCGCCATGCGGCGGTTGTGGAGCGCCTGCTTTTACGCGGAAGAGCCAATCCCCCTCGGTCCCCCTTTTTCAAAGGGGGAGGCAAAGCAGAGCCACAAGAAGAACCCCGCGCGCTCGCGAGAAGTGATTGTGAACTACCCCCTTCGAAGAAGGGGGTGGGCGCCGCAGGCGACCGGGGGATTTGCTTTACGCGGAAGAGCCAATCCCCCTCGGTCCCCCTTTTTCAAAGGGGGAGGCAAAGCAGAGCCACAGGAAGAGTCCCGCGCGTTCGCGAGAAGTGATTGTGAACTACCCCCTTCGACGAAGGGGGTGGGCGCCGCAGGCGACCGGGGGATTTGCTTTACGCGGAAGAGCCAATCCCCCTCGGTCCCCCTTTTTCAAAGGGGGAGGCAAAGCAGAGCCACAAGAAGAACCCCGCGCGTTCGCGAGAAGTGGTTGCGAGCTACCCCCTTCGAAGAAGGGGGTGGGCGCCGCATGCGACCGGGGGATTGACCCGCCATGCGGCGGTTGTGGAGCGCCTGCTTTTTGCGCGGAAGAGCCAATCCCCCTCGGTCCCCCTTCTTCGAAGGGGGAGGCAAGAGCAACATCAGGGCGTGCGGGGGCAACGACTGGACGGATTTCGCGAGCCTAGCGCTCGGACATCTCGGTCGCCGCTTCCGCCGGCATGGGCTGGCGGATGGGCATCTCTTCCTCGTCGAAGGCTTCATCCACCAGCGGCTCTTCCGGCGGGTAAGCCTGCGAGCCCGCCTGTTCTTCCTGCACCGCCTGCGCGGTGTCGGCGGCCTCGCTGGCCTGATCGGCGGCGGTGGCCGCCTGCACGGTGGCGAACAGGCTGCTCAGCGAACCCACCATCTGCAACCAGCGCGCGCCGTTCATCGAGCGCAGCGGTTCGGCGCGGCCGGCCAGGAAACCACTGACCAGTCCGGCAATCATGATGCGTCCGGGCGTCCAGCTGTCGCGCCAGACCTGGCTCAGGGTTTGCCAGTGCGTCCGGGTCTGCAGCGCGCGGCCCTCGACCAATTGCTCGGCGCGATCCACGCGGCGTTGCAGGCGTTCGAAATTCATCGCGCCGCTCCCGGGTCGGTGTCGCCATCCTCGTCGGCGTCGTCGTGCTCGTCGAACAGGCCCAGCCGCTGCAACTGCCGTCGGGTGGCATGCAGTCCGGTGTGATCGAAATATTGCCCCACCTTCCACGCCGCCAGCACGGTCACGCCGATGCTGACCAGCGCGGTCACCGACAACGATTGCAGCCAGGTCCAGCCCAGCCGCTGCAGCAACGCGATCAACGCACCGGCGCACAACAGCCAGGCCGAGGCGCCGAAGATGATCGCCACGCCGGCCCAGGCCAGCGCGCGGCCGAACGCGCTGCGCGCCAGCGCCAGATCCGCCGACACCAGCCGGCGCAGCGCGCGACCGGTATCACCGGCCGATGCCAGCGCCGCCTTGCCGGCCGCGCCGACCTCGCGCAGGCTGTCGTCCAGCCCCGGCTTCGCGGCTCGGGGAGCTTCGGTGTCGGAAGATTCCGGTGGAACGCTCACGCGTGGGGCTTACTTGTCGCCGCTGCGTGCCAGCTTGGCGATGATCCAGCCGGCGGCGAAGGCCACGCCGAACGAGGCCAGCGGACGCTCGCGGATCAGGTCGGCGGCGCTGTCGATCAGATCGCGGCCCTTGTCCATCAGCGCGTCCACCTGTTCGCGGGCGGCGGCGCCACCCACTTCGGCGGCGGCGATGCCGGCCAGCGCGCTGTCGGCCAGTTCGGACTTCACGTTGGCCTTGCCCAGCTTCAGTTCGTCGCCGGCCGCACCGGCCGCGCCCTTGATCGCCTCGCCGGCGGCGGATGCGGCCGACTTCAGGTGCGAACCAGCCTCGCCCAGATTGCTCTTCATCGCATCGGTAGCGGTGGGATTGCTCATCGTCGTCTCCAGCAGTGAGGGATTGCCGCTCCACTCTATAGCAGGTGGGCATGAATGGGCTGTTATGTGGCCGATTGGGGGCTTTGCGCAAATCCCAGGATCAGAAGCAAATCCCCCTCAATCCCCCTTTTCCAAAGGGGGAGGTGGAAGCAGCATCCGTTCGAGTGAAAAACACTGAAGGATCCCCCCTTTGAAAAAGGGGGGCAGGGGGGATTTGCTTCTGCTTTGCGCTGCTTCGCCTACTGCATCAGCAGATTGCCGGAGCTGCGCCCACGCAGAATCTGCAACACCAGTTGCTGCGGCTTGCGATCGAAGCTGGCGCGGAAGCTGGCCAGATCGGCGAAATCGCCACTGCTGCCACCCACCACCAGATCGCCCGGACGCAGGCCGCTGTTCCAGGCTCGGCTGCCGCGAGCGACATTGGCCACTTGCAACCCCCCGACCGCGCCCATGCTGCGCAGCTGCTGGCGCGAGCCTTCGTCCAGATCCTTGAAGGTCGCGCCGGTCAGGCGCGGATCCACCGTCGAACCATCCAGCGAACGCAGGCCTTCCTTCAACGTCGCCGTCAGCTGCAACGGCTTGCCGTCGCGGCGCACGTCCAGGCTGATCCGGCTGCCGACGTCCTGCAGACCCTCGAAGTTGTGCAGCGACGGCGCGTTGTCGATGCGCTGGCCGTTGGCGGCCAGCACCACGTCGCCGGACTGCAGGCCGGCGGCGGCGGCGGCCGAGCCCGGATATACCCGGGTCACCAGCGCGCCGCGCGGGTTCTCCAGGCCCAGGCCCTTGGCCAGGCGCTCGTCCACGTTCTGGGTTTCCACCCCCAGCGTGCCGCGCTTGACCACGCCGTTGTTGGCGATCAGCTGGTCCTTGATGTTGCGGGCCAGGTTGATCGGAATCGCGAAGCCCAGGCCGATGTTGCCGGCCATGCTGCCGCGCGGGTTGAAGCTGGCGGTGTTGATGCCCACCAGCTGGCCCTGCAGGTTGACCAGCGGACCGCCCGAGTTGCCCGGGTTGATGGAGGCGTCGGTCTGGATGAAGTTCTGGAAGCCCGCCATCGGGATGCCGCTGCGGCCCACCGCCGAGACGATGCCCGAGGTCACCGTCTGGCCCAGGCCGTAGGGATTGCCCATCGCCACCACGAAGTCGCCGACCTGCAACTGGTCGCTGTTGGCCATCGGGATGGCGGTCAGGTTGGTGGCCGGGATGCGGATGACCGCCACGTCGGTGTCCGGGTCCGAACCCAGGAACTCCGCTTCCATGGTGCGGCCGTCGCTGAGGGTCACCGACACGCCGTCGGAATTCTCGATGACGTGGTGGTTGGTCAGGATCAGGCCCTGCTGGGCATCGATGATCACGCCCGAGCCCAGCGCGCGCTCCACGCGCTCGCGCGGCATGTCCGGGATGCCGAAGATGCGGCGGAAGAACGGGTCGTCGGCGAACGGCCCCAGCGGGCTGGCCACCCGCACGGTCTGGCGGCTGTACACGCTGACCACCGCCGGGGTGACCTGCTTGAGCATCGGCGCCAGCGACGGCACCGGCTGGCCGCCGACGGCGGCCGGCAGCGTGGCGGCGACGGGAATGGCGGCCGCGGGCATCGCCTGCGCGGGCTGCTGGAAGGTTTCGTGGATGGCCGTGGCGGCAAATCCGCCGAAGGCGGCGGCGGCGGTCAGGGCCAGCAGGGTGGGGAGCGGTCGGATCGGTCGCATCGGTCGTATCGCGGCAGGTCGTGAGGGTCTGGGACTTCGGATGGCGGCGCCCGGCGAGGCTTGCAAGGGGCGTCCGCCGTTCCTGAACGAGTGTGCGCATCGACCACTAAACCCGCAATGAAGTTCCACGCCAGGACTGTCCGCGGTTTCACCGGATCACCCCGGATTGTCATGAAAAAAAGCACCATAAGCCGATTGACAGACCCCCCGGCCGGGGGTAGCTTGGCTACCTCGTGCCGCCACTACATATAGCGGTCCGGTGCGAAAGCGGCCCAAGCACTGGTGTTTTTGCTTGACAAAGGAAGGCTCCCCGGGGAGGGGCGCCAAAGCGATGGAAGGGTGTGAGAAAACTAGCGTGAGCCTACGTGAGCACGTTTCCCGCAATCCCGCCAACACACTCCGGCAACCTGCGCCGCGCATGATGGAGCGCTGCGCGCGGGCCGGTCGTCCCCGTCGTCCGGGCACGCTGCGGTAACACACAACTAGAAAAGAACCCGGTTCAGGAACCAAGGAGAACGACACAACATGAGCACGGTGCGCCTCGAGGCGGTCAAGACAGCGGCAACCGGGACCGAGATTCCCATGCAGCCGGCGTCCCAGGACATCTGGGACAAGAAGTACCGGTTGAAGACCAAGCAGGGCGAAGCCCTGGACGCCGACATCGACGGTACCTACCAGCGCGTGGCCCGTGCCCTGGCCGATGCCGAAACCACCAACGAGAAGCGCGCCTACTGGTACGAGCGTTTCGTGTGGGCGCTGCGCCGCGGAGCCATCCCCGCCGGCCGCATCACCTCCAACGCCGGCGCCCAGCAGCACAAGCCGGCCACCAGCACCATCAACTGCACCGTCTCCGGCACCATCGAGGACTCGATGGACGGCATCCTGGACAAGGTCCACGAAGCCGGCCTGACCCTCAAGGCCGGCTGCGGCATCGGCTACGAGTTCTCCACCCTGCGTCCGCGCGGCGCGTTCGTGGCCGGCGCCGGCGCCTACACCTCCGGTCCGATGTCCTTCATGGATATCTACGACAAGATGTGCTTCACCGTGTCCTCGGCCGGCGGCCGTCGCGGCGCCCAGATGGGCACCTTCGACGTGTCCCATCCGGACGTGAAGGACTTCATCCGCGCCAAGCGCGAAGACGGCCGCCTGCGCCAGTTCAACCTGTCGCTGCTGATCACCGACGGCTTCATGGACGCGGTCAACAACGACGGCGACTGGCCGCTGGTGTTCCCGGTCAACATCAAGGAAAAGGGCGACCTGGACCTGGAAGACGCCAACCAGGTGGTCTGGCGCGACTGGCCGACCCACAAGAACTACGTGGTCCGCGACGACGGCCTGGTCGCCTGCAAGATCTACGGCCACATCCGCGCCCGCCACCTGTGGGACATGATCATGGTCTCGACGTACGACTACGCCGAGCCGGGCTTCATCCTGATCGACCGCGTCAACGAGATGAACAACAACTGGTGGTGCGAGACCATCCGCGCCACCAACCCGTGCGGCGAGCAGCCGCTGCCGCCCTATGGCGCCTGCCTGCTGGGCTCGGTCAACCTGACCAAGTTCGTGCGCGACCCCTTCACCGACCAGGCCCGTTTCGACTGGGAGGAATACAAGGAAGTCGTGCGCGTGTTCACCCGCATGCTCGATAACGTGGTGGAAGTGAACGGCCTGCCGCTGGAACAGCAGCGCGCCGAAATCCTGCGCAAGCGCCGCCACGGCATGGGCTTCCTGGGCCTGGGCTCCACCCTGACCATGCTCAAGCACAAGTACGGCAGCCCGGAATCGTGCGAGTTCACCGAGTCCATCGCCCGCGAAATGGCCGTGGCCGGCTGGGAAATGGGTCTGGCGCTGGCGAAGGAAAAGGGCGCCGCCCCGATCATGGAAGAACTGTTCACCGTCACCGCCGAGATGCTGCGCAAGCGTCCGGAAATGGCGCAGGACGGCTGGAAGGTCGGCCAGGAAATCCCCGGCAAGGTCCTGCACGCCAAGTACAGCCGCTACATGCAGCGCGTGGCCTCGGTCGCGCCGGACCTGGTCGATGAAATGGCCGAGGTGGGCAGCCGCTTCACCCACCACAGCTCCATCGCCCCCACCGGCACCATCAGCCTGTCGCTGGCCAACAACGCCTCCAACGGCATCGAGCCCTCGTTCGCGCACCACTACAGCCGCAACGTGATCCGCGAAGGCAAGAAGTCCAAGGAAAAGGTGGACGTCTACTCCTACGAGCTGCTGGCCTACCGCGAACTGGTCAATCCCAAGGCCATGCCGTTCAGCGACGAAGCCGACGCCAAGCTGCCGGAGTACTTCATCGCCGCCGACGATATCTCGCCCAAGGAACACGTGGACGTGCAGGCCGCCGCGCAGAAGTGGGTGGACAGCTCCATCTCCAAGACCGCCAACGTCCCCACGGACTACCCCTACGAGGAGTTCAAGGACATCTACCGCTACGCCCACCAGCAGGGCCTGAAGGGCTGCACCACGTTCCGCTTCAATCCCGCCGCCTTCCAGGGCGTGCTGGTCAAGGAAGCGGACCTGGAAAACACCACCTACCGCTTCGAACTGGACGACGGCAGCGTGGTGGAGGTCAAGGGCAACGAGCAGATCGAATACGACGGCGAAATGCACACCGCCGCCAACCTGTTCGACGCGCTCAAGGAAGGCTACTACGGCAAGTTCTGACGGCCGGCGCGCGCTGCCCCCGCAACCGCGCCAAACCCGAAAGAACTACGCCCAAGTAGAAAACCGAACGAAGCTTCCTCTCCCGCCTGCGGGAGAGGATGCCCGAAGGGCAGGTGAGGGGAGCGAGCGCAGCGAGCTGCTCTTCCCCAGGAAACAACCCGAAAGTCCCCTCTCCCGCTTGCGGGAGAGGATGCCCGAAGGGCAGGTGAGGGGGGGCGAGCGCAGCGAGTTGCTCTTGCCCAGGAAACAACCCGAAAGTTCCCTCTCCCGCTTGCGGGAGAGGATGCCCGAAGGGCAGGTGAGGGGGGCGAGCGCAGCGAGTTGCTCTTGCCCAGGAAACAACCCGAAAGTTCCCTCTCCCGCCTGCGGGAGAGGATGCCCGAAGGGCAGGTGAGGGGGGCGAGCGCAGCGAGTTGCTCTTGCTTTTCAACCACCCACCCAACAAGGCAAAAACCCACAACCCCCAGCCCCGCTGCAAAACCGCGAAGCTGGGTATAGCATCGGCGACGTAATCCGACAGAACGCCCACAGGAGGGCACATGAGCAACGGTAATGGTGTCACGGCGACGCTCTCCGACGCCGCCGAGACTGTGAAGGAAAAGGCGATGGAAATCGGCGGCGCGGTCGCCTCCTCCGCCAGCGCCACCGTCGCCAAGGCGAAGAAGGCCGCCAAGAAGGCGGAAAAGACCGTCAAGGCCGACCTCGCCAAGGCCAAGAAGGCCGTCGCCAAGCGCACCAGCAAGGCCAGCAAGGCGGTGAAGAAGACCGTCGACAAGGCCAAGAAGAAACTGGCCGCCGCCAGCGCCAACGCCAAGAAGGAAGCCGCCGCGCTCAAGCGCAAGGCCACCGGCGCCAAGAAGAAGGCGGCCAAGAAGGTGTCGGCCGCGCGCCGCACCGCCAAGAAGGATGTCGCCAAGGCCAAGGGCACGGTGAAGCGTGACGTGGCCACGGCCAAGCGCAAGGTCGCCAAGAAGGCGACGACCGCCCGCAAGGCGGTGAAGAAAGCCGTGAAGAAAGCCACGGCCAAGAAGGCAGCACCGAAGAAAGTAGCACCCAAGAAGGCGGCCAAGAAAGCCGTCCGCAAAGCAGCCCCGAGAAAGACCGTGAAGAAAGCCGCCAAAAAGGCGGCCAGGAAGTAACCCGCAACACCGCCTTCCCCTCTCCCTGACCGGGAGAGGGGACAGGCTTTAAGGGCACCACCGCCCGGAAGGCGGTCCCCTCATCACCTCGCACAACGACACAACAGGATTTCCCGCCATGGCCGTCAAGATCGACAAGAAAATCAAGGGTTACAGCGTCCTCACCCCGGAAGACAAGGCGCGCGAAGCGGCGCCCCCGGTGCAGGCCGAGTCGATCACCCGCGCCAAGGCCGAAGCCGAACTGCCCAAGGCCGACATCATCCACATGCACGAGCGCATCGAGCGCCCGGAAGTGCTGGTCGGCAGCACCTACAAGATCAAGTCGCCGCTGGTGGAACACGCCATGTACGTGACCATCAACGACATCGTGCTCAACGCCGGCACCGAGCACGAACTGCGCCGCCCCTTCGAAATCTTCATCAACAGCAAGTCGATGGAGCACTTCCAGTGGATCGTTGCGCTCACCCGCATCATGTCCGCCGTGTTCCGCAAGGGCGGCGACGTCACCTTCCTGGTCGATGAAATGAAGGCCGTGTTCGACCCGCGCGGCGGCTACTTCAAGGCCGGCGGCGTCTACATGCCGTCCCTGGTCGCCGAACTGGGCGCCATCGTCGAAGAACACATGAAGTCGATCGGCCTCATCCACGACCCGGAAATGAGCGACCACCAGCGCGCCATCCTGGCCGAAAAGCGCAAGCAATACGAAGACCGCGCAAAAAAAAACTCTGAAATAACCCCCCCGCCCATCCCTTCCCCCGCCCAAGCGGGGGAAGATGCCCGAAGGGCAGAAGGGGGCGCTCCTGGCGCAGGCCCTTCAAACACCACCACCAACACCCCAGGTGCCTCCGAAGACATCGCCGTCACCGGCGACGGCGCCAGCTTCCCGCCCTCCGCCACCCTCTGCCACAAGTGCAGCACCAAGGCGCTCGTCATCATGGACGGCTGCGCGACGTGCTTGAACTGTGGGTATTCGAAGTGCGGGTGAGGAAGTGCAAGGGGGTGGAGATCAATTGCTATCATCCAAGTGTGCGTTGCTTATTGCCGCCACAGCTAGCCTAGCTTTTCATCCCCCAATTAAGTTGATTTTTGAGCATCGTGTTCAGGGAAGACACCTATGACTACGGATGTCGATGTCACTAATTGGCTTGAGGGTGTGCTGCCCCGACATCTGAGGCTCACGACCGCAGTAGTAGGGCTTATACAAAGCCTCTTGTCTGGTGCAGAGATCGACTTCCTAACCGTAACTGGGAGGACCAAGTCCAAACCGGGCGCGCTAGAGAAGATTGATAGAAAAGCATACGACTCTCCAATGCTTCAGCTGACGGACCTGTCGGGTCTCCGTGTGGTGGTTTATACGGAATCGCAGGTCCAGCGCGTCTCCGAGTTGATCTCGAAGGCATTCAACGTGGATCTCAAGAACTCTATGGACCGCGATGCAGTCCTCCGTGTTGACCAGACTGGTTATCGTTCGGTTCACTTTGTATGTGATTTGGGTGAACAACGAGCTGGCCTCCCGGAGTTCAATAATCTCGGAGGCCTAAAATTTGAAATCCAAGTACGTACAGTTCTTCAGCATGCATGGGCAGAATTGGCTCATGATAGAAACTACAAGCTAGGTGCAAAGCTCCCGCGCGAACTAGAAAGGAAGCTCTATCTATATGCGGGCATGCTTGAAATAGCGGATAAGGGTTTTGATGAGATTTCTAGGCAAATTGATGAGTACGCCAAAAATCTCAAAAATGACTCCAAAGGTCAGTTGGAGGCCGCTGCTCTTGATTCTCTTAGCATTGGTGAATTCTTCGCTCGCTGGGCAGAGTCTAATAAGTACGAGACAAAGACCAATCCGGTTGCTGATGCTCTAATTCGAGAACTCAATTCGATTGGGCTTGGGACCATCGGTGAACTTAAGACAATTGAGCCAGAGGGGTTTGCGGATCGTGCCCGAAGATTCAGTGTCAACAACCTCACGCCCACTGGAATTTCTCGTCTTTGGATGCTCATTCATGACTGGCGAAAGATTGTTGAACCAGGAAAAATCAATTGGTACGTCTCTTCTGAGGATAGGTATGCGTCACTTCTAGCCTCGTACATACCAGAAAAGGAGCTCGCTCTCATGTACGAGAAGTTTGCTGAGCAACGAGCAAAGCGTGATGCGGAGCAGAAGCTATTGCCGAAGCTTAAGCGGCCTAATTCCGGCGCTCAACGTAAGTCTCGCTAGTCCGTCGTCGCTGGCCGAGAGCAGGTTCCTGGCGTGCAGGCGGGTTGCGATGCCGCTTGTACCCCCTTGGCGGTGTGATTGGTTGAGTTTGACCCGTTGCAGTGAGTTTTCGTGACAAACAGACGGAGCAGAACGCGGGCGCCGGCTGCCCGCGTTTTTTGTTACGCGATGCTGACGGCTTCTTCCGCCGCTTCTTCGGGCTCGCCGTAGTGGTAGCGCAGGGCGGACAGCATGTCGCTGACATCTAGGACTATTTGGGCGAAACAGTCGCTCAAGGCCCGCAGGGAAATCGGTCTGCGGAGTGTTTCATTTGAGCGGAAGCGCGGATTAGCCAAGGCGGCTCGACCAGCCCCGGCCAAACCCAAACCACCTACTCCTTCAACCGCATCCTGAACTGAAAACACTCAATCCCAAACCCTTCGCGAAAATAAAAGCGATGGGCCTGTTCGCGGATGGTTCGGGAGATCAGTTGAATCTCGGAGCAGTCCAGGGCTTCGGCTTCGGCGCGTAGTCTGGCGAGGATTCTTGATCCGTAGCCTTTGGAGCGGACGCGCTCGTCCGTTACCAGGTCGTCGATATAGAGCAGGCGACCGCAATAGATCATGTTCATGACGCGGTAGCTGGCCACGGCCCGCACCACGTTGTCGTCCGTGAGGGCGAGCAGCTTGAGGTTGTCGCTGGCCATCAGGTCGCGGATGAGGGAGACGTAGTTGGCTCTTTCGATCTGGGGCCGCAGTTGGCGCATGACGTCGAACGTTGCGGCAATCTGTTCGTCCGAAACGGCATGCTCGATATGAAGGGTCATCGACGTGGGTGTTGGCGATACACGACTGGGATGTCGCGATTCTGGGCAGGCACCGCAAGGCCGTCAATCAGTGCCAACCGGCCCACGGTAGTCATCCCGACCATGGACGGATTGGCTCCCAACCTATGACCTATTCAGCCCGACCGCGTGCAGCCATACCATCGGCGATCTGCGGTCGTGGCGTCGCCCACATGAAGTGCTTGCCGCGTCAAACACTCTGGAGAAGCGCAATGAGGTTCAGAGGCACCCGACGTCATTCTGCTCAGACCTCCGTCGCCGCACGGGCATACCGCATGCGCGCCGTCCTGGCGCTGGTCCTGGCCGCCCTCGCGCCGGCCGCCGCCGCGCAATCCACGCTGTTCGATTCGCACGTTCACCTGTGGGACGGCGAGAAGTCGCTCCAAGCCTACGAGGCGCAGTTGAAAGCGCAGAAACTGGGGCCGGCCGATTTCGCCGGGATGTGGTTTGGCGGCCCCAACCAGGCGCTGGCCGGGGACACGGCGGCCATCCGCGCCGGCAATGACGGCATCCTGGCCCTGGCGGCCAGGCATCCCCGGATGACGGCGGTGGTGACCGTGCACCCCTATGATGGCCAAGCGGCGCTGGACGAGCTGGCGCGGGTGGCCAAGCAGGGCGCGCGCATCCTCAAGATTCATCCGCACACCCAGAAGTTCGAGGCCGATGACCCGCGGGTGCTGGCCCTGGTCCGGCGTGCAGGCGAACTCGGCGTCATCGTGCTGATCGACAACGCCAACATCCTGCCGGGCGACAGCGAGAAGATGTTCAATCTGGCGCTGCACGCACCCGGTACCAAGATCATCTTCGCCCACATGGGCGGGATGAACTTCCGCTTCTGGAATACCCTCAAGGCGGCGCGCACCGCCGAAGGCCTGCTGGGCGACAACATCTATTTCGACGTCTCGGCCATCGCGGCGCTGGTGGCGGACTCGCCGGTGGAGCAGGAGTTCGTGTGGACCATGCGCAATGTCGGCATCGACCATATCCTGCTGGGGTCCGACTATCCGCAGTTCTCGCTCGAGCAGAACGCCGACGCGCTCAACCGTTTGGGCCTGGACGAGCAGGAGCTGGCCAAGGTGCGCTATCAGAATGCAAATGCCCTGCTTGACAACGTTGATTGAATAGTCCACGCCGAGCGAGTGCGTGGTGGCCAATGCAGGAGGTCTGCTCTAGTACTAGCGATCACAGTCCTGCGGGATGAGAGATTGCGCGAAGAACTGTATTCGGGACGTACAGCGGACAAAAGCTCAAACAAGGTCATCTCTCGCACCCTCGCTCGCGCATCGTTGTCAGAATGGTTCCTGAACTATCTGGTTCCTTTAAGAGCGCTTTCCGCAGATCAGCGCAATCCATTCTTCTTTGCAGCCTCTGAAGCCGCCCCATCAGCGTACTATCGAAAGCCTGCGTTCGCAAAACAGGTCTTGCCTCTAGGAGGTCAGTAGTCTTAGGGCGTCCGAGCGCATTACTAGAAAATGTGATGTGCTCCGTTGGAGGTCCAAGATTCAATGGTTCGGTCGAGATGTCTGAATCAGCAGCCGATACCTTATTCTCTTCGAAAGCTATGCCGTCGCTCTTGGTTGTGACAACGCTCTTTCCCACGAACGTGGATTCGGCGCCATCATTGCTGCGCAGAGCCATGCTTCTTATGTCTCGAGCGTCATGGGCTTCTGTGTCATGTCGGTGGGCCGATGTAAAGAATAGGCGCGTTCTCTCTATGCTCTCTGTTCGCGCTGGCGCGGTAGGGTTTCCGGTCCGCAGCAAGAAGACAATGAGGATGAGGTTTATAGTTATCGCCGCGAATGTTGATAACAATTCATCCGTTTTAGATTGAAATTGTGTTGGAGAAGCGAATCTCAAAAGGGAATGTATTTTGGATAAAATGAAGTAGATGATGTTTCAAGAAGGTAAAGGAGATCGAGTCGTGTGACGTCGATGCAATGGTCCGAGTTCGTTATGGGGGATCTACTTCGTAGCCTTCAGAGCGAAGTCGATCGATGTACCCTCCCTCCCTAATGACGCTGCCAATAGGTAAAAAAGAAACGGTCGTAGTGTTATTATCCAAAGCGTAGTTCGCGGCATCCATCCAGGCAGCGATAACGCTTTCTTGGATGTTAGAGATGCCATGCTTACGTGAGAAGTTAGTGTCACTTAGTACGGCCGAGCACAATCGGTCGCGACGGTCGAGTCGATTCAGGTCTATACGATCAATATCGCCCGTAGCCCAAGCGTTAGCATTGGTAATAAGTTGGGGCAAGTCATGCTCGATCACATCCATGGTGGCTGCAAAGCAGTGTATGTCATTCATTGATTCCTGCCGCGCATCTTGAAGGATACGTCTCGCTTCTGCGTCAGATAGGCCGAACACGTAGCTAGGAGCACTGATTTTGATCTTTTTTGTCCTGGCGACGGCCAATACCGGTGGAACAACGATCCTTTCTTTGCTGAGGCCGGAATTCTTGATGGCTGCATTGAGCAGGATTCCCGCCGCAATTGCCGGTCGTGCCTTCTCCACCTTGCCATCAGATGGAAGGTGCTTTTGCTTTAGCGCCTGCCATCGTGCATATTCATGTGCAGGTAGAACGTCCTTCAATGGTTTCTGGCCAGGATTCTTTTGCGCCTTCCAATATCCATAGCCAAGCCACAGTCTTTTGAAGAGTCCCACATTCACATCAACTGTGAAATAAGGCTCCCATAGCACAACTTGTGCGTTTGATACGACGTCCAGCACAGGCTGAGCATTCCACTCGATAGTGGCCGGCACAGGACTCAACGTACCAAATATCCACAACTCGTGGTTTCCTTTGGTAACCCGCCACATGCCTGGCCCCGGCTTGGTTCCGGTCACAACGACGGTGTCTAGCGTCGGGAGGCTCTCATCCAGACTGGATTCTGCGCCGATCGAGTTGTTGGAAATAGATTGGCCTCCAGCTGCTGGCGCGACAAGGATAAGGACAGCCAGCTTGATGGCTCGCAGAAAGTGCATGGTTTTCCTCAGCATGCGGGATAAGGGTGAAGTAACGGCGTGCTTGCTGCTATGCGAACCCACGCAAATCAACAACGTGCTCAGGCGAACGCACGTCAGGGTCGGAAAGAATGAGTTCGGACGCTCGTAAAACCATGTCTTTGGACAGGCGAGCGAAGGAATGAGATCTCGATATATGTGATCTCATGTTTTGCCAGTAGAGCATCTGGACTGACATGAACTGCTCGTAGAAATGGAATATTCTTCGAACTATTCTGTAATCATTTGCCTCGACAATCTCCGGGCGTCCGCGTGAAGGTTGCGCTACTAAGAAAGACTCGCCAAACTCGCTTTTAAACCCAAGGCCATTGCCGTGCGGCGTTGATATCATCGGCAGAATTCTTGCTCCAGTCTTTCGAGCAAGTATTGATGTTCCTAGCATCACGTTAAGCGATCGGCTGCAGAATGGAATGGATAGGGTTTGATTCACGTCCTTAAAGACGTCGGGCATGATGAATATAGCTGCTCCGGATTTTAATTGGCGCATCGCTGTTGCCAATCCCTTTGGCGTGTCATGGGCAAAAGCGACATTGCTGTTCCTGCCCCAGAACCAATTGTTTAATTTGTCGAATACTTCATTTCCGGGATGGCTCTCCGGATTTCCGTAGAACAGGTAGACGGAGCGTCGGGGCCTCAGTACTTCGGCAAGCATCGCGATGGATAGGATGTAGTGCGCATGATGTGGGATAGCTATAAGCAGGCCTTCGTCAGAATCCAGTAAATCAATAACTTCCCTGTAGTTCGTGTGGTCGGAACTTTGCATCAACCCCAGGAAGCGCTCTCTATCCGCGTCTCGCACAGCTTCGGCAACGATCTTCTTCTGCAGGTACCAGTGATAATATGCGCCGAATCTACGTTTCCCTGACTCTTCGCATGCGATCCTGATGCTGTGCTCGTCATCCTCGCTTAGTGGAGTTTTTAGCCACTTCTCAATTAGTCCTATGCGCCTGTCGATTAGGCGTAAAGGTCGGGCGAAGTGCGTGAGTAGATGAGGGGTTAGCATGTATGTAGAGACCATTTGCCTACTTGGCGGCGTAGGACTTCTATGCGTTCAACGGCCTTCTTTAGGGCTTCGTCATCAAGATCTTCGAGATAAGCGTCGAGAACCGCTGAATGGAACAGCCGCAGTTTTCGTTTTGCGTTGTGGACGCGTGCTGCGGGCGTCCGAATGAATTGATGAGTGCGCGCCAGCCATTGGTCACCGAGCGCGTCGCAACTTTTGAGATGTTCGATAACGTTTCGGTAGATTCTTGAGCTGTCCGAGCATGCGGGCTCTATTTCCATGAAAGCACTTGCGTGCCACGAGACAATCCGATAACCATGGCGCTGGTTAAGTATGAGTTCAATTGGAGATACAAAGAAATTTCCGGAGTGCGTTCGCAACATGACGGTTGCATCGACCGGGTTTACGAGTTGGTCAGAAAAAATCAGTACGTTGGGGCAATTGCTATGGGGCAGGAAGGATAGAAGTTCTCCTGCGGTAATTCCGGACTCCGGCAATTTCAACGCACCCACGATTGATGGACACCCGATTGCTGGATTGCGGCCCACGAAGCTAACGGTTTCTGGTGTCGTCGGTAGAATGAAGGCCGCTGGACCATGGCGGGAATTCTTTGGGCCGGAAACCCGGTTTTTGAATTCCTGATGATGAAAGAGAGCTTCAGGAAGTACTGCAATATCCATAAAGTGGATCCCCGTAGACGAAAGGGCGAAGTATTAAGACCTCGCCCTTTGTTATTCGGCCAGTTACAAGAGGTTGGTGTCGACGCCAGGGGAGCAGCTATTGCCGTTTGAACCGCAGCAGTCCGAGCACATGCTTCCTTCAACCGACGCGAGCACCACATTAGCTACTTCGAATAGCCCCCTTAGGGACAGTGAATTCTGAGAAGACTGCACCAGGTCGGCCTCCAGGGAGCTGATATTGAATGTCATTGTGTTCATTTTTTCTCCATTTCTACGTTTAGATCTGCGCAACAGAATGGCGTGGCGTGCTCGCCGCACCAATTTGGACCGGATGTCCAAATTGTTTGGAGAATGAGCTTCGAATGCTCATCCTCGACGTGTGCTTAGGTCCTGGTCTCCCGGGGCACGGTTAGATGGTTGGGGCTTCCTGCTCATCTTGAAGAACTCGGTCGATCTGATTCGGGAGAATTTTGCGTGAGAATTCTGCTGCATGATGCAGTCCATCAGGGATGGCGTTATGAATAGTTACTACGTTGCGAGGGCCAAGTCGACTAACTTTGAGCGCTTGGCGAAACAATGTTTCTTCTATCACTTTTAAATTAGTGCGCTGAGACGAAGGGACCCGTCCGATATCATCGCCGTCGTATCCAGGGCGTGCGCTCACATTCCGCCATCCACGCATCGCCGCGACGCGCTTCTTCTCTTCGCCAACAACAAACCAAGCGCAGCGAGCAATGGCGCGCCGAGAACCAGCATCGCCCGCACTGCACCCGAGGCCTCCAACTGCACGGCGGCGATCGGCATGACAATCAACAGCACCCCATTGTTGAGGCTTTCCGAGACGGCCAGTACCTGGCCCTTGTCGGGGCCGCTGCGGTGGGCGAGCAGGGCGGTGCTGGCGGGGGCGGCCAGGCCGAGGGCGAATCCCCACAAACTCAGACAGACGAGTGCGGCCGGGAGCGTCAGTGGTGCGGCCATGAATGCACCCATCGCCAGCAGGAGCAGCCACAACGCGGCCATCAATACCGCCTCGTCCCCTGAAAGCAGGCGGCGTACCGCGCCGATACCGAGATTGCCGAGAAACAGTCCGCCGCCGAAGACGGAGACCGACAGGCCGACGGCAGCGGTGTCCAGGTCATGCCGGTGGCGGAGCACTTCACCGGCCAGCAGGAAGCCGGCGACGGCGGCGCCGTTCCAGAGCCCCTTGGCCAGCAGCAGGCGCACCAGCCTGCCTTGGGCAAGCCAGCGGACGGCGCCCGATCCGGCAAAGCCGCGCGCGGGTGGCGTGGACGTCACCGCGCCGCACGCCACACCGAAGGTCAATACGCATCCGGCCGCCATCGTCCAGAAAGGCATGCGCCAGCCCCATGTTTCCGCCAGCACGCCGGCCAACGCGGGGCCGGCGACAAGGCCGAAGGTCATCCCGGCCATCACCGCGCCCATCGCGGCCGATTGTCGTGACGCGGGCACGGTATCGGCCACCAGCGCGAAGGCGGTGGGAATGAGCGCCGCCGACGCCAGCCCGCCCAGCATCCGTAGGCCCAGCGCGACTTCGAAATTCGGCGCAAGCGTCAACGCCAGATGATCCGCCGCCAGCAACAGCAGCGACAGCAGCAACCACCGCCGTCGGTCCATCCGGTCGGACAGATACCCGAACACGGGCGCGGCCAGCGCATAGGCCAGCGCGTAGCTGGACACCAGCCACGCCGCCCGCGCGGGCGAAACCGCGAACACATGCGCCAGCAGCGCCAGCATCGCGGACAGCATGAACTCGGACGCGCCGACGAAGAACACCGCCAGCGCCAGCGTGGGCAACAGGAATCGTGAAGGCATGAAGCCCTCCTTGCAGCAAGGGGAATGAAGACGCACGGCGTCGCCGCCGCGCCCGTCGTGTGACAGGTGAGGCGATTCAGGGAGAAAGAAGAGAACGCGGCGACGCGGACAACATCGTGGCCGCAACGCAGGCAGCGGAGCCGCGTTGGCACGAAGGTCGGAGCGGGAGGATGGCGGCACGCGGAACCGCGTGGCCGGAGATGTCAGGGCCGTGCAAAGCGGGGCCGTGCGTGACTATATACCTTCAACGGTTTCGCGGAAACCGGCGATGATCGGTTCCCGTGCATCGGCAAGACGGTCGAGAGCGAGGCGATCCCTCTCGGGTATGCACGCGCGCACCGGGGCGTGCAGGACTACCGCTTCCGGGCGCCGCGCCACGCCGATGGTCATTCGTATTGCAGTACGTACGTGAGGGTGGCGTCGGCTTTTCCGGCGGTCATCTCGCCGGTGGTGGCCACGTAGCGCGCCTTTCCCGAGAAGCGGTACCGCTCAAGGTTGGTTCCGCTCGATTGCCACGTCAGCGGCAACGCGCCTCCCTTCGTGAAAGGCACGTCCATCCCTTTGTCACTGGTCACCGCGATGCCGACGCCTTTGGCGACATTGGCTGCGCCACCGCCATCCAGGTTCAGCAGGCCGTCCCGAACGGCGTTTCCCTCGAAATAGACCTTGACGGGGGGCTTGGTCGCAGGGTTCATGCCTTCGCATTGGACGTCAAGGGAAAACGCATGTTCCTTGGCCTGGCCCAGTTTGATTTCGGCAACTACTGCCCGCCCCATGTTGACGTCGGTGACGGTGCGGGGGGTGTGGCAACTGGTGAAGTAGGTGTCCTGTTCCAGTGACGTCCGCAAGGACGTACCCACGATCCGATAATGTGGGCGCTTGGGCGTGGTGTAGTTGGTATCGATGAAGAACTGGGTCTCGTAGTCGAAGGAGAAGGAACCCTTGCCTACGCCCATGGCGGTACGGACGAATTCGAACACGGCCTTTGTGGGAGCGAACAACGTCCCGCCCGCGTTGGGAGTTGACCGTTCGAAAGGAGCGGCGGAGGACCAAAAGCCATTGTTGCTATCGCTGGCGAGCTTGATTCTTACGCCCACGCCGGGAATGCCCGTCTCGTACACGCCAGGTATGTTCGAGGGTTGCAAGGTGGTTTTAGGCGTCGTCAGGCCGTACTGACCGTCGTTTCCGCACCATGACCAGTTGGGGACGATGCTAATGGTGAGGGCCAGGGGGACGGTGATGGGGTCCTTCGTCATGGGCTGGCCAATGCCGACGTGGTCCAGCTTGATGGTGGTTGGCAAAGGGGCGATGGGCGTCGAGTCGGGATAGGTCATCCCGTTGTGGGGCCGGCCGCAAAGGGCATGCGCCGCGCCGGTCCACGCGCTTCCGATCAGAAGCAGCGACAGGCACGCGGCGGCTTTCCGCGGGAAGGACGTCGCCATGCGCGAGGCAGGGGTCGAAGTTGTGGCGTGCTTGCCGGGGGATCGTGCAGTCGTCTTCATGGAAGGCATGTTCAATCACTTTTCTGGCGAATCGGGCCGTGTGGGCGGCGTGTACTCACTGCCCTCGTCGCGGACGGCGATGAAGGAAAATCCGGGTCCCGTCGAATCCGAAAGGCTCCGGATATTGGCACCTGCTTCGAGCGGGTGGGCATGCGAGACGGTCAACCGATGATGATGAAATCGAGCAACAGCACGTGGCGCGGTTCTATTCCATGAGCCTGCATTCCGAGGTTCAGAGTGCCAAAGCCTGTCACGCCCACGAAAATTAGGGCAACTAACTTTTACGATTCAAGTTTCAAAGTTTCACTTCCCACATTTGTGGGTTTGACAGGACATCGTTTTCGTCCGCATTTCTGATTGACTTTCGCGCGAATTCAGTTCGCGTTTCTCCGCGATCCGTCCACCCTTGCCTTGTGACTGAATCGCGCGGAACTGTCAGACGTATCCGGTTCCTCGGGTATCATCGAGCCGCATCCGCCGGCGGATTGGGGGAGTACGCGCCGCCGCGCCCGGAGGGGAGCCGCATCGCCAGAAAGGAAAAAAGGACACATGACGGCATTGTCTCGACGGATCGAATTCTGGGTGGTGGTGACCGTGGCCTTCGGCTACTTCATTGCCGGCAGCGTGTGGGCGGCGTGGTTCGCGCAGCCCTCGGACGATCTGGCGTTCAGCGATGCCAGCGTGATCGGGATGGTCTTGGTGGAACTCGTGCTGTTTGCCCTGTTGGCGCCCCTGCTGTGGTGGCGTGGCTGGCGGCCGGAAGCGCTGGGGCTGGGATTCACCTGGCAGGATGTGGGCGTGGGGTGCGCGCTGTTTCTCGCGTGCATCATCTCCGCGTCGTTGTTGATGACGGGCCTGGCCCTGATGGCGGGTGGCATGGGGACGCTGTGGGAGCGGATGGAAGGTGCGCCGTTGTCGATGGCGGCCATCGTGGCGGTGTCGATCGTCAATCCGATCTTCGAGGAAGTTTTTGTCTGCGGCTACGTGATACGCGCCTTGCAGCGCACCCGAAGCATCGCGTTCGCGGTGAACGCCAGCGTCGCCATCCGCGTGTCCTACCATCTGTACCAGGGCGCCATCGGCGCATTGGGCGTGGCGGTGGTCGGCCTGATCCTGGGTTGGTGGTTCGCCCGCAAGGGCCGTCTATGGCCGGTGATCATCGCGCACGGGTTGATGGACCTGGTGGCGTTGCTGGGGTTCGGGATGGGGTACTGACGCAAACCGGCGACGCGCCCCCTTCAATGCCTGCGCGGCCCATACTCCGCGTCCAGGCACTGCCGCAGCACTTCCAGCGCCTGTTCGATGTCGCCGACCGGCAGGCCGGCGTAGCCGAGGATCAGGCCAGCGCGATCCGGTGGGTCGAGGTAGTAGGGGGCGATGGAGTACAGGCCCAGGCCCATGCGGCGGGCGCGGTCGACGAACTGGCGGCCCTGTTCGCGATCACGCTGGTTGAGCCAGACCGGGATGTGCATGCCGGCCTGCGAGTCCACGAAGCTCAACCGGCCTTCGTTCATCCGGTGCAGGCCGTTCAACAAGGCGTCGCGGCGTTCGCGCAGCGCGATGAGCGAGCGGCGCAGGTGGCGGTCGCAGGCGCCGGAGGTCATGAAGCCGGCTAGCGCGGCCTGATCGATGGCGGAGGCGCCGAAGTCCTCCATCCATTTGGCGGAAATGAAGTCCCGCCTCAAGCCGCGCGGCACCACCAGGTAGCCCAGCCGCAGCGACGGGAACAGGGTCTTGGAAAACGTGCCGACATAGATCACCCGGCCGTGCTCGTCCTGCGACTTGAGCGAAGGCAGGGAGCGGGCGTCGTAGCGGATTTCGCCATCGTAGTCGTCCTCGATGATCCAGCACTCATTGCGCGCGGCGTACTCCAGCAGCGCGGCGCGCCGTTCCGGCGGCAGGGTGCCGCCCTGCGGAAACTGGTGGGAGGGCGTGGTGTAGATGACGCGCGGCGCGGTCTTGGGCAGGGCCTCGACGATCAGGCCCTGGTCGTCCACCGGCACCGGCTGCAGCTGCGCGCCGTAGGCCTGCAGGATCACCCGGGCGGCGTAGTACTGCGGCTCCTCGATGGCGACCGGACCGCCGGGGTCGAACAGCACGCGCGCGCACAGCGACACCGCCTGCTGGGTGCCGGCGACGATCACCACGTCCTCGGGGCGCGCTTCCACGCCGCGCCGCAGCACGTATTCGCAGATGGCCTGGCGCAGTTCCGGCAGGCCCTGCGCCCACGGATAGCCGGGCGAGGTGTACAGGGCGGCATGGCCGAGTTCGCGTGCCCAGGCGGTGGTCACGGCCGGGTGCGTGTAGGGCGCGCCATACTGGAACGAGAAGCGCACGCCGGGCACGCGCTTGCCGGGCAGGTTGTCCTGATCGTGGGCCTGGCGCGCGCGCGCGGTGAAGCGGGTCTGCGGCGGCAGCGGCGGTGTTTCCACCGGCGCGGGCGCGGGCCGCGCGGGCAGGGTCACGTAGCTGCCCGAACCCACCCGGCCATCGATGTAGCCTTCGATGCGCAATTGCTCGTAGGCCGCCAGCACGGTGTTGCGCGATACACCCATCTGCTGGGACATGAAGCGGGTCGGTGGCAGCCGGCTGCCCTGGCGCAACTGGCCGGTCGCCAGCGCCTGCTTGAGCGCGCGGGTCAGCTGCGCGTGCAGGGGGCCATTTCCATCGAGTTGCAGTTGCGTGAGCATCCGGTTCCTCCCAATGGCCCTATTAGATCCGGGTGGATTGGCCCTTGATGGAGCCATTCGCATTGTTTCAGATAGGGCCAAATTGGCAATCGGGAGGCCGTGATGGCCAGTCGAAGCGAGGCGTTCCACCCGCTGCCGCCGGTCCCGCCGGCGGTGTTCTGGTCGGTCATGGGCGGCACCGCCGCGGCGATGCTGGATCTGGCGGTGGCGGCGGCCTACTGGGGCGCGCGCGGAGTCGCGCCGGACCGCATCTTCCAGTCGATTGCCGCGTGGCTGCTGGGGCCGGCGGCCTTCACCGGCGGCGAGGGCACGGTCGCGCTCGGCGCGGTGCTGTACGCGGGCGTGCTGTCGGGCGTGATGGGCGCCTACCGGTTGCTGGCGCGGCGCTTGCCGGTGCTGTTACGCCATCCGTTCGGCGCGGGCGCGGTGTATGGCGCGTCGATGTACGGGTTGATCTTCCTGGTGTTCGTGCCGCACTTCAGCGCGGCCACGCCCGCCACCCACGCGTGGCAGTGGCATGCGGTCTGCGTGGCGGCGTACGTGTTGTTGGTCGGCATTCCCGCCGCGCTGCTGGCGCGCATCCAGGCGCGCTGACGGCGGTGCGCGGCGCGCCCGGGTTCAGGCCCGGCCGTGCGCCAGTCCGGCATCGCCGGGCGCGCCTGGCGCGAGCGCATAGCGTGCGCACAGCACGCCGATCAGCGCGTGTATCGCGACGCTGGCGGCGACCCAGCCGGCGTCCTTGAAGCTCGCCATGCCGGCGGCCGACAGCGGCAGCACGACGAAGTTCATCAACAGATACAGGAAGAGTCCGTAGACCGCGCCCATCGCGAATGGACGCTGCCGCAGCAGCGTCACGCGCGTGGCCATTTGCCGGTAGGCGGCGACAAACAGGAACATGATCGCGAAGTGGGACACCGCGCCGACACCGGCGGTCTGCACCCCGCCGGTGAAACTGGCTTCGCCATACCAGCCGGCGGCGATGGATTGCAGGATGCGCATTGGCGGCACGCCATGGCTGATCCACCAGAACCCCATCGCGAACACCAGATCGGCCATGCCCGCCACCAGGGCGCCGAGGCCGACGCGCGGCCAGCCCGAGACGCGTGAATCTTCGCGGTGCATCGCAATTCCCCTTGTGATGGATGGTATGAACGGGTCGCTTCTTTCAGGCGGCCCGCGAAGCCCGCGACAGAGCGTGCCGGCGGATGCCCGTGGGCGTGACGCCAAACGTGGTCTTGAACGCACGACAGAACGCGCTCTGGTTTTCATAGCCCAGCCGCAGCGAGATGTCGAGGATGGACAGATCGGTGCCGCGGATGAGTTCCAGCGCGCGCCGGTCCCGCAGGCGCGACGCGTATTCGAAGGGCGTTTCGCCGAATACCCGGCGATGCATGCGCAGCAGGTGGCAGGGCGAGTAGTTGGCCAGCCGGGCAAGCGCGTCCAGATCCAGGCGCTGGCCGGGGTCGCAATGGATGGCATGGCGGACACGCAACAGCCGGGTCATGGTCTGGTGGCGCAGCGGCTGCGTGCGTCCCGCGCAGCGCGCAAGCAGGCCGTGCAGATCCGATTGCCAGTGCGCGATGTTCTCCATCACGACGGAGGCGGCATCCTGCGCCGGTTCACGTGGACGGTCGCGGGCCGGGGCGGCCAGCGCGATCAATCCGTGGGCCAGGCCGCGCGGCATGCACGCCTGCCAAGGCAGCAGCGGCCCGGCCTCGGCATGTCGTTGCGGCATCCCCGGCCACGCCTGGCGCGCGCCGGCAACGACCAGCCACGCCTGCGGCCGGGCGCTGCGACAGCGAAGCACGCCATCGCCCCAGGCCTGGCCGTGGCCCGCGCCGAGGTGCCATTCCAGTTCACCGGATTGCAGGCGGAGATCGCCGCGCATGGCCCAGCACAGGCTCATCCATTGCGCGGGCACGATGAGTCCGCTGCCCCGTCCCTGGGCCAGCACGACGTGCAATCCGTGCGCGGTTTCGCGATGCAGATCCAGCTGGCCGAACTGGCGCAGCCGGTGCGGGACGAGTTCGAACATGGCGATTCTCTCTCCGTGCCGGCGCATGCGGGGATGCCCGCCGGCAACGGCCACACCCTAGGAGCTGGCGCGTGCTTCACCGAGAGCCAATCGCGCGGCCGGCGAGGAGGCCAATCCCTTTCTCGCGAAGCAAGGGAAAAAAGAAGGCCACGAATCGCGGTCGTGGCCTTCAGGCCGGAGCAGAGAGAGCGGGGTTCCGGCGGCCTGAATACTGCGGCCCTGCATCGACGCGCGTTGTGCCGTCGTCGCGCAAATCGTATGCGCCGGTTGCGCAGGTGCGCGGAAGCGACCGCACCCGAACCGGGCTCATCCGCTAGTGGACGCGCCACAAAACTCAATTTCCGCACATCCCGAAAGTAAACGAATCGTTAGCCTCCTCGCGTCAGGCGTGGGGGAGACCGGCACCTGATTCGCCGCATCACGCGCCCGGCGCGTGGTCGTGATCCTTGATCTGCAGGAGAACCAGAGAGTGCGAACCATGAGCATCAACCGAAACATGCACCGCTTTTACCGGGGACTGAAACGCACCGCCCTGAGCACCGCGCTGGGCGTGTGCTTCGTCGGCGGCGTGCATGCGCAATCGAATACGTCCGGCGCCATCACCGGACGCGCCACCGCCGGTGAAACCGTCACCATCACCAATCCGGCCACCGGCTTCAGTCGCAGCGTGACCGTGGGCAGCGACGGCAGCTACCGCTTCTCGGCTCTGCCGACCGGCCAGTACACGGTGACCACCGCCGGCGGCGCGAGCCGCACGGTCAGCGTCAGCGTGGGCACGGCGACCACCGCCGATCTCGTCGCCAGCGGCGGCGGAAGCGCGACCACGTTGGATGCGGTCACCGTGGTCGGGTCCAGCGCGGTCAATCCGATCGACGTGTCCTCGGTGGAGTCCACCACCATCCTGACCGCCGAACAGATCGCGCGGATTCCGGTGGCGCGCGATGCCACCAGCGTGGCGCTGCTGGCACCGGGCACGGTGCGCGGCGATGCGGCGTTCGGCAACCTGGCCTCGTTCGGCGGTTCGTCGGTGGCCGAGAACCAGTACTACGTCAACGGCTTCAACATCACCAACACCTTTCGCGGACTGAACTTCACCCAGGTGCCGTTCGAGGCGATTGCCGAACAGCAGGTCAAGACCGGCGGCTACGGCGCCGAGTTCGGTCGTTCGCTTGGCGGTGTGCTCAACCAGATCACCAAGCGCGGCAGCAACGAGTTCCATGCCGGCGCCAACATCTTTTACGAACCCAAGTCGCTGCGCGAGGAAACCGAGAACGTCCACTATTCCAATCCGCTGGTGCCTGGCAGCCTGGGACGGGTGCAGGAAGACAATTCGCGCGACAAGGAATGGCAGGCCACCGCCTCGGTCTGGGCCAGCGGCGCGCTGATCCAGGATCGCCTGTTCGCCTACGGCCTGATCCAGTACGAGCGCGAGGAAGCCGATACCTGGAACAGTGTGGTGGCCAGCACCAATACCAGCGCGGTCACCAAGACGCCGAACTGGGTGGTCAAGCTGGACTGGCAGATCACCGACAGCCACCTGCTGGAATTCACCGGCATTTCGGACAAGCGGGAAGTCGAGACCGCAGTGTACGGAAATACCGTGGGCCGGCTGGATCGGCAGGCGCTGATCGGCACCAACTTCCAGGAGGCCGGCGGCGACAACTACATCCTCAAGTACACCGGCTACCTGACCGACAACTTCACCCTGTCGGCGCTGGCCGGCCTGGGCAAGTCCTCGCGCGCCCAGCATCTGCGCACCGCCGACGGACGGGATGTGCGCTACGGCGGCAACCTCGACCAGCCTGCCAGCGGCTGCCCGTTGATCGTGGACGCGCGTCCGCAGTACCGCCGCGATCTGACCAATGGCGGCCTGCCCTACGTCAGCACCTGCAACATCACCGGCGGCGCGATCCAGGGCGCCAACAACGAGGACACCCGCCACCAGTTCCGGGTGGATGCGGAATGGCAGCTGGCGACCCACCGCCTGCAGTTCGGCATCGACATCGACAACTACGAGTCCGTGGCCGGCACGTCGATCGAAGGCGGCCGGACCTGGCGGTATGCGACCAACAACGGCCCGGATGGGCAGCCGGAGACGGGCGACGAATACGACGTCGTGCGCGAGCAGATCGTCAACCAGGGCTCGTCCAACGAAATCAAGCAGCGCGCCTTCTACCTCCAGGACAGTTGGAACGTCACGGACACCTTCATCGCCTACCTGGGCCTGCGCTGGGACACCTTCGACAACCGCGACGGTTTCGGCAACAGCTTCGTGAAGGTAAGCAACCAGCTGGGACCGCGCCTGGGCTTCTCCTGGGACGTCAACGGCGATTCCACCCTGAAGATCTTCGGAAACGCCGGCCGCTATGCGCTGCCGCTGACCGCCGACGTCGCCACGCGCGGCGCCTCTGCCTCGGTGTTCACCCGCCAGGAGTTCCGCTTCACCGATGTCGATCCGATCACCGGCGCGCCCGTCGGATTGACGCCGGAAGGCGACCTGACCTACATCAACGGCGAGTTCGGCGAACCGAAGAATCCGCGGACCATCGCGGCCAAGGACCTGGACCCGATGTACCAGGACGAGTTCATCCTCGGCTTCCAGGCGGCACTGACCGAGCACCTGAATCTTGGCGTGCGTGGCATCTACCGCAAGCTGAAGGCGGCCATCGACGACAACTGCGACTACACCGCCATCCTGGAATCGGCCGGTTTCCATCTGGACGAAGAAGATGGCTGGCTCGACGCGCAGGGTCGCGCCGCGGCGCTGCCGGGCGCAGGATTCCCGTATTGCCGCATCTTCAATCCGGGCAAGGACGCGGTGTTCCTGACCGATCTGTACGGCGACGGCAACCTCACCCCGGTGCGGGTGGAAGGCTCGCGTCTATCACCGGAGGCGAAGCGGTCGTACAGCGCCATCGAGCTGTTCATGGATGGAAGCTGGGACAACTTCTTCTTCCAGGGTTCGTACACCTATGGCCGCAGCCGCGGCAACACCGAAGGCGGGGTGAAGTCCGACATCGGCCAGGCGAACACCAACACCACCCAGGACTTCGACTACATCGAGCTGACCACGGATACCTACGGTTACCTGCCCAACGACCGCCGTCACAGCCTGAAACTGTTCGGCAACTACGAGTTCAACGAGGAGTGGTCGATCGGCGCCAATCTGGTGGTGCAATCCGGACGGCCGCTCAACTGCTTCGGCGTGTACGCGCCGTGGCCGAGCAGGACCGGCTTCCATCCCTACGGTTCGTCGTTCATGCGTTGCGGCACCACCGAGGCCGGCCAGGCGCTGGGACCGGACGGCAACCCGGCCAATCCGGTGCAGGCGTTTCCGCGCGGCACCAAGGGACGCCTGCCGTGGACGCGCCAGCTGGACCTCAATCTGCGCTACGCGCCGGCATGGGCGAAGGGATTGCAGTTCAAGGTGGACGTGTTCAACGTGTTCAACGAGCAGAAGGTCACCTCGGTCAGCGAGAGCGCCGAGGACGGATCCACCGGCATCCCGGTGGACACCTATCTGTTGCCGCTCTCGTTCCAGACTCCGCGCTCGGTGCGCTTCATGGTGCAGTACGACTTCTGATCAGGCGAAGATCAGGGCATGGCCGTCTTCGGACGGCCGTGCTTCTCAGGACGCCGCGGGCGTGTCGAGAATCCGGCCCTGCGCATCCACCACGAAGCGGGCGCGATGGCCGGCGTGATAGAAGCTGACCCGCCAGGTGCCCTCGTCCTCGCCGGTGCCGCGCTCGCACAGCACGGTGATCTTTTCGGCGTCCATCAATTTGCGGAACACCGCCACGTCCAGGCCCAGTTCGCGCGCCACCGCCGTGGCGTCCACTTCGATGGGCGTGTTGATGCGGGTGGGCTGGAAGGACAGGGGCAGGGTGGTCATGGTCGGCTCCGGGCGAGACGCATTGTCGCCCGGAGACGAGGTGGCGGGTCTTGACCTGCATCAAGGCCGGCGGCTAGCCGGGCTTGTGGTGCGATGGCGGGAGTCCGCGCGCATGCGATTCATCGCTTCCCTCGCGTTGCACGCCCACGCCATGCGTGTAGACCAGGCTGCCGCCCAGCCATCCGGTCACGCACAGGGCCAGGAAACCGATCATGCTCAGGGCCAGCGCGAGCGCGTCGGGCGGGTGCAGGGTCTTGCCGTGCAAACGCAGCATCAGACTGGCGGTGTAGCTGCTCCAGGCGATCAGCGCCATCAGCAGATGGCGGTTGGCCACGCGCAGGGCGGGGCTGTCGTTGGGAATCTTCATCAGTTCGACGAATCCGGCCGCCATCGTGGCGAGCGCGCTGATCGCGCCGACCAGCAGCAGGCCGCCGGCGAACTGCCAGGCCGGCTCGCCCCACCACCGGCCGCCGAAATCGGCGAGCGTGGCCAATGTCCAACAGGCGATGGGGAAGTGCACCAGCGCGGGATGCAGCGGATGTTTCATACCGCCAGCACGGCACTCAACAGGGTGAGGAAACCAGCGACGGCGACGCCGGCGTGCACGAACACCACCGCCTTGGGCGCAACCCGGCCGCGCAGGTGGAGCGAGGCCAGGAAAAAGCCGCCGAGCGCGGCGAGGATGAGGATGGCCAGGGCGGCGGTGACCCGTGCGGAGGCGTCGCCCTGGACCACGGTGAGAATCAGCAGGATCAATCCGCTGGCGCCGAGCAGGGCGTGCAGGATGGAGATCGCCCATGGGGCGAGATGCCCGCGCAGCACGCGGCTGGCCAGGAACAGGCCGCCCATGGCGGCGATGGCGAAGACGATCAAGGCGGTGATCAACATGGTGTTCTCCCTTCAGATGGCGGGCGGGCTATCGGGCAGGTGGGAGCGGGAAGGTTCGGCCGGTGACGGATCCAGCCGCCTCAGCACTTCGTCGGTCATGCGTTCGCAGCGGGAACCGAGGAAGGGAAAAGCATCGGTGAGGGTTGTCGCCAGGGTGTCGCGCAGGGCCGCCCGCAGTTGCCGGCGAGCGCGATGCAGCCGGGTCTTCACGGTTTCCTCGCGCAGGTCGAGCGCGGCGGCGGTTTCCTCGACCGTGCACTCCTCGATTTCGCGCAGGACGAACACGACGCGGAACGGTTCGGGCAGCCCGTCGATGGCGCGCTCGACCAGGACGCGGATCTGCGCGCGGGTGGCGGCCGCGGCGGGATCCTCGTGGCCAAAGCGGGAAGGGAACACCACCACCCGCTCGTCGTGCTGCGCGGCCTCGATCTGTTCCACGCCCACCGTCGCGCGGCGCTGGCGCAGGCGTCCATAGGCGGCGTTGAGCACGATGCGGGTCAGCCAGGTGAGCAGCGAAGCCTCGCCACGGAAACCCTCAATCTTCTCGTACGCGTGCACATAGGCCTCCTGGACCACGTCCTCGGCTTCGGCGTCGTCGTTGACCACGCCGCGCGCGACCCGGAACAGGCGCTGGTTGCAGCGCCGCATGACCTGGCGGAACGCGTCGCGGTCGCCACGCTGGACCAGGGCGACCAGGGCGGCATCGTCCAGGGCGGCATAGTCCACGGCCAGTGGCGTATGAACAGGGCTCATGCGATCTCCTCTCTTACCCATCGGATGCGGCAGGGGCGGCGAGGTTCCCGCGGCACGGGCGCCAGGAAGCCAGCGGCATTCTGCGCCCAGGGACCGGATGGGAGTGTGGAGGGAGGTCGGGTCGCGGAGAGGCGTTCCGCCCACCGAGAGCCGGTACGGCAGCGGCGTCGCTGCAGTACATCTTCCACCGGCACCTGACCCGGGGCTGCGACGGAAATCCCCATGCCAAGGCATACTGCGCGCCATCGCACTCCCTGCCCGAGAGGCCTCGTGAACGCACGTCTCCGCCGGTTCGCTTTCGCGCTGTTCGCGTTGTCGTTGCCTCTGGCTGCCGCCGAACCTTCGGCTCCGGTCGAGCTGCGCCTGTGGCGGCTGGATTGCGGGCAGCTGTGGACCTACAACCTGGACGAGATGTCCGATACCCGCGCCTACGTGGGACAGAGCAAGCTGTTCGTCGGCAGCTGCTACCTGATCCGCCACGGCAACGACTACCTGCTGTGGGATACCGGCTTGTCGCGCGAGTATCTGGGCAAGCCGTTGACGCAGGGCAAGGAGGATTCCACCGCGCTGGCGAAAACCGTGGTGGACCAGCTGGCGCAGATCGACGTGAAGCCGGCGCAGATCTCGAAGGTGGGCATCAGCCACTACCACTTCGATCACATCGGCCAGGCGGCGGAGTTTCCGCAGGCCACGCTGCTGATCGGCGCGGGCGACTACGCGGTATTGGGCACGCCGGGCCATGAGGAGCGGACCAGGCGGTTCGCGCCGTGGCTGGGCAAGGACGCGAAGGTGGAGAAGGTGCGCGGGGATCTGGATGTGTTCGGCGACGGCAGCGTGGTGATGCTGGATCTGCCCGGACACACGCCGGGCCACCACGGCCTGCTGGTGAACCTGCCCAGGCGTGGCCCGGTGCTGCTGTCCGGCGATGTGGTGCATTTGCACGAGAACCTCGATACCCGTGGCGTGCCCTCGTTCAATACCGATCGCGCGCAGTCGCTGGCTTCGATGGATCGCTTCGCCAGTCTTGCGAGGAACCTCAAGGCGACGCTGATCATCCAGCACGAGGAAGCGGATGTGGGGAAGTTGCCAATGTTTCCGGAGGCGGCGGAGTAGGGGCGTGACTCTGTGCGTCCGTAGAACAACTGCCCGGAAACCGCTCCTTGTAGCTTGATTTGACCCCCCAGTGCCTAGCGGCATAATGCGTTGAGGAAACGGGGAGAGGCAGGATGGCCGAATCGACCGGGAACTTTTCGCTGGCAGCAATGGAACGACGTCTGGCGGCAGTTCCCGACGGACCCGCTGCGGTTCTCAACACCCCTCGTTGGGTGTTGTGGCTGAATGTGCTGGGTAGCGTCGGCGTTATTGTCGGGCTGACCCCCTCGGTGCTGGTACAGTTCATCCGTCCGCAGATGTGGATGGTGTATCTGGCGCAGGCGGGAACCTGCACGGCGATTGCCGGTTGGGCGCCCTTCATCCTGCGTTCGTTGTGGGTGGTCCTTCGAAGCGTCAGGAACTGGAAGAGCGAGCAAGCCGCGCAACTGGACTACGATGTCGATCACTTTCGTGAACTGACGGACTGGCTGGTTACTTTTCCCAAGAGCCAGCTGGTTGAGCATCGGCGCATGACATCTCTGTGGCGGCAGCAACTGGATACGAAATTGGGGCTGCTTTCCGGAGGCTTCTCCCGACTGGGTTTTCTGCCGGTTGCTGCGGCGCTGTTCCTGTTGCTGATGAACCAGAAAAGCCTTCTCGCCATTCCTGGATGGCTGGCCATGTTGGGGGCGTTTGTCGTACTGCTGTATTTGATTTCCACTGCTGGCGCACTGATGAAAATCCGTGTGGATCTCTACGACACACTGCTGACCAACGCCATCGAGAGGAAAGGAGGGGGGCATGACTGATTCCTGGGGAACCGTGCTGCTTCTGGCAATGGTTGCACTGGCCATCTGGGCTGCCATCCGGAGACGTGCGCAGGCCAAGCGCTTGCTGGAAGAGTCGTTTTCCGCACTGGAGTTTGATACTCCTGAAGGCCGCGTCAGTGGAGAACGCGTGACAGTGGTCAGCAAGCGGCAGAAGTACATGAGTGCCATGTGGGAGGGGCGCCAGGTCGGCGCGCAGCCGTCGGACGCTTTCTGGTACTGCGTCGGACCAGGCCCCTCCTATTTCCTGGTCGTTCCGTTGCTGGCCAATCGATGGAGCGGGCTGGATCTGAAATGGATCGTCAGGCCGCTGACCGAGGAGCGCATGCGTGCTGCGCTGCAAGGCGATCGTGCGGGTATGCAGCGCGCATTCGGAGCGTCTTGACGAACTTCCATTCTTCCAAGGTTTGATGAAAATGGCAGACAAGATTACGGCGGCATGTGTTTTCTTCGTGACCATCCTGCTCGCCATCACCCCCGCGCACGCCGCCGACAAGTCCCTCGAAGGCGCCTGGGAACTCCAGGGCGGCGAGTACGTCACCGAGGACGGGCAGACGAAGAGCTATGCGGAGATGAAGTTCAACGGGCAGAAGGTACTGGCCGATGGCCGGTTTTCCTTCACCATGCAGTCCGATGACAAGTTCTGGGCGGGTGGGGCTGGCAGGTACGCGGCCGGGGATGGGCAGTACACCGAAACGCTGATGCAGCGCTCCTTTCCTGCGGAGGACAGTGGCGTGTACTCGTTCCGCTATCGCGTGGAAGGTGACGTCTGGCGATTGGAGCGGTGGAAGGACGGAAAGCGGGTCGAGTTCGAGGAATGGAAGAAGGTCCGGCCCTGAGGGGAGGCGGCGTTTCGCCGCCTCCACGAGGTTGCATCACCTGTCGCCGTCCGGTTCGGCCGGAGCTTGTTTGCGCGTTCCCGCCATGCTCGCGAACACGCCGTCGCGCCGCACCCAGGCGTGATACAGCGCGGCCGACAGGTGCAGCAACACGGTGGCGAACAGCAGGCGGGCGCCCCAGCCGTGCGCATCGCGCAGCCAGGCATAGACGGCGGGATCCGGCGCCAGCAACGGTGGTAATTGCACGCCGCCGAACAGCACGATCGGATAGTGGCCCGCCGACAGCATGGCCCAACCGACGAGAGGCATTGCCAGCATCAGCGCGTACAGCAGCCAATGCGAGGCGAGTGCGGCCATGGCCTGCCAGCGCGGCAGATCCGCCGGCAGCGGCGGCGGGCGGTGACGCAGGCGGTGGATCAATCGCCAGATCGCCAGCAGCAGGATCGCCGCGCCGAGCGGACGGTGCAGGGCGATCAGCCAGGGCCGCTGCGAAACCGAGGCGACCATCGCCACGCCGATGAACAGCATCGCCAGGATCATCAGCGCCATGGTCCAGTGCAGCACGCGCGCGATCAGGTCGAAGGAAGCAGGGCGGTTCATCGGGCACCTCCCTTGCCGCTGGCTTCGGGCGCCTGGCCGCGGCCGATCTCGCGTTCGCGGCGATTGAACGATTGCGAATACACCGCCGAGCGCGCCGCCAGGATCGGATCGTCCGAGCCACGGATGCCGGTCGGCAGGATCAGCGGGTCGTAGTTGATGTCGCGGCAGGCGCCGGTGGCCTGCGGCTGGGCGGCGGTCAGCGAGAGGGTGCCGGCGACGACCTGCCGCCGGTTTTCGGGCCAGGGCTGCGAGGGATCGTTCACCGGGTCGCCTGGTTCGGCGAGCGTCAGCACGAGATCCCATTGCAGCGGTCCTTGCGCGAGTCGTTGGGCGAGGTCCTCGGCGAGGAAATCGGCATCGGCCTGCTTGCGCTGTTCCGGACTCAATGGCGCGAACGGAAGATGCGGGCGCATCGACCAGCGCACCGCGTGTTCACTGCCGTCTTCGGCGATGAAGCGGAAAGCATTGACGCCGTTGTACTGGGTGTTGCCCCAACTGTTCGACCACAGCGCCGACTTGGCCCAGGCCTGGAACCTGCGCGCTTCCGGATAGCGTTCGACGAAGGCGGCCATGCGCGCGGGATCCGGTTTGCCGGTGGCGGGATCCGGCCGCGCGGCAAGCGTCTGCGCGTGAAAGCCTTCCGGCGTGGCGACCACGAAGAACGGGAAGCTGTTCATCGCGGTGCGCCATTGCTGGCCGTCGTCGGTGCGCAGCAGCAGCGCCATGCTGCGCACGCGCGCCTGTGCATCGGCGCCGTGCGGATCGCCGCCGCCGATCGACATGCGGCCCAGCACCGGCGTCTCCGCCTGGCGGAACACCCGCGCCGACGACAGCGCGGCGGCCTGGCCGGAACTGCGGAACACACCGGTCACGCACACACCTTTGGCGTGGGCGCGGCGGAAGCCGGGATGCGGCGGGCCGCCGGCTTCGATGGCGTTGGTCATCGCGGATGCGGTCAGGCGGGAGGCGCCGCCCAGCCAGCCGGCGGTCCAGGCGAACGCGGCGGCCAGCGCCGCGGCGATCGCGCCGATGGCCAGCAGCGGCCACCAACGACGGGCATTGGCCCGGGAAGGCGGCGGGGAAGGACTTTGCACGGCGGGCTCCTGGTGACGGGACTGGGGATCAGACGCCGCTGGCGGCGGATTTATTCCCGAATCTTTTTCCGGAGACGGATGGAATAATCCGGGCCTCGGGTGCGTCTTACCCCACGACCCGTTCCGAAACGATGACGATGGATGCTTCCGACGACCCGCGCCTGAGTGCGCTCCTGCCCCGGCTGCGGCGCTTCGCGCACTCGCTGGCCGGCGATGGCGCGGACGACATCGTGCAGGCGGCGCTGGAACGGGCGTTGCGGCGCTGGGATTCGCGCCGGGACGAGGAGGCGTTGCAGGCATGGCTGTTCGCGATCGTCTACCGCCAGTTCGTCACCGAGCATCGCCGCGCGCGGCGCTGGCAGCGGGCGCTGGAGCTGTTTGGCGCCGAACCGGTCGAGATGGCGCCTTCGCCCGAACGCATCCACGAGGGACGGTCGGTACTGGCCGCGTTCGCGCGCCTGCCGCCGGATCACCGTGCATTGTTGCTGCTGGTCAGCGTGGAAGGTTTCAGCTATCGCGAGGCGGCGGACATGCTCGGCTTGCCGGTGGGCACGGTGATGTCGCGGCTGTCACGCGCGCGCGAAAGGCTGCGCACGCTGACCGATGAAGACGCGCCGGCGGCGCGCACCCTGAGGGTACTCAAATGAATCGATGGTCTCCCAGCGAAGAGGAACTGCACGCCTATATCGATGGGCGGCTGGCGCCGGAACGGCACGAGGCGGTGCGGCAATGGCTGCGCGAGCATCCCGGGCAGGAGGCCAGAATCGACGCGTGGAAGCGCGACGCCGAGACGCTGCGCGCAGGCTGGGCGCGCGATCTGGAGGCATCGGTTCCACCGGCGCTCCAGCCGCATCGGTTGCGTGCCGGTCTGCGCCGCCGGCGACGCGCGCGGCTGGGCATGGCCGCCAGTTGCCTGCTGGCGTTGGGCGTGGGTGGCATGGCGGGCTGGCAGTGGCGCGATGCGCGGCTGGCCAGCGAACAGTTGCCGATGGCCGATGCGGTGGCGGCGTATCGCCTGTTTGCCGGCGATGGCGATGCGATGACGGGCGAGATCGCACCGGATGCATTGCAGGGATGGCTGCGCACGCATTTTGGCCCGGCCGGCGAGGTGCCGGATTTGCGTACGCAGGGCTTCCGCCTGCGTGCAGGCCGGTTGCTGTCCACGTCGGAAGGCGCCGCGGCGATGCTGGTCTACGAAGATGCGGACGGTGCGCGCATCGGCCTGTACCTGCGTCCACGCACACCGCGCAACGTCACCGGCGAGCGCCGCGACGGCCGCCTGCTGGCGCAGTACTGGGCCGAAGGCGACACCGCGTTCGCGCTGGTGGGGCCGGCCACGCAGTTGCGGATGCGCGAGATTGCGCCGTTGTTGCGGGGTGGGTGAAGTTTGGGTTGGGGGCCTGCGCCAAAGGCAAATCCCCCTCAATCCCCCTTTAAAAAAGGGGGAGGTAAAAAACTGCGTGGTCGTGGAGATCGCATGCTCTTCAGCCCCCTTCGGAGAAGGGGGCGGGCAGCCGCGAAGCGGGTGACGGGGGATTTGCTTTTGGCGCCAAGAGCGAATCCCCTCGGTCCCCCTTTTTCAAAGGGGGAGGTAAAAAAACTGCATCGTTGTGGAGGGCACTGGCTCTTCAGCCCCCTTCGGAGAAGGGGGCGGGCAGCCGCGAAGCGGGTGACGGGGGATTTGCTTTTTGCGCCAAGAGCGAATCCCCCTCGGTCCCCCTTTTTCAAAGGGGGAGGTAAAAAAAATGCATCGTTGTGGAGGGCACTGGCTCTTCAGCCCCCTTCGGAGAAGGGGGCGGGCAGCCGCGAAGCGGGTGACGGGGGATTTGCTTTTTGCGCCAAGAGCGAATCCCCCTCGGTCCCCCTTTTTCAAAGGGGGAGGTAAAAAAAATGCATCGTTGTGGAGGGCACTGGCTCTTCAGCCCCCTTCGGAGAAGGGGGCGGGCAGCCGCGAAGCGGGTGACGGGG
>NZ_JACVAG010000007.1:0-369693 GCF_014851695.1 Pseudoxanthomonas sp. PXM04
GGGCGACAACATCAAGATGACCGTGCAGCTCATCAACCCGGTGGCGATGGACGAAGGTCTGCGTTTCGCCATTCGCGAAGGCGGTCGTACCGTCGGCGCCGGCGTCGTGGCCAAGATCATCAAGTAATGAATCGACGGGGCGGGCCGAAAGGCCCGCCCCGTTTTGTCGGTTCTTTTCCTGGCGAAAGCCGGGGCCATTGAACCGGCAAGGCCAGAAGTACCCCGGCGGGGCAGGGATTCCAGCCTCCGCCGGTCTCCGGTAATAAAAATTCGCCGGATTTGCTGCAAACCAGCAAAAACATCGCTATAATGCGCGCCCCCAGATGGCCCAGCCATCCCGGGATATCGCAATACCCGCGCCGGTTCCCCCTGGGAGGTATGCCGGCGCTACCGCGAAAAGAAGCGCAGGGAGTGCTTCGTGTTCGCCAGACAAGGAGAGTCGCGTGCCTGCCGCCCGGTTTCAGGGGTGGACGCCCCGCTATTGACGGGGCCAGTCATGCGTCCTATACTTTTCTGTCTGGGCGGGCCGGTTTACCGGCCTGCCCAGTTTTTCAGGATGAAACCCCAGGCCGCTCAGGCTCACCGTGACCGCGCTTTCCGGCGGTTCCGGAACGGGGCTGAACGTCTGGACCCTACCGGGGCAAGGCATCCCAGAAGCCGCGCCCGTCGCTCTTTAACGAAGGAAATTCCGTCATGGCGGACCAAAAGATCCGAATCCGGCTCAAGGCGTACGATCATCGCTTGATCGACCGCTCGGCCAGCGAGATCGTTGAGACGGCCAAGCGAACCGGCGCGCAAGTGCGCGGCCCGATCCCGCTGCCGACCAAGATCGAACGCTACACCGTCCTGGTTTCCCCGCACGTCGACAAGGACGCCCGCGACCAGTACGAAACCCGCACGCACAAGCGTGTGCTCGATATCGTCGACCCCAACGACAAGACCGTGGACGCGCTGATGAAGCTCGAACTCGCGGCCGGCGTCGACGTCCAGATCAAGCTGACCTGAGGCCAACGACCATGACCGCGAAGAAGTATTCGTTGGGAATCGTCGGCCGCAAGGCCGGCATGACCCGCGTGTTCACCGAGGACGGCAAGTCCATTCCGGTGACGCTGATTGAAGCCACCCCCAACCGCATCACCCAGATCAAGACCCAGGAAACCGACGGCTACAGCGCTGTGCAGGTTGCCGTCGGCACCCGCCGTGCGTCGCTGGTCACCAAGCCGGTCGCTGGCCACCTGGCCAAGGCCAAGGTCGAAGCCGGTCGTGGCCTGTGGGAACTGCGCGTCGAAGCCGACAAGCTGGGCGACTTCACCGTCGGCGGCGAAATCAAGGCCGACATTTTCGAAGTGGGCCAGAAGGTCGACGTCCAGGGCGTGACCAAGGGCAAGGGCTTCCAGGGCACCATCAAGCGCTGGAACTTCACCATGGGCGACGCCACCCACGGTAACTCGCTGTCGCATCGCGCGCCGGGTTCGCTGGGCCAGCGCCAGACCCCGGGTCGCGTTTTCCCGGGCAAGAAGATGTCCGGTCACATGGGCGCGGTGCAGCAGAGCACCCAGAACCTTGAAGTGGTTCGCGTCGATGCCGAGCGCGGCCTGATCGCTGTCCGCGGCGCCGTTCCGGGTGCTGCCGGTGGCGACGTGATCGTGCGTCCGGCTAGCAAGGCTTAAGGAGAACGACAATGGAACTAGCCATTACAGGTAGCGCCAACAAGCTGTCGGTTTCCGACGCCGTGTTCGGTCGTGAATTCAGCGAAGATCTGGTCCACCAGGTCGTCGTTGCCTATCGCAATGCCGGTCGTGCCGGTACCAAGGCGCAGAAGACCCGCGCCGAAGTCAACGGCACCACCAAGAAGTCGAAGAAGCAGAAGGGCGGTGGTGCCCGTCACGGTGCGCTGACTGCGCCGATCTTCGTCGGCGGCGGCGTGACCTTCGCAGCGAAGCCCCGCAGCTTCGACCAGAAGGTCAACCGCAAGATGTACCGCGCGGCCATCTGCGCGATCCTGTCGGAGCTGAACCGCCAGAACCGCCTGATGGTGGTGGATGCGTTCGACCTCGACACCACCAAGACCAAGACGCTGATCGAAAAGCTGAAGGGTCTGGAAGTCGGTCAGCGTCCGCTGATCGTCACCGAAGACGCCTCCGAGCATCTGTACCTGTCCGCCCGCAACCTGCCGTATGTGGAAGTGCGCGACGTGCAGGGCCTGGATCCGGTCGCCCTGGTGGGCGCCGACAGCGTCGTCGTCACCGCCGATGCCGTCAAGAAGATCGAGGAGTGGCTGGCATGAGCAACGAGAAAATCTTCAGCGTGCTGCGTGCTCCGCGTGTCTCCGAGAAGACGGCGCGCCTGCAGGAAGTTTCCAACCAATACGTCTTTGAAGTTTCGAACGACGCCACCAAGGCCGATGTGAAGGCCGCCGTGGAAAAGTTGTTCGACGTCAAGGTCGAGGCAGTCAATGTGGTCAACGTGAAGGGCAAGAACAAGTCCTTCCGTTTCCGCAACGGCCGTCGCGGCGACTGGCGCAAGGCGTACGTGCGTCTGGCCGAGGGCCAGGCTATCGACGTAACGGCCAAGGCCTGAGGTAGACCCACATGCCATTGATGAAATTCAAGCCAACCTCCGCCGGCCGCCGTTCCGCGGTCCGCGTGGTGACGCCGGACCTGCACAAGGGTGCCCCGCATGCTGCGCTGCTTGAAAAGCAGAGCAAGACCGGCGGTCGCAACCACCACGGCCGCATCACCACCCGCCACATCGGCGGTGGCCACAAGCAGCATTACCGCATCATCGACTTCAAGCGCGACAAGGAAGGCATCCCGGCGCGCGTTGAGCGGATCGAATACGATCCGAACCGCACCGCGCACATCGCGCTGCTGTGCTACGTCGATGGCGAGCGCCGCTACATCATCGCCCCGAAGGGCCTGAAGGCCGGTGACCAGGTCATCGCCGGCAGCGACGCGCCGATCAAGGTCGGCAACACGCTGCCGCTGCGCAACATCCCGGTCGGTACCACCGTGCACGGCATCGAGCTGAAGCCGGGCAAGGGCGCCCAGATCGCCCGCGCCGCCGGTGCTGCCGTGCAGCTGGTTGCCCGCGAGCAGGGCTTCGCCACGCTGCGCCTGCGCTCGGGCGAAATGCGCAAGGTGCAGGTCGAGTGCCGCGCCACCGTCGGCGAAGTCGGCAACGACGAGCACAGCCTGGAAAAGCTGGGCAAGGCCGGTGCCAAGCGCTGGCGCGGCGTCAAGCCGACCGTCCGCGGTGCGGCCATGAACCCGGTTGACCACCCGCACGGTGGTGGTGAGGCCAAGGCCGGCCAGGGCAACCCCCATCCGGTCACCCCCTGGGGTGTGCCGACCAAGGGTTACAAGACGCGCAAGAACAAGCGCACTCAGCAATTCATCGTCCGCGATCGTAGGGGCTAATCGACCATGGCACGTTCACTCAAGAAGGGCCCGTTCGTCGATCACCACCTCATCAAGAAGGTGGAGGCCGCGGGCGGCAGCAAGAAGCCGATCAAGACCTGGTCGCGCCGCTCGATGATCCTGCCGGAAATGGTGGGCTTCACGATCGCCATCCACAACGGCAAGAACCACGTTCCGGTGCTCGTCAACGAGAACATGGTTGGCCACAAGCTCGGCGAATTTGCCGTCACCCGTACCTTCAAGGGCCACGGTGGCGACAAGAAAGCCGGCGGGAAGAAGTAAGGAGAGATGACCATGGAAGCGAAAGCCATCCTGCGCACCGCGCGCATCTCCCCGCAGAAGGCCCGCCTGGTTGCTGACCAGGTGCGTGGCCTGTCGGCCGAACGCGCCGTCAACCTGCTGAAGTTCTCGGACAAGAAGGCCGCCCACCTGATCAAGAAGGTGGTCGAGTCCGCTATCGCCAACGCCGAGAACAACCAGGGTGCCGACGTCGACGAGCTGAAGGTCAAGACCATCATGGTCGACGAAGGTCCGGTGCTGAAGCGTTTCATGGCCCGTGCCAAGGGCCGTGGTACCCGCATTCTTAAGCGCACCAGCCACATCACCGTGGTCGTGGGCGAGGGCAAATAAGTATGGGTCACAAAGTTCATCCGACCGGAATCCGCCTGGGCATCGCCAAGGACTGGAATTCCAAGTGGTTCGCCAACAAGCGCGACTACGCCGACTACCTGGCCGCCGACCTCAAGGTGCGCGAAATGCTGCGCAAGAAGCTGGCGCAGGCGGGCATCTCCAAGATCCTGATCGAGCGTCCGGCCAAGACCGCCCGCGTGACCATCCACACCGCCCGTCCGGGCGTGGTGATCGGCAAGCGTGGTGAGGACATCGAGAAGCTGCGCAAGGAAGTCAGCGACCTGATGGGCGTTCCGGCGCACATCAACGTCACCGAAGTCCGCAAGCCGGAACTGGACGCGCAGCTGGTGGCCGAGTCGATCGCCCAGCAGCTGGAGCGCCGCATCATGTTCCGCCGCGCCATGAAGCGTGCGGTCGGCAACGCGATGCGCCTGGGCGCCCTGGGCATCAAGGTCAATGTCGCTGGCCGCTTGAACGGCGCCGAAATCGCCCGTTCGGAGTGGTACCGCGAAGGTCGCGTGCCGCTGCACACCCTGCGTGCGGACATCGACTACGGCTTTGCTGAAGCCAAGACCACCTACGGCATCATCGGCATCAAGGTGTGGGTCTACAAGGGCGAAATCTTCGATTTCAGCCAGGTGGGCCAGGAAAAGCAGGACGACACGCCGCGCGCCGAACGCAATGAGCGCAGCGACCGTCCGCGTGGACCGCGCCGTGATCGCGAGGCGAGGGAATAATCATGTTGCAACCCAAGCGAACCAAATTCCGCAAGATGCACAAGGGCCGTAACGACGGCCTGAGCTGGAACGGCAACCTCGTCAGCTTCGGCGAGTACGGCCTGAAGGCCACGGCGCACGGTCAGCTGACCGCGCGCCAGATCGAGGCGGCCCGCCGCTCCATCAGCCGTTACGTCAAGCGTGGCGGCAAGATGTGGATCCGCGTGTTCCCCGACAAGCCGATCACCAAGAAGCCGATCGAAGTCCGAATGGGCTCCGGTAAGGGCAACGTGGAGTACTGGGTCGCCCAGATCCAGCCCGGCCGCATGATTTATGAAATCGAAGGCGTCAGCGAGGAAATCGCGCGCGAGGCGTTCCGCCTGGCCGCGGCCAAGCTGTCCGTCACCACCCAATTCGTGACCCGGACGGTGCGCTAATGGAACTCAAGCAACTCCGCGAGAAGTCGGCTGACGAACTGAAGGCCCACCTGACCGATCTGCGCAAGGAGCAGTTCTCCCTGCGCATGCAGAAGGTCACCGGCCAGCTGCCGAAGACCCATGAAACCCGCCGGGTTCGCCGCGAGATCGCTCGCGTCAAGACCCTGCTTGGCGGCAAGAAGTAAGGAGCGCCCGAGATGAGCGATAACAAAGACAAAGCGCAACGCACCATCGAAGGCCGCGTCGTCAGCAACAAGATGGACAAGACCGTCACCGTGCTGGTGGAGCGTCAGGTCAAGCATGCCCTGTACGGCAAGTACATTCGTCGTTCCACCAAGCTGCACGCGCACGACGCGGACAACAGCTGCAAGGAAGGCGACGTGGTGCGGGTGACCGAAATCGCCCCGATGTCCAAGACCAAGAACTGGCGCGTGGTGGAAATCATCACCCGCGCGGCTGAATAAGAGGAGATCTGAATCATGATCCAGATGCAGAGCTACCTTGACGCGGCCGACAACTCCGGCGCCAAGGAACTGATGTGCATCAAGGTGCTGGGCGGCTCCAAGCGCCGTTACGCCGGCATCGGCGACATCATCAAGGTGACCGTCAAGGACGCCATCCCGCGTGGCAAGGTCAAGAAGGGCGAAGTCTACGATGCCGTGGTCGTGCGCACCCGCAAGGGCGTTCGTCGCCCGGACGGTTCGCTGATCCGCTTCGACGGCAACGCCGCCGTGCTGCTCAACAACAAGCAGGAGCCGATCGGTACCCGCATCTTCGGGCCCGTGACCCGCGAGCTGCGTTCCGAGAAGTTCATGAAGATCGTTTCGCTCGCGCCTGAAGTGCTCTGAGCGGAGGACATAGAAATGGCAAACCGTATCAAGAAGGGCGACCAGGTGGTCGTCATCGCCGGCAAGGACAAGGGCAAGAAGGGCGACGTGGTGCGCGTGGACGGTGACCGCGTGGTCGTCTCCAACGTCAACGTCGTCAAGCGCCACACCAAGCCGAATCCGCAGGCGGGCATCGCCGGCGGCGTGGTCGAGCGTGAATCCTCGATCCACATTTCGAACGTCGCGCTGTTCAACCCGGCCACCGGCAAGGGCGAGCGTATCGGTTTCAAGGTCCTGGAGGATGGACGCAAACTGCGTGTGTTCCGCTCCAGTGGTGAGGCGCTCGACGCCTGAGGAATGAGGTCATGACCACCCGTCTCGAAAAAATTTACAAGGAAGAAGTGGCGCCGGCTCTGATGAAGAAGTTCGGTTACACCAATCCGATGGAAGTCCCGAAGATCACCAAGATCACCATCAACATGGGTGTGGGTGAAGCGGCGACCAACAAGAAGATCCTGGAAAACGCCGTGGCCGACCTGGCCAAGATCAGCGGCCAGAAGCCGATCACGACCAAGTCCCGCATTTCGGTGGCTTCGTTCAAGATCCGCGACGGCTGGCCGATCGGCTGCAAGGTGACTCTGCGTCGCGCCAAGATGTACGAGTTCCTGGACCGCCTGATCAACATCTCGCTGCCGCGCGTGCGTGACTTCCGCGGCGTGTCGGGTCGTTCGTTTGACGGCCGCGGCAACTACAACATGGGCGTGAAGGAACAGATCATCTTCCCGGAAATCGACTTCGACCAGGTCGACGCGCTCCGCGGCATGGATATCGCCATCACCACGACCGCCAAGAGCGACGCCGAAGCCAAGGCGCTGCTGGAAGCGTTCAAGTTCCCGTTCCGCAACTGATATCGCGAGGAATACCACACATGGCCAAGACCTCAATGGTGAACCGCGATATCAAGCGGGCCAAGCTGGCGAAGAAGTACGCCACCAAGCGCGAAGCGCTGAAGAAGATCATCTCGGGCACCACCGCTTCCTATGAAGAAAAGATGGAAGCCGTGACCAAGCTGCAGAAGCTGCCGCGCGACTCGTCGCCGTGCCGCGAGCGCAACCGCTGCGAGCTGTCCGGCCGTTCGCGCGGCGTCTACCGCAAGTTCGGCCTCGGCCGCAACAAGCTGCGCGAAGCCACCATGCGTGGCGACGTGCCGGGCCTGCGCAAGGCCAGCTGGTAAGCCATCCGGCCTCCCGGGCACGCCCCGGGATGGCCAGAATCCAAGTCCGGCACATGCCGGACTTGTTGCTGTACAATTGCCGGTTCCCGCGGCCCGCCGCGGACCGGGGCCCCGTCGGGGCCGCCACCTGGGGCTTCCAGGCACAACCCAAGATTTTCGCGAAAGCGGATATCGGTGCTACTCAAAAGGCATTTACTTATGAGCATGACTGATCCCATCGCCGACATGCTGGTCCGCATCAAGAATGCGGCCGCGGTCGGCAAGCAGACGGTGAAGATGCCGTCCTCCAAGATCAAGGCCTCGATCGCCAACGTCCTGAAGTCGGAAGGCTACATCGCCGACGCGCGCGTGACGAAGACGGAAAACAACAAGGCCGAGCTGGAAATCGTCCTGAAGTACTTCGAAGGCAAGCCGGTCATCGAGAAGCTGTCGCGCGTGTCCCGTTCGGGCCTGCGCCAGTACCGTGGCAAGGCCGAGCTGCCGAAGGTCCTCGGCGGCCTGGGCGTCGCCATCATTTCCACTTCCAAGGGCATCATGACCGATGCGCAGGCGCGCCAGCAGGGCGTCGGCGGTGAAGTCCTGTGCTTCGTGGCCTAACGGAGTAAGCCAATGTCCCGTGTAGCCAAAAAGCCGATTGCCCTGCCCAAGGGCGTTGAAATCAATCTCCAGGCGGAAACGCTGACCGTCAAGGGCCCGAAGGGCACCCTGGCGATCACCAAGCCCGCCGGCGTCGAAGTGAAGATCGAGAACGGCGTTGCCAACCTGGCGCCGGAAGCCATCGAGCACGACGCCATCACCGGTACCATCCGCGCCATCCTCGCCAACATGGTGAAGGGCGTGTCCGAAGGTTTCGAGCGCAAGCTGGAACTGGTCGGCGTGGGTTACCGTGCCGCGATGCAGGGCAAGGATCTGAGCCTGTCGCTCGGCTTCTCGCACCCGGTCGTGTTCAAGGCGCCGGAAGGCATCACCATCGCCACCCCGACCCAGACCGAAATCCTGGTCCAGGGCGCGGACAAGCAGCGCGTGGGCGAAGTCGCCGCCAAGATCCGCGGTTTCCGTCCGCCGGAGCCCTACAAGGGCAAGGGCGTGAAGTACTCCGACGAGACCATCATCCGTAAGGAAGCGAAGAAGGCGTAAGCACGCCTTCGGCTTCGAGGAACCAGATCATGAGCATCAAGAACACCGCCCGCCTGCGCCGCGCCAAGTCGACCCGTGCGCACATCCGCGAACTGGGTGTGCCGCGCCTGTCCGTCCTGCGTACCGGCCAGCACATCTACGCCCAGCTGTTCACCGCCGACGGCGCCAAGGTCATCGCTTCGGCGAACACCCTGCAGTCCGACGTGAAGGATGGCCTGAAGAACGGCAAGAACAGCGACGCCGCCGCCAAGGTCGGCAAGCTGATCGCCGAGCGCGCCAAGGCCGCGGGCATCGAGAAGGTGGCCTTCGACCGTTCCGGTTACCGCTTCCATGGCCGCATCAAGGCCCTGGCCGACGCGGCCCGCGAAGGCGGCCTGCAGTTCTAATCTTGAAAGGCATGGGGGCGACCCCATGCCTTGACCTGCCGGCGCGGGCTGCGCCGGGCGCCCCGGTCCTTGTGTGACCGGAAGCGTGGCAACGAAGTACTCCACAACCATAAGTGGCCAAGCCACAAATCCACATCAACCAAGGATTTCGAAATGGCAGAACAACGTGAACCGCGGGGTCGTGATCGCGACCGCAACCGCGAAGAGAAAGTCGACGACGGCATGATCGAGAAGCTGGTCGCGGTCAACCGCGTCAGCAAGACCGTCAAGGGCGGCCGCCAGTTCACCTTCACCGCGCTGACGGTGGTGGGCGACGGCGCCGGCAAGATTGGTTTCGGCTACGGCAAGGCGCGCGAAGTGCCGGTCGCCATCCAGAAGTCGATGGAGTATGCCCGCAAGAACATGTCCAACGTCGACCTGAACAACGGCACCCTGTGGCACCCGGTCAAGGCCGGTCACGGCGCGGCGCGCGTGTTCATGCAACCGGCGTCGGAAGGTACCGGCGTGATCGCCGGCGGCGCGATGCGCGCCGTGCTGGAAGCGGTCGGCGTGAAGAACGTGCTGGCCAAGGCTGTCGGTTCGCGCAACCCGATCAATCTGGTGCGTGCCACCCTGAAGGGCCTGAACGATATGCAGTCGCCCACCCGCATCGCGGCCAAGCGCGGCAAGAAGGTGGAGGAACTCCTCAATGGCTAACGAGTCCAACAAGACCGTCAAGGTCCGCCTGGTGCGCGGCCTGCGTGGCTCCCAGTCCCGCCACCGCCTGTCGGTGAAGGCGCTGGGCCTGAACAAGCTGAACGATGTGCGTGAACTCAAGGACAGCCCGCAGGTTCGCGGCCTGATCGCCAAGGTCCACTACCTCGTCAAGGTCGAGGAGTAATCATCATGCGTCTGAATACGTTGAAGCCCGCCGAGGGCGCCCGCGCCGAACGCACCCGCGTTGGCCGCGGTATCGGTTCCGGCCTGGGCAAGACCGCCGGTCGCGGTCACAAGGGTTCCTTCGCCCGTGCGGGCAAGGGCAAGATCAAGGCGAAGTTCGAAGGCGGCCAGATGCCGCTGATCAAGCGTCTGCCGAAGGTCGGTTTCCGCTCCAAGCTCAAGCAGGACACCGCGGAAGTGCTGTCCTACCAGCTGGACAAGCTGGAAGCCGGCGAGATCGACTTCGCCGCGCTGCGTGCCGCCAAGCTGGTCCCCAGCACCGCCAAGCGCGCCAAGATCGTCAAGAAGGGCGAACTGACCAAGAAGTTCGTGCTGAAGGGCGTGCTGGCCACCGCAGGTGCCAAGGCGGCTATCGAAGCCGCCGGCGGCAGCGTGCAGGAGTAAGTGACGCATGGCGCAGGGTAATGCCGCCAGCGCGCTGGCAGGCGCAGGCAAGTTCACCGAACTCCGCCAGCGCCTGCTGTTCGTGCTGGGTGCCTTGATCGTCTATCGCATCGGCTGCTACGTGCCGGTGCCGGGCGTCAATCCCGACGCCATGCTCGCGATGATGCAGAACCAGGGCGGCATCGTGGACATGTTCAACATGTTCTCGGGTGGCGCCCTGCATCGCTTCAGCATCTTCGCGCTGAACGTGATGCCGTACATCTCGGCGTCGATCGTGATGCAGCTGGGCGTGCACATCTTCCCCAGCCTGAAGGCGATGCAGAAGGAAGGCGAGTCCGGCCGCCGCAAGATCACCCAGTACTCGCGCATCGGCGCGGTGCTGCTGGCGGTCGTGCAGGGCGGCAGCATCGCCGTCGCGCTGCAGAACCAGGTCGCTCCGGGCGGCGTGCCGGTGGTGTATGCACCGGGCCTCGGCTTCGTCCTGACCGCCGTGGTGGCACTGACCGCCGGCACCATCTTCCTGATGTGGCTGGGCGAGCAGGTGACCGAGCGCGGCGTCGGCAACGGCGTGTCGTTGATCATCTTCGCCGGCATCGTCGCGGGCCTGCCGGGCGCCGTGCTGACCACCCTGGAAGCCTTCCAGGCCGGTACGCTCAGCGCCATCTCGCTGATCATCATCGTGCTGGTGGTCTTCGGCTTCACCTTCTTCGTGGTGTTCGTGGAACGCGGCCAGCGCCGCATCACGGTGAATTACGCACGCCGCCAGGGTGGCCGCAGCGCGTACATGAACCAGACCTCGTTCCTGCCGCTGAAGCTCAACATGTCCGGCGTCATCCCGCCGATCTTCGCCTCCAGCATCCTGGCCTTCCCGGCCACGCTGGCGATGTGGTCCGGCCAGAACGGCGCGACCACCTGGTTGCAGCGCATCTCGCAGGCGCTGGCGCCGGGCGAACCGCTGCACATGATCGTGTTCGCGGCGATGATCATCGGCTTCGCGTTCTTCTACACGGCGCTGGTGTTCAACTCGCAGGAAACCGCCGAAAACCTGAAGAAGTCGGGCGCGCTGATTCCGGGCATCCGTCCGGGCAAGGCGACGGCGGATTACGTCGACGGTGTACTGACCCGCCTGACCGCGGCCGGCTCGCTGTACCTGGTGGCGGTCTGCCTGCTGCCGGAAGTGATGCGGACCCAACTGGGCACTTCGTTCTACTTCGGCGGCACCTCGCTGCTGATCGTGGTGGTGGTGGTGATGGACTTCATCGCGCAGGTCCAGGCGCACCTGATGTCGCACCAGTACGAAAGCCTGTTGAAGAAGGCAAATTTGAAGGGTGGTTCCCGCGGCGGACTTTCGCGCGGATAATCGCTCCCCTGGCGCGGAAGCCTTCCGCGCGGCCGGCCCGAGAGGACCGGACCAACCAAAAGGGCGGCCCGGGCGGCGATCTCGCGCACGGGTGTGAAGCCGCCGGTCCCGCGCCAGAGTAGCGCGGGCGGGGCAGGGCCCCGGGGGAAACCCCGGAAGCCCGGCACCAGGCAGCTTCCGGCGCCGGAGCATGGGCACACTCCCCATGCCGGGCTTCGTGCCGACCCCTGGTCGGCGCGGGCTTCCCAGTAACCCGAGATCTTGCTAAAATTTCCAGTTCACTCCGTCCGTCTGCCCGTTTTCCTTGCCGGAAGGCGGCCTGCCGGGCCATCAAACACAGTTGGAGACCGCGTCATGGCGCGTATTGCAGGTGTCAACCTGCCTGCCCAGAAGCATGTCTGGGTCGGTTTGCAAAGCATCTACGGCATTGGCCGTACCCGTTCCAAGAAGGTCTGCGAAGCCGCTGGCGTCGCATCGACCACCAAGATCCGCGACCTGTCGGAGCCGGAAGTCGAGCGCCTGCGCGCCGAAGTCGGCAAGTACGTGGTCGAGGGCGACCTGCGCCGTGAAGTCGGCATCGCGATCAAGCGCCTGATGGATCTGGGCTGCTATCGCGGTCTGCGCCATCGCCGCGGCCTGCCGCTGCGCGGCCAGCGCACCCGCACCAACGCCCGTACCCGCAAGGGTCCGCGCAAAGCCATCAAGAAGTAAGGGGCGACCATCATGGCCAAGCCAGCTGCTGCCAAAGTCAAGAAGAAGATCAAGCGCGTCATCACCGACGGCGTCGCCCACGTCCACGCTTCTTTCAACAACACCATCGTCACCATCACCGATCGCCAGGGCAATGCGCTTTCCTGGGCGACCTCCGGTGGTGCCGGTTTCCGTGGTTCGCGCAAGTCGACCCCGTTCGCTGCACAGGTCGCCGCCGAGAAGGCCGGCCGAGCCGCACTGGATTACGGCGTGAAGTCGCTGGAAGTCCGCATCAAAGGCCCGGGTCCGGGCCGTGAGTCGGCCGTTCGTTCGTTGAACAACGTCGGCTACAAGATCACCAACATCATCGACGTGACGCCAATCCCGCACAACGGGTGCCGTCCGCCGAAGAAGCGTCGCGTCTAAGGGGGCGATAAGAAATGGCTCGTTATATCGGTCCTACCTGTAAGCTCGCGCGCCGCGAAGGCGCCGACCTGTCCCTGAAGAGCCCGGCCCGCGCGCTGGACTCCAAGTGCAAGCTGGAGCAGAAGCCCGGCCAGCACGGTGCCGCCCGCAAGGGCAAGCTGTCCGACTACGCCACCCAGCTGCGCGAAAAGCAGAAGGTCAAGCGTATCTACGGTCTGCTGGAGCGCCAGTTCCGCAACTACTACAAGAAGGCCTCGACCAAGAAGGGCAACACCGGCGAGAACCTGCTGCAGTTGCTGGAAACCCGCCTGGACAACGTGATCTACCGCATGGGCTTCGCCGTGACCCGTCCGGCCGCCCGCCAGCTGGTCTCGCACCGCGGCGTGCTGGTCAACGGCAAGCCGGTCAACCTGCCGTCCTACCAGGTCAAGGCCGGTGACGCGATCGCCCTGTCGGAGCGTGCCCAGAAGCAGCTGCGCGTGCAGGAGTCGCTGACCCTGTCCGAACAGCTCGACCTGAGCCCGTCCTGGATCGAAGTCGACGCGAAGAAGTTCAGCGGCGTGTTCAAGGCCGTGCCGGAACGTTCCGACCTGCCTGCGGACATCAACGAAGCGCTGATCGTCGAGTTGTACTCGAAGTAATTCATTCACGCACCCCCGATGCCCCCGTCGGGGGTTTGCAGGAGACAAAGCAACATGACGGGTATCACTCAGCAAGTGCTGCGCCCCCGCGGCCCGCAGATCGAGCGTCTGACCGACAACCGCGCCAAAGTGGTCATCGAACCGCTGGAGCGTGGTTACGGCCATACGCTCGGCAATGCGCTGCGCCGCGTGCTGCTCTCCTCGATTCCCGGCTTCGCGATCACCGAAGTCGAGATCGACGGCGTGCTGCACGAATACAGCACCATCGAAGGCCTGCAGGAAGACGTGCTGGAAGTCCTGCTGAACCTCAAGGATGTGGCCATCCGCATCCACACCGGTGATTCCTCGACCCTGACCCTGAGCAAGCAGGGTCCGGGCGTGGTGACCGCCGCCGACATCAAGACCGATCACAACGTCGAAATCCTCAATCCGGACCTGGTCATCTGCAACCTGACCAAGGACACCGCGATCAACATGCGCCTGAAGATCGAGCGCGGTTTCGGCTACCAGCCGGCGGCTGCCCGCCGTCGTCCGGATGAAGAGACCCGCAGCATCGGTCGCCTGGTGCTGGACGCCTCGTTCTCGCCGGTCCGCCGCGTCGCCTACGCCGTGGAAGCCGCGCGCGTGGAGCAGCGTACCGACCTGGACAAGCTGGTCCTGGACATCGAGACCAACGGCACGATCGACGCCGAGGAAGCCGTGCGCACCGCCGCCGACATCCTCAGCGACCAACTGTCGGTGTTCGGCGACTTCACCCACCGCGACCGCGGCGCGGCCAAGCCGGCCAGCAGCGGCGTGGATCCGGTGCTGCTGCGTCCGATCGACGATCTGGAGCTGACCGTGCGTTCGGCCAACTGCCTCAAGGCCGAGAGCATCTACTACATCGGCGACCTGATCCAGAAGACCGAAGTGGAGCTGCTCAAGACCCCGAACCTCGGCAAGAAGTCGCTGACCGAGATCAAGGAAGTCCTGGCGCAGCGTGGCCTGTCCCTGGGCATGAAGCTGGAGAACTGGCCGCCGGCCGGCGTCGCCCAGCACGGCATGCTCGGCTAAGCCGCACGCAGTCATCGCAATACCCCGCGCCTCCGGGCGCGGGTGGTTTCACCAGAGCAACAACGTCGACGGGCCTGAAGGTTCGCGACGGTTTCCGGCCAGGGAGCACAGGCCGGTTCGGGCCATCCGCAGTCCAAGTTCCAACGCCAGGAAGGCGACAACGACGTCCAACAGCTTCAACATTCATCATCAGGAATCAAAACCATGCGCCACCAGAAAGCCGGCCGCAAGTTCAGCCGCACCAGCGCCCATCGCGAAGCGATGTTCAGCAACATGGCTGCCTCGCTGATCAAGCACGGCCTCATCCGTACCACCCTGCCCAAGGCCAAGGAACTGCGCCGCGTCGCCGAGCCGCTGATCACCCTGGCCAAGGTCGACGGCGTCGCCAACCGCCGCCTCGCCTTCTCGCGCCTGCGCGACAAGGAAGCCGTCGGTACCCTGTTCACCACCCTCGGCCCGCGCTACCAGTCCCGTCCGGGCGGTTACCTGCGTATCCTCAAGTGCGGTTTCCGCGCTGGCGACAATGCGCCGATGGCCTACGTGGAACTCGTGGACCGTCCGGAAGCGGCCGAGTAATCCGCCGTCCCGCAGGACCCCGAAAGACCCCGGCGATGCCGGGGTTTTTTGTGTCCGGAGGATCCGGCCCCGGCGATGGGAACGGAATGCGGATTCCCCGCCGGCGTGCCGTCCTTGGGGAGGAGGCCGCGAAGGGAATCGCTGGTAACCAGGTGGAATTTGTTTTTGGCCTTCACACGGCGATAATGCGCCTTACCCGTCCGCAGCGAGCTTTCATGAACCCGTTCCGCTGGTCGTTCCGCGCGCAGTTTCTCCTTGGCTTCGTCATCTGCGCCGGCCTGTTGGGCTATGCGCTGTATCTGGAGCATGTCCAGGGGCTGATTCCCTGTCCGCTGTGCACCTTCCAGCGCGGTGCGTTCGCGCTGCTGGCGCTGGTGTTCCTGCTGGGTGGCCTGCACTCGCCGAAGGCGGCGGGCGGGCGCGGCTTCTACGGCATCCTCGGACTGGCGGCGGCCGGGCTGGGCATCGGTATCGCCGGACGTCACGTCTGGCTGCAGGGCCTGCCGCCGGATCAGGTGCCGGCCTGTGGCCCGGATCTGGCCTACATGATGGAAGCCTTCCCGATGGGCGACGTGCTGAGGCAGGTCCTGACCGGCTCCGGCGAATGCGCCAAGGTCGACTGGGCCTTCCTGGGCCTGTCGATGCCGGGCTGGGCGTTGGTCTGGTTCGTGCTGCTGGCCCTGTGGGCGCTGTTCGCCGCGTTCAAGCGGCGCAAGTCGCGCTACTACTGAGGTTTGACGCGGCGCACCATTCTGTCACCATGGTGGACCGCACGAGGAATCCCCCATGAGTTCCCCCGATCGCAATCTCCGCGCCGTCAGCCTGCCCGCGAACTGGGCGCCCGACAGTTGGCGCGAACGGCCGGCGGTGCAGATGCCGACCTATCCCGACGCCGCGGAGCTCGCGTCGGCGCTGGCCGAACTTCGGCAGTTGCCGCCGCTGGTGACGTCGTGGGAAATCTTCGCGCTGAAGAAGCAGCTGGCCGAGGCGCAGGAAGGCAAACGCTTCCTGTTGCAGGGTGGTGACTGCGCCGAGAGTTTCAGCGACTGCGAATCGGGACTCATCTCCAACCGGTTGAAAGTCCTGCTGCAGATGAGCCTGGTGCTGGTGCATGGCCTGCGCCTGCCGGTGGTGCGGGTGGGACGGTTCGCCGGCCAGTACGCCAAGCCACGTTCGGCCGACAACGAGACCCGCGACGGGACCACGCTGCCCAGCTACCGCGGCGATCTGGTCAACCGGCCGGAGTTCACCGCGGAGGCGCGGATCCCGGATCCGCGCCGGATGATCAAGGCGCATGCGCGTTCGGCGATGACGATGAATTTCGTGCGCGCGCTGATCGACGGCGGTTTCGCCGACCTGCACCATCCGGAATACTGGAACCTGAGCTGGGTGGGCTACTCGCCGCTGGCGGCCGAGTACCAGGACATGGTGCGCTCGATTGGTGACGCCGTGCGCTTCATGGAGACCCTGTCCGGATCCGAAGTCCACAATCTCAATCGCATCGATTTCTATACCTCGCACGAAGCGCTGCTGCTGCCGTACGAGGAAGCGTTGACCCGTGAAGTGCCGCGCCAGTGGGGCTGGTTCAACCTGAGCACGCACTTCCCGTGGATTGGCATGCGCACCGCGGCGGTCGACGGCGCGCATGTGGAGTACCTGCGCGGCGTACGCAATCCGATCGCCATCAAGGTGGGGCCGTCGGTCTCGCCCGATCAACTGCTGCGCCTGATCGATGTGCTGAATCCGGAAGACGAGCCAGGCCGCTTGACCTTCATCCACCGCATGGGCGCGACCCAGATCGCCGAGAAGCTGCCGCCGTTGCTGGAAGCGGTCCGCCGCGACGGCCGGCGCGTGCTGTGGGTCTGCGATCCGATGCACGGCAATACCGAGAGCACTTCCAACGGCTACAAGACCCGTCGGTTCGACAACATCCGGGGCGAGGTCGAGCAGTCATTCGATCTGCACGCCGCGGCCGGAACCCGGCTGGGAGGCGTGCACCTGGAACTGACCGGCGAGGACGTCACCGAATGCACCGGTGGCGCGCGCGAACTGACCGACGCCGACCTGGAGCGCGCATATCGCTCGACCGTGGATCCACGTCTGAACTACGAGCAATCGCTGGAAATCGCGATGTCGATCGTGCGCAAGCAGAACCAGCTGGCGTCGCCGGCCGAGCGCTGAGCCCGACTCAGGACCAGTGCGCGTGCATCCCGCGCGCCGGTTGCGGAATGAACCATGAAGGCTCGCCTGCGAACAGGCGGGCGAAATCGGCCGCCGGAACCGGAGGGCTGAACAGGTTGCCCTGCAATTCGTCGCATCCGTTGGCCACCAGCCACGCCAGCTGTGCCTGGGTCTCGACGCCCTCGGCGACCGTGCGGCACTGGAGCTGACCGGCGAGGCCGATGATGGCGCGGGTGATCGCGCCCTGGTTGGCCTCGGTGACGTCGCGCACGAACGACTGGTCGATCTTGAGCACGTTGAAGCCGTAGTTGCCCAGGTAACTCAGGCTGGAGAAGCCGGTGCCGAAATCATCGATGGCGATGCGCACGCCCAGCGCCTTGAGCGCGCGCAGGACGCGGTCGGTGCGCTGCACGTCGCGCATCAGCGTGGTTTCGGTGACTTCCAGTTCCAGGTACTCGGCGGGCAGGCCGCTTTCCCCGAGCGCGGAGACGACGGTGTCCACCAGCGTATCGGTGTCGAAGTTGGCGGCGGCGACATTCACCGAAACCCGGATCGGCGGCAGGCCCATCTGCTGCCACTGCCGGCTCTGTCGGCAGGCGGCGCGGATGGCCCATTGGTCCAGATCGACGATGAGGTTGGTTTCCTCGGCGATCGGCAGGAATTCGCCGGGCAGCATCAGCCGCTCGCCGCGCTTCCAGCGCACCAGTCCTTCGACGCCGACGATGCGGCCGGTGCGGCGGTCGATCTGCGGCTGGTAGTAGAGGGTCAGGTCGCCGTTGCGCAGACTGCGGCGCAGGCTGCTTTCCAGCTCGATGCGCGCGTCCACGCTCGACGCCAGTTCGCGGGTGTAGAAACGGAACGCATTGCGGCCGTTGCGCTTGGCCAGGTACATCGCCGCGTCGGAACGCATCATCAGGGTGGGCGCATCGTAGCCATCCTCGGGGAACAGGCTGACGCCGATGCTGAAGGCCTGGTGCAACTCGTGCGAGGCCACCGTGTAGGGCGTGCCGCCGATCGCCAGCAATCGCTCTGCGATCAGCGCGACGCCGTCGCGGTTGACCATGTTGTCCAGCAGCACGACGAACTCGTCGCCGCCGGTCCGGTAGACCGTGCCCAGGTTGCCGATGTTACGCTGGATCCGCTTGGCCACCTGCTGCAGCAGTTGATCGCCGATGTGGTGGCCCAGCGCGTCGTTGACGTGCTTGAACAGATCCAGATCGATGAACAGCACCGCGACACTGGTGCCGCGATGGGTGGCGTTGGCGATCGACTGCGCCAGCGCCTCGTTGAGCTGGAGGCGGTTGGGCAGGGTGGTCAGCGAGTCGTGATGCGCCAGATAGGCCATGCGCGCGCTGAGCGTGCGCTCCTCGGTGATGTCGCGCAGGACCATGACCGATCCCATCAGGCTGTCGTCGTGCCCATGCAGGGGCGAGACGGAGCGCTTCACCAGCATCCGTCGGCCGTCCCGCCGAGCCAGTTCCAGATCACCCGGCACTGAAACCGGCGCACCGGTTTCGCCTTCTTCCGCGGATTCGGCGACGGACCGCAATGGCAGCACTTTCTCCAGCGCGAGGCCGACGGCCTCCTGCAGCGTCCAGCCACCGATCGCTTCCGCCGCGGGGTTCATGTAGGTGACGCGGCCTTCGGTATCGACCGTGACCACCGCCTCGCTGATCGAGGACAGGGTGACCTCGGCGCGCTCGGTGGCGTCGTGCAGCGCGCTTTCCAGCTGTGCCTTGTCGGTGATGTCGATCACCATCACCAGGAAACCGTTCACCGCGCCGTCGTCGCCGATGTCGGGTGTGTAGTAGACGTGCATCCGGCGCGGGCCGGAGGGCAGGGTGAAGGATGTCTCGAAGTCGACATCGCGGCCGGAGAGCACGGCGTCGATGTAGGGCTTGCGGCGCGCGTAGTGCTCTTCACCCAGCATCTCGCGAATCGGCACGCCCGGCGAGTACGGGCGTTGCCAGATCGGCAGCTCCTGGCAGGCGCGGTTGAAGAACACCGTGCGTTCCTGGCGATCGTACTGGGCGATCATCGCCGGCAGCTTGTCGGTGATGCGCTGCAGATGATCGCGGGCGAGCGAAATTTCGCGCTGCGCGCGCTTCTGCTCGCTGGTGTCGGTGGCCATCAGGTACCAGCCGGCGATGGTCCGGTCGGGGTCCACGTCCGGCACCAGATAAGCCTGGACCGGGCGTTCCGGGTCGCCGATGCGGGTCTCCCACACCGCGCCGTGATCCGGAGTGCTTTCCTCCAGCGCCCGGCGCAGATCGGCCAGGAACGCGGGATTGCCGGCATGGACTTCCTCGATGGTGCGATCCGTCCAGGGCGCCTGGTCGCCGAACCAGTCGCGGGTGGCCCGGTTGGTGAAGCCGTAGCGGCGATCCCGGCCCACGTAGGCGATCAGCGCCGGCAGGTGATCGGCGACCGCATCGAGCAAGGCGCGGCTGCGGTGCTCCGCGCGTGCCAGGCTGCGCAGCAGGAGGAACATCAGCACGCCGAAGGCCAGGCCGCAGAGCGTCAGTGCCGCAATGGGCAGCAGGCCGGGAATGGCGACGCGCGCGGGGGCCGAAAACAAGGTCAGTTCCCAGGCGCCGCCGAGGAAATCCAGGTTGCGGGTGTAGTGGAAAGCCGGCTCCATGTCGGTGCCGTACCGCGCGCGCAGATTGGCGCGTTCGAACACCAGCATCGGAGGGGCGCCGGGCGCGCGGACGAGCAGGCGCAGATCGAGCGGATCTCCGCCGCCGGTTTCGCCCGCGACTTCCTGCATCACCTGGGCCCAGCCGAATCCCGCCGTCGCAAAGCCGCGCAGGTGCGCGCGGCGCAATGCCGCATCGGCCTCCAGCGGCATCGCGGCGTCGTAGACCGGCGAATAAAGCAGGAAGCCGGGACGTCCGGAATCGCCGCGCGAACTGTCGGCCAGGGCGATCCGTGGGGCGATGCTCAGTTGTCCGCTGTCACGGGCCCGCTGCATGGCCACGCGCCGGTCAGGTTCGGCGAACACGTCCTTGCCCAGCAGCGGCAGCATGCCGTCCCGTTCGGGGTAGACCAGGTCGAGCACCACGTATTCGTCGCGCGCGCCGTCGGGATGCAGACGGAATGCCGGCCCGTGGATTTCGCGCTGGCGGGCCAGATAGGCGGGTAGCTCGGCCGCCGCCACCCGGCGCGCGAAGCCCAGGCCATGCACGCCGGTGGGCTGGTTGGGAATCCGCAACCGGCGGGCGAAGGTCTGGAAGCCGGCGCGATCCAGACCCGGCTGCGCCTCCAGCACGGCCGCGGCGGCGCGCACCGTGTCCTCGTAGGCATTCATGTGGGTGGCCAGCGCGGTGGCCATGGCTTCGGCCCGCGCATGGAAGCGCGCGCCGGCGCCGGCCCGCGCCTGCTGCCAGGCCATCACCCCGAACCACAGCGACAGCAGGAAGGACAGCACCAGCACGCCCCATGCCAGCCGGTCCAGGCGCCGCCGGCGCTCTGCGGCGGCGAAGCGGGAGCTGCCCAGGGCACGCAGTTCCGAGGCGCGTTGCGGATCGAGCTCCATCAGCGTTCTGGTCGGGTGGCCGCGCGGACAGTTGGGGCCATGCTACGCCGGCTCCCGGATGGTCGCCAGAACCGGGAAGGGAGTGGAGCGTTCAGCGGCGGACCGCCTGCGACCCGCGGGTATCCAGGGTTGGCCAGTACTCGGGGGGATTGCGGGCACGGGTCAGTTGCTCGTAGGCGTAGCCGAGTTCGATCAGGCGGCCCTCGCTCCAGGCGGTTCCCATGAAGACGATGCCCAGCGGCAGGCCATCGCTGTGGCCCATCGGCACCGTCAGGCTGGGATAACCCGCGACCGCGGCGGCGCCGTAGCCCGCACCCGGGAAGTGATCGCCGGCCTTGTGGTCGGTCAGCCATGCCGGACCGGTGGCTGGCGCGATCAGCGCATCGAGCCGCTGCGCCTTGAGCGCCGCATCGATGCCCTCCGGACCGGCCAGCCGGCGCGCGCGACTGCGCGCGCTGATGTAGTCGCTTTCGCCGAGGCCACCCTTGGCGTTGGCCATCTCGAACAGCTCCTGCCCGAAATACGGCATCTCCGAGACGCGGTACTGCTGGTTGTAGCCGATCAGCTGCGACAGGGTTTTCACCGGCGCGCCGTGGCCGGCGAGGTAGCGCTCCAGCCCGGCCTTGAACTCGTACAGCATCAATTCCAGTTCGGCCTCGTCCCATTGGCCATCGGTCGGGATTTCGGCATCGACGATCGTCGCGCCGGCCTCGCGCATCACCTTGATCGCGCCTTCCATCGCGGCGGCGGCGTCCGGGTGGATCGCGAGCTTGCTGCGCAGCACGCCGATGCGCGCGCCCTTCAATCCGTCCGGTTTCAGCCGCGCGTGATAGTCGAGGGTGATGTTCCAGGCCGCGTTGGTGGTGGCCGGATCGGCGGCGTCGCGACCGGCCAGTGCCGTCAGCAGCAGCGCCGCGTCCGCCACGCTGCGGGTCATCGGTCCGGCGGTGTCCTGGCTGAACGAGATCGGGATGATGCCGTCGCGGCTGATCAGGCCGACCGTCGGCTTCAGCCCGACCACGCCGCTGACCGCGGCCGGGCAGATGATGCTGCCGTCGGTTTCGGTGCCGATGCTGGCGGCGGCGAGGTTGGCCGAAACGGCGACCGCGCTGCCGGAACTGGAGCCGCAGGGATTGCGATCCAGCACGTAGGGATTGCGGGTCTGGCCGCCGCGGGCGCTCCATCCGGAAGTGGAATGGGTGGAACGGAAGTTCGCCCATTCGCTCAGGTTGGTCTTGCCCAGGATGACCGCGCCGGCCTCGCGCAGGCGCTTGACCAGGAAGGCGTCGCTGGCGGGCCGGAAATCCTTCAGCGCCAGCGAACCGGCCGAGTTGACCATCGGGGTGGCGTCGATGTTGTCCTTGAGCAGGATCGGGATGCCGTGCAGCGGGCCGCGCACCGCGTTGTCCTTGCGCTCGAGATCGCGCAGGGCGGCTTCCTTCATGGCGTCGGCGTTGATTTCGATGACCGAGTTCAGTTGCGGCCCGGCCTTGTCGATCGCGGCGATGCGGTCCAGGTAGGCGCGGGTGAGGGTGCGGCTGTCGAGTTCGCCGCGCTGCATGCGTCCCTGCAGGTCGTCGATGTCCAGTTCGGCGTAGGCGAAGTCCGTCGGCGCGTCGGCGGGCGCGTTGGTGACGGCGGCGGGCTGGCGCTGGCAGGCGGCCAGCATCAGGGCGGCTGAGAACAGCAGCGTTCGCGAACGCATGTGGCGGATTCCCCCGGTGAGCTAGCGTGAGGCTAGCAGGCCGGGAGGTCCTTTCAAACCCTGCGGCGCCTGTGCAGGTCGCGGCCGAGTATGTAGACCACGGCCAGATTGATCAGCAGTACCGCCCAGGTGTGCCAGCCGGGATGGTGGTACAGCGCGTACAGATCCAGAGGCAGGTACAGCGCCGAGCCGATGCAGCCCAGCCAGGAAGCCCACGCCCGGGCGCGCCACAGGCCCCAGGCTTCAGCCAGTCGCATGATCGCGTACAGCACGACCACCAGGACGGCCAGGTGGACCGCTTCGGGATTGATGGCGTTGAGCAGCGACGGCAGGGTGCCGTGCTCGGTATCGAGGTGGAAGCGGGCGATCATCGCCTCCACCCAGTGCCGCAGCGGCTGCGGTCCCAGCAGCGCCAGCCCGGTCGCGGCGGCCAGCGCCAGTACCCCCTTCAACCCCTCGAACAGGGCGATGACGTGCAGGCCCGGATGCGCCTTGGGATCCGGGTTGTAGGGGGCCTCGACCATCCGTGGGCGATCAGGCGGCGCGCGAGGCGCGCTTGCGATCGCTTTCGGTCAGCATCTTCTTGCGCAGGCGGATTTCCTTCGGGGTGACTTCCACCAGTTCGTCGTCCTCGATGAAATCCAGGGCCTGTTCCAGCGAGTACTTCAGCGCGGGGGTCAGCTTGATCGCGTCGTCCTTGCCCGAGGCGCGCATGTTGGTCAGCGGCTTGGGCTTGATCACGTTGACGGTCAGATCGTTGTCCTTGGAATGGATGCCGACCAGCTGGCCTTCGTAGACGTTGTCGCCTTCGGCGGCGAACAGGCGGCCGCGCTCTTCCAGCGGTCCCAGCGAGTAGGCCGGGGTGACGCCGGGGGCATTGGCGATCATCACGCCGTTCTGGCGCTTGGCGATCGGGCCGGTTTCCTTCGGACCGTAGTGGTCGAACACGTGGAACAGCAGGCCCGAACCCTGGGTGAGGGTCCTGAACTCGTTCTGGAACCCGATCAGGCCGCGCGCCGGAATCGTGTAGTCCAGGCGCACGCGGCCCTTGCCATCCGACTCCATGTTCTTCAGCTGCGCCTTGCGGGTGCCCAGCTTTTCCATCACGCCGCCCTGGTGCACTTCCTCGATGTCGACCACCAATTGCTCGACCGGCTCCATCAACTGGCCGTCGATTTCCTTGATGATGACTTCCGGGCGCGACACCGCCAGCTCGAAACCTTCGCGGCGCATGGTTTCGATCAGCACCGACAGGTGCAGTTCGCCGCGGCCGGAGACCAGGAACTTGTCGGCGTCGGCGGTCTCCTCGACCTTCAACGCGACGTTGTGCAGGGTTTCGCGCTCGAGGCGTTCACGCAGCTGGCGGCTGGTGATGAACTTGCCGCCGGAGAAATCCTTGTGGCCGGCGAACGGCGAGTTGTTGACCTGGAAGGTCATGCTGATGGTCGGCTCGTCCACGGTCAGTGCCGGCAGCGCTTCCGGGGTGTCCAGCGCGCACACGGTATCGGAGATGCTCAGGTCCTGGATGCCGGCGATGGCGACGATGTCGCCGGCCTCGGCTTCCTCGACCTCGATGCGCTCCAGGCCCATGAAGCCCAGCACCTGCACGATCTTGCCCTGGCGCTTCTTGCCTTCGCGATCGACCACGCTGACCGGCTGGTTCTTCTTGACCTTGCCGCGCTGGATCCGGCCGATGCCGATCAGGCCGACGAAATTGTTGTAGTCCAGCTGGCTGATGCGCATCTGGAACGCGCCTTCCGGATCCACCGACGGCGCCGGGACGTGCTTCATGATCGCTTCGTACAGCGGGGTCATGTCGCCGTCGCGGGTGGTGTCGTCGAGGCTGGCGTAGCCGTGCAGCGCCGAGGCGTAGACGATCGGGAAGTCCAACTGTTCGTTGGTGGCGCCCAGCTTGTCGAACAGATCGAACACCTGGTCGATGACCCAGTCCGGACGCGCGCCGGGGCGGTCGATCTTGTTGACCACGACGATCGGCTTGAAGCCCATCGCGAACGCCTTCTGGGTGACGAAGCGGGTCTGCGGCATCGGGCCGTCCATCGCGTCGACCAGGATCAGCACCGAGTCGACCATCGACAGCACGCGCTCCACTTCGCCGCCGAAGTCGGCGTGCCCGGGGGTGTCGACGATGTTGATGCGGTTGCCCTGCCAGGTGATGGCGGTGTTCTTGGCCAGGATGGTGATGCCGCGTTCCTTTTCCTGGTCGTTGCTGTCCATCACCCGCTCGGCAAGCACCGTGCGCTCGGACAGGGTGCCGGACTGCTTCAGCAGGCAGTCGACGAGAGTGGTCTTGCCGTGGTCGACGTGGGCGACGATGGCGATGTTGCGGAGATTCTGGATGGACATGCGGAAAAGCGCGCCAGTGTGCGCGCAGGGGCTGTGGAGGAATGGGGCGTATTATAACGGGTTACGTCCCCGCAATTAGCGTCCGGGCGTCCTGGCTGAACGGGCCGGGGCTGGAAACGGTGCCAACGGCCCCCAGATTCGGGCCAGGCCCGGTTTCCGGACCCCCGGCCCCCTGAACCCCTGTCCCGTATCTGGAGCTCCCGATGTCCCTCATCGCCACTTTCGACACCTCCCGCGGCCCCATCAAGGTCGAGCTGTACCCCGACAAGGCCCCGCTGACGGTCGCCAACTTCGTCAACCTGGCCAAGCGCGGCTTCTATGACGGCCTGAACTTCCACCGGGTGATTGCCGATTTCATGATCCAGGGCGGCTGCCCCGAGGGGTCCGGCCGCGGCGGCCCGGGCTACCGGTTCGAGGACGAGACCAACAACGGCGTGCGCCACGACCGCGGCGTGCTGTCGATGGCCAATGCCGGCCCCAACACCAATGGCAGCCAGTTCTTCATCACCCACGTGGCGACCCCCTGGCTGGATGGCAAGCACACCGTGTTCGGCAAGGTCCTGGAGGGCCTGGACGTGGTCGACGCGGTCCAGCAGGGCGACCTGATCAACCGCCTCACCATCGAGGGTGACGCCGACGCCGTGTTGGCCGCCAAGGCCGACCGCGTGGCCGAGTGGAACCGTTACCTGAGCGCCTGACCCGCGCCGGCCGTGCGCTCCCCCGGTCGGGGGAGCCTCGGCTACGACCAAGGGAGGAGGCCGGACCCTCCGATCCACCCCGGCCGGACCGGGGCGGCGTGGTAAAATTCCGCGCCGCAAAAAACGGCGCACGCACGTTCCTCCCGCGAAACATCCCCTGCGAGGTAATGCAATGCCCCAGCTTGCCCGGCGCACCGGTCGCGCCAAGCCCAGCGCGATCATGGCGGTCGCGGAAAAGGCGAAGAAGCTCAAGGCCGAAGGCCGCGACATCATCAGCTTCTCGATCGGCGTACCGAATTTCCTGCCCGGCGAGCATGTCTACGAGGCCGCGCGCAAATCGCTGGACAAGGATTCCGGCCAGTACGGTTCCAACCGCGGTACCGACGCGCTGCTGGATGCCTTCCTGCATCATCTTGAAGGCAGCGGGCTGACCGGCTACACCCGCCGCAACATCGTCGCCGGCGTCGGCGCCAAGCACGTGCTGTACAACCTGGCCGAGGCGCTGCTGGACGAGGGTGACACCATCGCCTATCCGACCCCGTACTGGACCACCTACCAGGACATCGCCGACATCGTCGGCGCGGTGTCGCTGAAGCTGCCGTGCCCGCCCGAGCAGAACTACAAGCTCACCCCGGAACAACTGGACGCCGCGCTGGCGCAGAAGCCCAAGGTGTTCCTGTTCAACAACCCGTCCAACCCGACCGGCATGGTCTATTCGAAGGACGAGGTCGCGGCGCTGGCCGAGGTGGTGGCGCGCCATCCGGACACCTGGATCCTGCTGGACGACATCTACAACCGCCTGGTGTTCGATGGCGTGGGCTACCACAACTTCCTGCATTTCCGTCCGGAACTGCGCGAACGCACCGTCGTCATCGACTCGCTGTCCAAGACCTACGGCATGCCGGGCTGGAGGGTCGGCCTGATCGCCGCGCCGGAGAACGTCGCCCAGGCGCTGGTGGCGCTCAACTCCAACCACATCACCAACTTGCCGGAAGTGGTCACCGCCGCGGCGGTCGCCGCGTTGACCGGCCCGCAGGACATTCCGCAGCGCAAGTGCGCCGAATTCGCCGCCAAGCGGGATCGCGTGCTGGCGGCGCTGGCCGGGATTCCGGGCGTGGTGTGCCCGCGTCCGGAAGGCGCGTTCTATGCGTTCCCGGACATCTCGGTCGCGTTCGGCAAGACCCATGATGGCGTGGTCATCCACAACGACGTGGACTTCTGCAACGCCCTGCTGGAAGCCAAGGGCGTGGCCTGCGTGCCGGGTTCGGCCTTCGGCGAACCGCGCGCGCTGCGCATTTCCTACACCTGTGCCGACGCCCAGCTGGATGAAGGCCTGTCGCGCATCCAGGCCTTCTTCGCCGAACTCGCGTGAGTCCGGCTTTCCTTTCCCTCGGAGACAACCCCATGAAGACCCCCGTCCGTGTTGCAGTCACCGGCGCCGCCGGCCAGATCGGTTATGCCCTGCTGTTCCGCATCGCCTCCGGTGAAATGCTTGGCAAGGACCAGCCGGTCATCCTGCAGTTGCTGGAGCTGCCGATCGACAAGGCCCAGGCCGCGCTGAAGGGCGTGATGATGGAGCTGGAAGACTGCGCGTTCCCGCTGCTGGCCGGCATGGTCGGCACCGACGACCCGGAAGTGGCGTTCAAGGACGCCGACGTGGCCCTGCTGGTCGGCGCGCGTCCGCGCGGCCCGGGCATGGAGCGCAAGGACCTGCTGCTGGAGAACGCCAAGATCTTCACCGCCCAGGGCGCCGCGCTGAACAAGGTCGCCAGCCGCGACGTCAAGGTGCTGGTGGTCGGCAACCCGGCCAACACCAATGCCTACATCGCCATGAAGTCGGCGCCGGACCTGCCGGCCAGGAACTTCACCGCGATGCTGCGCCTGGACCACAACCGCGCGCTGAGCCAGCTGGCCAACAAGGCCGGCGTGGCCGTGGGCGACATCGAGAAGCTGGTGGTGTGGGGCAACCATAGCCCGACCATGTACCCGGACTACCGTTTCGCCACCGCCAACGGCGTGTCGCTGAAGGACAAGATCAACGACGCCGACTGGAACGCCAACACCTTCATCCCGCAGGTCGGCAAGCGCGGCGCCGCGATCATCGAGGCGCGCGGCCTGTCCTCGGCCGCTTCCGCCGCCAACGCCGCCATCGACCACATCCGCGACTGGGTGCTGGGCAGCAACGGCAAGTGGGTGACCATGGGCGTGCCGTCCGACGGCAGCTACGGCGTTCCGGAAGGCGTGATCTACGGCGTGCCGGTGATCACCGCCAACGGCGAATACACCCGCGTGGAAGGCCTGGAAGTCGACGCGTTCAGCCGCGCCGCGATGGACAAGACCCTGGCCGAGCTGGAAGAAGAGCGCGCCGGCGTGGCGCACCTGCTGGGCTGAGTCATCAATAAGGAAGAAGTATGGGTTCCCCCCGCGTTGCAGTACTCGTGCCGTGTTACAACGAAGCCATCACGATTGAGCGGGTCGTCGCCGATTTCCGGAAAGCACTTCCGGAAGCCGTGGTGTATGTCTTTGACAATGATTCGGAGGACGACACCGCGGAGCGAGCTCAAGCGGCGGGGGCTCGTGTCGGGCACGTCAGGTTGCGCGGTAAGGGACATGTTGTTCGTCGTCTCTTCGCTGATATCGATGCTGATATCTACGTGTTGGTGGACGGTGACGATACCTATTCGGCTGCCTGTGCCCCCCGTTTGATTGGACGCCTGCGGGAGGGGCACGACATGGTGGTGGGCGTGCGCGAAGCGACAGGCGTCTTGGCCTATCGGGCGGGGCACGCGTTCGGAAACAGCCTGCTGACGGGATTCCTGGGCTGGCTGTTCGGCCGGCCATGTCGGGACATCCTGTCCGGATACCGTGCTTTCTCGCGCCGATTCGTCAAAAGTTTTCCGGCGCAGTCTGGCGGGTTCGAAATAGAAACGGAACTGACAGTTCATGCGCTTGAATTGCACATGTCGATCGGTGAAGTTCCCACACCATACAAGGAGCGGCCCGAAGGCTCGGTAAGCAAGCTGAGCACCTGGCGCGACGGATTCCGCATCGTGCGCACGATGTTGAAGTTGTTCAGTACGGAACGACCCATTGCCTTCTACGGTGCGCTCAGCCTGTCCACGGCGCTGCTCGGGTTCTTGCTGGGATTGCCGCTGCTACTGACTTACCTTGAAACAGGATTGGTGCCGCGCATTCCGACCGCCATCCTCGTGACTGCTTTGGCCGTGGTCTCTATGCTGGCCATGGTTGCAGGGCTGGTGCTGGATGCAGTGGCAAGGGGGCGCCGCGAACTCAGGGCGCTGGCTTACCTGCGCTGGCCGTCTCCAGCCGAGAAACGGTCCGATATCGGGAATTGAACGCTGCATCAATTAATACCGCGATGTTGGCAAGCATGAACCACGGCAGTGGATGGATATAGCGGAAAGAGACGATATGGGCGAACAGCAGGTGGGAAGCGACAAGACCGACTGATGCCAGCCCAAGCAGGAAGAACTGAGGCCGCCGTGGCGTGCGCCAGCCGGCGACGAGCGCAAGGAGCGCAATGGGTACCAAGCCGAACAGGCAAAATACCAGCCATCGATATGAAGCCGCGAAAAAGCGGCGGGCAGGGGTCTCGAGCGTATTGATTCCCCTGGCGTCCCACTCCAGCCAACCTTGCACAAGTTCCAGCGCACGTTCATCCGGGGCTATCGCGCCGATGTCGTCTTGCATTCGCCAGTAGACACGGGTCATGTCGAAGTAGCCACCCAAGGTCTCCAGGTTGATCTCCAGCAAGCCGAGGGGATTGGAAAGCATGGCCCGCCGCGTAATCGTGCGGGCGACCAGCTCGGGGTTGGGACTGTCGTTCTCCAATTCGTGCCAGAGTCCTTGGCTGGACCAGATGTGATTGCCGCGCTGCCAGTGATCCGACAGTGGAAGTTGGACCCGCTTGAGGATATCCCCGGATACTCCGGTGCCTTCGAAATGCTCAGATTGGATGAGCGGTGCAACCAGGCCGATTCGCATCATCCCGGTGAGGGCGAGGTAACCGGGCGGACACTTGAAGGCGATGCCATAGATCTGGGTATACGCCACATGCGACGCGGCCAACGTTCCCAGCGCAATAGCAAGTGACCCCAGTCGCTGACGCCACGCCTTCTGGGGTTTCTCGTGCTTGTCGACGAGCCAGTACTTGACCCAGGGAACGACCAGACCAAGGCCGAGTACGACGGGTAGCAGGCTAGTGCGGAAATTCGCGGCGAGCAGACCAAGCATGCAACTGAACAGGTACCAGCGGAGTTTCCCCACAGTGAGAAAACGGGAAAGCGCCAACACGGTCAGGACTAGGGCGAACTGCCCCGCCGTTTCCGCCATCACCATCCGCTCGAAGAAGATCTGTGCCGGTTCGGCAGCATAGAACACGGTGGCAAGCAGACAAATCCAGAAGCGCAGCGCGAGGATATGGCGCAGGAAATGGAAAAGGAGTAGTGCAGTGGCGGCGGACAGAGCGGTCTGCAGTGCCAGAATCGCAATGGGCGAGTGCAAGGGGAAGGCCGAGAAATGCAGCAATACGCCATACAGGAACGAACGTCCCGGGCTTGGACTCAGCCAAGCGCCTGTCTGCAGATAGACCATCGAATCGCCCATGTAGAGGCGCAAGGTATGGTCAACCAGGAGCCAGCCGCCCTTGATCAGCAGTACTAGAATTGCTGCAGCAAGCCATTCCCTGCGATGGCGAAGGAGTGCGGGCGGGTGCGTGGACAGTGGATCGCTCATCTTCTCATTCTGCCGTTTTCACATGCGAACCGCTATCAACAGACCGCTGATCGGGATGCAACGACAGCGACAGACCGCCCGCTGGTGGCCTCGGGCGGTACCTGGGAGGCGTCACGCGGCCCATGACCTGGGAGTGTGGCGTCCCCGGTGAGCATTTGACCAAAGTCGGAAGGTGGGATGGTGTCGGCGGGACTATGCTGCGGGCAATCGGACAGGAGATCGCCGCATGGGGTACGAAGACGTCTATCGCCGGTCGATCGACGAGCCGGAAGCCTTCTGGGGTGAGGAGGCGCGCGCCATCCACTGGCATGTGCCGCCGCGGCAGGTGCTGGACTATTCGAAGCCGCCGTTCCGGCGCTGGTTCGTGGGTGGCCAGACCAATCTCTGCTACAACGCGGTGGACCGGCATCTGCCCGAACGCGCCGATCAGCTGGCGCTGGTGGCGGTGTCCTCCGAAACCGGCACCACGCGCGAGATCAGCTACCGCGAACTGCATCGCGAGGTGAACGCTTTCGCCGCCATCCTCCAGCGCCTGGGCGTGGGGCGTGGCGATCGGGTGGTCATCTACATGCCCAACATGGCCGAGGCGGTGTTCGCGATGCTCGCCTGCGCGCGCATCGGAGCCATCCATTCGGTGGTCTTCGGCGGTTTCGCCGCGCACAACCTCGCGCTGCGCATCGACGATGCCCAACCCAGGCTGTTGATCGCCGCCGATGCCGGCATGCGCGGCGGCAAGGTCATCCCGTACAAGCCGCTGGTCGACGAAGCCTGCGCGAAGGCGGCCACGCCGCCGCCCAAGGTGCTGATTGTCTCGCGCGGACTGGATCCGGCCGAACCGAGGATGGCGGGGCGCGACGAGGACTACGCCACGCTGCGCCAGGCGGTCGGCGACGAGCAGGTGGACGTGGCATGGCTGGAATCCAACGAGCCCAGCTACCTGCTGTATACCTCCGGCACCACCGGCAAGCCCAAGGGCGTGCAGCGCGATGTCGGCGGCTACGCGGTCGCGCTGGCGCTGTCGATGCGCACGGTATTCGACGTCGCGCCGGGGCAGGTGATGTTCTCCACCTCCGACGTCGGCTGGGCGGTCGGACACTCGTACAACGTCTATGGGCCGCTGATCGTCGGCGCCACTTCGGTGTTGTACGAAGGCCTGCCATTCCACCCGGATGCCGGCATCTGGTGGTCGCTGTGCGAGAAGTACGGCGTGCGCACCATGTTCTCTTCGCCGACCGCGATCCGGGTCCTGAAGAAGCACGATGTCGATTTCATCCGCCGGCATGATCTGTCGAAGCTGCGATACCTGTTCCTGGCCGGCGAGCCGCTGGACGAACCGACCGCGCACTGGATCAACGACGCGCTGGGCAAGCCGGTCATCGACAACTACTGGCAGACCGAGACCGGCTGGCCGGCGCTGACGCTGCTGCCGGGCCTGGACATGAAGCCGGTGAAGTTCGGCTCGCCCGGTTTTCCCAATCTCGGGTACCGGATGAAGGTCATCGACGAAGGCACCGGCGCGGAAGTCGGGCCGGGCGAGAAGGGCGTGCTGGTCATCCAGCCGCCGCTGCCGCCGGGTTGCATGACCACCATCTGGAATGACGACGCCCGCTTCCTGTCCAGCTATTTCAGCCACTTCAAGGAACTGCTGTACAGCTCGCTGGACTGGGCCATCCGCGACGAGCAGGGCTACACCTTCATCCTCGGCCGCACCGACGACGTAATCAATGTCGCCGGCCATCGTCTGGGCACGCGCGAGATCGAGGAATCGGTGTCCGGCTTTCCCGCCGTGGCCGAGGCTGCGGTGATTGGTGTCAACGACGAACTGAAAGGGCAGGTACCGGTGGTATTCGCGACGCTGCGGCAGGCGACCGAGGAACCGCACGAACGCGTGCGTGCGGCCGAAGGCATGCGCCGTACCGTGGAACAGAGCCTGGGCGCGGTGGCGCGGCCGGCGCGCGTGTACATCGTCAATGCGTTGCCCAAGACCCGTTCCGGCAAGCTGCTGCGGCGTTCGTTGCAGGCGCTGGCGCAGGGCGCGGATCCCGGCGACCTTTCCACCCTGGATGATCCGAACGCGCTGGAGGAAGTGAGGAAGGCGCTGCAACGCGGGCCGGAGGCCGGCAACTGATGCCGAGTCATTCCGCCGTGACGGGTGGCACGCCGGCGTAGCTGGCGCGGGGACGGATCAGCCGGCCCTGGGCCTGCTGTTCCAGCGCATGCGCGAGCCAGCCTGCCAGTCGCGCCGCCGCGAACATCACCAATGCCGGCGTGGCGGGCAGGGCGTTGGCGTGGCAGATCGCCGCCAGGGTGAAATCGACGTTGGGGCGCAGTCCGTTGATGTCCTCGGTGGCGCTGATCACCGCCTCCATCCGCTGCATCACCGGCGTATCCGCGTGTAGCCGGCGCAGCCGCGCCAGCAATTCCGTCGCGCGGGGATCGCCATGCGGATAGAGCGCATGGCCAAAGCCGGGCAGATCCTCGCCTTGCTGCCAGCGTGCGGCGATGAAATCACGGGGCGAGTCCGCCGCGCAGGCGGCTTCTATCAGCGAATAGGCGCGTGCGGTGGCGCCGCCGTGGCGCGGGCCGGACAACGCCGCCAGGCCGCTGCATACTGTCGCGTGCAGGTGCGCGCCGGTCGAGGCGACCACGCGCGCGGCGAACGCGGAGACGTTGAGTTCGTGCTCGGCGCACAGCACCAGCGCCGCGCGCACCGTATCTGCGAAACCTTCGTCGCCCGGTTTCCACGCATCCGCCAGCAGCCGATGGACCGGCCCCGCGGAAGGTGGGCGCGCCACCAGCAACGCGGCGTTGTGGCGCAGCAGGGTGGCCGCGATTTCGTGGCGGACCAGGGCGGTCACGCCCATGGGCTGGCGCACGTCCAGCGCCAGCAACGGAATCGCCGACATGGCGCGCGCCAGCGGCGGCAGGCCGGCGTCGCCGGCGATGCGGGCGACGTGCGCCGGCCATTGCGTCTCCAGCGTCGCCGTGAAGGGATCCTGGTCGCCGCAGTCCCACAGCAGCCGGGCGGCGTCTTCCAGGGTGGCGCCTTCGCGCACCGCGGCGACCGCTGAACGCCCGCGGTAGTAGGGGCCCTCCGGTCGGATCAGCGAAATCCGCGTCTCCAGCACCGGCAGGCCGCGATCCAGGCTCTGCGCGGCGCCACGGGCGGCGCCGCGACCGGCGCGCTTTCGCTGGGCCAGCCGGTCGACGTCGCGACGCAGGTACAGCCGGCTGCGGTGGTCCGGGCCGGGGCGCGACTCGATCAGGCCACGGCTGACATACGCATACAGGGTGGCCTGGCTGATGCCGAGCAGTCGGCAGGTGTCCTGGGCGGAGAGCAGGTCGGTGTCCATGGCCGATAGATTGATTGATTTGATCAAGATTGATCAACCCGAGCGATGGTGCCAGATTGTGCGCCGCCGGTGCGCGTACCCTTGCGCGCACCCCCGGCCCGCTCCGCCGAGGAACGGGCGCCATCCGCTTCCGCAGGAGACATGCATGAGCAACGCATCTGCAGGCGCGCGCTTCCGCGCCGCGATCGCCGAGGAATCCCCGCTGCAGGTGATGGGCGCCATCACCGCCTATGCCGGCCTGATGGCCCGCCGCGTCGGCTACAAGGCGCTGTACCTGTCCGGCGGCGGCGTCGCCGCCAACTCGCTGGGCATGCCCGATCTGGGCATCAGCACGATGGAAGACGTGCTGACCGACGCGCGCCGCATCGTCGACGCCACCGGTTTGCCGCTGCTGGTCGACATCGACACCGGCTGGGGCGGCGCGTTCAACATCGCGCGCACCATCCGTTCGTTCGAGCGCGTCGGCGTTGCCGCCGTGCACATGGAGGACCAGGTCGGCCAGAAACGCTGCGGCCATCGCCCCGGCAAGGAAGTGGTGTCGAAGGACGAGATGGTCGATCGGGTCAAGGCCGCGGTGGACGCGCGTGGCGATGAAGGCTTCGTGATCATGGCGCGCACCGACGCCGCCGCCGTCGAGGGCATCGATTCGGCGATCGAACGCGCGGTGGCCTATGTCGAGGCGGGCGCGGACATGATCTTCCCCGAGGCGATGAAGACGCTGGAGGACTACCGCCGTTTCAAGGACGCGGTGAAGGTGCCGATCCTGGCCAACCTGACCGAGTTCGGCTCCACCCCGTTCTTCACCGTCGACGAACTGCGCACGGCCGGCGTGGACATCGCGCTGTACTGCTGCGGCGCCTATCGCGCCATGAACAAGGCGGCGTTGAACTTCTACGAGACCGTGCGCCGCGAAGGCACCCAGAAGAACATCATCGATACCCTGCAGTCGCGCGCGGACCTGTACGACTACCTGGGCTACCACGCCTACGAAGACAAGCTCGACGCCCTGTTCGCGAAGAAGGGCGACGCCTGACATCAGCCCGGGGGGCGGTTCGGTCCGTCCCCGGTCATTCCAGCGCGGTGGAGCAGCTTCCGCCGCACCGCCACACCATCGGGAGGCAGCAATGAGTGAACCCACCCCAGCCACCGGCTTCAAGCCGAAGAAGTCCGTCGCCCTCAGCGGCACCGCCGCCGGCAACACCGCGCTGTGCACGGTCGGCCGCAGCGGCAACGACCTGCACTACCGCGGCTATGACATCCTCGACATCGCCACTACCAGCGAGTTCGAGGAAGTCGCCTACCTGCTGGTCCACGGCAAGCTGCCCAACCGCGCCGAACTGGCCGGCTACAAGGCCAAGCTGAAGTCGCTGCGCGGCATCCCGGCCTCGGTCAAGACCGCGCTGGAACAGCTGCCGCCGTCGGCGCACCCGATGGACGTGATGCGCACCGGCGTGTCGGTGCTGGGCTGCGTGTCGCCGGAGAAGGACGACCACAACCACCCGGGCGCGCGCGACATCGCCGATAAGCTGATGGCCTCGCTGGGTTCGATGCTGCTGTACTGGTACCACTACAGTCACAACGGAAAGCGCATCGACGTGGAGACCGACGACGACTCGATCGGCGGCCACTTCCTGCACCTGCTGCATGGCGAGAAGCCGCGCGACTCGTGGGTGCGCGCGATGCACACCTCGCTGATCCTGTACGCCGAGCATGAGTTCAACGCCTCGACCTTCACCGCGCGCGTGATCGCCGGCACCGGCAGCGACATGCACTCATGCATCACCGGCGCCATCGGCGCGCTGCGCGGACCCAAGCACGGCGGCGCCAACGAAGTCGCGTTCGAGGTACAGAAGCGCTATGAGACACCGGACGAGGCCGAGGCCGACATCAAGGCGCGGGTCGAACGCAAGGAAGTGGTCATCGGTTTCGGCCATCCGGTCTACACCGTCGGCGATCCGCGCAACGACGTGATCAAGCAGGTGGCGAAGGATCTGTCCGAGGAACAGCAGAGCACCAAGATGTACGCCATCGCCGAGCGCCTGGAAGCGGTGATGTGGGACATCAAGAAGATGTTCCCCAACCTGGACTGGTTCAGCGCGGTGAGCTACCACATGATGGGCGTGCCGACCGCGATGTTCACCCCGCTGTTCGTCATCGCCCGCACCAGCGGCTGGAGCGCGCACGTCATCGAGCAGCGCATCGACGGCAAGATCATCCGCCCCAGCGCCAACTACACCGGCCCCGAAAACCTGAAGTTCGTCCCAATCGACCAGCGTTGATTCGCCGTGCCCGCGCGTTTCCGTCCGGGAACGCGCGGAGCCGCCATCGATGGCCTGGAATCCCGACCGCCGCAAAGTCACGCCGACCGCGAAGCCATGAACACCGAATACCGCAAGGCCCTGCCGGGCACCTCACTGGACTACTTCGACGCGCGCGCCGCGGTCGACGCGATCGCGCCCGGCGCCTACGACCGGCTGCCGTACACCTCGCGTGTGCTGGCGGAAAACCTGGTACGCCGCTGCGAACCGGCAGCGCTGACCGATTCGCTGAAGCAGCTGATCGAACGTCGCCGCGATCTCGACTTTCCGTGGTTCCCGGCGCGCGTGGTCTGCCACGACATCCTCGGCCAGACCGCGCTGGTCGATCTGGCCGGCCTGCGCGACGCCATCGCCGACAAGGGCGGGGATCCGGCCAAGGTCAATCCGGTGGTGCCGGTACAGCTGATCGTGGATCACTCGCTGGCGGTGGAATGCGGCGGCTACGATCCGGACGCGTTTTCCAAGAACCGCGCCATCGAGGATCGCCGCAACGAGGATCGCTTCCACTTCATCGAATGGACGCGGCATGCGTTCGAGAACGTCGACGTCATCCCGCCGGGGAACGGCATCATGCACCAGATCAACCTGGAGAAGATGTCGCCGGTGATCCAGGTGCGTGGCGGCGTGGCCTTCCCGGATACCTGCGTGGGCACCGACAGCCACACCCCGCATGTCGATGCGCTGGGCGTGATCGCGATCGGGGTCGGCGGCCTGGAAGCGGAGAACGTGATGCTGGGGCGCGCCTCCTGGATGCGCCTGCCCGACATCGTCGGCGTCGAGCTGACCGGCCGCCCGCAGCCCGGCATCACCGCCACCGACATCGTGCTGGCGCTGACCGAGTTCCTGCGCAAGCAGAAGGTGGTCGGCGCCTATCTGGAGTTCCGCGGTGAAGGCGCCGCCGCGCTCACCCTGGGCGACCGCGCGACCATCTCCAACATGGCGCCGGAGTACGGCGCCACCGCGGCGATGTTCTTCATCGACGGCCAGACCCTGGACTACCTGCGCCTGACCGGCCGCGAGGAAGAGCAGGTCCGCCTGGTCGAAACCTACGCGAAGACCGCCGGCCTGTGGGCCGACAGCCTGGGCAACGCCGAATACGAACGGACGCTGGCGTTCGATCTTTCCAGTGTCGTCCGCAACATGGCAGGTCCGTCCAATCCGCATGCCCGCGTCGCCACCGCCGATCTGGCGGAGAAGGGCATCGCCGGCGATCTGGCGCAGGCACGCGCGCAGGAGGCCGAGGGCCTGATGCCGGATGGCGCGGTGATCATCGCCGCCATCACCAGCTGCACCAACACCAGCAACCCGCGCAACGTGATCGCCGCCGCGCTGCTGGCACGCAACGCCAACCGGGTCGGCCTGACCCGCAAGCCATGGGTGAAGTCGTCGCTGGCACCCGGTTCCAAGGCGGTCGCGCTGTACCTGGACGAGGCCGGACTGACCCCGGAACTGGAAAAGCTCGGCTTCGGAGTGGTCGCCTTCGCCTGCACCACCTGCAACGGCATGTCCGGCGCGCTGGATCCGAAGATCCAGCAGGAAATCGTCGATCGCGATCTGTATGCGACCGCCGTGCTGTCCGGCAACCGCAACTTCGACGGCCGCATCCATCCCTACGCCAAGCAGGCCTTCCTGGCCTCGCCGCCGCTGGTGGTGGCCTACGCGATCGCCGGCACCGTGCGTTTCGATATCGAGAAGGACGTGCTGGGCACGTTCGAGGGGCGCGAGATCCGGCTGAAGGACCTGTGGCCGAGCGACGAGGAAATCGACGCGGTGGTGCGCGCCTCGGTGAAGCCGGAACAGTTCCGCCGCGTGTACGGCCCGATGTTCAACGTGCGGGTCGAACACGGCGAACGCGCCAGCCCGCTGTACGACTGGCGCCCGATGAGCACTTACATCCGCCGCCCACCGTACTGGGAGGGCGCGCTGGCCGGCGAACGCTCGCTGCGCGGCATGCGCCCGCTGGCGGTGCTGCCGGACAACATCACCACCGATCACCTGTCACCGTCCAACGCGATCCTGCTGGACAGCGCGGCCGGCGAGTATCTGGCGAAGATGGGCCTGCCGGAAGAGGACTTCAATTCCTATGCCACCCACCGCGGTGACCACCTGACCGCGCAGCGCGCGACCTTCGCCAATCCGAAGCTGTTCAACGAGATGGTGCGCAACCCCGACGGCGGCGTGAAGCAGGGCTCGCTGGCGCGGGTCGAGCCGGAAGGCCAGGTGATGCGCATGTGGGAAGCGATCGAGATCTACATGGAGCGCAAGCAGCCGCTGATCATCATCGCCGGTGCCGACTACGGACAGGGTTCGTCGCGCGATTGGGCGGCCAAGGGCGTGCGCCTGGCGGGCGTCGAGGCGATCGTCGCCGAGGGCTTCGAACGCATCCACCGCACCAACCTGATCGGCATGGGCGTGCTGCCGCTGGAGTTCCAGCCCGGCACCACCCGCCTGACCCTGGGCATCGACGGCACCGAGACCTTCGACGTCGTCGGTGAACGCAGGCCACGCGCGACACTGACCCTGGTGATCCATCGCCGCGACGGCGAGCGCATCGAGGTACCGGTGACGTGCCGCCTGGACAGCGACGAGGAAGTCTCGATCTACGAAGCCGGCGGCGTGCTCCAGCGCTTCGCCCAGGACTTCCTGGAGTCGGCGCAGGCGGCGTGACGCCGTCTTGCGCCCGCCACGCTAGAGTGGGACGGACCATCCCCGAGAGGTCATGACCATGTCGAACGAGACCGGAACCGTCCGCCTGCACCGCGTCCTGCGCGCTCCGCCCGAGCGCGTCTACCGCGCCTTCCTGGATCCGGAGGCCATGGTGAAGTGGCTACCGCCACACGGCTTCACCGGCAAGGTCCACCACATCGATCCGGTGGTCGGCGGGACCTACCGGATGTCGTTCACCAACTTCGGCACCGGCTCCAGCCATGCCTTCGGCGGCACCTATCGCGAACTGGTGCCGGGTGAGCGCATCCGCTACGACGATCAGTTCGAGAACCCGGCGTTGCCGGGCACCATGCAGGTCAGCGTCTCGCTCAAGGCGGTGGCCTGCGGCACCGAGATCAGCATCGTGCAGGAAGGCATTCCCGCGATGATTCCGGCGGAGTTCTGTTACCTCGGCTGGCAGGAGTCGTTGACCCTGCTGGCCAACGTGGTCGAACCCCAGATTCCCGACAACCCCTGACCGAACACCGAGACCTCCATGCCGCACGTGCCCCAGATTCGAATCCCCGCCACCTACATGCGCGGAGGCACCAGCAAGGGCGTGTTCTTCCGGCTGCAGGATCTACCCGAACCCGCGCGCGCGCCGGGCGCGGCGCGCGATGCGCTGATGCTGCGGGTAATCGGCAGCCCCGATCCCTACGGCAAGCAGATCGACGGCATGGGCGGCGCGACTTCCAGCACCAGCAAGACGGTGATCCTGGCGAAGAGCGAGCGGCCGGACCACGATGTCGATTACCTGTTCGGCCAAGTGTCCATCGACAGCGCCTTCGTCGACTGGAGCGGCAACTGCGGCAACCTGTCGGCGGCGGTGGGATCGTTCGCCATCGCGGGTGGACTGGTCGATGCCGCGCGCATCCCTCAGGACGGTGTCTGCACGGTGCGTATCTGGCAGTCGAACATCGGCAAGACCATCGTCGCACACGTGCCGATCACCGGCGGGCAGGTGCAGGAAACCGGGGACTTCGAACTGGACGGTGTGACATTCCCGGCAGCCGAGGTGCAGCTGGAGTTCCTGGATCCGGCCGACGAGGGCGAAGGCGAGGGCGGCGGCGCGATGTTTCCGACCGGCAACCTGGTCGATGAGCTGGACGTGCCAGGCGTCGGCAAGTTTCCGGCGACGCTGATCAATGCCGGCATCCCGACCATCTTCGTCAACGCCACCGACATCGGCTACACCGGCGCGGAATTGCAGGACGCCATCAACGGTGACCCGAAGGCGCTGGCGATGTTCGAGGCGATCCGTGCGCACGGCGCGGTAAGGATGGGATTGATCGCCGATGTGTCGGAGGCCGCGCGCCGCCAGCACACGCCGAAGGTGGCGTTCGTGGCGCCGGCGCAGGACTACGTCACTTCCAGCGGCAAGCAGGTGGGCGCGGGTGATATCGACCTGCTGGTGCGCGCGATGTCGATGGGCAAGCTGCATCACGCGATGATGGGCACCGCCGCCGTCGCCATCGGCACCGCCGCGGCGGTGCCGGGCACGCTGGTCAATCTGGCCGCGGGCGGTGGTGAACGCAGCGCGGTGCGCTTCGGTCATCCGTCCGGCACGTTGCGGGTGGGCGCGGAAGCCACGCAGGAAAACGGCGAATGGAAAGTCGCCAGGGCCATCATGAGCCGCAGCGCCCGCATCCTGATGGAAGGCTGGGTGCGCGTTCCCGGCGATGCGTTCTGAATCGGCGCGGAGCCGACGTCTCCGCGCACATATGGGGATGTCGGCTGGTGGCATCGATTGTTGAAACGAGAAGGGCGGGCCTTGGCCCGCCCTTCCGTTTGATTCAGTGCAGGCCTTCGGCCTTGAGCGCCGCCTGCACGCCCGGGTCGGCTTCCATGCGCTGGCGGAATGCCGCCAGGTTGTCCAGGCCGCCCAGATCCACGCCGACGTTACCCGCCCAGCGCAGGGTGATGTAGAGATAGGGATCGGCGAAGCTGCGGAAGCCCGCCAGCCACTGCCGGCCTTCAAGCCGCTGGTTGGCGCTTTCGAACAGGCCGCGCAGGCGCTTGCGGGCGGTGGCCTTGATGGCATCGAACTCGGATTCGTCGGCGATGAACTTGCCTGGCGCGAACAGCGGGGTGAAAGCCGGATGCACGTCGGAGTTGACGAAGGACAGCCAGCGCGCCGCCTCGGCCCGCTGCTGCGCGGAACCGTCGCCGCCCAGCCCGGCCTGCGGGTAGCGGTCGGCGATATAGCCCATGATCGCGGCGTTCTGGGTCAGGACGAAGTCGCCGTCGACAATCGCCGGGACCGCGCCGGTCGGGTTGATCGCCAGGTACTCCGGCGCCTTCATCTCCGCGGCGGTCATCACCTTCAACTCGAAGGGCTGGCCGGTCCATTGCAGGGCGATATGGTCGGCGGTGGAACAGGCGCCGGGCTTGCTGTACAGCTTCATGGGTGGACTCCAGGTACTAGAAAGCGATCCGGGAACTCTCCCAGACCTGTCCAGGGCCCACAAGGCCACCGCCGTAACGGACCGTCACGGACGGCCCGCTTGCCGGAAGGGGAAAATCGCCGCGTCGGCGACAGGACGCTCGGGTTTACGAGCGCGGTGGCTGCGGCTTGAGCGACTGCACGCGCAGGAAGGTGTGATCGCCGATGGTGGCCACGCGGTAGGCGTTGCGCCAACTCGGGCTGGCGATCTGGTGGGCCATGAAGTGGCTGGCGCCGGGCACGATTTCCTTGCGCTGGCCGGGCGGGAGGGCCCAGTTGCGCTCGGCGTTCAGGGCCACGCTGACCGACTTGGCCCAGGCGTCCGCATTCTGCAGGCGGGTGCCGGGGGCGACGATGGTGGGGGCGAACTGCTTGCGGGCGGTCACCACCTCGCAGACCGAATCACCCCACAGGCCGCTGTCGCGGCGGCGCAGGGCGACCTCGGCGACGGCTTGCTGGCCGCGCAGGGTCTGGTCGCGGGCTTCCAGGTATACGGTGGTACTGAGGCACAACGAATCAGCGGCCGGCTGCGGCAACATCTGCGACAGCCAGAGAATCCAGGCCAGTTTCATGGGAACTCCTTGCTCCGTCTTTGCCGGTCCCGACCGTTCCGATCCATTGGAAGCGGCGGGGGAGGGACGCGGCAGGGCGTCATGGGGAGGCAGCCTTCACACGGGCTGCCCGGGGTCCCGGCTGAATGATGAGGGCGCCGGGGCGGCCTGCCGGAACTGGGGGGCGGGCCGAAAAAGTTGGCGCAAGGTACGGGCGAAAACCGGAACCCCCCCTGAACACGCCGGGTTGACAGCTCTACTAAGTATTTGATTGGAAATGCTTGTTGGTGAAAGCCGTGTCAAGGTCGAGGCGGCTTGGCGGTGCATCCGAGAACCGTCGCGCGCTGGCGGGAAGCGCCTGAAAAGCCCGGGAAAAGCGCCGTGGTCGCATGCATGCGCGGCGATGCGCACGCATGATTCCGTGATGGCCGTCATCAAGCGCGGCGAGGGACCGCCTCGCCGCCCGTCGGTTCAGAGCGCCGCGGCCAGCCGGCTGCCCTGTGCGATGGCGCGCTTGGCGTCGAGTTCGGCGGCCACGTCGGCCCCGCCGATCAGGTGAGGGGTGCGGCCAGCGGCCAGCAACGCCGCCTGCAGTTCCCGGCGTGGCTCCTGGCCGGCGCAGACCACCACGTGATCGACCGGCAGCACCTGTTCGGCATCGTCCACGCGGATGCGCAGGCCGGCGTCGTCCACGCCCAGGTACTCGACCCCGCCCAGCATCTTCACCTGCTTCGCCTTGAGCGTCGCCCGGTGGACCCAGCCGCTGGTCTTGCCCAGCCGCGCGCCCGGCTTGCCGGCGCTGCGCTGGAGCAGCCAGACCTGGCGGGCCGGCGGTTCGGGGTGCGGGCGGGCCAGGCTGCCGCGGCCCTCGAAGGTCGCGTCCACGCCCCATTCGGCCATCCAGCGCGCCGGATCCAGGCTGGACGAGGGGCCTTCCTGGACCAGGAACTCGGCCACGTCGAATCCGATGCCGCCGGCGCCAATCAACGCCGCGCGGGCGCCGACCGTGACCCGGCCCGACAGCACGTCGGTATAGCTGATCACCCTGGGGTGATCGGCGCCGGGAAAATCCACGCGGCGCGGGGTGATGCCGGTCGCCAGCACCACTTCGTCGAAGCCGGCCAGCAGCGTCGCATCGGCGTGCGTGGAGAGCTTCACCTCGACGCCGGTCTCTTCCAGCCGATGGCGGAAGTAGCGCAGGGTCTCGTGGAATTCCTCCTTGCCGGGGATGCGCTTGGCGAAATTGAACTGCCCGCCGATTTCCGGCTCGGCATCGAACAGGGTGACCCGGTGTCCGCGTTCGGCGGCCACGGTCGCGCAGGCCAGCCCGGCCGGCCCCGCGCCGACCACGGCGACGCGTTTTGCGGCGAAGGTCTTCGGATAGGTCAGCTCGGTTTCCGCGCAGGCGCGCGGATTGACCAGACAGCTGGCGGTCTTGTTCTCGAACACATGATCCAGGCAGGCCTGGTTGCAGGCGATGCAGGTATTGATGGCGTGCGCGCGGCCGGTGCGTGCCTTCTCCGGCCACTGCGGATCGGCCAGCAGCGGCCGCGCCAGCGACACCATGTCGGCCTTGCCGGCGGCCAGGATGCCCTCGGCCACGTCCGGCATGTTGATGCGGTTGGTCGCCACGACCGGCACCGACACATGCGGCTTGAGCTTGGCGGTGACGTCGACGAACGCCGCGCGCGGCACCGAGGTGACGATGGTCGGCACCCGCGCCTCGTGCCAGCCGATGCCGGAATTGATGATTGTCGCGCCGGCCGCCTCCACCGCGCGGGCCTGGGCGAGGATCTCCTCCCACTGGTTGCCGTCCTCCACCAGATCCAGCAGCGACAGCCGGTAGATGATGATGAAGTCCGGCCCGCAGGCCTCGCGGATGCGGCGGACGATCTCGACCGCGAAACGCATGCGCTTTTCCGGTGTGCCGCCCCAGGCATCGTTGCGGCGATTGGTGCGCGGCGCGGTGAACTCGTTGATCAGATAGCCTTCCGAGCCCATCACCTCGACACCGTCGTAACCGGCATCGCGGGCGCGCCGGGCAGCGCCGGCATAGGCGTTGATTTGCGACTGCACGGCGCGCGCGGACATCGCGCGCGGGGTGAACGGATTGATCGGCGCCTTCAGCTTCGATGGCGCCACCGAGAGCGGGTGGTAGGCGTAGCGGCCGGCATGCAGCAATTGCAGGCAGATCAGCGCCCCGTGCTCGTGCGCGGCGCGGGTGACGAACTTGTGCGGACGTACTTCCCACGGCCAGGACAGCTTGCCACCGAACGGCTTCAGCCAGCCGACCAGGTTGGGCGAGAAGCCGCCGGTCACCATCAGGCCCACGCCGCCGGCGGCGCGTTCGGCGAAATAGGCGGCCAGCCGCGGGAAGTCGCGGGCGCGGTCCTCCAGGCCGGTGTGCATCGAACCCATCAGGATGCGGTTGCGGACCCGGGTGAAACCCAGATCCAGCGGGGCGAACAGGTGCGGATAGTGCTCGGCGGGGAGGGCGGCGGCGCTGGACGTCATGCGGGCGATGGATACGCTGGCGTATGGATGCGACACGATGCCCCGGGCAGCGCGCCGGCGCAAGTGCTGGCGCCACCTCCGGGACAAGCCCAAGCACGGCACAGAACGCGCCCGCTTGGCAAGAGTTGTCCCGTCCGGCCGGCTCGGGGACCATAGGGGACCAAGGCTTTCGGGACGTCATGGACGCCGCATCACCTCCCCTGCACGACTACCTGCGCGACGGCATCGCCGCCGCGGATCTGCCGGACCTCCACCCCCTGCTTGCCGCCCGTGATCAGTTGCGGGCCTTCTCGACCCTGTTCCACGGGGGCGAGGAGAACGTCATGGTGCGCCTGCTGGTCTTGCGCACGATCGGCGAGCGCGGGCAGGCGCCGGACTGGAGTCCGCAGGAACTGCGCGAACAGTTCGCGTATCTGGATCCGGTCAAGTTCGACACCGTGCTGGGACGCCTGCGCGAGAACGGCCTGCTGCTATGGGAAGCGCACAGCCAGCGCTACCGCATCAGTCCGGTCGGGCGCCAGGCGCTGGCGGCGATCGGCATGCTGCTGCAGTTCAACCGCGAAGGCGACGAACTGGCCTACGTCACCGCGCAGCTGGCCGCGGGCCAGGCGGTGGGCCGGGTCGGCGCCGACGATCTGCAGCACCTGCTGTCGCGGCTCAACGAACTGCGCGAGGACTTCGACCAGGCCGTGCTGAGCGGTTCGGAACACCGCATCCAGCGTGCCGCCGATACGTTGCAGTCGGTCTGGCAATGGGTGGAGAAGGGCACCGAACTGATCCGCGACATCGCCGCCGACGGCGATCTGGATACCGCGACCCATCGGGTGGCCCAGCAGATCGGCCGCGCGCAGAGCGCGTTGCTGCGCCAGGCGTCGGTGTTCCAGCGCGCGCTGAACCAGCTCGACCGCCACCGCGTGCACCTGGGCGCGAGCGGACTGTCCTCTTCCGACGTCAACCGCTTCCTGCGCGCCCGCGACATCGACGCGCTGGCCGCACTGGCCGACGACGTGCTGGTGCGCACGCCGATGCCGGCCTTCGTGCTCGGGCCGATCGCCCTGGACGTGGCCGAGTACGAACTGGTCGAGCGCGAACGCGAAGGCCAGGAAAGCACCGCGCTGCCGCCGGCGCAGCAGGCGCCCAGCGATACCCAGGCCCCGGTCGCGCAGAACGACTACGCCCATGCCGAACAATGGCTGGATCAGCTCGCCGGCCTCGACCAGGAGGCCCCGCTGGCCGACTGGGTGCCGCAGGAAAGCTTTGCGCTCAGCGCGTACCGGCTGTCGCTGCTCGGGTTGATCGGCGATGCCGGCGCCGAGAACCGGCAGGGTGTGGGCGCGTCGCTGGCGCAGTTGCCGATGCAGTGGCGGGTCGAACCGGTGTTCGAAGAGGTCCAGCGCGCCGGCGTCGCCTATATGAGCCGCGGCCAGTTGCTGCCGCAATCCGCGCCGACACCTGCCATGCCCGTCGCCACGCGCAAGCCAGACAAACAAGACAAGCAAGACAAGCAAGACAAACCGAAGAAACGGAAGACCCAGACCGCATGAGTGACCCCATCGCATCCCTGATCGCGCGGCTGCTGGCCGAGCGCTGGCTGCCGCGCGAGGACCGCGCCATGCGCCAGGTCCTGGTCGACGCCGAGCTGCGCGACGATCTCGATCGCCGCCTCGCCGCCGCCGGCCTGCGCCTGCTCGAACATCCCTATGCCGCGCATGTGGCGGTGGGCGTGGCATGCGCGCAGGAGAACGAGGTATTCGGCAACGCCGAGGCGTGGGCGGCCAGCAACCTGTCGCTGGGCCGCGACGCACTGGCGTTGCTGGTGGTCCTGTGGGCGCTGCTGGTGCTGCCCAAGCGCCAGCGCCAGATCGCGCGCCAGGAAGGCGAGCGCGCGCAGGAACAGGAGCAGATGTTCGCCGAACTCAAGCCGGTGCCGGTGGGCGCGGAAGTGATTGAGCCGATCAACGAACGCACCCTGCTGGCCGACTTCAGCGACAAGCTGGGCGGCAAGGGGCGATTGCAGATGAACCTGGGCGCGCTGCAGCGCCAGGGTTTCATCGTCCGCCGCCGCGAGCGCATCCACGAGGGCCCGCTGCTGGACCTGGCGTTCGACTACGAGCGCATCGCCAGCCGGGTGATGGACGGCGCGCTGTCGCAGGTCATCGAGGAAGCGCGGCAGTCGCAGGCCGCCGCCCGCGAACGCGGCGAGGAAGCGGGCGTGGATGCGTTCGGGAATGTGCCGGGCGATGACGTGCCCGGCGAGGACGCACTCGACGAGAGCGCGCTGGACGAAGAGGTGCAGGCCGATGTTTGAGTTCCGTCAGCTGGAAGTCGTCCACTGGGATTACTGGCAGCGCTACACGCTGCCGCTGGATGCTTCGATCATCACCGTGGTCGGTCCCAACGGCTCCGGCAAGACCACCCTGCTGGATGCGCTGCGCACGCTGCTGGCCATCGATGATCGCGACATGGCGCGCGACTACAAGACCTACCTGCGCCACAACGGCAAGCCCTATGCCTGGCTGCGCGCGGTAGTCAGCAATCCCGCCGATCGGCGCGGCAAGCGCGCGTTCTTCCCGTACATGGACGAACAGGTCACGATTGCCTGCCGGGTGCGCAAGCGCGGCGGCGACTGGTCCCGCGACTACCAGATCGTGCCCGGCGACGTGCCGATCGAGACGCTGGAGCAGGGTGGCGAATGGCTGGGCGTGCGCGACTACCGGGTGCGCCTGGCCGGCGCGGGCCTGAGCCGCGCGATCTGCCGCGTGCTGACCCTGGAGCAGGGCGCCACCGACAAACTCTGCCAGCTTTCGCCGCGCGAATTGCTGCAACTGGTGTTCGACGTGTTCGAGGACAAGGCGGTGCTGGACGACTACCAGCGCGCGCGCAGCGAACAATTCGACGTGGAGAAGGAAATCGGCCAGCTCCAGCAGGGCCTGGCGGAACTCCATCTGCGGCTGGAGTCCTCGCGCGCCGATGTGCGCTCGTTCGAAGACGGCCTGTCGCTGCGGTCGCAGCGCAACCGCCTGCATACCGAGATCGTGCCGAAGGTGGAACTGGCGGATCTGCGTGCCACCATCGAAGGCGCGCGGCCGCGCCTCACCGGCCTGCGCCGCGCGCTGCGCGAACGCGGGCATGCGCACGCCGCGTTGCTGGCGCAGGAAGCCGGCGCGCAGGCGCAGCGCACCACCTTGCAGCAGGCGCTGGCCGAGGTGCGCGCGCGCCAGGCTGAGGCCGAAGCGGTGTTCACCCATGCCCGCGACCATGCGCGCGATGCGGAGATGCTGGTCAAGCGACGCGACGATCTGGATCGCCTGCAGGGTGGACGCAAGGGCGCCGATGTCAAGGCGCTGAGCCGGGAAGTCGAGGAGGGCCGCCGGCGCCAGGCCGAGCTGAAACTGGAAGGCCAGCGCGATCGCCAGCGCGCCGCCGAGATAACCGCCCAGGTCGCCGCGCTCAGCGGCGGCGGTCGGGTCACCGAGCCGTTCGAACGCGACTTCCGTGCCGCGCTCGACGCCAAGGGCATCGGCCACAAGGTGCTGACCGAACTGGTCGAGATTGCAGAGCCGGAATGGGCGACGGCGGTGGAAGCGGTGCTCGCGCCCTACCGCCATCTGCTGGTGCTGGATTCGCCGAAGGACGCCGCCGCGGCGTGGCAACTGGGCGAGCAGATGCAGTACCGCCACTTCCTGGTCGCCGATCGCGCGCCGGCCGACAAGCCGACCCGCGGTTCGCTGCTGGAAGTGGTGCGCTTCCTCGACGACCCGCCGGCGTGGCTGCCGCGCCAGCTGGATCGGATCCAGCGGGTGGAGGACGTGCAGGCCGGCCATCGCCTGCCCAAGGGCCAGGACTGGATTACCGCCAAGGGCTATCTGCGCGAACAGCGTGGCGGTCGTCATATCGGCGGCAACGCGCATCACTTCGGTGCGGGTGCCCGCCAGGCGCAACTGGCCGAACTGCGCGCGGAACTGACGGCCCTCCAGCAGCGCGCGCATGCGCGCGAGGAAGAACTGAGCGGGTTGGGCCAGCAGGTCGACGCCAGCCAGGCGCGCCTGCTCGGACTGGGCGCGGGCAACGAACTGGTGACGCGCGCGGCCGAGTTCGCCGATGCGGCCGAACGCCTGCCGGAACTGGCCGAGGCCGCGCAGCAGGCGGCCACCGCATTGATGGAAGTGCGCACCGAGCTCGATCGCCTGGCCGCCGAGGACAAGGCCGAGAGCATCGCCGCCGCCAGCCGGGCGGGCGAACTGAAGGCGCTGCAGAATGAACTGCGCGAGCGCGAACACCAGATCGCGCAGGAGCGGATGGCGCTGGTGCAGCGGATCGTCGACTTCCGCCGCCGCCGCGCGCAGATGCCGGTGGAGTGGCGCGGCGTGGCCGCGTTGCGGGCCGCACGCGACGAATACGAAAGCGCCAACGCGGTGCGTCGCGAAGTCGAGCGCATCGACGAGCGGCTGGCGCGCGGCGCCTACGTGGAGGACGACGGCTGCGTCGCGCTGCGCGACAAGTTCGCCGCCGACCACGCCGGGCTGGAAGCCGCCATCGGCAAACGCGAGGCGCACCTGCACCGCGCGCGCAAGTTGACCGAGGAAGCGCGGGGCGCCTACATCAACGTGCTGCGTGCCACCGTCCGCCGCTACCGCAAGAACCTGGTCGCGCTGGGCGAGCTGTCCGGCATCGGCGTCGACGTGGAGATGCCGGAACTGGTCAACGAGGACACCGCGCTGGCGCAGGCGGGCCTGACCGTGCGCTTCGATTTCGATCGCAAGGGCTGGATCGGCCTGGACGACGGCGAGGCGTCCGGCGGCCAGCAGGTGATGAAGTCGCTGCTGTTGCTGGTGGCGCTGCTGCGCGACGAGGAACAACCGGGCGGATTCGTCTTCATCGACGAACCGTTCGCGCACCTGGACGTGGCCAACATCGAAAAGGTCGGCCGCTTCCTGCGCTCGACCGACGCCCAGTACATCCTGACCACGCCGATCACCCACAACGTCAACGTGTTCGAACCCTCGGACCTGGTGCTGGCGACCAGCAAGCGGCGCGCCGGCAGCAGTTGGGCCGAACCGGTGGCGGTGCTCAAGCGCGATCGCGGGCAGGACGCGGCCGCGGCCTGAGTCCACGCGGCGTCAGGTGGCCTGCCTGCGCAGTCGCAGCAGGCCCAGTCCCAGCCCGATGAACAACGTGCCGCTGAGACGCTGCCACCAGCGCCCACGGGCGCCGCCCAGCCAGCGGCGCAGGTGGCGCGCGGCGGCGACGTAGCACAGGTGCGACAGCACCGTGCAGGCGGCGAAGGTGACGGTCAGCAGCAGGCCCTGCCGCCAGGGCGAAGCCTGCGGCTGCATGAACTGCGGCAGCAGCGCGGTGAAGAACAGGATGCTTTTTGGATTGGTCGCCGCCACCAGCACGCCCCGGCCGAACAACCGCCATGCATCGCCATTGGCCGGCGATAGCGAAGCGTCTGCCGCGAACGGCGGCGGGCTGCGCCATTGGCGGATGCCCAGATAGACCAGATACATCGCACCGGCGATCTTGAGCACGGTGAACGCGGTCGAGGACGCCTGCAACAACGCTCCCAGCCCCAGCAACGCGGTGACCGCGACGACGAACACGCCGGTCGCATTGCCGAGCGAACCGATCAGCGCCCGCCGCGCGCCCAGCGTGGCGGCATTGGAAACCGCCAGCAGCACCGCCGGTCCCGGCGTGAAGGCGGTGATCAGTGACAGCGTGCAGAACAGCCACCAGGCGCCTGCGCTCATGCCGTCACTCCCAGCCCGCCAGCACCAGCTTGCCGATGGAGGTGCCGGACTCCAGCCGGCGATGCGCCTCGCGCAGGTTGGCGGCGTTGATCGGCCCCAATGTCTCGCGATGGTTGCTGCGCAGTTCACCCGCATCGATCAGGCTGGCGGCGCGGCTGAGCAGCCGGTGCTGTTCGATCAGATCGGGTGTCTGGAAGCGCGGGCGCGCGAACATCATTTCCCAGTGGATGCCGACCGACTTGGCCTTGTAGGGATCGCCGATGCGCAGCTCGCCCCTGGGTTCGACGATCAAGCCGACATGGCCGAGCGGAGCAATGATTTCGCCAATCGCGGTCCAGTAGCGGTCGGTGTCGGCCAGGTTCAGCACCGCGTCAACCTGTGAAAACCCGATCGCCGCCAGTTGCGGCGCCAGATCCTGTCGATGATCGATGACGTGCTGCGCGCCCAGCGAACGGCACCATTCGATCGTTTCCGGACGCGAGGCGGTGGCGATGACGGTGAAGCCGGCGCGGCGCGCCAGTTGGATCGCCATCGACCCTACGCCACCGGCGCCGGCGATGACCAGCAGGCTGCGGCGGTTGCATTCGTTGTCGATCGAATAGGGCATGCGGTGGAACAGCAGCTCCCAGGCGGTGATGGTGGTCAGCGGCAGCGCCGCGGCCTCGGCGAAGTCCAGCGTCGCCGGCTTGCGGCCGACGATGCGCTCGTCGACCAGTTGGAACTGCGCGTTGCTTCCGGCACGGGTGATGTCGCCGGCGTAGTAGACCTCGTCGCCGGGCGCGAACAGGGTCACCTGGTCGCCAACCGCTTCGACCACGCCGGCCGCGTCGTAGCCGAGCACGCGCGGCGGATCTTCCTGCTGCGGCTTGGGCGCGCGCACCTTGGTATCGACCGGGTTGACCGAGATCGCTTCCACCCGCACCAGGATGTCGTGGCCGGTGGGTTCTGGCTTGGGCAGTTCGATGTCCTGCAGGGATTGCGGATCGTCGATGGGCAGGTAGCGGGTAAGGCCGACGGCTTTCATGGGGGACTCCGGTTGCGACGAGGATTCGGGCGAGTGATTCAGACGGGAAGCGGGCTGCGCTCGGCGAACTGCCCGCGCCAGTAGGGATAGTACGGATACGGCGTTTCGGTCGCGCTCACGGCGTCAAGGCGGGCGATCTGATCCGGCGTGAGCTGCCAGCCGACCGCGCCGAGGTTCTGCTTCAGCTGCTCTTCGTTGCGTGCGCCGATCAATACGGTCGACACGGTGGGACGCTGCAGCAGCCAATTGATGGCGATCTGCGGGACCGCCTTGCCGGTCTCGGCGGCGATTTCATCGAGGACGTCGACGATGCGGTACAGGCGTTCGGGATCCACCGCCGGACCGATCGCGGCGGTGTCGTGCAGGCGGCTGGTTTCCGGCAGCGGCTGGCCGCGGCGGATCTTGCCGGTCAGCCGGCCCCAGCCCAGCGGACTCCAGACCACCGCGCCGACACCCTGGTCGAGGCCCAGCGGCATCAGTTCCCATTCGTAGTCGCGGCCGATCAGCGAGTAGTAGGCCTGGTTGGCGACGTAGCGGCTCCAACCGTGGCGCTCGGCGATGCCCAGCGATTTCATCAGTTGCCAGCCGGAGAAGTTGGAGACGCCGAGATAACGCACCTTGCCAGCACGGACTAGGTCATCGAGGGTGGAGAGGGTCTCCTCGATCGGCGTCATCGCATCGAAGGCATGCAGTTGCAGCAGATCCAGGTAGTCGGTATCCAACCGCTTCAGCGAAGCGTCCACCGCCTTGAGCAGGCGCAGCCGCGAGGTGCCGGCGTCGTTGGCGCCGTCGCCCAGCCGCAGCCCGGTCTTGCTGGACAGGATCACCTGGTCGCGGCGGCCGCGCAGCGCTTCGCCGAGGATGGATTCGGACGCGCCGTCGGAATAGACATCGGCGGTGTCGAAGAAATTGATGCCGGCTTCGATGGACAGATCGATCATCCGGCGTGCTTCGGCGACATCGGTGTTGCCCCAGGCGCTGAACAGCGGGCCCTTGCCGCCGAAGGTGCCGGCACCGAAGCCGAGCGCGGAGACTTTGAGGCCGGAACGGCCGAGAAAACGGGTTTCCATGGAATGTCCTAGAAGGGAGAAGGGGAGGGGAAAGGTAGGAGGTGCGTCAGGCGCACTCGCCGGCGCGCAGTGCGGCCGGAGTGGCGGCGTCGCGAAGCTGGCGGCGCTCCAGCGCGATGCTCCACAGCGCCACCACGAAGGCCGACAGCGGCACCAGCGCGCCAACCCAGGTCAGCGCGGACAGGCCGGCGCCGTGGGCGATGACCAGGCCGCCCAGCCAGGCGCCCATCGCATTGCCCAGATTGAAGGCACCGATGTTGAGGCTGGAGGCCAGGCTCTGCGCGGCGCCAGCCTTCTGCAGCACCCACAGCTGCAGCGGCGAGACCGTGGCGAACGCGGCGGCGCCGAGCAGGCCGGTGAACAGCACCATCGCCCAGCGGCTGTGCAGCGCGAAACTCATCAGCCCCATCACCAGCGCCAGCGCGATCAGCGTGCCGAGCAGCGCCGGTTGCAGGCGCCGATCGGCGAAGCGGCCGCCCAGCAGGTTGCCGACAATCATGCCGACGCCGAACACCAGCAGGATGGGCGACACCGCCGCGTCGGCGAAGCCGGTGATCTGGGTGAGCAGCGGCTGGATATAGGTGTACACGGTGAACATGCCGCCGAAGCCCAGCACCGTCATCAGCAGGCCCAGCAGCACCTGCGGCTGCGCGATCGACTTCAGTTCCTCGCGGAAGGCGATCGGCGCGGTGTCGCCGCGATCGGAGGGCACCAGCGTGGCGATCACGATGGTGGCGATCACGCCGATTGCGGTCACCGCCCAGAATGTCGCGCGCCAGCCGAACTGCAAACCCAGCCAGGCGCCGGCGGGCACGCCGAGCAGCGTCGCCACGGTCAGGCCGGTGAACATGATCGAGATCGCCGACGCCTTGCGGTCCTCGGCCACCAACCCGGTGGCGACCACCGCGCCGACGCCGAAGAAGGTGCCATGCGCCAACGAAGTGATCACCCGCGCGATCATCAGCGTGGTGTAGTCCGGCGCGATCGCGCAGGCCAGGTTGCCGAGCGTGAAGATGATCATCAGCGCCACCAGCACCGCCTTGCGCGGCATCCGGCTGGTGGCTGCGGTCAGCAGCGGCGCCCCGGCGAACACGCCCAGCGCGTAGCCGGAGATCAGCAGCCCGGCGGCGGCGATGGAGACATGCAGATCGGTGGCGACCTGCATCAGCAGGCCCATGATGACGAATTCGGTGGTGCCGATGCCGAATGCCCCGGCGGTCAGGGCGTACAGCGCGATCGGCATGCGGGAGCGGGGGGCGGCAGCGGTCACGGGGAAGGGTCCGGGTGGAGAAGGTGCGCACTCTGGACCTTCCACAGATTGCGAAAAAGCGCGAATATGTCGAATCACTATCAATGAATATTTGATAATCATGGACCGTGTCGGCGACCTGACCCTGTTCCTGCGCGTGCTGGACCTGGGGTCCATCACCGCGGCGGCGCACAGCCTGGACCTGTCGGTGGCGGTTGCCAGCCAGCGGCTGAAGCGGCTGGAGCGCGAACTGGGCGTGCGCCTGCTACACCGGACCACCCGTCGCCTGCACCCCACCCCGGAAGGCGCGGTGCTGGCCCAGCAGGGCCGGGCGCTGGTGGAGGATCTGGAGTCGCTGGGCGCCGGCCTGCGCGAAGCCGCCACCGAGGTGGCCGGCACCCTGCGGGTGACCCTGTCGGCGACCTTCGGACGGCAGTACGTCTCGCCGCTGCTGCCCGCGTTCCTGGCCGAGCATCCGAAACTGCGGATGGCCGTGCACCTGAGCGATCAGGTGGTCGATCTGGTCAGCGAGGGCTTCGATCTGGCGATTCGCATCGGCGCGCTCGAGGACTCGGGGCTGGTCGCACGCCGCATCGCGCCCAACCGACGGCTGCTGTGCGCCTCGCCGGACTATCTGCGGCGGCGCGGGCGTCCGTTGCATCCGGAACAACTGGCGCAGCACGAATGTCTGCTGCTGGTCGGCAGCCAGGGTCGGCAGGATGTATGGCGGTTGCAGGATCCGCAGGGCAAGGAGGTCGCGGTGCGGGTGAACGGACGCTACGAAAGCAACTTCGGCGAACTGCTGCGCGACGCGGCGGTCGCGGGCGAGGGCATTGCCGTGCATTCCCTGTGGCATGTCGCCGACGACCTGCGCGCCGGCCGGCTGGAAGTCGTGTTGCCGATGTACCCGCCGGCCACCACCGCGATCAGTGCGGTGATGCCGCAGCGGCGGCTGGTGCCGCCGCGGGTGCGCGCGTTCATCGACCTGCTGGCCGCACGATTCGGCGAGAACCCGCCCTGGGAGCAGGGACTTCCCTCGCTGGTCGGCTGAACGTCCGGTTCGGGCGCGCCGGTCGGCGCCGCCTCAGGTCCAGGTGTCGAAGGCGAAGGCGTCCAGCGCCAGGCCCGCCATCTCCACGTCGCGATGCAGCAGCCGGCCGTGCGCGCCGTCGCCACCCGCGCCAAGGGCGACGTAAAGCGGATACAGGTGTTCCTGGGTCGGATGGTTGCGCAATGCTTCGGGCAGCGCGCGCCAGTCCAGCGCGCCGGCGGTGTCACCCGCCTCCAGTTTCGCGCGCAGCGCGTCGGTGAACGCGGCGACCCACGGGAACTCGGCGGCTCCGGGGTTGCGCCAGTCCAGCGCGCGCAGGTTGTGCGAGAAACCGCCGGAGCCGACCACCAGCACGCCATCGGCGCGCAGAGGCGCGAGCGCACGGCCGACCCGATAGTGCTCCTCGGCGTCGCCGTCCGGATTCACCGACAGCGCCACGACCGGTATGTCCGCCTGCGGATACATGCGCCGCAGCGGCACCCAGACGCCGTGATCGATGCCGTGCTGATCGTCCTGGCGCGCGCCGATGCCGGCCTCGCGCAGCAGTTCGAAGACCGTGCCGGCCAGCGACGGCGAGCCCTGCGCCGGATAGCGGATTTCGTACAGCGGCGCGGGAAAGCCGCCGAAGTCGTGGATGGTGCGGGGCGCGCCGGTGGCGGTGACGGTCGGAACCGCCGCCATGAAGTGCGCCGACGCCACCACGATGGCGCGGGGACGCGGCAGCAGTTCGCCGAGCCGATCCAGGAACCGGCCGGTGGGCGAGTCCTCGACCGCCAGCATCGGCGAACCGTGGGAAAGGAAGACGGCGGGAAGCGCGGCGGGAGTGTCCATGCCGTGCAGCATGGGCCTGCTCCGGGCCCACGCCAATAGACGGCGGCACACCGATGTGTTGCGGCGCCGGAACGCCCTGCGAAGCCGGCGCGGGATCGGGTTCTGGCAAGATGGCGATGCCCTCAATCCAAGGAGGCCCCATGAGCCAGGATGATCTGCGTTCGGCGCGCCGCCCGGATCCCGATCCGCCGATGGTCCAGGTGGCCGACTATGTCGTCGACCATCGCATCGACTCGGCCGAGGCCTACGACACCGCGCGCTGGGCGCTGCTGGATTCGCTGGCCTGCGCGATGCTGGCGACGGAGTTTCCCGAGTGCGCCCGCCACCTGGGACCGGTGGTGCCGGGCGCGGAGATGGCCGGCGGCGTCCGGATACCGGGAACGGCCCATGAACTGGATCCCGTCCAGGCGGCGTTCGCCATCGGCACCCAGATCCGCTGGCTGGACTTCAACGACACCTGGCTGGCCGCCGAATGGGGGCATCCGTCCGACAACCTGGGCACCCTCTTGGCGCTGGGGGACTATCTGAGCCGGCAGGCGCGCCGTGAAGGCCGCGCGCCGATGACGGTACGCGACCTGTTGGGCCATGCCATCAAGGCCCACGAGATCCAGGGCGGCTATGCGCTGCTCAATGCCTTCAACCGGGTCGGCCTGGATCACGTCATCCTGGTCAGGCTGGCCTCCACCGCGGTGGCGACCCACATGCTCGGCGGCACCCGCGGGCAGATCATCAATGCGATTTCCAATAGTTGGATCGACAACGGCGCCTTGCGCACCTATCGACACGCGCCCAACACCGGTCCTCGCAAGAGCTGGGCGGCGGGCGACGCCTGCCGCCGTGCGGTAATCCACGCCTTGAACGCAGTGAAGGGCGAAACCGGCTACCCCAGCGCCCTCAGCGCCCCGGTCTGGGGCTTCTACGACGTGGCCTTCGGCGGCCAGCCGTTTCGCTTCGAGCGACCCTTCGGCAGTTACGTGATGGAAAACATCCTCTTCAAGATCAGCCATCCCACCGAGTTCCATGCGCAGACCGCGGTCGAATGCGCCCTGCGCCTGCATCCGCAGGTGGCGCCCCGCCTGGACCAGGTGGAGCGCGTGGTCATCGAGACCCAGCAGGCGGGCCAGCGCATCATCGACAAGACCGGCCCCCTGGCCAACTACGCCGATCGGGACCACTGCCTGCAATACATGGTGGCGGTGCCGTTGATCTTCGGGCAACTGGAAGCAGGGGACTACGGTGACGTCCGTGCCGCCGATCCGCGCATCGATTGGCTGCGCAAGCTGATGATTGTCAATGAGAATCCGGATTTCACCCGCGACTATCTGGATCCCGGCAAGCGTTTCATCGGCAACGCGTTGCAGGTGTTTTTCAGCGACGGAAGCCGGACGGAGCGGATCGCGATCGATTACCCTGTCGGCCACCGGCGTCGGCGGCAGGAGGGCATGCCGCTGCTGATGGCCAAATGCGAGGCGGCACTGAGGAGGTGCCTGCCGGAGGACCAGGTCGACCACCTGATGGCGTTGGCGAGGACCCCGGAGCGCCTGGATGCGCTGGCCATGGACGACCTGATGGCGCTGTGCCGGGCCGCATGAATTGCCGGCACGGACGAGACAATTTCCTTGGCCGGGTGGACTTGTTATGGTACCGTTAACGCTGTCTTCACTTCCTCCCGCATAATCTGTTCAGGATGGCGAGCGTGACGGCCGTCCGCACAACCATAAGAAAGCTGGAAAAAACGCGAGTTTTAAGTACGTCGGTTTTTCTACAACTGCTGATTTAGACAAGGAGCTGCAAATGAACAAGAAACTGCTTTGTGCCGCGCTGCTGAGCGGTCTGAGCCTGGCGCAGGCTGCTTCCGCCCAGGAGTTCGACGACCGTTGGTACCTGACCGGTTCCGCCGGCATCAACGTCCAGGACAACGACCGCAACACCGACGACGCCCCGTTCGGTGCCATCGGTCTGGGCAAGTTCATCAGCCCGAACTGGTCGCTGGATGGTGAAATCAACTACCAGAACACCCAGTTCGAAAAGAACGTCAACATGAACTGGAGCCAGTACGGCATCTCGCTGGACCTGCGCCGCCACTTCTGGCTGTCGGACCGCAACTGGCATCCGTACCTGCTGGCCGGCCTTGGCCTGCAGCGTTCGGAAGAAGAGTTCGACGCGTTCCCGAACGCGAACTCGCCGGGTGAGCGCAAGGACAACAACTTCGCCGCCAAGCTGGGTGGTGGTATCCAGGCCAAGCTGGGCCGCGTCGGCGTCCGCACCGAACTCGCCTACCGCATCGACTTCGACGACCAGGCCATCGGCCCGTCGTACGACGGTTCGATCGATGACGGCGACGACTTCGCCGATCTGCTGGCTTCGGTCGGCATCATCATCCCGCTGGGTCCGGAAGCCGCTCCGCCGGCCCCGCCGGCTCCGGCGCCGGCTCCGAGCTGTGCGGATCTGGATGACGACGGCGACGGCGTCAACAACTGCGACGACAAGTGCCCCGGTTCGCAGGCTGGCCAGACCATCGGTCCGGACGGCTGCCCGGTCCCGGTTTCGATCGACCTGAAGGGCGTGAACTTCGACTTCGACAAGTCGGTGCTGCGTCCTGACGCGGTCGCCATCCTGGGCGAAGCCGTCGAAATCCTGAAGCGCTACCCCGACCTGAAGGTCGAAGTCGCCGGCCACACTGACGCCGTCGGTACCGACGCCTACAACCAGGGTCTGTCGGAGCGTCGCGCCAAGGCCGTGTACGAGTACCTGACCAGCAATGGTGTTGACGCTTCGCGTCTGATTGGCCCGAACGGTTACGGCGAGAGCCGTCCGATCGACACCAACGACACCAAGGAAGGCCGTGCGCGCAACCGTCGTACGGAACTGAACGTCCAGAACTAATCGGACGTCGCTTCCCGCAACACGCAAAGCCCGGCCTCGTGCCGGGCTTTGTTTTTGTATCGCCGACAGGGCCCGCCAGTGCGCTGTTCCGCCGCCTCGTCCGTGCGCACAGGCACAGAAGCGTCAACCACTTGGCGGAAACAGGTGAGGCTTTTCTTGATATCGCGAACGACGCTTCTTACACTGCGGATTCGTTCGATTGCCGGGGTATCCGCATGCGCCATCTTCTCCTTGCCGGGCTGACCGGCCTTGTCGCCATCCCCGCCGCGAACGCCGCCCAGAACTGCAGTGGCAGCCTGGTCCAGCCCCCGTTGCCGGTTCGTGCCACGGTGCTGGAACCGGTGGCGTCCGAGTTCACGCCCACGGTATCCCAGCTGGGTGCGCCCAGCGGCGTGCTGACGCAGGCGTTGGACGAGGCGCTGTCGGTGGATCGGGTCCTGATGCGTCTGCGCATCGAAGGTTGCCAGAACGTGGCCAAGGCGATGCCCGCACTGCCCGCGGCGGCCAATGCGAACGATCCTTCGGGCTACAAGCCGAAGACCCAGTACGACAACACGCCGTGGCGCTTCGACATGAACCAGAACGGCAAGCGGATGACCGCCGAGGAATTCGACGCCTGGATGAAGGCACGCGGCGTGCGCGTGGCCAAGGGCGCCGGCACCGCAGCCCCCGCGCCGGCGGCACCGGCCGCACCCGCGCCCGAAGCCAAGAAGTAATCCCGACCTGCGCAGCGGCGGCCATGGCCCGGCATGACCATGGCGCCCGCGCGCGTCCACGTAACGCATCGAACGGGCCAGTTGTCGGCGATCGCGCCGTGCCGCCGCGCCATGGGTTGGCGCGCGTCCTTTCCAAGCTCGGGGTCTGTTCCCGTACTGAAGCCGCCCGCTGGGTCCTGGCCGGTCGCGTCGCCGTTGACGGTCGGGTTGTCCGGGATCCCGAATTCCCGATCCTCCAGGACAGACACCGCCTCAGCGTCGATGGCGTGTCCGTCGGCGCCGGCGAGCGTTTCTACCTGATGCTCAACAAGCCGCGGGGGCTGCTGACCACCGCCCGCGACGAGCAGGGACGCGATACCGTCTACCGTTGCTTCGATGGCGCCGGGCTACCGTGGATCGCTCCCGTCGGGCGGCTGGACAAGGCCAGCGAAGGCCTGCTGTTGTTCTCCAACGATCCCCAGTGGGCCGCCGCCATCACCGATCCCGCGCGCGGACCCGACAAGACCTACCACGTCCAGATCAATCGCATTCCTGACGACGCACTGCTGGAGAACCTGCGCAACGGCGTCGTCGCGGGCGATGAAATCCTGCGGGCGAAGTCGGCGGTGCTGCTGCGTGCCGGGGAAAAGAACGCGTGGTTGGAAATCCAACTGGATGAAGGCCGCAACCGGCAGATACGACGCCTGCTGGAAGCCTTCGACATCCAGGTACTGCGGCTGATCCGGGTAGCGATCGGCCCCTTGGCGCTTGGCGCACTGGCGAAGGGGACCTGGCGTCCCCTGACTATGGACGAAGTCGGTGCCCTCCCGTAGAGCGGAGCTCGCTCCGCCGCTTTTTGAGGGAAGGCCCCAGCCGAGCAAACTCGGCTCTACGAACGCGTAGAGCGGAGCCTGCTCCGCTGCTTTTGAAGGAAGGCCCCAGCCGAGCAAGCCCGGCTCTACGAACGCGTGGAGCGGAGCTTGCTCCGCTGCTTTTTGAGGGAAGGCCCCAGCCGAGCAAGCTCGGCTCTACGAACGCGTAGAGCGGAGCTCGCTCCGCTGCTTTTTGAAGGAAGGCTCCAGCCGAGCAAGCTCGGCTCTACGAACGCGTAGAGCGGAGCTCGCTCCGCTGCTTTTTGAAGGAAGGCCCCAGCCGAGCGAGCTCGGCTCTACGGGAACGCGTGGAGCGGAGCTTGCTCCGCTGCTTTTGGCGGTGGCCGCCTCAGCCCTTCAACACCCCAAGCTCCCGCCCGATTCGGGTGAACGCGTCGATCGCGCGATCCAGGTGCTCGCGGGTATGCGCGGCGCTCATCTGGGTGCGGATGCGGGCCTGGCCCTTGCCGACCACCGGGAAGAAGAAGCCGATGGCGTAGATGCCTTCTTCCAGCAGGCGCGCGGCAAAGCGCTGCGCCAGCGGCGCGTCGTACAACATCACCGGGCAGATCGGATGCACGCCGGGCTTGATGTCGAAACCGGCGGTATCCATGCGCTCGCGGAAGTAGCGGGTGTTTTCCTGCAACTGCTCTCGCAGGTCACCGGCCGAGGACAGCATCTCGAAGGCCTTGATGCCGGCCGCGACCACGTGCGGCGGCAGCGAATTGGAGAACAGGTAGGGGCGTGAGCGCTGGCGCAGCAGCTCGATCACTTCCTTCTTCGCGGTGGTGAATCCGCCCAGCGCACCACCCATCGCCTTGCCAAGGGTGCCGGTGAAGATGTCGATGCGGTCCAGGACGCCCTTCACCTCGGCCGAACCGCGGCCAGTGGCGCCGAGGAAACCGGTGGCGTGGCATTCGTCGATGTGCACCAGTGCGTTGTACTTCTTCGCCAGGGCGGTGATCTCGTCGAGTGGGGCGATGAAGCCGTCCATCGAGAACACGCCGTCGGTGGTGATCAGCTTCGTCCGGCAGCCGGCGGCGTCGGCTGCCTGCAACTGCGCCTCCAGATCGGCCATGTCGCAGTTGGCGTAGCGGAAGCGCTTGGCCTTGCACAGGCGCACGCCGTCGATGATCGAGGCATGGTTGAGCGCGTCGGAGATGATCGCGTCGTTCTCGTCCAGCAGCGGTTCGAACAGGCCGCCGTTGGCATCGAAGCAGGCCGCGTACAGGATGGTGTCCTCGGTGCCGAAGAAGTCCGCGATGGTCTTTTCCAGTTGCTTGTGCAGGTCCTGGGTGCCGCAGATGAAGCGCACCGAGGCCATGCCGAAGCCGTGGCTGTCCAGGGCCTGCTTGGCGGCGGCGATGACATCGGGGTGGTCGGCCAGCCCGAGGTAGTTGTTGGCGCAGAAATTCAGCACCGTGCGTCCGTCGGCCAGGGTGATCTCGGCCGATTGCGGGCTGGTGATGATGCGCTCGGACTTGAACAGGCCCTGCGCCTGCAGGTTCTCCAGCTCGGCGGCGTAACGGGCGGTCAGCGATTCGGACATGGACGGCTCAGGGGACGGAGGAAAGTCGCCATTTTAACGGCCTCCGCCGTGTCCCTGCCGGTGTCATGCCGATGCGGCATAAGGAACACCCCTCAAGTCATTTCCCGGCGGCGATGTGCATCCGCAGCATCAACGGTTCCGGCCGAAAGGCCACAGACGGGAAACCTTGCGATGCGTGGACACGGGCAGGCGGTGCGGGCGAAACAGCGGATCACGCGGCTGGCCGCCGTGCTGCTGTGTTCGCTGGCGTTGCCGGTGGCCGCGCAGCAGCACAAGCCCACGGTCGAGGAACTGCAGCAGCGGCTGGAGGCGCTGGAGCGCCGCCTCGGTGGCACCGTCGCCACGGAGGCTGGCGAGGGGGGCGAGGTGGGCCTCGTGGATCTGGACCAGCGCCTGCGGGTGCTGGAACGGCGCCTGGAACTGCAGCAGGAAGAACAGGTGGCCAAGGCGAAAGAGGCGCCGGTCATCGCGGTCAACGACAAGGGCGCCTCGTTCAAGTCGGCCGGCGGCGATTACGAGATCCGCCTGCGCGGGCTGATCCAGGGCGATGGCCGGTTCTTCCTCGACGATCATGCGCCGGCGCAGAACGACACCTTCCTCCTGCGCACCGCGCGACCGACGATCGAAGGCTCGCTGGGCAAGCTGGTCGGCTTCCGCCTGACCCCGGAATTCGCGGGCGACAACGCGAGCATCGTCGATGCCTACGTGGATCTGCGCTTCGATCCCGCCTACACCCTGCGGATCGGCAAGTTCACCTCGCCGGTGGGTCTGGAACGGCTGCAATCGTCTTCTGCGCTGTCGGCGGTGGAACGTTCGCTCCCCAGCGAACTGGCGCCCAACCGCGACATTGGCGTACAGCTCCAGGGCGAAGTCGCCGATGGCCGCTTCAACTATGCGCTGGGCGTGTTCAACGGGACAGTCGATGGCCGCGACGCGGTCACCAGCAATCCAGACAACGAGTTCGAGTACGCGGGCCGGGTGTTCTTCGAGCCGTTCCGCAACGATGCCAATGCGCTGTCCGGGCTGGGGTTCGGACTGGGCGCGAGCATCGGCGACAAGCGCGGCACCGGCAACAACTTCCTGCCGCGTTATCGCACGGCGGGGCAGGCGCAGTTCTTCACCTATCGCTCGGCGGTGAACGCGGACGGCGAGCATTTCCGGTGGTCGCCGCAGGCGTACTACTACCTGGGCCGGTTCGGTCTTCTGGGCGAATACATCCAGTCGCGCCAGGAAGTCGTGATAGCCAGCGGGGTGAATGCCGGACGCCGCGACAAGCTGGAAAACACCGCTTGGCAGGCCACCGCGCAGTGGGTGTTGACCGGCGAGGATGCCGGCTACCGGGGCGTGGTGAAGCCGTCGCGCCCGTTCCGTCCGGGCGAGGAGGGTTGGGGCGCGTTCGAACTGGTTGCCCGCTACGGTGCGCTGGACATCGATGACGATGCGTTCCCGCTGTTCGCCGATGCGGCCACATCCGCACGCCAGGCCCGCAACTGGACGCTCGGCCTTAACTGGTATCTCACCAGCAATCTCAAGCTTGTCTTCAACTACCTGGACACAACCTTCAAGGGCGGTGCCGCCGACGCCACCGATCGCGAGGACGAGAAGGCGATCTTCTCGCGCCTGCAGGCCGCTTTCTGATTCCGGAGATCCCCATGAGCCACCATTCCCTGCGACGCCACCTGCGCATCCTGCTGATCGCCTTCGGCCTGACCGTGGCCGCAGCGGCCGGCGCGCGCGACGTGAAACTGCTGAACGTTTCCTACGATCCCACCCGCGAGTTCTATCGCGAGTTCAATGCCGCCTTTGCCAGGGAGTGGCAGCAGAAGAAAGGCCAGAAGGTCGAAATCGAGACCTCGCACGGCGGCTCCGGCAAGCAGGCGCGCGCGGTCATCGACGGGCTGGAAGCCGACGTGGTGACGCTGGCGCTGGCCTACGACGTGGATTCCATCGCCCAGCGTGCGCGCCTGTTTCCGGCCAACTGGCAATCACGTTTGCCGGAGAACAGCGCGCCGTACACGTCCACCATCGTGTTCCTGGTGCGCAGGGGCAATCCGAAGAAAATCAAGGACTGGGTGGATCTGGTGAAGCCGGGTACCTCGGTGATCACGCCGAACCCGAAGACGTCCGGCGGCGCGCGCTGGAACTACCTCGCCGCCTGGGCCTATGGCCTGAAGATCTTCAAGGGCGACGAAGCCAAGACCCGCAACTTCGTGCGCGCGCTGTTCCGCAACGTGCCGGTGCTGGACACCGGCGCACGCGGCGCCACCACCACCTTTGTCCAGCGCGGCATCGGCGACGTGCTGCTGGCGTGGGAGAACGAGGCGTTCCTGTCGATCGAGGAGCTGGGGCCTGACAAGTTCGACATCGTGGTGCCGTCGCTGTCGATCCTGGCCGAGCCGCCGGTGGCGCTGGTCGACAGGAACGTCGACAAGCACGGTACCCGCGAGGCCGCGCAGGCCTATCTGCAGTTCCTGTACTCGCCGACCGGACAGCGATTGGCGGCCAAGCACTACTACCGGCCGCGCTATCCGCAGTACGCGGCGCCCGCCGACGTGGCACGGTTTCCGAAGCTGGAACTGGTGACCATCGACAAGGTGTTCGGTTCGTGGGCCAAGGCCCAGGCCACGCACTTCGCCGATGGCGGGGTGTTCGATCAGATCCAGGCGAAGTGAGCATGCGGCCTTGGCGTATTCCTGTCGGAGGCCGTGAATGGCCGCCGTGATTGATGCGCGGGCGAATCCGGTACGCCGTCGCCGGATCATCCCCGGCTTCGGCCTCAGCCTTGGCTACACGCTGGCTTGGCTGGGCCTGATCGTGCTGATTCCGTTGGTGGGCGTGTTCGTCAAGGCGAGCGGCCTGGGCCTGGAGGGCCTTTGGCGGATCTGGACCGAGCCGCGCGTGCTGTCGGCGCTGTGGGTGAGCTTTGGAACCGCACTGGCGGCGGCGGCATTCAACGCGGTGATGGGTACCTGGGTGGCATGGGTATTCGTGCGCTACCGGTTCCCCGGCAAGCGCCTGTTCGACGCGATGATCGATCTGCCGTTCGCGCTGCCGACCGCGGTGGCCGGCATCGCGCTCACCGCGCTGTACGGACCGACCGGTTGGCTGGGGCGCTGGCTGGAAGCGGCGGGAGTGAAAGTGGCCTATACCCCGCTGGGCATCACCGTGGCGCTGGTGTTCATCGGCCTGCCGTTCGTGGTGCGGGTGGTGCAGCCGGTGCTGGCCGAAACCGAGCGCGAACTGGAGGAGGCCGCCGCGACCCTGGGCGCGAACCGCTGGCAGACCATCCGCCGCGTCATGTTGCCGGGCCTGTGGCCGGCGGTACTGGCCGGATTCGCGCTGGCGTTCGCGCGCGGGGTCGGCGAGTACGGTTCGGTGATCTTCATCGCCGGCAACCTGCCCGGTGTATCCGAGATCGCGCCACTGTTGATCACCATCAAGCTGGAGGAATTCGATTACGCCGGCGCGACCGCGATCGCCGCGGCGATGCTGTTGCTGTCGTTCGTCCTGCTGCTGGCGATCAACAGCCTGCAATCGCGGCTGGCGCGCACCGCGCGGAGCCAGGGATGAGCGAGGCCATATCCGCCGTGATCCCGCTGCCGCATGATTCCCTTGCCGAGGTTTCTTCCGAAGCCAGGGCGCACCGCAGGCGATCGGCAACCACCGAGCCGCGCTGGGCGCAGCTGCTGCTGATCGCCGGCGCGCTGGGTTTCCTGCTGGCGTTCCTGCTGCTGCCGCTGCTGCTGGTGTTCGTGGAAGCGTTGCGCGGCGGATGGGCGGCGTTTCTCACCGCGATCCGCGAACCCGATGCGCTGGCGGCGATCCGGTTGACCCTGCTGGTCACCGCCATCGTGGTACCGCTGAACCTGGTGTTCGGCGTCGCCGCGGCTTGGGCGGTCAGCAAGCACGAGTTCCCCGGCAAGCGCTGGCTGGTGACATTGATCGATCTGCCGTTCGCGGTCTCGCCGGTGGTGGCGGGCCTGATCTTCGTGCTGATCTTCGGTGCGCAGGGCTGGGCCTGGCCGCTGATCGACGAGGGCTGGCGTTTCTCGCTGCCGCTGGTGGGCGAGGTGACGCTGCAGTTGCCGAAGATCATCTTCGCGCTGCCGGGCATCGTGCTGGCGACGATCTTCGTGACCTTTCCCTTCATCGCCCGCGAACTGATGCCGCTGATGGAGCAGCAGGGCATCGACGAGGAGCTGGCCGCGCTCAGCCTCGGCGCCAGCGGCTGGCAGGCATTCTGGCGGGTGACCCTGCCCAACATCCGTTGGGCGTTGCTGTATGGCGTGCTGCTGTGCAGTGCGCGCGCGATGGGCGAGTTCGGCGCGGTGTCGGTGGTATCCGGGCATATCCGCGGGCGGACCAACACGCTGCCGCTGCACGTGGAAATCCTCTACAACGAATACGCCTACAGCGCCGCGTTCGCCGCCGCGTCACTGCTGGCGCTGTCCGCGCTGGTGACGCTGGCGCTGAAGTCGTACCTGGAATGGCGCCACGGCGAGGCGCTGGCCGCCAATCATCGGCACTGAGGTAGAAGCATGGGCATCACCATCGAACACGTGGGCAAGCAATTCGGCGATTACGCGGCGCTGCAGGACATCCGGCTGGAGGTGCGGCAGGGCGAACTGCTGGCGCTGCTGGGGCCCTCCGGATCCGGCAAGACCACGCTGCTGCGGATCATCGCCGGACTGGAACACGCCGATCGCGGCCGCGTGCTGCTGGACGGCGAGGATGCGGCCGGGCTGAGCGTGCAGGCACGCCGGGCCGGTTTCGTCTTCCAGCACTATGCGCTGTTTCGCCATCTCGACGTGGCCGACAACATCGCCTTCGGCCTGCGGGTCCGGCGCGGTGCGCAGCGCTGGCCCGAGACGCGCATCCGTGCGCGCGTCGAGGAACTGCTGGCGCTGGTGCAGTTGGAAGGGCTGGGCGGGCGCTATCCCGCGCAACTGTCCGGTGGCCAGCGGCAGCGGGTGGCGCTGGCGCGCGCGCTGGCGATCGAACCACGCGTGCTGCTGCTGGACGAGCCTTTCGGCGCGCTTGATGCCCAGGTACGCCGCGATCTGCGCCGCTGGCTGCGTGAACTGCACGATCGCACCGGCCTGACCACGCTGTTCGTCACCCACGATCAGGAGGAAGCGCTGGAGCTGGCCGATCGGGTGGCGATCCTCAACGGCGGCAAGCTGGAACAGGTCGGCACCCCGGCCGAGGTCTACGACGCGCCGGCCTCGCCCTTCATCTATTCCTTTGTCGGCGCGGTCAATCGCTTGCCCGCGCACTGGCACCAGGGCGAGCTGCGCGCGGAGGGCGGAACCCTGTCGCCGGGCGGACGCGCAGGCGGCGAAGGTGCGGCGGAACTGTTCGTGCGGCCGGAGGACCTGCGCGTGGATCCGGCCGGCCGCGGCTGGCCGGCGACGGTACTGTCCGGCCAGCGCAACGGACCGCGCCTGCGCCTGCGGGCGGAACTGGCCGGCTCGGGCCGGGAGGTGGAGGTGGAACTGCCGGCCCACGAGGCTGGTTACGCGGCCGGGCAGCGCCTGCATCTGGTGCCGGCGCGGTTCGGCTGGTTCCCCGCGAACGTGGACGGAGCTGGGGGCGGAATGGCGGCTTCGGGCACTTGACGGCGGCGATTGTTGCATCGCAATATCCGGCAGACGGTTAAAAAACCGTAAACACGTGCTTCAGGCACGTGTCCAAGGTCGGAGTGGGACCGGCCTGCGCGATCAACGCCGATACCAACCTGGAGAGAGCCCGGATGAAGCCAGTCAAATTGTGTACCGCCCTTGCCGTCGCCCTGTTGGCGGCGGTTCCGTTCGTTTCGTTTGCGCAGGAGGCCGCGGCGGAAGCCGAGGCCGAGTCCGAATCCCCCGTCACCTGGTCGGTCGCGGTTACCACCGACTACGTCTTCCGTGGCGTTTCCCAGACCGACGAAGGTCCCGCCTTTCAGCCGGGCCTGACCTACACCGCGCCGTTCGGCCTGTACGTGGGCGTGTGGGGCTCCAACGTCGACTTCGGCGATCCGGATCCGGAAGCCGGGCTGCGTGGCCCGAACTTCGAACTCGATGCCTTCGTCGGCTACAGCTACGACTTCAACGACAGCTGGAACCTGGACGTCAGCGCGGTCCGCTACACGTATCACGGCGCAAGCTCCGGCGTGCCGAGCGGCGACTACAACGAGTACATCGCCAAGCTCACCTGGGCCGGCCCGGTGGAAATCTCCGGCATGCTCGCCTACGCGCCGGACTACGGCGATCTGACCCCGAAGGCCAAGGAGAGCTATGCCAATCTGGCCGCCGCCTACGAGTTCGGCGAAAGCGGTTTCTCGGTCGGTGCCTCGGTCGGCTACACCTCGATCGACAACGGCGAGGAATGGATCGAGGGCGAGCGCTTCAACTATGGCGTCACCGATTACTTCGACGGTGCGCTGACCCTCAACAAGACCTTCGGTCCGGCCACCGCGACCCTCGGTTACTACACGACCTTCGGCTCCGATGCCGACGTGCTGAAGGCCGATGGCGACATCTACGACAACCGGGTCGCGCTGACGATCAGCATCGGCAACTGAGTCTGCCGCATGCGGGCAAGGAAAAAGGGCGCCGCAAGGCGCCCTTTTTTGCGGTTGGCTGTTGCGAAGCACCTTCGGTGCTCGCCCCCATCCGCCTTCGGCACCTTCCCCCGCTCGCAGGGGAAGGAACCAGGACTCAGGTCCAGCTCAGTACGACCTTGCCGGCCTTGCCCGCTTCCATCAGGTCGAAACCCTTCTGGAACTCGTCGATCGGCAACTGATGGGTCAACACCTTGCCCAGCGGGAAGCCGGACAGCACCAGTTGGGTCATCTTGTACCAGGTCTCGTACATCTTGCGGCCGTAGATGCCCTGCACGGTCAGGCCCTTGAAGATGATCCGATCCCAGTCCACGCCGGCGCCCTTGGGCAGGATGCCGAGCAGGGCGATCTTGCCGCCGTGGTACATGCAGTCGAGCATGTCGTTGAACGCGCGCGGGTTGCCGCTCATTTCCAGGCCCACGTCGAAGCCTTCCATGTGCAGGTCGGCCATCACCTCCTTGAGCGAGGTGTTGGCGACGTTGACCACGCGGGTGGCGCCCATGTCGGCGGCCAGTTTCAGGCGATAGTCGTTGACGTCGGTGACCACCACGTTGCGTGCGCCGATGTGCTTGCAGATGCCCGCTGCAATGATGCCGATCGGACCGGCGCCGGTGATCAGCACGTCCTCGCCGATGACGTCGAATTCCAGCGCGCAGTGCGCGGCGTTGCCGTAGGGATCGAAGAACGCGGCCAGCTCGCTGGGGATCTGGTCCGGAATCGGCCACAGGTTGCTGGCCGGCATCACCATGTACTCGGCGAATGCGCCGTCGCGGTTGACGCCGATGCCGACGGTGTTCGGGCACAGGTGCGGGCGCCCGCCGCGGCAGTTGCGGCAGTGGCCGCAGACGATGTGGCCTTCGGCCGAGACGCGCTGGCCGACCGTGTAGCCGGTGACGCCGGGACCGATCTGGGCGATGCGACCGACGAACTCGTGGCCGATCACCAGGCCCGGGCGGATGGTGCGCTGGCTCCATTCGTCCCACAGGAAGATGTGCAGGTCGGTACCGCAGATGGCGGTCTTCTCCAGCTTGATCAGCACTTCGTTCGGACCGGGCTGCGGCACCGGCACCTCTTCCAGCCAGATGCCCTTGGCCGCTTCGCGCTTGACCAGCGCCTTCATCATTTGCGTCATGGAATGTGTTCCGGACCGGGACGGTGAGGGCGCGGATTATACGCGGGCGGCCGGAACCGTATGGTAAGGCGCCGCCCGTGCGGGCTTTCGTTCCGTCGGGTGCCGGGGCGCGCGCGGGGCGCCCACGGACCTAGGCCGAAAGTCATGGTCGGCCCGACGGCCCCGACCGTTACAATCTAACGCTCATTTTTCCGAGGGGATGTACCCATGCGCCTTAACCTGCTTGCTGCCTCACTCGCCGTGGCCTGCCTCGCGCCGGCCGGCCTCGCCCATGCCGGAGAGGGCATGTGGGTGCCGCAGCAACTTCCGGAGATTGCCGGCCCGCTGAAGAAGGCCGGCCTGAAACTGTCGCCGGAGCAGTTGTCCAACCTGACCGGCGACCCGATGGGCGCCGTCGTCGCGCTGGGCGGCTGCACCGCCAGCTTCGTCTCCCCGCAGGGCCTGGTGGTGACCAACCACCACTGCGCATACGGTGCCATCCAGCTCAACTCGACCGCCGAGAAGAACCTGATCAAGGACGGCTTCAACGCCCCGACCCTGGCCGACGAGGTCAGCGCCGGTCCGAACGCCCGCGTCTACGTGCTGGACGACATCAAGGACGTGACCGCCGAGGCCAAGGCCGCGATCGCCGCCGCCGGCAACGATCCGCTGGCGCGTACCCAGGCCTTGGAAGCGTTCGACAAGAAGCTGGTCGCCGACTGCGAGGCTGAAGGCGGCTTCCGCTGCCGCCTGTACAGCTTCTCCGGCGGCAACACGTACCGGCTGTTCAAGAACCTGGAAATCAAGGACGTGCGCCTGGCGTACGCGCCCCCGGGCAGCATCGGCAAGTTCGGCGGCGACATCGACAACTGGATGTGGCCGCGCCACACCGGCGATTTCTCGTTCTACCGCGCCTACGTCGGCAAGGATGGCAAGCCGGCCGCGTTCTCCAAGGACAACGTGCCGTACCAGCCCAAGCATTGGCTGAAGTTCGCCGACCAGCCGCTGGGCGCCGGTGACTTCGTGATGGTGGCCGGCTATCCGGGTTCCACCAACCGCTATGCGCTGGCCACCGAATTCGACAACACCGCCAGTTGGACCTACCCGACCGTCGCGCGCCATTACAAGGCGCTGATCGAAATGGTGAAGGCGGCCGGCAAGACCAACCCGGACATCGCGGTGAAGTACGCCAGCAGCATGGCCGGCTGGAACAACACCAGCAAGAATTTCGAGGGCCAGCTGGAAGGCTTCAAGCGCATCGACGCCGCCGGCCAGAAGCATGCCGAGGAGACCGCGGTGCTGAACTGGCTCAAGGGCCAGGGTGGCCAGGGCAAGGCGGCCCTGGACGCGCACGCCAGGCTGGTGGCGCTGGCCGAGCAGGCCAAGAGCACCCGTGATCGCGATCTGGTGGTCGGCCAGTTCGGCAACAGTGGCGTGATCGGCGTGGCGAGCACGCTGTACCGCCTGGCGATCGAGAACGAAAAGCCCAACGCCGAGCGCGAATCCGGTTACCAGGAACGCGATCTGCCGGGCATCGAAGGCGCGATGAAGCAGATGGAGCGCCGTTACGTGCCGGCGATGGATCGCCAGATCCAGCAGTACTGGCTCAACGAGTACGTCAAGCTTCCGGCCGCCCAGCACGTGGCCGCGGTCGACGCCTGGCTGGGCGGCAATGACGCCGACGCGGTCAACCGCGCGCTCGACAAGCTGGCCGGCACCCAGCTGGGCAACACCGAGGAACGCCTGAAATGGCTGAAGGCCGATCGCAAGGCGTTCGAGGCCAGCAACGATCCGGCCATCCAGTACGCGGTGGCGGTGATGCCGACCCTGCTGAAGCTCGAACAGGAGCGCAAGACCCGGATGGGCGAGGCGCTGGTCGCGCGCCCGGTGTTCCTGCAGGCGCTGGCCGATTACAAGAAGAGCCAGGGCGAGTTCGTCTATCCGGACGCCAACCTGTCGCTGCGCATCACCTTCGGCAACGTGATGGGTTACGAGCCCAAGGACGGCGTGGCCTACACCCCGTTCACCACCCTGGAAGGCGTGGTGGCCAAGGAGACCGGGCAGGATCCGTTCGACTCGCCGAAGGCGCTGCTGGATGCGGTCAAGGCCAAGCGCTACGGCGGCCTGGAAGACAAGCGCATCGGCTCGGTGCCGGTGAACTACCTGTCGGATCTGGACATCACCGGCGGCAACTCCGGTTCGCCGGTGCTGGACGCGAACGGCAAGCTGGTCGGCCTGGCCTTCGACGGCAACTGGGAATCGGTCAGCTCCAACTGGGTGTTCGATCCCAAGATGACCCGCATGATCGCGGTGGACGGCCGTTACCTGCGCTGGATCATGCAGGAGGTCTACCCGGCGCCGCAGCTGCTGAAGGAAATGAACGTTCCCGCGGCGAAATAAGCGGTAACCAAATGGTCTGACCTTCGAAAAAAGGGCGGAACCGGGCGACGGGAGCGGTATGATCCGCTCCCGTTGCCGTTTCCGGGGTTGGAAATGGCGCTCCCCCAGCCGGAATCCCCCACGCATGCGCATCCTGCTTGCCCGCCACGGCGAAACGCCGTGGAACGCCGAAGGCCGCTACCAGGGCCAGATCGACATTCCCCTTTCACCCATTGGTGAATCGCAGGCGCAGGCGCTGGGCCAACGGTTGCAGGATCTTCCGATCTCCCGCGCGGTGGCTTCGCCGCTGACCCGCGCGGCCACCACGGCCCGCTACGCGCTGGGTGCGACGCGTGCCGATATGCTGACCACCGACGAGGATCTGCAGGAAATCGCCCACGGCGAGTGGGAAGGCCTGCTGGCCAGCGAAATCCACGAGAAGGATCCGGCGCGCCTGCAGGCGTGGCGCGAGGAACCCGACACGGTGCTGATGCCGGGCGGCGAATCGTTGCGGCAGGTGCTGGACCGCTCGTGGCGTGGACTGGCGCGCGCGGCAGAAGGCCTGGGTGATGGCGACACCCTGCTGGTGGTCGCGCATGACGCGGTGAACCGGGTCATCCTGTGTCGCGTGCTCGGCCTGCCGATCGCCAAGCTGTGGACCTTCCGCCAGGCGCCGACCACCCTGAACCTGCTGGAAGGCCCGGACGTGGAGCGGCTCGAAGTGGTGCGCCTGAATGATTGCGCCCACCACACGCCGTTCTTCGGCGAAGCCAAACACCGCGCGCTGTAACCCGCTCGCAGGGCGTCCGGCATGGGCTGGAAGCAGGGCGCGTTCGGCACCGAACAGCCGACCCGCGAACAATGGATCAGCACGTCGGCGGCAATAGCGGTGCTGATCCTCGTGTTCGTCGGCATGTTCGTCGACTTCGCACCGGCGCCGGCATTGCGGGGTATCCACGTGGCGGTGATCTTCCTGATCGTCGGCGTGATCGAGACCGCGCTGCTGTTCGCCCATGCCAGCCGCAAGGGACGCATGGGCCAATTCGTGGATCGGGGCCTGCTCCGGTTCCTGTTCCTGCTGCTGGCCATCCCGTTGATGCTGGGCTTAGTTTCCTGGCTGATCGCCATCAAGACCCTGCCGTGGGCGTTCACCCGCGTCTTCGGCAACGAAGTCCGCGAAATCCACGCGATGGAAACCCGCTACAGCCGCAGCCGCCGTTCCTGCGACCATCGGCTGTACGGCGGCCCGATGGAAGGCGCGTTTCCCTCCTATCTGTGCATCCGCGAAGCGTTCTACGATCGTCATCCGAATCAGCAGGTCGAGGTCGTATTGGCCGGCCGCCGCTCCGCGCTGGGTTTCAGCATCCAGCACGTCTACTCACAGGATTGAACATGGTTTCCTCTCTTCCGCAGACCCTCGATGACTGGCTCGCCTACATCGAGCGCCAGCATCCGAAATCAATCGAGATGGGCCTGGAGCGCGTGCGCGCGGTGGCCGACGCGCTGGGACTGGCCCGGCCGGCCGCGCAGGTGATCACGGTGGGCGGGACCAACGGCAAGGGCTCGACGGTCGCTTTCATCGAATCCATCGCCCGCGCCGCCGGCTGGCGGGTGGGCGCGTACACCTCGCCGCACCTGCTGCGCTACAACGAGCGCGTGCGCATCGATGGCGACGAGGCCGGCGACGCGCAACTGATCGCCGCGTTCGCCGCGGTGGAAGCCGCGCGTGGCGAGGTGCCGTTGACCTATTTCGAATTCGGCACGCTGGCGGCGTTGTGGCTGTTCCAGCAGGCGCAGCTGGATCTGGCGGTGCTGGAAGTGGGCCTGGGCGGACGCCTGGACGCGGTGAACCTGATCGATGCCGACGTCGCAGTGATCACCACGGTGGACATCGATCACGTCGACTGGCTGGGACCGGATCGCGAGAGCATCGGCCAGGAGAAGGCCGGCATCGCACGCGCATGGAAACCGCTGGTGCTGGGCGAGATCGATTCGCCGTCCAGCGTGCTGCGCCACGCCTACGCCATTGGCGCCAACGCATTGCGGCTGGGCAGCGATTTCTTCCAGGAACCGATTGACGGGCAGCGCTGGCGCTGGCGCGAGGTCGGTGCGGAACTGGAACTGCCGAATCCATCCCTGGCCGCCCCGATCCAGCGCAACAACGCCGCCGCGGCGATCGCCGCGCTGCGCGCGCTCGGCACTCCGCCGCCGGAAGCCGCGTTCGCCGAAGGCATCGCCGCGGCGCGTCTTCCGGGGCGTTTGCAGGCCTTGGTGCGCGACGGCGTCGACATCGTCGTCGACGTCGGCCACAACCCGCAGGCCGCGCGCGAACTGGCGGCATGGCTGCGCGCGCAGCCGACCGCGCCGACGCAGTTGGTCTATGCCGCGCTGGCCGACAAGGACGCGGCGGGCGTGGTGGCCGCATTCGAAGGACTCGACGTGCGCTGGCATCTGGCAGGACTGGAGCCTGGAACCGCGCGCGGACAGGACGTGGACGCGCTCGCCGCGCGACTGGGGGAGACCGCCGCCGCGAACGGAAGCCGTCACGCCAGCGTGGCCGATGCGCTGGCCTCGGCGCGGGACGGGGCGATCAACGGCTCGCGGATCCTGGTCTTCGGTTCCTTCCACACCGCCGCCGAAGCGCTGCTCGCCCTGCGTTCATCCGAATGACGGGAAGCCCGGAATCGGCACCGTATAATCCCTGCGGCATTCTCGCCGCGGCGTAGCGTGGGTTCTGATGGATACTGCTCTGAAACAGCGTCTGATCGGCGCGATTGTCCTGGTCGCGCTGGCGGTCATCTTCCTGCCGATGCTGGTCAAGGGACCGGCCCCCGACAGCGGCGTTTCGGATGTGCCGCTGAAAGTGCCCGATGCGCCCGAAGGACAGTATGAAACCCGCGAACTGCCGCTGGTCACGCCGGACGGCGCCCCCGCCAACGGCGCGGTCGGCCTGCCCGCGGCGACTCCGGCGACCTCGCCCGATGCCGCCGCGCCGGCCGATCGCGGATTGATGCCGGCGGCGACCGCCGGCGGCAACTACGCGGTCAGTTTCGGTGCCTACGCGACTGCCGCCGACGCCGATGCGGTCATCGCCCGGCTCAAGCAGGGCGGGTTGCCCGGTTACCGCGAGGCCGCCACCATCAATGGCCGCAGCGCCTACCGCGTTCGCATCGGACCCTATCCGGATCGCGCCATCGCCGAATCCCGGCGGCTGGAAGCGGTGAAGATCCGCAGCGACGTGAAGGCCCAGGTGGTGGTGCTCGATGCCGGCGCGGAGACCGCCTCGGCTCCGGCCGCCGCGACGACCACGCCCTCGGTGGCCCAGGCCGCCGCCCCGGCGCCCGCGGTGACCACCCAGGCGCTGCCGCCGGAACCGGCCAGACCCGCGCCGGCCAAGCCCGTTCCGGCGCCGGCCACGACGGCCGCCGCCGCCCCGGCCAAGCCCCCGACCGCGCCGGCGGCCAAGCCGGAGTCGCCCAAGCCGGCCGCCAGCAACGTCGGCTTCGCCGTGCAGTTGGGTGCATTTTCCAAGCCCGAGGAAGCCACCGCGCTGCGCGACAAGGTGCGCGCCGGCGGCTTCAGCGCCTTCGTCGAGCAGGTCCGCACCGACAAGGGCACCCTCAGCCGCGTGCGGGTGGGCCCGGTGGCCAGCCGCGCCGACGCCGATCAGCTGAAGGCGCAGGTGGCGGCCAAATTCGGCATCAGCGGCATGGTCCGTCCGCATCCCTGATGCCTGACGGATGCCGATGATCGACCTCGTGCTGGCCGCCGTCATCGGCGCGTCGGCCCTGTTCGGCCTGCTGCGCGGTTTCATCGGCGCACTGGCGTCGTTGCTGGCCTGGCTGCTGGCTGGGTGGGTGGCATTCCACTACGGCGCGCAGGTCGCCGGCATCCTCGCCGAGGGCGGCACGCCGGGCGCGACCGAACTGTTCGGCGGCTATGCGCTCAGCTTCATCGTGGTGATGATCGTGGTTGGCCTGGTCGGCTGGCTGGTCCGGCTGCTGGTCAAGGCGATTGGCCTGTCGGCGCTGGACCGCTTGCTGGGGCTGGCGCTGGGCCTGGCGCGCGGCGCGCTGGTGGCCTGCATCCTGATCCTGCTGGCCGGTTTCACCGACCTGCCGCGCGAGCCGTCCTGGGCGCAGTCGCGGCTGGTACCCGTGCTGCTGCCGGGCGCGCAATGGCTGAGCCGCTGGCTGCCGGAATGGACCGTATCGGAACTGGATTTTGGCTTCGGCGCCCCGGCAGGCGATAATGGCGTCCTTCCCGCCTTGCCCCCGCCGCTGGACGAAGCCGGCGCGCAGCAAGCTCCAGATTCCCCGCCAGCTTCGAACTGATCGAACCGGAGAGCGTCATCCATGTGCGGTATCGTCGGCATCGTCGGCAACCAGAATGTTGCCGGCCAGCTCTATGACGGGCTGACCGTCCTTCAACACCGAGGGCAGGACGCCGCCGGCATCGCCACCGCCGACGGCACCCGCCTGCGCGTGCACAAGGACAACGGCCTGGTCCGCGACGTGTTCAACGCCAAGGCCATGAGCGTGCTGGAAGGCCGCGTGGGCATCGCCCACTGCCGCTACCCCACCGCCGGTTCCGAGGGCATGGACGAGGCGCAGCCCTTCTACGTCAATTCACCCTACGGCATCGCCCTGGCGCACAACGGCAACCTGATCAACACCGAGGCGCTGCGCCAGGAAGTGTTCGCCCAGGATCGCCGCAACATCAACACCGAATCCGACAGCGAAGTGCTGCTGAACGTGTTCGCCCACGAACTGGACCTGCAGCGCACGCTGTCGCCGGAAACGGCGATCCGCGCGGTCGCCGGCGTGCATCGCCGGGTGCGCGGCGGCTACGCCGTGGTCAGCGTGGTGCTGGGCCTGGGCCTGGTGGCGTTCCGCGATCCCAACGGGATCCGTCCGCTGGTGCTGGGCAAGCGCGAGCACAACGAGGGCTTCGAGTACATCGTCGCCTCCGAGTCGGCGGCGCTGGACATCCTGGGCTTCCAGCGGGTGCGCGACGTGCTCCCGGGCGAGGCGCTGGTGATCACCGCGCGCGGCGAGCTGTTCTCCGAGATCTGCGCCGAGCCGAAACAACACGCGCCGTGCATCTTCGAATACGTCTACTTCGCCCGCCCGGACTCGATGATCGACAACGTGTCGGTGCACAAGGCGCGCATGCGCATGGGCGTGAAGCTGGGCGAGAAGATCCTGCGCCTGCGTCCTGACCACGACATCGACACCATCATCCCGATTCCGGATACCTCGCGCGACGCCGCGCTGGAGATTTCCAACGTGCTGGGCGTGAAGTACCGCGAGGGGTTCATCAAAAACCGCTACGTGGGCCGCACCTTCATCATGCCGGGCCAGAGCGAGCGGGTGAAATCGGTGCGCCGCAAGCTCAATCCGATCCACCTGGAATTCCGCAACCGGGTGGTGCTGCTGGTCGACGATTCGATCGTGCGCGGCACCACCTCGCAGCAGATCGTGCAGATGGCCCGCGACGCGGGCGCGCGCAAGGTCTATCTCGCGTCGGCGGCGCCGCCCGTGCGCCATCCCAACATCTACGGCATCGACATGCCGGCGGTGGACGAACTGGTCGCGCACGATCGCAGCGTCGAGGAAATCGAGAAGCTGCTCGGCTGCGACTGGCTGGTCTACCAGGACCTGGAAGACCTGGAAGCGGCGGTGCGCGAAGGCAATCCGCAACTGACCAGGTTCGATTCGTCCTGCTTCGACGGCGAGTACGTCACCGGCATCGAGTCCGGCTACTTCGAGCGCATCCAGCAGGCGCGTTCGGACGAAGCCAAGCGCAAGCGCCGGGTGTCTTGAGGGCGGGGATTGGGCATTCGGGATTCGGGAACGGCAAAAAGCCGGGAACGAATTACCTGAAGCATCCAGACTTGTCATGAGTGCTTTGCCGGGCAATCTGTTCGACGCAGCGCGCATCTGCCTGGATGCGGCGATCGTCGATGACAAAGTGGCGTTGACCCAGCGGTTCGCCGACGCCTTCCAGCGCGGCGAACTGGCGGTTCCGACGGAAGCACCGGCACCCGAACCGATCCGCATGCCGGGGCGACCGCCGCGACCGGCGCTGGTGCATCCGCGCGATCTGCCGCGTCGCGGCCTGGGCAATCCGCAGGGCAGGGCGGCCTTCATCCATGCCATCGCGCACATCGAACTCAACGCCATCGATCTGGCGTGGGATGCGGTGTATCGGTTCCGTGGCTTGCCGGCGGATTTCTACGCCGACTGGGTGGGCGTGGCCTGCGACGAATCACGTCATTTCATGCTGCTGCGGGATCGCCTGCGCGGGTACGGCCATGACTACGGCGACTTCGACGCCCACAACGGCCTGTGGGAAATGACCGAGAAGACCGCGCACGACGGCTTGGCGCGGATGGCGCTGGTGCCACGCGTGCTGGAGGCGCGCGGGCTCGATGTCACGCCGGGAATGATCGTCAAGCTGCGTGAACTGGGCGACGATGCCACCGCCGACATCCTGGAAATCATCCTGCGCGAGGAAGTCGCGCATGTCGCCGCCGGATCGCGTTGGTACCGCTGGTACTGCGAACACGCCGGCATCGAGCCGCGCGAGCGATTCCGCGAGTTGTTGAAGGAGTACGCGGGCGGCTACCTGCATGGTCCGTTCAACCTGCAGGCGCGCCTGCTGGCAGGCTTCGACGAGGACGAACTGCTCGCCCTGCAGGCGGAAGCGCAGCGTTAGCGGAACAAGCTCCGCTCTACGTGTAGCGCCGAGCTTGCTCGGCGGCGGGGGCGTTGCGGTGTGTGGACGGTGCCAGCGGAGCAAGCTCCGCTCTACGTGTAGCGCCGAGCTTGCTCAGCGGTGGGGGCGTTGCGGTGTTTGGAAGGAGCCAGCGGAGCAAGCTCCGCTCTACGTGTAGCGCCGAGCTTGCTCGGCGGCGGGGCGTTGTGGTGCGCGGACGGTGCCAGCGGAGCAAGCTCCGCTCTACGTGTAGCGCCGAGCTTGCTCGGCGGTGGGGTGTTTCGGTGCACGGATGGCATCAGCGGAGCAAGCTCCGCTCTACATGTAGCGCCGAGCTTGCTCGGCGGCGGGGCGTTTCGGCGCGCGGATGGCGTCAGCGGAGCAAGCTCCGTTCTACGGGGTGAAGGGCAGGGATTCGAGGATCCAATCGTTCGCGTCCACCCGCAGCACCGAGCCCTGTTCGTACCAGTCGCCCAGCACGATGCGCCGGCAGGCGCGGCCATCGATGCCGAGGTCGTGGATGGCGGGACGGTGGGTATGACCGTGGATCAACGTATCCACGCCAAACCGGCGCAGGGTGGCTTCCACGGTGGCCGGGGTCACGTCGGTGACGGTTTCGAACTGCGCACGGTCGTCCTGGATCATGCCCTGCTGGCGTGCCTGGCTGGCGGCGCGCGCCTGCGCGGCGAACGCCAGGCGCGCGGCCAGCGGTTGGCCGAGGAACTGTCGTTGCCAGGCCGGATCGCGGGTCTGCGCGCGGAACTGCTGGTAGGGGACGTCGTCGGTGCACAGCAGGTCGCCGTGCATCAACAGGGTCGGGCGGCCGTACAGGGTCACCACCGCCGGATCCGGCAGGATGCGCATGCCGGCGCGCCGGGCGAAAGCGTCCCCGACCAGGAAATCGCGGTTGCCGCGGATGAAGTACACCGGCACGCCGAGATCGACCACTTCGCGGATGCGGTCGGCCACGTAGGCGCCGGTTTCGGACGGGTCGTCGTCGCCGACCCAGGCTTCGAACAGGTCGCCCAGGATGTACACCGCCTCGGCCTGGCGCCCTTCGCGATGCATGAAGGCACCGAACAGTTCGGTGATGGCCGGGCGTTCGGCATCCAGGTGCAGATCGGAGATGAAGAGCGTGGTCATGGGGGGATGATAAGGCAGCCGGGATTGGGGATTCGGGATTGGGGATTGGAGGGATAGCCATTCGCGGAGGGAAACCGAAGTTTTCATGCGGTCGAGCTTTTCCGAATCCCCAATCCCGAATCCCCAATCCCCGCCTTCAAGGTAAAATCGCCCCATTCAGTTTGCCGAGTCCGTCCATGACCTGCCGTACCCGTTTCGCCCCCAGCCCCACCGGCTACCTGCATATCGGCGGTGCCCGCACCGCGCTGTACTGCTGGCTGGAGGCGCGGCATCGCGGCGGCGATTTCATCCTGCGCATCGAGGACACCGATCGCGAGCGCAGCACCCAGGCCGCCATCGATGCGATCCTGGAAGCGATGGACTGGCTGGGGCTGGACTACGACGAAGGCCCGATCTACCAGACCCAGCGCGTCGATCGGTACCGCCAGGTCGCCGAGCAGCTTGTCGCCGACGGCAAGGCGTACTACGCCTACGAGAGCAAGGAGGAACTCGACGCCATGCGCGAGGCGGCGATGGCCGCCCAGCAGAAGCCGCGCTATGACGGCCGCGCCCGCGACCTGAACCTGCCTTGCCGCGAGGATCCCAACCGGGTGATCCGGTTCAAGAATCCCACCGAAGGCAGCGTGGTGTTCGACGATCGCATCAAGGGCCGCATCGAGATCAGCAACAGCGAACTCGACGACATGGTGATCTTCCGTCCGGACGGCTTTCCCACCTACAACTTCGCGGTGGTCGTCGATGACTGGGACATGCGCATCACCGACGTGATCCGTGGCGACGACCACATCAACAACACCCCGCGCCAGATCAACATCTACGAGGCGCTGGGCGTGCCGGTGCCGAAGTTCGCGCACATGCCGATGATCCTGGACGAACAGGGCGCCAAGCTGTCCAAGCGCACCGGCGCGGCCGACGTGATGCAATACAAGGACGCCGGCTACCTGCCGCACGCGCTGATCAACTACCTGGCGCGGCTTGGCTGGTCGCACGGCGACCAGGAAATATTCAGCCGCCAGGAGCTGATCGACCTGTTCTCGGTGGAGGACGTCAATTCCAAGGCCGCGCGCCTGGACATGGCCAAGCTGGGCTGGGTCAACCAGCATTACCTGAAGTCGAACGAGCCGGATGCCATCGCACCGCACCTGGAATACCAGCTGCGCAAGCTGGGCCTAGATGTCGGGCAGGGTCCGCGTCCAGCCGAAGTGGTGGTGGCGATGCGCGATCGCGTGCAGACGCTGAAGGAAATGGCCGAGCGCGCCGCCGTCTGGTACCTGCCGCTGGAGAGCTACGACGAGGCCGCGGTCGCCAAGCACCTCACCGCCGCCGCGCACGCGCCGCTGGCCAAGGCGCGGGAGCTGCTGGCGCAGGCTACGGAATGGACCGTCGAGTCGGTGTCCGCCGCCCTGCACGACACCGCCGCCGCGCTGGAAACCGGCATGGGCAAGGTTGCCCAGCCGATGCGGGTGGCGATCACCGGTACCCAGGTCAGCCCGGACATTTCCCAGACCGTCTACCTGGCGGGTCGCGAGCAGGCCTTGAAACGCATCGATGCAGCGCTTATCAAGACAGGCGGAGCTGCCTGAAACGAGGGACCCCATGCCCAAGACGCATAGTTGTACGGATCCGAAGCACCATGTCAGCGACGCGCGCGGTTTCGTGCGCGCCGTCGAACACGCGTGCCAAGAGCGCGGTCTGCGGCTGACACCGATCCGTGCCCGCGTGCTGGAACTGATCGCCGACGCCGGCAAGCCGGTGAAGGCCTATGAACTGCTCGACTGGGTGCGCGCCACCAAGGGCGTGGGCGCGGACGCGCCGCCGACGGTATACCGCGCGCTGGACTTCCTGATGGCGAACGGTTTCGTGCACAAGCTGGAATCGGTCAACGCCTTCGTCGCCTGCCATCATCCCAACAGCGCCCAGCATTCGGTGCCATTCCTGATCTGCGATCGCTGCCATAGCGCGGTGGAGCTGGAGGATCGCGAAGTGGTGGATCAACTGGAGCGGCGCGCCAAGGCGCTGGGCTTCCAGCCACAGGCGCAGACCCTGGAAGTGCACGGCCTGTGCGCCCGCTGCGCCGAAGCCGCCAGCGCGGATTGAGTTGGAACGCAATTGTGTTGTGGGAGCGACGTGAGTCGCGATGCCTTTCGCGTATCCGCTCATCGCGACTTACGTCGCTCCCACATGGAACATGCAGGCATCATCCGGATGATCAGGCCGTCGCCAGCTTGAGCCTCGGTGCGTTCTCGCGGATCGGCAGGTTGGCTGCGGCGGCCAGCAGCGCCAGCGCCATGTCGGCGTACCACATCAGCGAATAGTTGCCGAAGCGCTCCATCACCACGCCGCCGAGCCAGGCGCCGAAGAACCCGCCCAACTGGTGCGACAGCAGGGTCAGGCCGAACAGCGTGCCCAGGTAGCGCGGACCGAACAGCTTGCCGACCAGGCCGGCGGTCGGCGGCACGGTCGCCAGCCAGGTGAAACCCAGCGCCGCGGCGAACACGTAGAAGGTGAGCGGCGTCGGCGGCGACAGCAGGTAGATCGCGATCATCACCGCGCGGCTGGCGTACATCACCGCCAGGATCCACTTCATCCGGAAGCGCTGGCCCAGCGCACCCGCCGCGAGGCTGCCGGCGACATTGAACAGGCCGATCAGCGCGATGGACGCGGCGGACACACTGGCCGGCAGACCGCACAGGGCGATCTCGCCGGGCAGATGGGTGACCAGGAAGGCGATATGCACGCCGCAGGTGAAGAAGCCCAGATGCAGCATCCAGTAACTGCGATCACGCAGGGCGATACGCAACTGTTCGCGCAGGGTGATTTCCACGGTGGGCGGCGCACCGTCGGAACCCGCGGCAGGCGCCGGCACCGCTCGCCGACGCAGCGGCCAGGCCAGCGGAATCGCCGCCAGGGAGGCCAACGCCAGGCCGTACATCGCGGTGGCCCAGCCGGCGACGCTGATCATCATCTGCACCAGCGGCGCGAACACGAACTGGCCCATCGAACCGCCGGCGTTGATGAAACCGGCGGCGAAGGAACGCTGTTCCGGCGCCATCTGCTGCGCGGTGGCGCCGATCAGGATGGAGAAACTGCCCGCGCCCGCGCCCGCGGCGGTGAGCAGGCCGAGGGTGAACATCAGGCCCCATTGCGACTTCATCCACGGCGTCATCGCCAGGCCGATCGCCAGCAGCACCGCGCCCAGCACCAGTACACCGGTCGAGCCGCGCTTGTCGGCGAACGCGCCAAACACCGGCTGCACCGCGCCCCAGGTGAACTGGCCGATCGCCATCGCGAAGCTGATCGCGGCGATGCCGACACCGGTGCTCTCGTGGATCGGCGCGACGAACAGGCCGGTGGTCTGGCGCGCGCCCATCGTGATCATGAGCGTGGCGGCGGCGGCGAGCAGCAACGCCCAGGGCATGCGGGAGCTGGCGGTCATTCTGCGGCCTCCTGGTCATGCAGGCGTTCGGTCAATTTGTCGAGATCGGCATGCAGGCGGGCGACCGCGTCGGCACCGAACGCCTCGTCGATGATCCCTTGTGCGCGCTGCCAGTGTGGGCGTGCCGCCTCCAGCCGCTGGCGGCCGGCATCGCTCAGTTGCAGCAGGCGTTGGCGCGCATCCTCGCCGCGCGTCTCGGCCAGCAGGCCGACGGCCAGCAGTGGTTTGAGGTTGCGGGTGAGGGTGGTGCGATCCATGCCGAGTTCGTCGGCCAAGCTGCCGAGCGTGCGCGGCGATTCGCCGGCGCGGCGCAGGATGCTGTACTGATTGAGGCTCAGATCCACCGCCGCCAGTTCGCGGTCGTAGATCTGGGTGACCCGACGGGTCGCCCGGCGCAGATGGAAGCAGGTGCAGGGGCTGCGGAAGGAGGACATGGACGCGGACCCGGGGCGGGAGCTGGATTATATGTGCATATACACATAAATCAACAACTCCTAGCCGTAGAGCGGAGCTTGCTCCGCTGAAGGATCCGCTCGTGGGGAGGCTGAAGCCGCCGGGCAAGCTCGGCGCTACAGGAGGAATCCACCGCCGTAGAGCGGAGCTTGCTCCGCTGGAACGATCCGCTCGTGGGAACGTTGAAGCCGCCGGGCAAGCCCGGCGCTACAGGAGGAATCCACCGTCGTAGAGCGGAGCTTGCTCCGCTGAACATCCGTTCGCGAAAAGGTTGACGCCGCCGGGCAAGCCCGGCGCTACAGGAGGAATCCACCGCCGTAGAGCGGAGCTTGCTCCGCTGGAACGATCCGCTCGCGGGAAGGTTGAAGCCGCCGAGCAAGCTCGGCGCTACAGGAGAAATCCACCGTAGTAGAGCGGAGCTTGCTCCGCTGGAACGATCCGTTCGCGGGAGAGTTGACGCCGCCGAGCAAGCTCGGCGCTACAGGAGGAACCCACCGCCGTAGAGCGGAGCTTGCTCCGCTGGGACGATCCGCTCGCGAGGAAGGTTGACGCCGCCGGGCAAGCCCGGCGCTACAGGCGGGCCCGTTCTGTGGCCCCCATAAGCAAAACGGCCACCCTTGCGGGTGGCCGTGCTTCGCACAGGCGGAGAGAGGCCCGTCAGAAGTAGGCGCGGATGCCGAACGCCACGCCGCGGCCCGGCAGCGGCGAGAAATCACGCAGCAACGAGGTATGCGGGCGGGCTTCCTTGTCGGTCAGGTTGCTGCCGTCCAGGAACAGTTCCCAGCTGGTTTCCGGCCGATCCCAGCGATACGCCAGGTGCGCATCGACCAGGGTGTAGCCGGGGCTGGGCTCCTCGTTCTGCGCGACGTCGTCCTGCTTGGCGTAGCGAACCGCCCCCACCGATGCGCGCCAGCCGCCCAGCGACCAGTTCAGGTCGGCACCGAGGCGGGCCGGGGCGATGCGCGGAAGATTGCCGCCCTGGGCGAGGTCGATCGTGTAGCGATGGAAGTGGTCGTCGTGCGGCACGGCGAGCTGCACGCGACGCGTGCCCGTGCCGTCCAGCTCCGCACGCACGCGGTCGCCGAACAGGCGCAGATCCCAGGCACCGGCCTGCTCGGAATCAACCAGCTTGATCCGTGCTTCGGCTTCCACGCCCTTGAACTTCGCATCCTGCTGCGTCCACAGCCGCACCGGCAGCCCTTCCTCGACACCGGTGTCGGCCAGGTAGATGAAGTCCTTGAAGTTGGTCTGGTAGACCGCCAGCTTGAAGTCAATGCGATCGGTATGCGCGTGCAGGCCGATTTCCGCGCGGCGGCCACGCTCCTTGTCCAGGTTGGCGTCGCCGACTTCGATCGACTGCGTGGCGATGTGCGTGCCGCCGGCGAACAGTTCCTCGTTGGTGGGTGCGCGCTCAGAGCTGTCCAGGCCGAAGCGCAGATCGAAGACCGGATTGATGCGCCAGATCGCCGCGCCCGACAGGCTGGTCACGTCGAAATCGCGGTTCGCATGGCCTTGGGGATCCAGCTTGACCTGCTCATGGCGGCCACCGAGTTCGAGTTTCCAGGGGCCGAAGTCCTTTTCCTGCACCACGAACACGCCGAGGGTATCGGTGAGGGTATCCGGGACGAAGGCTTCCTCGCCGATCGCGCCGAAATCGCTGCGACCGTACTGCAGGCCGAACGCGCCACGCCAGCCGTGGAACTCCTTCTGCACCGCTTCCAGGCGCAATTCGCGGCCGCGGTTGGTGAAACGGGTGGCCGGCATGCCCCCTTCCAGTTCGACGTGCTCGTAATCGTTGTAGGCGCCGCGCAGGTTGATCGCCTGCAGGAACGAAAACGGATCGTAGACGCCGGCCTTCACGTCGATGCGGTTCTGCACCATGTCGATGCGGACCGGACCTTCTTCCTCGTGCGCTTCCTCTTCCTCGCCTTCGTGCTCGTGGCCGTGGCCGTGGCCGTCGTCATGCACGTGCGCGCCGGCGGGAATGCCGTAGTTGTTGCGGTAGGTGCTGGCGGCCAGGCCGAAGTACGCCTTTTCGCCCAGCCAGGTCGCGCCGACCGCGCCGGCGCGGGTGCGCACCGAACTGTTCGGCAGCGTGCCCTTGGGCTGCTCTTCCTCGTGCGCGTGATCCTCTTCGCCTTCGTCATGGTGTTCGAGCACCGCGTAGCCGGGAATGTCGTAGTCGTCGGTGTTGCGTACCAGGCCGTCCACATGCAGGACCCAGTTGCCGTTGACCCCGTCGAGCCGGAACATGCCGCTGCGCTCGTCGTTGACGGTGTTGCCGCGTACTTCCACCCGGCCGCTGAAAGGATCTTCCGGAAGGGTGTCGGGCAGGCGGCCGTCGACCACGTTGACCGCGCCGCCGATCGCGCCGCTGCCGAACAGCAGGGTGGCGGGGCCTTTCAGCACTTCGATCTGATCGGCCAGGAACGGCTCGATGCTGACTGCGTGGTCGGCGCTGACGGTGGAAGCATCCATCGAGCCGATGCCGCCTGACAGCACCTGCACGCGCGGGCCTTCCTGGCCGCGGATGATCGGGCGGCCGACGCCGGTGCCGAAGAAGGTGGTCTGCACGCCGGGCAGCTTGGAGACGGTGTCGCCCAGGGTGGCGGCCTTGCTGCGGTCCAGTTCCTCGCCGACCAGCACTTCCACCGGCTTGGCCAGCGATTCCGCGCTGCCCTTCAGCGGCGAGGCGGTCACCACCACGGCGTCCAGGTCCCGGGGAGTGCGGGTCGTGTCGGCGTCGGCGGCGATCGCCGTGGCGCCGGCCGGAACGAGGACGGCGACAGCCAGGGCACGGGCGAGCAGATGGCGGCGGGGGAGGGAGCGGAATGGCTTCATGTGGGGAGGCGGTCCGAATGAATGGAGGGGGACTTGACGAATGTTATAATATACCAATACCGAAAAGGTACCCCTCCCGGAAGTCATACTTGCCGCCATGAACGAACGTTTCCGCCGCCTGCTGGATCGCTTTGGTGCCACCGGTTCCCTGATTTGCGCCGTCCACTGCGCGCTGACCCCGTTCCTGCTCGCGGCGATTCCGTCGCTGGGCCTGTCCGCCTGGCTGGGCGACGATTTCGAACGTGCATTCGTGGTCTTCGTGACCGTGCTCGGCCTGTTCAGCCTGCTCTGGGGCTATCGTCGCCATCGCGCATTCCGGGCGCTGGGGCTCCTGATCGTGGGTCTTGTCACCCTCTGGGCGGGGGTGCTCTACCCACCGCTGCACGAATCGGCAATCGTCCACGCCGTCGTCATGACCCTGGGCGGCACCCTGGTCGGGCTGGCCCACGTGGTCAACCTGCGCCTGAACCACTGGCACATCCACGACGCCAGCTGCGCGCACTGAGACACGCGGGTCAAGGCTTTCAGGCCCCGCTGTGATAGGCTTTGCGGCCTCGCGCACGACCCCGCCCGGGTCGTTTCGCCAGCGCGGCAATTCAATGAATCAGGAGAACAACGATGGGCAAGGGTGACCGCAAAACCGCCAAGGGCAAGCGCTACGTGTCCAGCTACGGCAACGCGCGCAAGAGCACCGTGGCCAAGGCCGGTGTCGCCGCGACGGCGACCACCAAGAAGACCGTGGTGAAGGCGCCGGCCAAGAAGGCCGTGGCCAAGAAGGCCGTCGCCAAGGCCTGAGCCTTTCGTACCGGATCCGCGGATCCGGCGACGGGAAAAAGAAAACCCCGGCTCGCGCCGGGGTTTTTCTTTGCGCCGATACCGCGTGGCCTGCGTGCTCCCGCCCTGTCAGCGCCGGCCCTCGACCAGCATGCGCGTCGCCAGGCCGGCCAGCACGGTGCCCATCAGCCAGCGTTGCGCGACCTGCCACAGTGGGCGTTGCCCGATGAACAGGGCGATCGAACCGGCCATGGCGACAATCAACGCATTGACGCTGACGCTCACCGAGATCTGGGTGAACCCGAGCAGCAGCGACTGGGACAGCACGCTGCCGTGCGCGGGGTCGATGAACTGCGGCAGCAGCGACAGGTACATCACCGCGACTTTCGGATTGAGCAGCGTGGTGGCGAAACCCATCGCGAACAGCTTGCGGGGGCCATCCTGGGGCAGGTCGCGTACCTGGAACGGTGAGCGTCCGCCGGGCCGGATGGCCTGCCAGGCGAGGTAGAGCAGGTACAGCGCGCCGGCGAGCCGCAATGCGTCGTAGGCGTAGGGAACCGCCATCATCAACGCGGTGATGCCAAAGGCCGCGCAAAGCACATAGAACACGAAACCCAGGGCGACGCCGCCCAGCGAAACAAGGCCGGCCATGCGTCCCTGGGAAATCGACCGGGACACTAGGTAGATCATGTTCGGACCCGGTGTCAGCACCATGCCCAGGCAGATGAGGGCGAAGGCGACCAGGGTGGACGACTGCGGCATGTCGGTGTTCTCGGGGGGAGGAAAGTGTGGGAGCCGCGCCACTGGCGAAGGTTCGTCGCCAGCGGGAGCGAAGGGAGCGGCGAATCGTCAGCGCACCCGCCGGCCACCGGCATACACGCCCGCCACCAGCTCGCCGCCCAGCCAGTAGCTCAACTGCGCGGGCTGGGCGATGTTCCAGAGCACGAAATCCGCGCGCCGCCCGACCGCGAGCGCACCGCGATCCGCCAGGCCAAGCGCGCGTGCGCCTTGCGTGGTGGCGCCGCGCAGTGCTTCTTCCGGAGTCAGCCGGAAGTGCGTGCAGGCCAGCGACATCGCCAGTCGCAGCGACTGCAGGGGCGCGGTGCCGGGATTGCAGTCGGTCGCCACCGCCATCGGCACGCCGTGGGCGCGGAACGCCTCCAGCGGCGGCAGCCTGGTTTCGCGCAGCACGTGGAAGGCACCCGGCAGCAGCACCGCGACCGTGCCGTGCCCCGCCATCGCGCGCACGCTGTCCTCGGAGGTGTACTCGACGTGGTCCGCCGACAGGCCGTCGAACTCGGCGACCAGCGCGGCGCCATGACCGTCGCTCAACTGATCCGCATGCAGCTTGACCGGCAGGCCGAGTGCGCGCGCGGCCTCGAACACCCGGCGGGTCTGCGCGGCATCGAAGGCGATGCGCTCGCAGAAGGCGTCCACCGCATCGACCAGCCCTTCGGCATGCAGCTGCGGCAGCCATTCGCATACCGCGTCGATGTACGCGTCGGCGCGTCCGCTGTATTCCGGCGGCAACGCGTGCGCGCCAAGGAAGGTGGTGCGCACGGTGATGCCGAGCTGCTCGCCGATCCGGCGCGCGACCCGCAGCATCTTGCGCTCGTTGGCCAGATCCAGGCCGTAGCCGGACTTGATTTCCAGGGTGGTCACGCCATCGGCGAGCAGCGCGCGCGCGCGGGGCAGCGACTGCGCCAGCAGTTCGTCCTCGCTGGCGGCGCGGGTGGCGCGCACGGTGGACACGATGCCGCCGCCGGCGCGAGCGATTTCTTCGTAACTGACGCCTTGCAGGCGCTGTTCGAACTCGCCGGCGCGATCCCCGGCGAAAACGGTGTGGGTATGGCAGTCGACCAGGCCCGGGCTCACCCATTGGCCTTCGGCACGCAGCGCCGGGCGATCGCCATCGTTGCCGAGACGCTCCCAATCCGCGCGGGAACCGACGAAATCGAGCAGGCCGTCGCGCCAGGCCAGCACGCCCTGCTCGATGACGCCATAGCCGGCATCGCCAGTCAATGTGATCAGGTTTGCGTCCAGCAGGACGCCGTCGGAGGGATGCGTGGAGGAAGCGCTCATGCGGTCATTCTAGAACGCCACGGTATTCAATCGAACAGATCGCCCGCCGGCAGCGCGCCCTCCAGGGTCAGCAGGTACTGCTTGGTCGGCAGGCCGCCGCCGAATCCGGTCAGACTGCCGTCCGCGCCAATCACGCGATGGCAGGGCAGCACGATGGGCAGCGGATTGCGCCCGTTCGCCGCGCCGACCGCGCGGGTGGCGGTCGGCTTGTCCACGCGCCGCGCCAGTTCCGCGTAGCTGATGGTCTGTCCGTAGGGAATGTCGGCGAGCGTGTGCCAGACGATGCGCTGGAAGTCGGTTCCCTGCGGCGCGAGCGGCAAATCGAACTGCTGGCGCTCGCCGCGGAAGTACTCGCCCAGCTGGCGCGCGGTTTCGCGCATCACCGGGTTGTCGCCCGGTTGCCAGTCCGGTGAACGCTTGTACGGATGGCGCGGATTGTCGAATTCGATCACGCGCAGCGCGGCGTCGTCGGCCACCAGCAGCAGCGGGCCGACCGGGCTGTCGATGTGGCGGTAGTGCAAGGGAGTGTTCATGGCGTGGACACGGGCAATGGTGAAGCGGGCAAGGGTTTGGGAGCGGGCATGCTGTCGCGCCACAGTTGGATCACCGCGTAGGCGCGCCAGGGGCGCCACGCCTCGGCGCGGGCGGTGAGGGCTTTCGCGGTCATCCGGCTGCCGTCGGTGGGCACGGCTTTCTGCAATACCAGATCGTCGGCGGGAAATGCGTCGGGATGGCCGAGCGCGCGCATGGCCATGTAGTTGGCCGTCCACGGACCGATGCCCGGCAGGGCGACCCAGCGCGCGGTGAAATCGTCCAGCGTGCGTTCGCCGCGAAAATCCACGCGGTCTTCCAGCAGTGCGCGCGCCATCGTGTTGATGGTGGCGGCGCGGGCACGGGTCAGGCCGATCGCGGTGAGATCGACATCGACCAATGCCTCGGCGGAGGGGAACAGGTGCGCGAGTCCGGTGCCGAACGGGACCGGCAACGGGGTGCCATGCCGCTGGGCCAGGCGCGCCGTGAGCGTGCGCGCGGCGGCCACGCTGACCTGCTGGCCGATGATCGCGCGCACCGCGATCTCGAAGCCGTCCCAGCCGCTGGGCAGGCGCAGGCCGGGGCGCTTGCGCAGCAGCGGGCGCAGACGCGAATCGGCGCCCAGCGCCCGCGCGATCGCCTGCGGATCCGCATCCAGGTCGAACATGCGGCGGATCCGGTTGACGATGGCGAGCAACTGCGCCGGCGCGGCGCCATGCAGTTCCAGCCGCAGCGCGTGATCGTCGGGCTTCGCGCTCCAGCGGCTGACCCGCAGCCAGCCCGGCGCGTCGGCGCCGCCGATGACGCGCGCGTAGCTGTCCGCGTCCACGTACTCGACGCCGGGCAGGGCGCGGCCGCGCAGGAAGTCCAGCATGGCCTCGAAGTCATACGGTGGCCGGTAACCAAGCCGCAGGGCGACGCCTTCGTCTTCCACCGTCGATTCGCGCTTGCGCAGATCGCGAGGCGCCATCCGGTAGGCCTCGCGGAAGGTGGTGTTGAAACGGGTCAGGCTGCCGAATCCCGCCGCCAGCGCGACCTGGGTGATTGGCAGGCGCGTCTCGGTGAGCAGTTGCTTGGCGAACAGCAACCGACGGGTACCGTGCACGCCGACCGGGCTGGCACCCAGCCGATCGTTGAACAGGCGCCGCAACTGGCGTTCGCCCAGTCCCAGCGAACCGGCCAGATCCGCCAGCGGGCGATCGGCCAGCGCGCCCTGGTCGATCAGCTTCAGTGCCCGTGCGACGGTTTCATCGCCCCGCCGCCAGGCGCCGTCGCTGGGCGACAGTTCCGGCCGGCAGCGCAGGCAGGGGCGGAAGCCGTCGGCCTCCGCCGCGGCGGCGTTCGGATAGTAGGTGACGTTGGCCGGCTTCGGCGCCGGCGCGGGACAGACCGGACGGCAGTAGATGCGGGTGCTGGTGACGGCGGTGAAGAATAGGCCGTCGAAGCGTGGGTCACGGCTCAGCCGCGCCTGTTCGCAGACGCGGTGATCGGGCAGGCCGGCGGGGAGGGGGGCGGAGGACATGCGTGCAGGCTAGCACCGCCCATGGCCCCCGACTCACCGTTTTCGGACATCAATGCCGGGACGCTGAAGCAGCCTCGGCGTCGCTCAGGATCGGCAGCAGGGTCCGCGGATCGCCATCGTTGGGCGCGGGCGTGACGCCCAGCAGGCGGGCCAGCAGCGGATAGACGTCGACATTGTCGAAGCCGGGCACGACAAGGCCGTGCCGGAACGCCGGACCGCGCGCCAGGAAGATCGCGCGCATCGAGGGCAGCGCCGGGTCGTAGCCATGCGAGCCGCCGCCCTTCCAGCCGCTGCGGCGCCACCGTTCGACCGCCTCGCGTTTCACCAGCAGCCAGCCTTCGTCGGCCTGGCAGACGATCGCGGGCACGCGCGGATGGGTGCCGTAATGCCAGCGCGCGGGCATGTCCTGCTTGCGCCAGCATTCGGCGTGATCGCGTCGGCCGAGCAACTGCCGCTCGACGGCGGCCTCACGGCCGGGGCGGGGGTTGAAACCGACCACCTGGCCGACGGTGATGGCATCCGCGTCATCCGGGGACACCCGATCCTCGATGACCATCACGCGCTCGGGCGACGTCGCGGTCATGCCGTGATCGGAGACCACGATGAGGTTCACGCGATTGCGTTCGCCGCGGGCGTCGATGCCGTCGACGAGCTGGCCGATGGCGGCATCGATCGCCTTCAGGGTGTCCTCGACATTGCGCGAAGCCGGACCGTTGTCATGGCCGGCGGTGTCCACGTGCTCGAAATACAGCGTGATCAGGCGCGGACGCTCGGTCGCCGGCAGATCCAGCCAGGCCTGCACCTGGCGCACGCGATCATCGATGGCGAAGGCCTTGTCGAACGGGAACCACTGGGTGGGGCGGACGCCCTGCACGGCGGCTTCGGAACCCGGCCAGAACATGGTCGCCGTACGCAGCCCGGCCTTCTCCGCGCCAACCCAGATCGGTTCACCGCTCCACCAGCGTGCATCGCCCACCGCTTCGCGGTCGCTCAGCGAAAAGTTGCCCAGGTGCTCGTCGAACATCGTGTTGCTGATGATGCCGTGATGATCCGGGCGCAGGCCGGTGACCAGGGTGTAATGGTTGGGGAAGGTCAGCGAGGGGTAGGAGGGATTCATCCACTCGGCGCGCACGCCGTCCTCGGCCAGCCGGGTCAGATGGGGCGTGATGCCGCGCTGGAGGTATTCGGCGCGAACGCCGTCGAGCGAGATCAGCAGGAGGGTGGCGGGTTCCCGGGGGGGAATGGAGGCGGAGTGCGGAGCGCGGGTCGCGCAGCCGGCCGACAGCAGCAATGCGGCGGCCAGCCACGCGGCCCTGACGAATGGCAGGCGCATGGAAGGACGGATGGGAATGGAATGCGCAAAGCTTGGCAGGTTTCGGAGAACTTCGCATGACAGACGGTCTACGACTTTCGGCCCTGCTGGGGCTGGCGGGCCTGGCGACGGGCGTCGCGGCCGTTGAGCCGCCGCCGCACCCGGGGATGGCAAGCGACGCGCGATGCGCGGTTTGGACGCGGGAACTCGGCTTCGCCGACGCCCTCGCACGGCACGACGCCACCGCCTTCGCCGGCTTCCTCCACGCCGACGCGGTGTTCGGCGTGGGTCATCAGCCCACCCGCGGTCGTGACGCCATCGTGGCCGACTGGATGCCGCTGATCGAAGGCAAGGCGCTGGAACTGCGCTGGTATCCGGAGCGGGTCTCGGTCGGCGGCGACGGCCGCACGGCCTACTCCAGCGGTCCGGCGCTGTACCGCAACCCGAAGGACGGCAGCCATCGGCTGGGACGCTTCGGATCGGTGTGGCAGCAGGATCGCGACGGTCAGTGGCGGGTGATTTTCGACGACGGCGTGCGTCCGCTACCGGTCGACAAAGCGGGGGTCAAGGCGTTCGAGGCGGGACGCCGCGATGCCTGCCCGGCCGCCTGATCAGCACGCGTCCGCGCGTCCGGTCACGTAGCGCAGGCCGCGCCGGAGATGACGCAGGAAGGTCGCGTTTGAATACATCGCCATGTCATGGCCCAGCCCCGTGTACCAGGCACGGCCGCCTTCGAAACCGTGGCACCAGGCGATCGGATGATCATCGCCCATGGTCCCGCCGGTGTAGTCGTGCTCGTCCACTGTCGCGATCACTTCGACCGAACCGCGCGGGTTGCGCCGGTAGTTGTAGATTTCGTCGGTGACCCGCCATTCGCGTCCACGCGCCGCGATGCCATCGTGGCCGAAACGCACGCGGGTGGTCTGCAGCCCGGGTGGATGGCCGAGGAACCACGCACCGACCAGTTCGCCGTACCACGGCCAGTCGTATTCGGTATCCGCCGCCGCGTGCACGCCCATGAAACCGCCGCCTGCGCGGATGAAGCCTTCCAGCGCCCGTTGCTGTTCCGGATCCAGGATGTCGCCGGTGGTGTTGACGAAGATCACCGCGCGGTAGCGCTGCAATCGATCCGGCGCGAACACCGAGGCATCCTCGCTGGTATCCGCATCGAGTGACTGCCGGCGGGCGATCTCGCGCAGCGCGGTCACCGCCACAGGAATGGAATCGTGGCGGAAACCGGCGGTCTTGCTGAAGATCAGCACGCGCGAGGGCGGGGCAGCCGCGATGGCTGCAGCGGAAACCACGCAGCACACCGCCAACACCAGGGCGCGGAGAAGGATTCGCGGCATCATGCGGCGAGTCTGCCACAGCGGCCGGATGGTTTCAGTGGACACCATGCTGCGCTGCAATTGGCGGTCATGCGGGGCGATGGCTTAGGGTGCGAACCAGGAACATCCGCCGCAGGACGCGCTTCCCCACGAGGTTCTCCATGCGCCATTGGCCGGGTCTGCTCTGCCTGTTGCTGTCATTCGTGTCGGTGCCGGTTTCCGCGGCGGAACCGGCGTCGACGTCGTACGAACTTCCGCGCTGGTCGATTGAACAGCCGCGCGAGAACCGCTACCTCTCGGCGCACGGCCTGCGAGCCTTCGCCGGGGGGTATTCCGAGGACGGGCTGGAACTGTGGACGTTTCCGTTGCAGATCGCGGCAGGCTATCGGCCTGGATTCGTGATCGACGGAAAGATGCGCGACGGGCTGGCCTATCTGGTTTCGGCGGAAGTGGATCCGCTGGGGATGACCCGGCACTACGCGGGGCCGGGTTTTTCGCTGCGCGAGCGCGTGGAGGCGCGTGGCCGTTTGCCCGGTGTCATCGTGCGCTACGAACTGGAAGGCGAAGACATCGGACTGGAAATCCGTTTCCGGCCGTCGCTCAACCTGATGTGGCCGGCGGCGGTGGGCGGGCAGGAATTGGCCTGGGACGCGCAGGCGAAAGGATTCCTGATCAGCGAACCACGCAGGCAGTTCCGTGCGCTGGTGTCCTCGCCGCAGGCGACGGAGCACAGCGAGCCGAACAACGATCGGCGTGGCAGCGAGTTCGGCCTGCCATTGTTCCTGCGCCTGCAGCCGCAAGCCTGCGGCACGAAACGTTGCGCGGAACTGCTGTTCGCCGGCCAGAGCGAGGTGGACGAGGACGTGCATGCCACCACTGCGGCATTGCAACAGCCCGCGTCGGCGGAAGACGCGGCGCGTTTCGTGTCCTCCGAACGGCTCCGCGTCACCACGCCCGATGCCGATGCCAATCGGGCACTGGGCTGGGCCCAGATTGCGCTGGAGCAGGCGTGGACCTGCAACGCCCGGCTGGGCTGCGGCCTGGTCGCCGGTTACGGGCCATCGCACGGCGCGCGGCGTCCGCAGTACGCGTGGTATTTCGCCGGTGACGGACTGGTCGGCACGCGTGCGTTGATCCACGAAGGACGCTTCGAGCGCGCGGCGGAGGAGCTGGCGTTCATCCTGCGCTACCAGCATCCGGACAACGGCATGATCTGGCACGAGATGTCGCAGAGCGCGGGCTTCCTGGACTGGGCCGGCGACTATCCGTACATGTACGTGCATGTCGACATCGCGTTCGATTTCATCGGTGTGCTGGCCGAATACGTCCGCGCCAGCGGCGACACCGGATTCCTGCGCCGGCACTGGCCCGCCGTCCTCAGGGCCTACCGCTATTGCCTGTCCACGCGCGATACCGATGACGGCCTGCCGCGCGTGCCGGCCGACAAGATGAGCGCGAACGAGCAGGATCGCCTGACCGACGAGTTGACCCTGTCGGCGGCCTGGGTCGAGACCGCGCAGGCCATGTCGGCGTTGGCGCGGGTGCAGGGTGACGAAGTACTGGGTCGCGAAGCCGCCAGTGCCGCCGGGCAGGCGCGCATCCAGTTGCGCAAGCGTTATCGCGACGAGGCCGGCCGGCGCTGGATCAGCGGCTTCAGTCACGCCGGCAAAGCCGGGGAAAGCACCTCGCCGGCGGATCTGGCGGCCATCCGTTCCGGGGCGGCCACGGATGCGGAAGTGGACGCCACGCTGGGCCAGCTCTCACGGCCGGCCTACCTTGCCGCGTGGGGACTGCGCAGCCAGCCGGACACGGCCGCCGACTACGACCCGGAAGCCTATTCGCGCGGCAGCGTGTGGGGGCTGGGCACCGCGATGGCGGCCGAGACCCTGTGGCGCGCGGGCAGGCCGGAGCAGGCGGCGACGCTATGGCGCAGCCTGGTGTCCTGGGCGGGCGCGGATTCGCCGGGGCACATGCACGAGGTCATGCGCGGCGATCGTCCGGAGCCGCAGCGCGAATCGGTGCCGGAACAGACCTGGTCCTCGGCGGCGTTCCTGTCCGCGGCTGTCCACGGCATGCTCGGACTGGACGTGGATGCGCTGGCGAAGCGGCTGCGGTTCGCACCGCGGCCGCCGGCCGGCTGGGATCGCCTGGCCGTCGAAAATGTCCGCATCGGCGACGGCCGTGTCGATCTGCGTTGGCGCAGCATCGCCAATGGCGCCGAACTGGAAATTGAAAACCGCGGGGCGCCGTTTCTGCTGCTCTGGGAACAAGGGCAGGGCGAAGGCGCCACGCCTGTCGTGATCGAGCGGCGCATCGCCACCGGGCACACCCGGCTGGGTGTGCCCTGAGCGGGCTCATGGGTCGAGGCATCGACGGGTGACGGGTTTGCCCAGCCACGGACGACACCGCGCGCAGGAGCAGCGGAGTGAGCTCCGCTCCACGGTTCTCCGGGGGATTACTTTTTCAGATCCACCACGGGCGCGAAGCCACCAAAGATCATCCGCTTGCCGTCGAAGGGCATGGGATTGGCGGCATCCATGCGCGGATCCTCCATCATCTTTTTCATGCCGACGTCGCGGGTCGCCTTGTCCGGCCATTCGATCCAGGAGAACACCACGGTCTCCTCGTCGGTGGCCTTCACCGCGCGGCGGAAATCGGTGACTTGCCCGTCCGGGACGTCGTCGCCCCAGCATTCGATGACGCGGATGGCGCCGAGCTCCATGAAAATCGGATCGAACTCGCCGGCGTGGGCGATGAACTTCTCCTTGTTGGCGTTTGGCACGGCGATGAGGAAACCGTCGATGTACGACATGGTGGAGCTCCTGTGCTTTGAGAGGAATGAAAGGTCCGGGATACGGGCCTTCCTGGTGTCGACGAACGGGCAAGGCGGAAATCGACAATGGCCGGGGCCCTGTTCAGGCAGGGGCCGCGAGGACAGCGGTCCATGCGGCGCCATCAGATATGCCGGAGGGACCCGGGTGTTGGCGTGACGGCACGGTTAACATGGGCGAACGCCGGGATGCGTCTGCTGCATCGCCGCGAATGCACCGCATGACGATGAATACCGAAGTCCTCGAACCTCGCGTCCACGCCGCACTCGACAATCCGTTCTGGTCCGCGCTGCAAAGCCTGCACAGCGGCATCGCGCTGCGTGCGGGCGCGGTGGCGCGCTACCCCGCCGAATATGCACCGTTCCTGGGCGTGGCGAGCGCCGCCGACGGGGACCTTGGCGCGGAGCTGGAGGTGCTGGTCGCGCCCGGCGAATCCGTCTACCTGATCGGGGTGGTACCGGAAGCACCGCCGGGCTGGCGGCTGGAGACGTTCCGGCCGCTGGCGCAGATGGTCCGCACGACGCCGCTGCCGGTGGCCGAGGGGCCGGAGATCCTGTCGCTGGGCGAATCGCATCGCGCCGACGTGCTGGCACTGACCGCGCTGGTCTATCCGCACTACTTCCGTGAACGCACCATGGACATGGGCCGCTACTTCGGCATCTACCAGGACGGACGCCTGGCCGCGATGATCGGCGAGCGCCTGGGAACGGGAGAGTGCCGCGAGATGAGCGCGATCTGCACCCACCCGGATTTCAACGGCCGCGGCTACGCCGGCCGGCTGACCGCCATGCTCGTCAACGACACGCTTGCCCGTGGCGCGTTGCCGTTCCTGCACGTGAGCCACGAGAACCCGCGTGCGCTGCAGTTGTATGAGCGGCTGGGTTTCCGGCATCGGCGCGACATCGGATTCTGGTCGCTGCGGCGGGCCTGGACGCGGCGATCGAAACGCCACGGTTGAAAGGTTCTTCCGTCGTCCCAATCCGGAGGATTCACCTTTTTCCGGCACGCGGGGTATCCATGCAACTGCTCTACCAGACCCATTCGCCCTATGCGCGCAAGGCGCTGGTGTTCGCCCACGAGGCCGGCCTGGCCGATCGGCTGGAGGTGATCCACCACGAGACCAGCCCGGTGCTGCGCAACGAGGCGGTGTTCCGGCAGAACCCGTTGGGCAAGGTGCCGGTACTGCTGCGCCCAGGACAGCCGGCGATCTTCGATTCGGACGTGATCTGCGCCTATCTCGACACCCTGCATACCGGCGCGCGGTTGGTTCCCGCCGACGGCGAAGCGCGCTGGCATGCGCTGCGGGTGCAGGCGGTGGCGCAGGGATTGTGCGAGGCCGGCATCGCGGTGCGCTGGGAGACCGTGCGCCGTCCCGAACCGCTGCGCTACCCGCCGCTGCGCGACGGCTACATCGACAAGCTGCTGGCCAGCTACGACTGGCTGGAACAGGAACTGGACGTCGATGCGCCGCCGCATGTGGGACATATCGCCGTCGCCACCGCCCTGGACTGGCTGGCGTTCCGCGAACTGCCGCCGTTCCGGCCGGCACGGCCGCGTCTGGCGGCCTGGTTCGACGCCTTCGCGCAGCGTCCGTCGATGCGAGCCACGCCGCTGTCCGGCGACACCCACGACGCCTGAGCCGGGTCGCTGTCATGTTCCTGTCATTTCATCGCAGCAGAATCTTCACGAAACCGTAAAGCGCGCCCATGCCGGACGCGCCGGGCAAGGGCGGACACATGAAGATCAAGGCTTGGCTGCTGGCGGGATTGGCGATGGCGTGGATGCCGGCGGCGTTCGCGCAACAGGAGCCAAAGGCCCCGCACGTCAACATCGAACAGCGGCTCACCGCCGAGCAGATGCGCGCCACCGGCCTGGACCAGCTCACCCCGGCGCAACTGGAACTGCTCAACCGCCTGCTCGGCGAACAGGTCGAGGCGCGCGCGCAGGAGCGCGCAGAGGTCATCGCCCGCACGCAGGCGCCGGAGCGCCGGCCACGCGATGAAAGTTCGCTGATTGGCCTCAACGACGAGCCCATCCACGCGCGCCTCAAGGGCACCGTGGCCGGCTGGGAGCCGGGGACCGTGTTCGAACTGGACAACGGCCAGCAGTGGAAGGTCCTGAAAGGCAAGATGAAGCTGTCGCGCCCGCTGGAATCGCCCGAGATCGTGGTGGTGCCCGGCGTGGCCGGACGCTGGTTCCTGCAGGTCGAGGAAGACACGCCCAAGGCACGGGTCTACCGGATCGATTGAGGCCCTTGCCGGCGTTGACGTTTTCGCGACGCGCCCGCGGTGAGCATGCGATGAAACCCATCGCAGGAGTCCGCGCATGATCGAAGGCATTCCCGCCCCGCCGCACGTGGCGGCCTTCCGCTTCAGCGGCCAGCTCACCGGCGAGGACTACGACCGGTGCATCGCCGAGATCGAGGCGCGCCTGCACGAGTACCGCCGCATCGGCATCTTCACCGATCTCGCCGGCATGACCGGCCTGAGCGCCGAGGCGATGGCCAAGGATCTGCGCTACGCGGTGCAGAAGTTGGGCGAGTATTCGCGCTTCGCGCGCGCGGCGGTGGTGACCGACAAGCAATGGCTGGGCCGGATTTCCGAGTTCGCCGGGCACCTGCTGCCGGCGACGGAAGTGCGCGCGTTCGAGCCCGCCGAAGCGGAGCAAGCGCTGGCGTGGGCCGCCGAGGTCACGCCCGAGGGCAACGATCCGCCCTGACCCCGGGGGCGCTCCGGAATATCGCGGGCGCTCAACCCAGCAGGGCGCCGAGGCTGGCGCTCACCGCCGCGCCGAGCAGCAGGAAACCCAGCATCGCGAGCCAATGCAGCGAGCGGATGTAGAAGGTTTTCATCGAATCTCCCTGCGCCGGTCCCGCCGGGGTCCGTCGCGGCCTTTCCGTGGCCCCTGTACGCGCATCAACGCCGCACGGGGGCGGCGGCGGCCAAAGGCGGCGAGGGTGGCCGACCGGTGGCATGATGGGCCGATGCAAGGCGTGCCGGAACAATTCGAATCCCCCCGTGACGCGGCCCAGTTCCTGCACCCGCCGCACCGGCCGGGCGTGGAACTGTACCGCGCGCATATCGTCCGGCACGCTTTCGATCCGCATACCCACGAGGCGTTCGGGCTGGGCGCCATCGAATCCGGGGCGGAACGCTTCCGCTATGCCGGCGCGGATCACCTGGCGTCGGCCGGTTCGCTGGTGCTGATGAACCCCGAGGCGTTGCACACCGGGCGCGCGGAAACCGAGGATGGCTGGCGCTACCGGATGATCTATCTGGATCGCGCGGCGCTGGAGGAGATCACCGGCGAATCCGGCTGGTGGTTCGCCGATGCCGTGCGCCCGGATCCCACGCGCGCGTCGCGGGTCACCGCGCTGCTCGATGCGCTGTGGCACGCGCGCGCCGAGCCATTGGCCTTCGATGGCCTGCTGCTGCAACTGCTGGAGACCTTGCGGGATCATGCCCATGTCGGCCGGCCCGAGGGCGCGGAACGCACGCAGCGCTTCGGCGGCGTCATCGACTACCTGCACGCGCACCTGGACCAGCGGGTCAGCCTGGAGTCGCTCGCGGCCGTCGCCGGGCTCAGCCCGTTCCATTTCCTGCGCCGGTTCCGCGACCAGTATCACGTCACTCCGCAGCAGATGCTGATGGCCCTGCGCATGCACGACGCCAAGCGGCGCCTGGGCGCGGGCGAGTCCCCGGCCGACGTGGCCGCGGCCACCGGCATGGCCGATCAGGCCCACCTGACCCGGGCGTTCGCGCGCCGCTACGGCGTCACCCCGGCGCGCTACCAGCGCCAGGTGCGCGGCTGAGCCGGCGCAATCTGGTGCAAGACGGGACCGGGAACGCCTTCTAGAGTCGGTGTTTTCCGGACGGACGAACACGACGATGTGGGTGGGAACGCTGTACGCGCTGGCGGCCGGGCTGATGTGGGGCCTGGTGTTCGTGGGGCCACTGCTGTTGCCGGAGTATCCCGCCGCATTGCAATCGGTGGGACGCTACCTGGCATTCGGCCTGATCGCGCTGCCGCTGGCCGCCTTCGATCGCGCCGAACTGCGCCGGCTGCGCGCGGCCGATTGGCGCGAGGCGCTCAAACTCGCGGCCATCGGCAACCTGCTGTACTACCTGTGCCTGGCCAGCGCCATCCAGCGCGCCGGCGCGCCGGTGCCGACCATGATCATCGGCACGCTGCCGGTGGTGATCGCGATCAGCGCCAACCTGCGCAACGGCCACCGTGACGGACGCCTGCCCTGGGGCCGGCTGGCGCCTTCGCTGGTGCTGATCGTGCTGGGCATCGCCTGCGTCAACCAGGTGGAACTGCAGGCACTGCGCGACGACCCGCAGGCCGATCCATGGCGTTACGCCAGCGGCGCGCTGCTGGCACTGATCGCGGTGGCCTGCTGGACCTGGTATCCGCTGCGCAACGCCGATTGGCTGCGCGCGCATCCGGATCGCAGTCCGCGCGCGTGGGCGACCGCGCAGGGCGTGGCGATTCTGCCGCTGGCGCTGCTGGGTTACGCGCTGCTGTGGGGCGTGATGGAGCTGCGTGGCGCGGACTTCCCGATGCCGCTGGGACCACGCCCGGAGTTCTTCATCGCCCTGATGGTGGCGATCGGCCTGTTCGCCTCGTGGCTGGGCACGCTGTGCTGGAACCAGGCCAGCCAGCGCCTGCCAACCGCGCTGGTCGGGCAGTTGATCGTGTTCGAGACCCTGGCGGCGCTGGCCTATGCGTTCATGCTGCGCGGGCAGATGCCACGCCCGCTGACCCTGATCGGCATCGGTCTGCTGATCGGCGGCGTGCTGTGGGCCGTGCGGGTGAAACCGGAACCGGTGCTGCGCGCCGAGGACGGCCACGGCCTGTAGCGACGCGTTACCATCGCCGGCAATCCCGGAGCGGGGCAGGGCGATGCGACAGGCGATGTGGAAACGGGCGAACGTGCTGTGGTTGCTGCTCGCGGCGTCGTCCTGGGCGCAGGCCGGCGAGGCCGAGGACCGGCGCGACATCCTGGCGGTGGAAACGGTCCTTTGCCGCGCATTCGAGGGCGGCGACGCGAAAACCCTGGAGCGCCATCTGGATCCGGGCTTCACTCTGGTCGATTCGCGCGGCGTGGTCACCGGCCTGGCCGCCAACCTCGCCGAAGTGGCGAGCCGGGAACCGCGCTACCGGGTGTTCCGCAACCGGGACCAGCGGATCCGCCTGCATGGCGATGCGGCGATCGTCACTGGAGTGACCCACGTCGAGGGTGATTCGCAGGGGCAGGCGTTCACCGCCGATTTCCGTTTCACGGATACCTGGATCCGGTATCCCGACGGTTGGAAGCTTGCCGCCAGTCACGCCAGCCGGTTGGCCGAGGCCCCTTAGCGGCGATTGCCTCCCGTAGCGCCGAGCTTGCTCGGCGGGGTGTGTTCGAAGCCGCCGGCCATGCAGGGCAGCGGAGCAAGCTCCGCTCTACGCGTTGGGTTCAGGGGCGGACGTTGCCTGTCGCGCCGAGCTTGCTTGGCGGGGCGTGTCCGAAGTCGCCGGCCATGCAGGGGCAGCGGAGCAAGCTCCGCTCTACGCGTGGGGTTCAGGGTCGGTCCCTGTAGCGCCGAGCTTGCTCGGCGGGACGTGTCCGAAGCCGCCGGCCATGCAGGGCAGCGGAGCAAGCTCCGCTCTACGCGTGGGTTCAGGGGCGGACGTTGCCTGTCGCGCCGAGCTTGCTCGGCGGGGCGTGTCCGAAGCCGCCGGCCATGCAGGGCAGCGGAGCAAGCTCCGCTCTACGCGTGGGGTTCAGGGGCGGACGTTGCCTGTCGCGCCGAGCTTGCTCGGCGGGGCGTGCCCGAAGCCGGCAGGTTCAGGCATGCTCGGGCGCGGTCTCGCGCCAGGCCGCCCAGGCGCCGGACAGCACCCGCCAGGCCGAACGCAGGAACAGCAGCAACAGCGCCGCGCCGACCAGCAGATCCGGCCAGCCGGCGCCGAACAGCCACACGCCCGCGGCGGCGACCAGCACCGCCAGTCCTTCGTAAACGTCGTTGCGCGAGCATTCCCAGGCCGAGGCCAGGTTGACGTCGCCGGAACGGTAGGGCGTCAGCAGGCGCAGGCAGATCAGGTTGGCGCCCAGGTTGAGCAGGCCGACCACGCCGATGGTCTCGAACAGCGGCACCGTCGGGTGCGCCAGCCGCCAGCCGATCTGCGCGGCCACCGCGACCGCGGCGGCGAGTATCAGCAGGCCCTTGAACAGCGCGACCTGCGCCTTGGCGCGCGCGCTGGCGCCCACCACCATCAGGCTCAGCGCGTAGGTGGCAGCGTCGCCCAGGTTGTCCAGGCTGCCCGACAGCAGCGAGGTGGAGCGGCTGTACAGCGCCGCCGCGATCATCATCAGGAAGGTGGCGAGGTTGATCGCCAGCACGATCGCCAGCACCCGCCGCTGGCGCGCTTCCAGCGCGGCGACGTCGATGGTCTTGCCGCAGCCACAGCAGGAGTCGGACATGTCGGACAGCTCGTGAAAAGACGCGTGAAGAGCGACGCGCCGATTCTAGCGCCCTCAGAGCCGGAACGATGGAATCAGGCCGCCTGCCGGTGGCGCTGGAACAGCACCCGCTCGGGCCGGTGCAGCGCCATGCCTTGGCCGAAATCCACGCCCAGTCCGGTCAGGGTGGCGATCATTCCGGCATTGCCGACCCATTCGGCGACCACGCTCAGCCCACGCTGGTGGCCGATCTGGGCGATGGCGCTGACGATGGTCCGGCTCATCGCGTCGGTTTCCAGATCGCGGATGAAACTGCCGTCGATCTTGATCACGTCCACCGGCAGGTTCTTGAGGTAGCCGAAGGAAGACATGCCGGCACCGAAGTCGTCCAGCGCGATCCGGCAGCCGGCCTTGCGCAGCCGCTCGATCACCTGCACCACCTTCAGCAGGTTGCGTACCGCCACGGTCTCGGTGATCTCGAAGCACAGCCGCGACGGCGGCACCCGGTGCTCGGCGATCAGCGCCAGGATGAAGTCCGCCAGGTCCTCGTCCTCGATGCTGGCGCCGGACAGGTTGATCGCGCACTGCTGCAAGGGGCGACCATCGGCATGCAACTGGCCGAAGTGGGTCAGCGCGGCGCGGATCACCCAGCGATCCACCATCGGCATCAGGCCGTAGCGCTCGGCCGCCGGCAGGAACGCGCCCGGCAGGACGATGCGGCCGTCCTCGTCGCGCAGGCGCAGCAGCAGTTCCACCCGCGCGCCGTCCTCGCGGCGGCCGTCCAGCGGCACGATTTCCTGGTAGTCCAGCAACAGGCGCTGTTCCTCCATCGCCCAGCGCAGGCGGTTGGCCCACTCCATCTCGCCATAGCGGCGGGTGGCCTCGTCGTCGTCGCTGTAGACGTGGATGCGGTTGCGTCCGTTCTCCTTGGCCACGTAGCACGCGGTGTCGGCCCAGGACAGCAGATCCTTCAGGGTGGGATTGTCCTGGTCCACCACCACCACGCCGATGCTGGCGCTGACCGTGTAGGTGCGCTCCTGCCAGACGAACATCTGCGATTCGATGCCGGTGCGCAGCCGCTCGGCCAGGGTGCGCGCGCTGGCCGTGTCGACGTCGAACGCGAGCAGGCCGAACTCGTCGCCACCCAGCCGCGCCAGCAGATCATCGCCGCGCAACTGCATCCGCATCGCCAGCGCCAGTTGCGCCAGCAGCTGATCGCCGGCGGTATGGCCGGACACGTCGTTGATCAGCTTGAATTGATCCAGGTCGATGTACAGCAGCGCACAGGAGCGGCCGCCGCGACGGCGATCGGCCAGGGCCTGTTCGATCCGCCGTTCGAACTCGCGCCGGTTGCACAGTTCGGTCAGCGCATCGTGGGTGGCCTGGTAGCTGAGCCGTTCGGTCAGTTCGCGCTGCTCGGAGATGTCGGTGGCGACCACCAGCAGGCGGGGCTCGTCCTCCATCTCGACCCGGGCGATGGACGCATTGGCCCAGAATTCCCCGCCCAGGCCGATCAGCAGCGCCTCCACGTTGCCCCAGTAGTCGCCGGTGCGGGCCGGCTGGCGCACGCGTTCGCGGAAGGCCGGATCGGCGAACAGCGCGGTGAGCGGCACGCCGGCCGAGACTACATCGCCCAGCCGCTGCCGCGCGGCCTGGTTGGCATACAGGATGCGACCGTCACCGTCGGACAGCAGGACCAGCGCCGGCAGCAGTTCGTTGAGCGCGCGGAACTGCGCCTCGCTCTGGCGATAGAGCGCGCTCATCTCGTGACCGAGCGTGATCGCGCGCTGGCGGGTGGTGGCCAGCGACCACAGCAACGCCGCCAGCAGCAGGCTGATCACCGGACCGGCGGTGAGGATGACCCGCAGGCGTTCGCTGTCCAGCACGGCCGGGCGCGGCCACATGCGCAATTCCCAGCGACGCCCGCCGAATTCCAGTAGTTGCCGGTACAGCCGGGCGTCCTGCTCGGCGCGGGTGCCGGATTCGTAGAACGGCCCGATGTCGGTGGCGTCCAGATCGCGGACGCTGACCCGGAAGGTGTCCAGCACCGGGCCCTGCAACGCGTCATTGACCAGCGGATCCAGCCGCAGGCTGACCGCGAGCGCACCTATCTCGCGCGCGCGCCGCGCGGTCACGTCGAGCGGTTCCGGACCGTCGGAATAGACCGGCAGGCGCACGGTCACGCCGAGCCGCTGGTGGCTGCCGGGCACCGTCTGGCGCAGCACGAACGGGGCGGACAGCACCACGCTGTTGCTGTCGCGCGCGCGTTCCAGCGCCAGCAGGTTCTCGCGCTGGCTGGCGATGTTCAGGCCCAGCAGCACCTCGTTGCCGCGGAGTGGGGTGATGAACTGGTAGCGATAAGCCGATGGCCCGCCGGCGACGCCGTCGATCCGGGTCGCGAACGCGGTGGCCACCCGCGCCGGACCGATACGCTGGCGCTGCAGGTTTTCGGTGACCTGGGTGAAACGGATCTGGTCCATCCGGTCGTTGGCCAGGAACACGGTCTGCATCGCGCGCAGTTCCGAGGCCACGGTCTGCAGCGGCGCACGCAACTGTCGCGTGGCCACCTGGGCCAGGCCGCGACGTTGTGCATCGGTGCGCTCGTTCAGGTCGCGCCATTCGCTCAGCGCCAGCCAGAACGTGAAGGCCAGCCCAGCCAGCAGCACGGCCAGCGCCCAGCGCCACGCGCCGGTGCCCGGCCGTGCATGCTCCGCGTGCGAATGCACCGCCGTCGCCGACGACGGATGGGGTGACGTATCGATCACGGAATCCACCTGTCCATCGGAAGGGCGCGCACTCCCGCGCACCGATCCGTGCGCGCACGCGCGGACGCAGTGTGGAACGGAGGAATGTGGCTGTCGACCCCGGACCGCCGGATTCCCCGATGGCAGGCCGATTGGCTGGGCCCCATGGGGTCTCCTCAACGGGCACGTCTGGTGTCCGGTATCGACCCGCGCGACCGCTTCTTGAGCGGATCGCGGGCTGGTGGATGGGGTTGCCGGGTCCATTGAAGCGGGAAGCGGGGAAAGCGGTCGCGGGTGCTGCTGCGGTGCGGCGAAACTGAATCCTGCGCCTGGCATTCGCGTCGTCAGCTACGGGGAAGATCGCACACCGCGCGGTCCGCGCGGGCGCCACCGGCGAAGCCGGCCGCGACAATCGCCGCGTCGCTGCAAGCGGACCCGACGCCTCCTCGCGGCGTTGCGCCATGCGGCGCCGCAGGCGGGGCGCTATCCTCCGTGGCTGTCTGGGTGGCAAGGACCCCGTGATGGCCAGGGTGGTGCTGGCGCCGGCGCTGACGCGCTGGCTGCCGCAAGCCGAAGCACGTTCCGGCGGCGAGCTGTGCATGCAGCTGGCCGGCGCCAGCGTGGGTGAACTGCTGCAGGCCGTGTTCGACCTGCATCCCACGCTGCGTGGCTACGTGCTCGACGAGCACGGCGCGGTGCGCCACCACGTCGCGGTATTCGTCGATGGCCAGTGCCTGCGCGACAAGCGCGATCTCGGCCAGGCCGTCGGCGACGATGCCGAACTCTACGTGATGCAGGCGCTGTCGGGAGGCTGACATGTCGGATCGATTGCTGGTGTCTTCACGCAAGGGATTGTTCGTGCTCGCGCGCGACAATGGCGGCTGGCGAATCGCCGATACCGCCTTCCTCGGCGACAACGTGGCGCTGGCGCTGGCCGACCCGCGCGACGGCAGCTGGTACGCCGCGCTGGATCTCGGCCACTTCGGCGCCAAGCTGCATCGTTCCACCGATCAGGGCCGGCAATGGGAAGAGGTGGGCGTACCGGCCTATGGCGAAGGCGACCAGGTGGTGCCTGGCGACGGCAAGCCGGCGCAACCGGCGGCGCTGCGCCTGATCTGGTCACTGGAAGCGGGCGGGCCGGACGAACCGGGCCGGCTGTGGGCGGGCACCATTCCCGGCGGCCTGTTCCGCTCCGACGATCACGGACGCAACTGGCAACTCGTGCGTGGCTTGTGGGATCGCCCCGAACGCGGCCAGTGGTTCGGCGGCGGATACGATCATCCGGGCATCCATTCCATCTGCGTGGATCCGCGCGATCCGCGCCGCCTGCGGGTGGCGATCTCCAGCGGTGGCGTGTGGCGCAGCGACGACGGTGGCGACAACTGGAGCCAGACCGCGCAGGGCATGATCGCGCGCTACATGCCGGAAGGGCAGCAGGGCGATCCCAACATCCAGGACGTGCACCGGCTGGTGCAGGCGCGCGCCACGCCGGAGGTGTTCTGGGCCCAGCACCACAATGGCGTGTTCCGCAGCACCGCCGACGGCGGCGACTGGCAAGAGATCACCGACGTGCCGCCCTCGGTGTTCGGCTTCGCGGTGGCGGTGCATCCGCGCGATGCGGATACCGCGTGGTTCGTGCCGGCGGTGAAGGACGAGAAGCGCTATCCGGTGGACGCGCGACTGGTGGTCGCCCGCACCCGCGACGGCGGGCGCAGCTTCCAGACCCTGCGCACCGGACTGCCGGCGGAGCAGTCCTACGATCTGGTCTACCGGCACGGCCTGGCCGTCGACGCCAGTGGTGATCGGCTGGCGTTCGGTTCCACCACCGGCGGTTTCTGGACCAGCGATGATCAGGGCGAGCATTGGCGGGCACTGCCGGCCCGGCTGCCACCGGTCCACGCGGTGACCTTCGCCTGAGATCGCGGCCACCCACCGTCTGCCGGGAGCGATCGGCATGTCGATCGAGATGCCGATGCGCTGCGCGTTCCCTGCCTGCGTCGCGTGACGTGGGCGGTTGACCTGTGGGGACTGTCGCAGATGCCGCGGGACTCGCGAGCTGAACCGGTCGAGGCCGCATTCACCACCGATTCGGCCCCCGGCGCACTCCGGGCCCTAGACTAGCGGCTCTTTCCCACGTCCCGCCGCCTTCCGTGCCCATGCGTCCCGTGTCCCTGTTGTCCTGGTGTGTGCTGTGCGCCGTCCTGCTGGCCGGATGCCGGGCCGAGCCCCCCGCGCCGCCGGCACCGGAGAAACCGCGTACCGAGACCACCGCCAGCAGCGAGGACAACGGCGCCATCAGCGCCGGCCCGGTCAAGCCGGCGCCGCGCAAGATCGATCTGGCACGCACCACCGACTGGCCGGAGGCGCCGCTGACCGCCGGGGTCACCTGGGTCAGCTGCGAACTCGACTACGCGGAGCACGGTGACGGCGTGGCGCTGGACAAGCTCGACTTCCAGAGCCTGCTCGATGCGGTCAAGCCATGCCAGGCCGCCGGGGTGATGCGGGTGCGCTACACGGGAAAGATCAACGCCGAATTCACCTCGCTGATGGAACGCATGTCCAACGTCGCCAACCGGCTGGCGATCGAGAAGCGCGTGCTGGACATCGATTCCAGCGGTGGCCGGGTCGAGGACGGCATCCGCGCCGGCGACATCATCGGCGCCTCGCACTGGACGCTGTGGGTGCGCGATGGCGCGATCTGCCACAGCTCCTGCCTGCTTATCCTCGCCGCCGGCGACAACCGGGTGATTGCCGGCAAGGTCGGCATCCATCGGATGATGCGGATCGATTCCGGCGCGAACTCCCGCGCCGAACTGGCCGAGGAACTGCGCCAGGTCTACGGCCAGTTGAAGGATTACCTGGAGCGCAACGGCGCGGCGGTGACGGTGGCGGATCTGATGATGACCGTGCCCAACCGCAAGCTGCGCCTGCTGACCGCCACCGAGCTGGAAGAATACGGCTTGCAGGGCACCAACGCGGCACAGGACGATCTGGATCGCATCCAGCTGACCCGCAAGTGCGGCGAGGAATTCGTGCGCCGCAAGGACGACTTCATGCTGGCCTTCGATCGCCAGTGCGGGCAGACCGAGACCGCGCTGGAAGACATCAATACCTGCGGTCTGGAGCTGCGCAAGAGCTTCGGTTTCCCCGACGGCACCTGCCCGATGGAAAGCCCGATGGCCGAGTTCGATCGCGACGCTTCCGGCGTGCTGTAGGGGCGCGGTGTTCAGGACAGGGAAACGGCGTGAGGATTGAGCTTCGGCGGAAAATCATCGAAGTGTGCGATCGGAAGATCGCGCAGAAGGGGCCGGAGGTGGGTCTGTCGTTCTACGCTTTCTTCGCCAATCGCAACGATGATCCCGAGCGGCTCATGGAAGCGGCGGAGTGGTGGATACGCACGCATCGGCTGGATCACTTCGAGAAAGCGGTGAAGATCCGGGCGATGGTCGCGGCGATGGATTCGCCAAGGGACTGAGCAGCAGGCCGGGGCGGTCGTTTGGCTCGCCGCGTCATCCGGTCAGCTCGCGCGGACGTGGATCTCGATGTCGTCGAGCGCAACGACCTGCCCATCCCGGATCTTGCAGGTCTTGCGCAGTTCGACCGCGCCGTCCACCCGCACCGCGCCGGAAGCGACCAGCGCCTTGCCCGCGCCGCCGCTGTCGACCAAGCCGATCAGCTTGAGCAACTGGTTGAGTTCGACGTATTCGCCGTCGAGTTCGAAATCGAGCATCTGCATCGCGGCAGTTTAATCGCAATCCCGGCCGGCCCGCGCCTCACTCGCGTTCGAAGCGGGCCAGTTCGTCCAGCACGCGCTGGCTGCGCTGGATGCTGCTGCCGCCCAGGGCGTCCTCGAAGCAGGCATCCGAACCGGCGCGCCGGCGGCGCCAGCGATGGATCCAGGCGGAGGCGAGCAGGCCGGGGATGCCGATCGCCAGGCACACCACCAGCATGCCGGGCGCGGCCGGGCTCAGGTTGCCGCCGACCACGGCGCCCAGGGCGATGACGAAGGGCAGCCACAGCAGCCACCAGGACAGGCCGGCGATCATGCCGTTGCAGATGTAGAAGCGCCGCAGCCGGGCCAGGTGGCGCTGGATGGTCAGCACCGGCGCGGAATAGTCGATCAGGCCGATCAGGCCGAGCGTCAGTCCGGCCATCGCGGTGGTCGCCACCCCGTAGGCGTGCACGAGGATGCCGGATACCAGCAGCACCGGCAGGTCGCGGTGCGGGGTCCAGCAGGCCACCCCCAGCACGATCATCGCCACGCCGAACACGATCTGGATGAGCTGTCCCCAGAACAGCGGACGCAGGCTGCTGCGCGCCTTTTCCAGCCGCCCTTCGCGGAACAGGTGCAGGCTGAGTTGATCCTGCCGGGTCATGCGGCGCTCCAGCGCCTGCCAGGCGGCCTTCAGTTCATCGGTTTCCATGAGCGTGTCCATGTGGGGTCAGAGTTCGTTGCGGATGCGTTGCTTGAGCCGGCTGATCTTGGTGGCGACATTGGTTTCGCTGATACCCAGGATCTCGCTGATGTCGCGATAGCCGCGGTCCTCCAGGTACAGCAGCAGGAGCGCGCGATCGAGTGGGGCCTGCGCGTGGATGAAGCGATGCAGGGCGCGCACCTGCTGCTCGGCCTGCGGATCTGCCGCGTGCGGATCGGCGATGTCGTGCAACTGATCGTCCAGCGGCACCGCGTGGCGGTGGCGTCGGCTGTTGTCGCGCACGAACGAGATCGCGACATTCAACGCGATCCGGTACATCCAGGTGGAGAACGGACGCGCCGGATCGAAACGTGGATAGGCCTGCCAGAGCTGGCTGGCGATCTCCTGCGCCAGCTCGGCGCGGTCGTCGGGATTGCGGCAATAGGTGCCGGCCACCTTGAAGACGATGCCCCGGTGCCGTTCCAGCTGTTCCGCGAACCCCTGCCGCGCATGTTCCGCCATGTCTGCCACGTGTTCCATTTCCCGCCCGTGCCGATTGTGCGTGTCGGAAGGGTGATTCGCGGCGGTGGGGAAAAAATCACGGAGTGCCGCCTGAGGGGGCTAAATCGGCCGGAATCCCCGCCAAATCAAGGATTTGCCTGAACGGCGAGGCGGGGCGACCCGCAGGCCGACAGGACAGGAGGGGGCCTGAAAGCGCACAATACGCTGCTTGCGTGCGCACTCCGCGACGCCCCGGAGTCCTCCATGTCCCCCGAATCTTCCCCGTCTTCGCTCGTTTTCGCCGATCTCGGCCTGTCCGCGCCGGTCATGGCCGCGGTCACCGAAGTAGGCTACGAAACCCCATCCCCCATCCAGGCCGCCACCATCCCGGCGGTGCTGGCCGGCCGCGACGTGCTGGGCCAGGCCCAGACCGGCACCGGCAAGACCGCGGCCTTCGCGCTGCCGCTGCTGTCCTCCATCAACCTGGCGGCCGACAAGCCGCAGGCACTGGTGCTGGCGCCGACCCGCGAACTGGCGATCCAGGTCGCCGAGGCGTTCCAGCGCTACGCGGCGAAGATGCCCGGTTTCCACGTCCTGCCGATCTACGGCGGCCAGAGCTACTACCCGCAGCTGCAGGCGCTCAAGCGCGGCGTGCATGTGGTGGTGGGCACCCCCGGGCGGGTGATCGATCACCTGGAGCGCGGCTCGCTGGATCTGTCCGGCCTGACCACGCTGGTGCTGGACGAAGCCGATGAAATGCTGCGCATGGGCTTCATCGACGACGTCGAGACGGTACTGAAGAAGACCCCGGAATCGCGCCAGGTCGCGCTGTTCTCGGCGACCATGCCGCCGGCGATCCGGCGCATCGCCCAGACCTACCTGAAGGATCCGGTCGAGGTCACCATCGCGGCCAAGACCACCACCTCGGCCAACATCCGCCAGCGCTACTGGTTCGTCAGCGGCCTGCACAAGCTCGATGCGCTGACTCGAATCCTGGAAGCCGAGCCGTTCGACGGCATGATCATCTTCGCCCGCACCAAGGCGGCGACCGAGGAACTGGCAGGCAAGTTGCAGGCGCGCGGCCTGGCCGCCGCCGCCATCAACGGCGACATGCAGCAGGCGCAGCGCGAGAAGACCATCCAGCAGTTGAAGGATGGCAAGCTGGACGTGCTCGTGGCCACCGACGTGGCCGCGCGCGGCCTGGACGTGGAGCGCATCAGCCACGTGCTGAACTACGACATTCCGTACGACACCGAAAGCTACGTGCACCGCATCGGCCGCACCGGCCGCGCGGGCCGCAGTGGCGATGCGATCCTGTTCGTCACCCCGCGCGAGAAGGGCATGCTGCGCGCCATCGAGCGCGCCACCCGCCAGCCGATCCAGGAAATGCAGTTGCCCAGCGTCGAGGCGGTCAACGATCGCCGGGTGCAGAAGTTCCTCAGCCGCATCACCGACACCCTGGCCGCCGGCGACACCGGCGAGTTCCGCAGCCTGGTCGAAGCCTACGAGCAGGAGCACAACGTGCCGGCGGTGGACATCGCCGCCGCCCTGGCGCGCCTGCTACAGGGCGACACGCCGCTGTTGCTGCCGCCGGAACAGCGGCGCGACGCGCGTGCGCGCGGCGAACGTCCCGTGCGCGAGGAACGACCGGTGCGCGAACCGCGTCCGGAACGCGCCGAACGCAGCGAGCGGCCGGCCCGTCGCGAGCATCACGAACACACGCACGAGCGCGCGCATGACGAGGCGGCCGCGCCGCGCATCGAGCGTCCGCGCTTCGACAAGCCGCCGCGCACCGAACCCGAGGTCGGCATGGAGACCTTCCGCATCGAGGTGGGTCACATGCACGGCGTCAAGCCGGCGAACATCGTCGGCGCGATCGCCAACGAGGCGGGCCTGGAAGCGCGCTACATCGGCCGTATCGACATCCACGACGACCATTCGGTGCTGGACCTGCCCGAAGGCATGCCGTCCGAGATCCTGTCGCACCTGAAGAAGGTGTGGGTGTCCGGCCAGCAGTTGCGTATCCATCGCGTGGGCGAGGACAGCGGCCACGCGCCGCCGCGCCGCCAGCGTCCGGAAGGACGCCCGCCGGGCAAGCTGGGCGGTGGTTTCGCCAAGAAGGCGCGCGACGGTGCGCCGAAGCCGCACCGCAAGGGAAAGCCGGCGCCGCGCCGCGACTGAGCGTCGCGGCGGACGGCGCGGGTGTTCATCAACGTACGGCTGGTCAATCGTAAGGCGGGTCAGCCGTAGGGCTGGCGCAGCGGAAGCGGGCGCATGCCGGCCGTGCGCGCCTGTCCGTCATCGCCAAGCGGGGCGCCCATGCGCTGCCAGACTTCGCGCAGCAGGTTTTCCATGTGGTGCCAGTCCAGCCGCTCGAAGTGATCGAAGCGTTCCTCGTAGCGTTGTTCCAGCGTATGCAGCAATCCCTCCAGCGGCACCTGGTGGTATTGCAGGTAGCTGTCGTACGCGAACATCAGGCTGGGTTCGTAGCGGCTGAACGAGGTCCCCGGCTGGTAGAACCCGGATGAGGGAATCCCTTCGCGCCATTCTTCCAGTTCGGCCTTCACGTCCACCACCTCGCACTTGCCGGGGACGGCCTGCCGCGGGGGATACCGATGGATGCTGCCCATGCATGTCCTCCTTTCTGACGGGAGCGCCCATCATGGCCGTCGCGCTCGTCACGAATGTAAACAACGCATGGAGAAAGCATTAAGTCTTGACGTCCGTCGCGCTTCTGCGGCGCTCCAGGGAGGGCTTTCGTTCACTTGCCCATCATCGCGCAGGCACTAACAAGGAAAGCGACAATCGCCCGCGAGGACGCGCCATGGCACGCCCCATCTGGACAGGCACGCTTTCCTTCGGCCTGTTGAACGTACCGGTCTCGCTGATGTCCGGCGAGCGCAAGGTCGATCTGCACTTCCGCATGCTGGACTCGCGCGACCGCAAGCCGATCCGGTTCGAGCGGGTGAACGCCGAGACCGGCGAGGAAGTGCCGTGGAAGGACATCGTCAAGGCCTACGAGTACGACAAGGGCAACTACGTGGTGGTGGAAGAGGAGGACATCCGCGCCGCCGCGCCGGAGAGCCACGAGACGGTGGAGGTGGAGGCCTTCATCGAGCGCGACGCGATTGATCCGCGCTACTTCGAGAAGCCCTACGTGCTGGTGCCCGGCAAGAAGGCCGAGAAGGGCTACGTGCTGCTGCGCCGCACGCTGGAATCGACCGGCCGGATCGGCGTGGCCCGGGTCGTCATCCGCACCCGCGAATACCTGTCCGCGGTGATGCCGCTGGGCGACGCGCTGGTGCTGATGCTGCTGCGCTATCCGCAGGAACTGGTGGATCCGGACGACTACAAGCTGCCCTCCGGCAGCGCCTCGTCCTACCGCATTTCGGCCAAGGAAGAGGAAATGGCTCGGCAACTGGTGGAATCGATGGCCGGCGACTGGTCACCCGACGCCTACCATGACGAATTCCGCGCACGCCTGCAGGCGATCATCCGCAAGCGGATCAAGTCCAAGGGCGCGACGGCGCGCGTCGAGGAGCCGGAGCGCGAGGAAGAGGCCACCACCAACGTGGTGGACTTCATGGCGTTGCTGCAGAAAAGCCTGGCGGAAAAGAAACGCACCCCGGCGAAGAAATCGGCGGCGAAGAAGGCTCCCGCGCGCAAGCGCGCACGCAAGACGGCGACCAAGGCCGCCGGCAAGCGCGCGACGAAGAAGGCGGCCACGCGCAAGCGTTGATCGTCCCGGATGCGCGGCACGCCGGGGCGCCGCGCGGCGGTCAGCCGCGTTCGTCTTCCACCGATGCCTGCAACGCGGCGGCCAGGCCGGCGTCGCCGGACACCAGTTCGGTCCAGCGCAGTTCGACGCCGCGCCGGCGGCCCTTTTCGGTCAGCTTCAATCCGACCGGATCGATCACCAGGGTGTAGGCGACATCGTTGAGGAGCAACTCACGGCGCAGGGGCTTGTCCAGTGGAGTCATCTTCATACATCCCGTTGACGGAATCCCGACCATAGTGGACCCCGTGTGATGATCAGGTTCACCGATGAGTCTGGTGGAGTACCAGCGCAAGCGGCACTTCGGGCGCACCCGCGAGCCGGCCCCGGGGCGTACCGGACGCGCGGCGCGGCCGATTTTCGTGGTCCAGTTGCACCATGCCAGCCATCGCCACTACGACTTCCGCCTGCAGGTCGGTGACGCGCTCAAGAGCTGGGCGGTGCCGAAGGGGCCGAGCCTGGATCCGCAGGTCAAGCGGCTGGCGGCAGAGGTGGAGGATCATCCGATTGCCTATGCGGACTTCCAGGGTGAGATTCCGGAAGGCGAATATGGTGCGGGCCACGTCGCCTTGTTCGATCGCGGGCTATGGGCCACCCGCGGCGATCCCGAGGCGCAGCTGGCGAAGGGTCACCTGCGCTTCGAACTGTTCGGCGACAAGCTCAAGGGCGGTTGGCACCTGGTGCGCACCGGACGCGCCTCGGCCAGACCGCAGTGGCTGCTGTTCAAGGACGAGGACGACTACGCGGCACCCGGTGAGGCCGACGACATGCTGGACGACGTGGCGGCACCTACCGCGGGTACGCGCCGGGGGCGGGTGGTGAAGCCAGGCGTGAAAGCGCGCAAGACGGCGTCGCGCAAGGCCGCCACCGGAACACGCGCGCGTGTTTCCCCGCGCACCATCGAACAGCGGCGCAAGCGCGCGCTGGCGCTTGCCGGCGCGCGCCGCGCGCGCCTGGTGGATGGACCGTTCAAACCCCAGTTGGCGATGCTGGGCAGCGCGCCGCCGATGGGCGATGACTGGCTGCACGAGGCCAAGTGGGATGGCTATCGCCTGTTGACGGTCATTCGCGCGGGACAGGTGCGGATCTGGTCGCGCAATGCGCTGGAGTGGACCGCGAAGGTGCCCGAGATCGTCGATGCGCTGGCGCAGCTGGGATTGCAGGAAGCCGCGCTGGACGGCGAACTGATCGCCGGCGCCGGTACCCAGGCCGACTTCAGCGTGCTGCAGGCCACGCTCTCCGGCGAGAAGAACGCACCGCTGTCGTACGTGCTGTTCGATCTGCTTCATCTGGAGGGCGTGGACACCCGCCGCGTCGCGCAGGTCGATCGCAAGCACCTGCTCGAAACCGTGCTGAAAAAGGCCAGGCCGCCCATCGCCTACAGCCCGCATGTGCAGGGACACGGCGATCTGGCGTTCGCCGCGGCGGCCGAACGCCACCTGGAAGGCATCATCTCCAAGCGTGCGGACGCTCCGTATCGGGCCGGGCGTGGCGACGACTGGCGCAAGAGCAAGCGCCAGGAGAGCGACGAATTCGCGGTTGCGGGCATGACCCCGCCGAAGGGCAGCCGCGCCGGCTTCGGCTCGCTGCTGCTGGCCCGGCCCGACGGCCGCGGCGGTTGGCGCTTCGCCGGACGGGTGGGTACCGGCTTCAGCCAGGCCACCCTGGCCGAACTCGGGGAAAGGCTGGGCCGGCGTGCACGCGCCACGCCCACCGTCGACATCCCCGAAGGGCTGGACACCGATCTGCGCGGCGCGCGCTGGTTCCCGCCGGAAGTGGTGGTGGAAGTGTTCTATCGCGGTGTCGGCAACCAGGGATTGCTGCGGCAGCCATCGCTGAAGGGGCTGCGGCCGGACAAGACCGCGGCGGATCTGCGCTCATCGGACCGGAAGGCGGACATGGCGGACAAGGCGAACGGCAAGACGGCGGGTGGGAAGACCGGCACGACGGGCAAGCGGGGTACCCGGCGCGCATCGGCCGCGGACGACGGCATCGAACTGACCCATCCGGGCCGGGTGGTCTATCCGGACACCGGCAAGACCAAGCAGGACGTGGCCGATTACTACGACACGGTGATGGCGTGGCTGTTGCCGGAAATCAGCGGACGGCCGCTGTCGATCATCCGCTGTCCGCAGGGGTCGACGCGGCCGTGCTTCTTCCAGAAGCATCTGGCCGCCGGCATGCAGTACGTGGACAGCGTGCCGGTCGAGGAGGAGAGCGGACAGACCGAGGATTACCTGGTGGCGCGTGACGCGCGGGCGGTGCGCGAACTGGTCCAGTTCAACGCGCTGGAGTTCCATCCGTGGGGCGCGCACGCGGACGATCCGGATCGCGCGGATCGGGTGGTGTTCGATCTCGATCCCGGCGCCGACGTATCGTGGGCTGAAATCGTGGCCGCCGCGCGACAGATGCGCGGCCTGCTGGAGGAAGCGGGCCTGCAGTCGTTCGTACGCACGTCCGGCGGCAAGGGGCTGCACGTGGTGGTGCCGCTGAGACCGGCCTGCGGCTGGGATCAGGTCAAGCCGTTCGCGCACGCCTTCGCCGAATCGATGGCGCGGATGGAGCCGCTGAAGTACGTCGCCACTTCCAGCAAGCGGTTGCGCAAGGGGCGCATCTTCATCGACTACCTGCGCAACGGGCGCGGGGCCACCAGCGTGGCGTCGTTTTCGTTGCGCGCGCGCCCGGGCGCGCCGGTGGCGATGCCGTTGCGCTGGGAAGAACTGGGACGGGTGAAGGGCGGCAACGCCTTCGATATCGATTCGGCGCCGGCGCGGTTGCGCCGGCTCAAGCAGCACCCCTGGGCCGGCATCGAACGGATTCGCCAGAACCTGGCGGGACTGACGCGCGGCGATTGAACGCGGCGACCGTGCCGCGATTTTTTCACTCGCCCCTGGGCGACGCGCGCAGCGTGGCCAGGCTGGCCTTGTCCAGCATCGCCGCCACGCCCGCGTTGCGGCCGGCCAAGGTGATGATCCGGTATTCGACCGCCGCGCCCAGCAACTGGCTCGCCTCGGACAGGCCGAGCCGGTAATCCTGCTGCAACCACTGGATCAGGCCCTGGGTGGCGGCGCGCACCGCTTCGTCCAGCGAACCAGCTTGGCCGATCGCCATCAGCCGGGTGGCCGATTCGACCCGTGGCGTGGCCAGCGCCCGCTTCTTGATGACGGCCACGCTGAATTCCACGTCCATCGAGGTTTCCAGGCCGTACTGCGAGGTCTCGCCGTCGCCCTGCGCGGCGTGGGCATCGCCCAGGTAGAGCAGCGCGCCGGGTTGCGCGACCGGCAGGTAGACGGTCGTGCCCTCGACGATCTGGTTGAAGTCCATGTTGCCGCCGAAGCGGCCGCTGTCGCCGGCCGACATGGGTGGAAAACCGAAACCGGGCGCCACCGCGATACCGCCGAGCATCGGCCGCAATGGAATCGACAGCCCTTCCAGGCCACCGTCCGCCGGCGGGTGGGCGAAACCGCGCTCGCGATCCAGCCGCCAGCGTACCGGCTTGCCTAGCCCGTTCGCCTGCGCCGCAAGCGCCAGTCCCTGCGCGCGTCCCACCAATGCGTCGAGGCTGTCGGCGTGATCGCGGTTGGGACGCAGGCGGTGCAGGGTGACGGCGAGGACGTCGCCGGGTTCGGCGCCATCGACATAGAAGGGACCCACCTGCGGATTGCCGAACAGCGCGCGGGTGACGCCGTGTTCGTCCACGCCGCCGGAATCGAGCGTGCGCGTGCGCACCGTGTCGCCGGGCCAGAGCAGCAACACCGGCGCACGATGCGCGCTGAATTCGTTGGCATAGTCCGTGGGTACGAAATCGAGGATGCGCGCGGTCGCGGGCCGCGCTGGCAGGCGGGTCGCGGTGAAGGCATGTTCGGCGCGGCGCCCGGGCTGGTTGGGATCCGGGAAGTCCGCCGTTCCCGCCAGCCTGTCGCCGGTCTGCATGCCGCTCAGGTGGTAGCGCCGGTCGCCGGCGATGGCGGTCAGCCGCAACCGGTTGTCCTGGAGACTGCCGGTCAGCGGGTCGCCGTCCAGCGAGCCGTCCAGCCGGGCGCCCACGCGGGTCAGTTCCAGCGTTTGATAGACCGGATTGCCCCACAGATCGATCACCACCCGCCAGCGTTCGGGTTCGGTGGCGTTGGCGGGAAACCAGCACAGGCAGCAGCACAGCAGGACGAGGCGGGCGAACATGCGCGGGCTCCGAGGGAATCTTCCGGAGGAGATGCGGCGAGGGGGCGGGATCGTTGCGGGTCGGTTTGGATTCCTGTTGCAGGGGATGCCTGTCGTGCCTGGCACCTGGAGAAAATCCCCCTCAATTCCCCTTTTCAAAGGGGGACGCACAGCCGGAATGCGAGTGCTTCCGCCACCGTGGAGTCCGGAGAGTGAGCCCCCTTTAAAAAGGGGCGGGCACCTGCGAAGCAGGTGACGGGGGATTTGCTTCTTGCGCGAAGCGGAAACGCTCCTCACTCGCTGCGCGGCGGCACCGTCGAACGCATCGGCCTGTGCAGGTCCTCAGCCCGCAGGCTGGAGATGCGCCAGCAAGGCGTCGATGTAGGTGCGGCTGGCACGCAGCGGGGTACCGTCGCGCAGGCGCAGCAGGGCGTCGCGATTGGGCAGCGCCTGCAGTTCGCTCACGCAGTCGACGCGCACGATGGCCGAACGGTGCACGCGCAGGAACCGCAGCGGATCCAGCCGCGTGGCCAGCCGTTGCAGGGACTCGCGCAGCAGGTGGCGCTGGCCGCGCGCGTGCAGCACGGCGTAATCGCCGTCGGCCTGGATCCATTCCACTTCGTCGACCTCGACGAAGGTCAGGCGCCGGCCGACCCGCACCGAAAAGCGGCGTGCCGGCGGCGGTGTGTGGTCGGCATCCGGCGCGGCTTCATCCGCGCCGGTCGTGTCGGCGCCCGACATGCGCCAGTGATGCAGCTGGCGCGCGCGCGCGAGTGCTTCGGCAAAACGTTCGTCGTCGATCGGCTTGAGCAGGTAGTCGATGGCCCTGAGTTCGAATGCGCGCAGGGCGAAGCGATCATGCGCCGTCAGCAGGATGCTCAGCGGCTGGCGGCCGGCGGGCAGCGCCGCCAGCATCGACAGGCCGTCCAGGGTGGGCATCTGCACGTCGACGAACACCACGTCCACCGGCTCCCGGCCCAGTCCTTCCAGCGCCTGCCGGCCATCGGCGTACTCGCCGGCCAGCACGATGTCCGGATGCGCGGCGAGCCGCGCGATCACCCCGCGCCGCGCCAGCGGTTCGTCGTCGACCACGGCCACCCGCATCATGCGGCGGCCTGCGCCTGCGCCTGCGGCGCGGTGATGGCCACGCGGAATGGCAAATCTAGGCTGACCCGGTAGCCGTGGCCGTCGGGCCGCGGGCCGGCGTGGAAATGGTGATCGTCGGGATACAGCCGCGCCAGCCGCTCGGCGACGTTGCGCAATCCGACCGCGGCATCGCGTGGCGCGGTCGGCGCGATGGCGGCGTCCATGTCGTTGTCCAGTTGCAGCAGCAGGCGCTCGGCGTGGCGGCTGATCCGGATGTCGAGCCGTCCCGGCGTCGCGCGTGGCGCGATGCCGTGCCGGATCGCGTTCTCGACCAGCGGTTGCAGCAGCAGGTACGGCATGGCCGCGTGCAGCAGTTCGGCGTCGATGCGCCAGGCCAGCTGGAGGCGTTCGCCGAGGCGCGCCTTCTCGATGTCCAGATAGGCATCGGTCAGGGCGATTTCCTCGGCCACGCTGACTTCGTGCTGGCCGCCGCCTTCCAGGCTGGCACGCAGGAACCCGGCCAGCTGGCTGATCATGCGGCGCGCGTCATGGCCGCGTTCCTCGGCGACCAGGGTGGAGATGGCGTTGAGGGTGTTGAACAGGAAGTGCGGATGCAACTGGTAGCGCAACGCGCGCAGTTCCGCGTCGCGCGCCAGCAGATGCGCCTGTTCGCGCTGCTGCTTCTCGTGCTTGAGCTCCACGTAGTAGGCGATGACGGCGTGCATCGCGCAGAACGCGATCAGCGCCAGCCAGCAGCTCTCCAGCCCGTTGAACAGGCCCGCGAAACGGAATTCGTCCGCGCGCGACCAGCCGGCGGACAAGGCCATCAGATCGCCGAGCAGGTTGTTGAACACCGACATCGCGTAGGTCGCCAGCAACAGGATGCCGGCGGTCAGGGCGATCGGCAGGCGCCGTCGCCACAGTCCGCGTTGCAGCGCCGCCAGCGGCGGCAGCCAGGCCAGGAACGCCAGCAGGTACAGCGTCCGATAGGCGGTGGCGTGGCCGTGGCCCAGCGCCGGCAGCGCCATCACCACCAGGCACAGGCCGATTGGCAGGCCGGCCAGCAATGGCAGCCAGAAAGGCGGTTCGGCGGAAGGGCGGATGGTCATGGGCTCGGCGACTGCCATGGCGAAAGGGGGGCGGAGGCGGGCGGCGCCATGATGCCATCGCCGCCCCCTGCGCCGGCATCAGCCGGCGGTCGCCGGTTTCGGCGGCAGGTTCATCGACCAGATCACCGACACGATCCGCCAGCCCTGTTCGGTGCGCACCAGATGCCACGCCTCCACGCCGCTGTTGGTTTCGCGGCCATCCTCGTGGAAGGAGTAGTCGAACACCACCGAGGCGATATCGGCATCGCCGTCGATGCGCAGGTTGCGGAACTTCTCCTCGGTCGATTGGGGTTCGGTGACGATGCCGTCGATGAAGGACACCGGATTGTGCTGCGGGTCTGGCTTGACCTTCTGCGTCTCCGGCCGCTTGCCGCGCAGGCGTTGCAGGCTTTCGTCGCCGATCGCGCTTTCCCACGCCACGGTTCCGGGCAGGAACAGGGCCAGGAAACCCGGCTTGTCCTTGGCGATGATGGCGGTGCGGAAGCGTTCGACCACTTGCTCGATCGCGGCCTTGTCGGCGGCGGACATCGGTGCGGACATGGAGGAGGATCCGGCGGTGGAAGCCGACGCCGGGGCCGCCTGCGCGCCGGCGGCAAAAGGCGTGGCCAAGACGGCCAGCGACAGCAGGCAGGCCAGGCGGGTGCGTTGCGGGATCATGGGTGGTTCCGTGCAAGGGAGGGAAGCGCCATTACACGGGCAGGCGCACGGGAACGTCAGGGCCTGGCGGGCGGTATGCGGCCAACGGGTAGGCCGTTGCGCCGAACGGTGAGGCGGACACATCCGCGTGCGGGCCGGCGCGTGGTCCGGCCGTTGCATATACCCTCTCGCCCGCCTTCACTCCGCGCGAACGCGGCGCGCATACGCTCCTGCGTCGGGCATCCTCCAGGAGGTCGCGATGCATACGGGCATCATGCCGCCGGCCCTGCTCGCCATCGCCCTGGCACTTGCCGGTTGCGGGCAGGACCGGGAGGCGCGGCAGGCGGTGCATGCGGAAGCGCCGGCAACACCCGTGCCGCCGGTGACGACGCGGGCGCAGCCGCCGGCCGACGCGGACGCCATCACCACCTACCTGTACCAATGCGAGGACTGGCAGGTCACCGCCAACTTCGACGGCGAGGAAAGGGTCGATATCTCGTTCAATGGACGCGTGCTGGAACTGCCGCGCCGGCCGTCGGGCGCGGGCGCGCGCTACGCCGACGGGGCCGGCAACCTGTTCTGGGTGGTCAGCGAAGGCGAGGCGCTGCTGAGCCTGCAGGGGCAGGCGGACCGTCGCTGCACCCGGCCGCCGCCGGCGTTCCGATGAGCGGCACCCTCGATGGGCGGCGCGATCCTCCCCGGCGGTGGCGGCACGGTTAAAGTCCTGGCTCCGGACGCCGATGTCATGGCGACCATACCGCCGTCGCCAGGGGACGGCGCCGGCGGATCCCGGATCCGTGGCGCAGGCGAGGTGGCATGGCCGGGGGCGAGCTTGCGTGTCGTGATCGTGGCACGTAAGGTCGGGACGGGCATCGTAGGGGAAGCGATGTGGTGAAGGGGCGTTCGCGCGCGAGTCACGAGATGGTCAGGGACGACGGTGGCAAGGGCCTGCCCGCACGGGTGGCGGCGATCATCCTGTTCGCCGCGCTGGGTGCGCTGCTGACCGCGACGGTGCTGGAGATCCAGGCCGGGGCCACCGCCTATATCGTCGGCGAAAGCCACTGGTCCAAGGCCCAGCAGACCGCGGTGTCCGCGTTGTACCGTTACGCGGCACACGGCGATCCGGCGGATCTGGCCCGGGTCCGCCAGGCGCTGCGGGTGCCGCTGGGCGATCGCGCCGGCCGCGAGGCGCTGGATCGACGTCCCATCGATATTCCCGCCGCGCGGCGTGGATTCCTCGAGGGCGGCAACGCGCCGGCCGACATCGACCGCCTGATCCGGATGTACCGGCTGTTCGCGCGCGCGCCGTATTTCCGTGAATCCGTGCGCCTGTGGAAGCAGGCGGAAGTGGACATCCTGCACCTGCAGGCGCTGGCCGACGACATCGAGCGCCGCCGCCGCGCCGGCCGCATCGACGCCGCCGAAATCCGCCACCACCAGCGCACGCTGCTGGCGATGGATGCGCGCCTGCGCGTGGCCGAGCTCGCGTTCTCGCAGTCGCTGGTGGACGGCGCGCGCTTCCTGCGCGGCGCGCTGACCGCGCTGGCGGTGCTCGCCTTCTTCGCGCTGGCGGCGTATGCGCTGGCGGTCATGCGCCACACCCTGCGCCGGATCCGCCGCACCGAGACCGAGTTCCGCGCGGCTTTCCACCAGGCCGCGGTCGGCATGCTCAAGCTGGATCGCGAGGGCCGCATCACCCAGGCCAACGAGGTGCTGGCGCAGATCCTGGCGCGGCCGCTGGAGGAATTGCGGCGCGGCCATTTGCAGGATCTGCTGCATGCCGAGGATCTGCATGTCGATGCCGACGGCCGTCCCGACTGGGCGCGGATGCTCGAACCGGGCGAACGCCGCTTGCGCCGCAGCGACGGCAGCAGCCGCTGGGTGCGCTGGAGTGCCTCGGTCATCACCGGCGGCGACCGCGAGGGCGAGCGCATCTTCGCGGTGGTGGAGGATGTGTCCGAAGCGCGCGAGCTGGCCAGCGAGATTGCCCACCAGGCCAGCCACGACGATCTCACCGGCCTGATCAACCGGCGCGAGATCGAGCGCCGGCTGGGCCAGATCACCCTGGCGGTGCAGCGCCAGCCGGCCCGGCATGCGCTGTGCTTCGTCGATCTGGATCAGCTCAAGCTGGTCAACGACACCTGCGGCCACGCCGCCGGCGATCGCTTCCTGCGCCAGTTCGCGCACGCGCTGGCCTCGCAGCTGCGCGGCGAGGACTGGGTGGGACGGCTGGGCGGCGACGAGTTCGCGATTTTCCTGGCGCACGCGACCCTGGAGGATGCCGAACGGGTGGCGCAGCGCATCCACGCCCGCCTGGCCCAGTCGGCCTTCCACTGGAACGATCGCAAGTTCGGCCTGGGCTGCAGCATCGGCGTGGTCGAGATCAATCCGGATACCAGCGACGCCGACTGGTTGCTGCGCGCGGCCGACACCGCCTGCTACCTGGCCAAGGAGGAAGGCCGCAACCGCATCCGCTGCTATCGCGAGACCGACGAGGCGTTCGCGCGCAGGCAGACCGAACTGGACTGGGTGGCGCACATCCAGCTGGCCATCGCCGAGGACCGCCTGCTGCTGTACGCCCAGCGGATCAAGCCGCTGCGCGGCGAGGAACGGCTGCAGTACGAAGTACTGGTGCGGATGATCGATCACGAGGGCCGCATCCACGGCCCGGGCTATTTCCTGCCGCCGCTGGAGCGCTACGGCCAGGCGATGATGCTGGATCGCCACGTGCTGGCCTCCACCCTGGAGCTGATCAGCCGCGACACCCGCCACCTGCTCAGCCTGGATCTGTGCCACGTCAACGTGTCGGCGCAGTCCATCGCCGATCCGCTGTTCCGCCAGTTCGCCGCCGAGCAACTGGATCGCCATCCCGGCGTGGCCAACAAGCTGTGCTTCGAGATCACCGAGACCGCGGTGATCGGCAACCTCACCGATGCCTGCCTGTTCATCGAGGCCATGCGCGCGCGCGGTTGCCGCATCGCCCTGGACGACTTCGGCAGCGGCTTGTCCTCGTTCGCCTATCTCAAGAGCCTGGACGTGGACATCCTGAAGATCGACGGCGCCTTCATCCGCGACCTGGGCCGGGACAACGTCGATCTCGCCCTGGTCCGCTCGATGGCGCAGGTCGGCCGGGCGCTGGGCAAGCGCACCATCGCCGAATGGGTGGAGAACGAGGCGGCGATGGTGCGGCTGGCGGAAGTGGGCATCGACTACGCCCAGGGCTACGCCATCCACGCGCCGATGCCGTTGGCGGGACTGATCCGCGAGTGGAAGGCGACCCGGCCGGATCCGATCGGGGCGATGTCCGGCTGAACCGCTGTGGCCGGGCCGGGAATCGTCGATAATTCGCGCATGAACACCCGCCTCAACAAGCACATCGCCGAAACCGGCTTCTGTTCCCGCCGCGAGGCCGACCGCCTGATCGCCGAGCGCCGCGTCACCGTCAATGGCCAGCCCGCGGGCGTGGGCGCGGTGGTCGGCGAGGACGACGAGGTCCGGGTGGACGGCCAGCCGCTGAAGGCGCGCACGGTGAAGGCCGGCAAGCGCAGGCATGTCTACATCGCGCTGAACAAGCCGGTCGGCGTCACCTGCACCACCGAGGGGTCGGTGAAGGGGAATATCGTGGACTTCGTCGGCCACGAGCAGCGCATCTTCCCGATCGGCCGCCTGGACAAGGATTCCGAAGGGCTGATCCTGATGACCAGCAACGGCGACATCGTCAACCAGATCCTGCGCGCGGAGAATCGCCACGAGAAGGAATACCTGGTGGCGGTGAACAAGCCGGTCACCGACGAGTTCCTGCGCGGGATGGCGCGCGGCGTGCGCATCCACGGGCAGATGACCCTGCCGTGCCGGACCAGCCGGATCGCCAAGTTCGGCTTCCGCATCATCCTCACCCAGGGCTTGAACCGGCAGATCCGGCTGATGTCGGCCGAGTTCGGCTACCGGGTCACCCAGTTGCGCCGCGTGCGCATCGACAACCTCAAGCTGGGCGCGCTCAAGCCCGGCCAGTGGCGCAACCTGACCGACGCCGAATTGCGCGGATTGTTGCCGCAGCACCAGGACTGGTAGCCGCCGTGCTGCGCACGCTGGCCATCGGCAACTACCGTTCGCTGCGCGAACTGGAGATGCCGCTGGCGCGGCTCAACCTGATCACCGGCGCCAACGGCAGCGGCAAGTCCAATCTATATCGCGCGCTGCGCCTGCTGGCCGAGACCGCGCAGGGCGGGGTGGTGCGCGCGCTGGCGCGGGAAGGCGGCCTGCCGTCAGTGCTGTGGGCGGGGCCGGAACAGTTCAGTGCCGGCATGCGCCGCGGCGAGGTGCCGGTGCAGGGTGGACCGCGGCAGGCGCCGGTGGCGCTGCGGCTGGGATTCGCCGGCGAGGACTTCGGCTATGCCATCGATCTGGGACTGCCGGTTCCGTCGATGTCGGCGTTCGCGCTGGATCCGGAAATCAAGCGCGAGGTGATCTGGAGCGGGCCGTTCCTGCGCGAGGCCAACGCGCTGGTGGATCGTCGCGGGCCGATGGCGCGGATCCGCGAAGGGCGTGGATGGCGGGTCGTGGCCGAACACCTGACCACGTTCGAAAGCCTGTTCACCCAGATCGCCGATCCGGTCAGCGCGCCGGAAGTGCTGGACCTGCGCGAGCGGATTCGCGGCTGGCGCTTCTACGATCATTTCCGCACCGACGCCGAAGCGCCGGCGCGGCTGCCGCAGTTGGGCACCCGCACGCCGGTACTGAGCCACGACGGCCACGATCTGGCGGCGGCCTGGCAGACCATCCGCGAGATCGGCGATCGCGCGGCGCTGGATGCGGCGGTCGAGGATGCCTTTCCCGGCGCGCAGGTGGAGGTGGACGTCCGCGACGGACGGTTCCAGCTGGTGTTCGCCCAGCACGGCCTGCTGCGGCCGCTGTCGGCGGCCGAACTGTCCGACGGCACCCTGCGTTACCTGCTGTGGATCGCGGCCCTGCACACGCCGCGCCCGCCGCCGCTGATGGTGCTCAACGAGCCGGAGACCAGCCTGCATCCGGACCTGCTGCCGGCGCTGGCGCGGCTGATCGCGCAGGCGGCGCAACGTGGTCAGGTGTGGGTGGTGTCGCACGCTTCGCGGCTGATCGCCGCGCTGGAGGAACACGAGGACTGCCACACGGTCCAGCTTGAAAAGGCGCTGGGCCAGACCGGCGTGGCGGGGCAGGGCCTGCTGGACCGGCCGGCCTGGCACTGGCCCGAGCGCTGAATACATGCAGCGCCGCTTGATCGCGATCAAGGTCGCGCCGGCGCGGACCCGATAACTTGGATGGGCCGGGATCCCACCGGCATCTTTCCCAAGGAGCCGCGCGATGAAGATTCTGTTGGCCGTCGATGAAAGCGAGACCGCGCTGCAGGTCGTCAAGCATGCCGCGCAGTTGGCCAAGCAACTGTCGGCGCCGCCGTCGATCGCCCTGGTCTATGTCAACCTGCCGCTGCCCAAGGCGGTGGCCAAGGAACTGGGCGTGGATGGCTCGGAAGCCTATTACGCCGACACCGCCGCGGCGGTGCTGCGCAAGGTGCGCGCGGCGATGAAGCGCAATCGCCTGCCGTTCACCGAACACCGCGCGGTGGGGCCGGTGGCCGAGACCCTGGTGCGGCTGGCCAAGGCCGATCGCGCCGATCTGATCCTGATGGGCAGCCACGGTCGCGGCACCCTGAAGAGCCTGCTGCTCGGCTCCGTCGCCAGCAAGGTCATCGCCACCAGCCCGGTGCCGGTGATGGTGGTGCGCTGAGGGTTCGTTCGGCCTGCGCCTTGCTGGCGTGTCTGAATGATCCTTCCGGGCGAGTGACCCGAAAAAGCAAATTCCCGGTCACCTGCTCCGCAGGTGACCGCCCCCCTTTGAAAAAAGGGGGGCTATCGAACGCAAAGGCGACTGCTCAATCCACCAGGTTCTTGGCCTCGGAAGTTCCGAGCACTTCCGGGTGATGCACCGCGCCGATGGCCTTGCGTCGTTCCAGCAGCGGATGCAGGAACACGGCGGCCAGGATGATCGCCACGCCCAGATAGAACAGCGGGGTCAGCTCGCGCTGTTCGCCCAGCAGCACGATGGCCAGCAGGATCGCGTAGATCGGTTCCAGGTTCGTCACCAGTTGCACGCCGTAGGCGGTCAGGTGGCGCAGCGCCACCAGCGACAGCGCGAATGGCAGCAGCGTGCACAGCAGCGACAGGGCGACCAGATAGGCGCCGTCGCGCAGGCCGGGCACCACCAGCAAATCACCGGCGAAGGCGGGGAACAGCAGCGGCATCAGCGGCGCGAGCGCGGTCAGCAGCAAGGTGCCGGCGCCGAGTTCCAGCGCGGTGACGGTGAGCGGATCCGCGTGTTCGACCAAGCGTTTGTTGAGCGAGCCGAACAGCGCCACGAACAGGGCCGACACCGCGCCCACCGCGACGCCCAGGCGCATGCCGTCCGGCACGCCGCCGACCACCAGCGCCACGCCGGGCAGCACGGCCACGCCGAACGCGAGTTCGCGCGCGGAGAACGGACGCCGCGCCAGCCACGGTTCCAGCACCGAAGTGAACGCCGGCGCCAGCGCGATGCAGGTTGCCGCCACCGAGGCGTTGGCCAGCTTGATCGCGCCGTAGAAGGTCAACCAGTGCAGCGCCACCAGCGCGCCGATACCGGCGTAGGCCAGCATCAATCGCGGCGACATGGCGCGCAGGCCGCGCCAGACCCGCGGCAGCAGCGCCAGCGCGACCACCACCAGCAACATGCGCCACCACACCAGCGGCAGCGCCGGCAAGGTGATGAGCTTGCCGAGGATGGCGGTGAAGCCCCACAGCAGCACGCAGAAGTGGATTTGCAGTTGCGCTCTGGCGTGCGGGGTCATCGGCATGCGCGTATTGTGGCCGAAGCGACGCGCACTGGCGACGCCGCCACGCCCGGGTCCGCACGAGGCACCATGCACGCGCATCACGAATTCGCCGAACACCTGCGCGAACTGCTGGCCGGCCTGGGCGCGGTGCGGCTGCGGCCGATGTTCGGCGGCCTCGGCGTCTACCTGGACGACTGCATGTTCGGGCTGGTCATGGACGAAACCCTGTATCTGAAGACCGATCCGGCCAGCGTCGACGCGTTCCGTGACGCCGGCGGCGAACCTTTCGTCTATCGGCCGGTGCGGGACGGCCATGTGCCCGGCTACTGGACGCCCCCGGCCGAGGCACTGGAGTCGGCGGCGGCGATGCGGCCGTGGGCGCAGCGGGCGCTGGAGGCCGCGCGACGACGGCCCGCCCGAAGACGCTGATCCCCAGCCGGCGGACTTTTGCCCACATCACCCCCGCCCCCTCCCTCGCAAGCGGGGGAGGGCTGGGGTGGGAGCAACCGAAGCCGATACCCTCTGACAACCGGACAACAATCCGAAGCCCGCATCCTTCATCCACGGACAGGCCCGCGCTCCCAGCCCGCAAACGCACGGCAAGCCGCACAGTTCCGCCCGGTTTTATGACAGGCTGTCGCCCGTCTCCCGATACCACTTCGCCGATGGAACCTGGCCCGACCCCGAAAGGACGCGCGTTCGCCGCCATCGTCGCGGTGGTCTCGGCGGCATCCGTGGTGCTGCAGTACCTGCTTCTGCTCGAGTTGACCCGCGACAATGTCGGGGTGGCGCTGGGCACGCTGCGCTTCCTCAGCTACTTCACCATCCTCAGCAACCTGGGCGTGATCGCGGTGTGCGTGACCGCGCTGCGCGGCGCCGACGGATTCTTTTCGCGGCCGCGCGTGCGTGGCGCCATCGCGCTGTACATCGGCGTGACCGGGCTGATCTACCTGTTGATCCTGCGCCACCTGTGGCAGCCGCAGGGACTGCAATGGTGGGCCGACACCGGCCTGCACTACGCCACCCCGCTGCTGTATGTCGGGTGGTGGCTGGCGGCCGCGCCGCATGGCCGCTTGAACCTGCGCGACGCGGTGGCCTGGCTGCTGTTCCCGCTGCTGTATCTGGCGTGGGTGCTGCTGCGCGGCGCCTGGCTGGGCGAGTACCCGTATCCGTTCATCGATGCCGGCAAGCTGGGCTACGCCCGCACCGCGGTCAACGCGACCAGCATCCTGGTCGTCTTCCTGCTGCTGGGCGGCATCCTGCTGGCCCTGGATCGCCTGCTGTCGCGACGCCGGCAGGCCCCGAATACCTGAAATCCCTTGCAGGTGCGACGGAAGCCGCGACCGCATCACTCCAGGTGGCGACGGACGGACAACAAGCGAAGGCAAAAGCTCGCGACTCATGTCGCTCCCACAGGATGGGAAATCGCCCATCCCCGCCCTTGTGGGAGCGATGTGAGTCGCGATGCTCCTGGCTTTTGAGTTGACCCTTCGAAAGGGTCGCGACTTACGTCGCTCCTACAGGAGGGGCGCGTTTCCGTCCTTGGGGAGGCGGTGGACGAGGGGCCGCCGGGCATGCCATGTTCGCCGCCTTCGGCGAACGCGGGACCGCGCATGACTTCCATCGAAGGGCAGCATCACCGGGCGTTCAACCGGCAGGACGGCAAGACGCTCGGGCTGGCCGCGCTCGGTGGCGCGCTGGAGTTCTATGACTTCGTGGTGTTCGTGTTCTTCACCCGCGTCCTGGGTGAGCTGTTCTTCCCGCCGGGCACCGAGCCGTGGCTGGCGCAGTTGCAGGTGTATGGCATTTTCGCCGCCGGTTACCTGGCGCGTCCGCTGGGCGGCATCGTGATGGCGCATTTCGGCGATCGCGGCGGGCGCAAGCGCATGTTCACCCTCAGCGTGCTGCTGATGGCGGTGCCGACCCTGCTGATCGGCCTGCTGCCGACCTATGCGCAGATTGGCCTGTTGGCGCCGCTGCTGCTGTTGCTGTTGCGCATCGTGCAGGGCATCGCGGTGGGCGGCGAGGTGCCGGGCGCGTGGGTGTTCGTGGCCGAGCACGTGCCGGCGCGACACGTGGGCTTCGCCTGTGCCAGCCTGACCGCCGGACTCACCGCCGGCATCCTGATCGGTTCGCTGCTGGCGGCCTGGATCAATACGACGATGACCCCGGCCGAGGTCGCCGGCGGCTGGTGGCGGCTGCCATTCCTGCTTGGCGGTGCGTTCGGCCTGTTCGCGGTGTTCCTGCGCCGCTGGCTACAGGAGACGCCGGTGTTCGTGGAGATGCGCGCGCGCCGGCAGCTGGCGGAGGGTTTGCCGGTACGGCAGGCGCTGGCCGGACACGCGGGCGCGGTGCTGCGTTCGATGCTGGCGTCCTGGCTGCTGACCGCCGCGATCGTGGTGGGCGTGCTGCTCACGCCCAACCTGGTGCAGTCCTCGTTCGGACTGCCGCCGGCATTGGCGTTCCAGGGGGGCAGCGTGGCTACGGCCGCGCTGATCTTCGGTTGCCTGGCGGCGGGCTGGGCGGTGGACCGCTTCGGCGTGGCGGCCACGCTGCTGGTCGGATCGCTCGCGCTGGCCGCGTCGATCTATGCGCTGTACCTGCCGCTGGCGGCGGGGGATGCCTCGCAGTTCGTGCCGCGCTATGCGCTGGCCGGTTTCTGCATCGGCGTGGTCGGCGCGGTGCCGGCGTTGATGATCGCGGCGTTCCCGCCGGCGGTGCGGTTCTCCGGCGTGTCGTTTTCCTACAACGTCGCGTATGCGCTGTTCGGTGGACTGACCCCACCGCTGGTGGCCTACCTGTCCACCCATCTGGGCAAGACCGCGCCGGCGCACTACGTGGCCTTCGCCTGCGGCATCGGCGTGCTGGTGGCGCTGCTGTCCATGCGGCGCGGTTGACCTTCTTGTGGGAGCGACGTAAGTCGCGAATCGGTGAGTATCGCGACTTACGTCGCTCCCACAGGTTGCAAGACGGCGCTACAGCCGCTCGATCAGCGCCATCGCGGCGGCGGGGTTGCGCTCCTTGGCGGCGCTGATGAAGTAGACGAACACGTCGCGCGGCGCATCGCCGGAGCGGGGCGCTTCGACGTGCGGCAGGTCGGCGGGATCGCCGCCTTCGGCCCATTGCCGGGCGCGCCTGGCCCAGGCATCCAGTTCCGCGTCCGGATAGCCGCTGGCGATGTCGCTTTGGGTGCCCATCAGCCGCGCGTAGACGAAGTCGGCGGTGAGGTCGGCGAAGCGCGGATAGTCCGGCGAATCGGTGAACACCGTCGCCATGCCATGGCGACGGGCGAGGGCGAGGAAGTCCGGGGTGATGAAGGCCGGATCGCGCACGTCCAGCACATGGCGCAGGCGCCGGCCGGCGGCCTCGCGCGGCAGCAGGTCCAGGAACGCGGCGAAGTCGTCGGCCTCGAGCTTGCGCCCGGCCTCGAACTGCCACACCAGCGGGCCGAGCTTGTCCTTGAGTTCGGCGATGCCGCCGATGAAATCCTCCACCTGCACCCGGGTCTTCGCCAGCACCCGCGATTGCACGATCCGCTTGGGCGCCTTGGCCGAGAACAGGAAGCCGTCGGGGGTTTCGTCGCGCCACTTGGCGTAGGTCGCCGGCTGCTGCGCGCCGTAGTAGGTGCCGTTGATCTCGATGGCGGTGACGTGGCGGCTGGCGAACTCCAGTTCGCGCCGCTGGACCAGCCCGGCGGGATAGAAATTGTTGCGCCAAGGCGCGAACACCCAGCCACCGATGCCGACCCGGATGGCCTGGGGGGCGCCGTGGGCGCCGGAGAACAGATCAGTCATGCGGGCAGCCGGTCCGGTCAGGTCTTCCAGGGATCATAGCTGCCGAACCACCACAGATGACCCTCCGGATCCTTGCACGCATAGCCGCGCCCGCCGTAGTCCTGATCCGCCAGTTCGATGACGATCTCGGCGCCGGCGGCCTTGGCCCGGGCGTAGTGGGCGTCGGCGTTGGCGACGATCACGCAGGGGCTCTGGGTCTCGCGCCCGCCGGCGTCGCCGGGCTGGACGATATGCCGCCCCCACTCGCCGCCGCCGGAGGCGGAGCCGAGCATGATCATGCCGTTGCCAAAGGTGAGCTGGGCGTGGTGGACGGTGTCGCCGTCGGCGTAGACCGCCTGGCGCTCGAACCCGAACGCCTCGCACAGCCAGTCGATGGCGGCGCGGGCGTCGCGATAGCGCAGGCAGGGGATGATGGTCGAGGTGGTGGAGGCTGCCAGGCTCATGCGGTGCTCCGGGGACAAGGGGCGACCGGCAGGATAGTCCGTGCCGCCGGGACCCCTGTGAAAGCATTCAGTTTGCGTTATCGTGTCGCCGTCCCGGACGCCCCCACCCATCGCCCGGTCTCCCTCCCGTACCGGAACTCCCCCATGCGCTCGACAGGAACCCTCCTGCTGGCTGCGATGGCACTGTGCAGCTTCTCCGCCGCCGCCCGCGACTATTGCAACGAATCCACCGATCTTCCGCCCACGGTCAACTTCCGGGTCGACAACGATCTGTTCGGCCACCAGGACCAGGGCTACAGCAACGGCGTGATGCTCACGCTGGTTTCACCCAACCTCAAGGATTACACCGACGATCCCTGCCTGCCGCGGTTGGCCCGCTGGATCAACCGCCATCTGGACGCGCTGACGCCGGAAGGCTTCGAGCAGCAGAACATGGTGGTCAGCTTCGCGCACGGCATCTTCACTCCGACCGATCCGACCCGTCGTGACGTGATTCCCGATGACCGACCGTATGCCGGCGTGTTGCTGGCGAGCCTGGGCTACAACGCCCGCAATGGCGACCACCTGCGCACCACCCAGTTGCAGTTCGGCATCGTCGGCCCGTCCGCGCTGGGCAAGCAGGTGCAGAACGAGGTCCACAAGATTACCGGCGGTGACAAGTTCGAGGGCTGGGACAACCAGCTGCGGGATGAGCCGGTGTTCCGCATCGTGCACGAGCGCATGCGCCGGTTCGCCCCGGAACAGGAAGGCATCTGGAGCTGGGACGCGGTCGGCCACTACGGCGGCACGCTTGGCACGCTGACCACCTATGCCAATGTCGGTGGCGAAGTGCGTTTCGGCCGTTACCTGCCCAACGATTTCGGCAGCACGCCGCTGCGGCCGGCGGGCGAGAACACCGCGCCGACCGGCAGCCGGATTCCACCGGACGTGCTGGGCTTCCACATGTTCCTGACCACCGACGCGCGCTGGGTGCTGCGCGACATTACCCTGGACGGCAACACCTTCAAGGACAGCCACAGCGTGGACAAGCGGGCCTTCGTCGGCGAGTACGGCTATGGCCTGGCCTTCATGTACGGTCGCTGGAAATTCGCGTTGGCCCGCTACCACAGCACCCGTGAGTTCGACGGGCAGAAGGAACGGCCGGTGTTTGGCAGTTTCACCATCAGCCGCACCTTCTGAGCGGCGCCACGGAGACAGCGATGGACTGGACCACGCCGGATCTCTGCGACACCCACCCCCACGTACAGGTCGCCGAGCCGCTGTTCCGTGGGTACGGCGGCCGGGTGGCTTTCCATGGCGCCATCGCCACGGTGCGCTGCCACGAGGATAATTCGCGGGTGCGCGAACTGGCCGGCACGCCGGGGCAGGGACGGGTGATGGTGGTGGATGGCGGCGGGTCGCTGCGCCGCGCGCTGCTGGGCGATCAGATCGCGGCGACCGCGGCGCGCAATGGCTGGGCCGGATTCCTGATCCACGGCGCGGTGCGTGATGTCGAGGTGCTGGCGCAACTGGATCTGGGCGTGCAGGCGCTGGCCGCGCACCCGATGAAGACCGAGAAGCGCGGCCTGGGCGAAGTGGATGTGCCGGTGTGCTTTGCCGGCGTCGATTTCCATCCCGGCCACTGGCTGTACGCGGATGCCAATGGCGTGATTGTCAGTGCGCGGAAGTTGGTATGAGCGCGTGCAGGCGCCCCCCTGTGGGAGCGACGTAAGTCGCGATTCTTTGAAATGAAGGGTTCGCGACTTACGTCGCTCCCACAGGGACGATCATCGGTTTCCCGAGAGAAAGGGGCGGAAGGAAAACCCCTCCCGCCCGCCATCGATCACTGGATCGGTTCGTCCAGCATCAGTTCGCGCACGAAACGCATCGGCGGTGCGCCGTAGGACAGCACCTGGTCGTGGTAGGCCTTGGCGTTGAACTTGTCGCCGAGCTTGGCTTCCATCGCCTTGCGCAGATCGAAATGCTCCTGCGCGCCGACGAAATAGGTCGGCAGCTGCGCCGAGCTGAGCTGCGCACGGGTCCACTTGCCGGCGGCCTCGCGTTCCTGCTGGAAAGTCTGCCGGACCATCAGGTCCATCGCCTGTTCGCGGCTCCAGCCGTCCACGTGCACGCCCTGATCGAGGATGGCGTTGCCGATGGTGCGCAGGTAGAACTTCAGCTGCACCAGCCGGAACAGCGGATCGTTGTCCAGGTAACCGGCGTCGGCCATCATCCGCTCGGTGTAGACCGCCCAGCCTTCGGCGAACAGCCCCGAACGCAGCACCGCGCGCAGGGTCGAGGGGAACTTGGCCGAATGCCAGCCTTCCAGATAGTGCCCCGGCGTGCCTTCGTGGATGCTCAGCAGGTGGATCATCCGGCTGTTGTATTCGCGCAGGAACGAGTCGACCTGCGCCTGGCTCCAGTCTTCCGGAATCGGCGAGATCGCGTAGAAGGTCTTGAGGTTCTTGTCCAGCGGACCGGGCGAATCGCAGTACGCCACCGCCACGCCGCGCTGGAATTCCGGCATCGGGATGATATCGACCGGCGCGTCCGGCAGGGTCACCAGATCCTTGGCGCGGACGAAGTCGGTGGCCGACTTCAGCGCGGCCTCGGCATCGGGCACGACCTTGTCGCGCGCCGGGCGCTCGGCATAGGCCAGTTCCAGCGCCGCCTCGATGGCCTTCTGCTGCTGCTCGTCGCTGGGCGAGGCCGGCAGCGCGGGCGCACCCGGCTTGTCCTTCAGCACCTGCTGCGCGATCGCGTACATCTCGCCACGCACACGCTTGAGCTCACCCTCGGCGCGCTGCTTAATCTCCGCGCGCGACAACGAGGAGAGCAGGGCGAACTTGAGCTTCTGGTCGTAAATCTTCTCGCCGACCCGGAAATCGCCCTTGGCGTTGGGCACCAGGGTCTTGTCCAGCCATTGCTGGTGTTCCTCCACCGCCTTCTTGAGGGTCCCGGTGGCCGCGGCCAGTCGCTGCTGCTCGGCTTCCGGCAGTTCCTTCGCGTGCGGGGTGATGAAGCTGTCGACGATGCTGAGGATGCCGGCGTTCTGCTTGGCGACCGTCTCGGCGTGGATCTTCGGCACCCGCGCCGGATCCAGGTTGGCGCGGGCCTGCGCCAGCAGGGTCGGGATTTTCTCCATGCGGTCGATCGCCGACTTCAGGCGATCCGGCAACGGCGCGAACTCGCGCGCCATCAGGTTGTACAGGGCGCCACCGGCCAGGCCGCTGTAGACCTGCGGATCCCAGGCCCAGGACTGCAGGGTCTCGTTGCCCCAGGCGTCGTATTCCAACTGGTTGCGCAGGATCGCCGCGTCCACCTGGTTCTCGCGGGACAGCTTCGAAACATCCATCGCGCCCAGTTCGGCCAGCATCTTGCGGCTGAACTCCAGGCTCTTCTGCCGGCCTTCGGCGCTCAGGTCGTCGATCTCGCTGTCGTAGCGGTGTTCGCCAATCTGGGTGGCGCTGACCGGCGACAGTTGCAGCCAGCCTTCGAGCGCGCGCTTGGACAGGTCGGCGAAACGCGCGTCGGCCTGCGCGTCAGCCGCGGCGGCCGCGGCGGCCGTGGCCGCGGGGGCATCGCCGGGGGCGGGTGCATCGGTCTTCTGGCAGGCGGCCAGGCTGGTCAGGAGGGCAAGGGCAAGCAGGCTGTGGCGCATCGACATTCTCGCGGCAGTGCACAAAGGACGGGGCCGACACCTTAGCCGCTGGGCCGCCCCGCCGCATCTGCCATTCGATTACCCTTGTGGCTCCGATGCCCACCAGCAGGAGCAAACGAAAGATGAAACACCAGGGAAGTTGCCATTGCGGCCGCATCGCGTTCGAGGTGGAAGGCGACATCGCCGAGGTCTACGACTGCAATTGTTCGATGTGCCGCCGCCGCGGCGGGCTGCTGTGGTTCGGACCGCGGTCCGCGTTCCAGCTGACCCGCGGGGAAGGCGACGTGGGCACCTACACCTTCAACAAGCACGCCATCCAGCACCGCTTCTGCCCGAACTGCGGCATCGCCGTCTACGGCGAGGGTGACAACCCGAAGAGCGGGCCGATGATCGCCATCAACGTGCGCTGCCTGCCCGATGTGGAGCTAGCGACGCTGAAAGTGGTGCCGATCGACGGCGCGAGCTTCTGAGGACGCCCATGATCACCAGCAAACCTGTCCTGCGCGTGGGCGCGGGAGCAATGCTGGCGCTGCTGCTTGCGGCCGGATGCGCGCGCCACGAAAGTGGCGCCGCCGCCGCGCCGGCATCCGCCGTGCGCAATTCCGACGGCGCGATGCTGGCGTACGAACACGACGTGGAAATCCTGCTGGAGGAGAAGGCGATTCCCGACCGCCTCAAGGCCAGCCAGCAGGCCTGCGGCAGCGGCAAGTTCGGCCAGTGCAGCGTGCTGGAGGTCAGCCAGCAGGGAGGCGACCATCCGCGCGCCAGCCTGACCGTGCGCATCGTTCCGGAGGGCGTGGAGCCTTTCATCGCGCAGGCGGCGAAGGGCGCAGACATCGGCAGCCGCAATACCCGGGCGGAGGATCTGGCGCGGGCGGTCGGCGACAACCACCTGCTGCAGGACCGGCTTGGCCGCGAGCGCGAGCGCCTGCTCGAATTCCAGCAGCGCCGCGATCTGGCGGTGGCCGACATGATCGCGTTGTCGCAGCAGTTGGCCCAGGTCGAGGCGCAGTTGCAGGCGGCGCAGCAGGAAGGCGCGCAGCATCGCCACCGCATCGACACCCAGCGCGTGACCCTCGGATTCGTCCCGCCCGGCGGGCAGAGCGGGCGCGGCGAGATCCGCCAGGCGCTGCGCGATTTCACCGCCACCCTGTCCACCGGCACCGCATGGACGATCCGGGCGGTGGCGTTCCTGATCCCGGTCGGGCTGGTGCTGTGGGTGCTGATCAGCCTGGTGCGGCGCTGGCGGCGCAGGAAAGCCTGATCGGAGCCTCGCTTCGCCTTTCATCTTTCACGGAGAACCGGACATGTGGCATCGCATCGCGTTGACGGCAGCATTCCTCTTGTCCACGCCGGCCTGGGCCGGCTGCCCGCCGGAAGGCACGGACGCGGCGTCGCTTCGGCTGCTGAAAGAGCAGAAGTTCGCGATGGAGGACGCGGCCGTGCGCGATGCGCTGGCGATCGGGCTGGTCGATTGCCTGTCCGATCCCGATCCCGAAGTCCGCGACGGCATCGCCTACGAGGCGATCACGACGTGGTTGCGCGGCGACCAGTTGGCCGAACCGGTGCGCCGGCAACTGCTGGAGCGGCTGTACGCGCAACTGGATGGCAAGGATCCCGAAGGCTTCACCCATCCGTTCGCGGCGCTGATGCTGTCCGAGGTCGCGCGCACGGATCGCCTGCAACCCTGGTTGAGCGCGGACGAGCGCGCCGACATGGTCAAGCGCGCGACCCGCTACCTGGCCTCGGTGAACGACTATCGCGGATTCGACGCGAAGGAAGGCTGGCGCCATGGCGTGGCGCACGGCGCCGACTGGCTGCTGCAACTGGCGTCCAACGATCAGGTCAATCGCGATCAGGTCGAACAGATCCTGGCGGCGCTCACCTTGCAGATCGTGCCCGAGCAACCGCATGCCTACGTGTTCGGCGAACCCGGGCGGTTGGCCCGGCCGGTGATCTTCATCGCCCGTCGTGGCGTACTGAGCGATGCGGAATGGCAGGCCTGGTTCACCGGCCTGCCGCAGCGCCTGGGCAATCAGGAGCAGGCGTATCGCGACGTCGCCTGGCTGGCGCGCCGGCATGATCTGATCGCCTTCCTCGGCAGTCTTTACCTGGAAGCGGATCAGTCCGCCGATGCGAAGGTGCAGGCGCTCAAGCCGGCAGTGGTGGCGGGGATCAAGGCGGTGCCGTGAAGGCGGTGTGAGTTCGCAAAGCCGGTCGCGATCAGGTTGTGAGGTACGCCGCGCCGGTGCGGTAGCGCGGGTTACGTTCTCGCGTGGAAACGGTTTTGTCTCTGGTCGCTCATGCGGACCCGGGCGTAGATTCGGGCAGGCGCGCAACGCGCTTCCATACGCCAACCGGGGATCGCCTATGCAACGGAACCGTCTGTCCTTCTTCGTGCGTTGTTCCCTGGTGTTGATGGCGGCCACGCAGGGCGTCGCCGCACAGGACGCCACCACGCAGCAGCAGGCGCCGCCGGACGCCGGACAGACGGAAGCGACCACCCTGGATCAGGTCACCGTGCTCGGCTCGCGCCGGGTGGTGCGCAGTTCGGATACGCAGTCGCCGGTGCCGGTGGACGTGATCCCGATGGCGCAGGCGGCAGAGCAGGGCGCCCAGTTCGACCTCGCCCAGACCCTGCAATACACCGCACCCTCGCTGATTTCCACGCGCCAGACCGGCGCCGACGGCGCCGACCTGATCGACGGCGCCGCATTGCGCGGGCTGGGTTCGGATCAGACCCTTGTGCTGGTCAACGGCAAGCGCCGGCACACGGTGTCGCTGGTGAACATCTACGGCGCGCGCGATCGCGGCAACACCGGCACCGACCTGAACTCTTTGCCGATGCTGGCCATCGACCGGGTCGAGGTGCTGCGCGACGGCGCGGCCGCCCAGTACGGTTCCGACGCGATTGCCGGGGTGATGAACATCGCCCTGAAGCGTCGTCCCGGTTGCGAGGCGATCGCCGGCTGGGGCCAATACTCGCGTGGCGACGGCGAGAACTGGATCGCTTCGGCCTACTGCGGCCTGGCCCTGTCCAACGGCGGCCACTTCGCGGTGACCGGCGAATGGCAGGACCGGGATCGCTCCAACCGCGCCACCGCCGAGAATCCGCTGCGCATCATCGGCGACAGCCAGGTCAAGAACAAAACCCTCTACCTCAACGGCGATCTTCCGCTGACCGAATCCGCCGAGTTCTACTTCACCGCCGGCATGCAGGATCGCGATGCGTCATCGGCGGCGTTCGCGCGCGAGGGCATCGGTTCGGAGGACATTCCCTCGCGCAATTCGGCGGCGATGTATCCGGACGGCTTCGTGCCCTTCATCAACGGCGATCTGCAGGATCGCTACAGCATCGCCGGCCTGCGCGGCGACATCGGCCAGTGGCATTGGGATGTCTCGCACACCTACGGTTACAACGAACTGCGCTACACCATCGACCATACCCTCAACGCGTCCATCGCCAACCAGGATCTTCTCAATGGCGGCGCCGGCATCAGCCCCAGCCGCTTCGACGCCGGCGGTTTCTCGTTCAAGCAGAAGACCATCAACGCGGACGTGTCGCGCTACTTCGACAACGTACTGCACGGCCTCAACCTGGCCTTCGGCGCCGAGCACCGGCGCGAGGACTACCGTATCCGCGCGGGCGAACCGGGTTCCTATCTCGACGTGGATGGCGCGGGCGAGGGCGGCAATCCGGGCAGCCAGGGTTTTCCGGGATTCCAGCCGGGCGACGTGACCGACAAGCATCGCGACAGCTGGGCCGCGTACGCCGACGTGGAAATCGACTTCACCGAGCGCTTGATGCTCGGCCTGGCCGCGCGCTACGAGGACTACAGCGATTTCGGCAACACCCTCAACGGCAAGCTGGCGATGGCTTTCCGGGTGAGCGACGCGTTCCTGTTGCGCGGCTCGGTGAGCACCGGTTTCCGCGCGCCCTCGCTGCAACAGAAATATTTCTCCTCCACCATCACCGATTTCATCAGCGGCGAACCGGTGGACGTGGTGATCGCGCCCAATGGCGGTGCGCTCGCCAACCTGGCCGGGATTCCCGCGCTGAAGGAGGAAACCTCGCGCGGCGGCACCCTGGGCTTCACCTGGTCGCCGACCGCGGCGGTATCGATGACCCTGGATGCCTACCGCATCGAGATCGACGACCGGGTGGTGCTGAGCGGCGAGTTCGACACCAGCGATCCGGTCATCGGCGCGGCGCTGGAGGCGCTGGACGTGGGCCTGGCGCGCTTCTTCTTCAATTCGGTGGACACCCGCACCACCGGCGTTGATCTGACCTTGTCGTGGGAGGCGCAGGCTGGCGCGGGCAAGCTCAGCACCTACCTGGCCGCCAACTACAGCAAGACCGAGGTGACCCAGGTGCATACGCCGCCGGCGCTCGCCGGTCGGGAGGAGGTGTTGCTGTCGCTGCGGGATCGCCTGTTCGTGGAAAACGGCGCGCCGCGCAACAAGGCGGTGCTCGGATTCGACTACGCGCTGGATCGCTGGGACTTCGGCATGAAGATCATCCACTTCGGCTCGCAGACGCTGGGCACGTTCTCCGGCCCGCCGGTGCCGGACCAGCATTACAAGGCCAAGACCTCGGCGGACCTGAGCATCACCTACAGCTTCACCGACAACGCCAAGTTGACCCTCGGCGGCGCCAACGTGTTCGACGTGTTTCCGACCCGGCAGGACCCCAACGAGACCGACAACGGCCACATCTACGAGAGCGTGCAGTTCGGCCTGAACGGCGCGTCCTATTTCGCGCGCTTCTGGTATCGCTTCTGAGCCGGAACGGGCGGGTGGATTTCAGCGTCCCAGCAGATCCGCCGGAATCGGCGGCAACGGCGTGCGCTCGTCCTCGGCCTCGGCCTTCAGCCAGTCGATGAAGGCCAGCGCGGCCGGACGCGGCGCCTTGTGCGATGGATGCACCACGTAATAGGCGAAGCGCGCCTTCAACGACGGGCCGGGCAGGCGGATGAGTTCGTAGCGTTGCAGGTAAGGCTGCGCGATGACCCTGCGCGCCAGCGCCGCGCCCACGCCGTAGACGCTGGCGCGCATCACGTCGGTGCTGTCGCTGAAACTGTGCATCTCCGGCAGTCGCAGGCCGCGCACGCCGGCCGCGCGGAACCAGTCGCGCCAACCCTGCAGGGCCAGATCGGTGACCAGCGGCAGGCGGGCGATGTCGCGCGGCGTCCTCACCGCCTCGACACCCGGCAGGCCCGGCGAGGCGACCGGGAACAGCTCGTCATCCATCAGGTGGTGCGCGGTCAGCCCCTGCCACTGGCCCGGACCGTGGCGGATGCCCAGGTCGGGGCCGCCCTCGTCGAAGCGGGTGAGCGCGATGCCGGTGTCCAGTTGCAGGCGGATATGCGGATGCAGGGCGGTGAAGCGCGGCAGCCGCGGCACCAGCCAGCAATAGGCCAGCGAATGAAGGGTGGTCACCCGCAGCACCGAAACGCCGTCCGCATGGCGCAGGTTGGCCGCGACTCCCTCGATGTCGGTCAGCGCGGCGGTGGCCGCGTCCGCCAGTTGCCGGCCCTCCTGGGTCAGCTTGACCCCGCGCGCGTGGCGCTGGAACAGGGCCACGCCCAGCAATGATTCCAGTTTGCGGATGTGGTGGCTGACCGCGCTGGCGGTCAGGTGCAGTTCTTCCGCGGCATGGGCGAAATTCTGGTGCCGGGCGGCGGCGGCGAACACGCCCAGGGCGGGCAGCAGGGCGGGGCGCAGATTCATGGGGAGACATCAACCAGATTTGTGGCTCGCGTGCATAATATGCGCTTGCGGGCCTTGTGGCGCGCGCCAGAATGGCCGAGACACAAAACAGGTGAACGGCGATGGCGGGCAACGGCGCGGTGGCGGATGCGGGCAAGGCGGATTCGCTGGGAGGCGGGATGACACGTGACTGGCGAACCCCGATCGAACTGCTGGTCCTGGGCGCCATCTGGGGCAGCTCGTTCCTGTTCATGCGCATCGCGGCCGAGCCCTTCGGCGCGTTCGCGCTGGTGGATATCCGGCTGACCCTGGGCGCGCTGGTGCTGCTGCCGTTCCTGTGGCGCGACCGCGCAGTGTTCACCCGCGCGATGTGGCCGAAGCTGGCGATCATCGGGCTGATCAACTCGGCCATCCCGTTCCTGCTGTTCGCCTGGGCCGCGCAGCGTTCGCCGGCCGCCATCGGTGCGATCTGCAACGCGATGACGGTGCTGTTCGCCGCGCTGATCGGCTTCCTGTTCTTCGGCGAAAAGATCGGTACCCGCCGTGCCATCGCGCTGCTGGTGGGCTTCGGTGGCGTGGTGTTGCTGGCGACCAGCAAGGCCGGCGGCATCAGCGTCGGCATGGCGGTGGTCGCAGGCTCGACCGCGGCGCTGCTGTACGGCGTGGGCGTCAACCTGGTCCGCCGTCACCTGGGCGGCATTCCGCCAGCGGCCGCGGCCGCGGCCACACTGGGTTGCTCGGCGCTGCTGCTGGCGCCGTTCGCCGCCACCCACTGGCCGACGAACGCCATCTCGCCGCTGGCCTGGGGCAGCGCGATCGCGATCGGCGTGCTCTGCACCGGCTATGCCTTCCTGCTGTACTACCGCCTGATCCAGCGCATCGGCGCCGCCCGCGCGGCGACCGTGACCTACCTGGTGCCGCTGTTCGGCGCGGCCTTCGCCTGGCTGTTCCTGGGCGAGCCGGTGACCCCGGCGATGCTGGCCGCCGGCCTGCTGATCCTGGGCAGCGTCGCCTTCAGCCAGCGGGCGCCGAAGCCATGAACGACATCGCGACGGCCGCGCAGAAGCGGGTGGTATTCGATTTCGAGATCGACTTCAGCAATGGCGGCGGCCTGCAAGGGCAGGACTTCCGCCTGGATTTGCACGGCGACGACATCGAAGACGCCGCGCTGGCCGACTACATCGTGCGCGACCTGCGCCTGCTGATGGTCGGCGCGGTGCGCATCCGCAACAAGCGCATCATCCGGGAAGCGCACAAACGGACCGAAGGCGACGCCTGAACCCTGGCCTGACCGTTTCGCTCGCGCCGACGTACACTGCTGGCGGATTCGGTTTCCGGGACATGCGATGAAACGTTGGCTGGCAGGGGGATGGACGGTGCTCGCGCTCGCTTCGCTGGCGCAGGTGCCGGCGAACGCGCAGGACGGGAAGGAAACGAGCGCGCGGGCGGCCGCTTCACCGGCCGTGGCGCCAAGCGCGCCCTTGAACCCGGAACAGGTCGCCTCGGTTCCGCTCAAGCAGGCGCTGACCGACTGGCCGCAACTGGCGCGCTACCGCGAGGACAACGCGGCGCTGCCGGCACCGGCACCCGGCGAACAGCGCGTGGTGTTCTACGGCGACTCGATCACCGATGGCTGGGGACGCGTGGACGGCACCGTGTTCTTTCCCGGCAAGCCCTACGTCAATCGCGGCATCTCCGGGCAGACCACCGCGCAGATGCTGGTGCGGTTCCGCCAGGACGTGATCGCCCTGAAGCCGGTCGCCGTCGTCATCCTCGCCGGCACCAACGACATCGCCGGCAACACCGGCCCGGCCACGCTGGAAATGATCGAGGACAACCTGCGTTCGATGGCCGAACTCGCGCGGGCCAACGGCATTCGCGTCGTGCTGGCCTCGGTGCTGCCGGTCAGCGACTATCCATGGCAACCGGGCCTGCATCCGGCCGGCAAGGTCCGCGATCTCAACGCCTGGATGCGTGGCTACGCGCGCGACACCGGCGCGGTCTACCTCGACTATCACGGCGCGATGAGCAATGCCGAAGGTGGACTGGACGCCCGCCTGGCGGCGGACGGCGTGCATCCGACTCCCGCGGGCTATGCGTTGATGGCACCACTGGCGCAGCGGGCCATCGACGAGGCGCTGGCGAAGTAACCGGGCCTGGACCGGAAGTCAGGCAAACAGACCGTCGCTGGCGACCAGCGCTTCACTGTGCTCGGCCGCCTTTTCCACCGCCGCGCGCAGCATGGCCGGCGCCACGTAGGTGCGGTGTACGCGGTCAATCAGGGCCAGGTAGAGGTGGCCGAACGGGTTGCTGCAACGGACGCGCGTGCCGAGGCTGATGTCGATGCGATCGTCGGACACGATCCGCACACCCACGCAGGAGCGGAATACCAGATGGCGATCGTCCGCGCCCAGCACCACTTCGGCGAGGCGATCGCCCTGTATCACCTGCTGCGCTAGCACCGGGAAGCGGTCCAGGAACAACCGATCACGCTGCGGCGACAGCAGCGATGACACCGGGCAGCCCAGCGGCGAGGTGCGCAGCCGCAGCGGCCTGACCAGTACGTTGCGCAGTGTCATCAGCGCGCTGACGCCCGCGGGCCGATGCTGCAGGAAACCGTCCAGCACATCGGCCAGCACCCGCGACGCGCGCAGGCCCATGAATCCCTCTCCACGCACGCTCAGCACGAAGGTGCCCTGATGGTGGAATTCACCCGCGAGTTCCTCGTGCAGCAGCGAGTGCGGGGGAGGTTCCGCCAGCGCGCTCACGCGCGGACCGCGTCCGGCGATGTAGCCGCGCGCATGCCGCCAGCGGGATATCGCGCCGCGCAGGTTGCCCAGCACACCACGCACCCGCGCGCACAGGCGTTGCCGGGAACTGCCGGGGGCGGCGTCGAAGGCCAGCGCGACGGTGGGGATGGCGGCGGCGTCCGGCGGCATGTCTTCCAGCAACGCAAGCACCGCATCCGGCAGCAGCTCTGTCAGCGAAGCGAGGTTGGCGTCGCCGCTGAGCACGCGATCGCGTTCGGCCTGCGGCAAGGGACCACCCAGTTCGTCGGTGTGGCAGGACAGCGCGAAGAACACCGGGTGGGTGGAACCGGCGTGCGGCGCGGCGAACTGATGCCAGGCGCCGTCGCCGAAGCGGACGGTGAACAGGCTGTCCGGCGGCAGCCGCACGTGGTGCAGCGCGTCGATGAAGCTGTGCGGATCGGCGGCGATCTGCGCGTCGGAGGCGGTGGAGAAGCGCAGCAGCGCGCCCGCGCTGCCGGTGACTGCGGTGAATACCCGGTGGCCGGCGTGGCGGTGGAAGGGATGGCCCTGCGGACCCACCGCGAAGGTATAGAGCGCGGTGGCGTCGCCCTTGTCGAAATCGGTACCGGCCAGCTTGGTCGAGGGTTCGTCGAGTTCGTCGATGAAATGGGGATGGGCGCGCTGGCGCGCGGTGGCTTCGGCATACATGCGGTCACCGGCGCCGTGACCTAGCTGCGCGATCAGGAACACCTCCACCGGAAGTCCTCCCGTGCGCGAGCGGATGCGCGCATGGGGAAAGGTGGCGACCGGTTCGGTGGTGCTGGCCATGGTGTGGAATCCTGTCGTGCTGCGGGCGAGGGGAACTCAGCGGGCCTTGGCGGTGCGCCGGCGCGCTTCGCGTTTCAGCGGCCCGGCGGTGGGGCAGATCTCGAAGGCGAAGCCGGTGAGGGTATTGACCAGGCTGTCCGGCACCAGCCGGTAGAACACGTACTGGCCTCGCCGCTCGCTGCTGACCAGCCCGGCGTTCTCGAGTACCGACAGATGCCGCGAGATGGCCGGGGCGCTCATCTCGAAGCGCTCGGCAATCTCGCCGGCGGTCAGTTCCTGCGCGGACAGGTAGGCGAGGATTTCCCGGCGGGGGCGGGAAGCCAGCGCTTCGAAGATGCGATCGACGGCCATGTAATGATTTAACCAATTAACGTATTGGTTAAATATCGGGCGCGTCCACCGGCATTGTCAAGCCCGCTCCCGGCCGTTGGTCGGAATGCAGGCGCGGCGGTGCTCCCTCCCTGAAATGCAAAGCCCCTCTCCGGAAGGGAGAGGGGCCGTCGGCCGGCGGCGCGAGCCGGCTCCGGAGAAACGTCAGCCCTGCTTCGGTGCGCGCACCGGCAGCGGCACGTTGCACAGGTCGATGTGGCCGGCCGGCCGCACGTACCAGGCATCGCGGCGGTTGCGGCGCGCCTCGGTGGCGTCGGCGAAGGTCTTCGAATCGGTGCGCAGCAGCTGCAGCGCGGTGCGCTCGGCTTCCGGCACGTCGCTGGCCAGACGGATCGCCTTGATCGGCGTGTAGTCGGCGGGCTTGTCGTACATGCCCATCGGATCCGGGCCGCGCTTGATCACGCTCAGCAGTTCCATCCCCTTCACCACCCGGCCGACCACGGTGATGTTGCGGTCCAACTGGCGCGGCGACTGGCCGATCACCACGTACAGTTCGGTGGCGTTGCTGCTGTCCGGCGCGGTGTCGCGGCCGGCGCCGAGGGTGCCGTAGCAATGCGCCATCCAGGCCTGGCCGGTGGCCGGATCGCGTCCGGCCTGGAAGCCGTCGACGAAACCGACCTGCGGCGCCCAGCCGTCGGCGTCGGGCAGGCGATCGAAGCGCAGCCCTTCGGCCTTGCGCTCGAACTCCGCCGGCAGCTTGGCCTTGGCGCTGCCGATCGACTTGCGCTTGGCTTCGTCCTCGGTCGGATCACCGAACTGCACCACCCAGTTGTCCTGCGAGCGGTAGATGTTGAGGCCGTTCCAGAAGCCCTCGTGCGCCAGCGTGCGGATGTTGCCGACATGCTCGGGCGCGAACGCCGGCGCCAGCTCGATGATCACCCGGCCGCTTTCCAGCTCCATGTACAGCGTGTTGGCCGGATCCAGGGTCCGCCAGTCGCCGGCCGGCGACGCGTCGAGGATTTCCTGGGCGCTGCGGTACTTGGCCGGTTCGGCGGCCGACAGCGGCAGGGCGGCGGCCAGCGCCACGGCGGAGGCCAGCAGGGTGGTGCGCAGGGACATGGGCGATGCGTTCCGGTGATGGGATGGCCGGATTCTACGCACAGTCGGTGCTTCGTCGCGCGCGGCCTACTTGAAGTAGCTGCGCAGCATGCCGGCCAGGGCCTCGGCTTCGGCCTGCCGGGTGCCGGCGTCGTCTTCGGCGACGAGGTGCTCGTGCAGGTGATCGTCGAGCAGGGCCAGCATCAGCGATTGCGCCGCGCCGCGCACGGCGGCCGCCTGGGTCAATACCGCGAGGCAGTCGGTGCTTTCGGCGATGGCCTTGTCGAGCGCTTCCACCTGCCCCTTGAGGCGACGGACGCGGGTCTGCAGGCGGCTGCGATCACGGCTGATATGCGACATGGAACGAATATACCCCCGGGGGGTATAGAATGCGAGTGCTTCCCTCGTCCCCATTCCGCCACCATGACCCTGTCAGCCGCCGCCGCCGCCCGTCGCCACGAACACGTCTTCGATGAAGGCAACCCGCTGGCCGAACGCAACACCCGCCGCGCGGTGCTGTTGACCGCGGCGATGATGGTGGTGGAGATCGCCGGCGGCTGGTACTTCAACTCGATGGCGCTGCTGGCCGATGGCTGGCACATGAGTTCGCACGCGCTGGCGCTGGGACTGTCGGTGTTCGCCTACCGGTTCGCGCGCCGCCATGCGCAGGACCACCGCTTCGCGTTCGGCACCTGGAAGGTTGAAGTGCTGGGGGGCTACACCAGTGCGATCCTGCTGCTCGGCGTGGCCGCCCTGATGGCGATCCAGTCGGTCGAACGCCTGATCCATCCGGTGGCGATCCATTACCGCGAGGCCATCGTCATCGCGGTCGTCGGCCTGGGCGTGAACCTGCTCTGCGCCTGGTGGCTGAAGGACGGACACGCGCACCACCACCACGGGCATGCTCATGCGCACGATCACGGGGATCACCACCACGGTCACGCTGGACATCACCACGCAGCGCACGCGCATGACGGGCACTCCCATGGCCACCACGCGCATCCCGGCCATCACGATCTGAATCTGCGCGCCGCCTACCTGCACGTCGTCGCCGATGCCGCCACCTCGGTGCTGGCGATCGTCGCGCTGGCGGCGGGCTGGATCTGGGGCGCGCGCTGGATGGATTCGGTAATGGGACTGATCGGGTCGGCGCTGGTGCTGAGCTGGGCCTGGGGCCTGCTGCGCGCGAGTGGGCGGGTGCTGCTGGACGCGGAGATGGACGCGCCGGTGGTGGAGGAGATCCGCGAGGTGATCGCGGCCGAACCCGATACCGAAATCACCGACCTGCATGTCTGGCGGGTTGGCCGGGACAAGTACGCCTGCGAGGTGGCGCTGGTCGCCGCGCGGCCGCATTCGCCGGATCACTACCGGCACGCGTTGCAGGTGCACGAGGAACTGGTCCACGTCACCGTCGAGGTGTATGAGGCGCGTCCGCCGGGTTGAGGGAGGCGGGGCACGCCGGCGCCAGGTATTCCTGATCGCGCGTCTCAACCGGCGCGACCGCGCTGCGGACAATCGGCCTCCACGCGACGACGGGGACATGGCCGATGCAGGATCGATGGGATTGGAGTGTGGCGCGGGCCTACGCGCCGACGGCGGCGGCGCTGGCCGCCGCGTTCGTGGCTTCGCTGGCGGTATCGCAGGCGCGGGCGCAACCCGTGTCGGCCGCCACGCCGGCCGGCTGGGACTGGACGCCCTATGCGCTGTTCGTCCTGGCCGGGGCGCTGGGGCTGTGGACGACCGCCCGCCTGTGGAGGACGCGGCGGACCGCCGATCTGCTGTGCCGCTGTGGCGGGCTGCTGGGCCCGGAGCGCCCGGGACGCGGCGGGGAACTGCGCTGCGTCTGCCGCGCCTGCGGCCGGAGCTGGCGGCGCCGCGGCCGCGTTTGAACGACGTCATCAGCGCTTCCGGCCACGCGAATGCTTGCTGGCCGGGTGGTGAGGCCGGTCATCCGGCCCAGTGACTAATAGCACATTCGCTATAGTCAACTTCGCAATAGCATCGTCTCCACGCTAGTCCCCGGAGACCGCCAAGGTGGAAGCCGATACCTACCTGAAGAAGTTCCAGAAGGAGCTGAGCGCCGGTACGGTGTCGCTCGCCCTGCTGGCCGTGCTGGCCCAGGCCGGCGAACCGATGTACGGCTACCTGATCGCCAAGCAGCTCGAACGCGTCGGCGACGGTGTGCTCAGCGGCAAGCAGAGCGCGCTGTATCCGGTGCTACGCAACCTGGAGGGCGCCGGCCTGCTCGACAGCTTCGTCGAGCCTTCCATCGCCGGTCCGCCGCGACGCTACTACCGCATCACCGAGGCAGGGCGGGAGACCCTGCAGACCTGGGCGGCCGCCTGGCGCGCCACCCGTGATTCCGTCGATTCCGTCCTGTCGGGGATAACCGCATGAACACCACCACCACGCCGCGTCTTCCCACTTCCATCCCCGAATACCTGGAGCAGTTGCGGGCCGCGCTGGCCGGCGCGGATCCGGCGCTGATCCAGGACGCCCTGTACGACGCCGAGGAGTACCTGCGTTCGGAACTGGCCGAGCAAGCCGGCAAGAGCGAGGCCGAGGTGATCGCCTCGGTGGCCGGCAGCTACGGCGCACCCGAGGAGGTCGCCGACATCTATCGCGAGACCGAAGTGACGGTGACCCGCGCGCTCAAGCCGCCGGCGCCGCCGAAGCGCCGCTCGGCGATTGGACGCTTCTTCGGCGTGGCGGCGGATCCGCGCACCTATGGCGCGCTGTTCTACATGCTGCTGTCGCTGGCGACCGGCGTCTTCTACTTCACCTGGGTGGTTACCGGTGCCAGCCTGTCGGTCGGCCTGCTGATCCTGATCATCGGCATCCCGCTGCTGATGCTGTTCCTGGCCTCGGTGCGGGTGCTGTCGCTGGTGGAGGGCCGCATCGTCGAAGCGCTGCTGGGCGAACGCATGCCGCGCCGGCCGCTGTACACCCAGCGCGACAAGCCCTGGCTGACCCGGATCAAGGAGATGTTCACCGACGGCGGCACCTGGACGGCGATGCTGTACTTCCTGCTGATGCAACCGCTGGGCGTGCTGTACTTCAGCGTGGCGGTGACCCTGCTGAGCCTGTCGCTGGGCCTGGCCGCCGCTCCGCTGGCGCTACTGCTGCCGCACGCCGGCATCTGGTTCGACGACTGGAACCTGGCCTACGACGCGCCCTGGCTGCTGCCCTTCGTCTGCGCGTCCGGCGTGCTGCTGCTGTTCGCCACCCTGCATCTGGCGCGCGGCGTGGGCAAGGTGCACGGCTGGCTCGCCAAGCAGTTGCTGGTGCGCACGCCGGTGGTGTGAGCCCACCCGGTTCCTGCCGCAAATGCAGAAAGGGGCCCGCATCGCGCGGGCCCCTTTTTTTCGGTCGAATGCGGCGCGCGCTGTCAGTTCGCGGGCATCAGCCGGTCAATCAGGAAACTCATCCGCAGCGCCATCAGTTCCGGATTGCGCAGAGCATCGCTGACCCCATGTCCACCTTCCTCGTCCTCGTAGAAGTAGGTGGTGGCGCCGGCATCGGCCAGCCGGTGGGCGAGCTTGCGCGCATGGCCGGGACCGACCCGGTTGTCCTCGGTCGAGATGGTGACCAGGAACGGCGGATAGCGCGTGCCCGGGCGGACATTCTGGTACGGCGAATACTTGAGCATCGCGGCGAGCTGTTCCGGCACGTCGGGGTTGCCGTACTCGTTCATCCATGCCGCGCCCATGCCCATGTGGCGCATCCGCACCAGATCGGTCAGCGGCACGTCGCTGACCACCGCCGCGAACAGGTCCGGCCGCTGCGTGCCCAGCGTCGCGGTGAGCAGGCCGCCGTTGGACATGCCGAAGATGCCGATCCGGTCCGGCGCGGTGAAGCCGCTGCGGATCAGGTGCTCGGTGACGGCGATGAAATCGTCGTACGAGTTCTGCCGCTTCTCGCGGATCGCAGCGGTGTGCCAGGCCGCGCCGCGCTCGCCGCCACCGCGCATCGCCGGAATCGCCAGCGAACCGCCGCGTTCCAGCCACAGTTTCAGGGCCGGACCACCGACGATGGCGTCGAAGTAACCCGGACGCACCGAGATGCCGAAGGCGCCGTAGCCGGTCATCAGCAGCGGCTGGGGGCCGGGCTTGGGATGGCGCGGTTTCAGCAGGAAATAGTCGACCGAGGTGCCGTCGCGCGAGGTGGCCGAACCGATTTCGGTGGTGAAACCGGCGCCGTCCATCAGCACCGGGTCCTGGGCGAGCAGGCGCCGCGGCTCATCGTCGCGCAGCAGGTACTGGCTGCGGGGGGTGACGAAACCGGCGACCGAGATTGCCAGTTCGCGGCGGTCACGCTCGTCCGCGCGCAGGCTCACGGTGTCGCCGGCCGCCACGTCCAATACCTTGCGGGTGGACCAGCGGCCATCGCCGTCGTCGTCGCGCGCGGCGACCACGCGCTGGCGCAAGTGCTGGTTGATGATCAGGAACACTTCGTCGCGCGTGGCCGCCAGCCCGCCGAAGCCGGCATCGACAAACTCGTCCGCCGCCGGCACGTATACCGCCGACACGCGCTTGCCTTCCGGCGTGGCGGGATCCGTGTCATAGGCGATCACGGTTTCGGCGCGATACGGCTGGCCCTCGATGGTCGCGTCCTTGGCCAGTTGGACCACGATGTGGCGCGCGGAGGTCGCCAGCACGCCGAACGGCTTGATCGCCTGCGGCAGCGGCAACGTGCGGGACGCGCCGCTGGCATCGACCAGGCTGACTTCGAAGGTCGAATAGTCGATCGCGCGGGTCAGTACGGCCTGCACGCGGTCGGTTCCGACGGTGGTGGCCTGCACGATCGCATCGCCCGGCTGGCCCTGGAACGCCGGCTTCACGTCCGCCAGCGCCTGGCCGCGCTTCCACAGGCCGAACGCGGCCGGCCAGCCGGCCAGCGATTTCGGCTGATCGCCCAGCGTGTGGCCGACCAGCACTTGATCCGCGCTCATCCACTCGGCGAACGCGCGCGACTTGCCGACCCGGAAGCCGCCATCGACGAAGCGCGCGGTGGTGAGATCGAATTCGCGGATTTCCACCTCGTCGCCACCACCGGGCGAGAGCCGCAGCAGGCAGCGCGCGTACTCCGGCGCCAGGCAACTGGAGCCGAAGCTGTAGACCTGCAGTTCGAACGGAATGCCTTCGCGCTTGCGCAACTCGGCCACGTCCAGCACGGTCTTCCACTCGCCGGCCACGCCTTGCGCGTCGCGCGCGGCGGTCTGCAGCAGGCCGTAGGGATGCGCGGCGTCGCGATACAGGCGCACCGCGCGTTCGCCCAGCAGGTACTGATCCGGTTCGGCCGGCGCTTGCGCCAGCGCCGAGCCGAGTTCACGGCTGACGGTGGCATGCGAGGGCAGCGCGCCCAGGCGCGCGCGCGCCTGGGCGGTGGCCTGGCGGGCCCAGGCCAAGGCCTGGGCCCCGTGCGGATCTTCCAGCCATTGCAGCGCGTCGGCATCGGCGGCGCGGGATGCCGCGGGCAGGCAAAGCGCGAGGCCTAGCGCGAGCGCGGGCAGCATTCGTTGCGTGAACGTCATGGGATCGGATCTCCGGTGAGCGAGTGTGTGATGGGGAATGGGGCGCATCAGTAGTCGTAGCGGAACAGCACGCCGAAAGTGCGCGGCTGCGGGCGATTGGATGCACCGAGTCGGATCAGATTTCCGTCCGAATCGAACTCGCTCGCGCCGCGCGCGTTGATCGCGCCGTCCTCGTCGGTCAGGTTGTTGCCATACAGGTACACGCCCCAGCCGGCGGGCGATTCCAGGCCGATGCGCGCGCCGGCCAGGGTCAGGGCGTCGCCCGGCGTGCCGGCGGTCAGCGCGGTTTCGCGCGCGGAGTCGTGGTGCACGTTGACCGAGGCCACGCCGCGCAGGTTCGCGCCGACGTCCCAGTTGTAGGCGGCCGAGGCATTCAGGCTGGTTTTGGGTACGTTGTAGACCGCGGTGCCGCGATGCAACGGCGTGCCGGGCACGTCGGCCGAATAGGTCGCATCGACCCAACTGCCGCCGAACTGCAGGGTCAACGCGCGGATCGGGTTGTAGGTCAAGCTCAGTTCGACACCCTTGTTGCGGGTGCCGTCGGAGTTGGTCAGGCCGTTGATCTCCGGCGTGATCGGCACGCGCACCGCGACGCCCTCCCAGTCGCTGTAGAAGACCGCGCCTTCCAGCAGCAACTTGCCATCGGCCAGCACCGACTTGGCGCCCAGTTCGTAGGTCCAGATCGAGTCGGCGGAGATCTGCGAGGGCAGGTCCACACCGTACTGTTCGGCCAGCTTGATGGATCCGATCGGCTGCAACTGTCCGGAACGGAATCCGCGCGCGGCCGAGGCATAGAAGGTAGTGCTGTCCGACGGCTTGTAGGACAGGCTCAAGCGCGGATTCCAGCTGTCGAAGGTGGCGTTGAGCGTGGACACGCTGCCATCGGAAGCCGCGTCGGCGGCGTCCACCTTGTCCTTGAAGTAGCGCAGGCCGGCGGTCACCGCCCAGGCCGGATTGGGCAGCTTGAGCGTGGCCTCGCCAAAGATCGCGTGGGCGTCGTTGGTCTGGCGCGAGTTGCTGGTCACGATGCCGGGGATGTCCAGCACATCCGCGCGTTCGGCCTTGCGCAGGTAGTAGCCGACCGTCCAGTCCAGCCGGTGCTCGCCGGTCGAGGCCCAGCGCAATTCGTGGGTGCGCACGCCGATGTCGATCGCCGCGTCCAGCGGAATGCCCGCCGACAGCTCGCCGGTCTGCGGATAGCTGAGGTTGCCGTCGGAGAAGGTGTAGACGATCTGCGAGGCGTCCAGGTCGTAGGTGCTGGTCAGGCTGGCGGAGTCCCATTCGTTGTGGCTGGCCAGGAACGAGTTGTTGGTGCCGTCGTCGTAGGCGCTGTTGCTGGCGGCCTCCGAATCGGAGCGGTACTTCCAGTAGGCGAGATCGATGTTCCAGCGCTCGGTCGGTGCGAAGCGGACCTTGGCGCGCCAGGTGCGGATGTCGTTGTCGTTGACGTTCTTCGCGCCGGTGTTGGTGTTGTCGATCCAGCCGGGCGTGCGCTCGTCGGTGATGGCCAGGCGCAGGGCCAGGCGGTCGTCCACCAGCGGGATGTTCACGTAGGCCTTGGCGCCGCGGCCATCGCCGCCGCCGCTCACGCGCGAACCATCCAGTTCCACCCCGGCGCCGAAACGGTTGAATTCCGGCTTGCGGGTGAGGATGCGCACGGTGCCGCCCATCGAGCCCTCGCCGAACAGCGTGCCCTGCGGACCCTTGAGGATTTCCACCCGGTCGATGTCGAAGGATCGCGTGTCCGGATACCAGGGCACGGTCACGCCGGTGAACGGCGTCTCGTCGACGTAGTAGCCATTGTCGTTGCCGCCCAGCGAACTGGAGACGCCGCGGATCTGCACCTGGGTGAAGGCACCGCCGGTGTCGATGGAGGAAGCGCCGGGGGTGATGTTGATGACGTCCACCACGTTGCGCAGGCCCATCGCATCGATCTGCTCGCCGGTCACCGCGGTGATGGCAATCGGCACGTCGATCTGGCGCTCGTCGCGCTTGCGCGCGGTGACCGTGACCGCGCCCAGATCGACGGCATCGGAGGCTTGCGCCGACGCCTGCCCATCGGGCGTTGCGGTGGCCTGCTGGGCATGGACAGGCGCGCCGATCAGCGACAGCAGGATCGCGGCGGCCAGATGGTTGCGGATCGGAGAAACGGGACGCGACGTGGCACGTGGCTTCGTGGACGACATGGATGGACTCCGGTTGATGACGGTCGGAAGGCCGGCATGCGCGGATATCCCCCCGCGCCCGCCGGTCACTCGATGCCATGACGAACCGGTGCAACAAAAGTGAAATGGGCACGGCGCGCAGGCGCCGGCGGCAGGATCAGAAGCGGTAGTGCAGTTCCATGCCGTAGCTGCGAGGACGCAGGCGGGTGGCATTGCCGTACGGGGCGCGGCCATCCACCGCGCCCTGTTCGTCGAGCAGGTTGTCCGCGTACAGATAGCTGCTCCATCCGCGCGCGGACTCCAGGCCCAGGCGCAGGCCCAGATCCAGGATCGCGTCGCCTTCGTCGCCTTCGACCAGGCCGGTCTGGCGGCGCGAGTGGTAGCTGGCGCGGCTGGCCGCGGTCAGGTTCATGTCCGGTCCGACCGGCCAGGCGTAGGTGGCGGTGCCCGAGAGGCTGGTGCGGGGCACGTTGTAGATCTGGGTGCCACGGCGCAGCGGCGTGCCCGGCACGTCGGCGGCATAGTGGGCGTCCAGCCAGGTCGCGCCCAATTCCAGCCGCAGTTGCGCCGCGGGCGCGTAGCTCATCCCCAGTTCCACGCCCCGCACGATCGCGCCGTTCGAATTGATCAACCCGTTGTGGGTGCCGTCGATCGGAACTCGCACCGGCAGATCATGCCAACGGGTGTGGAACGCAGCGCCCTGCACCAGCAGGCGGCCACCGGCGGTGATCTGCTTGAGTCCGATTTCGTAGGACACCAGCGAATCGGGTGGCAGCGTGGAGGGCAGGGTGATCCCGGCGGCGAGCGCGGCGGCCTGCGAGTCGGCCGGCTGCAACTGACCCGAGCGGAATCCGCCGGCGACGCTGGCATAAACCGTGCGTTGATCCGAGAACCGCCGGTTGACGCTCATCCGCGGCGTGAGCCGATGGAAGGTCGAGCGCAGGCGCGTGTCGCGTGTCGAGGACAGTGCCGTTCCGTTGACCTCGTCGGTGAAGTAGCGCAATCCGGCGGTGGTCGACCAGGCGGAATCCCGGGGTGTCAGCGTGAGTTCGCCGAACAATGCGTCCGCACGGTTGGACTGCCGGGCCACCGCGTATTCGCCATCGACGAACAGCGCATCGCGACGCAGTGCTTCGCGATGCGAATAGCCGACGATCCACTCCAGCGGGCCGGCACCGTGCGAGCTCCAGCGCAGCTCCGTGCTGTCCACGTCGATGTCGAGGGTTCCCCGGAGCGTGGACGTCGGCGTGAGCATCCCGTCGATCACGTATTCGAGCCGGGCATCCGACACCACCAGCAATAGCCGCGAGGCGGGCAGTTCCAGGCTGCTGTTGATGCTGTTGGCGCGCCAGCGGGACCGCGTGTCCTGATAGGCGTTGGTCTGCAGGACATCGGTGGCCGCGTAGCCGCCGCCCTCGGCAAGGGTGGTGGAACCGATGTGGCTGAAATCGGTCATCCAGGTGTCGCTGGCCGACCAGCGCAGGCGCGCGCGTCGGGTGGTGACGCGCTGCGGATTGATGTCGCGCCCGCCGTCGGGCGTGTCCACCCAGCCGGCCAGCGTTTCGCGGGTGGCGACCAGGCGCAGGCCGAGCCTGTCCGGCACCAGCGGCAGGTTGGCCATCGCCTTGCCCATGCCGCCGTCGGCGCCGCCTTCGGTGCTGGACGCTCCTACTTGCACAGCGGCGGAAAACCGATCCAGTTCCGGCGCGCGGGTGAGGATGCGCACGGTGCCGCCCATCGAGCCTTCGCCGAACAGCGTGCCCTGTGGGCCCTTCAACACTTCCACCCGTTCCAGATCGAACGCGCGCGTGTCCGGATGCCACGGCACGGTGACGCCGGTGAAGGGAATGTCGTCCAGGTAGTAGCCGTTGTCGTTGCCGCCCAATGAGCTGGAGATGCCGCGGATCTGCACCTGGGTGAAGGCGGCGCCGGCGTCGACCGCGGCCACGCCGGGCGTCAGCCGCAGTACGTCGGTGGCGTTCTGCAGGCCCAGCGCCTCGATGCGTTCACCCTCGTGCACCGACAATCCCATCGGCACGTCCATCCAGCGCTCGTCGCGCTTGCGCGCCGACACCACCAGCGGCGCCAGGGTACGGGTGGGCGCGACCAGCGCGATCGGCTGCGGCGCGGGTTGTTCCGCGCGTGCCGGTGCGCGCGGCGATACGGTGATCACCCCGCCTTCCACGCTGAAAGCGTAGCCACTGCCTTCCAGCAGGCGTTCCAGCGCCGCCTCCACCGTCATTACCCCGCTGACCCCGGGGCTGCGGCGCGCGCCACCCAGATCGCCGACGGCCGCCAGCGGCAGGCCGGCTTGCTGTGAAAAGCTCAGCAGGGCCTCGTCCAGCGGTTGCGCGGGAATACGGAAGGCCACGCGTGGCGAGGGCGCCGCCCACGCCGACAGGCAGAAGCCCAGCCACAGCAGCGCCAGTCCGCCCCGCCGCCGCCAGCCGGAAAGCTCCGTCCACCACGCCGGCGCCGGAGGGCGCATGCAATGGCGGACGGTGGCGGCAACGGCGGCTGGCAAGGACTGTGTTCCGGATCAGGGAGCGCCGTCTCCGGGAGGCACCGCGGGACGCTTCACCGGATTGTTCTGCGGTTCGTCGCTGGACAGCAAGATCTCGCCTTCGCTGCGCCGGACGTCCAGGTGCAGCGCCTTGGCCAGGCCGTCGATCCAGCGGTCGATGCTGGCAACCTCCCAGCGCCCGGTGACCTTGAGTTGCCCCAGGGCGGGATCCTGCAGGCGGATCGGGACGCGCGAATAGCGGTTGAGATCGGTGATCACGCTGTCCAGCGGTTCGCCCTGGTAGACCACGGCGCCTTGCCGCCACGCAGTGGCGAGCGGCGCGTTGACGGCCTGCGGGGGCTGCAGGCCATTGGCGAGGCTGTAGCGGATCCGCTGGTTGCCGGTGGCCAGGTAGCGGCGAACACGCCCGTCCCCGGCTGCGCTGACCTGGACGCGGCCTTCGTCGACCACCACCGTCACTTCGCGATCGCCATGTTCGGCCACGCTGAAGCGGGTACCCAGCGCCTGGCTGAGGACGCCTTTGGCATCGACCACGAACGGCCGATCGGGCGCGTGCGCGACCTGGAAGTAAGCGCGGCCGTTGCGCAATTCGATGTCGCGCCGGTCGGGGTGGTAGCGGACGCTGACTTCGGACGCCGCATCCAGTTCCAGGATCGAACCGTCGGCGAGGGTGATCTGGCGGCGTTCGCCGATGCCGGTGGCGAAGGACTGCGACGGGTCTTCCGGCGCACCGTGCGGGACCAGGAACCAGGCGAGCGTCACGGCCAACGCCACGCAGGCGGCGCTGGCCCATGCCCAGCCGCGACGCGAGCGGCGACGCAAGGGCCGGGCCGGCGCCGTGACGGGAGGCGCGGACCGGGACGGGGACGTCGCGGGCTGGACGCTGCGCGCGGCCCGCGCGCGCAACACGGTGTCCGAATCCAGCGTTCCCGCCGCTTCCCACAACGCGGCCAGATCGTCGAAGGCCGCGGCGTTGGCCGGCGAGGCCATCCAGTCGCACCAGGCTTCCAGTTCCTTCGACGGCACATCCTCTTCCTGCATGCGAAGCAGCCAGTGGCCGGCCTCGCGCAGGGCCGTCTTGCGCGGCTCCGTGGATGTCGGGTTCATGATTGTTCTTCCTCCCACTCGTCCGTGATGCCGTCCAGGCGTTCCTGGCAGTACGTCAGTGCGCGCGCCACATGGATGCGGACCATGCGCTCGGTCAGGCCCAGTACGCCTGCCGCATCGGCAAAGCTCAATTGTTGCACCCTCACCAGCCGGAAGGCCTCGGCGCAGTTGTACGGCAGCTCCGCCAGCAGGGCGGGCAGCCGTTCCACCAGTTGCGCCGCGTTGGCGGAGCGTTCCGGACTGGTGCCCGGATCCGGCCACAGGTCCACGCCGTCCGGCGCGGGCTGCTCGGTATGGGCGCGGCGGCGCAGCAGGTCGGTTGCCAGGTTCTGCGCAATCCGGAACAGGTAGGCCCGGTGGAAACTGATGGTGGTTTCGTTGCCCAGGTTCAGCAGCTTGGCATAGGCCTCCTGCGCGACCTCCCAGGCGTCGTCGTAGGAGCCCAGCCGCAACTGCAGCATGCGCACCAGCGACTGGTTGAAGTCGCGGACCAGATCCTCGGCGGAGGCGCGCGCGCCGGCCCCGTCGGGGACCGGTGCACCGGGAGGCAACTTGTTTCTGGATTCAGCCATGCCGGTAGAGACGAAGCGGGGAGTCGAAAGTGAAATGCCCGGTCCTGGCGGCCGTCCCGGCCCGGCCGCACGAGGCCGGGACAAGCATAGCGGGTGGTCGCAGGCCGGCGCGGTTCGCGTACCCGCGGTCCTGGTCCCGGGTGATGGCGCATGGCGGTTCCGGAGGCGGGTTGACCGGCGGTGATGGTGGAAGCGGAGGTTTCCCCGCCACGGCATCGATGCATCGCGCACCAACGGTGGCATCGGGATCGGAAAGCAGCGAAGGTCGCCGGGATTCCGCGCCGGCGCCCGCGCGGCAGTGTGTGACGCATCCTGCACATCCCTGAATGCAGCCATCCGCCAACTTGGGGCATGGTTAACAGAAGCCGCGTGCGGGAATGTCTACGGTGTCGGCGCGGTCTTCCGCCGCGAACATCATGGAGATGATTGTTATGGCTCGTAACCGTGTTCTTGCAGTAGCGGCTTCGCTGGGATTCCTGGCGCTGGTGTCCTTCAACGCGGCAGCCGGTTGGCAGGGGACGTGGCACTACTACGACGAGGAAGGCGTGCTGGTGGGTTCGTGGACCGCCGGATGCGGCGCCGCCGATGGACGCTGGGGCGTGGTCACCGACAACAAGGTTTTCATACAGGGGTGCCGCGACGAGAGTTGACGGCAGCAGCAAAAAGCCCCGCTCGCGCGGGGCTTTCTGTTTGCAGGCGAGTGGTCGCGCGGGGGATCAGTCGGCGTACCTGGCGATGAAGTCGCGCACCTGCGGATACACCTTGTCGCGCCAGCGGCGGCCGCTGAAGATGCCGTAGTGGCCGGCGCCTTCAACCGTGATGTGCGCATGCCGCGCCTTGGGGATGCCGGTGCACAGGTCGTGCGCGGCGGCGGTCTGGCCCAGCCCGGAGATGTCGTCCAGTTCGCCTTCGATGCTCAGCAGCGCGGTCTTCCTGATCGCGGCCGGATTGACCAGTTCGCCGTTGACCTTCCACTTGCCGCGCGGCAGCAGGAATTCCTGGAACACCACCCGGATCGTGTCGAGGTAGTACTCGGCCGGCATGTCCAGCACCGCGTTGTATTCGTCGTAGAAACGACGGTGCGATTCGGCGTCCTGCAGGTCGCCCTTGACCAGGTTGGCGTAGAAATCCCAGTGCGACATGAAATGGCGGCTGGGATTCATCGCGATGAAGCCGGCGTGCTGCAGGAAGCCCGGATACACCGACCGGCCCTGGCCGGGATAGGGCATCGGCACGCTGTGGATGACGTTGTTCTCGAACCACGACAGCGGGTTGCGCGTGGCCAGGCTGTTGACCTCGGTCGGGCTGCGGCGCGCATCGATCGGACCGCCCATCATCACCAGCGAACGCGGCGTGGCTTCGCCGCGCGCGGCCATCAGCGACACCGCCGCCAGCACCGGCACGGTCGGCTGGCAAACGCTGATGACGTTGAGGTTGTCGGCGCCGATGTGGCGAATGAACTCCTCCACGTAGGCGACGTAGTCGTCCAGGCTGAAGGCGCCCTCGGACGTCGGCACCATGCGCGCGTCGACCCAGTCGGTCACGTAGACCTTGTGATCGCGCAGCAGGGTGCGCACGGTGTCGCGCAGCAGGGTGGCGTGATGGCCGGATAGCGGCGCGACCACCAGCACCACCGGATCATCCTTCAGCGCCTTGATGCTGTCGGCGTCGTCGGTGTAGCGCTTGAAGCGCAGCAGCCGGCAGAACGGCTTCTTGATGATTTCCTGCTCCACCACCGGCACGGTGCGGCCCTCGACTTCCACCTCGTGGATGTCCCAGGCCGGCTTCTCGTAGTCCTTGCCGATGCGGTAGATCAGTTCGTTGCCGGCGGCGATGCGCTCGGCGCCGGGCAGGTTGGACAGCCAGCTGCCGGGCGCGGAAAAGATGCGCGCGTTGGCTTCGGCCATGTAGGCGAGCGGCGCCATCCAGGCACGGCCAAGTTCATGCCACTGGTACAGGAGAGTCATGGGCAACGGGAATCCCGGATTTGGTGCAGTCTGCTGCGGCGCAGCATAGCGCAATCCGGGACCACCCGGAATCGGCCTGTTCAGCCAGCGCCCGGGATCTCCAGCGCGGCGGTTTCCGCGGCCAGGGCGGGCGCCAGCCAGCAGTGCGAGCCCACCGCGCGCAGGCCGGCGGCCTCGAACTGGCGGCGGTACCAGCGGCCAGGGCGCGACTGGAAGCCGTCGTGGTCGCCTTCGTATTCATCCTCGCGGGTGAAGGTTTCCAGGAAGGCCACGCCGCCGCACAGTTCCGCCAGCCCCGGCAGGCCGCGGCGCAGATCGCGCGTGGGCAGGTAATGCATCACGTCGGCGCAGACCAGCAGATCCACCGGCGGGCAGGGGCGCAGGTATTCGAAATCGGCGAACGTGGCCAGGTGCAGGTTGCGGCTGCGCCCGTAGCGGGCAATCGCGTACTCGCTGCTGTCGAAGCCCAGGTAGCGCAGGCGCGGGCGCAGCTTCAGCAGCGGCGCGCGCCAGGGGCCTTCGCCGCAGCCGATGTCCAGCACGGTGCGGATCGGGCGCTCCAGGTAGTACTCGGCGGTGGCCACCGCCAGCGCCACCTTGCGCGCGAGGCGTTGCGGTCCGCCGATCTCGCCGTCGCGATACCAGCGTTGGAAATAATGGGCGTCGTACTTCTTCATCGGAATGGAAACCTCGGCAAGCTCATCGGCAAGGATCCCGGTTTGCGAGGCGGAGTAAAAGGGGCGGCGATGGTGTTTCGGTTGGACAGCGGTCCGCGTGATGGCGGAGAATCCGCGCACCCTTCGCCCGCACCGGAGTCCCGCGTGGACAAAGCCAGCCTCTACTTCTGGGTCAAGACCTTCCACCTCGTGTTCGTGATCGCGTGGATGGCGACGGTGTTCTACCTGCCGCGCATCCTGGTCAATCTCGCCGAGACGACGGGACAGCCGGACGTGCAGGCGCGGCTGCTGCTGATGGGACGCAAGCTGTACCGCTTCGGCCACAACATGTTCGGCCTGGCGGTGATCCTGGGCCTGGTGCTGTGGCTGGGCTACAAGGTGATTCCGGGCTTTCCGACGATGGCCGCACCCGGCGCCGGCTGGCTGCACGCCAAGCTGACCCTGGTGGTGCTGGTGCTGGCCCACTTCATCATTGCCGGCCGCTGGCTCAAGGGCGTGGAGAAGGGCCGCACGCTGCCGTCCTCCTTCACCCTGCGCCTGTTCAACGAAGCTCCGGTGATCGTCCTGATCGGCATCGTCTGGCTGGTGCTGGCCAAGCCGTTCTGAATCAAGGGCGTTGCAGGCTTCAGCGCTCCCACAACCGGGATGTCAGTAGGAGCGACGTGAGTCGCGACCGGGAGAATTCCGCGCGCGTGCAGCCCAACGGTCGCGACTGACGTCGCTCCTACAAGGGAAATCAGCCCGGGCTTTCTGATTGGCGGTTCATCTCGAAATCCGCAGGCTTCGGCAATTCCAGGGCTTCAGCGACACCCACTTGTGGGAGCGACGTCAGTCGCGATTCGCGATGCCCGTCGATTCACCCGAAAAGCTCGCGACTCACGTCGCTCCCACAATCGGGATGTCTGTAGGAGCGACGTGAGTCGCGACCGGGAGAATTCCGCGAACGTGCAGCCCAACGGTCGCGACTGACGTCGCTCCTGCAAGGGAAAACGCCCGGGCTTGGCCCGGGCGTTTCGGTTCATGGCTTCTTCTCGAAATCCGCTGGTTTCGGCAGTTCCACCGGTACGCCGTCGGCGTTGCAGGTGTTGGCCGCGCACAGGCGCTGGCGCAACTTCGGCGTGGACTGGACGATGAAGTGGTAGATGGTGTTCTGCTCGACGGTGCCGCGCACCGCGTCGCTGCCCGGGCCGATGGCCCAGATGCCCACGTCCTCGCCGCCGTGCGATTCGGACTTCAGCGGCACCAGCGATTCCTGCAGGTAGTCCGGATGCTCGGTGTCCACGGCGGTCAGGTCGGGCCGGCCTTCGCTGGTCTCGACGTTGCTGGGCGCATGGATGAAGCGCTTCGGACCGGCCTTCTGCTGGTTGCTCTCGCCGGTGTAGCCGGGGCCGTTGGCGTAGCTGAGCGTGGTGAACGGCAGGCCGGTCTGGTCGCGCGCCAGATCGCCGGGCACGTCGTCCTCGCCACCCTGGCCGCGGACCTTGCCCAGGATCGGGTTGCCGCGCACCGGATAGCCGACGAAGTTCAGCGTGTGCGAGTGATCGGCGGTGACCACGATCAGGGTGTCCTCGCGCGAGGTCGCGTCCAGCGCGGCCTGCACGGCCTCGGACATGGCAATGGTCTCGTCGAGCGCGCGGAACGCGTTGCCGTAGTGGTTGGCGTGATCGATGCGCGCGCCTTCGACCATCAGCACGTAGCCTTCCTGGCTGCGCGACAGCGTGTGGATGGCGGCGCGGGTCAGTTCGGCCAGCGAAGGCTCGCCGGTGTCGGTGCGCGAGCGGTCATGATCGAACTGCATGTGATCCGGCTCGAACAGGCCCAGCAGGCGCGGCGCGTCCTTGGCCGCTTCCAGTTGCTTGCGGTTCCACACGTACTGGCCGCCCGGATTGGCCTTCAGCCACTCGGCCGGCAGATCGCGCCCGTCGAGGCGTTCGCCGACCTTGTCGTCGTATTCCGGGTCGCGCTGCTCGGTGCTGGTGAATTCGGCGCGGCCGCCGCCCAGCGCCACGGTCGGTCCGTGGCCGAAGCGCGAGGAGGTCAACAGTTGCTGGGCGATGTCGCGGCATCCCTGTTCGACCGCGGCCTTGGGCAGGTCGGTGTCGTTTTCCCAGTTGCGATCCGGTACGTGCGCGTAGGTCGCCGCCGGGGTGGCGTGGGTCAGGCGCGCGGTACTGACGATGCCGGTGGCCAGGCCGGCGCTGTCGGCCAGTTCCAGCCAGGTGAGCGCGGCCTTGCCGAGGCTGTCGGCACAGTCGTCGCGGCGTCCGGCGCTGACGCCGATCGCGCCCATGTGGGTTTTCACGCCGGTGGTGATGGCGGTCATGGTGCCGGCCGAATCCGGCGTCTGCGAATCGGTGTTGTAGGTCTTGCTGAAGGCGGTGTGCGGGAAGCGCTCCCAGCTCAGCAGGTTCTCCTCGCCCGAACCGCCCTTGCGCTGGCCGTCGAGGATGCGCGCGGCGGCGACGGTGGTCAGGCTCATGCCGTCGCCAAGGAACAGGATGACGTTCTTCGCGCGTCCGTTCATGGCGCCGTTGGCGGCGGCGCGGGCGGCGCCGTTGCGATACCACCAGGCCGGCGTCTCGCCGCCAGGATGGGCGACGACCGGGACATCGATGCGGGGTGCCGCCGTCGGGGCGGAGGAGGTCGCGGGCGTCGTGGCGCAGCCGGCGAGCAGGGTGGCGAGGGACATGCCCAGGACGGGCAGGACGGCGGTACGACGCATCAGGGACTCCAGGCAAGGCAACGGGGCATTATGGCCCGGTGACAGTGTCCTGTTCATGACACGCGGCCTTTCCAGCCATGCCGTCGCGTATGGGACGGCGCTGGGCTATCGTTCGGGATTCCGTATTTTCAGGGCTGCCGATGAAGCTGGTCTCCGCGTGGTTGAGGATCCCGTTCTGGCAACGGGTGGTCGGGGGCTTCGTGCTCGGCGCGTTGGCCGGCTGGTTGCTGGGACCCGCCGCCGACACCTGGTTCGGTCCGCTGGGCACGCTGTACGTCACCCTGATCAAGATGATCGCGGTGCCGCTGGTGTTCTTCGCGGTCATCAACGCGGTCTCCAGCCTGCATGGCCAGCAATCGGTCGCCGCGCTGGGCGGGCGGACCTTCCTGTGGTTCGTGGTCACCGCGGCGCTGGCGGTGGGCGTGGGCCTGGCGGTGGGCGTGATCGTCCAGCCGGGCGTGGGCGTGACCACGCTGCAGGTGGATCCCAACTACGTGCCCAAGGACGTGCCCAGTCCGATCAAGGTGCTGCTGGACGTGGTGCCGTCCAATCCGTTCCATGCGCTGACCGGCATCGGCACCACCAAGAACGCAGCGGGTGAAACCGTGCTGGCGGCGGGCAAGGGCTCGATCCTGCCGGTGATCTTCTTCGCCGCGCTGCTGGGCTTCGCGATGGTCAAGCTGGGCGATCGCGTGGCCGCGGCGCGCAAGCTGGCCGGCGAGAGCAGCGAAATCATGATCCAGGTCACCCGCTTCGTGCTGGAAGTGACCCCGCTGGGCACCTTCGGCCTGATCGCCTCGCTGGTCGGCGCCTATGGCTTCGGCAAGCTGCTGCCGCTGGCGAGTTTCGTCGGTGCGCTGTACCTGGCCTGCGCCCTGCATATCGTGATTACCTATAGCCTGCTGCTGCTCAGCCATGGCCTGAACCCGTGGAAGTTCTTCCGCGGCGCGGCTTCGGCGATGCAGGTGGCGTTCGTCAGTTCCTCCAGCTTCGCCTCGATGCCGGCGGCGATCCGCGCGGTCACCCACAACCTGGGCGTGGACAGGAACTACGCCTCGTTCGCGGTGCCGCTGGGCGCGAGCATCAAGATGGATGGCTGCGGCGCGATCTATCCGGCGCTGTGCGCGGTCTTCATCTCGCAATACACCGGGCATCCGCTCAGTGCGGACCAGTACTTCGTCGTGCTGATCGCCTCGGTGCTGGGCAGCTTCGGCACCGCCGGCGTGCCCGGCACCGCGGTGGTGATGGCAACGGTGGTGCTGACCGCGGCCGGCCTGCCGCTGGAAACCATCGGCTACCTGTACGCGATCGATCGCGTGCTCGACATGATGCGCACGATGACCAACGTGACCGGGCAGATGGTGGTACCGGTACTGGTGGCCAAGGAAACCGGCCTGCTGGATCGCAACGTCTACGAGGCCGCGCCGACCAACCTCGGGCTGGAAGAGGGCGAGGGTTCCGATGAACGCGCCGTCTGATCCCTACGTGCTGGTCGAGCGCTTCCCCGGCGTCGAGGATTTCCGTCGGCTGCGCGCGGTCGCCGGGCTGTCGCCGAAGTCGCAGGAGGCCGCCGAGCGCGGCCTGCCCAACACCCTCTACGGGGTGAGCCTCCTGCACGAGGGCCGCGCCATCGGCATGGGCCGGATCATCGGCGACGGCGGCCTGTCGTTCGTGGTGGTGGACATCGCGGTGGAGCCGGAACACCAGGGGCGCGGGCTGGGCAAGCGCATCATGAACGCGCTGGATGCCTGGCTGAAGGCCAACACTCTGGACAGCGCGCACGTCTCGCTGATCGCCGACGGCGAGGCGAAACATCTGTACGCGCAATACGGCTTCGCCGACGTCGGCCCCGCCTCGGTGGGCATGCACTACGTCGTCCGCCGCTGAGGCAAGCGGGCCAGGCCATGACTTCCGGGCCGGGGCGTGCGTGACAGGGCGGCGTAGGCTGCGGGGACTCTACTGGGGAGATTCCCGATGCGCATCCGCACCGCCGCCGGTTTCCTGGCCGGCCTGCTGCTCGCGTTGCCGGCCATGGGGGCCGACACCGACCGCTGGACCGTCCCGGTCGCCGTCAAGAAACTCGACAACGGCCTGACCGTGGTCATCTCCGAGGATCACAGCTCGCCGGTGGTTGGCGTGAGCGTGGTCTACCATGTCGGCATGCGCCTGGAGCCGCGCAACCGCACCGGCTTCGCCCATCTGTTCGAGCATCTGATGTTCCAGGGCACGCCGAACGCGAAGAAGGGCGTGTTCGACAGCGTCATCACCGGCGGCGGCGGCAACAACAACGGTTCCACCCGCGCCGACTTCACCAACTACATCGAGACCGCGCCGGTGTCCTCGCTGGACGCGATCCTGTGGCTGGAAGCCGATCGCATGAAGACCCTGGACTTCAACGCCGAGACGCTGAAGAACCAGCAGGATGTGGTCAAGGAGGAAATCCGCGTCAACGTGAAGAACCAGCCCTACGGCGGTTTCATGTGGATCGACATCGGCCAGCAGGCGTTCCAGAAGTGGGAGAACAACCACGACGGCTACGGCAGCTTCGAGGATCTGGAGAACGCCAGCCTGGAGGACGTCAAGGCGTTCCACCGTGACTACTACGGCCCCAACAACGCGGTGCTGGCGATCGCCGGCGACGTCACCCCGGAGCAGGGCTTCGCGCTGGCGCAGAAGTACTTCGGCGGCATTCCCGCGCGCGCCACCCCGGCCGCGCCGGACTACAAGGAAGGCCTGAACATGCAGGAAAAGCGCGTGCAGCAGAGCGACGCGCTGGCGCAGGTGCCGGCGATCGCCGCGGCCTGGAAGATGCCGGATCGCGGCAGCCGCGATCAGGCGCCGATGGCGGTGCTGGGCGCGCTGCTCGCCAACGGCGACGCCTCGCGGCTGTACCAGGGCCTGGTCAAGGGCCGCGAACTCGCGCTCAACGTGGAATCGCTGTACGGCCTGACCAGCGAATGGGAATACGACGGCCCCACGCTGTTCACCGTGTTCGCGCTGTACAAGCCGACCACCGATGCGGACACGGTGCTCAAGGGCATCGACGAGGAAATCGCACGCATCGCCCGCGAAGGCGCCGACGACGCGACCCTGGCGCGCATCAAGACCCAGTTGCTGGCCGACTGGTACAACGGCCTGGAGATGTTCCTCAATCGCGCCGACACCCTGGCCAAGCTGCAGACGCTATGGGGCGATGCCAACGTCGCCAACCAGATTCCCGGCTGGATCCAGAACGTCACCTCCGAGGACGTCAAGCGCGTCGCCGCCACCTACCTGACCCCGGCCAACCGCACCGTCATCGACCGCAAGCCCGCGGCGATGCTGGCGCCGTCGGCGAAGAAGGAATGAGGAGAATCCCGATGAGCCTGCACAAGACCGCGATTGCCCTCGCCCTGACCACGCTGTTCGCCGGCGCGGCGTACGCCGCCGAGCCGGTGCTGCCGAAGGATCTGCCGTCATACGCGCCGGACAAGCCGTTGCCGGTGCCGCAGATTGAAAAGAAGACGCTCGCCAACGGGCTGGAAGTGTGGGTGGTGCCGCGCGACGGTATCCCGCGCGTGGACTACGTGTTGGCGGTACGCAACGCCGGCCTGGCCGCGGATGCGCCGAACGCTTCCGGCTTCGCCAGCCTGTTCGCCGGCCTGCTGACCGAGGGCACCGCGCGCCGCGATTCGCGCGCCATCGCCGAAACCGCGCAGGGCTACGGCGGCAGCATCGGCGCCGGTGCCAGCAATGACGGCGTCACCGTGTACGCCGACGCGCTCGCCAGCCAGGCCGCGCCGATGCTGGACCTGCTGGCCGAGGTCGTGCGCGAGCCGACCTTCCCGGAAAACGAGGTCAAGCTGGCCCAGGCCAATGCGGCACAGCAGTTGAAGGCCAACGAGGCGCAGCCGTCGTTCCGCGCCAACCGCGCGATGCTGGCGGCGGTGTACGGCGACCATCCGTATGCGCGCACCCAGCTCAGCGAAGCCGGCATCGCAGCACTTGCCACGCCCGCGCTGCGCGCGGAGCACGCGCGCCGCTTCCATCCGGATCGCAGCCTGCTGGTGATCACCGGCAGGGTCACGCCCGCGCAAGGTTTCGCGATGGCGGAGAAGGCATTCGGCAACTGGAAGGGCACCGGCGGCGAAGTGGCGGATACCGTGGCTCCCGCGCGTACCGCCACGCCGAAGTTCGTGCTGCTTCAACGTGACGGCAGCGTACAGTCCACCCTGCGCATCGGCCAGCCGGCGCTCGCCGCCACCGATCCGGACTACATCCCGTTGCAGCTCACCCGCATCGTGCTGGGCGGCGGTTTCAGCAGTCGGGTCAACCTCAACCTGCGCGAGGAGAAGGGCTACACCTATGGCGCTGGCACGCGCCTGTCGACTTCCCGCGCGGGCGGTGACCTGGTCTCGCAGGCCGACGTGCGCAACGAGGTCACCGGCGCCTCGCTGAAGGAGTTCTTCGGCGAATTCGATCGCCTGCGCAACGAACCGGTACCGGCCAGGGAACTGGACGACACCAAGCGCTACATCGCCGGCGACTATGTCCTCAGCAACCAGCTGCAGGGCGCGGTCGCGGGCACGCTGGCGAAGAATTGGCTGATCGGCCTGCCGTCGGATTTCCTGGGCCAGTACGTGCCACGCCTGCGCCAGGTGGATGCCGCCAAGGTGCAGGCGGTGGCGAAACAGTATTTCGACCCGAAGCGGCAGTCGATCATCGTGGTCGGTGATGGCAAGGCGATCGCCGAGCAGCTCAAGCCCTACGGTACGTTCCAGACCTCGCAGAAGTAATCCGCAGGACCGCAACTCCCTGTCATTCGAAGCCGGCGTCCGCGCCGGCTTTTTTTATCGGCGTCCCTGTGCCGGTCCGGTAGCGACTGGCGTATCTTTGCCACTCCCCCGAGGAGAAGCCCATGAGCGGCGAACAGCGCGAACTGAACTTCCGTTTCCTGGCCCAGCCGACCGACGTCAATTACGGCGGAAAGGTGCACGGCGGCATCGTGATGAAGTGGATCGACCAGGTCGGCTATGCCGCGGCGGTGGGCTGGAGCGGCCATTACAGCGTGACCGTGGCGGTGGGCGGCATCCGCTTCGTCGCGCCGATCCGCACCAGCGATCTGGTGACGGTGTCGGCCAAGCTGGTCTACACCGGCACCAGCAGCATGCACTTCGCGGTCGACGTGCGCGCCCGCGACCCGATGGGTGGCGAATCGCGGCTGTGCACGCACTGCATCATCGTGTTCGTCGCCCTGGACCAGGTCGAGGGCAAGCCGACCGCCGTGCCGGCCTGGAAACCGGAAACGCCGGAGGACTGCCGCCTGGCCGAGTACGCGCTCAAGGTGATGGAACTGAGCAAGGGCATCGAGGAAACCGTCGCCCACTACCAGAGCGCGGGCGCGACGACCTGAGGCGCGGCTTCCTCTGTAGGAGCGACGTAAGTCGCGACCGGGAGGATGATAGGCGCGCGGCAACAGGCGGGAGGGCCGCCCCATGTGTTGGACAACGCGCAAAAGGCTCGCGACTCACGTCGCTCCTACAAGGAGATCCCAGGAACCGCCCATTGTGGGAGCGACGTGCGTCGCGACGAGATGGGCCTGGGCGTCTGGAAATCCACCGCCAGTCCGGCAAGCTTGTTTCTGACAGAGCGTGGACAAACGAAAAGCTCGCGACTCACGTCGCTCCCACATCCGCATCCTGTATTCGAAGAGTTGGGTCGAGACGCGTGCAACGGGCGTCCCGGAGCCGCTTACATCGCGACGCGGCGGGCCTGCATGAAGCGCGGCGCCCAATAGCCGGTGGTCAGGCTGTCCACGCGGACGTCCTTGCCGGTGCTGGGGGAATGCAGGAAGCGGCCTTCGCCGACGTAGATGCCGACGTGGTTGATCCGGCCCTTGCGACCGAAGAACACCAGGTCGCCCTGCTGGAGTTCGTCGCGGCTGGCGATCATCTGGCCGTTGGCCTGCGAGGCCATGTCGCGGGACACGCGCGGCAGTTCGATGCCCAGCGCGGTGCGGAATACGTAACCGACCAGCCCGCTGCAATCGAAACCACTGTCCGGCGAGGTGCCGCCCCAGCGGTAGGGCGTGCCCATCAGGGTCAGCGCACGCTTGAGCACGGCCTGGATCTTGCCGCCCTCGTCCTTGACCACACCGTCCTTGCTCAGGTCGTAGCCGGCCAGCAGGCGGCTGAGGTCGCCGGCCACCATGGTGGACCGGTCCAGCAGCGGCAGGCTGTCGCTGGCCGCCAGGCGGGGCAGGAGGGCGGTGAGGGTTGCGGTGGCGGCTTCGGCCGCCTTTTCCTTGATGCTGAACGAGGCCGGCTTGGTGGCAACGGCTTCCGGGGCATTGACCGCCGCGGCGGCTTCCACGACGTCGGTCTCCACCGCATCGGCGCCCGGCGCATGCTGCTGGGCCCACGCGGGGATGCTCGCGGCGGCCAGCAGCACCAGGGAAAGGAAACGGTTCACGCCCCGCGGGGTGCGGTGGGTGGCGGCGGGCTGGCCTGGCGGCAGGTCGTCGGTCGTCACGCGGGGTCGGGAAAAATGCGAAGCGGCAATAGTGCCGTCATATCGCCTCGATTTGGTTCACAAATCGTTATTTATTCGTTAATTATGTCGGGCCTGGGTCACAGAAATGGCCGGGCTCAGTGCAGAACCCGTTTGGCGCCGGTGTAATGGTCGCGCCAGTAGCTCCCATCCAGATGGTCCAGCCGGACCGTCCCGCCGGTACTGGGGGCATGCACGAAGCGGCCTTCGCCCACATAGATGCCGACGTGGCTGACGCTGCCGCGGTTGCCGAAAAACACCAGATCGGCCGGCGCCAGCCGGCGCGGCTCGATGCGCGGACCCTGCACCTTGGCCAGTTCGCCGGAAGTGCGGGGCAGCTTCAGGTCCAGCATGTCGCGGAAAACGTAGGCCACCAGCCCGCTGCAGTCGAAGCCGGATTCGGGGGTATTGCCGCCGTAGCGATAGGGCGTGCCGACCAGGCCGATGGCCCGCATCAGCACCGCATTGGCCGCCGCCGGGTCCTCGGCCTCGACCCGTGGCCACTCCCGGACCGGGGGCGGGGCGGGGCGGCGGACGGTTTCCTTGCCGCCGCCGCAGCCGGCCAGCAGGGCGGCCAGCAGCACGGCGACCACGACCGTTGCGCGGGAGGCCGCGGGTGGCGGCAGGCGGTCCAAGCCGGGATAATGCACGGTCTTCATTGCGGCGCATCTTCGCCCGCAATCCACCTGGCCGACAAGCCACCACGCCTGCCGCCGGCAGCCCCTATTCCAGAGTCCCGAATGAAAATCGCAAAAGACAGCGTCGTCCGTTTCCACTACACCGTCTCCGAAGTCGGCCAGGAGCCGCTGGAGAGCTCGAAGGACCGCGAGCCGCTCGCCATCCTGATCGGCCACGGCAATATCATCCCGGGTCTGGAGAACGCGATGCAGGACCGTGAAGCCGGCGAGAGCTTCAGCGTGGACGTCACCGCCGCCGAAGCCTATGGCGAGCGTCGCGACGGGCTGAGCCAGCGCGTGCCCAAGAAGCACTTCGGCACCCAGAAGCTCGTGCCGGGCCAGCAGGTCGTGCTGAACACCAATTTCGGCCCGCGCGCGGTGACCATCCAGAAGATCGGCATGAGCGTGGTCGACGTCGACCTGAACCATCCGATGGCGGGCAAGGATCTGCATTTCGACGTCGAAATCGTCGAGGTGCGCGAAGCCTCGCCGGAAGAGGTCGAGCACGGCCACGTGCACGGCGACGGCGGCCATCACCACTGAGCGGACGCACTTTCCCGCGATGCAAAAGAAACGGCCCGCGCGAGCGGGCCGTTCTCGTTTCCGTGTCCGGCGTGTCCGCGTTCTTTCCGCTCAGGGCGCGCGCGGGGCACCGCCGTCGGACTCCGGAATGACCGCGATGGCGTCCACCTCGATGCGGACGCCGGGCTGGAACAGCGCCTGCACCCCGACCAGCGCGCTGGCGGGCGGCCGCCTCGGGTCGATCCAGCGATCCCGCACCTTGCGGATGGCCGGCAACTGCGCGGGATCGAAGTCGCGGATGTACAGCGTCAGCCGGGCCACGTGGGAGAAATCGCTGCCGGCCGCGCGCAGGGTGGCGTCCAGGTTGCGCATGACCTGTTCCAGCTGCTCCTCCAGCGAACCTTCGACCAGACTGCCGTCCGCGCGCAACGGCACGTGGCCGGACAGCAGCAACAGCTTGCCGCCATCGACGCGCATGGCCTGCGAGACATTGGGAATGGTGGCGCCGGGCGGGTTGACGGGGTGCAGCAGCGCACCATCCGGCGTGCCGGCGAACACGGGCAGACCGGGACCGGCCAGCAACAGGGCGGCAAGTCGCAGGCGGAAGGGCGTCATGGCGGATTTCTCCGAAGGCGTTGAGGCGGGGAACGGCGGCGGGACGGACGCGGGAGGCAGCGCGATGGGCGCGAGGTTACACCCGCTTCCGTTCCGGCGGATGGCTGGCCGGGAAGCGTCAACATGCTTTAATGCGCCACGATTCCAGGGAGCAAGGACATGGGCGCCATATCGTCGAATCCGGACGCACCGCTGCGGCCCGTCGCCGCCAGCGAACGCATCGAGACCATGGATGTGCTGCGCGGCTTCGCGCTGGTGGGCATCCTGCTGATGAACATCGAGGGCATGGCCGGCCCGCTGTTCCAGTCGTTCTCCGGGCTCGACCCGGCATTGACCGGCGTGGACCGTACCGCCGATGCGCTCATCTACATCCTGGTGCAGGGCAAGTTCTACACCCTGTTCTCGCTGCTGTTCGGCATGGGCTTCGCGGTGATGTCGACCCGCGCCGAGGCGCGCGGGCAACCGTTCGCGGGCGTGTATTGGCGGCGCAGCCTGGTGCTGCTGATCATCGGCGTGATCCATGGCCTGCTGATCTGGTCGGGCGACATCCTGTTGATGTACGCGCTGTTGTCGTTTTTCCTGCTGGCGTTCCGCAACGTGCCTGCCAAGTGGCTGCCCTGGATCGCGGGCCTGACCTATCTGGCATCGTCCGGAATGATGCTGCTGCTGGGACTGGTGGGATCGGCGATGCAGATGGATCCGGCCGCAGGCGCCAACTGGAACAGCGAAATGGCGAAGGCGGGCGCGGAGATGAACGCGATGCTGGAAGCCCAGCGCAGCGCCTACGGCTCGGGCACCTACCTGGAAGCCGTCATCCAGCGCGCCAGGGACGTCGGCTTCATGCTCAGCAACCTGCTGTTCATCGGGCCCACGGTGTTCGGCATGTTCCTGTTCGGCACCTGGTTCGTGAAGAGCGGCGCCATCGCCGCGCCGGATCGTTTTCCGCGCCTGTTCGCGTTCCTGCGCTGGGGCGCGCTGCCGCTGGGATTGGCCCTGATGCTGCTGTCGTTCTGGATGGAGCCCACTGCGGATTTCAACAACATCAACCTGCACGCGTCGCTGGCGTTCGTGGCCAGTTCCGTCGGCAGCGTGCTGATGGCGTTCGGCTACGTGGGCTGGATCGTGAAGGGCGTGCAGTCGGCGGCGACCGCGCCGCTGCTGCACTGGCTGGCGCCGGCCGGCCGGATGGCGCTGAGCAACTACCTGATGCAATCGATCGTGTGCACGCTGATCTTCAACGGCTACGGATTCGGTTACCTGGACCAGTTGCCGCGTGCGTGGCAGGTGGTGTTCGTGTTCACGCTGTTCCTGATCCAGGTGCTGTACAGCCGCTGGTGGCTGGCGCGGTTCCGGTTCGGTCCGGCGGAGTGGGTCTGGCGCTCGCTGACCTACCTGCGGCCACAGCCGATGCGCGCCAGCCCCGCATCCGCCTGAGGGTGGCTCCGGACAAGAAAACGGCCCGCTCGCGCGGGCCGTTTCCTTTGCAGCGTTGACGAAACCGGATCAGTTGACGCTGACCGCGCTCCACGCACGCGCCACCGCGTTGTACTGCGCCGAGCCGGCACCGTACAGGTCGCTGGCCGCGTTGAGCGTGGCGGTGCGGGCCTGCGGATAGGTGGTGTTGGAGGTCATGTACACGGTCAGGGCGCGGTACCAGATGCGCTGGGCGGCGTCGCGACCGATGCCGGTCACGCCGGTATCGCCGTTGCAGACCAGTTGGCTGGCGGTGTAGCTGAAGCCGGCCGGCGAAACCGCGCCTTCCGCGAGCAGGTAGAAGAAATGGTTGGCCGGACCGGACGAGTAGTGCGGATCCACACCGGCGAAGCCCGCCGCCGGATAGCAGTTGTAGGAACGGCCAGCGTCCGCGTCGCCGGGACGGAACATGTAGCGCAGCGCCTTCTTGCCGTCCGGATTGCTGCGGTAGATCTTCTCGCCAATCAGGTAGTCGCCCGGATCGTTGGCGTTGTTGATGTAGTACTCGACCATCGTGCCCATGATGTCCGAGGCCGCCTCGTTGAGACCGCCGGCGTCACCGGAGTAGGCCAGGTTGGAGGTGGCTTCGGTCACGCCGTGGGTCATCTCGTGGCCGGCCACGTCGATCGACACCACCGGGTACCAGGTCGAGGTGCCCAGGCCGTAGGCCATGAACTTGTACGGCGCGCCGTACCAGCCCGCGTTGCCGCCGGTGGCCGGGCCGCCGCCGCCGCGGAAGGTGACGTTGACGATGCTCTTCACGCCGACGCCATCGTTGTAGATGCCATTGCGGCCAAAGGTGTTCTTGTAATAGTCCCAGGTCGCGGCCACGCCGAAGTGCGCGTCGGAAGCCTCGCTGGCCACCTGCGACTCGGTGTTGTTGCCCCAGTTGTTGTCGGCGTCGGTCATGATCGCGGCCGTGCTGTAGACGCGGCTGATCTCCTTGCCCAGGCCGTCGCGGGTATTGCCGCCGCCACGGGTGGGATCCACCATCTGGTAGCCGCCGCTGATCGAATTGGTGGTGATGGCCACGTCGCCCAGGAACAGGGTCTGGCCGGTGCCGACCGCCGCCGCGGTGTGGATGATGTTCCAGTGATCCAGCACCTTGCCGCTGTGCGCGTCGACGAAGTAGCGCATGTCGGCCTCGCCTTGGCTGTCGGACACGCCACGTACCCGCACCTCGTAGGCGAGCACCGGCTGCGCGCCGCGCGCATAGATCACCAGGCCCTGGCTGCCGATGTCGTCGATCTGGCCCTTGAAGTCGGCGCCGGCCGAGATCACCGCGGCATCGGCATCGATGCCGGCCTTGAGTGCCGGGCGACCGTTGCCGCGCAGGGTGAGGCTGGTGGATTTGAGCTTTCCATTCCTGGAGTGAATCACCACGTCGCCGCCGATGACGGGCAGTCCCTTGTAGCGGCGATCCAGGCGCACGTGCTCCGTGCCGTCGCGATCGACGATAACATCGCGGGCGACGAACTCGTCGCCGTCGCTGCTCTTCAGCGCGGCCGCATGGCCGACGGCCAGGCCCTTGGCGCGGCTGGCGGCGGGCGTCTGGTCGGCGTTGGCGGCGTAGAGCGGAGAGGTGACGAGGATGGTGGCGATGGCCGTGGTGATGACGCTGATCTTCCGTTGCATTGCTTGCTGACCCCTGTGATGTGTGGATGTGGGTGTTGCGACAGCAGGATTCGGAACAGGATCGGAAGCGGTGGGGCGCGTTCCATCGCGCGGTAGCGGACACGACCGGCGATGTCCCAACGATGTTGTCCCGGGACAATTGGTGTCAATAGAAACCATGTGAAGAAAGACAGAGAATGACCGTTACCTTCCACGGATTACGCTTGACATGTCCACACTGCCTGTCTCCGTATGGAACGCCGGGTCGTCGGTGGGGACATATGCGTGCGCGCGGCGATGGCCGATGAACGGGACGCACGCCTGATGCATCGCAATGACGACGTTCTGGTCCTGGGAGCCGGCGCGATCGGGCTGTCCACCGCGCTGGCCTTGCTGGAAGCCGGGCGGACGGTGCAGGTGCTGGAAGCGGGCGAGGTGGGCGCCGGTGCCTCGCACGGCAACTGCGGCACCATCACGCCCAGCCACGCGCCGCCGCTGGCCGCGCCGGGCGTGGTGCGGCAGGCGCTGCGCTGGATGCTGACGCCGGACGCGCCGCTGTACCTGAAACCGCGCGTGGATCCCGCGCTGTGGCGTTGGCTGCTGCGGTTCGCCGCGCGCTGCAATCCACGCGACTGGCGCGAGAGCACGCACGCACGCGCGGCCATCCTCGATGATTCGCGCGCCCGCTTGGTGACCTGGGTCGAACGCTACGCGTTGCGCTGCGAGTTCCAGGAAGAAGGGCTGGACTACGTGTTCCGCGATCCGCGTAATTTCGAGCGCTACGTGCGCGAATGCCAGGCGCTGCGGGAATTCGGCATCGACAGCGAAATCATTGCCGGCGCCGAGTACGAAGCCCGGGAACCGGCCATGCGCGAAGGCGTCGCCGGCGCGATCCGGTTCCCCGACGACGCCCGTCTGCGTCCGGATCGCTACGTCGCCGAACTCGCGCGCGCCGTGCGCGAACGTGGCGGGGTGATCGAAACGCAGTGCCGCGTGCTCGGTTTCGACGAGGCGCGCGACGGCGTGCGCGTGCACACCGCGCGCGGAACGCGGCAGTGCCGTGAAGCGGTGTTCGCGCTCGGCGCGTGGACGCCGGAATTCGCGCGCCGGCTCGGCCTGTCGATTCCCATCCAGCCAGGCAAGGGCTACTCGGTGACCTACAGCCGTCCGGAGCGGGTGCCTAAGCGCCCACTGGTGCTGAAAGACCGTTCGGTCTGCGTGACCGTCTGGGACAGCGGCTTCCGCCTGGGCAGCACGATGGAATTTTCCGGCTACGACGACCGCCTCAACGAAGTCCGGCTGGCCGCGCTGGAGCGCGGCGCGCGCGAGTTCCTGCGCGATCCGGTGGGCGAGGTGGTGCAGGAGCGCTGGTGCGGCTGGCGACCGATGACCTGGGACGATCTGCCGCTACTGGGTCGGGTTCCCCGCCATGAACGGCTCTGGCTGGCCGCCGGCCACGGCATGCTCGGCATCAGCATGAGCGCCGCCACCGGCCAGTTGATGTCCGACCTGATCACCGGCCGGCCGCCGGCCATCGATCCCCTTCCTTATCGACCGGAGCGTTTTTCATGAAGCCGCAGACCGACTTCGACCTGATCGTGATAGGCGGTGGTTCCGGCGGGCTCGCCGGCGCTTTCCGCGCCGCGGCCCATGGCGCGCGGGTGGCGTTGCTGGAACCGGCGGATCTGGGCGGCACCTGTGTCAACGTCGGCTGCGTGCCGAAGAAGGCGATGTGGCTGGCCGCCGACACCGCCCAGCGCATCGCGCTGGCCGCGCAACTGGGATTCAAGCTGGAATCGCAGCCGCTCGACTGGCGCGAGTTCATCGTCCATCGCCAGCGCTACATCGCCGGCATCCATACCAGCTACCGCAAGCGGCTGGACGAAAGCGGCATCGTCTGGATGCCCTGTCGCGGCCAACTGGTCGACACGCATACCGTGGAGAACAGCGACGGCGCGCGACTGCGGGGCGAGCGCATCCTGCTCGCGACCGGCGGCCGCCCGCGCCGTCCGCCGGTGCCGGGCGCCGAACTGGGCCTGGTGTCCGACGACTTCTTCCAGCTCTGCGATCCGCCGGCGCGGGTCGCGTTGATCGGCGGCGGCTACATCGCGGTGGAACTGGGCGGCGTGATGCAGGCGCTGGGCAGCCAGGTGGAACTGTTCGTGCGTGGCCAGCGCCTGCTGGAGGGATTCGATCACGAGCTGGCCGCGGATCTGCTGGAGGACAATCGCCAGCATGGCCTGCGCGCGCACTTCGGCCACGCGCTGGCGGAACTGCGGCCGGCCGGTGACGGCAAGGTGGTACTGGTCGACGCGAACGGCGAACGCAGTGATCCCTTCGACAAGGTGTTCTTCGCCACCGGCCGGGTACCCAGCACCGCCAGCCTGGGCCTGGAGAATGCCGGCGTGGAAGTGGATGCGCGCGGTTACGTGCGGGTCGACGAATGGCAGGACACCACCATGGCGAACATCCACGCGGTGGGCGACGTGACCGCCGGACCCGCGCTGACGCCGGTGGCGATCGCCGCCGCGCGTCGGCTGATGGATCGCCTGTACGGTGGCAAGCCGGAGTCGCGGCTGGAGTTCCGCGATATCGCCACGGTGGTGTTTTCGCATCCGCCCATCGGCAAGGTCGGCATGACCGAGCAAGAGGCCCGCGCGAGCTTCGGTGACGCCGCCGTACGGGTCTACCGGGCACGCTTCCGCCCGATGCTGCATGCGCTGGCCGATTCGCCGCAGCGCAGCCTGTTCAAGCTGGTGTGCGTGGGCGAGGAAGAAAAGGTGGTCGGCCTGCATCTGCTGGGGGAGGGCGTCGACGAGATCCTGCAGGGCTTCGCGGTGGCGATCCGGCGCGGCATCACCCGGCGGGATCTGGAAGACACCGTGGCGATCCATCCGACCTCGGCCGAGGAAGTGGTGCTGCTGCGCTGAAGGGTCCATCGGGTCGAAGTCGCCGATCCGACCGGCGGCGGGCCGTGCCGACAGTTGGGTGACCTCCGGCACCTGAGAGGTGCGGGTGCCGGCGCTATGGTGCGCCGACACAGGAGAGCCGCCATGCACCAGGACGTTTCCGCCACCGCCGCAACGCCCGGGCAAGCCGGTGCCGCGCTGGAACCCGTCGATGCCGGCGAACGCATCGCCGCCCTCGACATCATTCGCGGCTTCGCCCTGATCGGCATCTTCCTGATGAACATCGAGTGGTTCACCCGCCCGATCAGCGAACTGGGCCGGGGCATCGACCCGTCGCTGCACGGCATCGATTACGCGGTGAGCTGGCTGGTGTATGTATTCGTGCAGGGCAAGTTCTGGACTTTGTTCTCGCTGCTGTTCGGCATCGGCTTCGCGGTGATGCTCGGGCGCGCGGAGACGCGCGGACGCCCGTTCCTGGCGCCGTACCTGCGCCGCATCCTGGGCCTGCTGCTGTTCGGCAGCGCGCATTTCGTCCTGATCTGGACTGGCGACATCCTGCACAACTACGCCATCACCGCGTTGGCGCTGCTGCTGGTGGTCACCCGCAACTGGAAGCTCTGGCTGGGCCTGCTGGTGTCCTTCGCGGTGATGGCGGTGGTGTTGAAGTCCGACGCCGTGGTCGGGGCGCTGATACTGCTGGTGCTGGTCGGCGTGATGATGTTCTTCCTGCATCGCGGCAGCGTGGCGCGCTACTGGAAGTGGGGCGTGACCCTGTACTCGCTGATGTTCGTGCTGGGCTTGATCGGCGCCGGCGTGACCGCGGTGTATCCGCAGATCCGCTCCCCGGAAACCGCCGAGCAGGCGGCCAAGCGCCAGGAACGCCTGGCCGAGCGCGCGAAGGAACGGGTCGAGGAAATCCGCATCGACAGCCGCGGCAGCTACGCCGAGGCGGTCCGCTACCGTGCCGACAAGTTCGCCGAGGACATGCCGCAGGCCGCCGGACTGAGTTTCATGGCGTTGCCGATGTTCATGATCGGATTCTGGTTCGTCCGTTCCGGCGTGGTTGCGCGGTTGCGCGAACACGCGGCACTGTTCCGGCGGCTGGCGGCGTGGACCCTGCCGATCGGCATGGCGATCACCTTGCTGAGCGCGTGGCTGGTGCCGAGCTTCCCCGGCGACGGCCTGGGCGGGCGCGATCCGGCGCGGATGGCCGCGATGTCGCTGTTCCAGCTCGGCGCGCTGCTGCTATGCCTGGGCTACTTCTCGGGCATGGTCCTGCTGCTGGGCACGCGCGCCGCCCGCTGGCTGGCGCCGCTGGGCTTCGCGGGCCGGATGGCGCTGACCAACTACATCGGCGCATCGGTGATCAGCACATTGTTCTTCTTCGGCTATGGCCTGGGTTACTGGGGGCAGTTGTCCCGCCCCGGCCAGATGGCGTTCGTGGCGGTGGTGTTCGCCCTGCAGGTCGCCTTCAGCTGGCTGTGGCTGCGCCATTTCCGCTACGGACCGCTGGAATGGGCGTGGCGCGCGCTGACCTATTGGCACCTGCCCCCCATGCGCCGGAGGCCGGATGTCGCGGCGGCGACGGATGGAACGGTGCATCCGGCCTGAGCCGACCGGCCTGGTCAAATCGCGCCGGGTTTAGAATGCGCGCATGGTTGAGCGCATTTCCCCCCCCGCGTCACGCCTTCCTTGCTTTCGCGCCGCCGCGCCCGCTCCCCGATGAGCAGGGTCGGGCAGGACGACGAGGCACAGCAGGACGAATCCGCCAGCGCGGTACTGGATCCGGAGGCGGCGCCTTCCGGCGCCGCCGCGCCGCGCCCGCTGCTGGGTGGGTTCGCGCTGGCCGCGTTGGGCGCCATCGCCTTTTCCGGCAAGGCCATCATCGTCAAACTCGGCTACCGGCACGGCGTGGATGCGATCACGCTGCTGGCGCTGCGCATGCTGGTCGCGCTTCCGTTCTTCCTGCTGATGGGGGCCTGGGCCGCGCGCCGCGCCGAACCGCTGGCGCGGGGTGACGGGCTGAAGATCATCGGCCTGGGTTTCTTCGGCTATTACCTCGCCAGCTTCCTCGACTTCGCCGGGCTGGCCTACATCACCGCCACCCTGGAACGGCTGATCCTGTACCTCACCCCGACCCTGGTACTGGCGATCGGCCTGCTGGTGTTCCGTCGCCGCGCCAGCCGCGCGCAACTGGTGGCGCTGGTGATCAGCTATGCGGGCGTACTGCTGGCGTTCGGCCACGACTGGTCGCTGGGCGGTGGCAACATCGCGCTGGGCAGCCTGCTGGTGTTCGGCAGCGCGCTGGCCTATGCGATCTATCTGGTCGGCAGTGGCGAGATGGTGCGCCGGGTCGGCGCGGTGCGCCTGACCGCCTACGCCAGCAGCGTGGCCAGCGTGCTGTGCATCGGCCAGTTCCTGTTGCTGCGGCCGCCGGCGGATCTGCTGGCGGTACCGGCGACGGTGTGGTGGCTTTCGCTGCTCAACGGCACCGTCTGCACGGTGCTGCCGGTACTGATGGTGATGATGGCGGTATCGCGCATCGGTTCGGCGCTGGCCGCGCAGATCGGCATGATCGGTCCGGTCTCGACCATTGTCCTGAGCCTGCTGCTGCTGGGCGAGCCGATGGGGCCGTGGCAGGTCGCCGGCACCGTGCTGGTGATGTCCGGCGTGTTCGTGGTCTCGCGGCAGAAGGCCGCATGAGGCGCGGATGCGGCCACGGCCTTCATCCTTCCGCCGGACCGGCGCGGGCACAATGAACGCATGAACGCCTCCGGCCCGCCGACACCCGACACCGCCCTTCGGCCGTTGCTGTGGCTGGTGGCGGCCGGGGTGTTCATGCAGATGCTGGACAGCACCATCGTCAATACGGCCCTGCCGGCGATGGCGCGTGATCTCGCGCAGTCGCCGCTGCGCATGCAGGCCGTGGTGGTCGCCTACGCACTGACCGTGGCGATGCTGATTCCGGCTTCGGGTTGGCTGGCGGATCATTTCGGCACCAAGCGGATCTTCATCGCCGCGGTGACCCTGTTCACCCTGGGCTCGCTGGCCTGTGCGTTCTCGCAGAACCTGCCGCAACTGGTGGCCTCGCGCGTGCTGCAGGGCATCGGCGGGGCGATGTTGCTGCCGGTGGGACGATTGGCGGTGCTGCGCGCAGTGCCGCGCAAGGATTTCCTGGCGGCAATGAGCTTCGTCACCGTGCCGGGCCTGATCGGGCCACTGATCGGCCCCACGCTCGGTGGCTGGCTGGTGGAAGTCGCTTCCTGGCACTGGATCTTCCTGATCAACCTGCCACTGGGTGTGCTGGGCACCGTGGCGGCGTTGCGCTGGATGCCGGACCTGCGTGGTCCGCGGGTGCGTTTCGACGCGCTCGGCTACGTGCTGCTGGCATTCGGCATGGTGGCGGTGTCGCTGTCGCTGGACAGCCTGTCCGACCACGCCGGGAGCCGCGGCGCGATGGTGGTGCTGCTGGTGTTCGGACTGGCCGGGCTGGTGGCCTACTGGCTGCACGCCGCGCGCGCGCCACGGCCACTGTTCCCGCTGGCGCTGTTCCGGGTGCCGAGCTTCAGCATCGGCTTGCTGGGCAACCTGTTCTCGCGCATGGGCAGCAGCGGCATGCCGTTCCTGATTCCGTTGATGCTGCAGGTCGGCCTGGGCTTCTCGCCGATGTCGGCGGGCATGCTGATGATCCCGGCCGCGCTGGCCGGCATGTTCTCCAAGCGCATCGTGGTGCCGCTGGTGCAGCGGTTGGGCTATCGCAAGGTGCTGGTCGGCAACACCGTGCTGGTGGGGCTGGCGATGGCCAGCTTCGCGCTGATATCGGCCGACCAGCCGCTGTGGCTGCACCTGCTGCATTTCGCCATCTTCGGCGCGGTCAACTCGCTGCAGTTCACCGCCATGAACACCCTGGCCCTGCGTGATCTCGACGGCGATCTGGCCAGCGGCGGCAACAGCCTGCTGTCGATGACAATGATGCTGGCGATGAGTATCGGCGTTGCGCTGGCGGGCAGCCTGCTGGGCGTGTTCGGCAATATCGTCCTGCACCCCCTGCAGGGCCAGGCGCTGTCGGCCTTCCGCTGGACCTTCGTCTGCGTGGGTCTGATCACGATGGCGTCGGCGGCGATTTTCGCCCAGCTGCAACCGACCCACCGCATCCCGCCATCCAGCGTGAAGCGCGCCGACCCGGGTTGAGCTTCGTCAGGTCTCCGCCGCCGGCATGCTCGCGTCGGCCAACCAGTCCACCACCGCCTGCAACGCGTCCAGCCGGCCTTCGCCGGCATTGCGACGATCGCGGTAGATCGCCAACTGCCGATGCGCGCTGGTGCCGTGCTGGAGGATCTTCCACAGTTGTTCGAACGCTTCTCCTGCCGCCAACGCGACGATGTCCTCTTCCAGTACCTGCTGCAGGTTGCGGAGCATTTCGCGCACCGGCACCAGTCGGCCGCTGGCCAGATCGATCAGGCCGGCGTCATAGCCGTGGCGCTGTGCCCGCCACAGGTTTTCCGAGATGATCGCCTGCACGCCGGCATCCAGGCCGGCGTGCCGCTCCGGATGGTGTTCGAGGTGCCGGACCAGGCAGCGGAACAGCTGCGCCAGCGCCAGCGCGTCATCGGCATCGGTGCAGCAGTCCGGCACCCGCAACTCGAGGGTGGGAAAGCGCAGGGAAGGGCGGATCGCCCACCACAGGAAACTGGCGTCCTCGATGGTGCCGGATTGCACCATCCGCGCCACGTAACGGTCGTAGGCGGCCTGGTTGGCGAACAGCGGCGGCAGGCCGGTGCGCGGGATTTCCTGGTAGGCGGTCTGGCGGTAGCCCATCAACCCGGTGGGATGGCCCATCCAGAACGGCGAGGAGGTGCTGACCGCCAGCAGCAGCGGCATGAAGGGTTGCAGGCGCCGCAGCAGGTCGATGCGCGCGGATGTGTCGGCCGGTTGCACGTGCACGTGCAGCCCGCAGACGAGATTGCGATGGCCCAGCATCTGCAGCTGCTCCATCACCCGGTCGTAGTGCGGCTTGTCGGTGCTGCGCTGATCGCGCCACAGGCCCATGGGATGCGTGCCTGCGGCAAGGATGGCCAGGCCATGCTCGGCCGCGACGGCGCCAACCGTGCGGCGCAGGTGGTGAAGATCGCGTCGCGCCTCGTGCGGATCGTGGTGGACGTTGGTCTGCACCTCCACCTGGGTCTGCAGCAGCTCGCTGCCCACGCGATCGCCCAACGCCTCGTGGCAACGGTCGAAGAACGCCCGCGGCATGTGCCGCAGGCGCCGACGATTGCGACGGACCAGGAAGTATTCCTCTTCGAGTCCGAAGGTGTAGGGATGTGATTGCACGCGTGGCCTGTCCGGGAAGGAGCAGGTCGTTTATCGCATTGCCGGGGTAAACGTATTGTTCAGGGCCGCGTCGCCGATGACGGCGACGCGGCGTGAAGGCTCAGCTCACTTGCCCAGGTGCTTGGCCAGGAACGCTTCCATGCGCCGGTACAACTCGGCGCGATTCTCCGGCTTGTAGAAACCATGGCCTTCGCCGCCGACGACCAGCGTTTCCACGGGAGTCCCCTGTTTCTTGAACGCGTTTTCCAGCGCGTTGAACTGGTCCATGGGGACACGCTGGTCAAGACGGCCCTGCACCAGCATCACCGGAATTTTTATCTTGTCGACATTGCGGGCGGGCGAATTGGCGGCCAGGGTGGCCGGATCGTTGCCCAGCACCCGGTCAAGATAGCGACGTCCGGACTTGCTGTCGTTGATGTCGCCTTCCTTGTGCATGACCTGCAGGTCGTAGACACCGACGTACCCGATCGCGCACTTGTACAGTTCCGGATACCGGATCGGGTTCATCAGCGCCGCATAGCCGCCGAAGCTCGCGCCATAGGTACAGATGCGTTCGGGGTCGGCCAGCTTGTTGTCGATCGCCCAACGCACGCCATCGGCGATGTCATCCATCATCTTGCCGCCCCATTCGCGGTAACCCAACTGCTCGAAGGCCTCGCCACGTCCACCGGAACCACGGAAGTTGACCTGCAGCACCGCGTAGCCACGGCTGGTCAGGAACTGGACGTCGTCATCGAACGTCCAGCTGTCATACGGGCCGTAAGGGCCGCCATGGGCCATGACGATCAGGGGCTGCGGACCGCTCGCCCCCGCCTTGGCGGAGTAGAAGCCGAACAGCTTCAGGCCATCCCGCGACTTGAACTCGAACGGGCGCATCGGCGCCATCTGCTCGGGCTTGATCCACGGCCTGACCTCGCTGATCAGCTGCACTTTCCCCGCATCGCGATCCAGCACGTAGTAACTGCCGGGATGACGGTCGGACCAGGTGCTGAACAGCACCTTGCGATTGTCGCGACTGAAGTCGATGATGCTGACCATCTGCCCGGGAAAAGCCTTGAGCATGCCGGCGTGCAGCTTTGCCCATTCCGAACCGTTGTCGACATAGCGGATGGACGGTTTGTCGGAATCGAAGATCACGCCGAAGGGGACGCCGTCGTAGCCGGCGTACAGCAGGCGGCTGACCGCCGCGTCGTCGCGACCGATCAGCAGATTGCGCGAGCCGGTGGCGAAATCGATGCGGAAGAGCTGGGCCGGTTCCCTCTTGTCGGAAACCAGCGCATAGGCGGTGTTGTTGTCGGTGTCGAAGCTCAGGCCGTACATCATGTAGCCGGCCATCGCGGCGGGTACCGGTTGCCAGTCCGCACCCGGCGTGGGGCGATAGTGCAGCACCGGCTCGTCCCTGGCGTCGCGGGTGATGCGCAGCCTGGGCTTGCCGGCGCGGTCGTAATAGAAGCTGGCCGGCTTGGACGATCGCTCGATTTCCTTGCGGGTACCGGTGCGGGTGTCCACCTTGTAGACGACGGTTGGCGATTCCTCGCCACAGACGCCGGGCCAGCAGGTGAAGTCCACCAGGACATTGCCCGGTTCGCCGTCCAGGATGAAGTCCACCGCCGCGAATCCCTGATCCTTGCGGCGTCCGCTGCGAACACCGTCGTCCTTGACGTAGGCAAACAGGGTTTCCTGGGTCTTGCCGTTGATGTCCGAGGCAATCAGTTCGCCGTAGCTGTACGGGCGAGCGTGCAGAGGCTCCATCTTGGCGCGTGACACCACGATCTGCTCGTCATCGGTCCAGATCGGCGTGGCCACGTGCTGCTGCAGTCCGAAGCGCAGCACCTGGACCTTGCCACTGCCATCCAGGGGGACTACCTGCAACTGGGTTTCCAGGCCATCGGCCGTGGGTACGGCCATGGCGACGTGTTTGCCGCTGGGCGACATGGCGATGCCGCTGATCTCGCCATGCTTGGCGAAACTCTCCACGGGAATTGCCTGGCCCCAGGCAGGCATCACCAGCAGGCCGCACAGCAGTGCGACCCATTTCAGTCCATTTGATACGTACACGGTTCCTCCCCAGGAACAGGTGCGGGTGTACGCATGATGCTGCCACGTGGCCCGGGGCTTGTCACCGGGCGTCGCACCAAGGTGGAAAGAGGGAGATGACTCTGCGGCCTGGCGATGGCGTCGTGAGTGCCAGCGCGTTCGAATCAGACTTCCAGCGAAGCCAGATCTCCCTTGGTCTCCAACCAGCTCTTCCGCTCGCCCGCGCGCTTTTTCGCCAGCAGCATGTCCATCAGCGAATGGGTCTGGTCGCCGTCTTCGACGGTCAACTGGACCAGCCGGCGGGTATCGGGGTGGATGGTCGACTCGCGCAGCTGGGAGGCATTCATTTCGCCCAGGCCCTTGAAGCGGGTGACGTTGACCGCGCCTTTGATCTTCTCGCGCTGGATCTTCTCCAGCAGCAGGCGCTTTTCCTCCTCGTCCAGGGCGTAGAACACCTGCTTGCCCACGTCCACGCGGAACAGCGGCGGCATCGCCACGAACACATGGCCGGCCTGCACCAGCGCCGGGAAATGGCGCAGGAACAATGCGCTGAGCAGGGTCGCGATGTGCAGGCCGTCGGAGTCCGCGTCCGCCAGGATCACCACCTTGCCGTAGCGCAGGCCGGAGATGTCTTCCTTGCCCGGGTCGCAACCGATGGCCACGGCCAGGTCGTGCACTTCCTGCGAGGCCAGCACGCTGCCGGAAGCGACCTCCCAGGTGTTCAGGATCTTGCCGCGCAGCGGCAGGATCGCCTGGAAGTCCTTGTCGCGTGCCTGCTTGGCGCTGCCGCCGGCCGAGTCGCCTTCGACCAGGAACAACTCGGTCCGCGACAGGTCCTGGCTGATGCAGTCGGCCAGCTTGCCGGGCAAGGCCGGACCCTGCGTGACCTTCTTGCGCACGACCTGCTTTTCGGTCTTCAGCCGCGCGGCGGCACGCTCGATGGCGATCTGGGCGATGCGTTCGCCCAGGTCGACGTGCTGGTTCAGCCACAGGCTGAAGGCGTCGTGGGCGGCGCCCTCGATGAAACCGGCGGCCTGGCGCGAGCTCAGGCGTTCCTTGGTCTGGCCGCTGAACTGCGGGTCGGTCATCTTCAGCGACAACACGAAGGCCACCCGGTCCCAGACGTCCTCCGGGGCCAGCTTGACCCCGCGCGGCAGCAGGTTGCGGAAGTCGCAGAACTCGCGCAGCGCATCGGTCAGGCCGCTGCGCAGGCCGTTGACGTGGGTGCCGTGCTGGGCGGTCGGAATCAGGTTGACGTAGCTTTCCTGGACCAGTTCGCCGTCCGGCACCCAGGCCACGGCCCAGTCGACGATCTCGGTGTCCTTCTTCAGCTGGCCGACGAACAGCTCCGGTGGCAGCAGCTCGCGGCCCTGCATCTCGCCCTTGAGGTAATCGCGCAGGCCGTCTTCGTAATGCCAGGTATCGCGCTCGCCGGTGGCCTCGTCGTACAGCTTGACGGTCAGGCCAGGGCACAGCACCGCCTTGGCGCGCAGCAGGTGGCGCAAGGCGCGCGCGTTGAACTTGGGCGTGTCGAAGTACTTGGCGTCCGGCCAGAAGCGCAGGCGGGTGCCGGTGTTCTTCTTGCCGACCGTGCCGACGGCCTCCAGTTTCGAGGCAGCGTCGCCGTCGCGGAATTCCATCCGGTACTCGTTGCCTTCACGCTTGATGAAGATCTCGACCTTCTTCGACAGCGCATTGACCACGCTCACGCCGACGCCGTGCAGGCCGCCGCTGAAGGTGTAGTTGCGGTTGCTGAACTTGCCGCCCGCGTGCAGGCGGGTGAGGATGAGTTCGACGCCCGGGATCTTCTCTTCCGGGTGGATGTCCACCGGCATGCCGCGGCCGTCGTCGCTGACCTCGCAACTGCCGTCCTTGTACAGGGTGACCTCGATCTCGCCGGCGTGGCCGGCCAGCGCCTCGTCCACGGAGTTGTCGATGACTTCCTGCGCCAGATGGTTCGGGCGCGCGGTGTCGGTGTACATGCCCGGGCGGCGCTTGACCGGATCCAGGCCGGAAAGGACTTCGATGTCGGCGGCGTTGTAGCGACTGCTCATGTTCGGTGGTCGGATGCTCGTGTGTCGGGGCGCGGCAGGGAGGCCGGCCAGGCGATAGGCCCGGGCGGCTGCGCATCGGGAACGTGTCGGTCCCGCGATGCGGCGAGACGCGAAGTGTGCGGCCAGCGCGCCGTTTTTGCACGTTCAGGAGCGGGCGAGCGCCAATGCGGTATCGTGCGCGCGTCAGTTGAATGCCGCCGTTCCGGCCCCCATCTGGCGATGCAACGAGTGAATGGAGACAAGCCATGAAACCGCGCAAGCTGTTGATCCTCACCCTGGCCGCCGTGACGGCCGCCGCCGCCGGCCTGGCGCTGGCGCAGTCCAAGTCCGGCAGCCAGGACGCCGACAAGTCCGGGTCCTCGCAGTCCGACTCCTCCGATGCCGACCGCAAGGCGCAGCGCCGGGCCGCCAACGAGGCCGCCGCCGCCGAGCGCGCCAAGCAGAAGGGCGAGCAGGGCAAGAAATCCGGCAGCCAGGAAGAGGAAGAAGAGCGCAAGCCCTGATTCCCTCCAAACCTTTGCCGCACAAGGCTTTCAAGCCTGTTCGGCACCCCCGGACGCCCCGCCTGAGCGGGGCGTTCGGCTTTTAGAAACGCGGCGTTGCCGGTAGACTATGGCTTTCCGGAGCCCTGCCAATGACTCCCCTTATTTTTGTCACCGGCGGCGTCGTGTCCTCGCTAGGCAAGGGCATCGCCGCCGCTTCGCTTGCGTCCATCCTAGAAGCACGTGGCCTGAAGGTCACGATGATGAAGCTGGACCCCTATATCAACGTCGATCCGGGCACCATGAGCCCGTTCCAGCACGGCGAGGTGTACGTCACCGACGACGGCGCCGAAACCGACCTGGACCTGGGCCACTACGAGCGCTTCGTGCGCACCCGGCTCAGCCGCAAGCATTCGATCACCACCGGCCGCATCTACGAGAACGTCATCCGCCGCGAACGCCGCGGTGACTACCTGGGCGCGACCGTGCAGGTGATTCCGCACATCACCGACGAAATCCGCCGCTGCATCGACGAGGCCACCGAGGGCCATGACGTGGCGCTGGTGGAAATCGGCGGCACCGTGGGCGATATCGAATCCTTGCCGTTCCTGGAGGCCATCCGCCAGATCCGCACCGAACGCGGGCCGGAGAAGGCGCTGTTCATGCACCTGACCCTGGTGCCGTTCGTGGCCGCGGCCGGCGAACTCAAGACCAAGCCGACCCAGCATTCGGTCAAGGAACTGCGCTCCATCGGTATCCAGCCGGACGTACTGCTGTGCCGCTCCGAGCAGCCGATTCCGGATTCCGAGCGTCGCAAGATCTCGCTGTTCACCAACGTGCCCGAGCGCGCGGTGATCAGCGTTCCGGACGTGGACGTGCTGTACAAGATTCCGCTGGGCCTGCACGGGCAGGGATTGGACGAGATCGCCATCCGCCAGCTGCGCCTGGACGGCGCCCGCGAGGCGGACTTGTCCGAGTGGGAGGCGGCGGTCGACGCCACCCTCAACCCGCTGGACGAAGTCACCATCGCGGTGGTCGGCAAGTACGTCGATCACCAGGACGCCTACAAGTCGGTCGGCGAGGCGCTCAAGCACGGCGGCCTGCGCCAGCGCACCCGCGTCAACCTGAAGTGGATCGAGGCCCAGGAACTGGAAGACAGCGACATGTCGCTGCTCGACGGCGTCGACGGCATCCTTGTGCCGGGCGGCTTCGGTGATCGCGGTTTCGAAGGCAAGGTGCTGACCTCGCGTCACGCCCGCCAGACCGGCGTGCCGTACTTCGGCATCTGCTACGGCATGCAGGCGGCGGTGGTGGATTACGCCCGCCACGTGGCCGGCCTGGAAGGCGCCAACAGCACCGAGAACGACAAGCAGTCGCCGCACCCGGTGATCGCGCTGATCACCGAATGGCGTACCGCCAGCGGCGATGTCGAGAAGCGCGACGAGCGCTCGGATCTGGGCGGCACCATGCGCCTGGGCCTGCAGGAAGCCCGGCTCAAGCCCGGCACCCTGGCGCGCGAGCTGTACGGCAAGGACGTGGTGGCCGAACGCCACCGCCACCGCTACGAGTTCAACAACCGCTACCGCACCCAGCTGGAAGACGCCGGACTGGTGGTTTCCGCCAAGTCGATGGACGACCTGCTGGTGGAAATGGTCGAACTGCCGCGCGCGGTGCATCCGTGGTTCCTGGCCTGCCAGGCGCATCCGGAATTCCTGTCCACCCCGCGCGACGGCCATCCGCTGTTCGTCGGCTTCATCCGCGCCGCGCGCGAGCGCAAGGCCGGTGGCAAGCTGCTGAAGGAAGCGCGCGCCTGAACGCGCTCCGGACCGGTCGCGACGCGTCGCGATCCGGGCCGGTGTCCTGGTGTTACGGTCGCGACTGACGTCGCTCCTACGAGGTACTGCAATGAAACTCTGCGGTTTTGAAGTCGGCCTGGACAAGCCCCTGTTCCTGATCGCCGGTCCCTGCGTGATCGAGTCCATGCAACTGCAACTGGATGTCGCCGGTCGGCTCAAGGAAATCACCGGCAAGCTGGGGATGAACTTCATCTTCAAGTCCAGCTTCGACAAGGCCAACCGGACCTCCGGCACCAGCTTCCGCGGCCCCGGCATGGAAGAGGGCCTGAAGGTCCTGGCCGAGGTGAAGAAGCAGATTGGCGTGCCGGTGCTGACCGATGTGCACGAATACACCCCGATGGACGAAGTCGCCTCGGTGGTGGATGTGCTGCAGACCCCCGCTTTCCTGGTCCGCCAGACCGACTTCATCAGGAAGGTCTGTTCGGCCGGCCGCCCGGTCAACATCAAGAAGGGCCAGTTCCTGTCGCCGTGGGACATGAAGCCGGTCGTCGAGAAGGCCAAGTCCACCGGCAACAACGACATCATGGTGTGCGAACGCGGCGCCAGCTTCGGCTACAACAATCTGGTCAGCGACATGCGCTCGCTCAGCGTGATGCGCGATACCGGTTGCCCGGTCGTGTTCGATGCCACCCACTCGGTGCAATTGCCGGGCGGGCAGGGCAGCAGCTCCGGCGGCCAGCGCGAGTTTGTGCCGGTGCTGGCGCGCGCGGCGGTTGCGGTCGGCGTGGCCGGCCTGTTCGCCGAGACCCATCCGGATCCGTCCAAGGCGCTGTCCGACGGCCCCAACGCGTGGCCGCTGGACAAGATGGAAGCGCTGCTGGAAACCCTGCTGGCGCTGGATTCGGTCACCAAGCGTTCGGCGTTCCTGGAACAGACGCTGTAAGCCATCCACGGACATGCGGCCGGCGATGAAATCGCTGTGGTTGCTGAGCATCCTGGGCATCGCGGGGGCAGGGACTCCCGCGCTCGCCTGTTCGATCGGCAGTGGCATTCCCGAGGACGACCTGGCGGAAGGCTACCGGCAAAGCAGCCACGTCTTCGTCGCGCGCCTGATCCGCTATCGGAAAGTGGCGCCACCCTCAGGCGGCACCTACATGCAGGTCGAAGCGGACTACGAACTCGTTGAGGCCATCAAGGGCCATCCCGCCCCGCACGGCGTGCTGATCGAATCGGATACGAGTTCTCCGCTGCCGGGGCATGCGCCCGGGCCGGCCTGCGGTCCCTGGCTGGTGCATGGTGGAAACGTGGGCACCCTGGCGCTGGTCATGGCGGATGATGATGGTGCGGTCGATGCGCGCCACCTGCGCGTGCATCCGTTTTCGCGGCGCGTGTCGGCTCCGGAGCAGGGGATGGATGAAGGGCTGGAGATCATCCTGCGCCTCCATGAGCAATCCGCCTCGCCGAAGACGCGTTGAACGGTTTTGCGGGCGAGCGTGTGATTCGTACGACAAGCATCCACTGCGCGCGTCATTGTGATTTGGCAGGGGCCAACCCGGTGGGGATAATCGAGGCGTGGCCGAATCCGGCTGTTCTTCTTTCATTTCCGGTGTTTGTCTACGCATGATCCGTATCCCCGGCGCTTCCCCGCGCACGCTCCGCTTCCAATTCCTCCGTCCTGTACCCACTCGTTTTTCCGGCCGTCGTTGCGCATGGGCGTTGGCATTGGTAGTGGCCGGCATGTCGATGGCCCAGGCACGGGAATCCGACGCATGGAGGATGCCGGAAGACCCCGAGGATCTGGCCGGCTCCAAGGTATTGCCGCTGACCGAATCCGAACTGCCCGCATTCGCCGCCAGGGCCGAATCCGATCCCGTGCGTCGCGCCGAACTGGTCGACCTCCTGCGCAAGGCGTCCGTGGTGCCCTGGACGCCGGCCGAACGCGACGCCTTTGTCACCGAACTGGAGCAGCTCCGGCAGTGCGAAGCCGGACGTGGCCGTGAGGATCGGGACGACAGCAAGTTCGGTGAACGCATGGAGGCGGTGATGGCCTCGGGAGAACTGGAACGGCAGATCCGTGACTACGCCCGCCTGGTGGAGGTGCCGGAACTGGCGACTCCGCTTGACGCGCCAAGCTGTGGTCGCACGGAACTGATGAAGCAGATGCGCGAGCTGGCGATGCTGCCGATGGCCGCCTCCATGCTGGGGCCGCTGACCGGGCCGCGGGCCGCGCACCAGTTGCGCGGTGCCGGCATGGAACGGCTGTTCGGTTCGCAGATGATGGGTGGCCGCTGCGCCCCTTCGGAGACGTTCGTCCGCCTGTTGATGACCACACCGGACAACCCGCGCGGCCTGCGCACCGCCGACGACCGGTTGCGCTGCAGGACGGGACCGGCCTATTCCAGCGTGTGGAGCGAAGCCGAATACACGCGCCTGATGGCGGCGATGCCGCAGGTCAGGCAGTGCCTTGCGCGGGGCAACGACCATGGTTTCGACCTGGAGGGAGCAAACGCCCGCTTCGCCGACAGCCCGGAACTGCCGCGCCTGTTCAAGGCCGCCTACGAACTGCTGGCCCATGTGGGTATCTCGAAGTCGTTCGGCTACGAGCTGCCGGCCGATGCCCAGGGCCGCGCCAATGACCTGCTGGCCGGCATGCTGAACGTCGGAACGATGGTCGAGCAGTATCATGAAGGGGCTGAAATCAGCTCGCCGGCGGGCGCGCGCCAATTGCAGGCCACTGGCCTGCTGGCCCTCTACATCGCCCGTCTGGCCCCGGAAACCTGTAACCTTCCGAACGATTTCGTCCCCTTACTCAAACTGAACAGTCTGGCCGACCCCTCATGACCACGATCGCCAAAGTCCACGCCCGCGAAATCCTCGACAGCCGCGGAAATCCCACCCTCGAAGCCGAAGTCACCCTGGCCGACGGCTCGTTCGGCCGCGCGATGGTGCCGTCCGGCGCCTCCACCGGCACCAAGGAAGCGGTGGAACTGCGCGATGGCGACAAGACCCGCTACCTGGGCAAGGGCGTGCGCAAGGCGGTCGAGAACGTCAACGGCCCGATCGCCAATGCTCTGCATGGCTTCGATTCGGCCGATCAGGAAGGCCTGGATCGCCGTCTGATCGACCTGGACGGCACCGAGAACAAGGGGCGCCTGGGCGCCAATGCGCTGCTGGGCGTGTCGCTGGCCAACGCCCATGCGATGGCCGCCTCGCGCAAACAGCCGCTGTGGCGCTATCTGGCCGGCGGCGACGCGGTGACCTTGCCGGTGCCGATGATGAATATCATCAACGGCGGCGCGCATGCCGACAACAACGTGGACTTCCAGGAGTTCATGGTGCTGCCGGTGGGCTTCGACTCCTTCGCCGAGTCGCTGCGCGCGGGCACCGAAATCTTCCATTCGCTCAAGTCGGTCCTCAAGGGCCACGGCCTGAGCACGGCGGTGGGCGACGAGGGCGGCTTCGCCCCGGACTTCCGCAGCAATGTCGAAGCGCTGGACACCATCCTGGAAGCCATCGGCCGCGCCGGCTACACCGCCGGCGAGGACGTGCTGCTGGGCCTGGACGTGGCCTCCAGCGAGTTCTTCGACAACGGCAAGTACCACCTGGTGGGCGAGGGCAAGCGCCTGACCAGCGAGCAGTTCGTCGACTTCCTGGCCGACTGGGCCGCCCAGTACCCGATCGTCACCATCGAGGACGGCCTGGCCGAGGACGACTGGGCCGGCTGGAAGCTGCTGACCGATCGCATCGGCAACAAGGTGCAGTTGGTCGGCGACGACCTGTTCGTCACCAACCCGAAGATCTTCAAGGAAGGCATCGAGTCCGGCACGGCCAACGCCATCCTGATCAAGGTCAACCAGATCGGCACCCTCAGCGAAACGCTGGAAGCCATCGCCATGGCCCATCACGCCAACTACGCGGCGATCGTCTCCCACCGCTCCGGCGAAACCGAAGACACCACCATCGCCGACATCGCGGTGGCGACCACCGCCACCCAGATCAAGACCGGCTCGCTGTGCCGCAGCGATCGCGTGGCCAAGTACAACCAGCTCCTGCGCATCGAGGAAGCACTGGGCAGCGCGGCGCGCTATGCGGGCCGCAACGCCTTCGTCTCGCTGAAGAAGTAAGCCATGCGCCGACTGGTCTGGCTGCTGCTGGTACTGGCGCTGCTGCTGGCCTGGCTGCAATACCGGTTCTGGTTCGGCGCGGGCAGTTCGGGTGAAGTGGTCGCGCTGGAAAGCCAGGTGGTCGTGCAGAAACGCGAGAACGCCGGCCTGCAGGAACGCAACGACGCGCTCGCCGCCGAAGTCGAAGACCTCAAGTCCGGCGAGGCGGCGGTCGAGGAACGCGCGCGTAGCGAACTGGGCATGATCAAGCCTGGCGAGAAGTTCTACCGCGTGGTGGAACCGACCGCACCGGTGCCGGCGCCGCCCGTGGCCACGGAGGACGGTGAAGCCGCCGCCGAACCGGCCCCGATCGCCGAACCGGAGCACCAGCCCTGATGGCCGGGATCTGGGCGGTGATTCCCGCCGCCGGGCGCGGCACGCGCTTCGGTGGCGAGATTCCCAAGCAGTACCTGCGCGTGGCCGGCCGGCTGTTGCTGGAACACACGCTGGAGGCGCTGTTCGCGCACGATGCCGTGCTGGGCGCGGTGCTGGCGTTGTCGGCCGACGATGCGGACTGGCCGGGCTGGACCTCGTTCGCCGGCCGGCCGTTGCGGACCTGCACCGGCGGCGCGACCCGCGCCGAGTCGGTGCTGGCCGGGCTCAACGCGCTGCCCGACGACGTGCGCGCCGACGATTTCGTGCTGGTGCACGACGCCGCACGGCCCAACCTCGGGCTGGCCGATCTGGCCCAGTTGCTTGAACGCGGACGCAACGATCCGGTCGGCGCCATCCTCGCCGCGCCGGTGCGCGACACGCTCAAGCGGGCCGGCGACGACGGCGGCATCGACGGCACCGAACCGCGCGAGCGGCTGTGGCGTGCCTTCACCCCCCAGCTGTTCCGCCGCCTGCACCTGCAACGCGCGCTGGAAGCCGCCGCCGGCAATGGCATCGAAGTCACCGACGAGGCGATGGCGATGGAGCGGCAGGGCCTGCGCCCGCTGCTGATCGAAGGCGCCGAGGACAACTTCAAGATCACCACCCCGGCGGATCTGGCGCGCTTCGAGTTCATACTGGCCCAGCGCGGCCGCTGACCCACCCATCGGGTAGGAGCGCCGTCCCGGCGCGAGCTCTTCCCTCCTGGGTGCGGGCTTTTCCCGATGGAGCGTTCAGCCGCCAGCAATCGCACCCGATCCCTCAAGGCCCCCGGATGCGAGAATGCCCGGCGACCCGGCTTCTTTTTTTGTTGGATATGCACATGCACGACCTTCCTTCCATCCGCATCGGCCAGGGATTCGACGTCCACGCCTTCGGCGATGGCGACCATCTGATGCTGGGTGGCGTGCGCGTGCCGCACGATCGCGGCGTGCTGGCGCACAGCGACGGCGACGTGGTCCTGCACGCGCTGTGCGACGCCATTCTCGGCGCGCTCGCGCTGGGCGACATCGGCAAGCATTTCCCGCCTTCGGATCCGCGCTGGAAAGGCGCGGACAGCCGCCATTTCCTGCGCCACTGCAATGCCCTGATCGGCGAGCGCGGATGGCGCGTCGGCAACGCCGACGTCACCGTGATCGGCGAACGGCCCAAGGTCGGCCCGCACGCCGACGCGATGCGCGCCGCCATCGCCCAGGACCTGGAAACCGACATCGACGCCATCGCCATCAAGGCGACCACCACCGAGAAGCTCGGCTTCACCGGCCGTGGCGAAGGCATCGCCGCGCAGGCGGTGGTGCTGCTGGTGCGTGCGTGAGCTCGGAACTGCCGCGCGCCTTCGGCGCATCGGTGCTGGCGGCGCGTTTCCGCACCACGCCGGAGGATTTCTTCGTCGAGGAACTGCCCGGGTTCGAACCCACCGGCGAGGGCGAGCACTTGCTGCTGACCGTGCAGAAGCGCGGCATGAATACCGCCTTCGCGGCCAAGCGCATCGCCGCCTGGGCCGGACTGCAGGAGATGGCGATTGGCTATGCGGGCCTGAAGGATCGCCACGCGGTGACCCGCCAGCGCTTCAGCGTGCACCTGCCCAGGCGCAATGCCCCTGACATCGCCGCCCTCAACGCGGACGACCTGCAGGTGCTGGAATCGACCTGGCATAACCGCAAGCTGCCGCGCGGCGCGCTGGCAGGCAACCGTTTCGTGCTGGTATTGCGCGATGTGCGCGGGGATCGCGCGGAGATCGAACAGCGTCTGGCGGACATCGCCGCGCAGGGTCTGCCCAACTGGTTCGGCGAACAACGGTTCGGCCGCGACGGCGGCAACGTCGCCGCGGCGCTGGCGATGTTCGGTGGCCGCCGGCTGCGCCGCGATCAGCGCTCGATGCTGCTGTCGGCCGCGCGTTCGGAGCTGTTCAACCGGGTGTTGACCGCCCGCATCACCGCGGGCAACTGGAACCAGGGCATGGACGGCGAAGTGTGGATGCTGGACGGCAGTCGCAGCGTATTCGGCCCGGAGCCGTGGAACGACACCCTGGCGCAGCGCCTGGCCGCATTCGACATCCATCCCAGCGGCCCGCTATGGGGCGCCGGGGAACTGCGCACCACCGGGGAATGCCGTGAACTGGAACTGGCCGCGCTGGCCGACGATACCGCCCATCGCTTGCGCGGCGGACTCGAGCAGGCGGAGCTGCGCCAGGAACGCCGCGCGCTGCGCCTGCGCCCGCAGGCAATGGCCTGGGAATGGCTCGCCGACGACGTGCTGTCGCTGGGGTTCGCGCTGCCGCCGGGCAGCTACGCCACCGCGCTGCTGCATGAGCTGGGCGAAGTCGTGGAAGCGGATCGCGAGGCGCAGGCATCCTGAGCGGGCGGCCGCGCGTCATGCGCGAAGGCATGGCGGAGCGGGGCCGGTGGTTGCCGCATGCGTCGATTCGATGGGCGTCCTGTATCGCGCCGACCCGTCAGCGCCGCGCCAGCAGCACCAGCACCGCGCCGGTCCCGCCCTGCGTGGCGGGCGCGGAATGGAACGCCAGCACGTCGCCACGCTGGCGCAACAGCCGATCCACCAGGTTCTTCAGCACCGGAATCTCGCGCTCGTTGCGACGGCCCTTGCCGTGGATGATGCGCACGCAACCATGCTCGTGCGCATGGGCCTCCTGCATGAACTGGCGCAGCAGGCGTTCGGCCTCGGCGGCGGTGGCGCCGTGCAGATCCAGTTCGTCCTGGGCCGAGAACTGGCCCTTGCGCAGGCGCTGGAACACCCGCGGCGGCACCTTGTCGCGGCGGAAACTGAGTACGTCGCCGGCCTCCAGCAGCGCCAGGTCGTCCAGCCCGCGCTGGAACTCGCTGCGCGCGTCCACCTCGTCGCGTTCGGCCATGCGCGCGGCGGGGCGCGGCTTCGGCGGCCGCGGAGGCGGTGCGGCGTCCGCCATCGGCTTCACCTCGCCGATGGCCTGGCGGAACAAGGCGGCGTCGTCGTCTTCGGGGGGATCGGACATGGCCCACAGCGTAGCGCGGCGGGCGCGTGACGCAAGCGCGGGAAGCGGTCATCCGCTTCCGGTATCATGGGCCGTCCCCCGAGGAAGCACATGCGCGTACTTGTCAGCAACGATGACGGCGTCGACGCCCCCGGCATCCGCATTCTGGCGGAGGGGTTGCGCGAGGCCGGCCATGAAGTGTTCGTCATCGCGCCGGATCGCGATCGTTCCGGCGCCAGCAACTCGCTCACCCTGGATCTGCCGATCCGGCTCAAGCGGATCGACCACTACACCTGCAGCGTCGCCGGCACGCCGACCGACTGCGTGCACCTGGCGCTGACCGGCATGCTGGAGTTCGAACCGGACATCGTGGTGTCCGGCATCAACAATTCCGCCAACCTCGGCGACGACGTGATCTATTCCGGCACCGTGTCGGCGGCGATGGAAGGGCGCTTCCTCGGCCTGCCGGCGGTGGCGATGTCGCTGGTCTCGCGCAATCACGAGCCGCGCCATTTCGAAACCGCCGCGCGCGCCGCGGTGGAAATCGTTGCCCGGCTGAAGGCCGATCCGCTGCCCGCCGACACCATCCTCAACGTCAACGTGCCGGATCGCGCGTGGAGCGAAGTGCGTGGCTTCGAGGTCACCCGGCTCGGCAACCGCCATCGCTCCGAACCCTGCGTGACCCAGCAGGATCCGCGCGGCAACACCGTGTACTGGATCGGCCCGGCCGGTCCGGAACAGGATGCCGGCCCGGGCACCGACTTCCATGCCGTGCGCATGGGCAACATCTCCATCACCCCGATCCACGTCGATCTGACCCGCTACCAGGCGCTGGAAAAGGTCGCCGGTTGGGTCGATGGCCTGACCTCCTCGCTGGAGAACCCGGCGTGACCCCGCGGCTGCGCCTGCAACCGGAAGCCGTGGGCATGGGCATGACCTCGCAACGCGTGCGCGATCGCCTGGTCGAGCGCCTGCGTGAGTCCGGCATCCGCGACGAGACCGTGCTCAACGCCATCCGGCTGGTGCCGCGCCATCTGTTCGTCGACGAGGCGCTGGCCACGCGCGCCTACGAGGACACCGCGCTGCCGATCGGCCACAGCCAGACCATCTCGCAGCCGTGGGTGGTGGCGCGCATGACCGAGGCGCTGCTGCAGGGCGCGCCGAAGAAGGTGCTGGAAATCGGCACCGGTTCCGGCTACCAGGCCGCGGTGCTGGCCGCGCTGGGACTGGAGGTCTATACCGTCGAACGCATCGGCGACCTGCTGCGCCAGGCGCGCAAGCGCCTGCGCCAGCTCGGCATGAACGTGCGCAGCAAGCATGACGACGGCCGCATCGGCTGGCCGGAACATGCGCCGTACGACGGCATCCTGGTCACCGCCGCCGCGCCGGCGCTGGTCAACGCGCTGATCGATCAGCTGGCGGTGGGTGGTCATCTGATTGCCCCGGTTGGTGGCTCCGGTTCGCAATCGCTGGTCAAGCTGACCAAGCGCGAGGACGGCAGCGTGCAGGAGGAAACCCTGGCGCCGGTCGTGTTCGTTCCCCTGTTGTCCGGCACCCTGGACTGATCGCGGATGCAGATCTTCAAACCGCTGTACGAGCGCGCGATCCAGTGGGCCCGGCATCCGCGCGCGCCCGCGCTGCTGACCGGATTGAGCTTCATCGAGGCGATCATCTTCCCGGTGATGCCGGAGGTGATGTTGGCCCCGATGTGCGTGGCCAATCCGAAGCGCTCGCTGTGGTTCGCCACCCTCAGCCTGGCCGGCTCCATGGCCGGCGCGCTGGTCGGTTACGCGCTGGGCCACTACGCCTTCGAGGCGCTCAAGCCGCTGTTCGCCGCGCTGGGCATGCTCGACAGCATCGAGGCGGGTATCGGCCTGGTGAAGGCCAAGATGGCCGAGTCGCCGTGGGCGGTCTTCACCTTCCTGGTACTCGGTGGCTTCATGCCGATCCCGATGAAGGTGTTCACGTGGGCGTCGGGTATCGTGGGCGTGCCTATGCTGCAATACGTGCTCAGCATGCTGATCGGACGCGGCAAGCGGGTGTACCTGCTGGGCATCGCGATCCGGTTGGGCGGGGCGCGTGCCGAGGCGGCGCTGCGCCGCTGGATCGAACCGGTGGGCTGGATTGCCACCGCACTGGTGGTGGCGCTGGTCGGCTGGCTGGTCTGGCGCGCCTCCACCTGATTCCTGGTATCCGCAGAAGGTGAGTGAACGGATGACGAAAGCCACACGTGCCCTTGTTCTGAGCATCGCGGTGATGGCCGGTCTGGCGGCCTGCCACAGCACGGTGGTCCGGCAGACCGGTTCCTCGGGCGGTGGCAGGATCGTGTCGCAGCCCAAGTATGGGCAGACCGTGCGCGTGCAGCGCGGCGACACCCTGTACGGCCTGGCCTTCCGCAACGGCATCGACTTCCGTGATTTGGCCGCCTGGAACGGCATCGGCTCGCCTTACACGATTTATCCCGGCCAGACCCTGCGCCTGTATCCATCCTCCGGCAGCCGCCCGCCGGCCAGCACCGGCACCGCCACGGCGGGTACCACGCCGCGTCCCACGACGCCGCCGGCCACCAGCGCGCCCAAGCCGCCACCGCCACAGGCCGCACCGGTCAGCAGCGGTTTCAACTGGCGCTGGCCCGCGGACGGCCACGTGATCGGACGCTTCATCGCCGGCGACGCCACCAAGCAGGGCATCGACATCGCCGGCTCCGGCGGCCAGGCGGTGCGCGCCGCCGCCGACGGCGTGGTGGTGTATTCCGGCGCCGGCCTGGTCGGCTACGGCGAACTGATCATCGTCAAGCACAGCGAAGCCTGGCTGTCGGCCTATGGTCACAACCGCAAGCGCCTGGTCAACGAAGGCCAGAACGTGAAGGCCGGGCAGCAGATTGCGGAAATGGGCAGCTCCGGTGCCGCCCGCGAGATGCTCCACTTCGAGATCCGCTACAACGGCAAGCCGGTGGATCCGCAGCTGTACCTGCCCAAGCGCTGAGCTTTCCTTCCTGCGGGCGAAACACCCGTCGCGACTGACGTCGCTCCTACAATGGTGGGTTCATGCGAGGCTGCCTTGCGCATGGGCCAAGCCCTGTAGGAGCGACGTAAGTCGCGACCGGAAATCATCGGCACGCCGCAGGCCAGCGACTCACATCACGCCCGCCACTGCATATTGGGTCTGCGCCACGGCGCCATGACCACTCCTGTGGGAGCGACGTCAGTCGCGATGCCTTTTGAGCGGAAGCCTATCGGGTCGCGACTTACGTCGCTCCTACAATGGTGGGTTCATGCCAGGCTGCCTTGCGCATAGGCCAAGCCTTGTAGGAGCGACGTAAGTCGCGACCGGAAATCATCGGCACGCCGCAGGCCAGCGACTCACATCACGCTCGCCACTGCATATTGGGTCAAACGTCACGGCGCAACGGGCCCTCCTGTGGGAGCGACGTCAGTCGCGATGCCTTTTGAGCGGAAGCCTATCGGGTCGCGACTTACGTCGCTCCTACAGGGAATGTGGCGATTGCATGCACAACGAGGTGCGCCGGGTGTGATCGTTGCCCCAGGTGCGGAAGCCCGCCGTATCGATGTGGATGTGTCCGGCGGAGTAGAAACCCAGGCCCATCCGCAAGGCAGGTCCATGCCGCCGCCAGTAACCGCACAGACGTTCGGGTGCCACCGCAGGATCCAGATCCAGATCGAGCGCACGGTTGCGCAGATGCTGGCTGCGCGTGCTGCCGCCGGAACAAGCATTGGTGTGCGCGTCGCGCCAGCCGGAGCGGATGCGCCGGCCATCCACCAACCCTTCCGTCTGGAGTTGCCGCAGCAACCGCAGGGTCGGCAGGATCCCGGCCCATTCGGCCTGGGGCGGCACGGCGAACTCGGCGGCCTCGCACCGTTGCCAACGCCGCGAGGTCCGCAGCAGCGACGACAACGGCATGACCTCGGCCACGCCTTGTGACGCCAGCCAGTCTTGATAGGCGCCAGCCTCGGCGGCGTGGTCGCGGTGCCAGCGTGCGAAGCGCTGTTCGACGGTTTCCGGCGGGAACAGGGCGCGCTGGCAGGCGGCCAGCAGGAGCAGCGACAGCAGCGCGATCAGCGCCCGCCGCCGGTTCACGCGGCCGGGGCGTCCAGCAGGAATCCGGCCACCACCCGGCGCGACTCGCTGGCCAGCACGTTGAAGGTGCGGGCGGCGGCGGCATTGGTCATCACCTCGATGCCCACGCCGCGGGTCAGGCCGGCGGCCATGACCGCGGCCGGCGGGAAGATCTGGCGGTCACCGGTTCCCAGCAGGATGACCTCCGGCTGCAACGCCAGCAGGGGGGTGAGGTCCTCGGGCGTCAGCGAGGCGACGTCGCGCGGGCCCCAGTCCTCGCGCAGCTCCGACGGCGACAGTACGAAGCTGGCGGTCAGCACGCGATCGTTGACCTTGGCGCTGCGGCCGTCGGCCGCGCGCAGGGTGTAGGCGTAATCGGGGAGTTCGTGGCTCAGTTGCATGGGAGGCGACTCGGAGCCGGGCAGGCCGTCAGGCCCGCGGCAGGACAATCTGGCGGCGTTCCTTGCTGGGGCGGTACAGCACGGCGGTGTGGCCGATGCGCTGGACCAGCGCCGCGCCGGTCTGCTCGGCCAGTTCGGCGATCATCGCGTCGCGGGCCTCGCGGTCCTCGCCCGCCACCTTCACCTTGATCAGCTCGTGGTGTTCCAGCACGCCGTCCAGTTCGGCGATGAACGCCGGGGTGACTCCCTTGCCGCCAATCTGCAGCAGCGCTTTCAGGTCATGGGCCTGGCCACGCAGGAAACGGGTCTGGGCGGAGGTCAGAACGACGGGCATGCACAAATCAGGGTGGGAAAGGGTGTTCAGGGTATCATGGCGGCCTTTCCCGCCGCCGTTCCGCCCGCTGTCGCAAGGCCGGCGGAGATTGACGCCCTCATGGCCACACGCAGCAAAAGCAGCCAACGCTGGCTCCGCGAGCACTTTTCCGACCCCTACGTGAAGAAGGCGCAGGCCGAGGGCATGCGCTCGCGCGCCGCCTACAAGCTGGAAGAACTGCTGGAACGCGATCGCCTGCTCAAGCCGGGCATGGTGGTGGTCGACCTGGGGGCCGCCCCGGGCGGCTGGTCCCAGTTCGTCCGCCAGGCCATGGGCGACAGCGGCCGGGTGGTGGCGATGGACATCCTGGACATGCCGCCGCTGGCCGGCGTCGAATTCCTTCATGGAGACTTCAGGGAACAGGCCGTGTTATCCCAGCTGGAGTCCATGCTGGACGGGCAGCCGGTGGACCTTGTGCTGTCCGATATGGCCCCCAATAAGAGTGGTGTGGATGCGGTGGACCAGCCGCGGGCGATGTATCTGGCCGAACTGGCGATGGAATTCGCCGATGGCCACCTCAAGCCCGGTGGTGCGTTCCTGATCAAGTTGTTCCAGGGCACCGGTTTCGACGACTACGTCAAGGAACTGAGGCGCCGGTACGACAAGGTGGTCATCCGCAAGCCGGACGCCTCGCGCAAGCGGTCGCCGGAGGTCTATGCGCTGGGGCAGGGCAAACGTGCCCGGATGAAGTAAGGTGGCTTAACGTGGATATCGTGAAAGAGGAACGGCGGGGCCGATGAGGATGAACGACTTGACCAAGAATCTGCTGCTGTGGGTAGTCGTCGCCGTCGTCTTGATGGTGGTGTTCCAGAGCTTTTCGCCGAAGATGGGCGCGGGTGCCGGTGGTGGTGAAGTCACCTACTCCGAGTTCCTGCGCGAGGTCGACAACGGCCGCGTGTCCTCGGTGCGCTTCACCAAGGACGGCAACCTGACCACCAATGCCATCGAGTACAAGCGCGCCGACGGCCAGACCGGTACGGTCTACGGCCCGGCCGACGATGAACTGGTCAACCAGTTGGTCCGCAAGAACGTCACCATCACCCGCGACGCGCCGGAATCGGGCATCAGCCTGGGCGTGATCCTGCTGAACTTCCTGCCGGTCCTGCTGATCATCGGCTTCTGGATTTTCATGATGCGGCAGATGCAGGGCGGCGGTGGCGCCAAGGGCGCCATGAGCTTCGGCAAGTCGCGCGCCAAGCTGCAGGGCGAGGACCAGGTGAAGATCACCTTCGCCGACGTCGCCGGCTGCGACGAGGCCAAGGAGGAAGTCGGCGAACTGGTCGAGTTCCTGCGTGATCCGGGCAAGTTCCAGAAGCTGGGCGGCAAGATTCCGCGCGGCGTGCTGATGGTCGGCCCGCCCGGCACCGGCAAGACCCTGCTGGCCAAGGCCATCGCCGGTGAAGCCCGCGTGCCGTTCTTCAGCATTTCCGGTTCCGACTTCGTCGAAATGTTCGTCGGCGTCGGCGCCAGCCGCGTGCGCGACATGTTCGAGCAGGCCAAGAAGCACGCGCCGTGCATCATCTTCATCGACGAAATCGACGCGGTCGGCCGCCATCGCGGTGCCGGCCTCGGCGGCGGTCATGACGAGCGCGAGCAGACCTTGAACCAGTTGCTGGTCGAGATGGACGGCTTCGAGGGAGGCGAGGGCGTGATCGTCATCGCCGCCACCAACCGTCCGGACGTGCTGGACCCGGCGCTGCTGCGCCCGGGTCGCTTCGACCGTCAGGTGGTGGTCGGCCTGCCCGACGTGAAGGGCCGCGAGCAGATCCTGCGCGTGCACATGCGCAAGCTGCCGCTGGCCGACGACGTCGAGCCGATGGTGATCGCCCGCGGTACCCCCGGCTTCAGCGGCGCCGACCTGGCCAACCTGGCCAACGAGGCCGCGCTGTTCGCCGCCCGCGAGAACGCCAAGGAAGTGCGCATGGATCACTTCGACCGCGCGCGCGACAAGATCCTGATGGGCACCGAGCGCCGCTCGCTGGCCATGAGCGAGGACGAGAAGACCCTCACCGCCTACCACGAGGCCGGCCACGCCATCGTCGGCCGGCTGGTGCCGGAGCACGACCCGGTCTACAAGGTCACCATCATCCCGCGCGGCCGCGCGCTGGGCGTGACCATGTACCTGCCGGAAGGCGACAAGTACAGCCTCAACCGCGTCGCCATCGAGTCGCAGCTGTGTTCGCTGTACGGTGGCCGCGTGGCCGAGGAGCTGATCTTCGGTGCCGACAAGGTCACCACCGGTGCCTCCAACGACATCGAGCGCGCCACCAAGATGGCCCGCAACATGGTCACCAAGTGGGGCCTGAGCGACGAGATGGGTCCGATCGCCTACGGCGAGGAAGAGGACGAAGTCTTCCTGGGCCGTTCGGTCACCCAGCACAAGAACGTCTCCAACGAGACCGCGCGCCGCATCGACGAAGTGGTCCGGGCCATCCTGGATCGCGCCTACCTGCGCACCAAGGGCATCCTGACCGAAAACCTCGACAAGCTGCATTCGATGTCCCAGTTGCTGCTGCAATACGAGACCATCGATGCGCCGCAGATCGACGCCATCATGGAAGGTCGCGAGCCGCCGCCGCCGGCCGGCTGGGGCAAGTCGGGCAAGGACGGCGACAAGCCGGAATCGCGCCCGCTGCCGCCGCTGGGCGGTCCGGCCGCCCAGACCTGAGTCGGGCGCTCATCCGGAAGGTCACGAAAGACGGCTTCGGCCGTCTTTTGTTTTGCGTGGATAATGGGCCGCATCGGGCGGCCGAACGCGCGCAGGAGTCCTTCATGAAGAACTTCAAGACCAACCCCGGCGTGGCCATCGCGCTGGGCATCGCCATCGGCGCCGCCGTCGGTGTGGCCACCGGCAACCTGGCCCTGTGGCTGGCGCTGGGCGTGGCGATTGGCGGCGGTCTGTCCGCCGCGGCCGCTTCCCGCAAACCCAAGGATCCCGATTGATGTTCGACACCACCCCGCAACTCGACTGTGCCGGTCGCATTCTCAAGCTCGATCGCCCGCGGGTGATGGGCATCGTCAACGTCACCCCGGATTCGTTCTCCGACGGTGGCGCGCACGACACCCTGGAGGCGGCGGTCGCCCACGGTCTGAAGCTGGCGGAGGAGGGTGCGGACATCCTCGACATCGGCGGTGAGTCGACTCGTCCCGGCGCCGCGGATGTTTCCGTGGAAGAAGAACTGCGTCGGGTGGTGCCGGTGATCGAGCGGCTGGCGAAGGAAACCACGCTGCCGATCAGCATCGACACCTTCAAGCCGGAAGTGATGCGCGCGGCGGTGCATGCCGGCGCCGGCATGGTCAACGACATCTACGGCCTGCGCCGCGAAGGCGCGCTCGAAGCCGCCGCCGCCCTCGGCGTGCCGGTAGTGCTGATGCACATGCAGGGCGAGCCGCGCACCATGCAGGAAGCGCCGGATTACGACGACGTGGTCGGCGACGTCCATCGCTTCCTGGCCGAGCGCATCTTCGCCGCGGAGATGGCCGGCATCGCCAAGAAGAACCTGATCGTCGATCCCGGTTTCGGCTTCGGCAAGAACACCCGGCACAACCTTGCATTGCTGGCGCAGCTGGAGCGCTTCGTCGAACTCGGCGTGCCGGTGCTGGCGGGGCTGTCGCGCAAGCGCTCGCTGGGAGAACTCACCGGGCGTGATGTCGCCAGCGAGCGCGTCGCCGCATCGGTCGCCGCGCACCTGATTGCCGTCCAGCGTGGCGCGGCGATCGTGCGCGTGCATGATGTGGCCGCCACGGTGGATGCGCTCAAGGTGTGGAATGCGGTGGCCGCGGTGCCGCAACCGCGCGCCAAATCCGCGGCGCCGACGATTCGCTGGCCGGATGAGGATTGAGGGAGACGACAGCTCTCCGCAGCCTTCCTTCGATCGGGAGAAATGCATAGCCCCCTTTTACAAAGGGGGCGGGCACCTGCGAAGCAGGTGACGGGGGATTTGCTCTTGGCGCCAAAAGCAAATCCCCCTCAATCCCCCTTTTTCAAAGGGGGAGGCAAAAGCCCAACCTCCTTCAATCCCCAATCCCGAATCCCGAATCCCCAATCCCCAACCACCCCCATGCCCGCCGACACCCGCCCCCTCGCCATTGCCCTGATGGGCCCGACCGCCTCGGGCAAGACGGCGCTGGCGATGGAATGGGCCGAGCGCTGCAATGGCGAAATCGTCAGCATCGATTCGGCGCTGGTGTATCGCGAGCTGGATATTGGCGCGGCCAAGCCGGATGCGGCGATGCAGGCGCGGGTGCGGCATCACCTGATCGACGTGCGGGATCCGTGGCAGACCTATTCGGCCGCCGAATTCGCCGCCGACGCGCGCGCCGTGCTGGCCGACATCGCCGCGCGTGGCAGGCTGCCGATTCTGGCCGGCGGGACCGGGCTGTATTTCCGTGCGCTGCTGGAAGGGTTGGCGCCGATGCCCGAAGCCGACCCGGACACCCGCGCCGCGCTGGCCGCCGAAGCCGCCGAACGCGGCTGGCCAGCCCTGCATGCCGAGCTGGCCCGGGTCGATCCCGAGGCGGCCGCGCGCATCCACGCCACCGATCCCCAACGCATCCAGCGTGCGCTGGAGGTCTACCGGCTCAGCGGCAAGCCGATCAGCCAGTGGCAGCGCGAACCCGGGCCGCCGCGCCTGCCGTTCCGCGTGCTCAAACTGGTGCTGGCGCCGGCCGAGCGTGCCGTGCTGCATGCGCGCATCGAACAGCGCTTCGACGCCATGCTGGCCGAGGGCTTCCTGGACGAGGTCCGTCGGCTGCGCGCGCTGCCGCAAATGCAGGCCGTGGCCGCGCCGCTGGACCTGCCGGCGGTGCGCGCGGTGGGCTACCGCCAGGCCTGGGAACACCTGGACGGCGCCGTCTCCGCCACCGAATTCCGCGACCGCGCCATCTACGCCACCCGCCAGCTCGCCAAGCGCCAATTGACCTGGCTGCGGGGCGAACTGGATGCCCGCTGGTTCGACCCCGGGCGCGACCAGGCCGCCCTGGAGCGGGCCCGACAGCAATTTCTGGGCGCCCCGTAGCTGGTCAAACCGCCCCGGTTGTGTAACATCGGGGGCCGGGCCGCCAGGGGATACAAGCGCGCGGACCCGGAAACACCACAATTATTCCTATAAGCAACACTTCGGGAGTTCGCCACAATGTCCAAGGGGCAATCCTTGCAGGATCCTTTCCTGAACGCTCTGCGCCGCGAGCGGGTGCCGGTTTCGGTCTACCTGGTCAACGGCATCAAGCTGCAGGGCACCATCGAATCGTTCGACCAGTTCGTGGTCCTGCTGCGCAACACGGTCAGCCAGATGGTCTACAAGCACGCCATTTCCACCGTGGTGCCGGCGCGCAACGTGCGCGTGGGACCGGGTGGCGGCTATGTGCAGTCCAATGAGGGCGGCGCGGCGGGCGAAGAAGAAGAAGACACCGAGTAAACACCCGGGGAACCGGTGGAGATTCCAGGGTGAAATCGGGGGCGACCGCCCCCATGTGATGGGATCCGGGCGCCTGACGCGACCGGATCCTCCCTGAAATCGAGTCCAAACCGCTTTCCATGTTCGAACGTTCCCGCAAAGGCGAACACGCCCTCCTGATCCAGCCCCACGCCGGCGGCCCGCCGGATGATGGCGCCGCCGAGGAATTCACCGATCTGGCCCGCTCCGCCGGCGCCAGCATCGCGGCGTTGCTCACCGCCCGCATCGATCGGCCCAATCCGTCCACCCTGATCGGCAGCGGCAAGCTGGAAGAGGTCAAGGCCGCGGCCGAAGCCACCGGCGCGGATCTGGTACTGGTCAACTATCCGCTTTCGCCCGGCCAGGAGCGCAACCTGGAGAAATTCCTGGAACGCCGCGTGCTGGATCGCACCGGCCTGATCCTGGACATCTTCGCCCAGCGCGCCCGCAGCCACGAAGGCAAGCTGCAGGTGGAACTGGCCCAGCTCAAGCACATGGCCACCCGGCTGGTGCGCGGCTGGACCCATCTGGAGCGCCAGCGCGGTGGTTCCATCGGCCTGCGCGGCCCGGGTGAAACCCAGCTGGAAACCGACCGCCGCCTGCTGCAGAAGCGGGTGGAGCAGTTGCAGAAGCGGCTGGAAAAAGTCGAAGTGCAGCGCACCCAGATGCGCCGCGCCCGCGTGCGCAGCGAACTGCCGCGCGTGGCCCTGGTCGGCTACACCAATGCCGGCAAATCCACCCTGTTCAATACGCTGACCGGCGCGGAGGCCTACGCCGCCGACCAGCTGTTCGCCACCCTGGATCCCACCGTGCGCCGCATCGAACTGCCTGGCGGCGGCGTGGTGCTGGCCGACACCGTCGGCTTCGTCCGCGATCTGCCACACGAACTGGTCGCCGCGTTCCGCTCCACCCTGTCCGAGGCGCGCGAGGCGGATCTGCTGTTGCATGTCATCGACGCCGCGGATCCGCTGCGCGAGGAACGCATCACCCAGGTCGATGAAGTGTTGCAGGCGATTGGTGCCGGCGACATTCCGCAGTTGCTGGTGTTCAACAAGATCGATCGCATCGAAGGCGCCGAACCGCGCCACGACCAGCCCAACGAAGGCCACGAGCGCGTGTGGATTTCCGCGCGCGACGGCGCAGGGCTGGATGTGCTGAAGGAAGCGCTGGCACAGAAACTCGGGCTGGAACGGATCATCGGCACCGTGCACCTGGGCGAGCGCTCGGCGCGATTGCGTTCCCGCCTGCACGCGCTCGGCGCGGTGCGCGGCGAACGCCACGACGAAACCGGCTGGCATCTGGACCTGGACATGGCCCTGGCCGACGCGCGCCGGCTGGCCGCCGAAGCGGGCGGCCACGCCCTGGAAACCCTGCTCCCCGAACCCGTCGAAGACACCTTCTGATCACCCACCCTGTGCGTTGTGGGAGCGACGTCAGTCGCGACCGCAATCCCACCGACGTGACGAAACCTCCAGTGGTCTTCCAGCTTCCCGGTCGCGACTGACGTCGCTCCCACAAAAAGCCCCGCCGCCCGCGTAGGAGCGACGTAAGTCGCGACCGGAAACCCGCCCACCCCGCAAAACATCCCCGCATCCCGCCAGCCACCCGGCAAAAAACCGCCCGGCCCATGCCCTTCAGCCCTTGTCCGGCGGCCGGGCGGCCCTATCTTGTAGAATCGGAAACGCGTCGGTTTCGGCCCACGCATCATTGACGACGGAGTGGGCATGGCCTGGAACACCCCTGGAAGCGGCGGCTCTGGCAGCGGCGGCGGAAACGGCAACAACGACAACCGACGGGGCTGGAATCCCCGCGGCGGCAACAGTGGCGGCGGACTGGGCGATCTGCTGGATCGCCTGCGCGGTTCCTTCGACGGCAACGGCCCGCTGCGCTGGATCGGCGTGGCGCTGCTGCTGCTGGTCCTGTTCTCCAGCTTCCAGCTGATCGGCGAACAGCAGCGCGGCGTGGTCCTGCGCTTCGGCCAGTTCTCCCGCGTCATGCAGCCGGGACCCAACTTCAAGTGGCCGTGGCCAATTGAAAGCGTCACCAAGGTCAACGCCACCGAGATCAAGAACTTCAGCAACACCATGCCGGTGCTGACCCGCGACGAGAACATCGTCACCGTGTCGGTCAACGTGCAGTACCGCATCGCCGATCCACGCCTGTACCTGTACGGCTCGCGCAACGCCGACGACGTGTTGCAGCAGGCCGCGCAGAGCGCCGTGCGCGAACAGGTGGGCCGCTCGGATCTGGACACCGTACTCGGCGAGCGCGGCCCGCTGGGCAGCCAGGCCAAGGAGCGCCTGCAGGCCTCGCTGGATACCTATCGGACCGGCCTGGTCGTGACCGAACTCAACCTGCCCGACGCGCGTCCGCCGGAAGAAGTGAAGCCGGCCTTCGACGAGGTCAACTCGGCCCAGCAGATCAAGGATCGCCTGGTCAACGAAGCGCGTGCCTACGCCGCCCGCATCGTGCCCGAGGCACGTGGTACCGCGGCGCGTACCCGCACCGTGGCCGAAGGCTACAAGGCCGCCACCGTCGCCCGCGCCCAGGGTGACGCCGACCGCTTCAGCCTGCTCCAGGAGCAGTACAAGAACGCGCCGGACGTGACCCGCAAGCGCCTGTGGCTGGATACCGTCCAGCAGGTGCTGCAACAGAACAACCGCAAGGTCATCGGCGGCGACAGCCGCCAGCTGATCTACCTGCCGATGCCCGCGCAGACGGGTGCCGCACCGGCATCGTCCAGCGCCCCGGCGCCGGAAGTGGTGATGCCCGCCGTGGAAAGCAGCGCGACAACCCCGCTGCGCAGTGCCGAGCGTCCCGCGCGATCGGCCGGACGTGAGGAGAGTGGACGATGAGACTTCCCGCAATCGTGGCGCTGCTGGTCGCCATCGTGCTGGGCCTGATGGGCTCGGTGTACGTGGTCCGCGAGGACCAGACCGGCCTGGTCCTCAACCTGGGCCGCGTGGCCCGCGCCGACATCCCGCCCGGCCTGCACTTCAAGTGGCCGCTGGTGGAAACCGCGCGCGTGTTCGACCGCCGCTTCCAGGTGCTGGAAACCCAGCCCGAGCGCTACCTGACCTCCGAGCGCAAGGACGTCAGCATCGACTTCTTCGCCGTGGGCCACATCTCCGACGTGCGCGCGTTCTACCGCGCCACCGGCGGCGACGAGAAGTTGGTCAATGATCGCCTGGCGCCGATCATCACCGACTCGCTGCGCAACGAAATCAACGCCCGCACCCTGACCCAGCTGGTCTCCGGCGATCGCAACCAGATCGTCACCGCCCAGCTCAAGGCCATCAACGAGGGCGCCGCCACCCTGGGCATGCGCATCACCGATCTGCGCCTGAAGCAGATCGACCTGCCCACCGACAGCCAGGTCATCACCGACGTCTACGAGCGCATGCGCGCCCAGCGCAAGCAGGTCGCCAGCCAGTTGCGCGCCGAAGGCGAAGAGCAGGCCCGAACCATCAGCGCCCAGGCCGATCGCGACCAGGCCGTGCTGGTGGCCGAAGCCGAACGCGACGCCCAGCGCCTGCGCGGCGAAGGCGACGCCGAAGCCGCCCGCATCTACGCCGCCGCCGCCAACAAGGACCCCTCGTTCTTTGCCTTCCAGCGCAGCCTGGAGTCGTACAAGAAGTCCTTCGCCGACGGCAACAGCGTCATCGTCCTGGACAAGGACGATCCGTTTTTGCAGTACTTGAAGAGCGACCGCTAAGCGCGGTCGCTCCGGGATTGGGGAGTGGGGATTCGGGATTCGCAACAGCGAATCCTGGTCGCCGAATGGCTGAGGGCGGGTGATGCCCCGCACTGAAGAGAAGCCCCGATACCTGAAGCTATCCGCCAGCAACGCTTCTGCTAATCCCCAATCCCGGCTCCTACCCAATCCCGGCCCCAATGCCCGATCTCTGGTCCGCCCTCTGCCTGGTCGCCGTCCTGGAAGGCCTGTTCCTGCTGGTCTCGCCGGGCCTGTGGAAGCGTCTGGCCCTGCAACTGCTCAACCTGCCCGACGCCCAGATCCGCCAGGCCGGCGGCCTGGTCCTGATCATCGGCCTGACCCTGCTGTGGTGGCTGCGGCACTGAGGTGCCCGCAGCCCTCTCCCCGTCCTGAGGGAGTGTAGGAATGTGGGAGCGACGTGAGTCGCGATTCGCGATGCCCGGCCGCTCAACCGGCTCCGGAAGCCAGGTCGCCCCTCGCGACTCACGTCGCTCCCACAAGAAACGGGGCAGGGGCCCTTGGCCGGATTGCCCCCCATTCAGCCAATCGGGGTAGCCCCCTTCACCCAAAACCCGGATAATGCACAAAAGCCGGACGGGCGCTCGCCAGAGCCAACCCCGCCGGCTTTTTCCGTGTCTGGGCACAGCGTAGTGGACCCCTCCCCGATGGAGACGGCCCGCATCGGTAACGCCGCGCCCGGTCCGGCCCATCCCGGCGGCCCCGATGGTCGCCAACAAGCGAAGGAGTTACCCGTCATGGGTCAGTCAGTCGTCGTTCTCGGCGCCCAGTGGGGCGATGAAGGCAAAGGCAAAATCGTCGACCTGCTCACCGAGGAAATCGGTGCGGTCGTCCGTTTCCAGGGCGGCCACAACGCCGGCCATACCCTGGTCATCAACGGCAAGAAGACCGTCCTCCACCTGATTCCCTCCGGCATCCTGCGGCCCGACGCCCTGTGCCTGATCGGCAACGGCGTGGTCATCAGCCCGGCCGCCCTCCGCAAGGAAATCGAGGAACTGGAAACCAGCGGCGTGGACGTGCGCTCGCGCCTCAAGATTTCCCCGGCCGCCCCGCTGATCATGCCGTACCACATCGCCCTGGATCAGGCCCGCGAGAAGGCCGCCGGCGGCAAGGCCATCGGCACCACCGGCCGCGGCATCGGCCCCGCCTACGAAGACAAAGTGGCCCGCCGCGGCATCCGCATCGCCGACCTGCATTACCCCGACCAACTGGCCGAAAAGCTGCGCGCCGCGCTGGACTACCACAACTTCGTCCTGACCAAGTACTTGGGCGTGGACGCAGTGGACTTCCAGCAGGTCTACGACGAAGCACTGGCCTTCGGCGAATACGTCCAGCCCATGAAGTCCGACGTGGCCGGCATCCTGCACGACCTGCGCAAGCAGGGTAAGCGCGTGCTGTTCGAAGGCGCGCAGGGCGCCCTGCTGGACATCGACCACGGCACCTATCCCTACGTCACCAGCTCCAACACCACCGTCGGCGGCGCGCTGGCCGGCAGCGGCGTGGGCGCGGACGCCATCGACTACGTGCTGGGCATCGCCAAGGCCTACGCCACCCGCGTCGGCGGCGGCCCGTTCCCGACCGAACTGGACGACGAAGTGGGGCAGGGCATCCGCGACCGCGGACAGGAATACGGCGCCTCCACCGGCCGGCCCCGCCGCTGCGGCTGGATCGACATCGTCGCCCTCAAGCGCGCCGTGGCCATCAACGGCATCACCGGCCTGTGCATCACCAAGCTGGACGTGCTGGACGGCATGGAAAAGCTGAAGATGTGCATCGCCTACCGCTACCGCGGCAAGGAAACCGAGTACGCCCCGCTGGACGCCCAGGGCTGGGAAGAATGCGAGCCGGTCTACCTGGAATTCCCCGGCTGGTCCGAAACCACCCACGGCATCACCGAATGGGACAAGCTGCCCCCGGCCGCCCGCGCCTACCTGCGCGCCCTGGAAGAACTGTCCGGCTGCCCGCTGGCCATCGTCTCCACCGGCCCGGACCGCGACCATACGATGACGTTGCAGGATCCGTTTGCTTGAGTTGTGGTTGGGCTTAGGCCCACAGAGTAGTGGAAAAGGCCCCGCATTGCGGGGCTTTTTTTGTAAGGATGTCCGAGACGAAAACTCTGGCGGGCTGCGTTATATCAGTCCGATAAAAAGGACGGAAATCGTGAGCATCGATTTGGACAAGGCCCAGGAAATCGCCCTTGGCTACCTGAAAGCTCTGGAATCCGAAGTAGGGCAGGAACTGTCCATCGCGAGCTATGAGCCTGTGGGCGCAGATGGCGGATGGATCTTCTTCTACAACACTTCCGCTTACATTGGCAGCGGGAACATTAGCCACGCATTGGCCGGCAATGGACCGTTGTTTGTTGAGCGAGGTGGTCGTTTAACAGCTCTCTCCAGTTCGGACGACTGGGGAGACGAAATCGAACGCATGAGAGGCGGGGCGTCTTAGTTGGGCACCGAAAGTGATCAAACTCCACTTGGCCGTCCGCGCACACCTGCGCACCCTGGAAGAACTATCAGGTCGCCTACTGGCCACCGTTTCCACCGGCCTGGAACGCGACTATACGATGATGTTGCAGGAATCGTTTGCTTGAAATCGGTATAACGAAGCCGAAAATAGGCAGGGTTTGCGGGAGGCCATTTTAGTACTGGACAGCGAAATTCTTGGTGTCTCCTTTCGGCCAGATGCGGACATCGCTTGCTTGGGTCTAGTGTTCTTCTGAGCGCACCCTACGTCCGCCTGATGCCGAAGCGGCTACGCCTTGGATTTCGGCGACAATGAAGACTAGGGCCAGGCGGGGATACTGCACCTATCTTCTCGACTTAAGGGACTATCGGAGGGATGTGTCAATGAGAGTTACGACTAGGCTTAAGTCATGGGCCGCAGGTTTCGCCCGTTCGCTTCGATCGGACGATAAGACTGGAAATACACCAACTCAAGATCAAGCCGCCGGTGAGGCGGCGCCTAAGGCGGATGGGCGCAGCTATTCGGCGGACCGGCCGATTCATACCAGTGCGCACGATCGGTTCTCCAGGGTGCACTTTGCACATCGAATTGCTGACACGATCTCTGGGCGTGCCGATACTTCCGGACTCGTCCTTGGTCTATACGGACCATGGGGCGACGGCAAGACCTCCGTTTTGCACATGATCGAGGAGCGCCTAAAGGAACACTCCGATGTCGTGGTTGCCCACTTCAATCCATGGCAGTTCACATCCGAAGACCAACTATTGCGTGGGTTCTTCGACACATTGTCGACAGCGGTCGGGGCCCGACTGACGTCAAAGAAGGAGGAATTTGGTGCAGCCTTGAAGAAGTATGGAAGCGTGTTGTCTGTGGTCAACGGTGGCGATGCGGCTACGGGACTGGGAGAGGCGCTCTCGACGACCACGTTGGATGACCTGAAGGCCAGAGTTGAAGGATTCTTGGCAGAAGGACATCTTCGTGTGGTCGTTCTCATTGATGACATCGACAGACTTGACCGGGCTGAGACACATCTTATCTTCAAGCTAGTCAAGCTCTCGGCAGGTTTCTCGCGCACGACATATCTGCTCGCCTTCGATGATGCCGTAGTAGCCGCTGCATTAGGCGAGCGCTATGGCGCTGGCGGTGATGCTTCCGGCCGGGCGTTCCTGGAAAAGATCATCCAGGTACCGTTGCACCTCCCATCGGCCGAGATCTCGGCGCTACGCGGGCTCGTCTACGAAGGCCTTAATCAGGCTTTGAGCGTTGCGGAGATCTCGTTGCCGCAGCAGCAGGTTGATGCATTCATTGTTCGCTTTGGGGTGATCGAAGAGAGCTTGAGCACACCGCGCCAAGCCCACCTGTATACGAACGCGCTCTTGTTCTCCCTGCCTCTGGTCAAAGGTGAGGTGCATATCGGGGAGTTCATGCTCTTGGAAGCCTTGAGGCTCTTCCATCCGCGGCTCTACCAAGCACTCCGCGAAAACCCCTCGTTACTCTTGAGAAAGATTGACCGCGATGGCGAGGAACGCCAGCATCAGTTCGTCCAGCTGATCGAAGATGCCACGCCAGAGCTGACGCCACCGCGGCGTGAGCGCGTGGTGTCTGGTGTGTTGCATGCGCTGTTCCCGCGCATGGGACTGACGGGTTATGGATCGGAATGGGAGAGCGAATGGTCGCGCGAACAGCGGGTGTGCTCCAGCTCCTATTTTCAGAAATTTTTTGCCTACGGGGTCTCGGGCAGTCAGCTCTCCGATCGTCTTCTGCAGCAATTTCTCGATGAGCTGACCACACAGACCAACGCCGAGCAGGATGCCGCATTACAGGAGCTGGCAAAGCCAGCGGCAGTTGCGTCCCTCATTCAACGTCTACGTCAACAGGAAGACCAGTTGCCTGAGGCAGTGGCAACCGCATTGGCGCCTTTGCTGGCGCGGAATGGTCGTCTTTTCCCCTACGAGCGCGGCATGCTCTCTACCGGCGGCGTCTTCACCCAAGCCGGCGTTGTCATCTATTTCTTGCTCAGGGGCATTAGAGATTCAGATGCCAGGCTGGCACTTGCACGGGAAGTACTGCGCTCTGCATCGCCTGTGCCGTTTGCCAGTGAGAGCCTTCGTTGGATGTTCCCCAGTCCGAGCCGCACGCCTGAGGAACAGGTCTTTGAAGATACTGACTTCAATGACCTCAGGGCGCAGCTTGTGAATGAATCCATCATTCCTTCGGATGCTACTGAACCGCTCTATCGGCAGTTCGGCCGGCAGGCGGTCATGCTGTATCACTGGTGGCACGATGTCGATGCCGCTGGCTTGGCTAACCGTCTCGTTGCCTGCCTTGACGTCGACATCAGCGAAGTCAACGCTTTCCTGGATGCGTTTGTCGGCGAGGCGTGGGATATGAGCACTGGTGTGCCTCATCGATCCGACTTGGACCGAGATACTTATGAAAACATTGCACGCCTGATAGACCCAGAGGTAGTCGCACAGCGGCTACGAGCGCGATACGGGACGGAATTAGACAGTCCGCAGTACCATCACAGCGCCCAAGTCTCGCTGACGCTTCGATTTGCTCATCAGTTTATGCATGTTCATAACATGGTCGTAGCGCAGGAAAACGAGCAATCGGAGGAGCAGTTCCCAGACGAGCGATGATTTTAGCTGAAGCCCATTTCCAGCTCGGGTGCTCATGGCCCACCCACACCCTGGTCCATAGATAGCCCCCTTCTCAGGCTGCACGGACCTAACCCCAGTACCGGCGGTATCCGGGATGTGCGACGGGCGATGACGGCCGAGTGCACTGGCCATGGCCGCTATGGGTAATTACCGCAGCCCGGGCTGGCAGGACCGCTTTCGGCCAGAAGCGGAAATTGGGATCAACGCCTGAATGAAGCCGCGCCGCGAAGCGGCGTCGGCTTGAATGACTTTTTAGGCCGGGAAATGGCCAACAATCTCGATGATTGCACTCTCACTGAAACCCTCTTGGGTGAGCTGTTCCTTCACCTCATCAATAGTCTCTCCATCAACGTCCATAGGTGTTCCCCTAGGAGTTGGCGAGATGATTGCGGTGCTTGATTCATCGCCGAAAACGTTCCCACCGTAGTCCTCGCCTTGAGTTGTCTTGACGCGATACCCGCCATCTGAGTGCGTCTGAACAATGACGCTACGCCCCTCAACAGAGCCGTCATAGTGTGTCGTCCATGTTCCGATCATGATCATCTCCATTGGCTATTAGTAAAATGGCCTAACGCCCTAGCTAAGTCGACCCGCGAAGCGGGGGCGGCTTGAATGACTTATTAGGCTCCGGGCTACTCACCGATGTGAATCCCCGCGTTGACGTCAAGATTGTGACCAGCGCAACCTGGCGGCTTGTTTGTAGACATGACTTTATGCGCTTTTGCGATCGCGTTAGCGCCAGTAGTCAGTGTCAAGGTGTCTTGGTCAATGATGTAGCTAGATCCGTCCGCACCAAGCATGACCCAGTCTGGTTGGACGGGCAGCGGAAACTTTGATTTTTGGTGGAATGCTTGAACGGCCTCGATGCTTTCAGGCCAACTCTTGTTTTCGCAGTAGTACATCGCGGACAGCAAACTTACGGCGACGTGTTGGTTCGCAACGCCGGTAGTAGCGACCGTCACGGCATCCTCAGCTGTAGTTGACGCCTCACCGCCAGCAAGCGCGAGCATTGCTAAGAGTATCAATTGCATTGAACCCCCTTCCGCAGCCTGACTACCTAATAGCCGGATCCCAGGGGCAGGTTATACGACTTATCTACAGCCCACCGGATGGTGAGCTATCCCCTTGATACCGCTCGATCTTATGGCCGCTGGGTCCGGCTAACAAGGCGACGTATATCCGGACCAACAGAGACTGTGTCTAACGGTGTGCTCCCCGGGGTTGCCCCCCACTTGCGAGACCCTTATCGGGTGAGCTGGATCCGCCCTTTCTTCGGCCGAGCGTCAGCTTTGGGTCGATAGCTGACGCAGCATGAAGATCCGCTCAATGTGCGTTGACACCACCCACCCCAGCCCCTAACCATTACCCCCGGAGCCTCGAAACTCCGCAAACAGCGGTACCCACCACCGACATTTGGTGGGCTTTTTTATGCCCGAACTCACGTTCGGGCATAATTTCCCGTCGCAGGCTTCCTGTGTCGGGAGGGCGGCTAATACAACACCCCACAAGGGGAATACGCCCGCCGGCTGTTTGCGGTTTCGAGCCTCCCGACATCCCGCCTGCGCATGCAGGCGGGCCTCTGCACTGCAAGGGAGCAACGCCATGGGCGACGACCGCCATCACTCTCACTCGAACCGCCATCCCCCGCGCGAAAAGAAGCGCACCGGCTACCTGTTGACCCAGGACGCCTACCACCTGCTGTACGGCCTGCGCGAACGCGTCCGCCTGACCACCACGCTGGCCCGCTCACGCAGCGAGCTGTCCAACCGCTACGAACCCACCCCGCCGGTGGGCGACTGGGCCTACGTGCTGGAAAAGTGGACCGAGGAGCTGGACTTCGTGTTGAAACACACGAGCTGGCAGCCGCGCTAGGCGGCACATATTGACCGGGCGGCGGAATGTCGTCCGGTTATTGAGGGGCGCAGGAACAAGCGGGTAAGGGCCGAACGGCGCTCATCCCGCAGGTTTCCAAGCAGGTAGTTGCTATCCCGATAGCGTGTAGGCATAGGTGAGAGCACGCAGGCGCTCGCTATCAATGCGCCATGGCATCCACGCTTCCAGCTGTCCACCATGCGCAGTGGGAAGTCCATTCTGTGTGGCGACCGACATAGAGTGAATGACGACTAGCCCATTTTTCGGATGACGTTGCTTGTGGAGCTCAACTTCGTTGGCGGTAAGAAGAATGGAGCCGAGCCCGCCGGTCGTTCCTTTGACCTCTATGTGAAGAATCTCCAACCCCCTCTTGGCGAGCAAATCGTATGACTCTTTAGCGCTGACATCCGATACGGTATAGCCCTGGGAGGATAGATGGTTGGTGGCGAGTTCCATTGCGCGTCTTTCGACCGCGAGGCGTTCTGGATGCGAAAGGCCGTAGCCTTGAGTCGCCGCGGAGCTTGGACGAGAGATCGCTGCCGCAGCTATTTCCGCTTGAAATACTTCCAGCGAATCTGTGGTGGGAACCTCGCCCTTTGCCTCAGTTCGATACAAGGCAGATAACATCTTGGCGAGGGTGAAAAGATCCTGGAAGAGGATGTCGTCGTTAGGTAGCTGGCTTGCAGGGTAGTAGAAGGCCGCTACGCAAGATTTCTCGTAAGCATCACCCAGGCTTCGATATCCGGGCGCTGCAAGATTCACGTCTTGAACGAGACGTGGGTTTGTCGCGATCTCCGCGGAGAGCCGCTTGCGCGCCCAACCCATGAGCGTCTTGAGTTCCTCGTTGGAACGCGAGACAAAAGAGCCATGCTGGAACTGTGTGGAACCGTGTGCCAGGGCTAGATAGACACCCGCGGCATCCTTCCGGAACAGCCAGACGACATACCAGCCAGCCGTTGCGCTGGGTGAGCGTGACCTAGACGCCAATCGTACCCACGGGACCTCTGACTTGCGTCCCGCCCCATCTTTACCTTCGATCAATAGGTCATTTGCCGGAATATCGAGAAGCTGAGGAAGTTGGTGGGCTCTGGTTCTTAGGGCTGCGGGTAGCACGTCTCGAATTCGGATGCCCCGGTCCTGCATTTGTTCCGTGTTTTCACTAGTGTAGTGGCCCTGTAGCGCGATGACCTCCGCCAGGATTTGGGACAAGTCCATTCATTTCCCCTAGTTGCCGTGTCAGACCAGGAAGACCCGATGGTGGGTCGGCCCTCAGGCCCGGATCCTGCAAGATTTGGGCCACGGAAAATTGACGGGAAACAGGCGGTGAACCGGCCGTGCTGGCTGTGCGGGCCCCTGCGAACTAAGAGCCCTAATCGGCGCGGGGAGGCTAGAGCTGGATGCCGATGCCGAAGATCAAGGCCCTCTCGTCTTCGAAAGCCGGGGCTTTGCGTCCCTTCCGGTAGAGAAGAATCAATTGCAGCGGGCTTTCCTTGATGCCCAGCGTCGCCTCGAGCTCGCCGTAGCCGCGGTCCCAATCGTCCTGCAGGTCATAGGTCTGGCTGTACGCCAGGCGCATGCCGAACGCGTATTCCGCCATCCTGTCGGCTCGCCAACGCATCTGGATGCCCGGTTGCGCGCGGCAATAGCTTCCCTGCTGGGCTATTTTTGCGAGGGCGATATTGCCGCCGTCGTCGCGTACTTCGCCGCAGTAGAACGTCAGACTGGGGTCCCAGGAATAGTCGCCGCGCCCCAGACGCTTCCACTGGCCCGCGCCCAGGAAGTCCTCTCCCATTACCGCCAGTTGGGTCCGCAGCGTGACCACATCACGGTCGCCGTTGCCGTCGGTTCCATATTCGGGCGTAATCGAGAACGAAAACCCGTTCCCGCCCAATGTCCGGGTGTAGGTCGCCGTGGTACCGAAGGCCACGGTGGATTCCTCGCGCTTCTTGCCGGTGTTGACGTCCAGTGTCGCGCTCACATTGCCGTCCCACCTTTCCTTTTCGCCCCAGAACCAAGGGCCATAGGTGATTTTGCCCAGCAGCAGCCCAGCTTCTTCCTTTTTGGCGTAGTCACGCTTGTAGGAAACGAGAAAAGGTACCTTCGCCACCGGGTCACTGGACAGCGGGCTGGTGGCATCAAGCACGGATCTTCCGATGCCCATGGACGGGGCGATTTCCGTGATCTTGGGTTTGAAGGCCACGAACAGATCGCCGTCCCGGCCGACCGAGAACGCCTGTACGACATGAATGGGGCGCTTGCCAAACGCGCAGCGGGTAGGCCTGTCCACGCAATCAAGGCCGTCGCGGGAAGTGACTAGGTCAAAAAGGATGGTCTGTACCTCCTTCTCCTTTTCCGCGTCGTCTTTCTTCGAACGTACGGATCTGTCGCACGCCAGCAGGTAGCTCCGATACTCGGCTTCCGTCATGGATTGATCGTTGTCGGAATCATATGCCGTCACGTCACGGGTCACCTGCGCGGCATCGAACTTGGTTCGCTTTTCCACTTCGCCACAAATTGGCGCACCGGAGGGCGTGGGAGTTTGGGCCAGTAATTTGGCGTTCACCATGAGCGAAAGAAGAAAGAGAAGGAGGGCGCTAGCGGTTCGCATGACAAAGGTCCCTCACATCCCTGATGGTGGAATTTGGCGTAATGGCCGCTTGCCAGCGCGCCCGCTGAACATCGGTGTAGTTGGGATCTCTATCCTTGAATACTCCATTTGCTATCTGGCGGAGAAGCTCTTGATTAGATGGGAATGGAGGCGACATGAGCTTCTGCGACAGGCGTAGTTCCGAAGGCGGTATGCCACTCCAGATGGCGACGGAGGCTTTTGTCCATGCGGTACTGCGCAATAATTCAATGGTTTCCTCGTCCATGTCGCCTCCTGTTGGATGTCAAACCTTCGTCGCCGGATACGGAAAGTCCGCCGGCGGTGGATAGGTGGGGTTGAACCACGCGCGCACGGCGGCGTCGGCATTGGCGTAGCCCCAGTTGATCAGCCGCTCCTGCAAGGTCTTGTCCTTGTGGGCGAGATCGGTGGGGACGGCGGCCAGTTCGGCGGTGCGCTTGGCCGGGCAGGGCAGGGGATCCGGACAGGGATGCCTGGCGATGTCCTGCTGGATGTCCCAGAAGGCGCCGTAGCGTTGCTTGTCGCGCAGGGCGCCTACCAGCAGGATCTTGCGCTGCGCCAGCACCTGGTTGTCCATGACGTCGATGCAGCGCGAGCCGATGGAGACCCAATTCCGGGAGGGTTCGGGCAGCGGTGCGAACGGTTTGCCAGCGTTGCTGACGAATAGGGTCATGAAGCCCTTGAAACAGGTTTCCAGCCCCAGGTTGTCGTAGACGCCACCGTCGGCCAGGACGGGATGGGTGGTGTACGGCGGATATTGCAAGAAGCCGGTATGGGGCGTGTATTGCGAGGCTTCCAGCTTGAGTTCCGCGGGCGCCAGCACGGGCGGAAATGCCGACGAGGCCGCGACCGCTCTGGCCAGCGACAGCACCGGATTGGGCACCTCACCCACCTTCCAGTCGCGCATGTAGGGGCGCGAGAAACGCCACAGCGCGCCGGACTGCAGGTTGGAGGCGTTGATGACGAAGCGCACGTCATCGGGCAGATCCTGCAGGGTTTTGCCGCGATACAGCGCTTTGTCGTAGGCCCGGGCGATGTGGTCGTTGATGCTGCCCGGCAGCAGGATGTCTTTGATGACCTGCCAGATACCGGCGGCGCTGGTGCCGGCCAGGGTGGTGGCGGCCATGCGCCGCACGGGCGCGACCACCGCGCTCTGGAACGCCTGGTCGAAAGCGACACCGGACAACGGCTTGAGCTGCGCCATCGCCAGGCCCAGCACCGCCGAGACGATAGAGCCACCGGACACACTGGACACCCGCGCCAGCGGGCCCAGCGTGGACAGCTTGCCGGGCGCGGTGAGTCCTTGCAGCGGCTGGCCCGAAAAGAATCCGAACTGCCCCAGCCGCCACAGCACGCCGGTATGGAACAGCATGGCGCGATAACCGCCACCGGACAGCGCGATGGCCGCACCGGGGCTGGGCGGCGCGTTGTCGCGCGTGGGTTCGCGGACCAGTTGATCGAGCTCGATCATCGCGGCACTCCTGTGCGGGGACGGACGGAAAATCAGCAGGGAATCGACAGTTCAATCCATTTGCCGTCATCGCCTTTGCGGAATCCGCGAGGCAGCCGCTCGGGCAACTGGTCGCTGCGCACATGGCGGAAATGGTGTTTTCCGAGCGCGGTGACCAGATCGGGGAGCGGAATGTTGTTGCGATAGCTGCCGGAGCCTTCCTGGGTAGAAATCATGGCCGGGATGCCTTCCGGCAAGACTTCCTCCACCAGGGTCTTGGGCGTGGCGTTGTGGCTGCCGTGATGGCCGACCTTCAGGAAGGTGGCGTTGTGCAGCAGCGCACGCGCGTCGTCGTCGGCAAGGATGCGCTTCCATGTGCCCCACTCGGCGTCGCCGGGGAACAGCAGGCGCGCCTTGCCCACTTCGATCACCAGGACCAGGCTGGTGGAGTTGATCATGTCGTCCACGTGGGTGGCAGCGAGCAGGGCATCGGCGCCGGTAGCCAGGTTCTCCAGCCATTTCTTCTCGTTGCGGGTGAGCAGGTCTTCGGCGCCGTCCTCGTCCTCGCGCACCTGCCATTCCGGCCCGAACGCGGCCAGGGCGGACATGTCGGCCACCGCTTCGCCGCTAGCGGCGGCTGCGGCGCGCATGGCCAGGGCGCGGTAGGTTTCGCCGTCGGCTTCCGGATCCAGTTCCTCGATGAGTTCCGGATCGCGGGGCGGGCCCAGCACGTGGATGACCACATCGGGCAGGTCTGGACAGGAAAAGGATTCCGGAAACTTCTGGGTGGCGGGCAGGAATCGCGGCTTGGTGCGCCGGCGGTACGCGAAGCCCTCATGCAGGCAGTCCAGCGCCTTGGCATTGCTCCAGCCGCCGGCGGCGGCCATGCCGGGCAGTTCGACGCCGGCGTTCCACAGCATGAATTCCACGCTTTCGCGATCTGCCGCATTCAACTGGAACGAGCTCAGCGCAGTGGCCAGGTTCATCGCGAAGCTGGCCTGCTTCTTCCATAGTCGAGCCGCCTTTTCGTTCTTGCGGTCTTCCACCCACGGTAGCCAGACCTCGCCCACTGAAACTTCATCCCACAGCGAGGAGTTGAACGCGAACAGGTGATCGGCGTGGCGGTGGGTGCAGATCACCACGTCGATATGCGCTTCTTCCGCGCCGGTGATGCTCTTGACGTCCTTGGTGATCTGCTCGACCAACTCGTCGCCACTGAACTCGCCCTTGCCGCGGCTGTGGAAGCCGGCATCGATGAGGATCAGTTGGCCGTCAGGTAGCGTGATCAGGAAGCTGTCGCCGAAGCCGACGTTGTACATGCGTATCTTGACGGTGCTCATCGCCAGCGCCTCCCATCCATGGCCCGTGCCGAGTACGCGTCCAGCAGGCGTCTGGGTGCCAGTTGATCGGTTTTCCAGGAATGGCCGCAGGCTTCGTCGAATGCGCCCAGCCAGCTGACCATGCGTTCCTCGCGGGTGGTCTGGAAGGGTTTGCAGATGAGGTAGCGGACATGGCCGTCGATGCTGGCGATGACGGTGGCGCCCGCGCGATAGACCAGGCCGCCCAATGGACGGTCGCTGGGCGATTTCTGCACGACGTGGACCACCATCTCGATGAGCAGTTCGCCGTTGGGGGCAATGCGGTGGACCGGATGGAAGCCGCGGATGGCGACTTTTATCTCCGGATTGGTGTCCAGCTTCAGGCGCGTGCGGTTGGCATCGGCCCACTTGTGCAGGCGCACGCCGATGCTTCTGAGTTCCGGTTCGGTTTCTTCCTCTTCCTCCTCGTCGGCGCCGGTCGATTCGGGAGGTGCGGTTTCGGCGGGAGCGGCCGTGGATTCGGCTTTCATCGCCAGTTCCGGCCAGGATTGCGACAGGGTGAATTCGCTCAGCCGCCGCTTCTGGCTGCGGCGACGCGATTCCCGGCGATTGACGTTGCGATCCAGTTCGCGCGCGCCGAAGCCCAGCAGGGTGCGGACGATGTCCGCCAGTTCCAGGTTGGAGGTGTCTTCGGCCGATTCCGCGGGGGCCGGGTCGTCGGGTTCCTCGGGCCGCAGCAGCAGGGACTGCACGGCCAGCGAGCCGACCGCCTCGGGCCGGATGCCGCGGGCGCGGAAGGCTTCGATCATGTCGGCGCGCAGGCCGGAATCATCGGAACGGTTGAGCTCGAAATCCGCGGTGACCATGGCGCGCAGGAAATCGCTGAAGGTGGGATCCACCGGCGGCAGGTAGTCGGTGGCGCGGATGCACATCGACAGCACGGCCTGGGCCGTGCGCACGCATTCGGTGGTCAGCCGGTTGACCAGATCCGGATGCAGTTCGCCCTCGGGCAGGCGGCCGCTGCCGCCGGTGGCCAGGCGCAGCAGATCGCGGGTGCGGCGCACATAGGTCAGAACGAAACCTTCGTACACCGCGGATACCAATATCCAGCCCAGCGCGTGCGGTTCGCGGGTGGCGGCGAACAGCGCCGGATCGGGTTTTCCGGCGATCCGGCGAAGCGCCTGGCCCTTGCCGGTGGCCGCGCCGAACTGGCTCCCGATGTTGAGCAGGATGTTGTTTTCGGCCAGCAGATCGCCGCGGGTCTCGCGGATGGCGGGCGCCACCAGTTCGGGAAAGGTCAGGCGCTGGAACATCGCCACGATGTCGGCGAAGGCTTCGTGCAGCGCGGGCACCTGCGGGTTGGTGGGCTCGCTGTAGTACTCGTGCAGGCGGGTCAGCGCGGCATGGGCGACTTCGTGGGCGATGATGTCGTGCGACAGGCAAGTGAAGATGGTCTGCCCGGGCAGGTTGGCGCCGGGATCGTCATCGTCGGCGGGGAAGTAGCCGAACAGGACCGCGTTGAGTTTCTTGTCGTAGTAGGCGTTGCGCGCCTGGAAGGCGTGCGGGAACAGGCGCAGCCGCTCGCCCCGGCGGAACCGCAACCGTCGGCCGAGCGCGCGGTCGAAGTTCTCCAGCACCTTGGAGGCCACTGCGTAGACCATCTGCTGGTGGAACTGCGGGTCATGTTCCGCCGGCTCCAGTCCATGCACCATGGCGATGTCGTCATCGCCCAGATCCACGGCGCGGTAGTAGCGCTGGGTGGCGGCGTCGTAGTCCACCACCTCCAGCCGATCATCGCGGAAGGAACGCTCGTCGCGTTCGATGGGGCGGTAGGGGATCTCGATGGTCACCCGGTGATCGCCACCTCGGGCAATCATCGGGTCGAACGCAAAGATGCGCAGCGGGCGCCGCTCCGGGCGCGTATCCAAGGGCGACTTTCGCACAACGACCTCCGTGGCGATGCGACGGCAAGCATCCAGTCTCTGTCAGCCGCGCGCCGGCCCCTGTGTCCCCATCACGGCGCGAGCTTTGCCATTTATCAGGAGTGAATGGCCGCTGCAATCGGATCCGGTGGTTGTCCGACGGACGGCAGGTACTGTCGCAGTAAGGACAGCGAGGCTCACCATTGGCGTAGAGCGGAGCTTGCTCCGCTGCGGTTCGCGGGATGGCCCAGACATACGGCGCCGAGCAAGCCCGGCGCCACCACGGATTACTGGCCGAACGGCGCGGCCTTGACCGGCTGGCCCTTGGGCGAGCAGACCGGCGGGTTGGTCATACCCATCGACAGCAGGTTGCCGCCGTTGACGATGCAGTTGAATTCCTTGCCGTCCTTGGCCTTCAGGGCGACGTAGGTGTTGGTGCCTTCGGTGCGGCGGCTGACCAGAGTGAGGTCTTCCGGCATGTAGCCCAGCGCACCACCGGTCTGGGACTTGATCTTGTCGTCGCTGAGGTTGTTGGTCTTCTGCGCAATCGAACTGCAGGCGGCGGCCTGCAATACCAGCAGCACCAGTGCCGGCTTCCACATCATCTTCCACATTTTCATGTTCATCTCCTTGGTCATCACCGCGGGCGCGGCGAGCGGTGCCATTAGCGGCGACAGGAGGCTATCCAGTGGCGGCGACGGCCGGGAGCGCGCTGGTGCGAACGGCACCGAAGGAATGACGAACCGCCCAGGCTGCGTGACCGCAAGCACACAGGGGGCTCGGCTCGCCCTGTGGGATGGGAAGCGCGGACGTTCCGATGCGGCGCGATGGTTTGCGCAGACGAGAGCCGGCGGTGGCGATGGTAGACCGTGAACCGGCTAGGGGACGCGGCTGGGGCGGTTACCCTGACAACGCATCTCGGAGCCACCGGCGAAGCGCGCCGTGACCAGATTCTCCACGAAGCCGTTGAAGGCTTCGCCCCAGATCGCGTTGTGACCGTTGACCAGCTTTCCCTTCACCCGCACGACCATGTAGGGCGAATGCGGATCCGGATCGACCGGGTTGTCCTGGTAGCGCTTGAGTTCGACGCCGTCCAGGCTCCAGGTGTTTTCGTTGCCGCAGATGAAGTCATCCCAGCCCGGATAGTTGGGACGGATGGCGTCGGCAACCTGGCTGAGCGTTTTCATGCCCATCAGGCTCTGGATGCCCAATAGCTGCCGGGTCCGGTTGGGCACATCCAGGGTGTGGGTCCACTTTTCCTTCAGGTGGCCCAGCGCGACCAGGTCGCGTTTGCGCTGGCCCTGCGTGGTGTAGTTGTTGGTGAGGGTGGAGAAGAAACGACCGGCGGGAAAGGCGTAGCGCGTGGCCTTGTCCTTTTCCGACATGAACACCGCCAGGATCGGCATCTGCCCGCGCGCGAAGGGCGTCTGCCGCGAGCGCGCTTCCAGCGGGTCGTAGCGGGTGTTTTCGAAGGCCGGGTTGACCAGGATGACCATGTCCGCGACCGAGGCCGGTACCTGTTTGCAGGCGTCTTTCTGCAACGCTGCGCCGTCGGCGGATTCCACGCGGGTATTGGAGAACGGTGCGATCTTCAGTTGCGGGCCGCCGGGTCCGGCGGCGGGCACGCATTGCTGGGCTTCCACCAGCTCGCGCATCAGCAGGTGTTCGGTGGCGTTGTAGACCAGCGCGCCGCCGAAGCTGTGGCCGGCGACGACCAGCGCGTGCCGACCGCCGTTGGCCGCCGGCTGCGAACGCAGCGCGGACAGTTCGGAGATGACCTCGATAGCGCCGTCGGTGCCCACGCGATGCGCGGTGGCCTTGCGGCGCCAGAAGGTCAGTTCCTTGCCCGGTTCCCACTTGGCGCTGAGGCCACGCCAGCCCAGGTAGACGCCTTCGACCTGGCGGCGCTGTTCCGGTGGAACCTTGTGCTCATCCTCGTAGGCGGCCAGGTTGGCGCGCAGTTTGACCAGCAGGGCCTGGAAGTCGCGCACGTTCTCGTCGCCCACCTCCGCGTTGTGTTTCCAGCCGTGCGCGAACAACACCAGCAGGGTGGCGCGCTGGCGGGTGCGTTCGCGCACCAGGTCCAGCGCCTGGCGGGTGCGCGCGCGATCGTGCAGCGCACCCTGGTCATCGAATTCGACATAGGTGATGTAGGCGCCGTCCGGCCCGCTGCGCAGCGGATGACGGATCGCCGCGCGGCAGTCGCGCTGCTCGGTTTCCTGGCAGGGCGTGGCCGATGCAGGCTGCACGCGATAGGCGACGTTGTGCGCGCAACCGGCCAGCCACAGGCAGGCGACCGCGACGAGCGGACGGAACAGGTGCATGGCGATTCCCCGGTTGATCCTTCAAACATCCTTGCCGGTGGCGCGCGGCCGCCAGCTCCACTTCCTCGCCGGCCCTCCCCAGGGCCGTATCGGCGATATCGGCAAGCGTATACCAGGACTGTAGCGCCGGGCTTGCCCGGCGGCCGGGGTGGGGCAACGGCAGCGGAGCAAGCTCCGCTCTACGCGGGTGTTGGACGGTGCAGGGGGAGAGTCCGCGGACCGTGGTCGGGTGGGTCTGGGTCCACCATCGCGGTGCCGGGCGGTGGGTGAGCCTTCGTGGCTTCACCCGGTACCGGCGCCCGGCGACGGCAATGGTGGGCCGAGGCCCACCGGAGGATCAGGAGGACGACTTCTCGCGGGTACGCGCGGCCTTCTTGGCGGCGGCCGAGCGCTTGGCGGGGCCCTTGGTGCGGGCGGCTTTCTTTGCCGCGGCGGAACGGTCGGCGGCGGTGCGCTTGCTGGCCGCCTTCTTGGCCTGTTTGGACAGAGCGGTGCGGCTGACGGCTTTCTTGGCGGTCGTCTTGCTGGTGGCCTTCAACGCCTTCTTGGCGCCGGCCGAGCGTTTGGCGGCGGGGCGTTTCGTAGCGGTTTTCCTGCCCTTGGCGATGTCCTTGCGGGCTTTTTTCTTGACCGCCGGAGAGGCGTTGTCGCCGGGTTCGGCATCGATGCCGGCGCGGCGGGCCTTGGACAGGCCGATGGCGATGGCCTGCTTGGTGTTCTGGACGCCGTGCTTGCCTTCGCGCACGTGTTCGATTTCCTCGCGAACGAATTCGCCGGCCTGGGTGCTGGCGGACTTGCCTTCGCGCTTGTCGCGTTCGACCGCGCGGCGGGTTTTTTCTTCCGGCATGGCGGCGTCCTCCTTCGGACAACGAGCCTGTGTTAGTCCCGTCGGCGTGAACAGGCGGCGAAGGACGGTTGGCGGGCGCGACTATCACGGCGATAACGCTTGCTTGACGGCGGCGTGACATGCGCGGGGCTAGCGTGAAGCCACCTGTTTCGAGGGAGTATCGTCATGCATACGCCACAGGAACTCGAAAAGAAATTCTGGAAGCTGCTGAAGTCCGACATGGTCATGATGATTGGCCTGGAGGGCGCCGAGGACGGCCACACCCGTCCGATGACTGCGCAGATGGAGGACGAGGAACACGGGCCCATCTGGTTCTTCACCACCACCGACAATCGCCTGGCCCAGCGCGTGGGCACGCCGCAGCGCGCCATCGCCACGTTCTGCGCGAAGGGCCATGACCTGTTCGCCAGCGTCAACGGGGTGCTGGTGGAGCATACGGATCGCGAAGTGGTCGACCGGTTGTGGAATCCCTACCTGGCCGCCTGGTACGAAGGCGGGATGGAGGATCCACGATTGGCGCTGCTGCGCTTCGATGCCGAGCACGCGGAAATCTGGTTGAACGAGAACTCGATGCTGGCCGGGGTGAAGTTGATGCTGGGCATGGATCCGAAGAAGCATTACCGCGATCGCGTGGCCGAGGTGAATCTGCGGCATTGAGGGATTGGGTGAGGCCGTCATTGCGGATGCTGGACGGTTTGCCCCCATCCGCCCTTCGGGCACCTTCCCCCGCGCGCGGGGGAAGGGAACTTCTCGGTCGTCAGGACAAGGTCATTGGAACCGGCATGCAATACAAACACCTGCGTTTCGGACAAGGCTTTCGCACCGCGTTCGCGGTGCGTGAGGTGCAGGCGGCGGAGATGGTGATCGCGCCGGGCGAGGCCGAGGGTGGGCCTGACAACCGGCATCGCGGTGCGGACCAGTGGTTGTATGTGGTGTCCGGTACGGGCGTGGCCACCATTGAAGGTGAGCGGCAGACGCTGCGCGCGGGCAGCTTGCTGGTGATCGAACACGGCGAGCGCCACGAGATCCGCAATACCGGGCGGACCTTCCTGAAGACGCTCAACTTCTATTACCCGCCGGCCTACGACCAGGACGAGGAAACCCTGCCGGCGGGCGAGGGCTGAGGGAATTGGGCGGGCCGGCATGTGGCTGAATACGGGGAGCCGGATATTCAGTTCCGGCTTCACCGGCCCGAACGGTGAATGACCACGGCGCGTGCGGCCTGTCCGATCCGTCGTGCCCGCCGCGTGAGGGAAACCAACGGCGCGGAGAGGGGGCTTTGCGGCGGTGCCCCCCTTATGTCGGAAGTCGATTGCATGCTGTTGTCAGACACCCAGATCCATACCCATCTGTGCCGGCTGGAGGCCACCGATGCGCGCGCCATCGGTCAACTGGAAGCGTTGACCGTCTGGATGGCGGCGCTGGTACAGACCCATCCGGATGGCGAGCGCTTGCGCGCAGTCGCGCAGAAGTTGGCCGCGCGCGGTTCGCTGCGGGCCGTCGCCGGCTATCAGGAGGAAGCGGCGGCCTATGACGCCACGTTCTGCCAGCTGATGGCGCTGAGCGACGGGACCCGCCCGTCGATTCCGGTTCCCGCCGCGCCGCCGCCACGCGTGTGACGCCGGACTGGGATAGAGTCGCCGCTCCCGTCCCGCGGCTTTCGTCCATGTCCAAGGTTTCGCTGGTCCCGATGAGTGAGCGCGCGTTCCGCACGTTCCTGCACACCGCGGTGGAAAATTACGCCGGGGAGAATGTCTCCGCCGGACGCTGGCCGGCAGACGGCGCGCGGGAGCGTTCGCAGGCGGCCTTTGCGCAGTTGCTGCCGCAGGGCGTCGCCACGCCGGATCATTATCTGTTCGAGATCGTTGCCAGCACGGAGGGCACGGTCGGATCGCTGTGGTACGGCGTGTATTCCGAAGGCGAGCAGCGGCAGGTGCATGTCTATGATGTGCTTGTGCATCCCGCGCATCGCCGCCGCGGTTACGCGGCAGACGCGTTCGCGGCGATGGAGGCGCAGGTGCGCGCGCAGGGCATCGATCGGATTGGCCTGCATGTGTTTGCGCACAACGCGGGTGCGCAGGCGCTGTATGCGAAATTGGGGTATTTGACGGTAAGTCATAACCTCATCAAGCAGCTTTAGGGTTGCTCTTATCTTTTTTGGACAGTTTCCCTCGCTGGTTGGGAAGGGCGTGGGTATGGGAGCACAAAAGCAAATCCCCCTCGGTCCCCCTTCTTCGAAGGGGGAGGAAAGGCGGCGACCGTTGAACTGCACTAGAAAGCCCCCGTGATCAGCCATGCGGCTGTTGAAAGCGAAAAAAGGGGGCGGGCGCCCGCGAAGCGGGTGACGGGGGATTGACCAGCCATTCGGCTGTTGAGAAGCGCTTGCTTTTGGCGCGGTCGGGAAGAGGAAGCATACGAACTTGCCCCCATCCGCCCTTCGGGCACCTTCCCCCGCGGGCGGGGGAAGGGGGCGTCGCAGCGTGCGAGTACTCCCCAAAAAAAAGCCCCGCATCGCGGGGCTTTTTTTCTTACATCACGTTCGGCTCGCTGAAGGCTTCCGGTTCGCCGGCGAAGGCTTCCACCGGGATGCAACTGCAAAACACGTTCTTGTCGCCGTGCACGTTGTCCACGCGTGCGACCGGCGGCCAGTACTTCTGCAGCTTCAGGCTGGGCAGCGGGAACGCGGCCAGTTCACGCGGGTAGGCGTGGGTCCATTCGCTGGCGCTGACCTGGGTGGCGGTGTGCGGGGCGTGCTTGAGCGGGTTGTCCTCGCGATCCAGGCGGCCGTCCTCGACCGCGCGGATTTCCTCGCGGATCTGGATCATCGCGTCGATGAAGCGATCCAGTTCGTGCTGCGATTCGCTCTCGGTCGGCTCGACCATCAGCGTGCCGGCCACCGGGAAGCTCAGGGTGGGGGCATGGAAGCCGAAGTCGATCAGGCGCTTGGCCACGTCCTCGGCGCTGATGCCGGTGGCGTCCTTGAGCGGGCGCAGATCCAGGATGCACTCGTGCGCGACCAGGCCGTTGCGGCCGGTGTACAGGGTCTCGTAGTGCGGGGCCAGGCGCTTGGCGACATAGTTGGCGTTGAGCAGCGCCACCTGGGTGGCCTTGCGCAGGCCGGCCGAGCCCATCAGGGTGATGTACATCCAGCTGATCGGCAGGATGCTGGCGCTGCCGAAGCTGGCCGCCGACACCATGCCCACGTCGCCCTCACCGCCCAGCGTGCGCGGCAGGAACGGCGCCAGGTGCGACTTGACCGCGCACGGGCCCACGCCCGGGCCGCCGCCGCCGTGCGGAATGCAGAAGGTCTTGTGCAGGTTGAGGTGGGAGACATCCGAACCCCACTTGCCCGGCTTGGCCACGCCGACCAGCGCGTTCATGTTGGCGCCGTCGGTGTACACCTGGCCGCCGTGCTGGTGGATGATGTTGCAGATCTCCACCACGTCCTCTTCGAACACGCCGTGGGTGGAGGGGTAGGTCATCATGATCGCGGCCAGGCGATCGCTGTACTTCTCGGCGGCGCGGCGGATGTCCTCGACATCGACGTTGCCGTTGCTGTCGCACTTGGTGACCACCACCTGCATGCCGCACATCTGCGCGCTGGCCGGGTTGGTGCCGTGCGCGGATTCGGGAATCAGGCAGATGTCACGCTTGGCCTCGCCGCGCGAGCGGTGGTAGGCGCGGATGGCCAGCAGGCCGGCGTATTCGCCCTGCGCGCCGGAGTTGGGCTGCAGGCTGACCGAGTCATAGCCGGTGCATTCGACCAGCATGGCTTCCAGGCCGTCGATCAGTTCCTTGTAGCCCTGGGCCTGATCGGCCGGGGCCAGCGGATGCAGGTTGCCGAACTCCGGCCAGGTCACCGGGATCATCTCGGCGGTGGCGTTGAGCTTCATGGTGCAGCTGCCCAGCGGGATCATGGTGCGATCCATCGCCAGATCCTTGTCGGCCAGCGCACGCATGTAGCGCAGCAGTTCGTGTTCGCTGTGGTGGGTGTTGAACACCGGGTGGGTCAGGAACGGGCTGGTGCGGCGCAGGGCTTCCGGGATCAGCGAGGGGGCGCTGGCGTCCAGCGCGTCGATGCTCGGCAGGGTGGCGCCGGCATTGGCGAACACGCCCCACAGCGCTTTCACGTCGGCGCGCGTGGTGGTTTCGTCCAGCGAGATGCACAGCGTGCCGTTGCCGCGCACGCGCAGGTTGATGCGGGCCTGCTTGGCGCGGGCCAGGATCGCCTCGGCGGCGTCGCCGGCGTCGATGCACAGGGTGTCGAACGCGCTGGCGTGCACCGTGGCGTGGCCGAGCGTGCGCAGGCCTTCGGCCAGGATGGCGGTCAGGCGGGCGACGCGGCGGGCGATGCGGGTCAGGCCTTCCGGACCGTGGTAGACGGCGTACATCGAGGCCATCACCGCCAGCAGCACCTGCGCGGTGCAGATGTTGGAGGTGGCCTTCTCGCGACGGATGTGCTGCTCGCGGGTCTGCAGGGTCAGGCGGTAGGCGGGATTGCCGTCGGCATCCACCGACACGCCAATCAGGCGGCCCGGCATGGAGCGCTTGTAGGCGTCGCGGCAGGCCATGAAGGCCGCGTGCGGGCCGCCGAAGCCGAACGGCACGCCGAAGCGCTGGGTGTTGCCGACCACGATGTCGGCGCCCATCTCGCCCGGAGTCTTGAGCAGGGTCAGCGCCAGCAGGTCGGTGGCCATCACGAACAGCGCCTGGTGGCCGTGGATGATCTCCGCGTCGCGGCCCCATTCCTCCAGCCAGCCGCTGGACGCGGGGTACTGCACCAGCACGCCGAAGTAATCGCCGGCGGCGAGTTTTTCATGGAACGCTTCGGTCGAACGGACGATGTCCACGGTCAGGCCCAGCGGCTCGGCGCGGGTCTGCAGGACTTCAATCGTCTGCGGATGGGTGTCGCCGGCGACCAGGAACACGTTGGACTTCGACTTGGCCGAACGCTTGGCCAGGGTCATCGCCTCGGCGGCGGCGGTGGCTTCGTCCAGCAGCGAGGCGCTGGCGATTTCCATGCCGGTCAGGTCGGTGATCATGGTCTGGAAGTTGATCAGCGCTTCCATGCGGCCCTGCGAGATTTCCGCCTGGTACGGGGTGTAGGCGGTGTACCAGGCCGGGTTCTCCAGGATGTTGCGCAGGATCACCTTCGGGGTGTGGGTGCCGTAGTAGCCCTGGCCGATGAAACTCTTGAACACCTGGTTCCGGTCGGCGACGGCGCGGATCTTGGCCAGCGCCTCTTCCTCGGTCATCGCTTCGGGCAGGGCCAGCGGGGCGGCGGACTTGATGTTGGCCGGCACGATGGCATCGGTCATCGCCTCCAGCGAGTCGTGGCCGACCACGCGCAGCATGTGCGCGATTTCGGCGTCGTTGGGACCGATGTGGCGGGCGATGAAAGCGTCGTGGTGCTCGAGATCGCGAAGCGAGGACGGAGTCTGGGACATGGGCAGGGGCATCCGGAAAAGGCATGAAGCCGGGCGTGCGAAGTGCGCACGTGGGTGCCCCTCTGTCCTTTTGCCTGAGAGTTTGGAAGCGCCGCGGACGAGGTCGCGGTGGTGCTTCGTGCCCCTTCGGCGCCGGCGCGTGGCCGATCTCTCCAGAGTGTTTGCAGCGGGGGTGGTATCGGGCCTGAGCGATTACGGGCGTTTGCGCCTTCGGCAGCGGGTTTCCCCGCTTCTCCCACCTGGTCTTGCGGCGCGGATTATAGCCTGCGGCCGCCCGCATCGTCCCGGTTGGCCTTACCATGTCCGGCCCCCCGCGCCGGCCATCCCTGTTCATGAATGCGCCCCCTTTCCGACTCCTGCGCCTGGACCACATCGTCCTGCGCGTCCGCGACCTGGCGGCCATGCGCGCCTTCTATTGCGGGGTGCTGGGCTGCACGGTGGAGCGGGACCGGCCGGAGCTGGGCCTGTTGCAACTGCGGGCCGGCGAGTCGCTGATCGATCTGGTGCCGGTGGACGGCAAGCTGGGCCGGCTGGGCGGGGCCGCGCCGGGGCCCGAAGGCCACAACGTCGACCACCTGTGCCTGCGGGTGGAACCCTTCGACCGCGAGGCGCTGGCGGCGTACCTGGAAGCGGCCGGGGCGACCCTGGCCGAATTCGGTGAGCGCTACGGCGCTGACGGCATGGGGCCGTCCCAGTACCTGCGGGACCCGGAAGGCAACACGGTCGAGTTGAAGGGCCCGCCGACTTCGCCGCCGGTGGACCCTTCGGTGGCCGGGAGCGCGCCATGACCGGCGTTCGCAAGCTGCCGTCCAACCGCCGCCTGGCCCTGCTGCTGGGCGGGCTGGCGATGTTCGGCCCGTTCTCGATCGACACCATCTTCCCCGCGTTCAACGCGATGGGCGCGCAGCTGGGCGCGGACAAGCTGGCGATGCAGCAGGTCATCAGCGTCTACCTGCTGACCTACGCGCTGATGAGCCTGGTGCACGGCCCGCTGTCGGATGCGTTCGGCCGGCGCAAGGTGATCCTGGGCGGGCTGTTCCTGTTCCTGCTGGCGTCGATTGGCTGCGCGCTGTCGCGCGACATGACCACGCTGCTGCTGTTCCGCGCGCTGCAGGGTTTCTCGGCCGGCGTGGGTTTCATCGTCGGCCGCGCGGTGATCCGCGACGTGCTGCATGGCGACGACGCGCAGCGGCTGATGAGCCAGGTGTCGATGATCTTCGGCATCGCCCCGGCGATCGCGCCGATCATCGGCGGCTGGATCCTGGGCTGGAGCGCGTGGCCGGTGATCTTCTGGTTCCTGGCCGGCTTCTCGCTGCTGCTGTTGCTGACCGTCGGCCTGTGGCTGCCGGAAACCCATCCGCCGGAAGTGCGGGTGAAGGTTTCGCCCAAGCACCTGTTGCGTGACTACTTCGCCATCGCCCTGAACCCGCGCTTCCAGCGGCTGGCGCTGGCCGGCTCGCTGAGCTTCGGCGGCATCTTCCTGTACATCGCCTCGGCGCCGATTTTCGTGATGGATCGATTGGGCTTGAACGAGCAGCAGTTCGCCTGGCTGTTCCTGCCGACCATCGGCGGCATGACCCTGGGCGCGTTCGTGTCCGGGCGCGCCGCAGGCCGCATCAGCGGCACCCAGCTGACCCGCATCGGTTTCGCCTGCATGGGCGTGTCGACGCTCGCCAACCTTGCCTACAACGCGTGGGTGGGCGATGCCATCACCATCCCGTGGGCGGTGCTGCCGATGTGCCTGTCGGCATTCGGCGTGGCGCTGATCTTCCCGATCCTCACCCTGGCCATCCTCGACATGTATCCGCGCCAGCGCGGTGCGGCGTCGTCGCTGCAGGCCTTCAGCAACCTGTTCATCAACACGATCATCGCCGGCGTGGTTTCGGCGCTGTTGAGCCGGCACGGCCTGTGGCTGGCGCTGGGCGCGGGCGTGCTGACGCTGGCCGGCTGGGCGATGTGGCGCTGGGAGGCGCAGGTGAGCCGGCGCGCCGAAGCCTGTCCGAAAGAACCCGCCGCGCTTGAACCCACCGATCAGATCTGACCTTCGACAAGGAATCCCCGATGTCTACCCATTCAAAGGCCCGCCGCGACGCCAAGAAGCGCAGGGCGATCAAGGCACGCAACCTGGCCCGCGCCAACGCCCCGGCGATCGAACCGCACGCCGAGCTGCGCAATCCGCAGGGCGACCTGCTGGCCGGCATCGTGCGCCAGGCCGGCGTGTGGGTGCTGGGCATGGACGGCCGCATTGCCGGCAGTTCCGACAGTGCCGCCGAGGTGCTGGCGATGATCAAGCGCGCCGCCGCCCTGCACGAAGCCAACGGCCAGCCGGTGCGGCTGGTCTACTCGGATGAGCTGCGCGACACCGCCGTCATCGAAGCCGCCGCCCAGGGCATGAGCCTGGAAGATTTCGAGAAGAAGCTGGAAGCGGAGATGAGTGCCGGCGCCGAAGACGCCGATTCCGAACCGGACGCCGCCCCCACCCAGCATTGAATGGTTTCCTGTAGGAGCGACGTAAGTCGCGACCGGGACGGTCGGGATGCTCCGGATGTTCCGTTGCGACTCACGTCGCTCCTACAGATGGCATGAGCCGCATTCCATCATCCCCCTTGCAGGAGCGACGTAAGTCGCGACCGGGACGGTTGGGATGCTCCGGATGTTCCGTTGCGACTCACGTCGCTCCTACAGATGGCATGAGCCGCATTCCATCAACCCCCTTGCAGGAGCGACGTAAGTCGCGACCGGGACGGTTGGGATGCTCCGGATGTTCCGTCGCGACTCACGTCGCTCCTACAATGGCATGAGTCGTTCCATCGTCCATCCTGTGGGAGCGACGTCAGTCGCGACAGGAGTGATCCGGATGCTTCATCGCGACTGACGTCGCTCCCACAAGAGACGCGGGGCGGCGAGCACGGCCATCAGCAGCAGCGCCGGCACGCCAATCCAGCGGGCTTCCGACCACAGCACCTCCACGCCGCGCGCGCTGAAGAACCTGTGCGCGAACGGCGATACCTCGATGACCTGCCAAGGGGCGAAGAAACGCTGTTCCGACCAAGGCCACAGCAGGGCCACGCCCAGGCCGCCGTTGGTCAGCATGTCCAGCAGTGGATGCGACAGCACCGAGCAGGCGACGAACAGGAACGCCGTCCAGGCCCGCGCGCGCAGCGGACGATGGAAGCACGCCGCCAACGCGCCCAGCAGCAGCGCGAACACAAGGGAATGACTGGCGCCGCGATGCCCCAGCGCATCGGCGTAGGCGATACCGAATTTGAACGCCACCACATCCGCATCCGGCAGCATCGCCGCCACCGCGCCCGTAATCAGCAAGCGTGCGGGGATACGCCGGCGTCCCAGACCAAGACCAACGGCGACGGGAACCAGGGCGTGGGCAAACACGGTGGGCATCTGGAACTCCGGCATGGATGAGAGGTGCTCACCATCGCCGCTGCATTTGAAGTAACGGTGAAGCCCGAGCCGTAGAGCGGAGCTTGCTCCGCTGACGACATTCCATGCATCCATAAACTCACGTCAGGCGCTCGCCTGCGCAGCACCCGGATATGGAACCGGAGTGGAGTGAGCTCCGTTCCAAGGGAACGCCGGGGCTGAGCAAAATTCCGCCATGGCAGCCGGAGTGCCGAGCCGAGCAGGTTCCGCTCTACGGAGTCCGGTGGCGATAGATGGGGCGGCGCTTGAATACGGGGCGGGCCTTGATCTGGGTGGCGGCACGGGTGGGCATCGCGCGGGCGGATGCCGCGTTGGCCTGGCCGGGGATCAACGGCTGAGCGCCGTGCATGCGGATGGGCGTGGTCGGCGCCAACCATTGCCGGATATGCGGATAGGCCACATCGAAGCGCGAGTACCAGTCGCGATTTCCGGAGTTGTTGATCGCGCCGCTGTTGGTGCAGGCGGCATCGCCGCCATACAGGCCACCGCGCAGGCGGTAGCCCTCCGGATGCAGGGTGAACAGGCCGGAGCCGCTGCTGCCGCCCTCGGTGCTGCCGCTCAGCCAGGCGACGCCGTTGTGGGTGGCGTTACTGCTGGCCGGGATCTGCTGACCCGAGGAAACCTTCTTGGCGTCGCCCGACGGATGATGGATGCCGAGGATGGCACTGGAAGCGGGGAGCGCGGCGGCGTCCCAGCCGCTGAATTCGGCACCGGCGGGCGCGGGTTCGGCCAGCAGCAACAGCAGGGCATCGGTCTCGCCGCTGGAATACAGATAGGTGGCACCGCGGGTCAGTTGGGTCACCTTTTGCGACACGCCGCTGTTGCAACTGGTGGTTTCGTAGCGCCAGAACGTATTGAGCGTGGAGGCGGTGCCTTGATCGCTTATGCAGTGATGCGCGGAGTAGAAGTAGGGCGCCTGAGTGCCGGTGACGGTATCGTTGAGCAGCGTACCGGTGCAGATGAAAGCGCCTGTCTGGCCATTCTCGCTCTTGATGAATACCATGTGCGCGACCGCGTTTTTCGCCTTGACGAAGCGTTCGCCCAGTTCATTGACGCGGCATGCCGTATCGACGTTGCAACTGGCGGACTCGCCGATTTTCTCCAGAATCTTGAAGTCGCTGCGGCTGTTGGTCAGCAGGTGCGTCAGTTGCGGGGCACCGACGCGCGCCATCGATGCATTGACGTGGGCGGGACGGTAAATTTCGATCAGCTGGGTCTGGCCGTCGGTGCTGGGCGTCCAGTACAGGCCTTGCGCATCTAACTGGCGCTGCGCTTCGCCTGCGGTCACCACAGCGATGACCCGATTCGGATTGTCCGAACCGGCAAAGCGCAGTTCCACGTCGGGATGCAGCGAGGCTACCTGCAGGCCGGTGCGCACCGCCAGCGCGTCCGGAGACGTGATTTCGATTCGTGCCGATGCGCCGTGCGCCAGTGCGCGCCAGCTCAGCGCGGGCTGGGCGAGGAGGGTCGTGCCTTCGGAATCCAGCCGACGCCCAACGCCGATCTGCACGGCCTTCATCTGCCGCAGCGCATTGCGGTTCTGCACGTCGAAGAGGCGCTGCACCGGCATCTCGCGATAACGCAGGCGCGCACTTTGCAGCGCATTGAAATCTGGCGTGCGCCAATGCGTTGCCGGCGGCGCCGGCGTGCGGCTGGTTTCGCCGGGCACGCTCTGGGCCCAGCCGACTGGCATGGCGATGGCGCACGCCAATGCCAGCATTCCCAGGCCGAGATATATCCGCTTGCCCATCTGCTTCCCCTGATTCGTCCATGGTCCGGGAATGGTATCAACGATAAGGACGAGCCTGATGTGCATGCGCGTAACATTGAAAAGGCCGGCTTCCGCCGGCCTTTTCGTAACCCTTCGCGAGAATCTCAGCCCTGTTTCCTGGCCGGTTCCGCCTTCGCCGGCGCGGCAGGCGCCGCGGCGGTGGTGGCCGGCGGCGTGGGCTGCCAGCCGCAGGTCTGGCCTTCGTTCTGTTGCTTCAGCCATTCCTGCAGCGGGGCAAAGTACTCCAGCACCGCGTTGGCGTCCATCTTTTCGGTGCCGGTCAGTTCCTTCAGCGTGGCCTGCCACGGCTGGCTGGCGCCCTTCTCCAGCATCGCCCAGAAGCGCTGGCCGGCGACCTTGTTGCCGTAGAAGCTGCAGTTGTACAGCGGGCCCTTGTAGCCGGCGGCGTCGCACAGGCCCTTGTAGAACTGGAACTGCAGGATGTGCGAGAGGAAGTAGCGCGTGTACGGGGTGTTGCCCGGCACGTGGTACTTGGCGCCCGGATCGAAGAAGTCCTCGCCGCGCGCGCTCACCGGCGCCACGCCCTGGTAGCGGGCCTTCAGATCCCACCATGCCTTGTTGTAGTCGGCCGGCTTGATCGAACCGTCGAACACGCCCCAGCGCCAGCGATCGATCATCAGCCCGAACGGCATGAACGACACCTTCGCCAGCGCCATGCGCATCTGCGCGTTGATCAGCGCGTCGTGGCTCTGCTGCTGATCGCCGACCAGGCCGATGGACTTGAGGTAGTCCGGGGTCATGGCCAGCACGATGGTGTCGCCGATGGCCTCGTGGAAGCCGTCATGCGCGCCGTTCTGGAACAGCGGCGGCAGCTTGTTGTAGGCCAAGTAGTAATAGACGTGGCCCAGTTCGTGGTAGATGGTGGTGAAATCTTCCTCGTTGGGCTTGATGCACATCTTGGTGCGCACGTCCGGACCGCCGCCCGGATCGCCGCCCATGTTCATGTCCCAGGCGCTGGCGTGGCAGACCACGTCGCGGTCCAGCGGCTTGATGAACTGGGTCCTGGACCAGTAGCTTTCCGGCAGCTTGGGCATCCCCAGCGAGACGTAGAAATCCTGAGCGCGCTCGGTCATCTGCTTGGCCACCGCCAACTGCGCGGCGCGTTCGGCCTGGAACTGCTGCTCGGTGGTCGGCGCCGGGCCGGCCTTGCCCAGTTCCTTGACGAAATCGGCCTGGTACTGCGCCTTCAGTGCTTCGCTGATGTCCAGGCTGCCGGCGTTCTTGTACGGCTGCAGCATGTCCCACAGGTTGCCCCAGTCCTGCTGCCACATGTTGCCGGTCAGGTGCGCCGGCAGCATGCCGTTGACCTGGCCCTTCTCCACGCCGTAGGTGGCCTGCAGCTTGGTGCGGGTGTAGCAGTGCAGCTGTTCGTACAGCGGCTTGACCTGGCCCCACAGGCGATCGGTCTCGGCGGCGATTTCCGCCGGGGTCATGTCGTAGCCGCTGCGCCACATCTCGCCGGCGTCGGCGTAGCCCAGTTCCTTGGCGCCTTCGTTGACCAGTTCGGCGAAGCGCGTGTAGTCCTTGCGCATCGGTTGGGCGATGGTGTGCCAGCCCTGCCAGGCGTCCAGCTGCGCGTCGTAGTCGCGGCTGCTGCGCAGCACGTCTTCCAGCTGGCCCAGGTCACGGCACTTCTTCGCGTCGCCTTCGCCGGTGCAGTACTTGCCGGCGCCGTACATGCCGCCCATCTTGGACGCCAGCTTGGTGATTTCCTCCAGCTTGGCCGGATCCTTCGGCGCGGGCATGGCGGTGGAGAGCTTGAGCAACTGGATGGCGCGCGCGGTTTCCGGCGACATCTGCTGGCCCTCGAACTTCCTGGCCTGCTCGATCCACACGTTCAGCTGCGCCAGGTAGCGCTCGTTGTACTTGGCTTCCAGCAACTGGCTGTCGTCGTTGATGTAGGTGTTGGACAACCACTGCGACGCGGTGATCTCCGGATACATCTTGCGCAGTTCCTGGTTCACCCGGGCGATGAACTGATCCGCGGTTTCGCCCTGGGGGGCGGCGGCCGGTGCGGCGGCATCCTTGGATTCGTCCTTCTTGCAGGCGGACAGGGCCAGCACGCTGGCGCCGACGGCGAGTGCGAGCAGGAGATGGCGTTGCTTCACGGGAAGTCCTTCGAGGGTGCGGCAGGCGCAGGAACCCGGAAGGCTAGTGCGGCGGCGGTGCGTCCGCAAGGGCGGCGCGGATGCGCTGGCGCAACCGCCCGGCCCGGCGCCGGATCTTGCGGTGCATCAAGCGTCGCGACCAGCGCGAGAACGGCAGGATCTCCTTGCCGCTCAGGGTGGACTTGGCGTCGACGCAGACCAGCCGGGGCTGCGTGGCGGATCCGGCAACGACGAAATTGCCGGCATTCAGATCGAACAGCGGCACGTCGTGGGCCAGCAATTCACGTTCCATCGCGTCGACCGCCGCGCACAGCGAGTCGGGCGAGGAGCGGGTGCCTTCGAACAGGTGCGCGTACAGGCTGCGTGCGATCGCGTCGTCGGCATCGCGCACCAGCACGCAGCGCAGCGCCGGGCCCCATCTGGTGGCGACGATGCCGGTGCAGGGCGCGAGCCAGCCGTCGAGCACGGAACCGATGCGCGCGCGCAGGCGCCGCCAGGCGCGCAGTTCGGTGGCGTTTTCGCCCAGCGCCGGCAGCCGCCGCGCCAGCGAACGCCGCAGGCGCGCACGCAGGCCCGCCGCGGGGCGTTCATCGGGATGCAGTTCGAACTTGAGGCAATGCCCGGCGTCGTCCGGATCGAGCGCGCAAAGGCGGTTGGCGCCGCGTGCCAATACCGTCAGGCCACCCCAGTGCGCGCCCAGCGGTGGGTAGGGAGCGTGCGGCCTGGCGGACATCTCAGGCCGCGTGCCGCTGGCCGAAGCGCGGTGCCAGCAGCTCGCGTTCGCCCAGCCACTGGCGCGCGTCCTCGGCGTCGCCCTCGAACCAGTCACGGGTGGTGCCCAGCCGGAACGAATAGCCCCAGGCATCCATGTCGGCCATCAGGCGTTCGCGGCCGACGCCGGGAATGCCGTCGGCCAGCAGGATCTGCAGGTAGCAGGTGGCGTCTTCCTCGATGTCCGAATCGGTGGCGTCGGTATGCACCGCCGCGCGCCGTTCCGGGGGCAGCACGATCAGGTGGCAGGCCTCGTGCAGCATCGAATGCAGCGGGGTGTCGCCGCGGACGTAGACGTTGTCGGCAATCACGCCGGCCTCCGGCTCGCCCCAGAAACTGCCGGGAATCTTCTCGCCGTCGGCAACCTGATGCAGGCGAAGATCGTAGCGGGCGAGCAGATCCGCCAGATCCGCGAACACGCGATCACGCACGCGCAGGACTTCGGGTTCGGCGGAGGGCGGGGCGGGTGCGTTCATGGTTTTTTCTTGCGCAGTTGCTTGATGTAGTCCAGCTCGCCCAGGGCGACCTGGTTCTTGGGTTCTATTTTCAGCGAATCGCGGAAATGGCGTTCGGCTTCGTCCAGCCGGTCCAGTTCGATCAGCGCATAGCCGGCGCCGCGCAGCGCGCGCGCGCGTTCGGTATCCCGCAGCGATTCGGGGGCAAGCGCGACATGTTCCAGCGCTGCCTGGTTGCTGGCCAGCATCTTGTCCCACTCGCGGCTGGCACGGTACAGGTAGCCGCGTTCGGTCAGGAACTGCGGGTTGGCCGGCGAGAGCTCCAGGGCCCTGTCCAGTGCCGCGGCGGCCTCGTCGAAGCGGTTGAGTTCGATCAGCGCGTACGCTTTGCCGTAGTAGCCATAGGCCCAGGTCGGCCCCAGTACCCTGGCATCGCTGCCCCCCTTGCCCTCGGTATGATCGGCGGCCACGCCCAGCAGGTACAGCAGCGCCTCCGCTGGGTCGCGGGAACAGAAGTAGATCGTGCCGTCGCCGGCGTAGCGGGCTTCATGCGCCTGGATGACGGGATCGAAAGCTTCCCGGATGGCAGCCTCGGGCTGGCGCTTCTTCAGCAACTCGTCGCCGATGACGATGAGTCGGTCCTGTTGCGCCTGCCAAGGGTCGGCCTTGGTTTCGGCCGGGGCATCCGCCGTCGGGGAATCCGCTGGCGGCGCGGGGGACGCAGCCGGGGTTTGTGCCATCGCGGTCCCCGCCGACAACGCGCTGACCATGACCAGGGCATACCGGCAACGGCGAAACGATGTGGCATCCATGTCGGAATCCCGGCGGGTGTAGGTTTGCCGACTATGGCATGAGCCGGCCCGGTGCGGACCGGCTCGGGACGGACGTTCCGGTCAGCCCTGGCCTTCCGGCAGGGCGACCGAGATGTCGAGCACGTCGTGTTCACCGTCCTTGATCAGATCGACCTTGACCGCCTCGGCATCCACGTTGACGTACTTCTTGATGACTTCCAGCAGCTCGCGGCGCAGCAGCGGCAGGTAGTCGGGACCGCCACGCGAGGAACGTTCCTGCGCGATGATGATCTGCAGGCGGTTCTTGGCGGTTTCGGCGGTGTTCTTCTTGGTACGCAGGAAATCGAACAGACCCATGCCTTAACCTCCGAACAGCTTGCTGAAGAAGCCCTTCTTCTCCAGGGTGGTGAAACGCAACGGACGCTCCTCGCCCAGCAGGCGGGCGACCGTGTCGTCGTAAGCTTGGCCGGCCGGCGACTCCAGATCCAGGATCACCGGCTCGCCCTTGTTGGAGGCGTTGAGCACGTCGCCGGATTCGGGAACCACGCCCAGGGTTTTCAGGCCCAGCACCTCCTCCACGTCCTTGATGCTCAGCATCTCGCCGCTTTCGACGCGGCCGGGGCTGTAGCGGGTCAGCAGCAGGTTGGCCTTCAGCGGCTCGCCGTTCTCGGCGCGGCGGGTCTTGGAATCCAGCAGGCCGAGGATGCGGTCGGAGTCGCGCACGGAGGACACTTCCGGATTGACCACCACGATGGCCTGGTCGGCGAAATACATCGCCAGGAACGCGCCCTTCTCGATGCCGGCCGGCGAATCGCAGACCACGTAGTCGAAACCGTCGTCGCCCAGATCCTTGAGCACCTTCTCCACGCCTTCCTTGGTCAGCGCGTCCTTGTCGCGGGTCTGCGAGGCGGCCAGGATGTACAGCGTCTCGAAACGCTTGTCCTTGATCAGCGCCTGCTTCAGCGTGGCCTCGCCCTGGGTGACATTGACGAAGTCGTACACCACGCGGCGTTCGCAGCCCATGATCAGGTCGAGGTTGCGCAGGCCGACGTCGAAGTCGATGACCGCGACCTTCTTGCCGCGACGGGCAAGGCCGCAGGCGATGCTGGCGCTGGTGGTGGTCTTGCCGACGCCGCCCTTGCCGGACGTGACTACGATGATTTCAGCCAATGGTGTTCTCCTTGGTCGTTCTTCTAGTGAGGTAGGGCCGCGTCAGTCCTGGGCGGCGATCTTGAGTTGGTCCTGGTCCAGCCAGATCTGCACGGACTTGCCGCGCAGTTCCTGGGGTACTTCCTCCATCACCTTGTAGTGGCCGGCGATGGCGACCAGTTCGGCGTGGAATTCGCGGCAGAAAATCCGTGCATCGGTGTTGCCCTGGGCGCCGGCGAGGGCGCGGCCGCGCAGGGCACCGTAGATGTGGATGGAGCCGTCGGCGATGACTTCGGCGCCGGCGCCGACGGTGCTGAGCACGGTCAGGTCGCGGTTTTCCGCGTACAGCTGCTGGCCCGAGCGCACCGGGGTCTTCTGCATCAGGCCCGGCTTGCCGGCGTTGGCGGCCGCCTTGGCAGCCGCGGCGGGCTTGGCGGGTGCGGGAGCCGGCTCCGGCGCGGACGCCGGGCGGGCGGGCGCGGGTGGCGCCGCGTCGACCCGTTCGTACTGGGCGCGGAACTTGGCCAGCAGCGGCAGGCCGAGCTGTTCGGCCAGTTGCTCGATTTCGCGGGTGCCGTAGGCCAGCGCCACCGGAATGACGCCGGCGCCGCGCAGGCCGTCGATCAGCGCGCGCGCGGTGTCCACGTCCGGGGTGCGGATCAGGCCACCGAAATCGACGATGACGGCGGCGCGGCCGAACAGCTTGGGCGCGCGTTCGACCCGTTCGCGCATCTCGCGCACGAGCTGCTCGACATCCAGGGTCCGGACCCGCAGGTTGGCGATGCCGACCTGGCCGATCTTCAGTTCGCCGGCCTGTTCGTAGTCAAGGTTCGCTGAGGTCACGCTCATGTCCCGGTGGGCCGTTCGGTGCGCGAGGCGGCCAGCGCGCGGGTACGGGCCCAGGGCAGATCGGGCAGGGCGTCGCCGTAGGTTTCCTGCACCCACGGGTAGCTGCACAGTTCCTTCATCAGCATGCTGGCGCGCACGTCGACGTCGGCCATCGTGTTCTGGCCGACCTCGCGGAAACCGAAGCTGCCATGGAACAGCAGCGCCGGATCGGCGCCGTGATCGAGGAACACCTCGCAGGCCAGCTGCGGGTAGCGCAGTTCGGCATAGCTCTGCACGTCCGCGTAGAACGCGCGGCCGACGCCACCGCCGCGGCGGCGGCTGGCGACCACGATGCGATCGATGTAGAAGAACTGCGGATAGCGTTCGCGGAACCAGGCGAAGTTGCTGCTGTCATGGTCGGCATCGGAGCCGAAGCCCACCAGGAAGCCGGCCAGGTTGCCATCACGTTCGGCGACGCGGAAGTATTCGGCCTGCGCGTAGAAGCGGTGGAGCTTGGCCGAATCCAGCGGCAGGATCGCCAGTCCGGCATTGTTGTTGAGGGCTAGAACGGAATCCAGCTCGTGCTCGCGCACGTCGCGGATGACAATCGACATTACTCGGCTCCGGGGCGGGAGGTCTTGCAAAAGGCTTTCGTTCGGGCGGCCGCAGCGCGGCGGCCGACGGCGGATTATCGCATTTGTGGCGGGAGGGTGGCAGCTTCCGGGTAAGCGGTCCGTGAACCGGCCGGGACGGACCGGCGGCCTGTCGCATGACTTTCGATGGACGGCCGGGGCCGGGGATTGCGCCTAAACTGCGCCCATGTTGGGACGACTCAGCCACACCCGCCTGCTACGCGCCACCGGCCTGTATACCTGGGCCCTGGTCGGTATTCCGATCGTCCTGAACGTGTGGTTCCTGCCGCCGTCGAGCGGCGCGGACGGCAAGGGCGTGGACATTCCGCTGACCGCGCTGGCCTATTTCACCTTCGGCATCTGCTACTGGTTCGCCACCCGTTCGCTGGGAGCGCGCGGGGCGCGGGTGTCCCAGGCCTGGAACATCCCGCTGGCGCTGGTGCTGACCCTGGCCGCCGTGGCGGTGGGCGTCTACAGCCGGACCGGCCTGAGCGCCATGCTGATGGTGATCGTGGCCGGAGTGCTGCCCTGGCTGCTCAACCTGCGGGTGGCCATCGCCTGGCTGCTGCTGGGGCACGCGCCGCTGGTGTGGTCGTTCATGGCCCTGGAGGACTTCAACTTCTGGGAGGCCCTGTTCCAGTCGGCCTTCTACGTGGGCTTCGCCGCGTTCGTGCTGATCACCGCCTACGTGGCCCGCCAGCAGGCCGAGGCGCGCGAGGAGCAGCGCCGGCTGAACGCGGAACTGCGCGCCACCCGGGTACTGCTGGCCGAGAGCGCGCGGGTCAACGAGCGCACCCGCATCTCCCGCGAACTGCACGACCTGCTGGGCCATCACCTGACCGCGCTCAGCCTGAACCTGGAAGTGGCCGGGCACATCACCGAGGGCCGGGCCCAGGAACACGTGCGCCAGGCCCATACCCTGGCCCGGCTGCTGCTGACCGACGTGCGCGAGGCGGTCAGCCAGCTCCGCGACAGCGGCGCCATCGATCTGGGCGCGGCCCTGCTGCCGCTGGCCGAGAAGGTGCCGGCGCTGGCCATCCACATGGACATCGAGGAGCCGCTGACCCTGGACGACCCCCAGCGCGCCCACGTTTTGCTGCGCTGCACCCAGGAAATCATCACCAACGCGGTCCGCCACGCCGGCGCCCGCAACCTGTGGGTGCATTGCCGGCGCGAGGCCGGGAGCATTCTCATCGACGCCCGCGACGACGGTGCCGGCGCCGACGCCGTGATCTCCGGCAACGGCCTGCGCGGCATGGCCGAGCGCCTGGCCCAGTACGGCGGCGCCCTGGACATCGAAACCCAGCCCGGCAAGGGCTTTTGCCTGCACATCCGGCTCCCCGCGGCCGAGAGCACCGGCGTGCTCCCGCTGCGCGCCGAACCCGAAACCGAACCGCTGTCCGAGACAGCCCCTGGAGGTAGCCTGTGATCCGTGTTTGCCTGGTCGATGACCAAACCCTGGTGCGCCAGGGCATCCGCTCGCTGCTGGCGCTGGACGACGGCATCGAGGTCGTCGCCGAAGCCGCGGACGGCAAGCAGGCGGTGGAGCTGATTCCCCAGATCAAGCCGGACGTGGTCCTGATGGACATGCGCATGCCGGTGATGTCCGGCCTGGAGGCCCTGCAGGCGCTGGCCCGCGCCGGCCAGCTGCCGCCGGCGATCATCCTGACCACCTTCGACGACGACCAGTTGGTGCTGGCCGGGCTGAAGGCCGGCGCCAAGGGCTACCTGCTCAAGGACGTGTCGCTGGAACAACTGGTGGGTGCCATCCGGACCGTGGCCGATGGCGGATCCCTGGTGCAGCCGGCGGTGACCCAGCGACTGCTGTCCGGGCTGGAGCACATGCGCAACGATTTCGTCAGCCTGGATCGCCCGGACCCACTGACCGATCGCGAGACCGAAATCCTGCGGCTGATGGCCAGCGGCTTCTCCAACAAGGAGATCGCCAACTCGCTGGGCGTGGCCGAGGGCACCATCAAGAACCATGTCTCCAACATCCTCTCCAAGCTCGGCGTGCGCGACCGCACCCGCGCGGTCCTGAAGGCGTTCGAGCTGCAACTGGTCTGAGCGGGGCGGCGACCGGCGGCGGTCCGGTCGCGATTGGTCTGCCTATGAGGCGCCGGCATCCCGGCGCCGCCGACGGGGCCGTTGCTGTCCCGAAAAGGGCGTGAAGGGCGCGTGTTTCCGGGCGTTCGGAACAAGGGCGCGATCCGTCGCCGGAATGGGCTGCGCGGAACCCGCCAAGCCTGATAGGATGCGCGGTGCACATTTTCAATGGCCGAGGCACCGGCCCCCGGAGACTCCCTGAATGACCCGTTTGATCGAGTTCCTGATTGCATTGGCGCTGGTCCTGGCGCTGTTTTTGGTGATCGGCCTGGTGTTGCCTTCCAAGCGTCAGCTTGAGGAAAGCGCCGAGACCAACCGCCGCATGACCATCGTGTTCGACACGCTGAACAACGTGCGCCGTCTGAAGGATTGGAACCCGCTGCTGCCGCACGCTGCCAACGAACTTTCCTATTCCGGTGGCGACGAAGGCCACGCCGGCGTCGGTGCCCGCGTCGACTACGATTCCAAGGGCCAGTGGGGCAAGGGCAGCTGGGAAATCACCGCCAGCGAGCGTCCGGCGCCGAACGGCGGCACCGGCAAGATCGTCTACGCGATCACCGATCAGAAGCTGGGTACGGACAAGGTCACCGCGTTCAACCTGGAGCCGACCGGCAAGAACAACCGCAACGTCAAGATCACCCAGACCTATGAAGTCAGTTACGGCTGGAACCTGATCGGCCGCTACGCCGGCATGTACGTCAGCCGCCACGTCGGCGACGCGGTCAAGGCCGGTCTGTCAAAGCTGACCAACATGCTGGCCACCGTGCCGAACTTCGACTACCGCACCGAAGGCAGCAAGCTGACGGGCCTGAAGATCGTCGAGCTGCCCGCCGAGGACCTGCTGGTCGTCAACGCCGGCAACATCGACCGCAACAATGACGCCATCAAGGCTTCGATCAAGTCCAACCAAGAGTGGATCAAGCGGGTGATGGACGCCAATGGCCTGGAAGCCGCCGGCCCGGTCCGCATCATCACCACCGATTTCGGCGCGGAGAAGTACGCGTTCGACGTCGCCCTGCCGGTCCGCAAGGCGGGCACCGGTCCGAAGGCCCCGAGCGCCGACGCCAAGGACAAGGACGGCAACCCGATCCCGGTTCCGGTGCCGGCTACCTCCACTCCGGTGGCCTCGACCGGCGACCTGAAGGTCACCATCCCGTCCGGCGCCCCGGTCGAGCACGTGGTCACCAAGGCCCACCGCTCCGCGTTCGCCAACTACACCGGCTTCATGGCCGAGTTGGACGCCAACCGCAGCGCGCTGCGCGCCTGGGCCGTCACCAACGGTTACGAAGTGGTCGACCGTCCGTACGAGTCCTGGAAGAGCGGCGTGGACAAGTCGTTCGAGGCCGACGGCCAGTTCGACATCTACTGGGCCATCAAGTAATCCGCTTCGGGATTCCTGCCTTGTTCGTGCAAGGTCCCATGCGTGAACCCGACAACGCGCCGCTCATTGCGGCGCGTTGTTTTTTTGTACGGCCGTTTTTCCCGCGCGGAAGGACGGCTGCCGGCACCCGCAGGACGCCACGCTGATGCATTACGACCGACGCCAACGCAAACCCTCCGTGTTCGCCCTGTGCGGCGGCCTGCTGGCCGGCGCCTCGGTCGGCCTGTCGGCCTACGCCGCCCATGCGATCAACGAAGCGGCGGCCCAGTCGCGGCTGGAAACCGCGGCGCTGTTCGCGTTCGGCCATGGCATCGCCCTGGCCGCGCTGGCGCCGGGAACGACCCGCTGGCTAGGCAAGACCGGCCTGTTCCTGTTGCTGGCCGGCACCCTGCTGTTTTCCGGCAGCCTGATCGCGGCGGTGTTCGCCGGCCTGTCCACCCAGCTGGCGCCGGCCGGCGGCATGGCGCTGATGGCGGGCTGGCTGCTGTGGGCCATCGACGCGGTGCGCAGGTAAGTCCATGCCCCGCTATTCGCGCGGATTCGATACCGAGGCGGCCTTCGATCACCTGAGCCGGCGCGACCGCAAGCTGGGCACCTGGATGAAGCGGATCGGCTACATCGAACCGCAACCGACCTGGCGCAAGCCGTTCGATCCGGTCGATGCGCTGGCCCGCGCCATCCTGTACCAGCAACTCAGCGGCAAGGCGGCGGCAACGATCGTCGGACGGGTGGAAACCGCGATCGGCAGCAACCGGCTGCATTTCGACACACTTGGCCGGATCGACGACATCGCGCTGCGCGCCTGCGGCGTGTCCGGCAACAAGACCCTGGCCCTGCGCGACCTGGCCGCGCGCGAGGCACGCGGCGAGATTCCCGACCTGCGACGAATGTCGACCATGAGCGAAGACGCCATCGTCGAGGCGCTGGTGCCGATCCGCGGCATCGGCCGCTGGACGGTGGAAATGATGCTGATGTTCCGGCTCGGTCGCCCCGACGTGCTGCCGGTGGACGATCTGGGCGTACGCAAGGGCGCGCAGTTCGTCGACAAGCTTGAAACCGCGCCGACCCCGAAGGAACTGGTGGCCCGCGGCGAACGCTGGGGCCCGTACCGCACCTATGCCGCCCAGTACCTGTGGCGCATCGCCGACTTCGGCACCGAGGCCAAAACGCCCACCAAGCGCTCCCAGGATTGACCCCGTAGAGCGGAGCTCGCTCCGCTGCTTTTGGGAGGTCCGGCGTACCGTGGAAGCGGAGCAAGCTCCGCTCTACGCAATGGGGCAATGTAGAGCGGAGCTCGCTCCGCTGCTTTTGGGAGTTCCGGCGTACCGTGGAAGCGGAGCAAGCTCCGCTCTACGCGGCGGTGCGCAAGGCGGAGCCTGCTCCGCCGAACCCCCGGCGTCCGGTCCCTGGGCGCCGCGGCGGAACAGGCTCCGCGTTGCGCGTCAGCGCCGGAACGTCATGCGCAGCAGGGTGTCGTCGTGCCGGACATGATGGTGATAGAGCGCCGCCAGCGCGTGCAGCCCGATCAGCCAGTAGCCGGCGACGGCGATGGTTTCGTGCCATTCCTTCAGCCCGTCACCCAGGGTTTCCTGTGCGGCCATCAGCGACGGCAATGCCCAGCCGCCCAACGTGGGCGAAGTACCTTCCGCATTGAGCAGCAGGTAGCCGAGCACCGGCGTGACCAGCATCAGCCCATACAGCGCCAGCGCCATCGTGCCGGCCGCCAGTCTCTGCCAGGTCGGCGGCACCGGCGCGATCGGCGGTGTCGGTGACGACACCCGCACAAGCAGGCGCAGCAGGGTCAGGCCGAATACGCTGATACCCAGGAAGAAATGCGCGGTCTTGATCAGCTCGCGCGCATCACTGCCGCGCGGGAACAGGCCGCGCAACTCGATGGTGGCGTAGACGCCGCTCAGCAACAGCAAGGTCAGCCAGTGCAGCGCGACCAGCGATGGACGATAGCGGGCGTGCGTGGAGAACATCGGGGCGGCCACGTCGGGAGAACGCCGTGAGTATCCCCACCCGGGTCCGATGCCTCATTGATCTCGCTCAAGTCCCCGGCGAAGGGCCAGGCATGCTGCCTCGTTCAGGCGACGGCCTGTACTTGGCGCAGCGATTGTTGATGCCATTGCATCCGCGACAGCCGGTTGACGATGAGGAGAAACACCAGGCACAGCGGGATGTTGACTGCCTCGGCCAGCAGCGACGCCTGGTTGGCCAACATGCCCTCGGAAATATCGTCGGCACGGAAAGTGAGCCGCGTGGAGACATTGGAGAGGATATTGGTGACCAGCCAGAGGCACCACCAAAGCGGCAGCCAGAATGGAACCGGGATCTGGTTCATGCGGGCCGGCTCGTCGCTCGCGCGCCAGATTTCCTTCATGGCCTGATAGGGCTTCCAGAGATTGGCGAAAGGAATGAAATACCAGCCCACCGCCCAGCCCGGGGTGTAGTCCATATTGCGCGCGCCGGCGAAGTAGCGTGCATTCCAGGCCATGCGGTAGACCCACATCGCGATGACCACGATGGTGCCGATACCGGTGGCGAACTGGGTCAATCCCAGCAGCAGCGTGGGAATGATCAGATCGTCGTAGACATCGTCCAGGCCGTCCGTCGGCGAGTATTCCTCCATGAGCGAAAGCTCGGTGAGCGCGAGCGCACCCGCACCGAGGGACACCAGTACGCCCAGGCACAGAAAAATCCGGGTCGTAACGGTCAGCAGCCTGGGATTCTTGAAGTATGCGGACGAGCGCAGCGGTGCCACCGCGCCGGCGCTGGTGGCCGACGACTGATACGGATTTTCCATGCCATTCCCCCGAATGATGCCCGCTACGTTACGCCGGAAGGAGAGTGCCGTTCAAGCGGGCAGGTACTTGTCCCACAGGCGGTTGCGGAAACGGCGTTGCGGATCGACCTGGCGCTTGAGCGCGGCGAAGGCGGCGGCTTCCGGATAGGCGCGGTGGAACTGCTCCGGCGTGGCATGCAGCCGATAGGGCAGGTAGTAGCGTCCGCCCAGCGCCAGCGCGGTGTCGACCAGTTGCCGGGTCCAGGTGCCGGCCTGCCGGTCGGCGCCGGACCAGGCGCGCTGCTTGTGGTACAGCACGAAGGAAAACACCTCCTGCGGCGCCCATTTCAGCAGCGATACCGTATCGGCCGGCGAATGCCGGATCGAGACGTTGAGCGCGTTGACCTCGTGCCGGCGCAGGATCGCCGCCATCCTGCGGGCGAAGATCGCGAATGACCGCACCGGGATGAAGTACTCCTGCAGCAGGTAGGTGGACACCATTCGCGTGCGTGGTTCCAGCGAAGCGGCGTCAAGGCTGGCCTCGTGGTTGCGCATGACCACCACGGGCTCGCGCAGGATCCGATCGGTCTGGAATTTCTCCCGCAACGCTCCGCCGCCCGGCAGTTCGGACGCGGTCCAGATCAGGTTCTGCTCACGCCCGTAGTCGAGATGGCGCGGCACCAGCCGTTCGGCGAGGGTGAGCGGCTGATCGGTGCGGGTCCAGCTGATCGCGAGGGGGCGGTTGAAATCCGGCGGCATCAGATCGGCGTTGTGCAGCAGGATGCCGGGTCGCGCATGGACGTGTTCGCGGAAGAACTCCGGATACTCGTCCAGCGCCACCCGCTGCGCGTCGCGCCGGATCGGGAAGTTCTCGTCCAGATCCAGTTCCACCTCGGTGACCACGCCCAGGCCGCCATAGCCACCCAGCACGGCGGAAAACAGTTCCGGAGAGCGCTGCCGATCCAGTTCGCGGACCCCGCCATCGGCGGTCACCAGTTGCAGGGCGCGCACCGAGTGCGCGAGTGGACCGGCGCCAACGTAGCGGCCATGGCAGTTCACCGACAGCGAGCCGCCAATCGAGAAATTGCTGTAGCTCTGCATGATCCGCACCGCCAGATCGTGCGGATCCAGATGATCCTGCAGATCCCGCCAGCACATGCCGGCCTGCACGCGCGCGGTGCGTGCCTGGACATCCAGGTGGAGCATGCGCTTCATGCCGCGCATGTCGACGTGGGTGGAACCGTCGGCGGCGATCTGCCCGCCCATGCTGTAGCGTGCGCCGCCAATCGAGATCGGCCCGCGGGTCCGGCGCAGCGCCTGCTGCAGGACGGCGGTGGTGGTGGGGCGGAGCTGGCCGGCGACCGGAATGTGGTCGATGTCGGTGACATCGCTGACCGCACCGGCCTCCGCGTCGTCGCGACGGCAGCCGGCGGCGGCGGCCGCGCCGCCGAATGCCATGGCCTGCAACAGCCTTCGGCGCTGGCGTTCGGCTTCAGTCCGCATCGGCCGCGACATCAGCGGCGAAGCACCAATGCCACGGCTCGTAGACGATGCCGTGCGGGTTGTCGCGCGGGTAACTGAGCGAGAAGCCGAATGCGCCGGCGTTCGCCACCAGCCATGCGAATGCGGCGGTGTGCTCGAAGCTCTCCTCGGCGGGAGGCTCGTCCGGCGCGCCGATGTCCAGCGCACGGCCGCTGTGATGCTCGCTGTAGCCGGGCGCGGCGTTGACCGAGAGGATCTCCTCCACCGTCTGTCCGCGCGCGAGCTTGCGTTCGAAAATGCCGAGCTGGTAGTCGTGGCTGCGGTAGCCGGAAATGGCCTCCAGCACCACGCCCTCGCGCGCGGCGGCGTCGCGCAGGCCCAGCCAGGCGCGCGCGGCGGCGTGGATCAGCCACAGCGCACGGCGGTAGCGATCGAAACCGGCGAAGGCCAGCGTGTCCGGCTCGGCCACCAGCGGCAGGCCCGTGCGTTCGCCGTAGCTGTCGTCCAGGCCCAGCGCATGGAGATGGTCGCGCAGTGCGTCCAGCGGCAGTTCGCCGGCTTCGCCCCGCCAGGGGCCGCGTCCGCCGCCGTCGTGGTCCAGCCGATCCAGCGCCGCCTCGATGCCGGGCTCGCGAGGCAGGCCCGGTATCAACGGCATCAGTCCCTCGGGCAGTTCCGCGGCCAGGTAGCGGCCGTCGCGCTTGCGTCGCAGCACCCGCCGGGCGCGGGCGAGGATGCGCGCATCGGCGTTGCCGCGCGCGCGCAGCAGGCCGCCGGGCCACAGTTCCACGTCGGGCGTGTTGAGCAGGCGGGTCTTGAGCGGAACCGGGGGCGTGTGCATGCCCGGCAGCTTAGCGGCGCGGCGCGGAGGCCGCCACTTCGCGCAGTCCGTCCAGCAATTCCCGCGGTTTCTCGGGACTCAGCAGCACCAGCGGACCGTCCCGCAGCGGCAGCACCAGCACCCGCGCGCGGTCGCTGATCAGGCAGAACGCCTTGGCCTTGTTGCGCAGGCGGTAGTTCCCGGCGGTGAACGCGGGCAGGCTGAAACCATTCGTCTTCAAGGCGGGCTTGAGTTCGGTGTGCTCGTCGAGATTGACGATGCGGGCCTTGTCCAGATCGATGGCGCTGACCGGGACTTGCTTGCGGAACATGGTCGCGGTGATCCGCAACTGATCATGTTCCAGCTGGATGCGGCGGCGGCGCAGCAGTACGTGCAGGACCGCGCCGACCAGCAGCATGAAGGGCAGGGTGAACAGCAGGCCGCGCGGCACGGTTTCGCTGGTGTTCCACAGCACGGCGCCCGCCGCAATCGCCATGGCGCTGGTCATCGGCAGCCACAGGCCGAGTAGGGTCCAGCGGTCGAGCGGGGCAACGGTGAAATCGCGGGTCATGCTCAGTGTTCCTTGATCCAGCGGGCGGTGTCGGCGATGAGTTGCGGATCGACCTGGCCGGGTCGCTGGTACTCGGACAGCGTGCCGGCGCCTTCGCCGGCGATGCCCAGGTGATTCAGGGCCGGGTAGTGCCGGAAGGTCGCTTGGCGATCATTGGCCAGTCCGCTGCGCCAGCGCTGCCAGTCCGCATCGACGACCTGGAAGTCGCGGCCGCCCTGCAACAGCAGCAGCGGCAGGTCGAGCGCCTTGGCCTCGGCGACCGGGTCGATGGCCTCCAGCGAGCGCCAGTAACGGGCCGGCAGGCCCAGCGGCGTGTCGGTGGAATCGTCGGGCGCGTTGCCGCGCACGTTGGCGATCTGCGCATCCAGCTTGTCCAGGAACGCTTGCGCTTCCGGCGTCGTCGGCCCCCGCTTGGCCAGCAGGTAGCGGTTCTGTTCCGGCAGGATCGTCAGCAGCGAACGCGCGGGCGCGGCGAACAGGATCAGACCGGCCACCTGGCCGGAGCGTTGCGCGATGCGCGGCGCAAGCATGCCGCCCTGGCTGTGGCCGAGCACGAATACGCGCTTGCCGTCGATGCCGGGCTGGGCGCGCAGGGTGGCGATCGCGGCGACCGCATCGTCGGTGACTTCGTCATCGACGGTGAACGACTTGCCGCCGGTGAAATCCTGCGGACGCGCCTTGCTGCGCTTCTCGTAACGCAGCACCGCGATGCCCTGCGCGGCCAAGCCGCGGGCGATATCCAGGAACGGGCGGTTGGGGCCGATGGTTTCGTTGCGATCCTGCGGACCGGAACCGTGCACCAGCACCACGGCGGGGAAGGGACCCGCACCCTTGGGCATCGCCAGGGTGGCGGCCAGCGCCTGTCCACCGGTGCCCACGGTGAGTTCGCGCTCCTGGTATGCCGCGTCGGCGGGGACCGGCGTGGCGGCTTCCGGCGGTGCCGGTTGCAGCAGGAAGCCGGCGACCTTGCCTTGTGCATTCACCGCGACTTGCGCGTTGATCGCGCCATTGGCGAACTCCAGCCGGGTAAGTGCGACCTGCATGCCCTCATGCGCCGCGACCCTGGGCTCGCCGCGCGTGCGCAACGCGCCCATCTGCGCCGGCAGCGATTCCCACACGGCCTTCAGCTTGTCCTGCGGCACGGCGGCGGCCATCTCCGGCGAGAACATCGCCTCGGCGGCGGCGTAGTCGCCGGCCTGCAGGCGATCCAGCAGGCGTTCGGCAATCGCATCGGCGGTGTCGGCGGCGAAAGCGGGCGGGGTGAACAGCGCGCCCAGCGCCAGCACAATCCATAACGCAACGCGCATCTCAAGCCTCCTTCTTGAACACCATCTGCACCGCGGCCATCGGGGCGGGCACGATGGTATTGACCAGTTCCCAGCCTTGCGCGCCCAGGCGATTGAGTTCGTTCTGCAGATCCTCGCGCTTGAGGCCGCCCATCAGGCCGGGCTTCACTTCGATGACCTGGTAGGTCCAACGCTTGCTCATGTCCTTCTCCTTGTCCGGGTCGCGGTGGACCGCGAGCTTGCGCCTGTCGTGGCGCGATTACTCGTCGTCGCTGTCGGCGTCTGGCGAGGGCGACGGTTTGGGCAGGCGCCCGGCCTTGCGCAGCGCATCGCGCAGCACGTATTCGATCTGCGCGTTGAGCGAACGCAACTCGTCATCCGCCCAGCGCTGCGCCGCGTTCAGCACGTCGGCGCTGATGCGCAGGGGATAGGCTTTCTTCTCGGCCACGACGCCTGCCTTCCGCCCGGCTCAGTACAGCGAGCCGGTGTTGACGATCGGCTGGGTGCTGCGATCGCCGCACAGCACCACCAGCAGGTTGCTGACCATCTGCGCCTTGCGCTCCTCGTCCAGCTGCACCACGCCGTTCTTCTGCAGTTCGGCCAGCGCCATCTCGACCATGCCGACCGCGCCGGCGACGATGCGGGTGCGCGCAGCGATCACCGCGTTGGCCTGCTGGCGTTGCAGCATCGCCTGGGCGATTTCCGGCGCGTAGGCCAGATGGCTGATGCGTGCGTCGATGACCTGCACGCCGGCGTCGGCCAGGCGTTCGGCCAGTTCGTTCTTCAGGTGCTGGGAAATCTCGGTGGCGTGGCTGCGCAGGGCCAGCTGGCCTTCCTCGTGCTGATCGTAGGGATAGCTGGTGGCCATCGCCCGCAGCGCGGATTCGGACTGGATGTGCACGAAGCTCTCGTAGTCGTCCACGTTGTAGACGGCCTCGGAGGCATCGACCACCTGCCACACGATGACGGCGGCGATCTCGATCGGGCTGCCGTCCAGCTCGTTGACCTTGAGCTTGCCGCTTTCGAAGTTGCGCACGCGCAGGCTGACCTTCTTCTTGGAGTAGAAGGGGTTGTTCCAGCGCAGGCCGTTGTCCTTGACGGTGCCGACGTACTTGCCGAACAGGCTGACCACCGCGGCCTGGTTGGGCTGCACGGTGTACAGGCCGATCAGGCTGAAGAAAGCCAGCACGCCCAGGATGACGCCGGCGGCGATCCGCATGCCGGAGACGACGCCGGAATACTTCGGATCGGGGCCGATGCCGGTGACGAACAGCCAGACGGCCAGGGCGGTCACGGCCAGCAGGGCGAGCAGGAAGGGGATGCCGGGCAGCGAGCGGATGGGGTTCTCTTTCATGGTGGTCTCTCCTTGTTGGCTGGAAAGATATCAAAATGATATCACTTGGCAAGTGCCGTCCGTCGGCCGGGAAAGGCGGGGGAGCCGGGCCGGTAGAATGCCGCTCCCTCCCCGCATCGGAATTCCGTCCCATGGTCGACCTCGGCACCCCGCTTAGCCCCCACGCCACCCGGGTCCTGCTGCTGGGGTCGGGCGAACTGGGCAAGGAGGTGGCGCTGGAACTGCAGCGGCTGGGCGTGGAAGTCATCGCCGCCGACCGCTACGCCGACGCGCCGGCCATGCAGGTCGCGCACCGCTCCCACGTGCTGGACATGCTGGATCCGGTCGCGGTCCGCGCGCTGGTCGCGCGGGAACGCCCGCACGTGATCGTCCCGGAGATCGAGGCCATCCACACCGACACCCTGGTGGCGCTGGAAGCCGAGGGCGCGGCCCGGGTCATCCCGACCGCACGCGCCGCCCGCCTGACCATGGATCGCGAAGGCATCCGTCGGCTGGCCGCCGAAACCCTCGGCCTGCCGACCTCGCCGTACCGCTTCGTCGACACCGAGGCGGAGTATCGCGAGGCCATCGCCGCCATCGGCCTGCCGTGCGTGGTCAAGCCGGTGATGTCCTCCTCCGGCAAGGGCCAGAGCACGGTGCGCGAAGCCGCCGACATCGCGCCGGCCTGGGAATACGCGCAGACCGGCGGCCGTGCCGGCGCCGGCCGCTGCATCGTCGAGGGATTCATCGACTTTGACTACGAAATCACCCTGCTGACCGTGCGCCACGCCGGCGGCACCTCGTTCTGCGAACCCATCGGTCATTTGCAACGCGACGGCGACTACCGCGAGAGCTGGCAGCCGCAGCCGATGTCGCCGCGCGCGCTGGAAAACGCGCAGGCGGTGGCGCGCGCGGTCACCGACAACCTGGGCGGCTGGGGCGTGTTCGGGGTCGAGCTGTTCGTGAAGGGTGACGAGGTGTGGTTCAGCGAAGTCTCGCCGCGTCCGCACGACACCGGCCTGGTCACCCTGGTCTCGCAGGAACTGAGCGAATTCGCGCTGCACGCGCGCGCCATCCTTGGCCTGCCGATTCCGGTCATCCGCCAGCAGGGCCCGTCGGCCTCGTGCGCGGTGCTGGCGCACGGCCATGGCGTGCCGGTGTTCTCGAATGTGGACAAGGCATTGGTGGCGCCGGACACCGCGCTGCGCCTGTTCGGCAAGCCGCGCGTGGAAGGCCATCGCCGGGTCGGCGTGACCCTGGCGCGCGCCGCCGACATCGACACCGCCCGCGCCATCGCGCGCGACGCCGCCGAAGCCCTCGGCATCGAACTCAAGTAAGGATCGGACCATGAACGGAAATGAAGGCTACGCGGTGTTCTTCTTCCCGCAGGCGCTGGAAGCGCTGGGCGAGGCGATCAAGCCCTATCTGGTACAGGTGGAAGGTGGCGAACCGCACATCCTGTGCCGGGAGATCGACACCGCCGGCGCACTGATCGAAATGACCCTGGAAGGCCTCGCGCCGGACGGCAAGACCGTGCAGATCGAAGTGATGATCCCCGGCAGCATGGTCAAGATGATCGTCTCCGCACGCAGCGACGGCGCCATCGGCTTCAGCCCGCGCACGACGGTGGTGGGGTCGTAGGCGCCCCACATCCCGTATTCGCGACTCACGTCGCTCCCACAGGAAAACCCCCTTGTAGGAGCGACGTGAGTCGCGACGGGAAAACAGATGGGCCGGGAATGTCGGGGACGCGCGAGCAACCATCCCCATGTGTTGCGCTTTATCTCAGTCGGTCGGATTGCGGTCGCGACTTACGTCGCTCCTACGGGTAAAAGAACAGCCCTCAGGGCAGAAGATCCGCCCACACCAGATGATGGTCGCTGCCGTCGGCGATGGCGGCGTCGGCTTCCGCTTTCGCGGGCCAGAACACGCCGCCGCCCTCGTAGGCGAAGCCGGTCGAGGGCAGGACGTAGTCCAGCCGCATCGCGCCGGCCTTCGGACCGAAATCGCCGGTGACGTGGCCGGGCGCGCCGCGACGGGCGATGCCCTTGGCGGCATAGGCTTCGGCGGTCTCGGCGCCACCGCGGCTCTGCGGGGTGGCGTGGCGCATCACCCGCGGATGTTCCAGCAATTCCAGGATCGCCTCGTGGCGGCCGTCGCCATCGACCGGATCGTTGTTGAGATCACCGGCGATGATGAAGCGCGCCTCCTGCGCCAGCCCGCCGCAGACGCCCGCGTCGTCGCACAGCCAGGGCTTGTCGCCCGCGCTGATGTATTCGTGCCACAGGCGCAGCTCGTCGTGGTTGCGCGCACCATTGCGATCCTCCGGACCGTCGAATACCGGCGGGGTCGGATGCGAGACCAGGAAATGCACCACGCCGGAGGGCAGTCGCATCGGCACGTCCCAGTGCGACTTCGACGACAGCCGCAGCTTGGACCACACCTCGTCGCGATACCAGGATTTGCCGGTGGCCGGATCGATCGGACGCGCCGCGCCGGGCAGGGCGCTCCAGCGCAGCAACTGGAAGGTGCGCACCTGCGCGGCATCGATGGGATGCTTCGACAGCACCAGCATCCCGTACTGGCCCGGATGCAGGCCGTAGCCCCAGGCATCGTTGCCGCGCGCGCGGCCTTCGCCGCCGGCCTCGCCGTTGTCGTCCAGATCCAGCCCGCTGGGTACGCCGGTGTTGACCGGCGCGAGGTAGCGGTAGGGATAGCGCAGCGCTTCGCCGCCGCCGGGTTGGGCCACTTCCAGATAACGCTGCTGGAACAGATCCGCCGCGCGATGTGCCTCGTCGTAATCGAATTCGTTGAGCAGCACCAGATCCGGCCGCACCTTCTGCAGCACCGCGGCGATCTTGCGCGCATGCGCGCTGTCGCCTTCCAGTTCGCGGATCACGCCGCCGGCTTCGTCCGAGTACAGCGAGGTGTTGTAGGTGGCCACGCGTAGGCGCGCGGGGCTGTCGGCGAGGGTAGCGGCGGGATCACCGTGCACGTTGACGTTCACGCAGGCAGTGAGCAGGGAAAGCAGGCAGGCGGGCAGGAGGAAGGTTCGCATGCCGCCATTCTGACATGGGCGCCAGCGCCGCCGATGACAGCGCGGTTACGGATCCGGCGGCGGCTGGAAGTCCCGCCATCCGCGGCCGTCGTAGGCTTCCAGCGGCTGGAAGCGGCGCTTGTAGTCCATCTTGCGATGGCCGTGGATCCAGTAGCCCAGGTACAGGTGCGGCAGGCCCTCGCGGCGCGCCCAGGCGATCTGGCGCAGGATCGCCAACGTGCCCAGCCCGCGCGCGGCCAGATCCGGATCGTAGAAGGTGTAGACCGCCGACAGCGCTTCCGGCAACACGTCGGTGACCGCCACCGCCAGCAGCCGTCCGTGTTCGCGCAGTTCCAGGAAGCGGCTGTTGGCCCAGCTGCCGATCAGGAACTGCTCGAACTCGACCGCGCCGTGATCGTCCATGCCGCCCAGCGGATGCCGTGCGGTCAGGTAGCGCTGGTACAGCGCGACGTGCTCCTCGCTGCGCTCGGCCACCATTACCCGCACGTCCACGTCCGGATTCTGCCGCGCGCAGCGGCGCTGGCTGCGATCCGGCTGGAACCGTTCCACCGGAATCCGCACCGCCACGCATGCCTGGCAGCCCAGGCAATGCGGTCGGTAGACGATGTCGCCGGATCGGCGGAAACCCCACGCCAGCGCGTTCGGATAGAACATCGGCAGGCGCGGGTCGCGCGGGTCCAGCACCAGATCGCGCGCGTTGCGATCCGGCCAGTAGCCGCAGGGATGTTCGCCGGTATGGAACAGGCGCAGGTCTTCGGCCGGCTGCGGAGGATTGTTGCCCATCACGCCCCCGCCAGTTTCGGGGCGAGCCAGACGAACAGGCCGCCCGCCGTCGCGCCGGCCAACGCGCCGGCGACCAGATCGCGCGGCACGTGCCGGCGCAGTTTCAGCCGCGACCACGCCACCAACGCGGCGAACGCCAACCCGGCGATGCCCCAGCCCGGATGGAGCTGCGACAGCAGGATCGCCGCATAGATGACGAAGGCCATGTGCAGCGACAGCTTGCACCACCGTGCGCCCACCATCGCCACCGCGATCAGCGCCGCCGCCAGGATCAGTCCCAGCGCCAGCTGCACCGGCTGGCCGGCGACCCAGCCCAGCACCGCCGCCAGCGCCAGCGCGACCAGCAGGAAGCGGTTCAAGGTCCGGCGTTCCTCGTGCCGGCTCGCGTCCACGTGCTGCCAGCGGCCACGCCGCACCTGCCATCCCGACCAGCCCATCACCAGTGCGGCGAACCCGGCGAAGCCCAACGCCATCCACGCCGCCTCGCGCACGCCCAGGGTGCGCGTGGCCAGCAACAGCGCCGCCACCGGCAGCACCAGCATCGGGTGTCCGAGAATGGAAACGGCGCGGGCGAAGGCGTGGACCATGCGGCCAGCATACTGCGCGGCCGTCGTCGCGGCGCATGCGACCGGCTGGAAGCTGAATCCGTTCGTCGCCGCGTCAACCGTGGCGGCCGCCGGGCGTTTTCCCGGTCAGTGGCGCAACCGCGCCGCGTGATCAGGAGAACCCGAACATGACCCGCAACAAGACCCTGCTCCTGGTGGCCGTGCTGACCGCGCTCGCCGCCGGCACCGCCTTCGCCGCCACCCAGTCCGCGCCGGCCGCAGGCGTCTCGCGCCCGGCCCTGGACAACAACGGCGACGGCGTCGTGGATCGCGCCGAAGCCGCCGCGCATCCGCGCCTGGCCGAGCGTTTCGACACGCTCGACAAGAATAAGGACGGCAAGCTCAGTGCCGAGGAACGCCCGCATCGCCGGCACGGCATGGACGGCGGCGGCCACCGTCGTGGTCAAGGCGGCATGATGAAGCAACTGGACACCGACGGCGACGGCCGCATCAGCAAGGCCGAGGCCGGCAAGCAGCCCCGCTTCGCCGAGCATTTCGCCAGGATGGATGCGAATGGCGACGGCTATGTCGACGCCAAGGATCGCGAACTGCGCGGCAAACAGCGCCGTGACGAATGGTTCGCCGGCGCCGACACCGACAAGGACGGCAAGCTGACCCGCGCCGAGATCGACGCCGCCGACGCCAACCGGCGCGCGCAGTTCCAGCAGCGCATGCAGGCGCGTGGCGCCGAGCGCTTCGCCGCCGCCGACGCCAACAAGGACGGCCGCATCAGCCGTGACGAAGCCAAGGGCAAGTCACGCCTGGCCGAGCGCTTCGAACAGCTCGACGCGAACAAGGACGGCTTCCTCAGCCAGGACGAACTGAAGCCGCGTTCGCCGCGCTGAGCCGCGCAGTCCACCGTTCCATCGCACACCGGCCGCCACGCGCGGCCGGTGTCGCATTCGCCACCGCTCCCTGGCAGTTGCTGGATTATTTGTAGGAGCGACGTCAGTCGCGACGGGAAAATCAAAGCGCCCGAAACCCTCCGGCGCTCGGCCATCCATCCCCGGCAGAGCGTCCTTCAATCGGCATCGACCACGGTCGCGACTGACGTCGCTCCTACATGACACCAAAGACAACCCGCTCAGAACACCAACCGCCCGCTCGCAACCAATCCATACAACAGACCGCCGAACCCCAGCACGAGTCCCACGGTCACCCCGATGATCTGCCACTTGCGCCGGCGTGCCGCGTCGGCGGTTTCGGTCACCGGGTCCAGTTGCATGTCGCGCGCGCGTCGGCGCGCCAGGATGCGCGGCAGCCAGCGGTTGCACGACCACATGATGCCGCCGCAATAGGCGGCGGTGAGCAGCAGGTGCGGAATCCAGCCCGGTACCTTCTGCAATGCGAGGGCGCCGGCCAGGAACGCCAGGATCATCGCCGTGTTGACCGTGCCGTAGGCAATCAGCGCCCGCCGTTCCCGCGCATCCAGCGGATCCCGCAACTGCTTGCGGATGCCGAACCAGACCGAGCCGATGCCGCCAACCAGGCCGACGGCCACCGCGCCGAACGACGCGCCCAGCACCTTCAGCAGGCCCTTGCCGGCCAGCGCCGAACCGGTGCCCAGTACCGCCGCGGCGGCGGTCGGCGGCGCGCCCACCGCCAACGCGCCCAGCACGATGCTGGCGAACGCCGCGCCCGGCGCGCTGCTGCGGGCGAACTCGCCGAAATGCTTCATCAATTCCTCGCGCACGTAGCCACGCGCCCGCGACAGGCGCTTGCGCACCGCCGCGTCGGTCAGTCCCAGCAACTGCGCGACCTGCTGTGAACTCTGGCTCTCGCGGTAGTACAGCAACAACACTTCGCGGCTGTCTTCCGGCAGCGCGGCGATGACATCAGCGGCCACCCGTTCCTGCTCGGTCTGCAGCACCATTTCCGCCGGGGTTGGCGCGGTGTCGGTGGCCAGTTCGATGGCGATGTCGGCCACTTCGCCGGTCATCGGCCGGTATTGCCCGGCGCGCAGGTGATCGCGGGCCAGATTGCGGGTGATCTGGCGCAGCCACGGCAGCAGGCTGTCCGGGTTCTTCAGGCTGCCCAGGTGCTTCCAGGCCTTTAGGAAGGCTTCCTGGGCGATGTCCTCGCTGGCGTGCACGTCGCGGGTGATCGCGTAGGCGATCGCGGTGACGGTGTTCTGGCACGCACCGATGATCCGCCCGTAGGCATCGCGGTCGCCCCGCTGGGCGGCGGGAAACTCATGGCGCAGGGTCAGTTCCAGCGTGGCGGCGGTCATCGGTGTTCGGCTCCAGGCGGCTATGGAAGCACAGACGCCCGGGGAGACGCGATGTGACCCGGTGCCGTTTCCGCCCCTTCCCCCGCGTGCGGGGGAAGGTTGGGATGGGGGCAAGGTTCCAGCGTTCGCCGGAATGACGGGGCAGGGCAATCCGGAAACCCCGTCATCGTCATTCCGGCGCGATGCATCGATGTTTGCGGGGAGTGGGCTGCGGCGTTGGCCCCCACCCCAGCCCTCCCCCGCGCGCGGGGGAGGGAGCGGTATCCGTACGCTGCCATTTTCCTGAAGGAGCTGATGCCTGCTCCGCTCCTTCCCCCGCGTGCGGGGGAAGGTTGGGATGGGGGCAAGGTTCCAGCGTTCGCCGGAATGACGGGGCAGGGCAATCCGGAAACCCCATCATCGTCATTCCGGCGCGATGCATCGACGTTTGCGGGGAGTGGGCCGCGTGCGTTGGCCCCCACCCCAGCCCTCCCCCGCAAGCGGGGGAGGGAGCGGTATCCGTACGCTGCCGGGCTGATGCGTGCTCCGCCCCTTCCCCCGCATGCGGGGGAAGGTTGGGATGGGGGCAGGATCCTTCAGCGTTCGCTGGGACGACGGGCAAGGAAGCGATGACGACTGGAAAAACCGAAGCCTCCGGAAACCTGCAACGCCCCAGAAAACTCAAAACCGCCCCGACACCTTCATCGACACGATCATCCCGCCCAATGCCAGCACCGAGGCGAGCACCACGCCGGTCGCGCCGTACATGCTCTCGTACAGCCACGCGCCGCGTTTGTGTCCACGCCGGGCGATATCGCGCGCCACCATGGGCTTCATCATCCGGCGCAGCGGCACCAGGCACTGGTAGTTGATGACGGCCATGCCGATCGCCGCCGCCAGCGTCATCGGCAACCAGCTGCGGCTGAGCGCGGCGGCGGCCATGATGCTGACACCGACCGCCGCCGCGGTAGCGGTGTTCATGCGGATGAAGCGACGCAACTGCGCGCGTTCGGTCTCGGTATCGGCAAAACTCAGCAGCAGGCGGCCACCGAAGTACGTGCCCAGCGCACCACCGACCACGCCGCCGATCACCGCGCCCAGCGAGAAACCGGCGGTGACGCCGCCGTGGGCCAGCGTGTCGTAGGCGCCCATCAGCGTGCCCATCGCGGTGCCGCCGGACAGCGACGAAATGCCCAGCCCGCTGGCGCCCAGCTTGCCGGCGCTGGCCGAACCCACGCCGACCGCGCCGGCGCCGATGGCGATGGCGGCGCTGGCGACCGGCGCCGCACCCATCAGCCCGCTGACCACCAGCACGGTGAAGGCCGCGCCGGGCGCGGTGGAGCGGGCGAACTCGCCGAAACGCTTCAGCATTTCCTCGCGCACGATGCCACGCGCACGCGACAGGCGCTTGCGCACCGCCGCGTCGCTCAGGCCCAGCAATTCGGCCACCTGCAGCGAGCTCTGCCCTTCGCGATAGAACAGCAGCAGGGTTTCGCGGGCGTCCTCCGGCAGCGACGAGATGATGTCGGCGGCGGCGATTTCCTCCTCGGTGCGCAGCAGGCGTTCGGCCGGCGAGGGCGAGGGATCGGCGGTCAGGGTGATCGCCAGTTCCGCCGCTTCGCCCGACATCGGCTTGTGGTGCTGGGTGCGCAGGTAGTCGCGCGCCAGGTTGCGGGTGATCTGGCGCAGCCAGGGCAGGAAGCTGGCGCTGTTCTTCAGGCGGTCCAGCCGCTGCCAGGCGCGCAGGAAGGCTTCCTGCGCGATGTCCTCGCTGGCCTGCACGTCGCGGGTGATGGCGTAGGCAATCGCGGTGACCGTGTTCTGGCAGGCGCTGACGATGCGGCCATAGGCATCCTGATTGCCGCGCGCGGCGGCGGGCAGCTCGTGCTGCAGCATCAGGTCGAGGGTCTGGGCATTCATCGGGGCGGGGCTTCCTTGGGTTCCTGGTCCCCGGGACGAGACCGCCCGAAAAATGTGACCGAGCCGGATCAGCCTTCGGAGGCCGGCTTCACCTGTACCCGCACCGCGTCGTCTTCCTCGGTCTCGTCGGCGGGCGCGGGTGCCGGCTGCGTGGGCGTGGCCGGCGCCGTGGCCGGTGGCGGAGCGGGCGCGGCCGGGCGCGGCGCGCGGTGGCGCAACACCGTGAACACCGCCGCCACCGCAATCAGGCCGAGCAGGATCAGGCGGATGCGCCAGGCCCAGGAGTTGCGCTTCGGTGGATCGTCCTGGGTGCTGGTGAAGGTCAGCGGCGCCGGACCCGCGCCGGGGCGGGTGGTTTCCAGCAGCCCGGCGTCGCGCAGGATCTGGCGCGCGCGCGGCTGGTCTTCCGGATGCCGCACCCACACCGCCGGCTGCAGGCCCTTCGGCACCGGTTCGGTATAGCGGAACTGGCTGCCGCGCTTGCCGCGATACGAGCGCTCGTTGCTGATGTGGACCTCGATGCCGGCGTCGCGCAGCAGCTTGGCCACACCCTCGACGGTTTCCAGACGCTGGCTGGTGAAAATCTGGCGCATCGTCGATCAGTCCTTCGCCGGCACGGCGGCCGCGGCGTGGGCGTCGGGTACCACCCGGATCAAGCCTTCCTGGGCGGTGCTGGCGACCAGCCGGCCATGGCGATCGAAGATCTGCCCGCGCGCCAGCCCGCGCGAACCCTGTGCGCTGGGGCTGTCGATCGAGTACAGCAGCCAGTCGTCGGCGCGGAATGGGCGGTGGAACCACAGCGCGTGATCCAGCGAGGCCATCTGCACGTTCGGCTGGTAATAGCTGATGCCGTGCGGATAGGTCGCCGTGCCCAGCAACTGGAAATCGGAGGCGTAGGCCAGCAGGGCGCGATGCAGCTCGGGCGAATCGCCGACCTTCTCGCTCAGCCGGAACCACACCTGCTGGAACGGCGGCCGCTTGGGCGGATTCAGTTCGTCGCGCGGATACACGTGGCGGAACTCGAACGGCCCGCGCCGCGACAGCCAGCGCTGCACCTTGATCGGCAGCGTCGCCATCACCTCGGCCGGCACCGGCGGCGCCGGCGTCACGTCCTCGGGCTGCGGCACCTCGGGCATCGACAACTGGTGTTCCGCGCCGGCTTCCTCGCCCTGGAACGAGGCCGCGCAGAAGAAGATCACCCGCCCATGCTGGATCGCCGTGACCCGGCGCACCGAGAAACTGCCGCCATCGCGCGTGCGATCCACCTCGTAGACAATCGGCGCCTCGATGTTGCCGGCGCGCAGGAAGTAGGCATGCAGCGAATGCGCGCGGCGCTCGCCTTCGCCTTCCACCGTCGCCTGCGCGGCCGACAGCGCCTGTCCCAGCACCTGCCCGCCGAACACGTACTTGGTGCCGATATCGCGGCTCTGGCCCCGGAACAGGTTGTCCTCCAGCCGCTCCAGCGAGAGCAGGTCGATGAGTTCGCTGACGACGGGTTCAGGATTGGAAGACACGGCGGCTCGCAGGGCGGGTGCGGGAGGCTGGGGATTATACGGGGCAGGGGCTTGGGGCCTCAGGGCCGGGATTCGGGATTCGGGATTCGGGATTCGGGATTGGAGCATCAGATCGAGAACAGCCCCGCTCTTGCCTCCCCCTTCGCAGAAGGGGGACCGAGGGGGATTTGCTTTTGGCGGGAAACCCCACAACCCCCACCTGTGGGTGCGACGTCAGTCGCGAATCCGGGATCCCGAATCGCGACTGACGTCGCTCCCACAAGGAAACCCCATCAGGGCACCCACCGCACCAGTCCCACTGCTGCCATCACCTGTACCTGCGGAAAACATGCGCCGCCCAAAATTCCGCTCGGAAGCAAGCTTTGCCTCCCCCTTCGCAGAAGGGGGACCGAGGGGGATTTGCTTTTGGCGGGAAACCCACAACCCCCACCTGTGGGAGCGACGTCAGTCGCGAATCCGGGATCCCGAATCGCGACTGACGTCGCTCCCACAAGGAAACCCCATCAGGGCACCCACCGCACCAGTCCCACTGCTGCCATCACCTGTACCTGCGGAAAACATGCGCCGCCCAAAATTCCGCTCGGAAGCAAGCTTTGCCTCCCCCTTCGCAGAAGGGGGACCGAGGGGGATTTGCTTTTGGCGGGAAACCACCCTGTAGGAGCGACGTCAGTCGCGACCGATGGCTTCCGGTCGCGACTGACGTCGCTCCCACAAGAAAACCCCATCAGGGCTCCAACCGCGCCAGCCCCACGGCCGCCATCACCCGTTCCCACGGAAACATCGGCCCCGGATCCAGCTTCCGCTGCACCTGCACAGCCGGATCATCGCTCGCCGGCTCCAGCGTCCGATCCAGATCCTCGTGTCCGGCAATCCACCGCAACGCCGGCAACTGCGAAGGCAGCCAGCGCAGCAGCGCAATCAATGCCTCGATCTGCGCCGCGGTATACGACTCCTCCATCCGCTGGTGATCACTCGCCAGCCAATGCGGATAGCGCCCGATGTTCACCAGTTCGATCCCGATCGCCCGCGGGTTGTAACCGCGCACATGGTGCGCCACCCGATCCAGCGCCACGTACTGGTGCACGCTGCCGTCGCGATCGATGTAGAAGTGCCCGCTGTTGCCGGTGCCCGACCCCGGATACAGGATCTCCTCGCCAAACCGCCGCGCCGTCGCCAGATCCGGCAGCTCGGTGCAATGGATCACCACCAGATCCACCTGTGCCAGCGGGCGCGGCTCCAGCCGGGTTTCATAGGGCAGGGGAGCGGAGTGGATGGCGGGCGCGTCGGACATGCCGGGCATGCTAGCAGGCCGATACCCGCGCGCGGCTCAAGTAAACTGGCGGCCTGCGCCGCGGCCGTCGCGGCGGGATGCCCCCCATGCCCCTGTCTCCCGATTCCCCGCTTGCCCAGTTGATGGCCCGCCTGCCGCGCGCCGGCCAGGTCGAATGGATCGGCCTGCGTCCCGCCCGCGATGTGGCGATGGTGCCGGTGCAGCAGGTCGAAGCCGTCACCGGCATCGGCCTGGTCGGCGATCGCTATGCCGGCGGCAGCGGCAAGCGCGGCATCACCCTCATCCAGGCCGAACACCTGCCGGCCATCGCCGCGCTGGCCGCGCGTGCGGATCTGCAACCGGCGCTGCTGCGACGGAATGTGGTGGTCTCCGGCATTCCGCTGATCGCGCTGAAGGAGCGCCGCTTCCGCATCGGCGACGTCGTACTGGAAGGCACCGACGAATGCGATCCCTGCTCGCGCATGGAAGACGCGCTCGGCCCCGGCGGCTACAACGCCATGCGCGGCCACGGCGGCCTGTGCGCGCGCATCCTTGAAGGCGGCGTGTTCCGCATCGGCGATCGGGTGGAGGCGCTGTGAGCCAGCCCTCCCGGCTTCGTGGCCACTGCATCCTCTCGCACGGTTTCGAAAGCGGCCCCGACGCCACCAAGGTCACCGCGCTGGCGGACGTCGCCGAGCGTCTGGGCTGGACCCACGAACGCCCCGACTACACCGATCTGGACGCCCGCCGCGACATCAGCTCGCTCGGCGACGTGCCCGCGCGGCTGGAGCGCCTGCGCGGCCTCGCGCTCGCCGCCGCCAGCCGCGGCCCGCTGGTGCTCGCCGGCTCCAGTCTCGGCGCCTACATTGCCGGCCGCATCTCGCTGGAAGTGCCGGTGCGCGGGCTGTTCCTGATGGCGCCGCCCACCACCATGGGCCCGCTGCCGGGGCTGGACGCCGCGCCCGTGCCGATTTCGGTCATCCACGGCTGGGATGACGAACTGATTCCCGCGCAGCTTGTCGTCGACTGGGCCCACGCCCGCCGCGCGCGCCTGCTGATGGTCGACGACGCGCATCGCCTGTCTTCGCACGTCGAAGCTTCCGCCGACGCCTTCGGCCAACTGCTGGCCTCGCTGTAACTCCTCCGCACCGCGTTCAGCCCGCGTCTGGCCGCGGGCGCGCGACTGCCGCTAGAATCGCGGCCTCGATTCGTCCCAGGTGTCCACGCCCATGCGCCATTGATGCCGCCGTCGCTTCAGACGGCCCAGGTTCCCGCCGGCCCCGCGCCGAGGGAGTTCTTGTGGCATCACATGGAATCCGCATGACGAATCCTTTCCTGACGCTCGACCGCGCGTCGCTGTCCCTGCCCGACGGCAGGATCCTTTTCTCCGATCTCGACCTGCACCTGGACGGCCGTCCGACCGGGCTGGTGGGGCGCAATGGCGTCGGCAAGAGCGTGCTTGCGCGCCTGCTGGCCGGAGAGGTCGAACCGACCGCCGGCAAGCGCGCCGCCAGCGGCCGCGTGCACTACCTGCCGCAACAGATCCGCGTGCCGCCCGGCGCCACCGTCGCCTCGCTCGCCGGTGTCGATGGCCCGCTGGACGCGCTCGCGCGCATCGAGGCCGGCAGCGCCGACGTGCGCGATTTCGATGCATTGGGCGATCGCTGGGACATCCGCCAGCAACTCGCGCAGGCATTGGACGCGCAGGGCCTGCCGGGTCTCGCGCCGGATCGCGCCGCCGACACCCTCAGCGGCGGCGAGGCGATGCGCGTGGCGCTGGCCGGCGCCTTCCTGTCCGAGGCCGACTTCCTGATTCTCGACGAGCCCAGCAACCACCTCGACGCGCCGCAACGCCAGCGCCTGCACGCGCAACTCGCGCAATGGCAGAACGGCCTGCTGGTGATCAGCCACGACCGCCGCCTGCTCGACACCTTCGCCCGTATCGAGGAACTGTCGCCGCACGGCCTGCGGACCTACGGTGGCGGCTACGGTTTCTACGCCGCGCGCAAGGACGAGGAACAGGCGCAGGCGCAACGCGAGCTCGAACAGACCAAAGCCGCCGTGCAGCGCCAGGAACGCGCGCTGCGCGAACAGCGCGAACGCCAGCAGCGTCGGCAGGCACGCGGCAACCGCGACGCGCGCGACGCCAACCAGGCGCCGATCCTGATGGGCCTGCGCAAGGATCGCAGCGAGGATAGCGCCGGCCGCTTCGCCGCCCGCCAGCAGGCCGCGCGCGAACAACTCGGCGCGCAGTTGCGCGAGGCCGCGCGCAGGCAGGAGCCGACGGTGGAACTGGCCCTGTTCGCGCCCGATGCGACTTCCGCGCAGGACCGCATCGCCCTGCGCCTGGAAGACGCGGTGCTGCCGTTCGTGCCCGCCACCGCCCACGGCGTGAACCTGTCGATCACCGGCCGCCAGCGCATCGGCATCACCGGCGCCAACGGCAGCGGAAAATCCACGCTGCTCAAGGTGCTGGCCGGGCAGGTGCCGCCGCTGTCCGGGCGCCGCCGCGCGCACGTGCCGGTGGCATGGCTGGATCAGCGCCTGGCCGGGCTGGATCCCGACGCCAGCGTGCTGGCGCAGCTGCGCGAGGCCAACCCGGACGCGGGCGAGGCGGCACTGCGCACCCGGCTGGCGCTGCTCGGACTGGACGCCGGCCACATCGACGGTCCCAGCGCGAAACTCAGCGGCGGCGAGCGCCTCAAGGCCGCGTTGGCCTGCGTGTTGTACGCCGCGCAGCCGGCCGGTCTGCTGTTGCTGGACGAACCCGGCAACCATCTGGATCTGGCCGGGCTGGAGGCGTTGGAAAGCATGCTGCGCCAGTACCGCGGCGCGCTGGCCGTGGTCTCCCACGACGAGGCCCTGCTGGAGCGGCTGGACCTGACCCACCGCCTGGAGCTGTCGCGGGAAAGCTGGGCCCTGTCGCTCGCCTGACGCGCACGGAGCCGGTTTTCCGTGTGTTTCCACCCCCGATCCGGCAAAATTGCCCGGCAAAACCGCGCCCGTCCGCGCCCCGTCGTCCCGAGTTCCGGAGTCCACTTGAAGTTCTTTGTTTCCTGCGCCAAGGGCCTGGAGTACCTGCTCGCCGACGAGCTGACGGCGCTGGGCGCCCACCGCGCCACCGCCACCATCGCCGGCGTCAACGTCGAAGGCGAACTACGCGACGCCCAGCGCGCCGTGCTGTGGTCGCGCCTGGCCAGCCGCGTGCTGTGGCCCATCGCTGATTACGACTGCCCGGACGAACAGGCGCTCTACGACGGCGCCGCTGCCATCGCCTGGGAAAACCACCTGCGCCCGGAACTCACCCTCGCGGTGGACGCGCACGTCTCCGGCCAGACCATCACCCACGCGCGCTACGCCGCCCAGCGGATCAAGGACGCGGTGGTGGATCGCCTGCGCCAGCAGGGACTGGAACGTCCTTCGGTGGATGTCGAACAGCCGGACGTGCGCATCAACCTGTCGCTGCGCAAAGGCCGCGCCACGCTGTCGATTGATCTCGGCGGTGGTCCGATGCACCGCCGCGGCTGGCGCCGCGAACAGAACGAGGCGCCGCTGAAGGAAAACCTCGCCGCTGGCGTGCTGATGCGCGGCGGTTGGCCGGCGCTGTACCACGCCGGTGGCGCGCTGCTGGATCCCATGTGCGGCAGCGGCACCCTGTTGATTGAAGGCGCGCTGATGGCGGCCGACGTCGCCCCCGGCCTGCAACGCCACGGCAACGCGCTGCCGACGCGCTGGCTGGGCTTCGACACGCAGGCCTGGCGCGATCTGTTCGCCGACGCCGTCGCCCGCGAGGCCGAGGGCCGCCGCGCGCTGCAACCGCGCTTCTTCGGCAGCGATCTGGATTCACGCGCCATCCGTGCCGCCAGCGAGAACGCGACCCTGGCGGGATTGGCCGGACAGATTCAATTCCAGACCCGCGACGTCGCCCAACTGGAAGCCCCCGGCGAAGGCGGCGGCCTGGTGGTCTGCAATCCGCCCTACGACGAGCGTCTGGCCGCCGACGCGGCGCTGTACCGCATGCTCGGTGACGCGCTGCAACGCGCCGTGCCCGGCTGGCGCGCCAGCCTGCTGTGCGGCAACGCCGATCTGGCCCACGCCACCGGCCTGCGCGCGCAGAAGAAATACCAGGTATTCAACGGCGCCATCGAGTGCGCGCTGATCGTCTGCGACCCCGTCGCCGCGCCCGCCCGCGAGCGCAGCGAACCGCGCCCGCTCAGCGAAGGCGCGCAGATGGTCGCCAACCGCATCCGCAAGAACCTCAAGAAGCTCAAGAGCTGGCGCGCCCGCGAGGACGTCACCTGCTATCGCGCCTACGACGCCGACCTGCCCGAATACGCCGCCGCCATCGACGTGTACGAAGCCGAGAACGACGGCGGCACCTACCTGCACATCCAGGAATACGCCGCCCCGGCCAGCATCCCGGAAACCGACGTGCGCCGTCGTTTCAGCGAACTGCTGGCCGCCGCGCGCGAAGTCTTCGCCGCGCCGCCGGAGCGGGTGGCGATCAAGTCGCGCGCGCGCGGCAAGGGCGGCAGCAAATACGGCCGCTTCGACCAGAAGGACCAGACCCTGTGGGTGCGGGAAAACAACGCCCGCCTGCAGGTCAACCTGTTCGACTACCTCGACACCGGCCTGTTCCTGGATCACCGCCCGCTGCGCCGGCGCATGGCCCAGGAAGCGCGCGGCAAGCGCTTCCTCAACCTTTTCAGCTACACCGGTGTCGCCAGCGTGCAGGCCGCCGTCGGCGGCGCGGCCACCACCACCAGCGTGGACCTGTCCGGCACCTACCTGGAATGGTGCGGGCGCAATCTGGCCGGCAATAACTTCGGCGGCGCCCAGCATCGCCTCGTGCAGGCCGACGCCGTGCGCTGGCTGGAAGCCGAGCAGGGCGAATACGACCTGATCTTCTGCGACCCGCCCACCTTCTCCAACTCCGCCCGCGCCGACGACTTCGACATCCAGAAGGAACACGTGCGCCTGCTGCGCGCGGCGGTCGCCCGGCTGGCGCCCCACGGCGTGCTGTACTTCAGCAACAACTTCCGCCGCTTCCGCCTGGACGAAAACGAAATCGCCGCCTTCGCCCGTTGCGAGGACATCACCCCGCAGACCATCCCCCCGGATTTCGAGCGCAACGCCCGCATCCACCGCTGCTGGAAGCTCACCCGCTTCTGAGCCGGATACCGCCGCCCCGTAGACCGGGGCGGTGGGTCTATCTCCTGATCCGGCTTAACCGGTGTCGAAGCCGGGGAACAGCGATTGTTGACATGAGCTGCGTTTCTTAAACTTTGCCGAGGCTAGGGCTCAGACAAAAGTCCGCACCCACATTCGTTACCAAGGAGGCAGCGATCTCTATATGTCCTGGTACATGCTGGCAGGCATCACAGAAGCCGAAAAGAGGATAACTGCGAGGTTCATTCCCGACACCTTCCTTCCGAACTCCGATTGCCCCGTTCTTGTGGTAACGGTAGTGGAGCCGATAGACCGCTTGGCCGCAACCCAGGCCTTCGAGGTGTTTCGCGAGTCCTTGCTTGTCGATTACTCGGCTACCCCAGTCTCATTCTCAGCCATGTCTGATGGGGATTGGGAGGAAAGGACCGTCCAAGGAAGTGCCGTCGAGATCGCGCATGAGCCTTACGCCGTGGACGAACTACTGGGTATTGCAAGAGATCTGGCCTCCCTGTTCGATAACGAAACGGATAGAAATCTTGCAATGGCTCGGAAGATGGAAAGCATCGAACACTTCGTTCTTGACCTGATCGCTCGGGCGGAAACAAAGAAGTCACTGAGCTCAAAGGCGGCGCCTACCCTGGAGAGCCAGCTTGATGTGCTTAACCGCGTGCTCAATCGGATCAAGAGCGACTAGCTTCCCGACTTGAGACTCTCCTCCGGATCCAGGCAACGCTGCCCCGCAGAGCGGGGCGGCGGGCTTACCTCCTCAATCCGACTTCACCGGCTCCAGCACCAGACGGCCGGCGCGTATGCGTACCTGGATGCTCTGACCAATCGAAAAGCCGGCCCGTTCCAGCCAGCGGCCTTGCAGGCGCAGCGAGGGGAAGGGCGGGGTGGGGCGGCCTTTGCCGGTGTGAGGGTAATAGGCGTAGCCGATTTTGAGTTGGCGCTCACGCGGGAAGGGGCGGCGGGATTTGTTGCCTGCCATGTTGGCCTCCGGTCGATATCGGAAAACCGCGAGGACGGACGCGGACACCGCTAGCGGGGGAGGTGTGTTGAGCACCGGGGACTAAACTAGTCCCTCAAAGGCTGAAGACCATGACGCTGTTTGTCGGTTGACGGCTTATGTCCCGAAGCGGACTTCCACACCCGTCTTCTGGTTGGCGCCTGGGGCGGCTTCTGCGAGAACAGATGCAGGCGCTGGCGCCGGCAATCGGCTATCTTGGGAATCCTTTCCACGGCCCTTCAAGCACTGACGCATGCAAGCGATTTCGAGGATTGTTCGAAACAGGCCGTGGTTCAACTACTTCGTATTGTCCGCCACGCTCTTGGCTGCGGGCTGCAAGGGCGAGCATGTGCCGGCGCAGGATCTGGGAGCGGACATCGATGAGGTCGCCGCAACACTGATAGAGCAGCCATTGCTGCACTCGACCTCGATCGCAGTCGTATATCGGGGCCAGCAATTCATCCGTCATCGCGGCGACATGGAAGCTGGCAGGCCGGGCCCTCCGACCGATGCGACCCTCTACGAAATCGGTTCGCTGAGCAAGACCCTGGCGGGAACCCTGATGGCCAATGCCGTCCTGGAGCGCAGGCTTGGTTTGGATGATGATGTTCGGAGGTATCTGCAAGGGGACTATCCGAACCTGCAGTACAAGGGCGATCCCATTCGCATCCGTCACCTGCTGTCGCATACGAGCGGGCTGCCGAACATGTTGCCGGAACGCGCGAACACGGTACTCGCGGACTTCACCGATCAGCGTACGCCCCAAGAGCTCAATGCCATCTATGCGCGCTACGACAAGGCTGATTTCTTCAGGGACCTGCACGCTGTCGAGATTCACGAGGCGCCCGGAAAAGACTACGCCTACTCCAGTGCCGGAACCGAGTTGACGGCGCATATTCTGGAAACGGTATACAAGAGCGACTACGAGTCTCTGTTGCGCGGATTCTTTCGCGATTCCGCGGCGATGACGGACCTCGGAATCAGACTGAGCGATGCCGAAATTCCCCGACTTGCGATCGGCTATCACAGCGACAACGCGGTACCGACAACGCCGATGCCCCAGTTGCCCTGGGGCGCATCCGGAAACGTGAAGGCGACTGTCCCGGAGATGGTGAAGTACCTTGAATTCCAGTTGGCCGACGGGCCCGTGGTGAAGGAGTCGCATCGTACGCTTGTGAAATTCGATTACGAGTTCAGCATCGGCTATTTCTGGAACATCGTCGCCGGCGACCGCTTGAAGGGTGTTTACTACGCCCATCATGGCGGCGTGCCCCGCTCGCAGTGCTACATCTACATCCTGCCGAAGTACGATTTGGGAATTTTCGTAATCACCAACCAAAGCGGCGACCAGACTGCCGGCGCCATGGAGGCAGCGATCAATACATTGGTTGAGCGAATCGCTGCGCGAGAAAACGTCTCCGGTTAGAGTTAGAGCCTGTCCCGGTCGCGTTTTGCACCCCGGCTTGGCTGAGTAGTTTTGAATGACCGTTTCTGGCCGAAAGGACATCCACTCGACAGGGGGGTAGCACGGTTGAAAAAACAGAGGCGGTGTGGGTTTTCTGACTCCGTGATACTGATCCGCCTATTGAGGCTCCATTCCGTTGTTCCAACTAGCGAACTCCAATTGGGTTGAGACCTATGAGCCGTCCTTTTCTTGCTGTTGTCGCCTTCGCCCTGATGCTGGTTGCGGGACCGGCTTTTTCACAAGATGCTCCAGAGCCCACAAGCGTTCCCAGCATCGCGCTGCCACCCGAACTGGACCGGATACTCCGCGACTACGAGCGCGCCTGGCGCGCAGGAGATGCGGCGGCCTTGGCGGCGCTGTTCGCGGAGGATGGCTTCATCCTGCAAAGCAATCGTCCGCCCGTCCGCGGACGCAAGGCCATCCAGGCCGCCTATGAAGGCGGAAGCGGCGGCCCGCTGCGGCTACGCGCGCTCGCCTTTCACACCGAAGCTACGAGCGGTTACATCGTCGGCGCCTACGGCTACGGCGATGGACCCGGCGACACCGGCAAGTTCACCCTCACGCTCCGCCGCACCCCCGGCCAGCCGTGGCTGATCTTCTCGGACATGGACAATCAGAACGCACCGCCGAAGCCCCGGCGTGCTTCGGATACGCCTTGAAGAGCGGGGCGGCTATCAAACATCCCGGGATTCGGATATGAGGCAGTGGGCATCGCATGGAAGAACAACGTACATTCTGGTCCTGGTTCGAGCGAAGCGAGGCGAGGTTTCGTGACATTGAGGTGCCGGAGAAAGAGCAACTGCTCGACGAATTGCTGGACGCCCTGCACGAGTATTGCCCCCATCTCTGGTTCGAGACCGGGAGGGCAGAGGACGGACACAACGAGCTGATCATCTCGGCGGAAGGCGACACGCGCCACTTCTCAGCGGTCCGCACCCTCGTTGCAACCGCGCCATCGATTCCAGGGTGGAGGTTCATCGCGTTCAAGCCCGGCAGCGGATTCGGCTTCGTCACCGACTACGAAGACATCACATTCAGCCCAGAGGCGACATGGTTCATGCCACTCCGATCCGCCAGCGACCCGACTGGACTGGGCGTTCGCGTCGGCTACGCACACTACGATGCGGCCCGAGAGCAGGCATTCCTGACAGGAACCTTCATCATGCTGGAGTGCGCCATCGGTGAGCTCGCGCTCGCCGAGCAGGTGCAGTACATCGAGGTGACGGCATTGCCATCCAGCCCCGAATCCACTGGGTACTTGCCCCTCCCGGAACTCGCGGGCCTACTGGTTGCGGAAGTGCCTTCAAAAGGGAGCGCTTCGTGAAGTTGCTCGGGTTATCAATCGTGGATGATTTCATTTCGCTTCAGTGCGATGCGAGGCGTTTCGATCTTCATAACGATTTCGAATTCGTTGAGTTCCTGTACAACCCCACGAAGCGGACCTTGGTACTGCGCTGGCATCGTCGCTCCCGTAAATGGGTGAAGCCAACGGATCCCGTTGAACTTCGTCTTGCCTTTTCCGGCGTTTACCTGTTCAAGGTCCGCGAGCGGGATCCGGACATGCCATACACCGAGGACGACTGCCTGAGCGCAATCGGATTCATGTGGGACGACATGGTTGAGGAAATGAATGGTTTTGCCAGGAACGAACCCATAGAGGGATGCACACAGGTGGCTGCGATGTTCATGAGCGGCTTGAGCATCAAGGTGGGCGCGGAGTCCGTAGCATTGGTTGTTACGGAAGCGCCCGTTTAGAGTGCGATATCGGGATAGGGAGACATATCGCCATGCGACCGTGGAAAAGAATGCTGGTCATTGCCATGCTCGCCCCCCTCCTGGCAGTCGCCTGATACACGGGTTATCTCTGGGCCACCTATCTTGATGAGACGGTTGTCTCCGGCACGGCCTACGGATTTACCATCGGCGCTTCCAGGCAGGAAGTGCTGGCGGCGGCCAGAAGCCTCAATGACCACCGGCGTGCAGTCGTGTATATCAGCTACGGTCCGAGAACCGGGGACCACTTCAGCATCGCGCCTTCGCAGGTACGAATAGAACAACTGCAAGCGCACGACCAATGGGACGTACTTCTTGATGGGTCGGACAAGTTCTTAAATTCGGTCCGCTTGACTTTCAACGACGACAGACTCGTCGAGATCCATCGTCACAGGCAGCGCTTCGAGATACCCTGGGCAACACGCTTTGCCAATGCCATTTTCGGAAAGGTCGGTTCACGGTACTTTGTTGTTAAGAGAGCCGGATTCTCGGTCACTATCAATGCTCATTCGATTCGCCACGCTTGCAATGGACCGAGACTCTGGCTATGCCAGCGGAATCTTGGTGGCTGCACATACCTTGCGCGATGAAGGTGATCTGACCTCGGATGAGCATCTGGAGTTGCGCGAAGCGTTGTCCTGGTTCAACGAGCAGCTGTTCGTGCCCAGGGTGCTGGAGCGGCTAGAGCATCGCCGAGCGATCTCCTGGTTCAAGCCAGCGGCGGAGGACGCCATCCGACGCATGTGGCACCTCAAGTACCTGCTTGACCGCCATGGCCACCATGTCGAAGTACTCAGGACTTCGGAGCCGGGTTCAGTGGTCTATGAGGACGATTGGCAGCTGATCGCAAAACCGCGAAAGGGACAGCGGTTCTGGTAAAAGACCGGGTTCAAAGCACTGTCATTGCGGAACAGGATGTGCTTTTTCTGTTCCAGAGCGGCTAGAAAGAGGGGCATCTGGGTGACGCATGAGGCTATTCGGATCCATGCAGGACGACGTTCTGAATGAACTCATCCGCGTCGGTTTTCAGGTGCGCGTGGCGCGTCAGGCCACGGTGCGAATACAGGATGGATACGCCTACGGACTCATCCGCCGGATGACGGCAATACAGGCCATCCAGCTCCAACAGTAGCGGTCCATTTGCGCCTTTGGCTCCCCGGTCCTTTGAAGTCGCCCGATAGCGTACGCATGGGTACGCTCGCTCGCTTGAATACTTGATGGATTGTTCCAGCAGTTCATACCGGTCAGGCATCCGAGGGTCGGTGTCGCTCGCGGATGACCTTCTAATCAGCTCCTCATACTCCTCGGGCGAGCCGGCGGGTCCCATTCGGAACAGCGCGACGGCCGCGACAAAGGAATTGGTCGCCTCGCCACGGGAAAACCGCACCTCGAAATCGGATTCGCTTTGCATCCGCCAATTTCCTCCCGCAGGTCTGCTCACCGTCATGTAAGGGTGGAAAACACTCCGGTGGGCGGTGCCTCGGGGGCGGTGCTGCTGACATCCGCAACCAGAGTGCTCAACAACAACAAGGTGGCTAGCGCGGTAAGTTTCATATGCATGAAATCTGTCGGGCGGGTAAAGAATGGGGCCGAAAAAAAAAGAGGAAGAGGACTCTACTTGCCTGACGAGACCGCGCTCTGATCGCGGTTCCTGAGGCTGGCCGGCATTGGCGCCATCTTGAGCCAAGATCAGGGCCGACCTGTCGCGCGGCTACTTCATGAATTCGACCGGCACCAGCACATCCTCGTGCGTCTGTCTTAGCGGTGTGATGGGCTTGGATGCCTTGAATGGCGGAGTCAGCCGCCCCAGCCATGCCAGATTCTGTTCGTTCTCGCGAAAGACGCCGTCCATGACGACATACTGGTAGGAAAATTGCCGGATCAACTGTTCCAGCGCTGGGTGGTCGCCCTCGATGGCCAGGGCGTTGACCGCGATGTCGTTCTCATAGTCGTGCTGACTGGCATACAGCATCGGGACGCCGTAGCGCATGGCGAGATACCCGGTGATGATGATTCTGCGTCCGGCGACCTCGCCCGGCGCGGTCGCCAGTCGGGTGAAGCTGGTGAGACAGGGTTTGTCCGAGCCAGGCACGCGGTTGAAGCAGATGGGGGCAGGGTCCGAATCAGCGGCTGGTACCGCTGCTGGCATCGAACTCCAGAGTGTCGCCAGGACTGCAATCAGCAGCACCTGGGTGATCCCCATCATCCATAGCCATTTCCACATCCGGGCCTCGGCGCTCATTGCGCGTCCGCGGTACGGGCACCCGCACCCGTACGCGCCTGCGTGTGTTTCGCGAGGAAGGCGAGCAGCCGCGTATAGAAATCGACCTTGTCGGCATCGAGCATCAACCCGTGTCCCGCATTCGTATACTCGTGGGACTCCACCTCGACACCTGCCTGGCGCAACGCCTTGGTCATGCGCCTGGCGTGGGCGATGTCGACGCGGGCATCCAGCTTGCCGTGCACGATCAGCACCGGCACCTTGACCGCGGCCGCGTTACCCACCGGGGAGCGCTCCGCGAGCACCTTCTGGTCCTTCCCCACCACTTTCGCCAGGTATTCCAGGCCGTAATCGCTGCGGCGGATATTGCCCCACTTGTACAGCTTGGCGAGATCGTAGGGGCCCGCGCCACCGACGACGCAGCGGTACAGCGACGGCTCGCGAACCGCGCCCATCAGCGCCGCGTAGCCGCCGTAACTCCAGCCGGAGATGCAGATGCGGTCCGGTGCGGCGATGCCTTCGGCGATGGCCCATTTCGTGGCGTCGGTGATGTCGTCCTGCATGGCGCGGCCCCATTGCATCCAGCCGCTCTGCTGGAATTGCCGGCCGTAACCGCCGGAGCCCCGGAAATTCACCCGCAGAACCGCATAGCCCTGGCTGGCGAGCAGCGCGGCTTCGCTGTCATACATGGCCGAGTCGTACACGCCATGCGGCCCCCCATGGGGCACGACGACCATCGGCAAGCCGGTCTCCGGCGCCTGGGGGGGCAGGGTGAGGATGCCATGGAGCGTGATGCCGTCGCGCGCGGTGAGAACGACTTCCTGGTTCTTCGGGAGGCTTGTTTCCGTCAGCCATGATTTCGCGCGTGCAAGCAGCGATGCCTTCTGGGTCGCGCGGTCATACAGGTACCAGGTGCCGGGGTCGCGATCGCCAACGGTGCTGACGATGGCCTTGCCGGCATCGGCGGAGGTACTGGTGATACTGACGATACGTCCGGGGAAGGCCGCGATGATCGAGGCGATGGCCTGCGCGTCGGGATGCGCGGCATTCCAGATCACCGCCTGCGGCCGGGTCGCGCCGTAGTACGCCCCGATGGGGGTCAACTTGTCGAACGCGAGGATGTAGCGGATGGGGTCGGAAGTCGCATGGCGATATACCTCGGTACGTTTGCCGGTCGCGAAGTCGTAACGCTCGATGACGTCCGGACCGCTGGACCTTTCCGCCTGCAGGAAACCAGAGGCGCCGTCACGGTCCACGCCGATGGCCCAGACGTCGACACCACTCTCCTTGCTGTCATTGACTAGCGTCCAGCCCTTGTCCTCGCCGATGTGTGCATGGAGCTTGGTATCCGCCTTGTCGTCGACGGAGGTGGCGAATCGCACGTTGCCCCGCCGGTCGGGGAAGAGCACCGAGTCGCGATCGGGTGCGGTGATGATGGCATCGCCGATGCGGTTGGTGTGTCCGATCTCCACCTTGTGCACGGCGTCGAAGCAGCCACCTTCACCCCAGTTGGTGCATTGCGTGACCAGCAGATGATCCGGATCGCCGTCGATGGTGGCCAGGAAGTTGGCGGGCACCATGTAGCGACCCTTGCCGTCACTCTGGACGATTGCCATGACCGGCTTGTTGATCGCGAGGTTGTATCGCGCCATCACCGCGTTGGCCGATACCAGAAAGCGCGTATCATCCAGCCAGCGCAGCGTATGGATCTCGCCACCATCGCCTGGATTGAAGCGCGTCAGCAACGTCAGCGTCTTGGTTTCGCGGATGGTGACGAAGGTGCGGTCATCCGCGCGCTCCGCGACCGCCAGACGCGTTCCGTCCGGCGATATCTGGACATTCTCGATGGTCGGGCGCTTGAGGAAGGCCAGCCAGGCCGGCGACATACCGGTAGGCTCATCTGCCCGTATGGACCCGGAATGAGCTGCGCAAGCGAAACAAATCACGGCAGCAGCAACGCGTACCGTGGATGGAACCTTCCCCATGTTCTGAATTCCCTTTGCCCCGGATGCCTGGATGTTCCCCATGGCAAGTCTAGCCGGGGTGGGATCGGGCTTCCAACCCCTCAGGACGTTTCGCTTAGGACAGATGCCCGCCGCATCGGTCCATTCGTGCTTTATTTTGTTGCTCGCGTTTGTTGTGCTTTCAACCAGGGACCGCTGCACCACATCCCATGCTGTCTGATCGTGGTTCAGCCGCTGCTCGCCGCAAATGGCCTTCCCCCCACACCCGCACCCCCTCGACGATCGGCAACAGGGTCCTGCCGTATGCCGTCAGCTGGTAAATCACCGGCGCAGGCACGCTGCCGGTGGGAGTGCGATCGACCAGGCCATCGGCTTCGAGCTCCCGCAGCTGTTCGGCGAGGACCTTGTTCGAGATCGGGGTGACGCGGTGTTGCAGGCCGGCGAAGTGCAGTTCGCCGTGCGCCAGCCAGTAGAGGATCGTCAGTTTCCATTTGCCGCCGATGGCCGCGAAGGCGGCCGCCAGCGGGCAGCCTTCGAGCGGATTGGGCCGGGCATGGTTACCCGCAGGTACCTTCTTGTTCATGCTGGCCTCGCGTTCCTATCCTGCGCGCATCATGGGAGACGGGACGAGACGATGCAAAACCCCGCACGAAGCTGGCTCGGCGGCACCTGCCTGGCCATGGCATTGCTGGCGATGAACGCGCCGGCACAGCCACCGCAGGCCGCTCCCGCCGCCGCGCCGGGCGACGGCCAGCACGACTTCGATTGGGAAATCGGCACCTGGAAGACCGAACTGCGGCGGCTGGCCAAGCCGTTGTCCGGCTCGCAGGAGTGGGTGGAGTACGCCGGCACCAGCGTCGTCCGGAAAGTGCTGGACGGACGCGCCAACCTGGTCGAACTGCGCGTGGCGGGCCCGACCGGAAACATCGAAGGCGTGAGTCTGCGCCTGTACAACCCGCAGGCCGGGCAGTGGAGCCTGCACTACGCCGGCGCCCGCAGCGGCACCCTGACCCGCCCGGTCCACGGCGTCTTCCGCAACGGCCGCGGCGAGTTCTACGGCCAGGAAGACCTAGACGGCAAGGCCATCCTCGTGCGCTTCGTCATCTCCGACATCACCCCCGACTCGGCGCGATTCGAGCAGGCTTATTCGGACGACGGCGGACGCAACTGGGAGACCAACTGGATTGCGGTCGATACGCGCATCGGGGATGCGGAGTAGAGCGGCGGAATCACACCCTCAAGACCCGCTTCGGCAATGCATTCCAGGACCTGGGCGGTGACGGGAACGCGGTAGCGATCGGGTCAAGGGGAACGCTTGCGATAGATGCGTGGCTGCTCCGGCGGCGACGCCGTCACGGGCGTGCGCTCCGGATCCGTGTCGCTTCCCGTACCGGGCGCCGCCGCATCGGGTGGAGGTGTGTCGGGCATGGACGCAGCCGCATCGCGTTTGCGGCTCTTCTTCTCTTCCAGCTTTTTTTTCTTGGCCAGTTCGCGCTGGCGCTTCTCGAAGGCGTAGTTGGGGGTAACGGGCAAGGAGATACTCCTGTTCGCTCAGCGTCGGTGTTTGGCGGCGGGGCTGCCGTCAGCGGGCGGGATGGGCTTGCCGTCCTGGCCTGGCTTGCTCCGCGTGTACGTCGTGCCCAGTACTTCGATGGTCCCGCCGTCGCGGTGGAAGGCGACCAGGTCGGCCGCCAGGGTTTCGTGCGTGAGGGGGACGCGGTCGCTGCTGCCCGGGTGGCGCGCGAACATCCGGCTGACTTCGCGGTGGCCTTTCGGCGAGGTCGCGGCGTTCGGTATCTGCTTGTGGGGACGGGACATGCGGCTCTCCTATGAGTACAGCGTCAGGGGGATGCCACGCGAGGTGCTGTCCAGATATTCGGTGCGCACCGCGCGGCAGTAGGGTCCCAACATGACGAAGCGGCGACACACATCGGGTCGTGTGTCATAGATGGAACAACACATGCGTGCCGCGTCGATGGCCACGCACCAACCTTCCGCATCGCGCGCCATCACTGTCAGGCCGGCCGGCGTGTGCTCGGTCAGATGCGCGGGAATACGGTCTTCCGGCTGCAACACGACCGTCAGGCGGCAGCACACGGCATCGCAACTCGCGCACAGCGGCAATTCGGAAGCAGGGATGGCGCTCATGCGGCCAGTCCCCGCCGGTAGTGCAGCAGCCGGCCGCGATGCGGAGGGGCGTCGCGGTCGTCCATCGGACAGGGCGTGGCCTCCACCCCGAACCCCTGCGCCGCCAGCATGTGGCTGAAGCGCGCACTGTTGCCGCGCCCGGGATCGGTGATCAGCACCTCCGCACGGGGTTCCGCATGGCGTTCGATCACGGCGCTCAGTACGTCCGCGCTGTCGCGCTCGTACAGGACATCGCTGGCGACGATCGCATCGAAGCGACCCAGTGACGGCAGCGGGGTATCCCAGCGGAGCTGCCGGTAGTTGAGCGCCGGCAGGCAATTCAGCGCGGCGTTGTAGGCCAGGAATACCTCCGCCAGCGGATGCATGTCCGATGCGACCACGTTGGCGCCGCGCTTCTGCAGCACCAGACTGGCCAGGCCGATACCGCAGCCGATCTCCAGGATGCGCTTGCCGGCGATGTCAAAACGCTGCATTGCCTGGGCCAGCAGGCGGCCCGCAGGCCAAAGCTGCCCGAACAGACTCCACTGCGCCGACGAAATACCGATGCGCGCGCCATGGCCGTCGGGGTCGGCGAATTGCTGCTTGTCGCTCAATACGCGCAGGCGATAGACGTGACCACCCACGGCGTGGCGGGTCTCGCGGACTTGGTAGCCCGTCATGGGCACTCCAGGAGGTGCGTCTGCCGGAAGGACGGTGACGCGTGAAGAAAAGCGCAGCGAGCGACGGCAGGGACGGTCGGACGGGACGCACGATGTTGCCGCGCCATCGTACGCCATAAGACGTGCGCGAACCTGAAGCGGACCAGGGAGCAAGACGGACGGTAGCCCCGAGGTCTACACGGCCGTCCATGCGGTCATCGGTCCGCCCTGCCGGTCTTTCCGGCGATGGCGGCCCGCAGGGACCGATTCCTGCCGCTCCGCACCCGGGACAGGCTGCACCACTGGTCCAAGGCGGCTTTCGCAATGCATCTGCATTTACAGCGTATGGTATTCAGGGCATAACGCATCAGGCGAAGACCTGACGCTATGGCGATGGAAAGCATCGAAATCGTGAATGAGCTGGCCTACACCTTGGCTCCCAAGACAATTCCCGGCGGTACGCCTTCGAACTGGATCTCTCCGGTGAATATTCCCCGAGCTCCATTCATCGAGTCCTCGTGGATGGCGTGCCAACGGCTGTCTTCGCCGCCAGCGGCGGCGCCACCGGCGTCCATGACCACTCCTTCATCCGGGCGGAGGACCGTTGCTACTTGGCGGTAGGATCGCACGTCGTTTGCTTTGGAGTGAAACCGTTTGAGTATCTCTGGACGTTGCGGATAGACGAGGTCACCTGTTTTGGCGTTCATTACGGTGACGAAGCAGATGCGCTTGTTTCCCATGGAGAGCTTGATATCTCCCGTTTTACAGAATCCGGGCAGATCGTCTGGTCGAAATCCGGCGAAGATGCCTTTACGGGAGCGGTCACCCTGCGCGGTGATCATGTCGAAGCCATTGACTTCAATGGCAGGATGTATCGTTTTGACTATATAGACGGGCATGAGCGCAATTGACAGATCCACTAAGGAGTTCCTATGCCGGTAGTTGCCGTCTGCTGGAACGTGATCTTCTTCCTCGCTGTCCGTGAGACGGTCAGGAAGGCCAGGGAGATTGGCCCAGGCAACCTCCGTTTTCTGACGACCAGCCCCCGGGTTTCATGGCTGCTCATGTTGGTTGGGGTGGTCATCGGCGTCGGGATGCTGCTGGTGGTGCTCCATGCGATTGCCGCGGGTGATGTGAGCGAAGTCTGCCGCAGGTGCTTCAAGCAACGGTTCTCGTATGCCACCAGCCCGGTTTCCTATTTGCTTACGGTCGCCGCGCTCATCGAACTGTGTTTTGTGGGTTTCTTTGTCGTATTCCTCGCTCGTAATTCGTTGAACGCCATCCGGGAGCGTGGCTGAACTTGTCCGGAGCCGCGCTGTCGATGATGTCCGGCATTGTGGCCGAACCGGCAGGGTAATCACGACAACGGTTGATCATGCATGCGACCGCCTGGAGCAGTCCGGCGCTCTCGTGGAAGCGGATAGGGTAGGAGGGAAGGCTGTCAGCTTCGGCAGTCGTCGCTCATCATGCCGTCCGTCCGGAGGCCTGCCTTGAACATACAGTGGCGCAACGCTCCGGAAGGCATGATCCGGAGTGGCCCGAAGCTGGATGCCGGGCCGGCTCCGTCCCGGCGTGTCATGCGCATGCAAACCGCGTCCGGGACATTCGTTTCGCAACTGGCGACTCCCCTCCCAACCACTGCTCAGGAGAAGACCCATGGGATACGTAACGACGAAAGACGGCGTCGAGATCTTCTACAAGGACTGGGGCCCGCGCGATGCGCAGGTCATCCATTTCCATCACGGCTGGCCGCTCAGTTCCGACGACTGGGACGCGCAAATGATGTTCTTCCTGAACAAGGGTTTCCGGGTGGTCGCGCATGACCGGCGCGGGCATGGCCGATCCAGCCAGGTCTGGGACGGCCACGACATGGATCACTACGCCGACGACGTGGCGGCGGTGGTCGAGAAGCTCGGCACCCGCGGGGCGATGCATGTCGGGCACTCGACCGGCGGGGGCCAGGTGGTGCGCTACATCGCGCGGCACGGCCAGGACAAGGTGTCCAAGGCCGTGCTCATCAGCGCCGTGCCGCCGCTGATGGTCAAGACCGAGAGCAATCCGGGCGGGACGCCAAAGGAGGTGTTCGACAACTTCCAGGCGCAGGTCGCGGCGAATCGTGCGCAGTTCTACTACGACGTTCCCGCCGGTCCCTTCTATGGTTACAACCGCCCCGGCGCCAAGCCGTCGGAAGCGGTGATCTGGAACTGGTGGCGGCAGGGCATGATGGGCGGCGCCAAGGCCCACTATGACGGCATCGTCGCGTTCTCGCAGACCGACTTCACCGAGGATTTGAAAGGCATTTCCATCCCGGTGCTGGTGATTCACGGCGACGACGATCAGGTCGTGCCCTACGATGACTCGGGCGTGCTGTCGGCGAAGCTGGTGAAGAACGGCCGGCTCAACACCTACAAGGGCGGGCCGCATGGCCTTCCCACCACGCATGCCGATCAGATCAACGCGGATCTTCTGGCGTTCCTGCAGGAAGGTTGATCCTCGTTGGTACAAAAGCACACGCCCCGCATTGAAGGCGGGGCGTGTGTCGATTGCAAGGGAAGTGTTCGGATCAGGAACAGCGGCGACTGATATGCGCCGCCGTCACCCATCATCCCGCTGCACCCGCGCCCGATAGTCATGCACATTGTCGCCACGGATACGGGTCTCCTGCGTACCGGTCACGGTATCGACCTTCGAATCCGAGCCGGTCACCGGCTTGGCTTCGATCGTGGTCTCGCGCTCGAAGGCGTGTGACTTGTCGGTGTTGCGGTAGTACCGGTACAGGGCCCAATAGAGTGCCGTCGCGCCGACCGGGCCGGCCGCCAGCAACCAGAGTCCGCCGTCGTCGCTCATGACGCCACCACCAGGAACCAAAGGACCAGGGATTCGATGAAAGTGCCGGTGGCCAGCGCGGCCAGCAGCAGTTTCCATTGCTGCACGGGCACGCTGCCCATGGTTTCGCCGGTACGGCCGTTCACCGCGATGTAGTGCAGCATGCCGCCGTTGCGGCCGGGCTGGTGATAGGAGTACAGCCACACCGGCAGGTACATCGACACCCAGCGGGTGCCGTGGACTTCGAGCTGCTCGCGCTCCCAGCGCACGCCGCGGTCGTAGCGGCGCACGGAGCTTTCGACCTGCGCGCGCGCGATCGACAGCAGCTGGTCTTCCAGCCTCGGTCGCATCCGTTCGACGTCCAGGTTGCGCTTCTCCGAGGTGAAACCCAGCAGGTACGAGGCGTTCCACTTCAGCGCGTTCTTGGTGTCGAACGGCAGGATGGTATTGATGATGTTGTTGGTATTGACGCGGGTGTCCAGGTTGCCGCGATCGGACGAGGATTCCAGCGGCAGGTCGTCCACGGTGAAATCCACCGCGCGGCTGACCTGGTACACGTCGGCGTCGTAGTAGGTCTTCTTCTTGTCGCCGCTGCCGCGCGTGTATTCGCGGGTCTTGATTTCACCCTTGCCGGTGACGGCGGCGCTCGCGTTGCCGTCAACGATCATGTAGGGCAGGTAGACGCCGACGACATTCTCGGGCGTGAACTGTTCCTTGAACGCCTTCAGCGCGAACAGGCGGCGTTTGTCCACGAACTGGCGGATGCGCGCGACCGCATCCTCCTTGCCGATGTGGAACGGCAGCACGGCATCGGGCACCGCGCCGTTGGCGACCTGTTCGTTGACGCCGAACACGTGACGGCACCAGTGGCAGCGCGCCGTCATCGTGGTTTCGGTATTGACGGTGACCTCGGCGCCGCAGCCGGTGCATTTGAAGCTCATCAGGCTGGACGCGTCGGCCTCGATGTCCCGCGCGCCCGAGGCGATGACGGTGCCGCGCAGTTGGTCGAGGCCTTCGCCCAGCCCGAATTCCTCTTCCACGCGCGCGCCGTGCCATTCATGACGGCAGTACTGGCAGACCAGCACGTCGGTGCCGAGCCTGAGGCGGACATCGGTGGCGCCGCATTTCGGGCAGCGGTTCAGGCCGTCCCGGAGTTCGGCCGATGCCGTGTCCAGCGCCACCGGATCAGGCGCCTCCAGCTCATCGCGGATGGCGCCGGGCAGGGTGGCCGGAACGACCGGGAACTGGCCGGGCAGGGGCGGCACGTCCCGCGGCGAGCCGGGGCCGGTCACGGGCGCCGCCGGCAACGGCGGCGGGGTCTTGGGATCGGACATGGATGCGGAACGCCTGCTCGCTTACAGACCCAATGCCTTGGCCTTGAGCGCGTCGTAGTCGGCCTGGGTGATGAGGCCGAGGTCCAGCATCTCCTTGGCCTTCTTCAACCGGGCCACCGGGTCTTCGGCCGCTGGCGCGGCCGGGGCCACCGGCTGCTGCAGGCTGCCGACACCGCCGACCATGCCGGTCGCCATGCCCAGTCCGACCAGCCCGGCGGCGCCGCCGTTCTCGCCGGCCGACTGGATGCCCTGCGCCACGCTGGCCTGCAGGTTGGAGTTGCCGCGTCCGCCGGACAGCGCGTCGGCGCGCTGCACGGTCTTGAGCAGTTCGCGGGTGTTGGCGTCGTACTCGATCGAAACGATGGCGGTCTTGACGATCGCCAGCCCGCGTTGCGAGCTCCACTGGTAGCCCTGCTCGACCGCGTCCGACAGGCTTTTGGCGAAGCCCAGCGAGTCCTGCTGCAGCTTGGTGATGCGATTGCCCTTGGCCGGATCGTTCGTGTACAGGCTGAAGGCCGGCGCCAGCGAACCCACCACTTCATTGAACAACTGGCTGGCGGCGGCGTTGTCCATGTCGGTGAAATCGAATACTTCGCCCGGCTGCAGGTAGCGCGCCGGCACGAAATTCTTCACGAACAGGATGGGGTCGGTGATCTTCAGCGTGTAGGAACCGCGCGTCACCGCGCCGACCTGGGTATTGAGGAAGCTGTCGTCCCAGTAGATTTCCGACTGGGTGCCGAAGCGGTTGTCGGGCAGTTCCTTCAGCGAAACGAAGAACGCGGCCTGCTGGGAACCCGGCTGGCCGCCGAACTTGAAGCGCTCCCAGCTTTGCTTGATCAGCGGGCTCACCAGGCCGTCGCCGGCGAAGATCGACTGCGAGTTCACGTCGTCCGAGCGCCATTCATAGCCACCCGGTTCGGCGACGAAGCCGGTCACCGCGCCGTCCTGGAACAGCAGCAGTCCGTAGCCCTCGGGCACGACGATCTTCGACCCGTTGGTGATGATGTTGGAGGAGCCGCGGGTGTTCGAACCCCGTCCGGCATTGGTCCCGCGCGGAACCGCCGCGAACAGTGCCGCCGTTGCCGGCAATCCTTCCGGCACGGTGTAGAAATCCTTCCACTGGTCGGCCAGAACACCGCCAACCGCGCCTGCCACCGCCTGTACAAGACCCATGACCAACTCCCTTCTGTTCGTGGACGGGCACCGTGCCCCTATGCTCGCCGCACTATACCAGTGCGGTGGGTCGGGAAAGGTTGCGGGGCGGCAGGTCGAAGCCACCGATCCGCCGCTTGTCATGCAAGGACCGAAAGTCCTGTGCACGGGACTCGGGTTCTCCCCGGGGGCTGCGCGAAGCCCCGTCGTGCGTCGTGGGTAGATGCCGGGCAGGCGTGCGGGAACGGATTCAAGTATCTTGCCGCTTCACCAGAAACGCACTCCCGCTCCGGCCCCGCACATGACCCGAACCTTGTTGCTCGCAGCGCTCCTCATGATGTCATCGGCGGCGACCGCCATCGTCATCCGGCATGACGTCGATGATGCGAAGTACCGGATTCCGGCCTCCGAGCTTCCCGCGCTCGTCGACATGCCGGGCGAAGGGCACGGGGTATTGATTGCTCCGCAGTGGGTTATCACGGCGGCGCACACGATTCCCGCGGATTCAAAACTTGAGCAGGTCGTTGTCAACGGCGTATCCAGAAGCGTTGAACGCGTCGTCACCCATCCTGGCTACAAGACGCTGCCGCACGAGCTGATCGAACAGGCCACGGCCACCGGAGAGGCCATGCTGATCGTGGTGTTTCTTGCCAACTCCGACGATGTCGCCCTTGTCAGGTTGAAACAGCCTGTCGAGGACGTCGCTCCCGTCGCGCTCTACAAGGACGGCAAGGAGTTCGGCCAGATTGTAGAGATCGTGGGGAAGGGCGCGACGGGCACGGGCGCGAGCGGTTACGCTCCGGAAAGTCCCCATCGGACGGAGCTTCGCCGCGCGTTCAACAAAGTCAGCAGCGCGCATGACCGCTGGTTCTGCTACGAATTCGACGAACCGCCTGCGGCCCTGCCCCTGGAGGGCATACTGGGCAACGGGGACAGCGGCGGCCCGGTGCTGATCCAGAACGAGGGCCAACGGGCGTTGGCCGGACTGGCGTCCTGGAAATTCGTCCACGGCCACGTCATGACGGCACGGCCGGGACGCTACGGGCAGATCAGCTGCAATGTCCGCGTGAGCCATTACCGCGAGTGGATTGAAGGCGTGATGTCGGGGCAACCGTAGGCGTAGCCTGAGGGTTCACCCAGATGGATGGGCGAACGAGCAAAGTTCGCTGGTCGGAACATCATTCCGTGTGTGCTTATGGTGTGTCCGAATCTGCGAACACAACGCGATGGAAATGACTCAGATACCTCTCACCTAGGAGGGGGGTCAAACGTTCCAACGACCTGAGGGCTGCCGGGACATCGACAGGTTTCCCTTCCAGAATCGCAAGGGCCTGGTTGTGGAGGGCATACGCAAACTCGGCCGGGGCACGGATGGAGGGCGGTTGGTCACCGCCAATATAAGACGCAAGAAGCACCCGCAACTCAAAGACTGCGGCTGCCATTAGTCGCTTTTCCAGATCCTGATCAGAATCAGACATCGAATCTACCCTGGGGCGTATCGGTTGGTACGCACTTTCTCTGGTGGCTTCAAGATCGCGGTTCAAACAATGACCCGCAACTCCTGATCGCAGCGACAAGCCTTCGCGATACGTGCGGCCCATGCGATGGCTTCCTCGCGCGAAGGCAGTTCCAGCACGGTGAAGCCGCCGGTAAGCGGGGGCGCCCAGGAGTAGCCACCTTCGGCGAAGGTGCCGTTGGCGGAAACGAGCACGGGGGACACGCGTTCCTCGATGCCGCCGGCAAAGAGGTAGACGCCGGCGGCCTTGGCCTCGTCGATCACGGCATTGGCGTCACGGCCCACCGCCTGCATTTCGTCATCGGGCACGACCATCGCCGCGCTGGGAAAGGAAATCAGGTACATCGCCATGGTGCCCTCGTCTTGTCTGGGGAAACAACGCCGCGTAGAGCGGAGCTTGCTCCGCTGCCTTCCGCCTTCCGGAGAGAGCCGGTCGCTCCCATTCCGGACCGTATGCCTGGCGAGAGGGAGATTGCATGATGCCCGAATCGACGTCGCATCAAAGCGCCGAGGTCCCGGCAGGACCCTGACGGACGAAGCTTCCTTTATCTGAACAGGGCGCGCCTCCTGCCGGATACGGATTTTCTCGCACCGCACAAAATGAAAGACCGCTTCCGACGGCGCGTTGCGAATGGAAATCCGATGCCAATCCGATACCTTCTCCAGTACTGGATTCGTGGAAATGTCCGGCCTGGCACGTAGCGTTGTCCAGCGCTGTCATTTAAAGTCGGTCGCCTCTGCCAGCAAACGGGAACGCCATGGCCGCACGCCGAACCCCGCCAGCACTGCTCGCGCTTGGTCTGCTCGCGAGCCTGTCCGCCGTTTCCGCGACGGCTGCGGAAAATCCCGCCGACGCGCTGACTGGACGCTGGGATATCACCGTGCATACGCCCACCGGCGACGTGCCTTCCTGGCTGGAAATCCGCCGCTCCGGCGCCAGTGCGCTGGTCGGACAGTTCGTCGGCGCGGCCGGCAGCGCGCGACCGATCGCGCGGGTGGAAACGGACAATGGCGAAATGCGCTTCGCCATTCCGCCGCAATGGGAGGGAGGCAACGACGACCTGTCGTTCCAGGGACATCTGCGGGATGGCAAGCTCTCCGGAGCGATGCAATTGCCGGATGGCAAACGCCACGACTGGAGCGCGGTGCGCGCGCCGTCGTTGCAGCGCGCGGAACCGCCGCGCTGGGGACAGCCGATCCGCCTGCTCGGCGGCAAGGGGCTGGAAGGCTGGCGTGCGATCGGCCAGTCGTCGCAATGGTCCGTGCAAGACGGTGTGCTGCGCAATGCCAAGGCCGGCGCCAACCTGGTCAGCGAACAGCGCTTCACCGATTTCAAGCTGCACGTGGAATTGCGTTTTCCCAAGGGCAGCAACAGCGGCGTGTACCTGCGCGGACGCCATGAGGTGCAGATCGCCGACACCTTCGGCGAGCCGGCCAGCGACAGCCTCGGCGCCATCTATGGCTTCCTGGCGCCCAGCGAGGATGCTTCCGCGAAGCCCGGCGAATGGCAGTCGCTGGACATCTCCCTGGTCGGGCGCAAGGTCACCGTCGCGGTCAACGGCAAGACCGTGATCTGCGATCGCGAGATTCCCGGCATCACCGGCGGCGCGCTGGACAGCGACGAAGGCGCGCCGGGTCCGCTGATGCTCCAAGGCGACCATGGCCCCGTCGAGTTCCGCAACATCACCCTGACCCCGGCGTTGTGAGCATGGCCGACGACAATACCTACGACGCCATTGTCATCGGTTCCGGGATCTCCGGCGGCTGGGCCGCCAAGGAACTGTGCGAGAAGGGCTTGAAGACGCTGGTGCTGGAACGCGGCCGCAACGTCGAGCACATCAAGGACTATCCGACCGCGTGGTTGTCGCCGTGGGAGCTGCCACATGGCGGGGCGCTGACGCGCAAGTACCGGGAAGAGAACCCGGTGGCTTCCCGGATCGCCGCCGAGGATGTGCTGCACTTCTTCACCAAAGACGCCGATCATCCCTACGTGCAGGAAAAGCCGTTCGACTGGATTCGCGGTTATCAGGTCGGCGGGAAATCGATCATGTGGGGACGCGCCTGCCAGCGCTGGAGCCGCTATGACTTCGAAGCGCCGGAACGTGACGGCTACGGCATCGGCTGGCCGATCGGCTATGACGACATCGCACCGTGGTATTCGCACGTGGAGAAATTCATCGGCGTGTCCGGCAACCTGGACGGCCTGGATTCGATGCCTGATGGCGAGTTCCAGCCGCCGTTCGATTTCAACTGCGTCGAGAAGGCCTACAGCGAACGCATCCGCAAACACTACGGCGACCGCTACGTGGTGCAGGGCCGCTGGGCGCATCTGACCAAGCCCGAGCAGATCCATCTGGATCAGGGGCGCGGTCCCTGCATGTCGCGCAACATGTGCTGGCGCGGCTGCCCCTATGGCGCCTACTTCAGTTCCAACTCGTCCACGCTGCCGTGGGCGGCCAAGACCGGCAACCTGACCATCCGGCCCGATGCGGTGGTGCACTCGATCATCCACGACGAGCGCAAGGGTCGCGCGGCGGGCGTGCGGGTGGTCGATGCGCATACCGGGGAGATCACCGAATACCGCGCGCGCATCGTGTTCGTGAATGCATCCGCGCTGAACTCCGTGCTGATCCTGCTGAACTCGATCTCCGCGCGCTTTCCGCACGGACTGGGCAACGACAATGGCCTGCTCGGCAAGTACGTGGCCTTCCAGAGCTATCGTGCCAACGGCGGCGGTCTGATCGACGGGTTCGAGGACGGCTACTACTACGGGCGCCGTCCTTCGGAATGCATCATCCCCAACTTCCGCAATCTCAAGCGGCACGAGATGGATTTCGTCGGCGGTTACACCACCTTCACCGGCGCCTTCCGCGAGCGTGGCGCGCCTTCGTCCGCGCGCATGGGCGGTGTCTACAAGGATGCGCAGGCGCGACCGGGACAGTGGAAGGTCTACATGTATATGCAGGGCGAGACCGTTCCCAAGGAAAGCAACCACGTCCGCCTGCACGATACGCTCAAGGATGCCTGGGGCATCCCGCAACTGGTCACGTCGGTGGAGTACGACGACAACGACGAAAAGATGGTCCGCGACTGGCGTGAGCAGGCGAAGGAGATGATGGAAGTCGCCGGTTGCCGTGAAATCGAAACCGCGGATACCCAGTGGTATCCCGGACGCGACATCCACGAGATGGGCGGTTGCCGGATGGGACGCGATCCGGCCACCTCGATGCTCAATGCGTGGAACCAGCTGCATGCATGCCCGAATGTCTTCATCACCGACGGCGCCTGCATGACCTCCACCGGCAACCAGTCGCCGTCGCTGCTCTACATGGCGTTGACCGCGCGCGCGGTGAACCGCGCCGTCGAGGAATTGGGGAGGCAGAACCTGTGAGCGATGCCAAGCAAAAGATCACCCGCCGCGAGGCGTTGAAGACCGCGCTGGCCGGCAGTGCGCTGGCTGCGACCGGCTTGTTGCTGGGTGCCGGCATGCCCGGCGACACCGAGGCCGCTCCCGCGACGCCGTCCCCGGCGCAGGACGACCGGACCTTGCTGGAGGACATCGCGGATACGTTGCTGCCGACGACGCCTGCATCTCCCGGTGCCAGGGCCGCCGGCGTCGGCGCGATGATGGTGCTGATGCTGGCCGACTGCGAGAGCCCCGAAACGCAGCAGCGTGTCGCCACGGGCTTGCAGGAACTCCGCGCCGCCTGCCGCGAGCGCGGCGGCAGTTTCGCCTCGCTGCCCGTTGCGGAACGCGAACGCCTGCTCACGGAACTGGATGCGGCGGCACAGAAGGCCGGGGACAAACACTGGTTCAACAGCGTGCGCGCGCTTGCGCTGCAGACCTATTTCAATTCCGAAGTCGGCCTCACCCAGGCCCTGCGCTATATCCCGGTGCCCGGACGCTACGACGGTTGCGTGCCGCTGGAGCCGGGGCAGCCGGCGTGGGCGTGATGAAGGTTTTTTGCGGATAGCGGAGCGACCATCCGCAGGCTAGCGGGTGGGATAGGGATCCTCGGGTCCGTTGGGGAAACGACCCGCAATCAGGTTCAGTTCCACGCCGTGTTCCAGCCATGCCTTGAGGCCCGCCAGCGTCCAGGTGAAGCCCTGCGTGGCGTTGGTCGCATGTTCCAGCAGTTCATCGCTGGTCCCGGTCCAGCCGGATTCCGTGATGCCGACGAACGTGGCGTCCGGCCCCATGGGCACGAACTCCCATTCCACGTTCGTACGTCCGGTGTAACCGTCCCACTCGATGACGATGCGTTGTTCGGGCTCAATAACCTTCGGTACGACGTGGGTCGATGCTTCGTACATTTCCCATTCCCAGGTCACCGGCGTGCCCGCTTCGAGCGGACCGCTGCTCTTGGTGAACCAGAATCGGGTGGTGATGCGGGGATCGATGAAGGCGGCGAATACTTCTGCTACGGGTTTGCGGATGAGCATGCCGGTTCTCGCTATGGCCTTTCCGCCTGATGGTGACTTGTCCATGAGGCCTCCTGAATGTTGGAGAGCACGCTACCCGTGGTCGCGTGAAGCAAAGGTTTCGACGACGCAGGGTCGCCTCCACGAAATAAAGTGCGCTTGCCCGAATAACGCGCGTGCACTAAACCCACACATCATTCCGCGCGGTATACGTGCCCCCAGCATCCCCCGTGTTGACCACACCACGCGGCTCCACCAGCATGATGCAGCACTCCTGTGGGGCGACCGGACGATGTTCGACGCCCTTGGGAACGACATACATTTCGCCGGCGGCGAGGGGGACCGCCTTGTCCCGGAACTCGAGCGTCATTTCACCGTCCAGGACGATGAACACTTCGTCCGTGTCCGCGTGGGCGTGCCAGATGAATTCGCCCTGCACCTTGGCGAGCTTGAACTGGTAGTCGTTCATCTCGGCGACGACGCGGGGCGACCAGTGGTCCGAGAACCGGGCCAGCTTGTCCCGCAGGTTGATTGCGGTATCCGACATATGCACCTGACTCCCTGACGGTTGGACCCCGATTCTGCCGTATCGGCTAGGACGCTTTCGTCTTGCCACGCAGCGACAGGCAATAGCCGATGGTCACGGCTATTCCCAGCAACACGGCCAGCGAACCGCCCGCCGCCGCGACCTGGATCGGGGCGAATGCCCAGAGTCCGGCGTAGACGAGGCCGCTCAGGGCGAGGGACCAACCGCCGACCCGCGTGACCCGGCGCGCCCAGGCCTCCGGAACGAAGCGTTTGGGCATGCGATTGCCGAACCAGGCGACCATCAGGCCGATGGCGCCCATGACCAGACGGGTGACGGTTTCGCCATCGATGTAGCCGAGCTTGCGCGCGTAGGTGGCGCCGAGTGCGAGCAGCACGATGCCGACGCCCCACGCGAGATCCGAAATCAGTTCTTTGTTCATCGTGCCGTCTCCTTCTTGGACTTCGGCGACCCGGCGCCGACGCCGAACGAATGGACGAAGCCCAGCAGCGCTTCCTCGAGCACCGAGAGCTTCAGGTGGTAGATCACGGATTTGCCGGCCTTTTCCGCGTGGACCAGATCGGCTTCCTTCAACACGGCGAAATGCGCCGACATGGTGGGCTTGGAGACATCGAACTGGTCGCTGAGCTCGCCCGCGCTCAGCGGCCCCTGCCGGAGGAGTTGCAGGACCCGGCGGCGGGTGGGATCGGAAAGGGCTCTGAATACTTGGCTCATGTTGCGACAATTAGCTAAATATCTAATTGTGTCAAGTGGAAAGACCGGGAAGCCGACGACTGGTTCGGGATGGCGCTCGGCCGGCGCCGCCTCCGCGTTCGGGCGCGGAGTCAGCCCGCGTCGAAAACCCCGCTCGCCCAATCGATGAACGCCCGCAGCCGTGGCGACGGCAGGCGGGTGCGCGCGTAGACGATATTGACCGGGCTGGGCAGCGGCGGGAAACGTTCGAGCAGCGGCACCAGCGCGCCGGTGGCGAAATAGCCGTCCAGCCGGTAGCGCGGCGCCTGGATGATGCCGAATCCGGCGAAGGCCGCGCCCACGTAGGATTCGGCGCCGCTGACCCGCACGCGGGTGGGCAGGGTGAGGTGGCGGACGCGTCCTTCCTGCTGGAACTCCAGCGGCAACAGCGCGCCGATGGCGGTCGACTTGAAGCCGACCATCACGTGGCCGCCGGTTTCCAGGGTATCCACGTCCGTCGGCATGCCGTGCCGCTCGCAGTAGGCCGGCGAGGCGGCGGTGGCTTCGGGCAGCAGGGTCAGGCGGCGCGCGACGAGATCGCTGTCGCGCAGTTCGCCGACGCGCACCGCGCAGTCGACGCCTTCGCGCACCAGGTCCACGTAGCGGTCGCCTTCGCTGACATCCAGTTCGATGTCGGGATAGGCCTCCAGGAACGCCGGAAGCCGTGGAAACAGCAGATGGCGGGCGAGGGTGCCATGCACTTCGATGCGCAGAGGGCCTTTCGGGCGCGTATCACGGAAGGCGCCTTCCGCGTCCTCCATGTCGGCGATCAGGCGCAGGCAGCGGGCGTAGAAGATTTCCCCTTCCAGGGTGAGGCTGACCTGGCGGGTGGTCCGTTGCAGCAGGCGCACGCCCAGGCGCGATTCCAGCGCCTTGATGGCGTCGGTCACGGTGGCGCGGGGCAGCGCCAGATCCTCCGCGGCGCGGGTGAAGCTGCGGCGTTCCACGATCCTGACGAAGACCCGCAGGGCGTCGAAGCGGTCCATTGTCCGGATTCCCGAATAGTGTTGGCGGATATTGCCAGATTATCCGGAACAGCTCCGCCAATAAGGTAGCTCCACCGCCAATCGGGCGGTCCAACGAGCCCCCTCCATGAACACGCAAACCTCCCGTCCGGTCGCCATCGTCACCGGCGGTTCCCGCGGCATCGGCGCCGCCATTTCCGAACGCCTGGCCGCCGATGGCCATGCGGTGGTCATCAACTACGCCGGCCGGCGCGACGACGCCGAGGCGCTGGCGAGCCGCCTCGTCGCCGGAGGCGCGGAAGCCATCGCCCTGCAGGCCGACGTCAGCGATCCGGTCGCGGTGCAGCGTCTGTTCGATGCGGCCGAGGCCCGCTACGGCGGCGTCGATGCGCTGATCAACAACGCCGGCATCCTGGAACAGGCCACTCTTGCACAGGTGGACGATGCCGCGTTCGACCGGCTGATCGCCATCAACCTCAAGGGCAGCTTCAACGGCATGCGCGAAGCGGCGCGCCGCCTGCGCGACGGCGGCCGCATCGTCAACCTGTCCACCAGCCTGGTCGGTACCAAGCTGGAAACCTACGGCGTATACGCCGCGACCAAGGCGGCGGTGGAAACCATGACGGCGATCCTGTCCAAGGAACTGCGCGGGCGCGCGATCACGGTCAATGCCGTCGCGCCGGGGCCGACCGCGACCGATCTGTTCCTGGAAGGCAAGTCGCCGGAACTGATCGAACGCCTGGCGAAGATGAATCCGCTCGAGCGTCTGGGTACGCCGGCGGACATCGCCGCGGTCGTGGCCTTCCTCGCCGGCCCGCAGGGCGGCTGGATCAACGGCCAGGTCATCCGCGCCAACGGCGGCATGGTCTGAACCCTTTTCCTTCCGGAGACTTCGCAATGAACAAGATCATCCTGGTGACCGGCGCTTCGTCCGGCTTCGGCGCCCTGACCGCCCGCCATCTGGCGGACCGGGGACACACGGTGTACGCCAGCATGCGCGACACCGCCGGGCGCAACGCGCCGCAGGTGGAAGCGGCGGCGCGGTACGCGCGCGAGAAAGGCGTGGACCTGCGCACGCTGGAACTGGACGTGCAGTCCGACGCTTCGGCCGACGCCGCCGTGCGTGCCATCCTGGCCGATGCCGGCCGCCTCGACGGGGTGGTGCACAACGCCGGCCACATGGTGCTGGGACCGGCCGAAGCGTTCTCGCCCGAGCAATACCTGCAACTCTATGACGTCAATGTGGTCGGGACGCAGCGGGTCAACCGCGCGGCGCTGCCGCACCTGCGCGCACAGGGCAGGGGACTGCTGGTGTGGGTGGGTTCCAGCAGCACGCGCGGCGGCACGCCGCCCTATCTGGCGCCGTACTTCGCCGCCAAGGCGGCGATGGACTCGCTGGCGGTGTCCTACTCGACCGAACTGTCCCGCTGGGGCATCGAAACCACCATCGTGGTACCGGGCGCCTATACCGCCGGCACCAACCACTTCGCCCATTCGGGCAAGCCGGCCGACGCGGCGCGTGCGGCCGAGTACGACACCGGTCCCTATGCCGGCGTGCCCGAGCGGATCCTGGAAGGACTGAAGGCGCTGGAACCCGCCGACGCCAACGTGGACGACGTGGCGGCGGCCATCGCCCGCGTGGTCGACCTGCCGCACGGGCAACGCCCCTTCCGCGTGCACGTGGATCCTTCGCAGGACGGCGCGGAAACGGTCAACGCCGTGGGTGACCGCGTGCGCCGCGAGATGTACCGGAATCTCGGCATGGAGGATCTGCTGAAGCCGGTATCGCGTTGAACGAACCCGTTGGAACGACTTCGCGGAACGTCCGAAGCCGCAAGATGCGAATTCGGCCTGGGCCGGGCACTGCCCGGCCCGATACCGTGCGGGGGCGAACGCGATCCGTCGACGGCGATGCCCGAAGCCGCCCGATTGGCGGGACGCTAGTCGTGCAGCAGACCAATCTTGAAGCTGCCCGCGAAGCTGCCTGCAAGCAGGTCCTCCACCAAAGCCCGCGCGGTGTTCAGGTCTTTCGATTTGAATTCGATGTCGTTTCCGCTGTCTCCCACCCAAGTACCGAGTTTCCTGTCGGCGAGTGCGGCGGTCAGCTGGTCGAAGACGGGCTGGAAGTCGTAGCCCGGAGGACTGCCTTCCGGCGCTGCAAGTTCGATGGTGAGGCTTCCTGATGCTTTCCCCTCCGAATGAAGGGAGTAGGCATGGAAGAGCGCCCATTGCTCCTTCGTGGCGGTCGGGAAGGGATGCGCCCGGGGAAGCGGGATCGATGCGTGGAGGGAGCCGAGCGCGGATCGCGATGCGTGATCGGGGATTCCGTGATCGCATATCGCGAGCAGGCCCAACAGGCCGGCCCGGTAGAGCCGCCAGCCGAGGTCGGCGTCGCTTGCGTCCAGCACGGACGTCGCGTCGAAACGAACCGTGACGCGGGCGGAACCTCGACGCTCCGATGGCGCTTCCGCCACCTCCTCCCGGTCCGATGCCAGCAAGGTCAGGTGAACCTCGCGCAGTTTCGGCATCGCGTGCAGGAAACCGCTCTCCAGCGCGGCGATGAACAGAGGGCACTCCGTGCTATCGACGCGATTCAGCCTGTCGATGACCCGACCGCTTCGTATCGTCGGAAAGTCCAGCAGGGGAGCCAGGTGAAGATTGAATCTGCGGATCGGTTTCATGTCGCGGGCTGTCGGATGGACGATGTCGTGATACCGGACGACGAACCGCGCCGGATCGTCGAACGACTTCGGATACGCGCCTTGTCAGGCCCCGAGCAAGGCGCTGGAAAGCCGCTGGGCGATGCCGCTCGCGACCAGCACGAACGCACCTGCGAGATTCAACAGGACCGTCAGCCAGAAAGTGCGCTGGAATGAATCCTTCGCGGTTTTGTGCCGGCATTGTTGCTGCGCGACCAGCCCGCCCGGCCAACCGAAAAGAAGGTCGATGAAATGGAGAGTCGTTTCCGGAATCCGGCGATATTCCTTTTCCGCCGCTGCCTTGTCGAGGCAATACAGCACATAGGAAACCAGACTGACGCCCAGGTAGGCTAGCGAAACCATGACGGGGACTTTGCCGAAAAGAGTGAAAATCGCCACCAGAAGGAAGAACGCCAGGGCGATGCCCAGGCGTGGAATGCGTCGGTGCTTCCCGGGGGCTTCAATCTTCTGGCCGGCAAAACGGATGGTCTTTGCGTTCAATCGGCCCTTGGCGTCTTTCCTGGTTTCGTACGAGATCAGATCGCCAACCACCGGCGGTCGCGAACCTCGCTGGAATTCGCTGACGTGAACGAAGGCGCGGTCGCCGCCTCCGTGGGGGACGACAAAACCGAAGCCCCGTTCGCCGTTCCAGTCGGTGATGCGTCCTGCGAACCTCATGGAAGTGCTCCGGCCACGCGATTTGTCCATGGGCGCCGGTGGGCGCGCCATCCCCTGATGCGGGCGATCCTATGTTTCCGGTGGCTGGCTCACAAGCCGCGCGGGCGCCGGCCCGTCGAGTTGGGGGGAAGAGACGCGGACCGGCGACGGGAAAGTGGGGAACCTATACAAGTTCCGGATCGGAAGCCGCACCCTGACGCGTTACCATGCGGAACTCCCCACGTCGCGTACTGTCGATCTCCCCCATGATGGCCCGTATCCCCCACGCACCCCTGGCGGCATGAGCAACGCCTCGAAGCGCGTGGAGACCTGGGTAGCCGATCCCAGGGTCGAACGCTCGCAATCCTGGATCGCCGCGCTGTTCAGCGCGCTGCTGCATCTGTTGATGTTGTTCATCCTGTTGTATTCCTCCAAGCCCACGGTGACTGCACCGCAGAGCGCTGCCGGGGGCAGCCGGGTCCGGGTGGATTTCATCGGCGAACCCAACCAGTCCGACCAGCCCGTGCAGGCGCCGCCCAGCCCGCCGCCAGCGCGCCCACCCGAACCCGTCCCGCCGCCGCCCGCGGCGTCGCGCATCCCGTCCAGGCTGGTCGACCGGGCCGACGATCCGGTACCGCCCGAGGCGCGGATGCCGTCCGACAGTCGCGATGCGCGACGTAGCCCCAGCACGGTCTCGCGCCAGAGCCAATCGCAGCCACAGCCGCCCAGCACGCCCTCGTCGGCCCGCCGCCGTCCCGAGACATGGACGGGACGGCCGCCGGGCCTGATGGCGGAAGACGCCGCGCCGGAGAACGCCGGGATGACCAACAGCCCCGCCATCCGCAACGGACGCGGCCGCGACATGACGGCCAACGGACCCAGCATGGAACTGGGCGGTTATCTGGTCTATTACGACGTGCGCAACGAAGTCCAGTTGCGCTCCTGGGCCGACCAGGGCATGAAGGAACTGTTCCTGCCGCTGCCGGGAACACGCTACTACATGGTCTGCCCGCTGGAGATCGCGCTGAAGCGCGGCTCGGGAAAATGCCGCGCGCTGGATCCGGACGCACCGGAAATGAAAGCCATCGGCGACGCCCGCCAGGCCGTCAACATGATGCAGGTCTACAAACAGGGCGAACTAGTCTGGAACGGACCCGGGCCTTACCGATGAGGGTCCGGGGCGTAGCCGCATGCTCTCTCGTTCCACCGGTTGATTCCTACGACAACGGCTTCAGCCCTCGACTGGGCACTAGCGGCTGCGGGCTTTTGCCGACAACTTGGCGGCCAGCCGTTTTCGCCCCTCTATCTTGCGAGCGTCTGCCCAAATCGTGAACTTCCGGTAGAAGTAATAAAGAAGCATTGTCGGCGGAATATTCAGGGCAAAAATGAGCCAAGGATGATTGCGTCCGAATGCTTGGATTTCTGGAAGTTTAATAACCTGCCAGGTGGTGAGTGGACCTAGGGAAAGAAACGAAAGTAGAAACCAGAACGAAAAGGTCAGGTAACGATAGAACCAACGCCTGCCAAAATCCGGGCTTTCGATGGACTCGGTGGAGAGTTTCCATGCGGCCACATGCTTCAAGACGAAGATGCCCAGAATGCCAGCCGCAAATGTGTGCACAAACAGAAAATAGACGAGCAGGTCCATGGGGTGTACTGGTCCATCCGTTGTTGGGCGATCAAGGAGCTGGCGTTTCCTCAGCTTTGTTGGCGAGCACTTTCAATGCGGCGACGGTCTGCTCGTCGGAGAAGCCGCAGTGTCCTTCGCCCGCCGCCGGCAGCACCGTGGGGAGTGGCGTTGCCCCTGCCTTGGCCGCCAGCTGCGGATAGACGCCTTGCATGCGCGGCACGATGGTGGGATCGCGGTGATTGAACTGGATCACCAGCGGTCGCTTCAGCGCGCCGGTCAGCGCCAGTTCGTCGGCGAACCTGGCACTGACCGCCGGATCCGCCGGGTAGCGCTTCACGCCGGCGTTGAAGGCCGCGTCATCGCCGAATCCGGCATAGACCGTGTCCTGGTTTCCGACCGGCATGCCGCCGTATCGCGTGGCCATGTCATGGAACACCAGTGCATGCAGGCTGATCACGCCCGCGAGTTCCTCGGGTGTCACTTCCATGCGGGTGGCTAGTCGTTGCGCCGTTTCCGGCTGCGTTTGCAGCGCCGCCGCGATGCCCTGGTGGAGCTGCATCTGGGGAAGCGCGGCCGCCGCCGGCGAGGCCAGGCCATCCATGGGCAATCCTTCCGCCTTCGGGAAGAAGTAGTCGAAGGCCACCAGCGTGGTCAGCAAGTCGCCGGCCAGCGTGTCGCCGGGGAGGGTGGCGCCGCACAGCGCGACCCCGCCGTCGTAATGGCGGGACTGCCGCTCCAGGCTGGCGACCGCGATCGCGCCGCCCATCGAGTAGCCGAGAATCCAGGTGCGCCGGGTGTCCGGGTGCCCGGCGATGAAATGCTGGCGCAGGCGTTCGGTATCCGCGATCGCGTCGGCGACCGCCCAGCCCTGGGTGCGGTAACCGCTTTGCGCCACGGCGTAGCCGGCGCCGAGCAGCGCGGGCGTGGCCTCGTTCGCGGGCCAGGCGGATGGGCGTGGCGTTCCGACGGGTTCGAATCCATGCGCCAGCATGATGAGTTCGCCGTTCCAGTTGTCCGGAACATCGATGCGCCACGGGGCGCCCTGGAGTTCGCCGGTTTCCGAAACCGGCGCCCCGGCGAGCGCGTGCGGTGCGAACAGGGAGATGCCGAGAAGAAGAGCGAGTCGTGCAACTACGGGCATGGCGTCCATCCTGGATTGGCGGCCGGGCGAACATAGCATCCGTCCGGTCTGTTCCACTACACCGCAAATGCGGAAAAGCGTGGCGGATCGTGCTTCGGCCAAGCCGCGTGCCCGGACATGCGAACCGAACACCGATGTTGTAAAAGGGCAGACCGACCGATACGAGGACATGCGCCCATGGAGCGATTCACTGCCGGCTGCCTGTGTGGCGACGTCAGGTTGGTGGCGTCGGGACGTCCCTATCGGGTCGGCATCTGCCATTGCCTGGATTGCCGCAAGCATCATGGCGCGCTGTTCTTTGCGGCTGCGATGTTCCCGCAGGAAGCGGTGACCATCGAAGGTGAAACCCGCGACTACGCCGGGCGTCATTTCTGTCCGCGTTGCGGCTCTTCGGTGTTCGCCCGCAGTGGTGATGAAATCGAACTGCATCTGGGGGCGCTGGACGTCCCCGATCAGCTGGTGCCGACCTACGAGTGCTGGACCGTCCGCCGGGAGGCATGGCTGCCGGCGTTCCCGCTGGGGAAGCGATACGAGCGGGATCGCGAGGAAGGGGGGAGGTTCGAGGAATAGCCCGCCATGGTATAGGGTCGCGACATCGTTCATTCGGTGCCAGGGGTACTTTGATGCGTAGCAAAGGATTGGCCGTCTGGTGTTTCAGGATAGGCACATGTGTCGTCGCACTGGTGACGATGGGGTGCGCTTCCCGTCCAGAGTCGCCCTATTCCGGTGAGTGCGACATTTCGTCCCTGAATGCGAGCGACTACCTCCGGGGCACCTGGTGCACGGTCAAACATGCAGCGCTGCGATGCAGCACGAAATCGGACAAATGCTTGGTCCAGTGCGAGCTTGGCGGAGGTGCCAAACACATCGGCGGGGGATGCCAACATCTGTGTTCCCCTGGCGTATACACCGATAAGGACGTCGCCGAAAATGGCGGGCCATTCATGCCTCCGGGTGCCCTGGCCTGTGCCAATGAGGACACGCGTTGACGAATTCCTGGTGAACCCCTGGGTGCGGTGGCCGGTTGCCCATTGACTCCCGGCGGCGACCCACCGAGCATTCGCCCGCGCGGGCTGGTTTTCGGCATCGGCAACTCAACGGGTTGGGGGCGGAGATGGCAAGGATTACCGGAATCGGCGGCGTCTTCCTGAAGTGCAAGGGCGACAGCGCCGCGCTGGCCGCCTGGTACGAGAAACACCTGGGCATGCCGCTGGAGTCCTGGGGCGGCGCCGTCCTGCGCTGGCCGGACGACAAGGCCGAGGACGGCGGACTGACGGTGTGGCATCTCGCCCAGCGGGACAGCCAGTGGTTCAGTCCCAGCGAATCGTCCTTCATGATCAATTACCGCGTCGACAACCTCGATGAGTTGCTCGCCCAGCTGCGCGCGGAGGATGTGCAGATCGTGGCTGGCCCGGAATCGCACGAGAACGGCAAGTTCGCCTGGATCATGGATCCGGACGGCAACAAGGTCGAACTGTGGGAACCCATGCCCTGGGACGAGAAGAACAAGGGAGCCTGACCGCCCGGCACGGGGCAATCGAATCTACGAATTAACTAGTTGACAGCCGTCCCGGCCCGTGATTCCATCCGCCAACTAATTAACAAGTAGATCCGGCATGGCCAGACCCGCTTCGCCCACGCTGACGAAATCCGAACAGGCGATCCTCGAGGTGTTGTGGGACCGCGGCGAGGCTTCCGTCCGCGAAGTTGCCGACGAGTTGTCCAAGCAGAAGCCAGCGGCCTATACGACGGTGCTGACGATGTTCAACATTCTTGGCAAGAAGGGCTTCGTCAGCTATCGCCAGGAAGGGCGAGCCTTCATCTACCGGGCCGTGATCACCCGGGAAGAAGCCCGCCAGCAGGCATTGGACCATCTGCTGTCGCAGTTCTTCGAAGGGTCGCCGAACCTGTTGGCCCAGCATCTGCTGCAGGACCAAGGCATCGGCCGCAAGGAAATCAAGGCACTCCAAGACAAGGTCGACCAGGCCAGGGCCAAGGGACGCAAATGAACATCATCGAGATGGTGCTGGCTTTCGCGGTCCGGCACCTGCTGTTGAGCATCGTGCTGTTCGGCGTCGCGGTGTGGCTGATGCGCCTGCGCGCGCTGGGTGCCGAACGTCGCTCATGGCTGCTGCTGGGGGTGTTCGCGCTGGCGGTGGCGTTGCCGTTCGCATCGTTCCTGCCGGACTGGACGACCACGCTGCCGGCGCGGGTCACCGAACCCGAGCACGTCGTCGTGCTGCCGGGAGAAGGCGCGCGCGCGGATGAGGCGGTGTACGAGGCGGGACAACATCCTGACACGATGTATCTGGAAGTTCCGCGCTCCTTCTCGACGGTGCTGGTGTTGGCGTGGGGGCTCGGCCTGCTATGGCAATGGATGCGATTGTTCGAGGGATGGCGGGAAACGCGCCGCCTGCGCCGCGTGGCACAGCCCGCGCCCGCGCTGGAAGCGACGCTGGGCGTGGCCTTGCCACGGAACGCGCGCATCGCCAGCACCGCCGCCGACGGGCCGATGGTCGTCGGGCTGCTTCGTCCACGCATTCTGGTTCCGTGCGGCCTGGTGGAGAGCCTGCCGGTGGACGCGCTGCGCGACGTGTTGCGGCACGAGATCGCGCATATCCGGCGTGGCGATCTCTGGCTCGCCGCCGCTTTGCGCGGCCTGCTGGCCTTGTTCTGGTGGAATCCGTTCCTGCGCGCCATCAATGCACGCCTGGAACTGGCGCGGGAAATGGCCTGCGATGCGCGCGCCGCGCAGGATTGCGATGCGCCGACCGACTACGCCGACTCGTTGCTGGCCAGCGCCGAGGCCATGCTGGATCTGGGCGAACAGCGCGAGTGGCTTGCAGTGGGCATGGTCGAGCATCGCGGCCATCTCGCGCAGCGCATTGATGGGTTGATCCAGGACGGTGCGGGAGCCGGCTTCGCCCGGCGCCGTGGCGCGATGGCGCTCAGTGTCGCCCTGCTGACGGCGTGCACCGGCCTGGCGGTAGCGGCTACGCCGCGCCTGGACGTGCCCGGGGGATGTGCCGCCAAACCCGATGCGCAGGTCACTGCCTTGCTCGCCGCCGCCCGCGACGGGGATCGGGAGATGGCGCGCGAACTCGTCCGGGCGGGCGCCGACGTGGATGCGCGCGTGCTCGACGAAGGCACGGCGCTGATCCAGGCGGTCCGCTCGCGGGATGTGGGGACCGTTGATGCGCTGCTGGAACTCGGTGCGGATCCGAACCGGGCCTCGCTCGGCGAAGGCAATCCGTTGATCGTGGCTTCGGGCCTGGGCGCACAGCCAATCGTGGAGCGCCTGGTCGCCGCCGGTGCCGACGTCAACCGCGTGGTGACCTATGACGAAACGCCGCTGATCAATGCCGCCCGCGCCGGCCATCTTCCGACCGTCCGCTATCTGGTCGAACGCGGTGCCGACGTCAATCTGGGCGTGGAAGCCGACGGCTGGCTGGGACGCTGGCGCACACCGCTGAACCAGACCCGCGATCCGGCGGTGCGTGCCTATCTGCTGGAGCAGGGCGCGAAAGCCGGAGGTTGAAGAACGCGCGACATCGGGCGGGAGGGCACCCGATGGATGCAGAAAAAGCCGCCGTCGCCGCGAAACGCGCGGCAACGCGGGCGGCGCCGTGCTTGAAGCCCCGCGCGACAACACTCATCAACGCATCAACGGAGGATTGCAGATGAAGAACAGGAGATCGGTCCGCATGCTGTCGGCGCTGATGCTGGCGGGCGTGATGGGCATGGCGGGCGCGCAGGCGCCGGCCGGTGGCGATACCGCGCCACTGAAAACCGCTCTGGCGCAGGGCCTGCGCCCCAGTCTACTCAAGGCGGGCGAACCCGTGCCGCGTTGGTCATTGCAGGAGCGCATGGCGCACTACAAGGTGCCCGGCGTGGCCGTGGCGGTGCTGAGGAATGGCGAGGTGGTTTACGCCGCCGGCTTCGGCGTGCGCGAAGCCGGCACCCCAGATGCGGTGGATGCGGACACGCTGTTCTCGGTGGGTTCGGTCAGCAAGGTGGTCGCGGCGGCGACGTCGCTGCAACTGGTCGCGCAGGACAGGATCGATCTGGATCGCGACGTCAATCGCTACATGACGTCGTGGCGGATCCCGGAAGCCCCAGGCATCCGCAATCCCACGGTGACGATGCGCATGCTGCTGTCGCATACCTCCGGGCTGACCGTGCACGGATTCCAGGACTATCTGCCCGGCGAGAAGCTGCCCACGCTGGTGCAGACCCTCGACGGCACCCCGCCCGCCAAGAACGATCCGGTCCGCCTGAAGCGCGAACCGGGTACGGAGAGCGATTACTCCGGTGGCGGTGTCATGGTCGAGCAGCAGGTCATCGAGGACGTGACCGGCACGTCGTTCGTCGAAGCGGCGCGGGCGCAGGTCTTCGAACGCATCGGCATGCGCCGCAGCACCTTCGAGAATCCGCTGCCGGCGCGGCGCGGCAACATCGCCAAGGCACACGACGAACAGGGCCGGCCAACCGCATTGCCGCGTGGCTGGGAAGCGTTTCCGGAGCAGGCCGCCTCGGGCCTGTGGACCAGCGCCAACGAGCTGGGCGCATTCGTCGGCGCGCTGATCAAGAGTTATCAGGGCCGGAGCGACTTCCTGCCGCGTGACACGGCGATACAGATGATGAGCGAGGTTTCACCGGGCACGCGCGGGCTGGGCCCGGAACTGTCCGGTACCGGCGCGACGCGCCGGTTCTTCCACAATGGCGACAACGACAGCTACCACGCCGGGTTCGAGGGCTATCTCGACTCCGGCGATGGCTTCGTCATCCTGACCAATGGCAAGAACAGCAAGGGACTGCGCGGTGAAATCCGCAATGCGCTGTCGGATGCGCTGGGGCACGGCGTGAAGCCGCTGGTCCGCACGATCGCGCTGGATACCAGCGCGCCGGCCTATGCCGATTACGCCGGCACCTATCGGCTGGATGCGGCTGTTCCGATGGACCTGCGTGGTGAATTGGCCGACCGGTTCGAATTCGACGCGCTGGAAGTCAAGCGGGCCGATGGCGCCTTCACGGTCGGCCCGTCCGACGAGCCGGAGGAATCATCGCCGCTGCTGCCGCTGACGCCGGTGCGCTTCCTGGCCGCGCGCTACGACGCGGAACTGCGCTTCCATCGCGACGCTCATGGCGTCGTGCGGGCGCTGAGCGTGGAAACGCCCACCGCTCGCGCCTACTACCGGCGGCAGGCAACACCGCCGATGTCGCCGGACGCGGGTGCAAGCCCGACCCGGTAGGGCGGCGGATATTGATTCTCCACCGCTGGCCAGGCTGTCAGGGAACGCGACTGAACGTCGTGGTCTGCAGCATCGGGCTGCCTTCCTTGCTGAAGAAGGCCTTGGTTTCGGTCAGCGTCTTGCCGTCCCCGGTGACGGTGTAGATGCGGGTGGAGGAGGGCGTGCCCTTGTACGCCAGTTGCAGCACCAGCACGTTGGGAGCGGGCATCTTCATCGCCGACACGTCGGCCCAGTAGTCGCCGGTGACCGGACCCGGCGTACCGTCCAAGGGCAGCGTGGCATCGGAGTGCATCGTGCTGCCATCCGGATTGACGATCTTGACCTGTGTGTTCCACTTGCCGTCGGCCTGGGTGCTGAACTCCAGGGTCACGCTCTTCGGCCGCGCTTCCGGAGGCATCGGCAGCTTGGCAACGTCGATCGCCCACTTTCCGGTCAAGGGAGACGATACCGGCGAGTCGGCGAGGACTGGCGCGGCGTGCAGTGCGACGGCGGTCAGCAGGATGGCGAACATCGTCTTCATGGGAATCTCCGAAGGGGAGGGATGAGGTACGGGCGCAAGGAAGCAAGCGTACCGCCGGCCCGGGGGAATGTAATTGGCAGATTGCGACATTCTGCCCGAGACCACGGTCGAGTCTGCTTCGGGAAGGCCGGGAACGGCCTCCGGACGGTTTTTCCAGTCGCCCAGTGAGAACCGGGCCAAACCAAGGCGGTGAAAACGAAAACGGGAGACGCCACGCGCCTCCCGCCACAAATTTATATAACGGCGGGGGACTTGCGGCAAGGCCCCGCCCATGCGTCAGCATCGCCGCCCTGTCGAAACGGCAGGACACCGGAACAAGGCGATGGCGGATTCGCAAACCTATTACCACGGCACCAAGGCCGACCTGAAAGCGGGTGATTTGATCGCGCCGGGGCGCACCTCCAACTACGGCAGTCGCCGACCGTCCCGGTTCGTCTACCTTTCCGCCACCCTGGACGCGGCGATCTGGGGCGCGGAACTGGCGGTGGGGGACGGACCGGGCAGGATCTACCTCGTGGCGCCGACCGGGCCGATCGAAGACGACCCCAACCTCACCGACAAGCGGTTTCCCGGCAATCCCACCCGCTCATACCGTTCTTCGCATCCCTTCCGCGTCATCGGCGAGGTCGCGGCGTGGGAGGGGCATGCCCCCGAGCGGGTGGCGGAGATGCGTGCGCATCTTGAGAGCCTGCGCCAGCAGGGTATCGAGGCGATCGAGGAGTGAACCGCGTGCCGCTTCGGTGCCGTCGTTGTGCCAAGGCGCGCCGGGCGCTGTAATGACGTTCCATCGGCCGCATCCCGGGATCGCACGGGTCAATCATGAAGACGTCCACCGCGTTGCTGTATGCGATCTTCCTGCCCGCCGCGCCCACGGCTATGGCCTGGCCCGATGAAGCAACCACGCCCGCGACGACCATCAGCGGCGGACATTGGAAAGCCGACGCCCGGGAGGGAACCTACCGCGTCGTGGTCGAAAGCGTCGGTTTCGAACATGTCAGTTGCCGGGTGTGGATCGAATGGATGAGCTTGCCCGAACCCGGACAACCTGCCCGGGTGGCGGCGCGCGTGCCGTTCGCCGAGGTCTCGACCGGATTCTGGTCGTGCGACCCCGGGGGCAAGGCGATCGCGCTGACCAACAACGCGCCTACCCACAGCATGCCGATCAACAGCACGCTGACCATCGACACCACGCATACGTATTCGCGGGGGGCGCGGACGTTCCAGGCCGTCCTCGGCGCGCCCGGGGAGTATCGAATGGTCGGGCAATGATGCGGGCGAAGCGGGTGTGGAGTCGTCGCTCCCAGTGACGTCAGCGGGCCGCCCATCCGCCGCCGGTGTCGCGATGCGCCATCACGGCCGCATCGTTGCGGTCACGAGCGCTTGTTTTCCAGCGCGCCGGTCAGTCCCGCCGCCATGCGCTCGGCCAGCGAGCGCTGCAAGGGCACATAGTCGTCCATGTCCGTGTCGCCGGTGAATTCGTCCGACCACAGCAGGCGCCCGTCCCGCTTGTCGACCAGGGTCAGCACCACGACGGTCCGCCGGGGCGTCTGCCGGACGCTGACGCGCGCATGCAGATCCGCTTCCCGGCTGTCGGCGGCCACGCTGTAGCCCGCGGGCAGGTGGTGGCTGAGCCGCGCGGTCAGGCTTTCGCGCAGGCCGGCATTGAATTTCGGGAACAGCACGTATTCGCACAGACCCTGCACCGGTTCGATGGCGATGCGATGCCGGGGCGGGGAGAGCGCCGCGTGCGCCCAGAGCGCGCCGCCGATGCCCAGCGCCACGGCGAGCAGGCCGCCGGCCAGCGGCCACCGGTTCGGGGTGCGCGCGGTCGGGGGCGGTGGTCCCGGCGCATCGACTTCGCTGGCCAGCGTGGCGATGAAGCGATAGCCCGCGCGAGGTCGGGTCTGGATGTAACGCGGGGCTTCGACGTCGTCTTCCAGCAGGGTGCGGATGCGGCGGATGCAGGTGTTGAGGGCGGCGTCGCCGCCGGTGCCGGCGCGTGGCCAGAATCGTTCGAGCAGTTCCTGGCGGGGAACGATCCGATCCCGGTGCTCGATCAGGTAGGCCAGGACTTCCACCACCTGCGGCGGCGCATCCAGCGGAACGTCGTTCCGGAACGCCTGCAAGGTGGTGGTGTCCAGCCGGACGTCATCGAAGCACAGCATCGCTTTCTCCTGATTCCCGTGGCCCGAAAGCCTTGCGGTGACGACATGTCAGCCGATGTCACGACATGTCAGTGGCCGATTCTGCCAGATGGCCCCAGGCTTTTCCGGACCGCGCCGCCGGTATCCGGTCGGGAAGGGTTTCCCCCTGCGAGTCCGCCCTGACGGCAGGCATGCCGGTGATATCGGGCGGTCGTCGCTGTCGTCTTTCCACATTCCCCTGGAGCCTGTTCATGCATTTTCCCATCCGTGTTGCGTGGTGCCTTCTTCTCGTCTGCGCCGGCGTGGCCGGTCCGGCCCATGCGGAACGGACGGACGTGGAAGTCCGGGTACTGGCGCGGGGCGCCAAGTTCCTCGGCGGCTACACCGCGCGGGTGCGGGTGGTCCTGAGCGATGCGGACACCGGCGAGATCCTGGTCCGGGGCCAGACATCGGGCAGCACCGGCGACACCCGGCTCATCATGGACGCCGGAAGAAAACCGGGCGGGAAAGTTTCCACCGCCGATTCGGCGCTGTTCCGGACGACCCTCGATCTGGATGGTCCGCGCCGGGTCACCGCGAGCGTGACCGGGCCGCTCGGCCAACCGCAGGCCATCACGACCGCCACCAGCACGCAGTGGATCCTGCCGGGCCGCCACCTGACCGCGGGCGATGGCTGGCTGCTGGAATTGCCGGGCCTGATTGTCGATCTGGCCAGCCCGGTCGCCTATCAGTGGATCAAGACCGGTACGAACGTGCCGGTGCGGGCGGGGGTCACGATGCTGTGCGGCTGCACGATTTCCGCGCAGGGGCCGTGGCGCGTGGCCGACACCGAGGTCGAATTGCATGTGACGGTCGACGGCGGCGCGCCGCGCCGCTACCCGCTCCGGTTCGATCCGGACAGCGGCTTGTTCGGCGCGGACATTCCCGCCGACCAGCCCGGGCTGCATGAGCTGGAAGTGCGCGCCTGGATGGGGCCGAGCAACAATGCGGGCGTGGCGCGCACCGCCTTCTTCGTCCAGTGAGCGCCTGGCCAGATCGCATGCATCACAAGGCAAGCAAAAAACTGCCCCTCCCCCGCCTGCGGGGGAGGTTGGGTGGGGGCCCGGCAACAGGAGCGACGGAATGAAGTGCAAAAGGTTGATGGCGATGCTGATCGTGCTGGTTGCCGTGTTGCCGGGTGCCGCCTTCGCGCGCGACGACGACACGCTGTCCCGTTCACTGGAACGGCAAATGACGCTCAACCGCGAGCGCTACGGCATCGCCGGCCAGGCATTGCTGGTCGCGCATGATGGCAAGGTGGTGTTCCGGGGCGTGGACGGCGAGGCCGACGTGAAAACGCGCCGACGGGTCGCGAGCGGCGATGTCTTTCCCGCCTATTCACTGGCCAAGCTGTTCACCAGCACGCTGATCATGCAACTGGTCGAGAAGGGGCAGGTGGATCCGGATACGCCGGCAAGCACCTACCTGCCCGGACTTCCGGCGACCTGGCGGACCATTGCCGTGCGGAATTTCCTCGATCACACCTCCGGCGTGCCGGAATACTTCGACAACCGGAACGGTGCCGGCGCGGCGGCGGACACGGTGTTCGCCCCGGATCTGGCGGGTGTGTTCACGTCGCTGGCGGACAGGCCGATGCAGTTCGCTCCCGGCACCGACACGCGCTACACGCAGACCAACTATCTGGTGCTGGCCGCGCTGCTGGAAGCCCGCTACCGGAAGCCGTATCCGCGGATCGTGGAGACGCGCATCCTCGGCAGACTCGGCATGCGCCACACCTGGCTGGGTCCGGCCGGATTGCCCCCTCGAGGCGTGGTGACCAGCTACATCGGCAAGGAAGGTCGCCTGCAACAGGAACAGGATCTGGCCTGGCCCGCCTATGCCTACGGCCATGCCGGCCTGTATCTGACGCTGGACGACCTGGGCCGTTTCCTGCGGGCGATGACCTCGGGTGAATTGGTGGGCAAGGCGACACTGCGCCGCCTCTGGCAGCCGCGCACGCTGTCCGGCGGAAAGCGCGGCTGGTTCGCCGCCGGCTGGGAGTACGGCGAGAGCGACGGCTACCGGCAGGTTGGCCATGACGGTGGCGCCCGCGTGCGGGTCCGCATCGTGTTCAAGAATTCGCTGGACGAAGACGTCCATGTCTTCGCCTATCTGACCAATGGCAGTACCCGGAATGTCTGGTCGCGCGTGCTGGTGGACAGCGCGATGGCGGCGACGGCGCCGGAACGGTTCACGGCGGAGGCGTTGTCGGAAAGGCTGGTGACGTACGCGTTGCAGGCTCCCGTCGAGGGAGATGTGCAGGCGCAGGCCCGGACGATTCGCGCAGGCGGCGTCCTCGACGCCGCTGAACTGGAACGACTCGTCAACACCACCGGCTACGCCGTGCGCGAGAACCTGGGCGTGGACGCGGCATTGCGCGTGTTCGAACTGAATACCGTCCTGTTTCCCGCGTCGGCCAATGTCTGGGACAGCCTGGCGGAGGCCCACGCGGCTAAAGGCGACATGGACAAGGCGAGCGCACTGCGCGACAAGGCGCGGCAACTCGCGGTGCCAGCGGGTGAGCCGCCGCCGCGATAGTGGAACTCGGGAATACACGTCGCGCAGGGATTAGAGGACATCTCTGATGTCTCCGGACAACCCGATGCGCGCAAGGCAGGCACCTCTGGCGGCAGCAGGAGCAAGGGGAGGGATGACGGGCAGCATTACGCTTGGCGCCCGAAGGGGAATCCGGATAGCGTCATTTCCCCGTGGACCTGAACGACATGGCGCTCCGGTCCGCTTGCCGGCGCCCCCTCTTGACCCCGGCATCACGAAGATCAATTTTTAGTGGCGATGACGGGGGGAGAAAGGATACCGGCGCCGACATGGCCTACCTGATCATGATGCTGTATGTCGCGGCGCATGCGTGCGCGATCGGTCTGTCGGCCGCGGCGCCGATGGCGTCGTTTCCATTCCTGGTGGCCGCGCCGACGATCGCGGCGGCGAGTTGCGTGGCGCGGATGTGGCGAACGCGCCGGTGGGACCAGAGCTGGCCGGCCGTCGGGGTCGCCATGCTGCTATGGGCGTCAGGCATGTTCATGGCGATGTGGCAGGTCCGCACCGGCAGCCCGGCCGCCGGCACCGCGAGCCTGCTGCTGTACGTGCTTTACGGAGTGCCGCTGACATTCGCGATTGCCAGCGTTGGCAGGGAAGCCTGGTACCTGCGGCTGATCGACGCGGTGCTGGCGCTCGCGCTGGGCGTGCTGTACGCAATGCGCACCGCGGCGCTGGCGACGGATCAGGACGTCGGCAGCGCCGGTTTCCTGGATCTGCGGATGATGCTGGACCTGGAGAACCTGTTCATCGCCGTATTCGCGGTGACCCGGCTGGTGACTGCCACCGCATCCCGCGCCCGCGCGTTTTTCCGCGCGCTGTCGTGTTTCGCGATCGCCTACCTGCTGGTCGCGGTGGCGATCAACCACTTCTTCGCCGATGTCGATTTCGGCCACTGGGCCGATCTGATCATCCCGCTTCCCTTCCTGTGGCTGGCGGTGCTGGCGTGGAAGGTTCCGGAAGAGGAACCCATCCGCGTCTATCCGCCGCGCCGCAGCCACCTGGCGCGGGCCGGCAGCCATCTGTTCCTGCCGCTGACACTGATGCTGATTTCCGCGCTGGTGGTGCAGGCGCAGCCCCTGCTGGGCACCGTGGGCTTCGTGCTGGCGACGCTGGGTGCAGGCATCCGCGGGGTTCTCCTGCAAATCCAGACCTACGAGGAACGCGACTACTTCGACGCGCTCTCGCGCATCGACGGACTGACCCGGATTCCCAATCGCCGCCACTTCGAGGAAACCATGGAGCGCGAGTGGCGGCGCTCGATGCGCTCGGGCGATTCGCTGGCGCTGCTGCTGATCGACATCGACCATTTCAAGCAGCTCAACGACACCTACGGGCATCCGGAAGGGGATCGCATCCTCCAGGCGGTCGCGCATGCGCTGGCGGGCTGCGCCTCGCGGTCGTCCGATACGGTGGCGCGCTATGGCGGCGAGGAGTTCGCCGCGCTGCTGCCGTCGATCAGCCGGGCGGGCGCGCTGAACGTTGCCACGGCCATGCGTGAGGCCATCGAACAACTTGCGCTGCCGTCTCCCACGCCCGAAGGGCGGGTCACCGTGAGCATCGGCGTGGGATTCATCGCGGCGGTGCAGGGCGGACGCGCGCACGAAGTGCTGACCGAAGCGGACGAGGCGCTCTACCAGGCCAAGGCCGAGGGACGGAACCGGGTGCGGGAGCGGGGCGCGCGATAGCGGGCTCGCAAGCCGGAACTCAGTCCAGCGGCCGCAGCAACAACAGCAGGCACAGCGCGCCCATGAACACCGCCATCAGCGCATCCAGCACCCGCCAGGCTACCGGATTGCGGAACACCGGCAGCAACAGGCGTGCGCCGTAGCCGAGGGTCGAGAACCACGCCACACTGGCGAGGCAGGCGCCCACCGCGAACGCGGTCCGTGCCGATCCCGCATAGCGGGTGGACAGGCTGCCCAGCAGCACCATCGTGTCCAGGTAGACGTGTGGATTGAGGAAGGTGAAGGCCAGGCAGGCCAGCCACACCCGGCGCCAGTCGGCTTCCGCGCCGGTCGAAGGCGAGAGTGAACCCGTGCCGTGCCAGGCGCGCCGCGCGGCCAGCCATCCGTAGACGCCCAGGAACGCGGCGCCGCCGTAGCGAAGCGTTTCCAGCAACGCCGGCCACTGCCGCACCAGTGCGCCGATGCCGGCCACGCCGCAGGCGATCAGCAGGATGTCGCCGAACATGCAGGTCAGTACGACCAGGCCGACATGCCGGCGTTGCAGGCCCTGGCGCAGCACGAAGGCGTTCTGCGCGCCGATGGCGATGATCAGGCCGGCGCCGGCAACGAATCCGGCGGAGGCGGGGGCAAACAGCATGGTGGTGTTCCATTGGGCGGGAAGGGAGCCTGTCGCGCCCGCTGGATTAAGGCAAACTGTTTTTACTTCACGCAATGAAGCAAATCTAATCAAGGCCACCCATGGACCTCATCCATCCCCAATTGGCCGCATTCGCCGCCGTGCTGGAAGAAGGCAGCTTCGAAGCCGCGGCACGCCGCCTCTCGGTCACGCCTTCGGCCATCTCGCAACGGATCAAGGCACTGGAAGACCGCCTCGGCCAGGTCATCGTCGTGCGCCAGGCGCCATGCCGGCCCACGCCCGCCGGGGAAAAACTGCTGCGGCGCGTCCGGCCGATGCAGGCGCTGGAAGCCGAGGCGCTGGCGGACTTCCTGCCCGAGACCAGCGCGGCGCCAGCCACGCGCTCGATCGCCATCGCGGTGAACGACGATTCGCTGGAAACCTGGTTCATCGTCGCGCTGGCACGCCTGCACCAGCGCCACGGCTACCTGTTCGATGTGCGCGTGGACGATCAGGATCACACCCTGGAACTGCTGCGCGACGGCACCGTACTGGGCGCCGTCACCGCCGAAGCACGCGCGCTGCAGGGCTGCAATGTGCATCCGCTGGGCACCATGCGCTACTGCGCGATCGCCTCGCCAGACTTTGCCGCGCGGCATTTCCCGTCGGGCGTGGACGCCGCCTCGCTCGCGCGGGCGCCGATGGTGGTCTACAACCGCAAGGACGAGCTGCAGGCGCGCTTCGTCCGCCGCATCACCCGCGCGCGCATCGCCCCACCCACGCATTACCTTCCCACGTCCACAGGTTTCGTGGACGCCGCCGCGCTCGGCCTGGGCTGGTGTCTGGCACCGGCCTCCATGGCCGCGCCCGCGTTGAAAGCGAAGGCGATCGTCAACATCGCCCCGTCACGCTGGATCGACGTGCCGCTGTACTGGCAGCACGCGGCGGTGCGGTCCACCACGCTCAGGCAAATCAGCGATGCACTGCGCGAAGTGGCGGCGGAAACACTGCGCGGCTGACGAAACAGAACGAAGAGATCATCAGGCCGTCGCTATACTGCGTGCCCGACAAACCGGGCGTCGGACATCCGCCGCCCATCTCTGCCGAAGGAACCCGCGACATGCTGAAGATCTGGGGCCGCATCAATTCCTCCAACGTCCGCAAGGTGTTGTGGGCGGCGCGGGAACTGGGCCTGGCCCATGAATCCATCAATGCCGGCGGCGCGTTCGGCGTTGTGGATGGTCCGGAGTACCGGCGGAAAAATCCCAATGGCCGGGTGCCGATGATCGAGGATGGCGATTTCGTCCTTTGGGAATCCAACGCCATCGTCCGCTACCTGATGGCGCGGTACGGCACCGCGGATCTGTATGCGACGGATCCGATGGCGCGGGCGGTCGCGGACAAATGGATGGACTGGACCACCTCCACCTTCGCCGGACCGTTCCGCACCGTGTTCTGGGGTGTCCTGCGCACCCCGCCCGAGCAGCAGGACTGGAATGCGATCCATGCCGCCATCCACGAAATCGACGAACTGCTGCGGATTCCCGAGCAGGCGCTGGCCGGACAGCCTTACCTTTCCGGCGAGCGTTTCGGCATGGGCGACATCCCGCTGGGCAGTTTCATCTATGCATGGTTCGAGATGCCGATTGAGCGCGCGGCCACGCCGCATCTGTCCGCCTGGTATGAGCGTCTGAAGGCGCGGCCCGCCTATCGGGCCGCGGTGATGACCGCGTTGACCTGACGCGCCAACGAAGCGCGTGAGGGAACCGGCATCCCCGCGACGGCGTGGGGCGGATTCGTCCACGAATTACCCGTCACGACCAGCGGCGCGGATGCCGACGCCCGTTGATCCAGCCGCCCAGCCGGGTGGTGCGGACGAACAGCCCGTAGCTGCCCAGCAGCAATGCCAGCGCGATCAGCAGGACGGCGATGAACTTCAAGCCGGCCGGGCCGGGCACGCGCACGATCAGCACCTGCAGGGCCATCACCACCGGGATGTGTGCCAGGTAGATCCAGTAGGACGCGTCGGCCAGATAGCGACGGAAGGGATGTGCCTGCGCGAATGCCCGCAGCGCCGCGCCGGTGAGGCCGAAGGTCCAGCTCCACGCGCCCAGCGCGTAAAGCGCCGCGTATAGCCAGGTGCGCGGCTCCCGCGCGGCGGGGACCAGCACCACCTGGCCTCCCAGTAGTGCCAGGCAGATCAGCGTGCATGCCGCCGCGATGACGAGCTGTGCTCGCCAGTGTCGCGCCAATCCGGGCAGCAGATCGCGCCCGCGATGCAGCCACCAGCCGAACAGGAATGCGCTGCCGAAGGCGACGCACGCGGCCAGCGGGGGATACAGCGATTGATCCGGAGTGGGAATGCCGAAGAACGCGTACCACTTCGCCGTGGTCGCCAATGCGATCGCCAGCGGCAGGGCCAGCAACGCCGGTCCGGCGCGGGATGCCAGCACGCGGGTGACCGCGTCGCCCCATCGCAGCAGGACCGGCGAGAACGGCAGGCGGCCGATGACGGCGCGCAGCGCCAGCAGCACCGCGTAGCAGAGCGTCAGCACATACAGGAACCACAAGTGGGTCAGCGGAAACGTCTCCGGCGTGAGCGGTGGCGGAGGCGGCGACGGCGGCAGGGTGCCGCCGTTGTCCAGCATCGCACCCAGCGCCAGCGCCGAGACGATGCCGGTCATCACCAGCGGCCAGCCGGCCAGCAGGACCAGGGTGATGCGCCTGCCGCGATCGCGGATGAAACCGCCGGTTCCCAATCGTTCGCAAGCCAGCCGGCCGAAGAAGCCGGCCAGCAGGAAGAACAGCACCATCCGGAACATGTGCGGGATGTAGAAGCCCAGGCCGATCCAGGCGGAAGGATCCGGATCGTGGGCGATCCAGAACGCCTTCGCGCCCGGCATGAAAGCCATGCTGGCGTGGACCACCAGGCCCAGCAGCAGCGCGAGCCCGCGCAGTGCGTCCAGGCCATGCAGGCGCTCGCCGTCGGCGGGGGAAGCGGGAAGTGAAGAGGAAGACATGGCAGGATTCCTTTTTTGGGACATGCGCGTCCCCGGCCCGCCGTGGGACGGCAGGAGCACGCGTGGAAACAGGGAATGACGCGGCACGCGGCCGCTGGGCGGATCAGCGGTCCGGCGGGTGGACGACGGATGGCATGGAGGCGATTCCGGATGAAGGTACGACCGTGATTCGCGCCGGGACGGAAAAAATCACGGCGCTCCGATGTTCAGCCCGAGCCTGTCCGGGGAGGGCGTGCCGGTATCGGTGGAGCTCCGCTTCACGGCATCGCGTGCCCCCATCCGCCCTTCGGGCACCTTCCCCCGCAAGCGGGGGAAGGGAGTTCTGGGAGTGCTTGGCGGAACGGGTGGTAGCCGCGATGATGGCGGCTGGAAATGAAGTGAAGCCTTGATGATTATCTCCACCGTTACCGAAGCGCTGTCCCAACTGTTCGACGGCCATGGCATCGCCCATGTGGTGGAGGGCGACTGGATCGCGCCGAACGGCGAGCTGCCGGCGATGCGCGCGGTCTGGCATCCAGGCGAAACGACCGGACGACTGGACGTGCACGTGGTGCTGCCGGACAAGACCATCGTCGAGGAGAACTTCGCCGGTATCGGCGAGGGCGAGGATGGGCTCAATGACGGATTGGCCAATTTCACCCGCAATTCCTTCCATGTGTTGCTGTCGGCGCTCTGGGGTCGGGTGGACGAGGAGCAGGTGACGGTGGAGACCTGGTCGATCGGCGGCAGGGACTACGCCGCGCACATCGGCAACTTCGGCACGCGTGGTTCGGCGGGCATGCAGCCGCCGATACCTGACGGGCTGTTCGCGCGGCTGGAAGCTGCCATCCGCGCCGAGCCGTTGTCGGGGCATACGCACTGGTTCCGGTTTTTCTTCTGCAATCTCAATGGTGCGTTCACCGTCGAGGCCTTGCGCGACAGCGAGCCGTGGAATGTGGGCGAACAGGCATTGGCGTCAGCGGGTTGGGCGGCGCAGGACGGGTACTACAGCGTCCGCCTGTTCCTGATGCTGCGGGCGGTCTGAGGGGGCCAAATCCCAGTCCTCGTCACTCCAGCAAATGCTGGAATCGCTCTTTGCGTGATGCCGCGGGATTCCAGTGGTTCCCACTCGCGCGAAAAAATGGGGCCTGGCGTTCGCCGGGACGACGGGGGACAGGCTTTCCCGCCACAACCGAGCGCCGGCTTGATTCAAATCAATTGCGAATCATTCTCATCAAGGTAGAATTGCCCCAATAGCCGCTGCGGACGCAGTCAGCCAACCCTCTTCATTCCAGGTTGGTTCCGTGTCCAGCATGCAACGGCGCGCTTTCGCGCGCACCCCGCTTTCCCTCTCCCTCGCCTCGCTTCTGGCATTGTCCGGCGCCGCCACGGCGCAGACCACGTTGCCGTCGGCAGGCGAGGCGGACGCCCCCGCGCCCACCACGCTCGATACCGTCCGGGTCAACGCCTACCGGACCACTTCCCACGCGCAAGGCGCGACCAAGACCGATACCACCATCGCCGAGACGCCGCAGTCGGTGTCGGTGATCGCGCGCGAGGAACTGGATGCGCGCGGCGTGCAGAACCTCAACGACGCCATGCGCTACGTGGCCGGTGTCAGCCTGGAAAGCACCGGTATCGACAACCGCGTCGACGATTTCCGCATCCGCGGCTTCGATGCCGGCAGCTGGAGCAACAACGTCACCCTCGACGGCATGCGCGCGCCGCAGGGCGGGCAGTGGAACCGGACCATGTTCGACAGCTGGAACCTGGAACGGGTGGAAGTGCTGAAGGGACCGTCCGCCGTGATGTACGGGCAGGTCGCCCCGGGCGGCATGGTCAACCAGGTCAGCAAGACCCCGCGGCCGGACGCGGAGCAGCAGCTGCGCATCGGCGTGGATGGTCACGGCCAGGCCAGCGCGGCGTTCGACGTCGGCACGGGCAAGCAGGGCGACGCGCACCTTTTCCGGCTGGTTGGCCTGTACCGTGACGGCGATACCCAGATCAAGCACACCGAGCAGAAGCATGGCTTCCTCGCGCCCAGCTACAGCTGGCAGATTGCCGAGCGCACCCGCTTGACCCTGCTGGGCCTGTACCAGAAGGACGATGGTGGATCGACCTACCAGTTCCTGCCGATGGACGGCACCCTGCGACCGACCCGCTATGGCCGGATGAAGAACACCACCTTCATCGGCGAGCCGGACTGGAACACCTTCGATCGCACCATCTGGACCGCCGGCTGGCTGTTCGAGCACGTGTTCAATGCGAACTGGACGGTGAGCCAGAGCGCGCGGCGCACGCATGTGGATTCGCTGTTCCGCACGGTAGTCACCAGTGGCGGCCTCAATCCCGATGGCCGTACCCAGAACCGGCGCGCGACCTGGGGCACGGGCAACTCGGATGGTGATACCGTCGATACCCGCCTGCAGGGCAAGTTCGACACCGGCGCGGCCTCGCACACGCTGCTGCTGGGCATGGACTGGCAGAAGGCCGATTGGGACGCCCAGCGTGGAGCGATGACCAATCCCGCGCCGATCGACATCTTCCGTCCGGTCTACACCGGTTACGTCCCGGTCACCCGCAGCATCAGCCTGTCGCGTGGCATCAACCGCCAGACCGGCGTGTACCTGCAGGACCAGATCGCGCTAGACAACTGGCGCTTCACTCTTGGTGGCCGCTACGACTGGACCAAGGACGACACCGCGACCGCCACCCATACCGTGCCCACCGGCGTTACCGGTCCGTGGACGCGCACGCAACTGGACGCCGAGGCGTTCACCGGCCGTGCCGGCGTGGTGTACCTGTTCGACAACGGACTCACGCCGTACGTGAGCTACGCCGAGTCGTTCCAGCCGTCCACCACCAGCGTGTTGCAGAGTTTCACCCGCACGCCGTTCGATCCGATCACCGGAAAACAGTGGGAGGCGGGCCTGAAGTACCAGCCCGCCGGTTTCGATGGCCTGGTGACGTTGTCGGTGTACGACCTGCGCCAGCAGAACGTGCTGACCCAGGATCCGGATACCGCGCACAGCAACTGCGGCGCCACCGGCCAGGATCGCTGTTCCATCCAGGATGGCGAGGGCCGCGTGCGCGGCATCGAACTGGAAGGCCGCATCACCCCGCTGGAAGGCTTCAGCGTGATCGGCGCGGCGACCCGGATGGATTCGGAGATGACCCGCAGCGACCTCTACCGGGGCAAGCAGATCGCGATGGTGCCGGACTACACCGCGTCGCTGTGGGCGGATTACACCTTCCAGGGCGGTGCGCTGGGCGGACTGAGCCTGGCCGCGGGCGTGCGCTACAACGGCGAAAGCTACGGCGACAGCGCCAACGTGTTCCGGATTCCCGCCTACACGCTGTTCGATGCGGCTCTGCGCTACGACCTGGGCGATCTCGGTGGCGTGCATACGCAGTTCAGCCTCAACGTCAGCAATCTGTCGGACAAACTGTATGTCTCGACCTGCGGTGGCATCTCTTCCTGTTACTACGGCAGCGGCCGCACGGTGACGGCGACGGCGAGGTTCAGCTGGTGAGGGCGCTGCTTGTCCTCATCGCGGCCGTGTTGCTGGCGACGGCGATGCCTGTGGTCGCGCAGCCGGACCTGAGCCGGCGCATCGGTACCACCGTCGCCGATACGGGCGCGCCGGGATACCGCTTCGAACGCGTCATCCTGCCTGGCGAAGGAGGCGGGCAGGGATATCGGTTCAATCTCGCGATTCCGCTGGCGCCGCCACACGCGACGGGCTATCCGGCGGTCTGGCTGCTGGACGGCAACGCGGCGCTGATGGAGATCCCGGCAGCATTGTTGCAGGCATTGGCGAAAGCACCTTCGCCGCCGCTGCTGGTGTTCGTCGCCCACGACAACGATCTGCGCATCGACAGCGCGGCGCGCGCGCATGATTACACCCCGCGCTTGCCTGGCGGGGAGGCCGCGCAGGTCGATCCGTTGGGGCGGCGCAACGGTGGCGCCGACGGTTTCCTCGACCTCCTCACCGGCGCCGCGCGCGAGCGCGTGCGCCAGGTGGTGCCACTGGACGATGCGCGGCAGGCGATCTGGGGACATTCCTACGGCGGCGTGTTCGTGTTGCATGCGCTGTTCTCGCGGCCGGATGCGTTTGCCACCTATGCGGCGGTGGATCCTTCGTTGTGGTGGGGGGAGGGGTATCTGTTGAAGGAGGCCGGCAATGCTGCATCCGCCACGGCTGTGACGTTGTGGTTGGCGGCGGGTGAGAACGGCGCTGATGCCGCTTCGGGAAAGGCGCCCCCATCCCAGCCTTCCCCCGCAAGCGGGGGAAGGGGCGAAAGCGGGATGCCCAATGACTCCCTCCCCCGCCTGCGGGGGAGGGCCGGGGTGGGGGCCACCGAAGCCGAACCCCGACCCGCAAACGACGAAGACAGCTCCCTCTCCCGCGTGCGGGGGAGGGCCGGGACGGGGGCCACCGAAGCCGAACCCCGACCCGCAAACGCCGAAGACAGCTCCCTCCCCCGCGTGCGGGGGAGGGCCGGGGTGGGGGCCACCGAAGCCGAACCCCGACCCGCAAACGCCGAAGACAGCTCCCTCCCCCGCGTGCGGGGGAGGGCTGGGGTGGGGGCCACCGAAGCCGAACCCCGACCCGCAAACGACGAAGACAGCTCCCTCCCCCGCGTGCGGGGGAGGGTTGGGGTGGGGGCCATCGAAGCCGAACCCCGACCCGCAAACGCCGACCGACCGGATCACGCCCCGATGCGGCGCGCACGCGACGCGGTACCACCGGGCGCGGCGAAGGATCTGGTGGAACGGCAACGGGCGCGTGGCGTGGAAGCGCGCTACGTCCCGCTGCCGGGTCTTTCGCACGGACAGACGCTGGGCGCGTCATTGCCATTGTTCCTGCCCGCGTTCGCAGGCATGGCGCCGCCATGAATCCCATCCTGATCGCATTGGCCGCGGGTACCGGCATCGCCGGCGCCGCGCTGCTTTACCTGGCCTCGCCGCAACAGGCGTGGCGCGCCGCCGGGCCGTGGCCGGCGCGCGCACGCGGCTGGCCGGGCGGCCTGTGCCTGCTGATCTCGCTGCTGGCGCTGTTGCAATTGCTGGGCGCGCTCGCCGCCACGTTCACCTGGCTGACCCTGCTGATGCTGGTGTGGTCGCTGATGCCGTTCCTCGGCGCATGGCGCGCGCGCAACCGCAAGAGGGCGGCGCGATGAGCCGGGCCGCGCCGAAACTGCAGAGCCGGCATTGGCTGGGCAAGAGTTGCGCGGGCCTGCTGCTGGGCTTCGGTTTGGCGCTGGCGCTGTCGGGCCTGTTTGCCTGGTGGGGACCGGGCGGCATCGCCGGCGGGCCGGGCAAGCTGCAATTCAACATGTGGCTGATGGCGCCTATCTGGGCGGTCGTGCTGGGTTTCGTGTTCCTGTTCCGCACCTCGTTGCGCGCGTGGCTGTGGCTGTCACTGGCCAACGCGCTGGCGTTCGGCCTGCTGCATGCCAGCCGCGGGCTGCTGGGCTGACTCCTTCCACCGGTTTTTCGCATGCGCATCCGCAACGACATCATCAAGGTCTACAAGGACGTCCATATCTGGGTGGGCATCCTCAGTGGGCTGTGCCTGTTCATCGCGTTCTATGCCGGCGCGCTGACCATGTTTGAAAAACCGATCGAGCGCTGGGCCAGTCCACCGAGCCAACTCGCGCCCGCCGTGCCGCTGGAACGGGCGCCCGAACTCGTCGCCGCCACTGTCGCCGCACATCCGGAAGCCGCGCGCGACTACGAAATCCGCGTCACGCCCACCCCGGACAAGCCGGCGCGGATGCTGTGGCACGTGCGAGGCGAGCGAAGTGGCGAGGTCGCCAGCTTCGCCGCGTCGCTGGATGGCGACGGCCATCTGCGGACCCAGGCGCTGGAGAAGGCCGAAGTCGCCGAATGGATCGACGTTCTGCACCAGCAGGTCGGCCTGCCGTTCCCGCACGAAGTGGCGATGCCGATCATGGGCGTCATCGCGCTGCTGTACTGCGTGGCGCTGGTGTCCGGCGTGATCGTCCTGCTGCCGACCCTGGTCAAGGATCTGTTCGCGCTGCGCATCGGCCACAACCTCAAGCGCATGTGGCTGGACGCGCACAACGCGCTGGGTATCCTGAGTCTGCCATTCCACATCGTGATGGCGCTCACCGCCGTGGTGTTCGCCTTCCACGACCAGTTCTACGATCTGCAGGAACGGGCGGTGTATCCGACCGCGATCGAATGGGGCAGGGAGCCGCCTCCGGAACGGCCACCCGGCGCACAGGTACTGGCGCCGGCCGAGTTGGTACGGCAGGCGCGGTTGCAGGCGCCGGGCTTCGAGGTGCTGGCGGTGAACTACCAGAGCCGTGGCGGGGTGACCCAGGTGCGGCTGGAGGGCGTGGATCCGCGCCATCCGATCCGTGGCCGCGTCTCCACCCTGGTCGGCGCCAATCCCTATACCGGTGAACTGCACCGCGACGACATTCCCGGGCGCCATGCGGGCTACGAGACCGCGATCGCCAGCTTCTTCAGCCTGCACTTCGGCAACTTCGGTGGCCTGCCCGTGCGTTGGGCCTATTTCCTGCTGGGCCTGGCCGGGGCGATGCTGTTCTACACCGGCAACGTGCTTTGGCTGGAGTCGCGGCGCAGGAAGGAACGTGGCCAGGGCATCGTCGCGCAGCGCCGTTCGAGCCGGGTGATGGCCTGCCTGACCGTGGGCGTGGCGCTGGGTTGCGTGGCCGGCATCTCCGCCACGCTCGCCGCGGCCAAATGGCTGCCGGGGCGCGTCGAGGATCCGGCGCTGTGGCATCGCATCGCCTACTACGCGGTGTTCCTGGGGACGATCGGATGGGCGTTCCTGCGTGGCGCCGGTCGCGCGTCGTCGGAACTGGCGCTGTTCGCCGCGGCGACCACCCTGCTGATTCCGCTCAGCAGTCTGGCCGGTCGTTGGCATCTGGGGGGCGCGTGGTTCCCGCCGGGCGTTCTGCCATGGGTGGATGGCATCGCGTTGCTGGGAGCCGGCGCGCTGATGCTGATGGCGCTGCATGCACGACGGCGCGCGCGCTTCGGTCCGCGTGACAGCGTGTGGGCCGGGCCGGACACAGGCGCCCTGGTGGCATCACCGGAACCTCTCGCATCGGAGTAGCCATTCCGCGCGACAGGCATGTCCGGGCCAATACGGCAAGGCGATGCGAAGAAAGGGAGCCTCCATTGCCTTGCGGCGCGCAAAGCGCTTGAGGACGGCGCGCTACCGCGGGTGCTGAACGGCGTAGCGTTCCTGGACGAAACCATTTTCGGAATGCGTTGCCGCGATCAGGCGCAGGTTTTGTTCGGGGACATCGGCACCGAACAGCGGTATGCCATTGCCCAGCAGCAGTGGGACGCGGGTGATGGTCAGCTCATCGATCAGTCTGGCCCGCAGGAAGCGTTGCACAGTGTTGCCGCCGTCGATATATAGGTGGCGGCATCCTTCTTCGGCCAGTCGCCGGGTGATTTCTTCCGGTGAACCGCTCATCCATCGCACGTCGGCGGGCTGGCCGGCGGAGGTGTCAGGCGGCAGCGACGACAGCACGACGACCGGCAGGGCGCCATAGGGCCACTCTGGTAAGGTGCGGACCTTGTCGTAGGTATGACGTCCCATCACCAGGACGTCGACATCGGCGATGAAGGCTTCGTAGCTGAGCCCGTTGAGCAGGGAGACGGCGTATTCGGGGCGCAGCAGCCAATCGATATCGCCATCCGCTCCGGCAATGTAGCCGTCCACGCTGGTGGCGATGTAGACCGAACACTTCATCACGCCAGATCCCCACGATGGACCAGATGGATCTTGTTGCCATCGGGATCGCGCAGGTAGGCGCCGAAATAGCCTTTGCCGTAGTGCGGGCGCTCACCGGGCTCGCCTTCACTTCTGCCACCCGCCAGCAGGCCGGCGGCATAAGCCTGCCGCACCTGCTGCTCATCACCGGCGAGGAATGCCAGCATGCTGCCGTTGCCTGCGCTGGCGGGCTGCCGATCGAATGGTTGATAGGCATAGAACCGGGGCAATGCCTGGCCCGGCTTGATCCAGCAGCGGGCCGCGGGGCCACCATCCGGTATCACTTCACGCTGCCGCAAACCCAGCGGCAACAGGATCGCGTCGTAGAACGCGGCCGCGGCATCCAGATCGCTGACACCGACGGTAACGTGGCTGAACATGGAACCTCTTCCGGGAACGGTGATTTTTTGTGGGCGGAAACAGTATCAGCGTTGCCGGTGAATGGACAGTTTGGACGGCATCGATCATCTGCCGAGTGCACGATGATCGAATGTCGACGATCAGGACAACCGCCGGGCGATGCCGATCATGGCTGCGGCAACAGGGACGGCTTATTCCGCCGACCACTGGAAACACAGCAGGAAGCCATCCGGATCGCTGACGTACAACTGCTTCATCCCATACGGCGCCACCTTGGGGGGCTCCACGTCGACACCGCGCTCCCGCAACTGCCGGTAGGCCGCGTCCGGATCGGGGCAACCGAAGTAGAGGCAGACGTCGCGGTGCTGCGACCGGCGCTGTGGATCCGGCGATGCCGGCCGGTCATCCGCCTCGTATGCCGTGTTCAGCATCAGCTCCGCCTCGCCCAGCCGCAGCAATCCCCAGTCGAACCGGTCGCCCTCGCGTGCCGAGGTCTGGACGATCTCGAACCCCAGCACGTCGCGATAGAAGCGGACCGAGGTCGGCATGTCGAAAACCTGCAGCAAGGCGCACACGCCACGCACTTCGATGCTCATGATGTTCTCCAGCGGCGGTCATGTCCGTGTTCCCGGCGGCGGACGAGCGGGACCGGTCCGCGGACGGTGGCGTCGCAGTATCGCACCGTCCGCGGCGCAGCATTCTGCTAGATTCACCGGCCTCCCGACACGCTGGTGTCCGCATGACCCGCATCGCCGTCGTCTCCGACATCCATGGCAACCTCGCCGCACTGGAGGCGGTGGCGTCGGACATCCACCGCCGTGACGTGGCGCGGGTGGTCAACCTGGGCGACAACCTGTCCGGGCCGCTGCTGCCGCTCGAAACCGCCCGCTTCCTGATGGACTCCGGCTGGCTGTCGCTGGCCGGCAACCACGAGCGCCAGATCCTGGAACTGCTGCGTGACGGGCGGGGCGGGGAATCGGATCGCCACGCGGCCTCGCAACTGGGCAAGGCGGAACTGGACTGGCTGCGTTCGCTGTCGCCATGCGTGCATGTGGACGACGCGTTGCTGCTCTGCCACGGCACTCCGCGCAGCGATTGCGAACACCTGCTGGAAACGGTGGTGGGGCCGGGGACGCGGATGGCCTCGGCGGAGGAAGTGGTTCGGCGCCTGGCGGGCGAAACCGCTCCCGTCATTGCGTGCGGACACACCCACGTGCCGCGCGCGCTGCGTACGCCGGCCGGGCAACTGCTCTTCAATCCCGGCAGCGTCGGCCTGCAGGCGTATCGCGACGATCATCCTGTGCCCTATGTGGTCGAAAACGGTTCACCGGATGCGCGCTACGCGATCCTGGAGAAGGGCGCGCACGGTTGGCAGGTGGAGCACATCGCCTTGCCCTATGACCACCTCGCGATGGCCCGGCTGGCGCGCAAACGCGGGCGACCGGAATGGGAACGAGCGCTGCTGACCGGCTACGTCCCGGAGTGATGTGGCCCGCTCTCAGGGCCGGACGCGCGACACCCGGCTGATGCCGATGCCTGCGGCTCCCTGCAGGGTCGCCAGCGCGAGATCACGCAGGCGCGGGGTGCGCGAGGCCACGCCGTCACGGGGGATTTCCAGCGCGTATTCGCGCGCGTGCGCATCCATCGCGGTCGCCAGGATGCAGGCGTCGGCGGCGATGCCGGTGAGCACCAGCCGGCGCACGCCCAGTTTCGCCAGCAAAAGCGCCAATGGGGTGCACAGGAAGGCCGAATGCTTGGGCTTGAGGACGTAGTAGTCCTCGGGTCCCGGGCGCAGGCGTTCGGCGATTTCGGCGCCGGGCGCGCGCGGATGCGCGCAGATCGCGACGAGTTCCTTGAAGTCGGCCTGCCAGTGCATGAAATTGTCGTTGACGTAGACGACCGGCGCGCCGGCCTGGTGGAAGCGCTGCTTGAGCGCCTGCAGGCGACGCGCCAGCGGCCGGGCCTGGCGCGCCAGGGCCGCACCGCCCGGAAAGTCGAACAAGTTGATCATGTCGATGATCAGCAGCGCGGCGGGCGCAGGCGGAGTGGAAAGGCGCGAAACCAAGCGGTGTCTCCGGTGGCATCTTCCCGCAGCATCGTTCGGGCGATGCCAGCGGCACGTGAAGGCGCGCGCTTTTCACCCGTCCGTGATGGTGCCGACCCTAGGTTGGAAGCACACCCGCATGGAGAGTAGGGCATGCACCGTAGCCGCCTGGCACAACTGGTCATCGATTGCCGGCAGCCGGAACTGGATGCCGCGGCCGGGTTCTGGTCCGGCGCGCTGGGCCAGCCATGGCGGCGCCTGCCGGATCCGGACGATGGCCATTATCGACAGCTCGACACCGCGCCCGGCCAGCCGGGCATCCTGTTGCAGGCGGTCCGGCATCCCAGCCGCGTCCACCTGGACATCGAATCGACCGACGTGGAAGCAGAAGTGCGCCGGCTGGAAGCGCTCGGCGCGCGGCGGGTCGCGCAGGTCCGGGACTGGTGGGTGATGCAGGCGCCGACCGGACACCGCTTCTGCGTGCTGCGCCAGCAGCGCGACGACCTGCCGAAAGAAGGCCATCGATGGCCATGAACCGGCGACGCACGCTGGCCGTGGCGACATTCAACGTCAACGGCATCCGCACCCGCCTGCCGCATCTGATCGCATGGCTGCGGCGGGAGACGCCGGACGTGGCCTGCCTGCAGGAACTAAAGGCGGTGGACGAGGGGTTCCCGCGCGCGGAACTGGAAGCGGAGGGTTATCACGCGCGCTGGGTGGGCCAGCGCTCCTGGAATGGCGTGGCGGTGCTGACCCGCGGCGAAGCGTCCACGGAGGTGCGCCGCAGCCTGCCGGGCGATCCCGGCGACAGCCACGCGCGCTATCTGGAAGTCGATGCCTTCGACCTGCGCGTGGCCTGCCTGTACCTGCCCAATGGAAATCCACAACCGGGACCGAAGTTCGACTACAAGCTCAAGTGGTTCGATCGCTTCATCCGCCACGCGCGCAAGCTGTACGCGCTGGAACAGCCGGTGGTGATGGCCGGCGACTACAACGTGGTGCCCACCGACGAGGACATCTACAACCCGCGCTCCTGGCGAAAGGACGCGTTGCTGCAACCGGAAAGCCGGGAGCGCTACGCGAAGCTGCTGGAGACGGGCTGGGTCGACGCGCTTCGCGAGCGGCATCCGGAGAAGCGCGTCTATACGTTCTGGGACTATTTCCGCCAGCACTGGGAGCGCGACGCCGGACTGCGCATCGATCACCTGCTGCTGAATCCGCCGGCCGCCATGCGCCTGAAGGAGGCGGGCGTGGACCGCTGGGTGCGCGGGCTGCCCAAGCCCAGCGATCACGCGCCGACCTGGATCCGGATGACCCGGCCCGCCAAACTGCGGAAAAAGGCCGGCGCCTGAAACCTCAGACCTGGCGCGCGTTGAAGCGGACCTGCCCGATCTCCGAACGCGGCGGCGCGCCGAACAGGCGCTTGTATTCGCGGCTGAACTGCGAAGGGCTCTCGTAGCCGACCCGATGCGCGGCGGCGACCGCGTCGATGCCGTCGGCCAGCATCAGCCGGCGCGCCTCGTGCAGGCGCAGCTGTTTCTGGAATTGCAGCGGCGAGAGCGTGGTGACCGCCTTGAACTGGTGATGCAGCGACGAGGTGCTCATGTGCACGGACTGCGCCAGTTCCTCGATGTTGAGCGGATGCAGGAAGCGTTGGCGCAGGTGCGCGACCGCGCGCGAGATGCGGTGCGAGCGGGTGTCGGCGGCGGCGATCTCGCGCAGGCTGTGGCCGAGGTCGCCGACCAGCACGCGGTAGAAGATCTCGCGGATCGCCAGCGGCGCCAGCACCGGCAGATCCGCCGGGGTGTCGAGCAGGCGCATCAGCCGCAGTACCGCGTCCAGTAATGGCGTCGTCACCTTGGCGGCGTAGAGTCCGGGGTCCAGGCGGTTGGATGTGGGTTGCGGGCCGGCGTCCAGCATCAGCGAGGCGATCACCGCCGGGTCGATGTCCAGGCGCAGCGACAGGTAGGGCTTCTCCGGCGTGGCTTCGATGACCTGGCCGATCATCGGCAGGGTCACCGACACCACCAGGTAGTTGAGCGGGTCATAGCGGTAGGTCTGCCCGGCCAGGGTCGATTCCTTGCTGCCCTGGGCGACGATGCACAGGCGCGGTTCGTAGACCGTGGGAATGCACGGTGTGGGCGAATTGCGCCGCATCAGGTGCAGTTGCGGGATGACGGTGGCGTGGCTGCCGTCGGAGGTTGCCAATTGGGCAATCCGATCCGCCAGTTCGGCCTTCGCCGCGCAGGTCGCGCGCTGGGCGAGGGTATCCGCGGAAGTATTGGCGCTCATGGCGATGCGTGGGGGTGGGGGTAGGCCGATTATTCGGAACCCGGCGCGGCGGTGCAAAGCCCGGGCGGCGGTTTTGCAGAAATAGGCAAGCATTGGACAGCAATGTACTAACCAGTGTGCCGATGAGCCGACTAACGTAAAGGCCCCCCACCGGATGAGGCGCCCGCGCGCCTCGCGACGCGGGTCGGTGCCCGCTCGCCAGCGGCGCCGCCCGCGTACCGGCTTCCCCCGCCGTTGGAAGCACGCCCCATGTGGATCGTCCAGTACGCGCTCAACCGTCGCTATACCATCGGGGTGCTCGCCATCCTGATCCTGCTGTTCGGCACCCTGTCGGCCCGGCGCATGCCGACCGACATCCTGCCCGAGGTCGGCATTCCGTCCATCAACCTGGTCTGGACCTACAACGGCCTGTCGGCCGCGGACATGGCCGCCAAGATCACCACCTTCTCCGAGGCGGCCATCCTCAACACCGTGGATGACCTGAAGGAAGTGCGCTCGGAAACCATCAACGGCGCCAGCATCATCCGCATCGATTTCCAGCCCAACGTCAGCCTGGACCGCGCGCTGGGCCAGATCACCGCGGTGTCGCAGACCATCCTGCGGCGCATGCCGCCGGGCACTTCACCGCCGCTGGTGGTGCGCAACAACGTGTCCAGCACGCCGGTGCTGCAACTGGTGCTGTCGTCGGACTCGCTGACCGAAGCGCAGCTGTACGATTACGCGCGCCTGCAACTGCGCTCGCAGATCCAGACCATTCCCGGCATCCGCATGACGCTGCCCTACGGTGGCGCCGCGCGGCAGGTGATGGTGGACCTGAATCCGTCCGCCTTGCAGACCTACGGCCTGACCCCGTCCGACATCACTGGCGCGCTGGAGCGCGGCAGCCCGACCCTGCCATCCGGTTCCATCCGCGAGGGTGCGCGCGAACTGCAGATCTCGCTCGACGCCAGTCCGGCTTCGGTGCAGGAATTCCTCGACCTGCCGGTCGCCACCCGCAACGGCGTCGTGCTGTACGTGCGCGACGTCGCCTCGGTGCGTGACGGCGGTGCGTTGCAGACCAACGTGGCGCGGATGGACGGTTCCAGCGCGGTGTCGGTGGCGCTGATCAAGCTGGGCGGCGCCTCGGCGGTGGAAATCGTGCGCGCGGTGCGCGAGCGGCTACCGGAAATCGAGGCCTCGGCGCCGCCGGGCATGCGCATCGCGCCGATCTTCGATCAGTCGGTGTTCGTCGACAATGCCATCGCCTCCATCCAGCACGAGGCGGTGCTGGTCGGCCTGCTGGTGGCGCTGGTGGTGCTGGTGTTCATCGGCTCCTGGCGTTCCAGCCTGATCGTGCTGTCGGCCATCCCGCTGGCGCTGCTGGCCAGCGTGGCGATGCTGGACCTGCTGGGCTACACCTTCAACGTGATGACCCTCGGCGGCCTGGCGCTGGCGATCGGCATCCTGGTCGACAACGCGGTGGTGGATGTGGAGAACACCAACCGCAACATCGCCCTGGGCAAGGACGTGCGCACGGCGATCCTGGACAGCGCCCGCGAGGTGGTGTTCCCCGAGTTCGTCTCCACGGTCTCCATCTGCATCGTGCTGACGCCGATCCTGCTGATGACCGGCCTGTCGGCGTGGGTGTTCACCCCGCTGGCGCTGGCGGTGATCTTCGCGATGATTGCCTCGTTCCTGCTCTCGCGCACCTTGATCCCGGTGTTGTGCTACCTGCTGCTGCCGGCCGACATCCGCAGCCGCGAAAACCCGCGCTGGGCGCCAGAAAAACTGCTGCTGGGCATCAACCACAGGGTCGAGCACACCCTGGATGCGCTGCGCGACCGCCATCACGCGCTACTGGTGCGGCTGGGCCATCACGGCGGCGTGCTGGCGATCGCCGCGCTGCTGGTGGTCGCGGTGGGCGTGGGCGCCGGCGCGCTGCTGGGACGCGAGTACTTCCCGCAGGTCGATGCCGGCCAGCTGCGCCTGCAGGTGCGCATGCCCTCGGGCACGCGGCTGGAGCAGACCACCCAGCGGCTGACCGAAATCCAGCGCGAGATCCGCCGGATCATCCCGGCCGGGGAATTGCAGACGGTGTACGAACAGATCGGCGTGCCGGACGCGATCAACCTGTCGCTGGTGGACAGCGCGGTGGTCGGATCGTTCGAGGCCGAGCTGATGCTGCAGCTGCGCTCGCCGCATGCGCCGACCCGCGACTACCTGGCCCAGATCCGCCAGCGCATGGCCGAGCGCTTCCCCGATGTGAAGGTATTCGAGCGTCCGCCGGACGCCACCAGCCGGACCCTGGCCGGCTCGGCCGCCGCCGCCTTCGAGGTGCGCCTGATCGGGCGCGACGTGCCCGGCAACCTGGCGCTGGCGCGGGAAGTGGAAAGCCGCCTGCGCCAGGAACCGGGCGCGGTCGACGTGGCGCTGCGGCAGATCCTGGATCTACCCGAGTACCGCGTGCACATCGATCGCACCCGCGCCGCCCAGCTGGGCCTGGACGCGCAGCAGGCCAGCCGCGCGGTGCTGTCGGTGCTCGGCACCTCCGGCACGGTCACGCCGGTGTACTGGACCGACACCGTCAACGCGATCGCCTACACCGTGCAGGTGCAGGCGCCGCCGGCCAGCCTGCCCGATGCCGAAACCCTGCTGAACATGCCGCTGCGGATCGGCGGGGAAGGGCAGGCGGTCCTGCTGCGCAACATCGCCACCGTCACGCCGCGCAACGTGCCGGCCAGCATCGCCCGTACCACGCTCGCGCCCACCGTCAGCGTGCTGGCGAACGTGCAGGGCACTGACCTGGGTTCGGTGTATTCGCGCCTGACCCGCATCACCGCCGACGTGCAGGCGCGGATGAAGCCGGGCAACCGGATCGAAATCACCGGCCAGGCCGGCGAGATGCAGAGCGCCTACGGTGAACTGGCCGGCGGTCTGCTGATGTCGGCGGTACTGGTATTCCTGGTGCTGGTGATCAACTTCCAGTCGTGGATCCAGCCGCTGGTGGCGATGTCCGGCCTGCCGGTCGCGATCGCCGGCGCGGCGATCGGCCTGTTCGTCACCGGCACGCCGCTGAGCGTGCCCGCGCTGATGGGCCTGATGATGGTGATCGGCGTGTCCACCGCCAACAGCGTGCTGGTGACCAGCTTCGCACGTGGCCTGATCGCCGACGGCCACGATCCGGAACTGGCCGCGTACGAATCCGCCGCCGTGCGCCTGCGCCCGGTGCTGATGACCGCCAGCGCGATGGTGCTGGGCATCATCCCGATGGCGATCGGACTGGGCGACGGCGGCGAGCAGAACGCGCCGCTGGGCCGCGCGGTGATTGGCGGCCTGCTGTTCGGCACCCCGGCCACGCTGGTGCTGGTGCCCTCGATCCTGGCCGTGGTCGGCCGCCGGCAGAAGCGACGCGCCGAAGCCGCGCGGGCCATCGATATCTCCGATGTTTCCTCCCCCACCGCCACCGGCGACGCTGCCGGTGCAGGAGTCTCCCCATGAAGACCGTTCCCGTTACCGGCCTGTTGCTGGCCGCCGCCGTCGTGGCCGGCATCGCCACCCTCAGCGGCTGCGGCCGCAGCTCCGCCGCCACCCAGCCCGCAACCGCCGTGCCGGACGTGTTGACCACTCCGGCCAAGGCCGCGGACCCGCAATCCGAGTTGAGGCTGCCGGCGCGCGCCGAAGCCGGCGAGTCGGCCAAGCTGTATGCGCGCGCCACCGGTTTCGTCAGCGAGCGCCGGGTGGACCTCGGCGATCACGTGAAAGCCGGCCAGGTGCTGGCGACGATCGCCACCCCGGAAGTCGATCAGGCGGTGCGCGAGGCCGCCGCGGATCTGGAACTGGCGCAGGCCAACCAGGCGCTGGCGAAGGCCAACTTCGATCGCGCCGACGTGCTGGTCGGATCCGGCGCCATCTCCAGGGAACTGCACAGCGAACGCCTGGCAAGCCTGAGCGCCGCGCGCGCGGCCACCTCGGCGGCGCAGGCGCGCCTGTCCAGTGCCCGCGAGCGCCAGGGCTTCCAGGTGGTGCGTGCGCCGTTCGACGGCGTGGTGGTGGCGCGCAATGTCGAACGCGGTGATCGCGTGGTCGGCGATTCGGCCTCGGCGACCTTGCCGATGTTCGAGGTCAACGCGCTGGATCCGCTGCGCATCGTGGTCGACGTGCCGCAGAACGCGGCCTTGCAGGTGCGTCCGGGCATGGCCGGGCAGATGCGTTTCCTGGAACTGGCCGATCAGGCGTTCGAGGTCGAAGTGGTGCGCAGCGCGCAGAACATTTCCAGCAGCGTCGGCGCGATGCGGATCGAATTGCGCCTGCCCAATCCGGAAGGGCGGATTCCCGCCGGCATGCTGGGTGAAATCGGCCTGAAGGTGCCGCGCGCGGTGCCAGCGGTGCTGGTGCCCGTCTCGGCGGTGACGCAGGACGCCGGCGGCGCGCAGGTGGCGGTGGTCGGCGGCGACGCGCTGCTGCAGTTCCGCAAGGTCGTGCTGGGCCGCAACCTGGGCAACGAAGCCGAAGTGCTCTCCGGCCTGAAGCCGGGCGAACAGGTCGTCCTGGCCCCCAACGCCATGCTGACCGCCGGCCAGAAGGTCACGGCCAAGGCCAATGTCGTGAAGAAGTAACCTCCACCATTCTTGCCTTTGTGGGAGCGACGTGAGTCGCGATGACGGAGCCGGGAAAAACGCACAAAAGCTCGCGACTTACGTCGCTCCCACAGTCAAACGGAAGGATGCGCCAACGCTCGCTCCGCCTGGGCCGATGGTCACGGCCAGGGTCAATGCGATGAAGACGTGACGCCAGCCAAAGTACCCCTTGTGGGAGCGACGTGAGTCGCGATGACGGAGCCGGGAAAAACGCACAAAAGCTCGCGACTTACGTCGCTCCCACAGTCAAACGGAAGGATGCGCCAACGCTCGCTCCGGCTAGGCCGACGGTCACGGCCAGGGTCAATGCGATGAAGACGTGACGCCAGCCAAAGTACCCTTGTGGGAGCGACGTGAGTCGCGATGACGGAGCCGGGGAAAACGCGAAAAGCTCGCGACTTACGTCGCTCCCACAGTCAAACGGAAGGATGGGCCGACGCTCGCTCTGGCTGGGCCAATGGTCACGGCCAGGGTCAATGCGATAAAGACGTGACGCCAGCCAAAGTACCCCTTGTGGGAGCGACGTGAGTCGCGATGACGGAGCCGGGAAAATCGCGAAAAGCTCGCGACTTACGTCGCTCCCACAGTCAAACGGAAGGATGGGCCGACGCTAGCTCCGGCCGGGCCAATGGTCACGGCCAGGGTCAATGCGATGAAGACGTGACGCCAGCCAAAGTACCCCTTGTGGGAGCGACGTGAGTCGCGATGACGGAGCCGGGAAAATCGCGAAAAGCTCGCGACTTACGTCGCTCCCACAATCAGCTGGTAAGGAGCACTGACACTCACTTCATCGTCGGCATGACGAATTCGGCGTGGCGGGGTTCTTCGGGCCAGCGGGCGGTGATGGTCTTCAGGCGGGTGTAGAAGCGCACGCCGTCCGGGCCGTGCACGTGCAGCGGGCCGAACAGCGAGCGCTTCCAGCCGCCGAAGCTGTGGAAAGCCATCGGCACCGGGATCGGCACGTTGATGCCGACCATGCCGGCCTGCACCTGGTGGGCGAATTCGCGCGCCGCGCCGCCGTCACGGGTGAACACCGCCACGCCATTGCCGTACTCGTGTTCGTTGACCAGCCGCAGCGCGGTGTCCAGATCCGGCACCCGCACCACGCACAGCACCGGACCGAAGATCTCCTCGCGGTAGATGCGCATGTCCGGGGTGACGTGGTCGAACAGGCAACCGCCGAGGAAGAAACCGTTGCCGGCGCCTTCCACCGTCACCCCGCGTCCGTCCACCAGCAGCGTGGCTCCCTCGGCCACGCCCAGGTCGACATAGCCGCGCACCTTGTCGCGGTGCGCGCCGGTGACCAGCGGCCCCATCTCGGTGTCCTGGGCGCCCGGGCCAATCTTCAGCGCGGCGACTTTCGGCGCCAGCCGTTCGATCAACGCATCGGCGGTGTGATCGCCTACGCACACCGCCACCGAGATCGCCATGCAGCGTTCGCCGGCGGATCCGTAGCCGGCACCCAGCAGGGCGGCAGCGGCGCCATCGAAGTCGGCGTCGGGCATCACCACCATGTGGTTCTTGGCACCGCCCAGTGCCTGTACCCGCTTGCCGTTGGCGCTGCCGCGCGCGTAGATGTATTCGGCGATGGGGGTGGAACCGACGAAACTCACCGCCTGCACGCGCGGATCGTCCAGCAGCGCATCGACGGCTTCCTTGTCGCCGTGTACCACGTTGAACGCGCCATCCGGCAAGCCGGCCTGGCGCAGCAGTTCGGCCAGCATCAGCGAGGCGGACGGATCCCGTTCGGATGGCTTGAGTACGAAGGTGTTGCCGCAGGCCAGCGCCACCGGGAACATCCACAGCGGCACCATCGCCGGGAAATTGAACGGGGTGATGCCGGCGACCACGCCCAGTGGCGCGTACTCGCTCCAGGAATCCACGTCGCGGCCGACGTTCATCGAATGCTCGCCCTTGAGCAGATGCGGAATGCCGCAGGCGAACTCCACCACTTCCAGTCCGCGGGTCACTTCGCCGCGCGCGTCCGACAGCACTTTCCCGTGTTCGTAGGTGATGCGCAGCGCCAGTTCGTCGGCGTGGCGTTCCAGCAGTTCCTTGAACCGGAACATCACCCGCGCGCGGTTGAGCGGGGTGACCGCGCTCCAGGCCGGGAACACCGCCTGCGCGGCCTGGACCGCGGCACCGACTTCCGCCGCCGATGCCAGCGGCACGTGCGCCGACACCTGTCCGCTGGCCGGATCGAAGACCTCGCCGTGGCGGCCGCTGGTGCCGGCCGCCGGCTGTCCGTTGATGAAATGGTGCAGGAGTTCGGTCATGGGGGATGTCTTGGGAAGCGGATCAGCCCAGCGCCTGCGCCGCCGGCACATAGGGATAGCCGAGATCCTCGGCCACCGCCTTGTACGTCACCGTGCCGGCGTACACGTTCAGGCCGTTGAGCAGGTGGGGATCGTCCAGCAACGCGCGCCGCGCGCCCTTGTTCGCCAGCTGCACGGCGAAGGGCAGGGTGGCGTTGGTCAGGGCGAAGGTGGAGGTGCGGGCGACGCCGCCGGGCATGTTGGCGACGCAGTAGTGGATGACGCCATCCACTTCGTAGGTCGGATCCTGGTGGGTGGTGGGATGGCTGGTCTCGAAGCAGCCGCCCTGGTCGATGGCCACGTCCACCAGCACCGAACCCGGACGCATCAGCTTCAGCTGCGAGCGCGATACCAGCTTGGGCGCGGCCGCGCCGGGAATCAGCACCGCACCGATCACCAGGTCGGTGTACGGCAGGCGCTCCTCGATCGCGTCGTGGGTGGAGTAGATGGTGGTCAGGCGATCGCCGTACAACTCGTCGATGTACTTCAGGCGATCGATGGAGCGATCCAGAATGGTCACGTGCGCGCCCAGCCCCATCGCCATGCGCGCGGCGTTCAATCCGACCACGCCGCCACCGATGACCAGCACTTCCGCCGGTTTCACCCCCGGTACCCCGCCGAGCAGGATGCCGGATCCGCCCTGCGCCTTTTCCAGCGCATGCGCGCCAGCCTGGATCGACATGCGCCCGGCCACTTCGCTCATCGGCGCCAGCAGCGGCAGGCCGCCGCGGTGGTCGGTGACGGTCTCGTAGGCGATCGCGGTGACGCCGGACGCGACCAGCGCCTTGGTCTGTTCCGGATCCGGTGCCAGGTGCAGGTAGGTGTAGAGGACCTGGCCGGACCGCAGCATTGCGCACTCCACCGGCTGCGGCTCCTTGACCTTGATGATCATGTCGGCGCGGCGGAAGATTTCCTCGGCGCCGGAGACGATTTCCGCTCCCGCTTTCGCATACTGTTCGTCGGTCAGGCCGATCGCCTTGCCGCCGTCCTTCTGCACCATCACCTGATGGCCATGGGCGATCAGTTCGCGCGCACCGGCCGGGGTCAGGCCGATGCGGTACTCATGGTTCTTTATTTCCTTGGGAACGCCGATCAGCATGTTTCTCTCCGTTGCGTGAGGATGGATGCGCGTGGGGAGCGCCGGGGCGTGGTCGGGAAGCGGGAACTGGAGCAGGGGATCAGGCAGTGGTGCGGATGATATCGGCCAGGGTGGCGAAGATGCGATCGATGTGGCCGCGCTCGGCGATGAGCGGCGGCGACAGCGCGATGACGTCGCCGGTGACCCGGGTCAGCAGGTTGCCCTCGTGGAAGGCGCGATTGAACACGTCGTAGGCGCGGGCGCCCGGCGCGCCGGCCCGCGGCACCATCTCGATGGCGCCGACCAGGCCGAAGTTGCGGATGTCGGCGATGTTGGGCAGTCCGCGCAGGCCGTGGATGGCGTCTTCCCAGTAGTCGCCCAGTTCCAGCGAGCGCTCGAACAGGTTCTCTTCCGCATAGGTGTCCAGCGTCGCCAGCGCGGCGGCGCAGGCCAGCGGATGGCCGGAATAGGTATAGCCATGGAACAGGTCGATGGCGTTGTCCGGACCGTGGGTGAATACGTCGTGGATCTTCTCCGAGACGAACACCGCGCCCATCGGTACGCAGCCGTTGGTCAGGCCCTTGGCGGCGGTGATGATGTCGGGAGTGACGTCGAAGCGCTGCGCGCCGAATGCGCGGCCCAGGCGGCCGAAGCCGGTGATGACCTCGTCGAAGATCAGCAGGATGCCGTACTTGTCGCAGATCTCGCGGATCCGGCGCAGGTAGCCATCCGGCGGGATGATCACCCCGGCCGAGCCGGAGATCGGTTCGATGATCACCGCGGCGATGGTGGAGGCGTCGTGCAAGGCGACCATCCGCTCCAGATCCTCGGCCAGTTCGATGCCGGACGGCGGCAGTCCGCGCGAGAACGCGTTGCGCTCCAGGTCCAGCGTATGGCGCAGGTGATCCACGCCCGGCAGCAGGCTGCCGAACCACTTGCGGTTGTTCGGCAGGCCGCCGACCGAGATGCCGCCGAAACCAACGCCGTGATAGGCCTTCTCGCGGCCGATCAGGCGGGTGCGCTGGCCCTCGCCGCGCGCACGGTGGTAGGCCAGCGCGATCTTCAGTGCGCTGTCGACCGATTCGGATCCGGAGTTGGTGTAGAAGACATGGTTGAGATCGCCCGGCGTCAGCTCCGCCAGCCGCTCGGCCAGCACGAACGGCAGCGGCGAGCTCATCGAGAAATTGGGCGCGAAATCGAGCGTCTCGATCTGCTTCTTCACCGCCTCGACGATGCGCGGCCGCGCGTGGCCGGCGTTGCAGCACCACAGACCCGAAGTGGCATCGAGAATCTCGCGGCCATCGACCGAGCGGTAATGCATGCCGGAGGCGCTGGCGAGCAGGCGTGGCGCCGCCTTGAACTGCTTGTTGGCGGTAAACGGCATCCAGAACGCATTGAGCGATTCCGGCGCCTGCAGGGCCTGGGTCTCGTAGAAATCCGCCAGTGCGCGGGAGGAGGAGGGGGCGTCGGCGCTCATGGCGGCTCCTGGCTGCGGGGGTAGGGCCGCAGCTTACCGCGTTGAATAAACTTTACAACTGCCGTTGGTAGCCCCGATGGCGGTTCGGGAGCCCTTGAAGCAAAGGCAACGGCTTTCGCGCCTGCGGGCGCGAGTCACTTTCTTTGCTTGTGCAAAGAAAGTAACCAAAGAAAGCACACCCCCTCAGGCGCCGCCCGACCCGCTGCGCGGGCCGGGTTCGCAGTCCAGGCGGGCATTTCGGGAAGGCACATCCCTGTGCCTGCCCGAAACGGCGCGCGTCCTGCGCGCCGCCCCTTCGGGGTATTCGCCCGCCCGGCCTGCCGGCTTCACGGGGGACCGAAAGGCAGGAGCAAAGGCAAAAGCGCGTGCGGCCAATCAAATTGACGCCCTTCTCACCAGGTGTAAAGTATCCGCAACATCCGCCACCGGTACGCCCACGGGAAATGGACATCGGCGCCCGCCTGCAACTGGTCCGCAAATCCAAGCACCTCAGCCAGCGCGAGCTGGCCAAGCGCGTGGGCGTCACCAACAGCACCATCTCGCTGATCGAACAGAACAAGGTCAGCCCCTCGGTCAGCTCGCTGAAGAAGGTGCTGGACGGCATTCCGATCTCGCTGGCCGATTTCTTCACCCTGGACCTGGAAGCCGGCCTGCCGGACAACCCGTTCTACGGCGTGGAGGATCTGCCGGACGTGGGCAGCAATGGCGTGCACTACTTCCTGGTCGGGCAGCACCGCCCGCAGCGGCAGATGTGCATCCTGCGCGAGGTGATGCCGGCCGGCACCGACACCGGCGAGACGATGCTGCGCCACGACGGCGAAGAGGGCGGGGTGATCATCGCCGGACAGGTCGAGGTGACCGTCGGCGACCAGGTCCGCGTGCTCGGCCCCGGCGAGGCGTACTACTTCGAGAGCCGGGTGCCGCACCGTTTCCGCAACGTGGGCGAGGGCGATGCGGTGATCGTCAGCGCGAACACGCCCGCCACGTTCTGATTCCATCGCCGTCGCCCGCGCGGCGACGGTATCGCACCCCCTTCCCCCAGGAGCCGACGATGAATGCACCCCGCACCCGCGAAGACTGGCTGGCGATGGCCGCCGGTCTGTCCATCCGCAGCCAGGCCTTCATCGACGGCCGTTACGTGGACGCGACCAGCGGCAAGACCTTCGACTGCGTCAGTCCGATCGACGGGCGGGTGCTGGCGAAGGTGGCCGAGGGCGGAAGCGAGGATATCGATCGCGCGGTGGCGGCGGCGCGCCGCAGCTTCGAGACCGGCGCCTGGGCCAACGCGAAACCGACCCACCGCAAGAAGGTGCTGCTGAAATTCGCCCGGCTGATCGAAACGCACGGCGATGAACTGGCGCTGCTGGAGTCGCTGGACATGGGCAAGCCGGTCACCGATGCGCGCCAGGTGGACGTGGCCGCGACGATCCGCTGCGTGAGCTGGACCGGCGAGGCGCTGGACAAGGTGTACGGCGAAATCGCCGCGACCGGCCCGGACGAACTGGGCCTTGTGACCCGCGAGCCGCTGGGCGTGGTCGGCGCGATCGTGCCGTGGAATTTCCCGATGCTGATGGCGGCGTGGAAATTCGCGCCCGCGCTGGCGACCGGCAACTCGATCGTGCTGAAGCCTTCGGAAAAATCGCCGCTGAGCGCGATCCGGCTGGCCGAACTGGCGATGGAGGCGGGCATTCCCGCCGGCGTATTCAATGTGGTGCCCGGTTTCGGCAAGGAAGCGGGCGAACCGTTGGCGCTGCACATGGACGTGGACGGGCTGGTGTTCACCGGCTCCACCGCGGTCGGCAAGCGCCTGTTGCAGTGCGCCGGCCTGTCGAACATGAAACGCGCCTACATGGAGTGCGGCGGCAAGAGCCCGAACCTCGTGTTCGCCGACGCGCCGGATCTGGACAAGGCGGCCGAGGCCGCGGCCGGCGGCATCTTCTACAACCAGGGCGAAGTCTGCACCGCCGCCTCGCGCCTGCTGGTGGAGCGCGCGATCAAGGACGAGTTCGTCGCCCGCGTGGTCGAGGCGGGACGGAAGATGCAGCCGCGTCATCCGCTGGACCCCGGTGCGCCGATGGGCGCGATGGTGGACGAGAGCCAGACCAACCGCGTGCTCGGCTATATCGAGAAGGGCGTGGCCGAAGGCGCCAGGCTGGTGCTGGGCGGCGGGCGCGCCGAGGTGGTGTCCGGCGGCTGCTACATCGAACCCACGGTGTTCGACGGCGTGGCCCACGAGCACACCATCTCGCGCGAGGAAATCTTCGGCCCGGTGCTGTCGGTGATCGCCTTCGACAACGAGGAACAGGCGCTGCGCATGGCCAACGACACCGAGTACGGCCTGGCCGCCGGCGTCTGGACCCGCGACATCGCCCGCGCCCACCGCGTCGCCCGCAAGCTGCGCGCCGGCAGCGTGTGGGTGAACTATTGGGACGGTGGCGACATGACCGCACCGTTTGGCGGCTACAAGCAGTCCGGCAACGGCCGCGACAAATCGCTGCACGCCTTCGACAAGTACACCGAGATCAAGGCGACCTGGATCAATCTGGCGGATTGATACAGCCAAAAAACATGTTTCCCTGTGGGAGCGAAGTGAGTCGCGATGCTTTTGCTCCGCATACGAGAGACTTTGCGGATCGCTGCGAGTTTCGCGACTGACGTCGCTCCCACAAGGAAGTTCCTCGGACCACGGTCGCGACACTGACGTCGCTCCTACGGGCAGTCCGGCAACGGCCGCGACAAATCGCTGCACGCCTTCGACAAGCACACCGAGATCAAGGCGACCTGGATCAATCTGGCGGATTGATACGGCCAAAAACATGTTTCCCTGTGGGAGCGACGTGAGTCGCGATGCTTTTGTTCCGCATACGAGAGACTTTGCGGATCGCTGCGAGTTTTCGCGACTCACGTCGCTCCCACAGGACGTTCATCGGGACCACGGTCGCGACTGACGTCGCTCCTACCGATCCGTATCGTCGGGGGTGAACGGGCGATTCGTGCGCGGGGCATCGGGCAGTTGCCGATCCAGCGATTGCCGGTAGCGGATGCAGCCGCGCAGGAACTGCGGCCAGTCGGGGACGTCCGGTTGCGGATCGCTTTTCTCAGGCAGCAGGCCCCACAGCGCCGGATGGTGCCAGCACAGGTCGTGGCCGGTGCTGTCGCGGTGCTCGCGGATGCCGGCGCGCAGGCGGCGTACTTCGGCGATCAGTTCGTCGCGCGAAAGGGTGTCCAGGTCCTCATCCATGGTCGGGCTCCTGCATGAAGGGGAACGCGACGAGGATCGCATGAATGCGGGGAAGGGATGTTGCTGGCCCGGTGGGATGGCGCCAGGAGCAAGCGCTTCACAACCGCCGAATGGCGGGTCATTCCCCCGTCGCCTGCCTCGCAGACGCCTGCCCCCTTTTTGCAAAGGGGGCAAAAGCGGCAAAGGGGACCGGGGAGGATTTGCCTTTTGCGCCAGAGGCAAGCCGATCGAACCGCAGATCCTCCCCCTTTGTAAAAGGGGGATTGAGGGGGATTTGCCTTTGCGCCCCACCCGGATCTGCCAGAATCGGACCGTCACCCCCTTCCACGCCTCCATGACCGCCACCGCCGTCGCCGATCCCGCCTTGCCGGGTAACTCGCCCCGCCGCGTCCTGTTTGCCAGCCTCATCGGCACCACCATCGAGTTCTTCGATTTCTACATCTACGCCACCGCGGCGGTCCTGGTGTTCCCGAAACTGTTCTTCCCCGAGGGCGACGCCGGGGCGGCGACGCTGCAATCGCTGGCGACCTTCGCACTGGCGTTCTTCGCACGACCGGTCGGTTCGGCGATATTCGGCCACTACGGGGACCGGATCGGCCGCAAGGCGACGCTGGTGGCCGCGCTGCTGACGATGGGCCTGTCTACCGTCGCCATCGGACTGCTGCCGACCTACGCAAGCATCGGCATCTTCGCGCCGCTGCTATTGGCGCTGTGCCGGTTCGGCCAGGGCCTGGGGCTGGGCGGCGAATGGGGCGGCGCGGTGCTGCTGGCCACCGAGAACGCGCCGCCGGGCAAGCGCGCCTGGTACGGCATGTTCCCGCAACTGGGCGCGCCGATTGGCTTCCTGTGCTCGACCGGCATCTTCCTGCTGCTGACCGAATTGATGACCGACGCGCAGTTCCTCGCCTGGGGCTGGCGCATCCCGTTCCTGGCCAGCGCGGCGCTGGTGATCGTCGGCCTGTGGGTACGCCTGCGCATCACCGAGACACCGGATTTCCAGAAGACCCTGGACCGCGACGAGCGCGTGCGCCTGCCGATGATCACCGTGTTGAAGCAGCATCCACGCGCGCTGTTGGCCGGTACCTTCGCGGCGATGGCGACCTTCGTGCTGTTCTACCTGATGACCGTGTTCGCGCTGAGCTGGGGCACCTCGCGGTTGGGCTACTCGCGCGAGCAGTTCCTGTTGCTGCAGATGGTCGGCGTGCTGTTCTTCGCCATCGGCATTCCGGTGGCCGCACTGTATGCGGACCGACGCGGACGGCGGCGGGCGATGATCCTCGCCAGCGTCGCGATTTTCGCGTTCGGGCTGGCGTTCGCGCCGCTGTTCTCCTCCGGCAGTGCCGGCGGCGTACTGCTGTTCCTGGCCCTGGGCCTGGGCATCATGGGCCTGACCTACGGCCCGTGCGGCACCATCCTGGCGGAGATGTTTCCCACCGAGGTGCGCTATACCGGCGCGTCGCTGGCCTTCAACCTGGCCGGTATCTTCGGCGCGTCGCTGGCGCCCTACGTGGCGACCAAGCTGGCCGAACAGTTCGGCCTGGCCTACGTGGGGTATTACCTGTGTGGTGCCGCGGTGCTCACCCTGCTGGCGCTTTGGCTGATGCCGCGTTCTCGTTGAGGGGCGTGGCTTGGCCGGGCATGGCGCAGCGGAGCGAGGCCAGCGTGTAGCGCCGAGCTTGCTCGGCGGAATGCGTCCGAATGTGTTGGTGGCGCAGCGGAGCGAAGCCGGCGTGTAGCGCCGAGCTTGCTCGGCGGGCTGCGTCCGAAGCCGCTGGCCGGTCAGCGGAGCAAGCGCCGCCTCACCGGAACAGCCGCTTGAGGGTACGGCCCAGCCAGCCACCTTCCTGGTGCTCGCGGGCGAACAGGTTGAGGTGGTGCTTCACCGCGTCGGCATAGTCCTTGTCGTCGCTGCGGATGTGGTTGTACAGCCAGCGGGCGAGCATGGAACGCAGCTCGTCCCCGATGTCGTCGCCGGCTTCGAAGCGCATCCGGTATTCGCCCACGCGTTTGGCGAACAATTGGTGCACGCGCTTGTGCGCGGCCGAGAACGGATAGCCGGCCTCCTCCATCAGCTCCTCCTCGAAGGCGAAGTGGGAGAGGGTGTAGTCGACCAGTTCCTCGATCACCTCGGCCACCGCGATCCGCTCCATCGAACGGTTGGCGATGTGCAGGCGGTTGATCATCTCGACGATGCGGCGGTGCTGGGCGTCGATCACGTCCACGCCGGTGTTGAGGTCGTCCTGCCAGACGAGTAGGGCCATGTCGGTACTTCCCGCACGCCGGGGTGTGCGTGCCTGGAAATACTCTAGGAAGGACCCGTCCACCGGGCATTGATTCCGATCAAACCGGCGGGAAATCCCTACCAGAGCGCATCGCGCAGCTTGTACCAGGCCATCGCCGCCACCAGCATCGGCGTGCGCAGCAGGCGGCCGCCGGGGAACGGGCGGTGCGGGATACGGGCGAAGGCGTCCAGGCGCTCGGCCTGGCCACGGATGGCGTCGGCGATGACCTTGCCCGCCAGGCCGGTGGACGCCACCCCGTGGCCGCTGAATCCCTGGGCGAAATAGACATTGGGCGCCAGCCGGCCCCAGTGCGGGGCGCGGTTGAGCGAGATGTCGACGTAGCCGCCCCAGACGTACTCGATGTCGACATCGGCCAATTGCGGGAAGACCCGCCGCATCCGTCGCGCCATGGTCCCGCGCAGGTTGGGCGGGGGCAGGGTGGAATAGCTGGCGCGGCCGCCGAACAGCAGGCGGTGATCGCGGCTCAGGCGGAAATAGTCCAGCGCCCAGTTCACGTCCGCCACCGCCATGTCGTTGCGGATCAGGGCGCGGGCGCGTGCCTCGCCCAGCGGCGCGGTGGCGCCGATGTAGGTGCCGACCGGCATGATCCGCGATTCCAGTTCCGGCGCGACGCCGCGCAGCCAGGCATTGCCGGCCAGCACGGCGAACTCGCAGCGGACCCGCCCGGCGTCGGTATGCAGTATCGGCGCGGCGCCACGTTCCAGCCGGACGACCCGCGAATGCTCGAAGATGCGCACGCCCGCCGCCAGCGCCGCGCGGGCCAGCCCGAAGGCGTATTCGAGCGGATGCAGATGGCCGCTGAGCGGATCGTAGATGGCGCCGAGATAGCGATCGCTGGCCAGTTGCGCGCGCAGTTGTTCGCGGTCCCACCATTCCATCGGGTAGTCATAGTGCTCGGCCATGTGCGCCTGCCAGCGCTTCAGCGCCTGTTCCTGGCGCGGTTTGATGGGCACGCTGGCGTGCCCGTCGCGCCAGTCGCAGGCGATGGCGTGGCGATGGATGCGATCCCGCATCAGCGCCATGCCCTCGCGCGAAAAATCGAACAGGCGGCGCGCGTCGGCGCGCCCGACCAGTCGTTCCAGGGTGTCCTGCTCGCAACCATAGCCGACGATCGCCTGGCCGCCGTTGCGGCCACTGGCGCCCCAGCCGATCCGCTCGGCTTCCAGCACGATCACGCGATAACCGGCCTCGGCCAGCTCCAGCGCCGCCGACAGGCCGGTATAGCCCGCGCCGAGGATGCACACGTCGGCCTGCAGTTCGCCCTCCAGCCGCGGCTGCGGCGGCAGCGGCGCGGCGCTGGCCGCGTACCAGGACGGCGGATAGGCGGCGATGTCGCGCCGGCTCATACCGACCGCAGGTACCAGTCGTACTCCAGGTCGGTGACCTGGGTATTGAAGCTGCGCATCTCCTTGAGCTTCTGCTGGCCGTAGATGTGCCGGAACGACGTACCGAACCATTCGGCGACGAACCCGCTGGCGAGGAAGTCGTCGATGGTGTCGCGCCAGAACGGGGTCAGGTTCTCGGTCTGCTCGTAGGCGTTGCCGATGATCGGCGGGCCGGGGTCGAAGCCGTTCTCGATGCCGTGCAGCATCCCCGCCAGTACCGCGGCGGTGACCAGGTAGACGTTGGCGTCGGCGCCGGCGATGCGATGTTCGACCCGTGTGTTGGCCTCGCCGCCGTGCGGGATGCGCATGGCGACGGTGCGGTTGTTGTAGCCCCAGCAGGTATTGAGCGGCACGAATGCGTTGAGCACGAAGCGCCGGTAGCTGTTGGCGTTGGGGGCGAACAGCAGCAGGCAGTCGGCGGCGCTGCGCTGCAGGCCGCCGATGGCATGCCGCAGTGCGTCGGCCGGCTGTCCGACCGGCGAGGCGAACACGTTGCGGCCCTCGCCATCCAGCACGCTGACGTGGATGTGCATGCCGCTGCCGGCCTGGTCGACCAGCGGCTTGGCCATGAAGCTGGCCAGCGCGCCCTGCTGCTGGGCGATCGCCTTGATCGCGCGCTTCAGGTAGATGGCGTCGTCGCAGGCCAGCAACGCGTCGTCGCGGTGCTTGAGGTTGATCTCGAACTGGCCCGGTGCGTATTCGGCGACGGCGGTGTCGGCGGGAATGCGCTGGGCGCGGCAGGCGGCGGCGACCGCGTCGGTGAAGCCGCGGTAATCGTTGAGGTCTTCCATGTAGTAGACCTGCGTGCTGCGGTTGGGCGCGCCGGTGGCCGGATTGCGCGACGCCACCGGACGGCCGTCGGCGTCCGGGCGCTGTTCGAACAGGTAGAACTCCAGTTCCACCGCCACCACCGGCGTGAGCCCGCGCGCGGCGTAACGCGCCAGCACGCGCCGCAGCACCTCGCGCGGATTGGCCTCGAACAGGCCGCCGGCCGCGTCCTCCATCGCCAGCAGCAGTTGCGCCATCGGCCGCGGTGCCCATGGCACGGATCGCAGCGAACCCGGCACCGGCCGGCAGATGCGATCCTCGTCGCCGATGTCGTAGCCCAGTCCGGTCTCCTCCACCGTGTTGCCGGTGATGTCGGTGGCGATCAGCGACATCGGCAGGCACACCCCGTCGGCGTAGACCTTGTCCAGCGCGTCGCGGGTGATGCGCTTGCCGCGCAGCAGGCCGTTCATGTCGGGCAGGATGAGGTCGATCAGTTCGCAGCCGTCGATGCCGCGCAGGGTGGCGGCGTCGTCTTCGGGAAGGCCCGGGACGGTAGTCGATTCGGGGTGGGAAGGGAGGTTCATGCAGGCGCTCCGGAAGGCCGGAGGCAGCTTAGCAGAGGAGATGTGTTGTCAAGAATACTCAACGACACTCGCGGCCTCGTACCCCGAAAACGCCCGAAACCGGTGCTGCTGCGCACCATTACGGGGCGCACGGGCGCTGATTCGCCCCCTGTGTTGTAAAAATAAAACGGCCGGGCTAAGGTGGCTCCAAGCCATCCCGAGCCCCCTGCATGACCAGCCAGCCGCTGGTCGGCCTGCCGACCGATCACAAACAAATCGGCGCGCATCCCTTCCTCGCGGTCGGGGAGAAGTACATCCGCGCGGTGGTCGACGGCGCCGGCGCGATGCCGGTGCTGCTGCCCACCCTGGACCCGGCGTTGCCGCTGCGCGAGTTCCTGCGCGGCGTCGACGGCATCCTGCTGACGGGCTCGGTCAGCAACATCGAACCGCATCACTACAGCGACGAATCCAGCTACGAAGGCAACCTGCTGGATCCGCGCCGCGACGCCACCAACCTGGCGTTGATTCCGCTGGCGATGGACATGGGCGTGCCGCTGCTGGCGATCTGCCGCGGCTTCCAGGAAGTCAACGTCGCCCTGGGCGGCAGCCTGTACCAGAAGGTGCACGAGCAACCGGGCTTCATGGATCACCGTGAACGCCCGGACGATCCGCTCGACGTCCAGTACGGCCCCGCGCACGACGTCGCGCTGGCGCCGGACGGCCTGCTGGCGCACTGGGCCGGCGTGGAACGGGTGAAGGTCAATTCGCTGCATGGACAGGGCGTGCGCCGGCTCGGCCGTGATCTGATCGTGGAAGCCACCGCGCCGGACGGGCTGATCGAAGCCTTCCGCCACGCCGGCCCGGGTTTCCTGCTCGGCGTGCAGTGGCATCCGGAATGGCGGGTCGCCGAAAACCCGTTCTACCTGTCGATCTTCCAGGCGTTCGGAGCCGCCTGCCGGGAGCGCGCCGAACGGCGCGCGCGGGAACGCCCGCCGCCCCGCGCGGCGTGAAGCGATTGCGTCCTTCCCGTTCCCCTCTCCGAACCGTATTCCCATGAGCCAGAAAAAGAACTCCCGAAAACAGACCACGCCGCAGCAGGCCGAAGAGAGCGCGCTGCGGCGCTGGCTGAAGGAACGCCGCATCACCGAGGTCGAATGCCTGGTGCCGGACATCACCGGCAACGCGCGCGGCAAGATCATTCCCGCCGACAAGTTCTCGCACGACTACGGCACCCGCCTGCCGGAAGGCATTTTCGCCACCACTGTCACCGGTGATTATCCGGACGACTATTACGAACTGACCTCGCCGTCGGACTCGGACATGATGCTGCGCCCGGATCCGGACACGGTGCGGATGGTGCCGTGGGCGGCCGATCCCACCGCGCAGATCATCCACGACTGTTACACCAAGGCCGGACAGCCGCACGAACTGGCGCCGCGCAACGTGCTGCGGCGGGTGCTGGCCGAGTACGAAAAGGCCGGCCTGCGACCGGTGGTCGCGCCGGAGCTTGAATTCTTCCTGGTGCAGAAGAACACCGACCCGGATTTCCCGCTGCTGCCGCCGGCCGGCCGCTCCGGGCGCCCGGAGACCGCGCGCCAGTCGTACTCGATCGATGCGGTCAACGAGTTCGATCCGATCCTCGACCTGATGTACGACTATTGCGAGGCGATGGAACTGGACGTGGACACGCTGATCCACGAATCCGGCGCGGCCCAGTTGGAAGTCAATTTCACCCACGCCGGGGCGATGGCGCTGGCCGACCAGGTGTTCCTGTTCAAGCGCACCATGCGCGAGGCGGCGATGCGGCACGGCGTCTACGCCACCTTCCTGGCCAAGCCGATGGAGAACGAGCCCGGCAGCGCGATGCACATCCACCAGAGCGTGGTGGACGCGAAGAAGGGCCACAACGTGTTCACCGGCAAGGATCCGGGCAAGTTCAGTCCGGTGTTCGGGCACTACCTGGCCGGCCTGCAGAAGTACGTGCCGATGGCGATGGCGTTCTTCGCGCCCAACGTCAATTCCTACCGCCGGCTGATGTTCGGCGAGGTCTCGCCCAGCAACGTGCAGTGGGGCTACGACAACCGTACCTGCGGCCTGCGCGTGCCGATGGACACTCCGGAGAACATGCGGGTGGAAAGCCGCTTCGCCGGTTCCGATGCCAATCCCTACCTGGCGATGGCCGCGACCCTGGCCTGCGGCCTGCTGGGCATCCGCGAGAAGCTCAAGCCGACCGCGCCGACCGCCGGCAGCGCCAAGGAAATCGGCTACGACCTGCCGCGTTCGCTGGGCGAGGCGCTGGACGGGCTGGAGGCGTGCAAGCCGCTGCAGGAGATGCTGGGGCCGCGGTTCGTGCGGGCGTATGTGTCGGTGAAGCGCAAGGAGTACGAGACCTTCTTCCGCGTGATCAGTTCGTGGGAGCGGGAATTCCTGTTGTTGAACGTCTGAGTGTTCATGGTGCGAGATTTTTTGGGTTGCCGTAGAACGCATGTCCGGGCGCTGGCGCGGCGGAGCGCCCGTTCGCTTGCGGCGCACGCGCTGCCGCGGGCGTCACTTTTCTTTGCTTGTGCAAAGAAAAGTAACCAAAAGAAACACACCCCTGGCGGCGTGCCCTTCGCTTCGCGAAGGGTTCGCAATCGTTCCGGGAATTTTCGGAAGGGGCATCCTGCCCCTGCCGAAAACGGCGCACGTCCTGTGCGCCGCCCTGCGGGTTTGACCCGGCCCGCTTGCCACGCCTTAACGGGGGCCCGGGAAGCAAAAGCAGGAGCAACGACAACAGCGGTGGCGTTCACGCATTCGCCCGCCTTTGCTTGTGCTCCTGCCTTTGCTCCGGGGGCCCCTTCCGCAGCGGTGGCGACGGTGGGTAAACCCGAAGGGCGCCGCGCACGACGCGCGGCGTTTTGGGCAGGCACAGGGATGTGCCTTCCCAAAATTCCCGCCGGCGACACGGACCCCGACGGCGTAGCCGTTGGGGCGCGAAGGCCGGGGTGTGCTTTCTTTGGTTACTTTCTTTGCACAAGCAAAGAAAGTGACGCCCCGCGGCGAGCGCGCCATGACGAATCGTCGGTAGCAATCCTGCGCGGCAGCGCCCGCTCACCATCCGCATGCGCCTGAGCGCAGATCCCACAAGAACACCGTCCCGGAGTCCCCATGGAACACCTCGACATCCGCACCCTCCAGAAACTCGACGCCGAACACCACCTGCACCCCTTCAACGACAACGCCGCCCTGGCCAAGAAAGGCACCCGCATCCTTACCCGCGGCGAGGGCTGTTATGTATGGGACGCCGAAGGCAACCAACTGCTCGATGCCTTCGCCGGCCTGTGGTGCGTCAACATCGGTTATGGGCGCAAGGAGCTGGGCGAGGTCGCGTCGAAACAGATGACGCAACTGGCGTACTACAACAGTTTCTTCCAGTGCACCACCGAGCCGACCATCGAACTGGCGGCCAAGCTGGCCGAACTGGCGCCTGGCGACATCAACCATTCCTTCTTCGTCAATTCCGGTTCCGAGGCCAACGACACCATCCTGAGGCTGGTGCGGCACTTCTGGGCGGTGCAGGACCAGCCGCGCAAGAACATCTTCATCGGTCGCCACGACGGCTACCACGGCACCACCATGGCCGGTGCCAGCCTGGGCGGCATGAAGGGCATGCACAAGCAGGGCGGGCTGCCGATTCCGGACATCCACCACATCGATCCGCCGTTCTGGTTCGCCGACGGCGGCGAGCTGTCCGAGGACGAGTACGGTCGGGTCGCGGCGCGCCGGCTGGAAGACAAGATCCTGGAGCTGGGGCCGGAACGGGTCGCCGCCTTCATCGGCGAACCGATCATGGGCGCCATCGGGGTGTACATCCCGCCGCGCACCTACTGGCCGGAAATCGAACGCATCTGCCGCAAGTACGACGTGCTGCTGATCGCCGACGAGGTCATCTGCGGCTTCGGCCGCACCGGCGAATGGTTCGGCTCGCAATACTTCGGTTTCCAGCCGGACATCATGCCGGTGGCCAAGGGCATCACCTCCGGCTACATCCCGCTGGGCGCGGCGATGTTCAACGACCGCGTGGCGAACGTGCTCAAGGCGCAGGGCGGCGAGCTGGCGCATGGCGCCACCTATTCCGGCCATCCGGTGTGCGCGGCGGTGGCGCTGGAGAACATCCGCATCCTGCAGGAAGAAAAGATCGTCGAACGGGCCAAGAACGAGATCGCGCCTTACCTGGCGCAGCGCTGGGCCGAGGTGGGCGAACACCGGCTGGTCGGGCAGGCACGCATCGCCGGCCTGGTCGGGGCGCTGGAACTGGTGCCGGACAAGGGCAGGCGCGGGTTCTTCCCGGATCGCGGTTCGGTCGGGGTGATGTGCCGCGACTTCGCCCTCAAGCGCGGCCTGATCCTGCGCGCCACCTGGGATGCGATGTTGCTGTCGCCGCCGCTGGTGATCACCCGCGATCAGGTCGACGAACTGTTCGACAAGGCCTGGAAGGCGTTGGACGACACCGCCCAGGCGCTGGGCCGCTGACGGTGGGAACGCCGGCCCGTCAACGGGTTCCCAGGCGGGTGGCGGGGCGTATCATGTCCGCCATCACCTTTCTTCCAGGAGAAGCCCCATGAAGTTCCGAGCATTGACGATTGCGCTGGCCGCGGCCGGTGCCCTGGCGGCCTGTGGCGGCGGCGGGGACGGGGAAAAGAAGGCGGCCAAGGCGGCCGACGAGAAGGTCGTCAACGTCTACAACTGGTCGGACTACATCGCCGAGGACACCATCCCGAACTTCGAGAAGCAGACCGGGATCAAGGTTACCTATGACGTGTTCGACAGCGACGAGATGGTCGAGACCAAGCTGCTGGCCGGTTCCAGCGGCTACGACGTGGTGGTGCCCTCGCTGAGCTTCCTCGGCCGGCAGATCCAGGCCGGCGTGTTCCTGCCGCTGGACAAGTCGAAGATCCCGAACCTGAAGAACGTCGATCCCAAGTTGCTGGAGCGCATCGCCCTGCAGGATCCGGGCAACCAGTACGCGGTGCCGTACCTGTGGGGCACCAGCGGCATCGGCTACAACGAGGACAAGGTCAAGGCCGCGTTCGGCAACACCGACGTCACCGGCAGCTGGGACCTGGTGTTCAAGCCGGAGAACCTGTCCAAGCTCAAGGACTGCGGCGTGACCGTGCTGGATACCCCGTCCGAGCTGATCCCGATCGCACTGAACTACCTGGGCGAGGATCCGCACAGCTTCGATCCCAAGGTCATCGACAAGGCCGCGGCGCTGCTGAAGGGCATCCGTCCCTACATCCGCAACTTCCATTCCTCGTCCTACATCAACGACCTGGCCAACGGCGACGTGTGCCTGGTGGTGGGCTGGTCGGGCGACGTCATCCAGGCACGCGATCGCGCCGACGAGGCGCAGAACGGCGTGCACATCGGTTACTCGATTCCGAAGGAAGGCGCGCCGCAGTGGTTCGACATGATGGCCATTCCCAAGGATGCCAAGCACGTGGACAACGCCTATGCCTTCATCAACAACATGCTGGACCCGAAGGTGGCGGCGGCCAACACCAATTTCGTGACCTATCCGAACGCGGTGCCGGCGTCCAAGCCGATGATCGAGCCGTCGATCGCCAACGATCCGACCATCTATCCGCCGGCCGAGGTCGACGCCAAGCTGTTCACCTTCGCGGTGCTGCCGCCGGAAGTGGACCGCCAGTACACCCGGATCTGGACGGAACTGAAGACGGGCAAGTAAGCCGGAGCAGGGCCGCCTCGCGCGGCCCTGGTCTTTGGGGGGGATTGCCGGGGCCTCGGTCCCGGGCACGAACAGGGCATTCCCCGGAATGCCCGCAGTCAAACCGCAAGAACGCACCACTCATCACTGCCATGCCTGGCGCAACTCTGGAGAGAGCTTGATGAAACTGCGAATCCTGGCCACCGCTGTCCTCCTCTGTACCACCCTGGCCGCCTGCGGCGGCAAGCCCGATGCCGACAAGGGGGCGGCCGGCACCGCCAAGGCCGAAGGGGCCAAGGAAGTGAACGTCTACAACTGGTCGGACTACATCGCCGAGGACACCATCCCGAATTTCGAGAAACAGAGCGGGATCAAGGTCACCTACGACGTGTTCGACAGCAACGAGGTGGTCGAGACCAAGCTGCTGGCCGGCTCCAGCGGCTACGACATCGTGGTGCCGACCCTGAATTTCCTCGGCCGGCAGATCCAGGCGGGCGTGTTCATGCCGCTGGACAAGAGCAGGATTCCCAACTACGCCAACCTCGACCCGGAGCTGATGAAGCGCATCGAGCGGCAGGATCCCGGCAACCAGTACGCCATTCCGTACATGTGGGGCACCACCGGCATCGGCTACAACATCGACAAGGTCAAGGCGGCGTTCGGCAACACCGACATCGCCAACAGCCTGGATATCGTGTTCAAGCCGGAGAACGTGTCCAAGCTCAAGGACTGCGGCGTGACCCTGCTGGACACCCCGTCGGAAATCATCCCGATGGCGCTGAACTACCTGGGCGAGGATCCCAACAGCTTCGATCCCAAGGTCATCGACAAGGCCGCCGCGCTGCTGAAGTCGGTGCGCCCCTACATCACCAACTTCCACTCCTCGCAGTACATCGACGCGATGGCCAACGGCGACACCTGCCTGGTGGTGGGCTGGTCCGGCGACATCATCCAGGCGCGCGATCGCGCCGAGGAAGCCGGCAACGGCATCAAGATCGCCTATGCCATCCCGAAGGAAGGCGCGCCGCAGTGGTTCGACATGCTGGCCATCCCCAAGGACGCCAAGCACGTGGACAACGCCTACGCCTTCATCAACTACCTGCTGGATCCGCAGGTGATGGCCAACAATTCCAACTTCATCCATTACCCCAACGCCATTCCCAAGGCCAAGGCGCTGATGGACAAGGCGATCGTCGAGGATCCGACCGTGTATCCGCCACCGGAAGTGGAAGCCAAGCTGTTCACCTTCGCGGTGCTCCCGCCGGAAGTGGATCGCCAGTACACCCGGATCTGGACGGAACTGAAGACCGGCAAGTAACCCATGCGAAGGGGCGGGCGACGACGCCCGCCCCGGAGCGTTTCCATTTTCAAGAAAATACCGGCGCCGCATGCACGGCGCGGTACAGGGGAACCCGATGGCGGCTGACAACCCACCTCCCGGCAACGGCAAGGACACCGCGACCGCCAAGGCCGGTGTCGATGCCTACCTGCGCATCGTCGACGTGCGCAAGGAATTCGACGGCTTCGTCGCCGTGGACGACACCAACCTGACCATCCGCAAGGGCGAGATCTTCGCCCTGCTGGGCGGTTCCGGCAGCGGCAAGTCCACGTTGCTGCGCTGCCTGGCCGGGTTCGAGAAGCCCACGGCCGGCAAGATCTACCTGGACGGGCAACTGCTCAACGACCTGCCGCCCTACGAGCGGCCGCTCAACATGATGTTCCAGTCCTACGCGCTGTTCCCGCACATGACCGTGGAACAGAACATCGCCTTCGGCCTGAAGCAGGACGGCCTGTCCAGGGAGGCCATCAAGAAGCGGGTCGAGGAAATGCTGGCGCTGGTGCAGCTGGGCAAGCTGGCCAGGCGCAAACCGCACCAGCTCTCCGGCGGCCAGCAACAGCGCGTGGCGCTGGCGCGGTCGCTGGCCAAGGGGCCGAAGCTGCTGCTGCTGGACGAGCCGATGGGCGCGCTGGACAAGAAGCTGCGCTCGCAGATGCAACTGGAACTGGTCAACATCATCGAGAAATCCGGGGTGACCTGCGTGATGGTCACCCACGACCAGGAAGAGGCCATGACCATGGCCACCCGCATCGCCCTGATGGATCAGGGCTGGATCCGCCAGGTCGGCACGCCGGACGAAATCTACGAGCAACCGACCAGCCGCTTCGCCGCCGAGTTCATCGGCTCGGTCAACCTGATCGATGGCGTGGTGGAGGAGGACGAGTCCGACTACGTCACCATCCGCAGCCCGCAACTGCCGGTGCCGGTCTACGTGGGCCATGGCATCTCCGGCTTCGAGGGCCAGGAAGTCTCGTTCGCCGTTCGCCCGGAGAAGCTGGGCATCGGCAAGGCGGAACCGGCGCAGGAGTACAACAAGGCCAAGGGCGTGATCGAGGACATCGCCTACTTCGGCAGCCATTCGGTCTATCACGTGCGCCTGCCGGGCGGCTACAAGTTCATGGCCAACTTCGCCAACGTGCAGCGCTGGGCCAGCGAAGGCCTGACCTGGAACGACGAGGTCTGGGTGTGGTGGGGCGACAACGACGGGGTGGTGCTGACCTCATGAAACTCCGCGACCTGATCAAGAAAGCCACGCCGGGCCCGCGCTGGGCGGTGATCTCGGTCCCTTACCTGTGGCTGTTGCTGTTCTTCGCCATTCCCTTCCTGATCGTCCTGAAGATTTCGTTCTCGCGGCTGGCCATCGCCATGCCGCCGTACACGCCGATCCTGGAATACGTGGACGAGGCGCTCTCGCTCAAGCTCAACCTGGGCAACTACGCGGCGCTGTTCACCGATTCCCAGTACATCCAGGCCTACCTGAGCTCGATCCAGATCGCGGCCATCTCGACCTTCTTCGCGCTGCTGATCGGCTATCCCATCGCCTACGTGATCGCGCGCCTGCCGCCCTCCAGCCGCAACATCGCGATGATGCTGGTGGTGCTGCCGTCCTGGACCTCGTTCCTGATCCGCATCTACGCCTGGATCGGCATCCTCAAGAACAACGGCCTGCTCAACAACCTGCTGATGAAGCTGGGCATCATCAGCGAACCCTTGCAGATCCTGTACACGCCGATGGCCGCCTACATCGGCATCGTCTACGCCTACCTGCCGTTCATGGTGCTGCCGCTTTACACCAACCTGGTCAAGCACGACCAGCGCCTGCTGGAAGCGGCCTACGATCTGGGCGCCAAGCCGTGGAAGGCGTTCTTCACCATCACCCTGCCGCTGTCGCGCGCCGGCATCATCGCCGGCTGCATGCTGGTGATGATTCCGGCGGTGGGCGAATTCGTCATCCCCGAACTGCTGGGCGGTCCGGACACGCTGATGATCGGCCGGGTGCTGTGGAACGAGTTCTTCAACAACCGTGACTGGCCGGCGGCCTCGGCGGTGGCGATCGTCATGCTGATCCTGCTGATGATCCCGATCCTGATCTTCAACCGGGTGCAGCAGCGCGAGCTGGAAGGGAGGCTGACATGAGCCGCCTGCGCCAACGCAGCCTGACCTGGCTGGTGCTGGGTTTCGGTTTCGCCTTCCTGTACCTGCCGATCCTGATCCTGATGGTGTACTCGTTCAACGAGTCGCGCCTGGCTACGGTCTGGTCGGGATTTTCAGTGAAGTGGTACGGCGAGCTGTTCCGCGATCAACAGATGCTGCAGGCGGCCTGGATCAGCCTGAAGATCGCGTTCTGGACCGCGACCGCGGCGATGGTGCTGGGCACGCTGGCGGCGCTGGTGATGACCCGGATGCGGCGCTTCCCCGGCAAGACCCTGTTCGGCGCGCTGATCACCGCGCCGCTGGTGATGCCGGAAGTGATCATCGGCCTGTCGATCCTGCTGATGCTGGTCTCGATGGGCGAACTGCTGGGCCTGCCGTCCAAGGGCGTCATCGCGATCTGGATCGCCCACGTCACCCTGACCGTCTCCTTCGTCACCGTGGTGATCTCCTCGCGTCTGTCCGAACTGGACAAGTCGCTGGAGGAGGCGGCGATGGACCTGGGCGCGAACCGGCTCAAGGTGTTCTTCCTGATCACCCTGCCGATCATCGCGCCGGCGCTGGTGTCGGGCTGGTTGCTGGCATTCACCCTGTCGCTGGACGACGTGGTGATCGCCAGCTTCGTCGCCGGCCCCAGTTCGACCACCCTGCCGATGAAGGTGTTCTCCTCCGTGCGCCTGGGCCTGAGTCCCAAAATCAACGCGCTGGCGACGCTGATGATCGCGATCGTCTCGCTCGCGGCGTTGGCCGGCTGGTGGCTGATGTACCGCGAGGAGAAGCGCCGCCAGCGCGACATGCAACTGGCGTTGCAGGAAAACGGCTGACCGGGCCCACCCGGCGCTAACGCGGCGGGCGCCAGAATGGGCGCCTGCCCGAGAACCCAGAGATCGTCATGAAGGTAGACATCGTCAATCCCGCGACCGGCCAGGTCGACCGTTCCCAACCGCTGATGGACGCCGCCGCGGTCGAGGCCGTGCTGGCGGCCTCGCAGCCGGCCTTCCGTGCCTGGTCGGCGCGTCCGCTGGCCGAGCGTGGCGAACTGCTGCGCCGGGTCGGCTCGGAACTGCGCCGCCGTCGCGACGACATCCAGCGGGTGATGACCGCCGAAATGGGCAAGCTGCGCAAGGAGGCCCTGGCCGAAATCGACAAGTGCGCCGGCGCCTGCGACTACTACGCCAACCATGCGGCCGATTACCTGAGGGACGAGCCGATCAACACCGATGGCAGCCGCAGTTACGTGCGCTACGAACCGATTGGCTGCGTGTTCGCGGTGATGCCGTGGAACTTCCCGATCTGGCAGGTGTTCCGGTTCCTGGCGCCGGTGCTGATGGCGGGCAATGTCGCCGTGCTCAAGCACGCCAGCAATGTGCCGGGCTGCGCCGACGTCATCGCCGACGCGCTGCATGGCGCGGGCGTTCCGGCCGGCGTGTTCGGCGTGCTGCATATCGACAACGACCAGGCCGCCGAGGTCATCCGGGATCCGCGCGTCGCCGCGGTGACCCTGACCGGCAGCGAGCGCGCGGGCCGCTCGGTGGCGGGAAACGCCGGCCAGCAGCTCAAGAAGTGCGTGATGGAGCTGGGCGGCAGCGATGCTTTCGTGGTGCTGGAGGACGCGGACCTGGACAAGACCGTGGCCGGCGCGATTGCGTCCCGCTTCGGCAATGCGGGGCAGACCTGCATCGCCGCCAAGCGCTTCATCGTGGTCGAGGCGATCGCCGATCGCTTCGTGCAGCGCTTCAGCGAAGCGGCGGCGAAACTGCGCCTGGGCGACCCGCAGGACGACGCGACCACGCTGGCGCCGATGGCGCGCCAGGATCTGCGCGACGAACTGCATCGCCAGGTGCAGGCGAGCATCGCCAAGGGTGCGAAGGCCCTGCTGGGTTGCGAGCCGGATGCCTCGCACGCCGGTTACCCCGCTTCGATCCTGGATGGAGTGAAGCCCGGCATGCCGGCCTACGAGGAAGAACTGTTCGGTCCGGTCGCCAGCATCCTGCGGGTGCGCGACGAGGCCGAAGCGGTGCGGGTCGCCAACGACACCACGTTCGGCCTGGGCGGCAGCGTCTGGACCGGCAATGCCGATCGCGGCGATCGGGTGGCGCGCCAGTTGCAGGTCGGCGCGGCCTTCGTCAACGCGATCGTGCGCAGCGACGTGCGCCTGCCGTTCGGCGGCACCAAGCGTTCGGGCTTCGGGCGTGAACTGGCCGAGCACGGCATCCACGAGTTCATGAACATCAAGTCCGTCTACGTGGCCTGACGCCGCGAATGGTAGGCGCGGCCCCGGCCGCGAGCTCTTTCTCATCGTGCCAGGCGGACGAACCGCGTGTGCGGGCATTCCGCCGAAAGCTCGCGGCCGGAGGCCGCTCCTACCGGGTGGGTCGGCTCCTTGAGGGCTACCGGGTCCATGGCTGGAACAGATGGTTACGGGTGCCGGCATTCCGAAACCGGTGCCGCGCTGCCATCTTTCCGGCATTGCCCAGGAGGTCACCATGCACACCCCCGTCGATATCCATCCCGCCCGCGTCCTGCGCAAGGTGCGCGGTCGCGCCACCTCCGATGGCGCCGGCGTCAAGCTGACCCGCGTCATCGGCGGCCCGGACCTGCCGGATCTGGATCCGTTCCTGCTGCTGGACGAGTTCGGCACCGATCGCGCCGAGGACTACCTCGCCGGTTTCCCGGAACATCCGCATCGCGGCTTCGAGACCGTCACCTACATGCTCGACGGGCGCATGCGCCATCGCGACAACCACGGCAACGAGGGCCTGCTGACGCCGGGTTCGGTGCAGTGGATGACCGCCGGCCGCGGCCTGGTGCATTCGGAAATGCCCGAGCAGGAATCCGGGCGCATGCGCGGTTTCCAACTGTGGGTGAACCTGCCGGCGCGCGAGAAGATGACCGCGCCGAAGTACCAGGAATTCGCGCCGGAACGCATTCCGACCGCCTCGCCCGGACCGGGCGTGGGCATCAAGGTGATCGCCGGCCGGGTCGGCGACGTGGAAGGTCCGATCTCGCAACCGGCCACCGATCCGGTCTATCTCGACATCGCGCTCGACGCCGGCAAGGCATGGGACTACGTGCTGCCCGAAGGCCACAACGCGTTCGTGTATGCGTTCGAGGGCGCGCTGACGGTGGGCGAGGGCGAGGATGCGCGCGCACTGGAAACCCATGAGATGGGCGTGCTCGGCGGTGGCAGTGGACTGAGCCTGCGCGCCGGCAACCAGCCGGCCCGCGCCATCCTGGTGGCCGGGCGCCCGCTGCGCGAACCGGTGGTGCGGCATGGCCCCTTCGTGATGAACAGCAAGCAGGAAATCATGCAAGCCTTCGTCGACTTCCAGGAAGGGCGGTTCTGATCGCATCCCGAGATGCCGGCCTGTGGGAGCGACGTAAGTCGCGAACCGTTTCCGGCATCGAGTTCCGAAAGAAGGGAGCCTTACTTCCCGCCATCCCGCGGCTGATGGTCATCGCGACTTACGTCGCTCCCACAGGGAAGAGATGAACGGAGAAAAAAAGCCGGGCAATGCCCGGCTTTTTTTGCAACGGATGCGGCGAAGTCAGTCCTTGCCAATCGCCTTGTAGATCACGCCGCCGAGCAGGCCACCGAGGATCGGCGCCAGCCAGAACAGCCACAACTGGCTGATCGCGGTCGGGCCGGCGAACAGCGCCACGCCGGTGGAGCGGGCCGGATTCACCGAGGTGTTGGTGACCGGGATGCTGATCAGGTGGATCAGGGTCAGGGCCAGGCCGATCGCGATGGGCGCGAAACCCGCCGGGGCGCGGCCGTGGGTGGAACCCATGATGACGATCAGGAAGAACGCGGTCAGCACCACTTCGGTCAGGAACGCCGCCGCCACCGAATAGCCGCCCGGCGACATCGCGCCATAGCCGTTGCTGGCGAACGCGCCGGCTGCATTCGGATCAATCGCGAAGCCGCTGGCGCCGCCGGCGATCTGGAGCAGGATGAATCCGGCCGCGATGCCGCCCAGCACCTGGGCGACGAGATAGGGCACCAGCTCCTTGATCGAAAAGCGGCCACCGGCCCACAGGCCGAAACTCACCGCCGGATTGAAATGGCCGCCGGAGATGTGGCCGAACGCGTAGGCGCCGGTCAGCACGGTCAGGCCGAAGGCCAGCGCCACGCCGAGGAATCCGATGCCGAGTGGATTGGCGTCACCGCCGAACTTGGCCGCCAGCACGGCGCTTCCGCAACCGCCCAGCACCAGCCAGAAAGTACCCAGGAACTCCGCCGCGAGTTTCTTTCCAAGACTCATCTGTAATCCCCCAAGGAATGGATGGAACCGTCGTCCGACGGGCCGCACGCGCACGAGGATCGCGCGGGTGCGGCACCAGTATGCCTTGGGTAACTCAAAAAAGTGTGACAGCTATCACTCTTGATTAATGATCGGGCAAGGGAATGAACTCGGTCTCGCCGGGCACCTGGCCGAATTTTCCTTCGCGCCAATCCTCCTTGGCCTGTTCGATCCGCTCCTTCGAACTGGAGACGAAGTTCCACCAGATGTGCCGATGCGCGTCGAGCGGTTCGCCGCCAAGCAGCAGCGCCTTCACCGGTGTCTTCGCGCGCAGCACCGGCCGGGTGCCGGGATCCAGCACCACCAGGTGCTTGTCGGGAATGTCGGCGCCGTCGAGCTGCGCGTCGCCCTCCAGCAAGTACAGCGCACGCTCGGCATGACCGCCATCGATGGCGTGCTCGGCGTCGGGCTCCAGATCCAGTGCCACGTTGAAGGTGTCGGCGAACACCCGCACCGGCGATTCCTCGCCATAGGCGCGGCCGGCGATCACCCGCAGCCAGGTGCCGTCATGGCGTCGCTGCGGCAGGGTGTCGGCCTTGTGGTGGTGGAATTCGGGCGCGACCTCCTCGTAAGCCTTCGGCAGCGCGACCCAGGTCTGCATGCCGTGCAGCGGATGCGGATGCGCGCGCACGTCGGAAGGCGTGCGCTCGGAATGGGCGATGCCGCGGCCGGCGGTCATCCAGTTGACGTCGCCGGGCAGGATGACCTGCTCCGAACCCAGCGTGTCCTTGTGATTGATCGCGCCGCTCCACAGGAAGGTCACCGTGGCCAGACCGATGTGCGGGTGCGGGCGCACGTCCACGCCGCGGCCCTCGTCGAAGGTCGCCGGACCCATGTGGTCCACGAACACGAACGGGCCGACGCTGCGCGCCTGCAGGCTGGGCACCGCGCGACGGACCTGGAATCCGCCCAGATCGTGGGTGCGGGGGGGAATGATGAGGGTCATGGCGTCCTCCGTGGGTGGCTGCGCGCAGGATGGCACAGCGTCATGACGCGCGCAGGGCCGGCGGCGGCAACGGATTGTTTCCGCGATGGATGCATCGCCCCGCATCCATCCCCGTCGCCCGACCTGGAGGGGTAGGAGCGGCCTCCGGCCGCGAGCTCTTCGTTCGCCATGAGAGGGGGACGAACGGCATGAACGTGTCCCCCGCGAATTCAGCGGAAAAGCTCGCGGCCGGAGGCCGCTCCTATCCACCTGGCTATCGCGAGGCGGGCGCGAGCGGGACGTCGCCGCGCCGCGACGCCAGCCGGTCGGCCAGGCGCGTGGGTTCCGGCAGGCGGTAGCCACGCAGGCAGTGCAGGGTCCAGTCGAGCGCACCGGCCATCGAGACGCGGTGGCCGGGCGAGACGATCAGCGGCAGGCAACGCGGCTTGCTGCGCAGCGCCCAGCCGATCTGTTCGCCGCCATCGAGCAGGGGGGTGTGGTCGCCGCCGCGATCGCCGGGCGGATCGAAGCGGCCGCACAGCGGTTTCTTCGCCACTCCGATGCTGGGCAGGCCGGTCGCCACGCCGAAATGCGCGGCGATGCCGAGCCGGCGCGGGTGGGCGATGCCCTGGCCGTCGATCATCACCAGATCCGGAGCCTGCCGCAGCATCGCCAGCGCCGCGACCAACGCCGGCAGTTCGCGGAAACTGAGCAGGCCCGGCACGTAGGGCATCGAGGTCGGTACGCGCGCGACATGGGTTTCGATCGGCTGCAGATCGCGCGCATCGAGCAGCACCACCGCCGCGCGCGTGGTTGCGCCGCCATCCTCGAAACCGACATCGAAACCCGCCAGGTGACGCGGTGGATCAAAGTCGTCGCGCAGGCGGACCTGGCGGGCGAGTTCCTTCTGCAGCAGGCGGGCGTGGCGGGCGCTGCCGTCCCACGCGCCGAACACGTTGGTCGCGTCGTTCATCGATGCAGGGTAACCGATGCCGCCTGTGCGCTCCGTGCAGGCGGCGCGCGCGGTCAGTAGCGCGCGATCTCGACCCGCACGCGGCCATCCGCGCCGACGTGGATGCGGGTCAGGCGGTCGTACTCGGTGTCCGGCATCGGCGCGGCCGGCTGGCCGGAGAGGGCGGTCACCAGATCCGGCACGGTATTGCTGTGGCCGACGATCAGCACCGTGCCGTGATCGTGATCGCGACGCCAGCGGGCGGCGCTTTCGGCGGCGGGGCCGCGCGAAAAGTAGGCGTTGACGGGAATATGCCGGCGATCCGCGGTGGGCTGGGCGGTCTGGCGGGTACGTTTGAACTCGGTCGCGTAGACCGCGACCACGGGCGCGTCGGCCAGGACCTCGGCCAGCCGCTGCGCGCGGCGCAGGCCAATCTCCGACAGTTGCGGATCCTCCGGATCGTCGGTGGCCTTCTCGGCATGCCGGACCACCACGAAGGTGGTGCCGTCGGAAGACGGCGTGCTGGCGCAGCCGGACAGGGCCAACGCGGCCGCCGCGAGCAGAAGGCACAGGAAGCGGTTCAGCGGGATCGTCATGGAGAACTCCGGCGAAGACGCACGCAGCATATCGCAGGCGTCCTGGCGGGCGGTCCTGAGGTGGCGGCAGCGAACCGGCGAGGCCGGCCGCCGGGGAGGCGCCAACACATCCGTCAGGACACACCCGGTAGAATCGATGCATGTCACCGAGGAGCCCATGATGGCACGCAAGCTTCGCCTGCTGGGCCTGATCCTGCTGACGCTGGTCATCGCCAGCCTGGTGTCGCTCTACAGCTACGGCCGGTTCGCCGCGCGCGTGCACGGACCGGCGACGCAGGCCCTGCCGATCGCCGCCAACGCCACCACGCTGGATCGCGCCATCGCGCCGCTGACCGAAGCGCATCCGGATCGGAGCGGGCTTGGCCTGGTGTCGGACAACCTCGATGCCTTCGCGATCCGCGCGCTGACCGCGCAGGCGGCGGGGCGCAGCCTGGATCTGCAGTACTACATCTGGCACGACGACCTCACCGGACAACTGCTCGATCGCGAACTGCTGCGCGCCGCCGACCGCGGCGTGCGCGTGCGCCTGCTGCTGGACGACATGAACGCGCATGGCCGCGATTCGCTGCTGGTGGCGCTGGACCAGCATCCCAACATCGAAGTGCGGATGTTCAATCCGTCGCGCAACCGGGCCGGCTTCCTGGGACGCGGCATGGAAATGCTGCTGCGCGGTGTCAGCCTCAACCGGCGCATGCACAACAAGGCGTGGATCGCCGATGGGCGGATTGCGGTGGTGGGGGGACGCAATATCGGCGACGAGTATTTCGACGCGGCCACCGATACCAATTTCCTGGACCTGGACGCGGCCCTGCTGGGACCAGCGGTGCGGCAGACCGAAGCGATTTTCGACGCGTTCTGGAACAGCGGCTCGGTGATCCCGCTGCATGCGCTGGCGCGCGCGGACGAAAACGCGCTGGCGGAACTGCGCGCCGACGTGGACAAGGCGCAGCGATCGCGCCGCGCCGCGCCGTATCTGAAGCGGGTGGAAAACTCCCCCGGCGTGCGCGCCTTCGTCGAGGGGCAGATGCCGCTGCACTGGCCCGCGTCGACCCAGGTGCATTCCGATCCGCCGGAGAAAGGCGAGGGCAACGGCGGCGACGGCTGGCTGATCAACCGGCTGGTGCCGGCCGTCTCCGGGGCGCGCGAACGGGTCTGGCTGATCTCGCCGTACTTCGTGCCCGGCCGTGACGGCGTGACGTGGCTGGCGGGGCTGCGCCGGCGCGGCGTGGAGGTGGGCGTGCTGACCAATTCGCTGGCGGCCACCGACGTGACCGCCGTGCACAGCGGCTATGCGCCTTATCGGGTGCCGCTGCTGCGCGAGGGCGTGAAGCTGTACGAGTTGATGCCGCGCGGCGCGCAGGAGGATAACAGCCTGTTCGGGTCCAGCGGTGCCAGCCTGCACACCAAGGCGTTCGTGGTCGACGGCGCTTCCGGCTTCGTCGGTTCATTCAACCTGGATCCGCGCTCGGTCAGCCTCAATACCGAGATGGGCGTGTTCTTCGAGGACGCCGACACCGCCGCCGAACTGGCCCAGCGCTACCGTGACAAGACCTCGCCCGCGCACAGCTACCAATTGCGGCTCGCCGACGGCAAGCTGCGCTGGGACGACGGTTCGGTGACCCCGCCGCGGACCTGGGACCACGAACCCGGCGTCGGCCTGTGGCGCCGCGGCACCGTCAAGGTGCTGGAATGGCTGCCGATCGAATCGCAGTTGTAGTGCCGGCAATTCCCCAACTGTGGGAGCGACGTCAGTCGCAATGCTTTTCAGCCATGTCGCCAACGGCAATCGCGACTCACGTCGCTCCCACAAATCCGGCAGGCATCGGCCAGTGGAGTAGAGGCACCGCCAAGCCGCTGGAATGGCTGCCAATCGAATCGCAGTTGTAGCGTTGGCAATTCCCCAACTGTGGGAGCGACGTCAGTCGCGATGCTTTTCAGCCATGTCGCCAACGGCAATCGCGACTCACGTCGCTCCCACAAATCCGGCGGGCATCGGCCAGTGGAGTAGAGGCACCGCCAAGCCGCTGGAATGGCTGCCAATCGAATCGCAGTTGTAGCGTTGGCAATTCCCCAACTGTGGGAGCGACGTCAGTCGCGATGCTTTTCAGCCAGACCGCCAACGGCAATCGCGACTCACGTCGCTCCCACAAATCCGGCAGGCATCGGCCAGTGGAGTAGAGGCACCGCCAAGCCGCTGGAATGGCTGCCAATCGAATCGCAGTTGTAGCGTCGGCAATTCTCCAACTGTAGGAGCGACGTCAGTCGCGATGCTTTTCAGCCATGTCGCCAACGGCAATCGCGACTCACGTCGCTCCCACAAATCCGGCAGGCATCGGCCAGTGGAGTAGAGGCACCGCTAAGCCGCTGGAATGGCTGCCAATCGAATCGCAGTTGTAGCGTTGGCAATTCTCCAACTGTGGGAGCGACGTAAGTCGCGAATGCTTTTCAGCCATGTGGCCAACGGCAATCGCGACTCACGTCGCTCCCACAA
>NZ_JACVAG010000008.1:0-72500 GCF_014851695.1 Pseudoxanthomonas sp. PXM04
CAGCAAGGGCATCACGAACCGGTAAACCACCATCCGCGACCGAAACCGCGACTCACCAGCCGTAGATCTTCCAGTACACCGGCGATACCGGGCCTTCGCCCTTGCTCTTGTCCAGCCGGCCGTCGCCAATTCCTTCCCCCGCTTGCGGGGGAAGGTGCCCGAAGGGCGGAAGGGGGCACGCGCCCGGGAGCCAAGCGGCTTTTTCCCGTCGCAGCAAGGGCATCACGAACCGGTAAACCACCATCCGCGACCGAAACCGCGACTCACCAGCCGTAGATCTTCCAGTACACCGGCGATACCGGGCCTTCGCCCTTGCTCTTGTCCAGCCGGCCGTCGCCGTTTTCGTCGATCAGGTAATAGGCCGGACCCCGCGCCGGAGTGACCTTGACCATGCGCAGCTGGCCGGCCACGCGGTATTCCTCGATCACGTCGCCATTGGTTTCGGTGCGGACCGCGACCTGGGCGTCGGCCAGATCCACGCCGGGATCGTCCTGGGCGCCGCCCATCGACGCGCAACCTGCCAGCAGCAACACGGCAAGCGCGGCGGGTGCCAACGTCATGCGGGACATCGCGAACTCCTCGGGAATGACCGGTTCGGGGATTATGCGCCAAACGACGCCAATGCGCCGTGACGCCGCGCCCGCGACGGGGCGTAGAATCGCCGCATGAAACGACTAGTCCTGATCGACGGATCCAGCTACCTGTTCCGCGCGTTCCATGCGCTGCCGCCTCTGACCAACGCCGCCGGCGAACCGACCGGCGCGCTGTTCGGCGTGGTCAACATGCTGCGCGCCACGCTCAAGGAAATGCCCGACTACGTGGCCTTCGTGCTGGATGCCAGCGGACCGACCTTCCGCGACGCCCTGTATCCCGAGTACAAGGCCAACCGTCCGCCGATGCCCGAGGATCTGCGCGCGCAGGTGGAACCGATGCGCCGGATCGTCGAGGCGCTGGGCTTTCCGCTGCTGTGCGTGGAAGGTGTGGAGGCCGACGACGTGATCGGCACGCTGGCGCTGCAGGGCGCGGCGCAGGGCATCGACGTCACCATTTCCACCAGCGACAAGGATTTCGCCCAGTTGGTGCGACCGGGCGTGGCGCTGGTCAACACCATGAGCGGCAGCCGGATGGATTCGGCCGAGGCCGTGATTGAGAAGTTCGGCGTGCGGCCGGAGCAGATCGTCGACTTCCTCGCCCTGATGGGCGATACCGTGGACAACGTGCCCGGCGTGGAGAAGTGCGGTCCCAAGACCGCCGCCAAGTGGCTGGGCGAATACGGCACGCTCGATGCGATCGTCGCCGGCGCCGACGGTATCAAGGGCAAGATCGGCGAGAACCTGCGCGCGGCGCTGCCGCGGCTGCCGCTGAACCGTGAACTGGTCACCATCAAGACCGATGTGGCGCTGCCCGGCGGGCCGGAGACGCTGGCGCTGCGCAATCGCGATGTCGGCGAACTGCGCGAGCTGTATTCGCGCTACGGTTTCAACCAGGCCTTGAAGGAACTGGACGGCGGCGCCGCCGCCGGCGCCGTCGCGGAGAAGGAACCCGGCCGCGCGCGCGGCACCGGTTTCGTGTCCGGGCCGGCGCCGGATGCCGCGCCGATCGATGCGGCGTGGTCCGCGCCCGGCGAATACGAAACGGTACTGAGCGAGGCCCAGCTCGAGGCCTGGATCGCCCGGCTGGCGGCGGCCGACGAGTTCGCCTTCGACACCGAGACCGACAGTCTGGACGCGATGCAGGCCAACCTGGTCGGAATGAGTTTCGCGGTGGAACCCGGCAAGGCGGCCTACCTGCCGCTGGGGCACGTCTATCCGGGCGCGCCCGCGCAACTGGACCAGGCCGCCACCCTGGCGCGGTTGGCGCCGTTGTTCGCCGATCCTGGCAAGCGCAAGCTCGGCCAGCACGGCAAGTACGATCTGCACGTGCTGCGCCGCCATGGCGTGGAGGTCGGCGGCTATGCCGACGACACCATGCTGGAGAGCTTCGTATACAACTCCGGCAGCAACCGCCACGACATGGACAGCCTGGCCAAGCGCTTCCTCGGCTACGACACCATCAAGTACGAACAGGTCGCGGGCAAGGGCGCCAAGCAGATCCTGTTCTCGCAAGTGGCGCTGGACGACGCCACCCGCTACGCCGCCGAGGACGCCGACGTGACCCTGCGCCTGCACCGGGTGATGGCGCCGAAACTCGCCGCCGAGCCGGGTCTGGAACGCGTATATCGCGACATCGAGATGCCACTGGTGCCGGTGCTGGCGCGCATCGAGGCCAATGGCGTGCGCATCGACGGCGACGAATTGCGCCGGCAGAGCGCGGACCTGGCCAAGCGCATGCTGGCCGCCCAGCAGAAGGCCACCGAACTGGCCGGGCGCAGCTTCAACCTGGATTCGCCCAAGCAGCTGCAGGCGCTGCTGTTCGACGAACTCAAGCTGCCGGCGGTGCTGAAGACCCCGACCGGGCAGCCCAGCACCAACGAGGAGGCGCTGGAGGCAATCGCCGACCAGCACGAACTGCCGCGCGTGATCCTCGAGTACCGCGGGCTGGCCAAGTTGCGCAGCACCTACACCGACAAGTTGCCGGAAATGGTCAATCCGGTCACCGGCCGCGTGCACACCAGCTATCACCAGGCCGGTGCGGCCACCGGCCGGCTGTCGTCCACCGATCCCAACCTGCAGAACATCCCGATCCGCACCGAGGACGGCCGCCGCATCCGCAAGGCGTTCGTGGCGCCGCCGGGGCGCAAGCTGATCGCCTGCGATTATTCGCAGATCGAGCTGCGGATCATGGCGCACCTGTCCGAGGATCCGGGCCTGGTGCGCGCGTTCGAATCGGGCGCCGACATCCACAAGGCGACCGCGGCGGAAGTGTTCGGCCGGCAGCTGGAGGACGTGACCTCCAACGAGCGCCGCGCGGCCAAGGCGATCAACTTCGGCCTGATGTACGGCATGAGCGCATTCGGCCTGGCCCGCCAGCTCGGCATCGGCCGCGGCGAGGCGCAGGATTACATCGCGCTGTACTTCAGCCGCTATCCGGGCGTGCGCGACTTCATGGAGCGCACCCGCCAGCAGGCGCGCGAGCAAGGCTACGTGGAGACCGTGTTCGGCCGCCGGCTGTACCTGGAGTACATCAACAAGGGTACCCAGGGACAGCGTGCAGGCGCCGAGCGCGCGGCGATCAACGCGCCGATGCAGGGCACGGCCGCGGACATCATCAAGCGCGCGATGATCTCGGTGGACGCGTGGCTGGCCGAGCATCGCGAACGCGCGCTGATGATCCTGCAGGTGCACGACGAACTGGTGTTCGAGGCCGATGCCGACTTCGTGCCCACGCTGGTGGCCGAGGCCGGCGCGCGGATGTCGGCGGCGGCGCAACTCATCGTTCCGCTGGTGGTCGACAGCGGGGTCGGCGACGACTGGGATCAGGCCCACTGAGACCGATTTGAACGTCTAAATCCGGAAACCCGTTGACAACCAGAAACTTGCGCGCGGGATGTAGAAACAGGGTGCGATTCAATTTTTGAACTGGACAGTTCAATAAAATGAATGCGGCCTTAATTCCACGGATTCTTAACGGGAATCTTCACGAACCATCCATGTGGGAAATGGTCAGATAACTCGCGACAGATGCAACGTCTGTCGCGGATCTCTCCCATCCCCTGGAGCGATCTCCCCGGAACGGCGACCCCTCCCCAGGTCCCCGTTCCCCTGGCCCCGATGACCTCCCCCTGGTCTTCGGGGCTTTTTATTTGTGCGTCCTTCGAGACCGGGCACGCTAACGTGTCGGCAACCCGAACGGAGCCTGGACATGGATTCCTTCCTGCATCAGACGTTCAACCTCTCGATGCCCTGGTGGGGCTTCATCGCCCGCGCGGTCATCGTCTACTTCGCGCTGCTGGTGATGATCCGGGTATCCGGCAAGCGCACGATGGGACAGTTCACCTCGTTCGACATGCTGCTGGTGGTGCTGCTGGGCAACGCGGTCCAGAACGCGCTGCTGGGCGAGGACGCTTCGGTGGGTGGCGGTCTGCTGCTGGCGGGCACGCTGATGGCGATCAACTGGCTGGTGGGCCTGGCGTCGGCGCGCAACCGCCGGTTCGAGGCGCTGGTGGAAGGTTCGCCGGTGCTGCTGGCACGCGAGGGCAAGGTTTACAAGGCTGTCCTGCGGCGCGAGCTGATCAGCCGCGAGGATTTCGACAAGGCGATGCGTGAGGCGGGCATCGACGCGATCGACGAGATCCATCTGGCGGTGCTGGAAACCAATGGACACATCACGCTGGTGGCGCGACGCGCGTGAGGGGTGACCGGTCATCCGGTTGGCGGAAGCGCCAGTCTTCATGCTGAAAGCAAATCCCCGTTAACCGCTTCGCGGGGGACCGCCCCTTTTTTCAAAGGACGAGCCCTCGGTAGGAGCGGCCTCCGGCCGCGAGCTTTTGAAGCTTCGCAATCCGCGCAAAGGCTCGCGCCGGGGACGGCGCTCCTACCGGATTCGTGCGTCCTTGACGTTCGCTTCGGCGATTCGAGGATGTGCGACCGCGCATCGCGCTGAGCGATTGTGGCGCCGAGTGACAAAAGGGAGGTTTCCGGGGATTTCATCCGACCACCACGGCATATCCGTCGCGTTGGCCACACCCGCCGTTCCTCCCCTTTTGACCTGCCATGCGGCTGTTGAAAGGCGCTTGCAGAAGGGGGACCGAAAGCGATTCGCCTGGGGGTATGGCAGAGCGACCGCCCCACCGGCTCACCCCAGTTCATTCAACCAGTCACGCGGGCGCAGGTAGTCGCGCAGGCGCTGCTCGGCGCTGCCGGCTTCGGGTTGGTAGCCGTATTCCCAGCGCACGTAGGGCGGCAGGCTCATCAGGATGGATTCGGCGCGGCCGCCGCTCTGCAGGCCGAACAGGGTGCCGCGGTCGTAGACCAGGTTGAACTCCACGTAGCGGCCGCGGCGGTACAACTGGAACTCGCGCTCGCGTTCGCCGTGCGGTGTGTCCTTGCGGCGCTCGACAATCGGCAGGTAGGCATCGAGGAAACCGTCGCCGACCGCGCGCAGGTAGGCGAAGTCGCGTTCGAAATCCTGCCCCAGGTCGTCGAAGAACAGGCCGCCGACACCGCGGGTCTCGCCGCGGTGCTTCAGGAAGAAATACTCGTCGCACCAGTGCTTGTGCGCGGCATAGCGCTCGGCGCCGCCGAACGGTTCGCACAGCTCGCGCGCGGTGCGGTGCCAGTGGAGGACGTCCTCGTCGAACGGATAGAACGGGGTCAGGTCGAAACCGCCGCCGAACCACCACGCCACCGCCTGCCCGTCGCGCTCGGCGCGGAAGTGGCGAACGTTGGCGTGGGTGGTGGGCAGGAAGGGATTGCGCGGATGGAACACCAGCGAGACGCCGACCGCGCGCCAGGAGGCGCCGGCCAGCTCGGGACGATGCGCGGACGCCGAGGGCGGCAACTTGCTGCCGGAGACGTCGGAAAAGCCGATGCCGGCCTGCTCGAACACGCCGCCGCCGCGCAGCACGCGGGTGCGGCCGCCGCCGCCTTCGGGCCGGTTCCACAAATCTTCCTGGAAGCGGGCCTGGCCGTCGGCCGCCTCGATGGCGGCGCAGATGCGGTCCTGCAGGTCGGTGAGATAGTCGCGGACGGGCGTGATGTCGTTCATGCCCGTCATTCTAGCGGCGGGCCGCCACCGCCGTCCTTTTCCGGCGGACGGTGCGGCGGCACCGGGGCGATCGTCAGGGCGTCGCTTCGCTTTCTTCCGGGGCGTCGTCGCCGGCTTCCTGTTCCAGTTCGCGCAAGGCGTCCTGGAGCGCGCGGCCGACGCCCATCTGTTCCCAGTTGGACGTTTCCAGCACATCGCAGGCGACGTGGCGTTCGTCCTTGCCGCACAGCGCGCGCATCGATTCGATGACGGACTCGTCGCCGGTTTCCGCGTAGGCACGGGTCAGGTTCTCGCAGCCCACGCGCACGCCGGCCGTGCAGATCCGCAGGTAATGCGGCTGGGCGCCGGCCCAGTCGCCTTCCAGCGCCCGCTGGTGACCCAGCGCGTTGCAGCCCTGCAGCTTGCCGGCCTTGCAGCAGGCTTCGGCGCCGCCGGCCTGGCTGATGGCGGGGCAATCCTCGACCAGCGGGTGCTCGACGAACTGGCGCGGCGGCGCGCAGCGATCCGCGCCGCCTTCGCCACGCCGGTAGACCGCATAGCGGTTCCAGCTGTCCAGGCCGAGCAGGCGATCGCCGCCAATTGCCTTGAATACGAAATCGCCGCCTTTGTCGTGGCGGATGCGGATCAGGCCGTTCTCCAGGCGCGCACGCATGACGCTGCCGAAGCCGCCTTCGACCCGGCCGGCATCGCCGAAGCCGAGTTCGGACATCAGTCCGCTTTCCGCCGCGTAGGCGCCGCAGGGCAGGGCGGTGGCCGGCGCGGCGCGCAGGTCCGCCGCGGTCAGCGCCGCCAGCGGCGCCGTCTTGCCGCAGGCGTCCTTGTCGCCGCCGCGCTCGCAGGCGAGGGTGAGCGCCGCGCGCGCATCCAGGTAGCGCCCCGCGTTCCACAGTTTCTCCGCCGCTGCGCCGCAGACCTTGGCCGAACCGCTGCGCTGGCACAACGCCAGGCTGCGATCCAGGTGCGGCCCGGAAAGGGGAAGATCGTCGGCGTACATGCCCTTGAAGGCATCGGCGAAGGCGCGCGTCATCGCCTCCTTGACCTTGACCTCGCAGGCGGCTTCGGAGAAGGCCGGATGGCCTTCCACACACTCCGGCGGCGCCTCTTCCGTCCCGGCGTCGCCGCGCGATGCCTGATCGGCGGCTTCCTGGAAGCCTTCAATCAGCGCCACGCAGGCGAACGGCAGGGCTTCCTGTTCGCACCAGCGCGCCAGGGTCGGCTCATCGGCCTCGGTCCGGGCCTCGAAGCAGCCGGCAAGATCCGCGCGGCAGCCGCCGTTGGGCGCTGGCGGAGACGTCGCGCACTGCGCGGATTGCGCCAGCGTGTAGACCTCGTCCATTTCCGTGCGCAGCGCGCGGCCGCCGTTTTCCGGCGTCCAGGTTTCGGAATAGGCGCTTTCCAGATCGTAGGCGGTGATGTTGTCGCCGGCCGGGGCGTAGGCCAGCGGACGCGGCGCCTGGTACGAGGTGTGCTCGGTCGCGGTGGCCGTCGTCTCGATGCGCAGCTCGCGGCTGCCATCGGCGTTACGGTAGACGCCGCAGGCGGGCGACGCGGCCAGCGCCAGGGTGGGGAGGCCAATCAGGAGGGCACCGGCGATCCGCGCGGTCAGCATCCATGCTCGTGACATGAACAAACGCTCGTTGTGGGGGGCGCCAGTATATCGACGCCGCGCGGACTCCGAGCGTCAGTGGAATTCCGCGCGCACGGCGGGCGTGCACAGTTTCCACACGATGGCGCCGTGCAGGATTCCGATCAGCAACGCGGCGGCGTAGATCGCCATCCGCATGGCCGCCTGCAGGTTGGCCAGCAATGGATCCACGTTGGCGGGATCGAACCCGGCCCGTGCGTTCAGATCGCCCATCAGCCCGTCGAAAGCGAAAGCCCCCGCCAGTGTCAGCAGGGCGCCGCCGGCGAGCAGGACGATGAAGCCGAAGCGGCCCCATTCACGGCGCTGCAACAGGCCCCACGAGGCCACCGCCAGCAGCACCGATGACAGCAGCGACGCCAGCAGCAACAGGCCAAGGTGATCGAACACCCACAGCAGCGATGGCGGCAGCGGGAGGCCGGACCCGCCGCCGGCGGTCAGCGCGTCCAGCAGGCCCTGATCCGCCGGGCTGGCGGCGAACATCGCCCACTGCAGGAGTCCGGTCAGCACGCCCACCAGCGCCAGCGCGAGCGAAAGCCACGCGGTGATGGTGACGAACTGGGAACGTGGCGCGGCCGGCATGACGCTTACTTCAGGTTGTTCTCGAACAGCTTCAGCACGCGCTTGTATTCGTCCAGCCAGGAATCGGCGCGGGTGAAGCCGTGGCGCTCCAGCGGATATGGCGCGAGTTCCCAGTTGTCCTTGTGCAGTTCGATCAGTTTCTGGGTCAGCACCACCGAATCGCGGAAGAACACGTTGTCGTCGATCATGCCGTGCGCGATCAACAGGTGATCCTGCAGCCCGGCGGCGTATTCGATCGGCGAGGAGGTGCGGTAGGCCTGCGGATCCAGCTCCGGGGTGTTGAGGATGCCGGAGGTGTATTCGTGGTTGTACTGGGTCCAGTCGACCACCGGACGCAGCGCGGCGCCAGCCTTGAACACGCCCGGCTTGCGGAACAGCGCCATGAAGGTCATGAAGCCGCCGTAGGAACCGCCGTAGATGCCGGCGCGGTCGCGATCGCCCTGGCGGGTCTCGACCAGCCAGTCCAGGCCGTCCAGGTAGTCCTCCAGCTCCGGATGGCCCATGTTGCGATAGATCGCGGTGCGCCAGTCGCGGCCATAACCCTCGCTGGCGCGGTAGTCCAGATCCAGCACGATGTAGCCGCGCTGCACCAGCAGGTTGTGGAACATCTGCTCGCGGAAGTAGGTGGGGTAGCGATGGTGCACGTTCTGCAGGTAGCCGGCACCGTGCACGAACATCACGATCGGATAGCGCTTGCCGGGCTCCAGCGTCTTCGGTCCGTAGTACTTGCCCCATACCTGGCCCGCGCCATGCTTCGACGGCACCTGCACGATTTCCGGCTGGATCCATTCGCGCGCCTTGAAGGCCGGCGTGCGGGTGTCGGTGAGCGCGGTCGGCGTGCCGCCGGCCGCGTCGACCACCGACAGCTGGGTCGGCACGTAGGCGCTGGAATGGCTGACCAGCACGCGCCGATCATCGGGCGACAGCGCGAAGCGCTCCACGCCGTCCAGCGCGGTGACCTCGCTGACCTGGTCGCCGGCCAGATCCAGCCGGCAGATTTCGTAGTCGGCGGGATTGGCGCGATTGCACAGGAAGAAGAAGGCGCTGCCGTCGGTGGTCGGCACCGGCGAGGTCACTTCCCAGCGGCCGCTGGTGCGCTGGCGCGGCTTGCCGTTGCCCTGGACGGTGTACAGGTGCGAATAACCGGACTGCTCGGACAGCAGCCACAGGCTGCCGTCGGGCAACCAGCCGAATTCGTTGTTGTTCCAGTTGATCCAGGCCGGATCGCTGAGCCGGTGGCGCGGTTGCAGGCGCGCGCCGGCCAGGTCCACGGTGGCGATCCAGCGGTCCTTGTTGTCGATCGCGTGCAACTGCACCGCGACCTGGCGGCCGTCGTCGCTCCAGGCGATCGCGGCTGTGGCTTCGCTCTCGACGCGCAGCGGACGGTTGCCCTTGAGCGGATCCTTGCCCGCCGCCTTGCGCATCGCGGCCAGCGGATCCTCGGCGATGCCGGGCAACGCGTCGTAGGCCAGCGGCCGGACGCTGCCCGCGGCCACGTCGACCAGCCACAGCGACTGCGGCACCGGATCGTTGCGGCCCACGCGGGTGCGCACGCTCTGGAATTCCTCGTAACCGGACTCGGTGACGTACATCGGCATCTTGCCTTCCTGGCCTTCGTCGGCGCCCTTGGCCTGGGTCACCACCAGCGCCCAGCGGCCATCCGGCGACATCGCGCTGTCGGCGATGGCGACGTCGGCACCGAGGTAGACCGGCGCCGGCGCGCGGCTGCCGTCGGCCTTGCGCCAGGCGTCGTCCTGCTGGCGCGCGGCATCGCGCAACGCGCGATCCCGGGCCAGGGTCTCCAGCGTGCGCAGCTGCTGTTCGCGCAGCGCGTCGGCCTTGGGCGCGCCATTGGGATCCTTTTCCGCGCGCAGCACCAGCGCCTGGGTGGTGCCGCCCTGCGCGGTCCAGCGATACCAGTCGTTGCCGCTGCGCCAGATCACGCCGCCGTCGCGGGCGAAGCGCGCCTGCGCCTCGGTGTCGTTGCTGCGGGTGAGCTGGGTCAGCGCGCCGCTGCGCAGATCGCGCAGGAACACATCGCCGTTGCGTACGAACAGCATGCGCTGCCCGCGCGCGTCGATCTGCGGGTTCGGCGCGTCCAGGCCACCGCGCTCGGCATCGCCGACGCGTTCGGCGGCGCGGCCGCCGGCGACGGCCTGCACGTAGGTGTCGCGGCTCAGGCTGCCCGGCCGCTTGAGGTCGTACTGCACGCGTTGGCCATCCCACGACCACCAGGCGCGTTCGACCGGCGGACCGATCCAGTCCGGATCCGCCATCACCTGTTCGATGGTGAGTGGCGTGGCTTCCTGCGCGGAAAGGGGGCCGGCGAGGGCCAGCGACAGTGGCAGGAGCAGGGCGGGCAGAACGTGGCGCATGGAGTTTCCGTTAGGCCGGTGTGAAAGGGTGCAAGCGTAGCAGCCGCGGATGCCGGCATCGCCCGCCGATGGTCATGCGAGGCCTGAACGTGCAGGGTTTCCCCGCATTCGGGTTTCCTCCACAATCTCCGCCATTCCCTACTTTTCCACGGCAGGACGCGTACGCGCGGATGCAAGCCTTCGTTTACAAAAGCCTGCGCAAGGCGGACACCTATGTGTACCTGGCCGCGCGCGACGACTTCACCCGCCTGCCCGAACCGCTGCGCACCCAACTGGGCGACCTGAGCTTCGTGCTGGAAGTGGCGCTCACCCCCGAACGCAAGTTGGCCCGGGAAGACGCCGGGGTGGTGCGCGGCAACCTCGCCGCGCGCGGATTCCATATCCAGTTCCCGCCGCAGCCGGACAGCGACGAATCCACCGATGCCTGAGTCCGCAAGCCAACAACGCCGGCTGGCCGCGATCGCCGGTCTCCTGGGCGTGGCCCTGGCCGCGCTGGGCTGGGTCGGTGGCCCGCTGGCGGCGTTCGGCGCCTGGCTGGCGCAGCCGGCGCTGGCGCTGGCCTGGTCGTGGCAGCGCGGCAGCCGGCCGCTGCCGGTGGCGCGCGACTGGCGCGAATCGCTGCCGGCCCTGCTGATCGCCTGGGGCGGCGCGTTCGTGACCGTGGCGGTGCTGATCGCCTGGCCGCTGTCGGCGCTGGGTGACAGCGGCAGCCTGCAGGCGGCGCTGGGCCTGAGCGCGGTGGTGGGCGTGCTGTTGATCGGCCTGTGGCGGACCTGGCCGCTGTGGCAGGGCATCGAGCGCGAACCGGGCAGCCTGGGCTGGCATTGGCGCGCGCTGGCCGAGCGGGATTTCCATGCCTGGCGCGGGCTGGGCGTGGCCGCGCTGGTGGCGCTGGCGATCGCCGGCGGCCTGGTGCTGGCGTGGCCGGATCTGCTTCCGGCGCAAACGCGGCTGATCGTCGCCCCGATCTATGTGCTGGCGCTGCCGGCGCTGCATTGGGGCATCCAGTCCATCGCCGCCGCGCGCGGCCTGCCGGTGGTGGAAATGAGTGCCGGCCTGCCGCCAATGCAGGAAAGCGCAACGGCGCCCGCACCGGTCCACGAAGCGGATCTGGAACAGGCCCTGTTCGACGCCGCCCGCGGCGGCCGGGTCGATCGCGCGCTCGAACTGCTGGAAGCCGGCGCCGATCCGCATGCGCTGCCGGCGCCGTCCTCGCGCGATCAGCGCAGCCTGCCGGTGCTGGCCGCGGTGCTGCCGGATCTGCGCCTGCTGCGCACCCTGATCGGCCATGGCGTGGATCTCAACCACGCCCACGCCGGCATGACCCCGCTGCTAGCCGCCACCCGCGACAGCTGGCATGGCCGTCCCGACGCGGTGACTACCCTGCTGGCCAACGGCGCCGATCCGCGGGTCGCCGATGGCGAAGGCAACACCCCGCTGCATCATGCCGCGCGCAGTTCCGATCCCGGCGTGGTCGCCCTGTTGCGCGATGCCGCCGCCGAGATCGATGCCATCAACCAGGATGGCCTGAGTCCGCTGGGCGTGGCCTGCGTGGCCGGCAACTGGCGCCTGGCCAAGTTCCTGCTCGAGCGTGGCGCGCGTCCCGAACCGGCCGGCGGGCAACCGGTGCTGCTGGCCGCCGCCGCCACCGAGGAAGACGACCCCGCCGGCGTGCAGTTGCTGCTCAAGCACCGCGCCAAGGTCGACACCCGCGACGGTGAGCGCCGCAGCGCGCTGCACGAAGCCGCGCTCGCCGGCCATATCGACATCGTCAACACGCTGCTGGCCGCGGGCGCCGATGTGCATGCCCACGATGCACAGGGGCGCACGCCGTGGCTGGAAGCCGCGCGTGGCGGCCGCATCGCGGTGCTGGAGCGACTGGCCGAAGCGGGCGTGGACGTGACCGTGAGCGACACCGAACAGCGCAACGCGGTTCGCGTGGCCTGCGCCTCCGAGAATGCCTCGCCGGCGTTGATCCGGCGCCTGCTGGACCTGGGCGTGGCGGCGGATCAGCCCGATGCGCAGGGCCGGCGCGCGGTGGATCTCGCCGCCGAGGCGGGCCGCTGGGCGATCGTGTCCGCGCTGGATGCCGCCTATCCGCTGCCGTCGGCGGTAAGTGCCGGCGACGACGACCAGCCGCCGCCGGATCGCGCGCCGATCGCGCTGCTGCGCGATGGGCTGCACGCGGATCGCCCGCGCGGCGAACTGGCGCCGCTGGCGCGGCTGGCATCGCGCCAGGAGCTGGGTGCGCTGCTGCACGACCCCGAGATCGCGCTTTCGCCGCAACGCCTGGAATGGCTGCTGGCGCAGGGCGCGGACGCCGATGCGCTGGATCCGGCCGGCGACACGCCGCTGTTCGCGCTGCTGTCGCGTGGCGGCGAGGCCATGGCCTCGGTGCAGGTCCTGCTGCGCCGCGCCGCGTCCCCGGCGGGGGCCGGCGGACTGGCGCGCTTCCTCGACGCCTGCGCGCGTGGCGAACAGATCGGGCGCGGGCTGGAGCAGTTCGCCTGCGACCTGCTGGAACGCGGCGCCGATCCCTTCGCGGCCTCGCCGCTGGGAGATCCGCCGCTGGCGCTGGCGGTGCGACTGGGCTGGTCGCGACTGCTGGACCGGCTGCTGGATATCGGCGTGGATCGCGAAGCCCGCGACAGCCACGGCATGACCGCGTTGCACCTGGCCGCGGCGCTGGGCCGCGAACTCGCGTTGCGCCAACTGATCGCCAAGGGCGCATGCCCGGATTCGCGCGCCGCCGATGGCCAGACCCCGCTGGGCGTGGCCCTGGCCAGCGGCCGCCGCGATCTGGCCGACTGGCTGGACTGGCGTGGTTGGGCGTTGCCGCGCCGCGCGCTGCGGCCCGCCGATCTGCCGGCGGCGGCGATGGTCGGCGACGCCGACGCGGTGCGCCGCTTGCTGGATCTGGGATTCGCGGTGGATTCGCCGGACGCGCAGGGCTGCACCGCGCTGCTGCGCGCGGCCGGCGGCGGTCATCGCGCTGCTGTGGAACTGCTGCTGGCGCGCGGCGCGGATCCGCAGAACGCGGCGAACACCGGCGCCACCCCGTTGTCGGCGGCGGTGAGCATGCGCCAGGCCGAGATCGTGGCGCTGCTGCTGCAGGCCGGCGCCGCACTGGAACACCGCCTGCCGGGCGGCGTCACCGTGCTGATGCTGGCGGCCGCGCTGGGACTGCCGGACATCGTCGCGCGTCTGCTGACCGCGGGCGCGAACGTGCATGCCGGCGATGCGCAGGGCCTGACGCCGCTGCATTGCGCCGCCCTGTACGGTTTCACCTCGCGCGACAAGCCACGGCTGGTCGCGCTGTTCGACACCCTGCTGCTGTCCGGCGCCGAACCCGATCAGGTCGCCGCCGGTTCGGTCACACCGCTGCTGCTGTTGCTGGGGGCGCGCGCCGAACCGGGCACCGCCTGCGACGAGGAGGTCGTGCTGGCCGGGGTCGAGCGCCTGCTCGATGAGGAGGTTTCCCTGGAAACCCAGGATCCGCGCGGTTTCGGTCCGCTGCACCTGGCCGCGCTGCATGGCCTGTTGCGGGTGGTGCAGCGCTTGCTGCGCGCGGGTGCGGATCCGGATTTGCGCGACGCCCTGAACCGCACCCCGCGCGAGATCGCGGTGATGCGCGGTTTCGTCGACGTGGCCGGCGAGTTCGTGCCGGTGGCGCCCGGTGCCTCGATGGCGCGTTTCCTGCGCGAACCCGGCGGCTGAAGCCCGTCGTCCTGCCGCTCCCGCGTGTCCCTCAGGTCGCGCGCGGCGAGGCATCCGTGGCGCCGGTATCCTCGTCGCTGGCATCGGCCTCGAACAGTTTCTCCAGATCGCCGACGGCGTCGCGCGCGGTCTGCACGACCGCCGCGTCATCGTCGTAGACCAGGTACTGCGCGCGCAGCAGCTTCTCGTCGTGCTCGCGGAAACGCCGGGCCTGCTGGGCCGCCGCCTCGGGCGAACGCCCCAGCGCCACCAGCGTCTGCTCGGCCATTTCCAGGCTCGTGCCCAGCGTCTCGCGGAATGGTTCGGTGCTCAGATCCATCAGCCGCCACGCGTGCTGGCGGTTGCGCGCGCGCGCCAGCACCTTGGCGTTCGGATACATGCGGCGGATCAGCCGAACCGCCTTGATGTTGGTGTCCGGATCGTCCATCGCGATCACGAACACCTTGACGTGCTGCGCGCCGGCCGAACGCAACAGATCGGGGCGGGTGGGATCGCCGTAGTAGATGCGCGCGCCGCCGAACCGGCGCAGCGTGTCCACCGTCTCCGGGCTGTGTTCGAGGGCGACGAACGGGATCCGCTGCGAAGTGAGCACGCGCGCCACGATCTGGCCGAACCGGCCCATGCCGGCAATCAGAACCTGCGGGGTCTGATCCGGGATGTCGTCGAAGGCGCGCGTGTCCTGCACGGGCCGGGCGATGCCCGAAACCCAGCGCGAGATGCCCATCATCAGCAGCGGGGTCAGCGCCATCGATACACCCACGATGGCGACCAGGCGATCCCGCACGTCGGCGTCCAGCAGCTTCACGCGCGCGGCTTCGTTGAACACCACGAACGCGAACTCGCCGCCCAGCCACAGCGCGCCGCCCAGCATCAGCGCGCCGCGCACGCCCAGCCGGCCAGGCCACAGGCCGAGCAGGAAGAGGATGCCGAACTTCACCAGCAACAGCACCAGCACGCCGGCGCTGATGATCTGCGGTTCGGCGACCACCCGATCCAGATCGATGTCCATGCCCACGGCGATGAAGAACAGGCCCAGCAGCAGGCCCTTGAAGGGTTCGATCTGCGATTCCAGCTCGTGCCGGAATTCCGAATCCGACAGCAGCACGCCGGCCAGGAATGCGCCCAGGCCCGCGCTCAGCCCGGCCAGCTGCATGAACCAGGCCGTGCCCAGCACCACCAGCAGCGCGCTGGCGGTGAACACTTCCGGCATCCGCGTGCGTGCCACCACCCGGAACATGTGCCGCAGGAGCAGTCGCCCGCCGAAAATGACGATCGCCATCGCACCGATGGCCTGGAACACCATGGTCCAGGTCAGGGTCTCGTTCTTGGCTCCGCCCAGCAGCGGAATCGCCGCCAGCAACGGAATCGCCACCAGATCCTGAAACAACAGGATGGCGAAGCCGAGCCGGCCGTGCTCGCTGGTCAGTTCCTTGCGCTCGGACAGCAACTGCAGGCTGACCGCGGTCGAGGACAGCGCCAGTCCCAGGCCGATCACCAGCGAGGTTTTCCAATGGTGCTCGGCCAGCAGGGCGATGCCGCCCAGCGCCAGCGCGGTGAGCAGGACCTGCAGGCCACCGGCGCCGAACACAGGCTTGCGCATCACCCGCAGGCGCGACGGCGACAATTCCAGGCCGATGACGAACAGCATCATCACCACGCCGATTTCCGCCGCGTCCAGGACCCGGTCCGCATCGCGCACCAGCGCCATGCCGTCCGGCCCCAGCACCACGCCGGCGACCAGGTAGGCCAGCACCGCGCCGATGCCCAGCCGCTTGAACACCGGTACCGCGATGACCGCGGCCAGCAGAAACACCAACGTCAGTTCCAGGCCGCTACCGTGCATGCATTCACCTCGGGGTCGAAGGACATTATGCAGGCAGCCCCCGCGACCCGGGCCGGCCGCGGCGATTGAAGCCGGCCAACGTCCGCGCTAGGCTCGGCGACGGTTCATCCAGGGAGCGGGAGATGAAGGGGATTTGGGGAATCGCACTGTGGCTGCTGGCCGCCCTGGCCCAGGCACAGACACAGACCCAGACCGCGGAGCTGCGGATGCCGGTGAACGGGGAAATCGGCATCGACCCGGCGGGTTCCGTATTCGACTATCGCATCGACTCCGAACTGACGCCCGAGGTCAAGGCGTTGGTGGAGCGTTCGGTCCGGCAATGGAAGTTCGAGCCGGTATTGCGTGGCGGTGTCGCCACCCACGCCAAGGCGCGCATGCACCTGACCCTGATCGCGCACCAGGTGGACGGCGGATTCCAGCTGAAGGTGGAGGAGGCCCGCTTCTCGGGCTATCGCAAGACGGTGCTGATGAATCCGCCACGCTATCCGCCGGAAGCCGCCCGGGCCGGCATCAGCGGCGACGTGCTGGTGGCGGTGCGGGTCGACGCCCAGGGCAAGGTTGTTGAGGCCGCCGCGGTGCAGAGCGCGTGGCCGTACGAGAAGATCAGCGAAAGCGCGATGCGTTATTGGGGCAAGGTACTGGAAAAGGCATCCGTTGATGCCGCCCGCAAGTGGCGGTTCGAACCGAACGATCCCGCGCAATCCGAGCCGGCCGATACCACGCTGGTGGTGCCGATCAGTTTTCGGGTGAACGCGCCCCTGGCCACGGCGGGATGGCGCCAGGAATCGGCCGGACCCGCCAGGCCCATTCCCTGGCTGGAGCCCGCACAGCAGACCTTTGACGCGTCCGGATTGAAGCAGGGCGAAGTCCTGGCGCTGGACTACACGGTGAAACTGAAAACGCCCGTGGTGGGAACCGCGCTCTAGGCGGGATCCGCATTTCGTGGTCGTCGAACCGGAGAATGGTAGATGAAAAGGATTCTGGGTTTGGCCCTGTGGGCCATGGCAACGACCGTCCTGGCCCAGGATGCCGGGCTGCGGCTGCCGGTAAACGGGGAAATCGGTATCGACCCGACAGGTGCCGTGTTCGATTACCGGATCGACACCGAGCTGACGCCGGAGGTCAAGTCGCTGGTCGAGCGCTCGGTGCGGCAATGGAAGTTCGAGCCTGTGCTGCGTGACGGCAAGGCGACCCATGCGAAGGCCCGTGTTCACCTGACACTGATCGCCCGAGAGGTGACCGAGGGCTTCCAATTGCAAGTGGAGGACGTCCGCTTCTCGGGGTATCGGGACGCGGTCTCGATGAAGCCGCCGCGCTATCCCAAGCAGGCGGCGATCAATGGCGTGGGCGGCGACGTACTGGTGGCGGTCAGGGTCGATGCTTCGGGCAAGGTGATTGACGCCGTGGCCGTGCAGACCTCCTGGCCGTACAAGAAAGTTGCCGCCAAGGCGGCCGAAAAGTGGGGAGCGCTGCTGGAAACCGCGTCGGTGGAAGCCGCGCGAGACTGGACGTTCGAACCCGTCGATACGGCCTTGCACGAGCAAGGGGACACCACCCTGATCGTGCCGATCAGCTACCGCATGAATGTGGACCGCCCTCCACGGGAGGGTTGGCACTACGAATCGGCAGGGCCAGCCCGACCGATCCCCTGGCTCGCGCCTTCCCGCCAGGCGTTTGATGCGTCCGGCTTGAAAGACGGCGAAGTCCTGGCGCTGGACTACTCGGTGAAACTGAAAACGCCCGTGGTGGGAACCGCGCTCTGATCGCGTTTTCCAGGACAGGCATGGACATGGATGGGATGGGGGAAGAAGGATGAAGCGATGGGGTTTTCCGCGGCGACGTGGCCGGATACTGACAGCGGCCTTGTTGATGGCCTGCACCTGCGTCGCATCGGCGGCCCATCCCGGGGAGCAGGAATTGTTGATGTTCCAGACCCGGGCCGCGGTGAGCATCGACGCGATGGGGCGTCCCACGGATATCCAGCTTCCGGAGCAGCTACCGGAGGTGGTGGCGTCCTTTGTCCGCAACCAGATCACGCAGTGGCGATTCGTGCCGCCCGATATCGATGGACAGCCGCGCGCAGGCAAGACCTACCTGACCCTGGGCGCATGCGCCGCACCGGTGCCTGAAGGCTATCAACTGGCGATCGACTACAAGGGCGCCGGGCCGGGCGCGCGGCGACCGGATGGGAGGTCGCCGCCGCCGCAATACCCGGTCGAAGCGATAAAGCAACAGGCCGGCGGCAGTGGGCTGGTGCAGTTCGTGGTGGAACCGGACGGTAGTGCCACGCTGGAAACGGTCGAGTTCAAGCCGGCACGCAGCCGGCGCCTGTTCCAGCAGGCCATCGAGGATTGGGTGGAGCAGCTGCGTTTCATGCCGGAAGAAGTGGACGGAAAGCCGGTCCGGACGCGAATGAGGATGCCCTTGCACTTCGAACGCCGCTTGCGCGGGACAGTGGCGGCGAACGCGAAGGTCGACAAGCCCGAATGCATGGCCCTGATGAAACAGGGCGATGATCAGCGTCCGGTGGCATTGGATTCGCCTTTCAGGCGACTGGAAGGAGGAGGCTGAGTCGTCATGGGGGATATGCAGGCGTCGGTGTCGGACGAATAGCGGAGGAGCAATGTCATGATCATGGAAATGCGCGGAATGGGCCGATGGCTGGCGATCGCATTGCTGCTCGGTATCGCCTGCACGGCGGTTGCCGGCATCAAGGAAGTCCGCGCGCAGGTCGAGGCCAGCATGCTGGTGACCGGCGCGGTCATCATCGAGCCGGACGGCACGGTGGCGAAACTGGATCTCGATCAGCGCGAGAAACTGCCACCGGCCGTAGCCGGCCTGATCGACAAGGCCGCTGCGAGCTGGAAGTTCGAACCGATCCTGGTCGATGGCGTCGCGCGCCGCGGCAAGGCGCGGATGAGCTTGCGGGTGGTGGCCAACAAGCTGCCGAATGGCGACTTCCAGGTGGCGCTGCGCGGCGGCCATTTCGGCGACGAGGCGATCAGTCCGGAAGAGCGCCAGAAGCGCAATGACTCCGTGCGGAGCGTCAAGCTCTTGCCGCCCGCCTATCCGGGAGGCGCTGCGCGCGCGGGCGCACAGGGCACCGTGTATCTGGTGGTCAAGGTGGCGCGCGATGGCACGGTTGCGGATGTGATCGCCGAACAGGTCAATCTGGGCTTTGTCGGCAACGAGCGATTGATGCAGCAGGCCCGTGACGCGTTCTCCGAATCGGCCCTGGCGGTGGCGAAGAAATGGATCTTCCGGCCGCCAACGGAAGGCGCGGAGGCGGCGGCGCCGTTCTGGCTGGTGCGGGTGCCCGTGGATTACAAGATGCCCGAGAAGAAAGCGCCGGGCTACGGCCGGTGGGAGGTCTATGTTCCGGGCCCCCGCCAGAGTGCGCCGTGGATGCAATCGGAGCATGGCGAGGACGACGCTCCGGACGCCATGGTGGCCGGCGGCGTCTACGAGATCGGCAAGGGCCGGCGCCTGCTCACGCCGCTGTCGGGCTGAGTATTGCCTGGCCTTGGACGCGGAGACGCTCCGTTAGCCGAGGCGTTCGCGCAATTTCCCGTGGCCTGCGGGAATGTCAATGTTAATTGAAGGCGGTTTCCTCGCCCGCTAGGCTCGATGGCGGATCATTCGAGGAACTTGCGATGAAAGGAACATTGGCAATCGCGCGCGCTTGCCTGTGCGTCGCGGCGCTGCTGATCAGCGGCGCCGCCAGTGCGGAGTTGAGCATCAAGGAGATCAGGAAGCAGACCGAGGCCAGCATGCTGGTGACCGGCTGGGTGATCATTGAAGCCGATGGCGCGGTTGGCCGGCTCGATATCGATCAGCGGGAGAAGTTGCCGGCAGCGGTCGCGGAGTTGATCGACAAAGCCTCGGGCGGATGGAAGTTCGAACCGGTCGTGATTGATGGCCATCCGCGGCGTGGCAAGGCCAGGATGAGCCTGCGGGTGGTGGCCAACCGACTCGAAGATGGCAACTACCGGGTGACGCTGACCGGTGGCCACTTCGGTGACGAAGCGGATCCGGAAAAGCTCCGGCAGCGCTCCGACTCGGTTCGCAGCATCCAGATGACGCCGCCACGTTTTCCGGAGAATGCCGTGCGCATGGGCGCGCGCGGCAGCGTGTACCTGGTGATCAAGGTGGAGCGGGACGGTTCGGTCGGCGAAGTGCTTGCCGAGCAGGTCAACCTGGGCACCGTCGGCAACGAGCGCCAGATGCGGCAGATGCGCAAATGGCTTTCGGAAGCGGCGCTGACGGCGGCCAGGCGCTGGCGATTCCAGCCGCCCACAGAAGGCGACACCGCCAATGCCCCGTTCTGGCAGGTGCGCGTACCGGTGGACTTCCTCTTCTGGGGCGAAAAGCTACCCGGCTACGGCGAATGGCGTGCCTACATTCCCGGGCCTCGCCAGAGCGCGCCCTGGATGGAGCAGGACGATGCGTGCGCCCCGGATGCGCTGGTGGCCGGCGAAGTCTACGAGGTCGGCAAGGGTCGCCGCCTGCTGACGCCGCTGTCCGGTTGAGCGCCAAGGCTTCTTCCGGTTTCCTGTCCTACAGAAACGCCCCGCGCAGCGGGGCGTTTCTGTAGGCGTGATGACATCCGGAGGAACGGTTCCGGACGCGACCGTCACTTGAGCGGCAGTGCGATCGGTCGCAACGGTGCCGCATCGCCACCCCGGATCTTCAGCGGGCCGCCGATGAAGGCGAACTCGTAGACCTTGTCACGCGAGAGTTCGTCCAGGGCGATCAGCTCGATGATCGGCACGCCCTGTTCGGCCAGCAGGTAGGTGTGCAGCGGAACGTAGGCGTCGGGTTCCTGCGAGGGAAAAGTCTCGAAGCTCAGGTTGTCGGCGCCGACCACCATCGCTCCGCCGTCCTCGACCAGGTAGCGCGCCGCGTCCAGGCTCATGCCTGGAGGATTGGCCATGTAGGCATCCGGCTGGTCGAACAGGCGCATCCGGCCGGTGCGGATCAGCACGACGTCGCCGCGCTGCAGTTTCACCTTCTGCTTCGCCAGCGCCGCCTGCAGGTCGGCGCGGGTGATGCGGTACTGATCCGCCAGCATTTCCACGCCCTTGGCCGCGGCGACGTCGATCAGCACGCCGCGGGCGATCAGGTTCGGGAACTTCTCGATGCCGGCCTTGCGCCAGCCGCGATCGCCCAGGTGTTCGTCGGCGCTGAAGCCGTTCCAGATCCGGCCGTGCAGGCCGAAATGGTTGAGCGCGTCGATGTGGGTGCCGGTGTGGCTGTACATCGAGAACGCGGTGCCGGTGTAGCTGGTGCTGGCGTTGAGCGAGTCGCCCACGCCCATCGGATCGTCGACGGCGGTGCCGCGCGGCGTATGGGTCATCCAGAACTGGTAGTGCGGATCGCCCGCGCCCTGCCAGCTGGGCATGCCGATGTAGTAATCGGTGGCCAGGTCATAGGCGCGACGGCCATCGACGCGCGACAGGATCGAGGCGCGGGACTCGGGCGTGATCAGGTTGAGCCGGCCGATTTCGTCACCGGGACCCCAGGGGCTGGTGCCGACCTCGCCGGCATGGCCGGTCGCGGCGGCGGACAGGGAAGCGGCCAGCAGCGCGGACAGGGCCAGGCGACGCAGGGGAAGGGGAAGGGAAGCACTCATGTTGCGGGAATCCTTGTGGAGCGGGCGCCTGGAACAGGCGGCCCGGGGATTCCCAGCTTGAGCGCGTGGCCGGCGGCGAAAAATGCCTCGCGGGTGCGGACAGTTTTCGCTGCCGGTTACGAATCGGTTTCCAGCAGGGGCGGCAGCGCCTGGGCGAGGAAATCGACGAAGACCTGCACCTTGGGCGGCAGGTGCCGCGTGGTGGGATAGATCGCATACACCTGCCGGGGCGGATAACCGCAGGCCGGCAGGATGCGCCGCAGACGGCCGGCGGCGATGGCCGGCGCGGCCAGGAACGAAGGCAGCGCGCCGATGCCGAGGCCGGCGCACAGCAGATCGCGCAGCATCAGGCTGTTGTTGACGACGGTGCGCGCCGGCGGCAGCGCCACCCGCGTCATTCCTTCGGGGCCCTGCAATTGCCAACTGTCGGGCGTGTCGGCCAAGGCGTAGGCGAGCACATCGTGCTGGAGCAGCTCGGACGGCGTGCCCGGCACGCCGCGCCGCTGCAGATAGTCCGGCGAAGCGCACAGCATCTGCTGGATCGTGCCGAGCCGGCGCGCGATCAGCGAGGAATCCTCCAGCGTGCTGCGCACGCGCAAGGACACGTCGAAGCCGGTGCCGATCACGTCGAGCACGCGATCGTCCAGCGCCAGATCCAGCTTCAGCCGCGGATGCCGGGCCAGGAAATCCCCGAGCAGCGGCGACAGCACGGCCAGGCCGAACGAGGTCGGTGCGTTGACCCGCAAGCGGCCCTCGACCTGGCCGGCCTGCGCGCGCAGCGCGTGCTCGACCCGATCCATTTCGTCCAGCAGCCGGCGGCATTCGGCGAAGTAGGCCTGCCCGGCGTCGGTCAGGCTCATCCGGCGGGTGGTCCGTTGCAGCAACACCGCGCCCAGGTGTTCCTCCAGTTGCCGGATCTGCTTGCTCAGGCCGGCCGCGGACGCGCCCAGATCCTCGGCGGCGCGGGCGAAGCCGCCCAGTTCGACAACCCGCCGGAAGGCGCGCATCGCGTTGAGTTGATCCATGGCGGTATCGGAGGAAGCGAAGCCGGAAATGGAAACGCCGGCGTGGGCCGGCGTTTCCGTCTTGCGGTTGGTTCAGCGCTTCATCGAAGCGAAGAACTCGTCGTTGGACTTGGTGTTCTTCATCTTGTCCAGCAGGAACTCCATCGCGGCGATTTCGTCCATCGGATGGAGCAGCTTGCGCAGGATCCAGATCTTCTGCAGCAGTTCCGGCTCGATCAGCAGGTCCTCGCGGCGGGTGCCGGAGCGGTTGATGTCGATGGCCGGGTAGACGCGCTTCTCGGTGATGCGGCGGTTCAGGTGCACTTCGCTGTTGCCGGTGCCCTTGAACTCTTCGTAGATCACCTCGTCCATCTTGCTGCCGGTCTCGACCAGCGCGGTGGCGATGATGGTCAGCGAGCCGCCTTCCTCGACGTTGCGCGCGGCGCCGAAGAAGCGCTTCGGACGATGCAGGGCGTTGGCGTCCACGCCACCGGTCAGCACCTTGCCGGAGCTGGGCACGACGTTGTTGTAGGCGCGGGCCAGGCGGGTAATCGAGTCGAGCATGATCACCACGTCCTTCTTGTGCTCGACCAGGCGCTTGGCGCGCTCGATCACCATCTCGGCGACCTGCACGTGGCGGGCGGCGGGCTCGTCGAAGGTCGACGACACCACTTCACCGCGCACGGTGCGCTGCATCTCGGTGACTTCTTCCGGACGCTCGTCCACCAGCAGCACGATCAGGTGCACGTCCGGGTGGTTGGTGGTGATGGCGGTGGCGATCTGCTGCATCATGATCGTCTTGCCGGCCTTGGGCGGCGACACGATCAGCGCGCGCTGGCCCTTGCCCTGCGGTGCCATCAGGTCGAGGATGCGGCCGGCGATGTCCTCCGACGAACCGTTGCCGCGCTCCAGGGTGAAGCGGCGACGCGGGAACAGCGGGGTCAGGTTCTCGAACAGCACCTTGTTCTTCGACGCTTCCAGCGGCTCGCCGTTGATGGTGTCGATGGTCGACAGCGCGAAGTAGCGCTCGCCGTCCTTCGGGAAGCGGATGCGGCCGGACAGGTGGTCGCCGGTGCGCAGGTTGAAGCGGCGGATCTGGCTGGGGCTGATGTAGACGTCGTCCGGGCCGGCCAGGTAGCTGGCCTCGGCCGCGCGCAGGAAGCCGAAGCCGTCCGGCAGGATTTCCAGCACGCCGTCGGCGGCCACGCCTTCGCCGTGGCGGGTCAGCACCTTCAGCAGGGCGAAGATGACGTCCTGCTTGCGGGCGCGGGCCACGCCTTCCTGGATGTTCAGCTGCTCGGCGATTTCCAGCAGCTTGGGCGCCGGCATGCGCTTGAGGTCGCCCAGCGAGTACTGCGGGAAGCCCTCCGGGACGCTCGGCATCTGGCGCGGGACGTAATTCTCGTTGCCGCCGTTGCCGTCGCCGGGCATGCCGTCGTTGTAGCGGTCGCGGCCGCGCTCGCGGTCACGGCGGTTGCGGAAGCGGTCGCGGCGGTTGTTGTTGTTGAAGCGGTTGCCGTCGCGCTGGTCGCGCGGCTCGCCATCCCCCTGGCCCTGCTGCTGGCCGCCGCCGGTGTCGGCGGCGCCTTCCGGTTGGGCGGGCGCGGCGGCGCGCGGCGCTTCGACGGCAGGAGCCGGAGCGGGCGGCGGGGGCGCGGCGGGGGCCGGCGCTTCGGCCGGAGGAGCCGCGCTGGCGGCTTCGGGGGCGGATTTGGCGACGCGCGGCTTACGCACGCGCTTCTCGGCGGGGGCGCCGGTTTCGTTGCTGCTGTCGGACAAAGTGCGATTCCTCGCTATGGCGAGCGCCGGCTCGAACGCGCGGCGGCGGGTGAAAGAGTGTGGGTGACTCAGAAGGGTGCGGCGCAGAAAAGGCGCCGGATGTGCGGACACTAGCACCGCGCTGCGGCGACGGCAAGCGCCGGGCCGCAGCGGGTTCGCACGGGTTCAGCCGGGGCGCCCGGCCGGACCGGCTCAGGCGGTCTGGGCGCCGAGCGTCTTGTCGATCATCTGGGTCAGCTGACCCTTGCCGACCGCGCCGACCTGGGTCGCCTGGACCTGGCCGTCCTTGAACAGCAGCAGCAGCGGGATGTTGCGGACGTGGTACTTGATGGCGGTGGCGCGGTTCTCGTCCACGTTGAGCTTGACCACCTTCAGGCGGCCGTCATAGGTCTCGGCCAGTTCGTCCAGGACCGGGGCGATCATCTTGCACGGACCGCACCATTCGGCCCAGAAATCGACCAGGACCGGTTCACCGGATTGCAGAACGGCGGCCTCGAAATCGGCGTCGCCGACATGGGTTACTTTTTCGCTCACTGGGTTCTCCTGCGGAGCCGCGGCGGGCCGCGGACGGATGGGAGGCCGGGGACGGCCACCTCTTTGGGGTAAACTGGGGCGTTCCGCGGCCAGATCAAGTCATTCCTGGCGGCCGCGCGATCCGGCTTTGGGGGCGCAGTTTGCGACGCCGCCGACGGCGATGCAAGCACGAGCAGTCCCTATATCAGTCGCGCCAACGGAACACTGCGGCGCAAAGAAGAAAGCATGAGCGACAAACCTTTAACCGACATTACTTTTACCTCGTTCGACCTGCATCCGGCCCTCCTGGCCGGGTTGGAGAACGCCGGTTTTTCACGCTGCACCCCCATTCAGGCGCTCACCCTGCCGGTGGCGCTGGCCGGACGCGATGTCGCCGGCCAGGCCCAGACCGGCACCGGCAAGACCCTGGCGTTCCTGGTGGCGGTGATGAATCGCCTGCTGTCGCGGCCGGCCCTGGCCGAGCGCAAGCCGGAAGACCCGCGCGCGCTGATCCTGGCGCCGACCCGCGAGCTGGCCATCCAGATCCACAAGGACGCGGTGAAGTTCGGCGCCGACCTGGGCCTGCGCTTCGCGCTGGTGTACGGCGGCGTGGACTACGACAAGCAGCGTGAACTGCTGCAGCAGGGCGTGGACGTGATCATCGCCACCCCCGGTCGCCTGATCGACTACGTCAAGCAGCACAAGGTCGTCTCCCTGCACGCCTGCGAGGTCTGCGTGCTGGACGAGGCCGACCGCATGTTCGACCTGGGCTTCATCAAGGACATCCGGTTCCTGCTGCGGCGGATGCCGATCCGCACCGAGCGCCAGACCCTGCTGTTCAGCGCCACCCTCAGCCATCGCGTGCTGGAGCTGGCCTACGAGCACATGAACGAGCCCGAGAAACTGGTGGTGGAGGCCGAGACGGTCACCGCCGCGCGGGTGCGCCAGCGCATGTACTTCCCGGCCGACGAGGAGAAGATCCCGCTGCTGCTGGGCCTGCTGTCGCGCAGCGAAGGCGCGCGCACCATGGTGTTCGTCAACACCAAGGCGTTCGTCGAGCGGGTCGCGCGCGCGCTGGAGCGCGCCGGCTACCGGGTCGGCGTGCTGTCCGGCGATGTTCCGCAGAAGAAGCGCGAGACCTTGCTCAACCGCTTCCAGAAGGGCCAGCTGGAAATCCTGGTCGCCACCGACGTGGCCGCGCGCGGCCTGCACATCGACGGCGTCTCGCACGTCTACAACTACGACCTGCCGTTCGATGCCGAGGACTATGTCCACCGCATCGGCCGCACCGCCCGCCTGGGCGCGGAAGGCGACGCGATCAGCTTCGCCTGCGAGCGCTACGCGATGTCGCTGCCCGATATCGAGGCGTACATCGAGCAGAAGATTCCGGTCGAAGCGGTCTCCGCCGAACTGCTGACCGCGCTGCCGCGTCCCGAACGCGCGCCGGTGGAAGGCGGCGAGGGCGAGGAAGGCGAGAGCATCGGCCAGATCTTCCGCGAGGCGCGCGAACAGCGCAGCGCCGAGGAACAGCGCCGTGGCGGTGGTGGCCGCCGCAGCGGTGGCGGCAGTGGCGGTGGCGGTGGTCGTGGCCGGGGTGAACGCCGCGAAGGCGGGCAGGGCGAACGCAAGCCGCGCAGCCCGCGTCCGCCGCGTGCGGACAACCCGGCCGCCACGCCGGCACCCGCCGAGCGCCCGCCGCGTCCCGAGGGCGAGCGCGCCCCGCATCCGGAGCGCGCCGAGGGCGAACGCGGTCCGCGCAAGCGCCGCCGCCGCCGTCATGGCCGTCCGGTGGAGAACGCCGACGCCGGCATCGCCGCGTCCACGTCCGCGCCTGCCGCTGGCAAGCCCGCCGCGAACGCGCCCGTCGCCGGCAAGCACGACAAGCCGTCGTTCTTCAGCCGCCTGGGCCGCAAGTTGAAGTCGCTGGTCGGCGGCTGACGCCGACCCGGTGCCCGGCATCGCCTCCGCGTCGATGCCGGCGCCACGCGGGCATCGCTTCCGCGTTGGGCGCTCCGGCATAATCGCCGCATGAGCGTGCTTCGATTCGAAAACGTCAGCAAGCAGTATCCCGGCGGGCACACCGCCCTGTCGGAGGTCAGCTTCGAAGTGGCCGAGGGCGAGATGCTGTTCGTCACCGGCCATTCCGGCGCCGGCAAGAGCACGCTGCTCAAGCTGATCCACCTGAGCGAACGGCCGAGCCGCGGCGCGGTGGTGTTCGCCGGCCGCAACCTGCTGAAGGTGCGCGGCGGACGCATACCGCTGCATCGCCGCGAGGTCGGCGCGGTCCACCAGGACCATCGCCTGCTGACCGATCGCACGATCATGGAGAACGTCTCGCTGCCGCTGATCCTGCGCGGCGAGCGGCGCGCCGACGTGCAGAAGCGGGTCCGCGAAGTGCTCGCCCGGCTCGGCCTGGGCCATCGCGAGAAGGCGCTGCCGACCCAGCTGTCGGCCGGTGAACAACAGCGCGTGGGCATCGCCCGGGCGATCGTCGCCGAGCCCAAGCTGCTGGTAGCCGACGAACCGACCGGCAATCTCGATCCGACCCTGGCCGCGGAAATCATGGAACTGTTCGCCTCCATGCCCGAACGCGGCACCAGCGTGCTGGTGGTGAGCCACGATCTGGCCCTGCTCAAGCGCATGCGCAAGCGCGTGCTGGTGCTGGACCACGGCCAGCTGGTCGACGACATCTCGCCCGCGGATCTGGCCGAATGAACGACAGCAACCGCTTCTCGCGTCCGCGCTCGGGCTTCGGCATCTGGCTGGACCAGCATCTCTACAGCTTCGTCTCCAGCCTGGGCCGGCTGGTGCGGCGGCCGTGGGCCACCCTGCTCACCATCGGGGTGATGGCGGTGGCGTTCGTGCTGCCGCTGGGCCTGTGGCTGGCGTTGACCAATGTCGAGCAGTTCGCCGGCGATGTCAGTGAATCGCGCGGCATCGACGTTTTTCTCAAGCTCGACGTGCCCGAGCCGCGCGCGCGGGTGCTGGCGGTCCAGCTGGGCGGCCGCGCCGACGTGGCCAAGGTGGAATTGCGCACGCCCGAGCAGGGGCTGGCCGAGTTTCGCGAGCGCAGCGGCCTGGGCGCCAGCCTGGACGCGCTGGAGGGCAATCCGCTGCCGACCCTGCTGCAGGTGACCCCGCGCGGCGACGAGACCGGGCTGGTGGCGATGCTTGAACGCCTGCCCGAAGCCGATCTGATCCAGCACGACGCGCAATGGCGCGACCGCCTGCGCGGCTGGCTCGGTTTCGGCGAACGCCTGGTCTGGGTGCTGGCCGCGCTGTTCGGTATCGGCGCGCTGCTGGTGGTCGGCAACACGGTCCGGCTGGACATCCAGTCGCGGCGCGAGGAAATCGGCGTGCTGCAGCTGCTGGGCGCCAGCGACGGCTTCATCCGCCGTCCCTTCATCTACCTGGGCGCCTGGTACGGGCTGGTCGCCGGCGCCCTGGCGCTGGGCCTGCTGGTGGCCGCCGGCGCCGCCCTGCAGCCTTCGCTGACCGCGCTGGCGCAGAGCTACGGCAGCCGCTTCGCCTTGGCCGGACTGGATCCGTTGCGCGCCGTCGCCGTGCTGGCCGGGGCAACAGTGATCGGCTGGCTGGGCGCATGGCTGGTGACCGGACACTTCTTGCGGCAGACTCGCCCGACCACCACCTGACCCGCCCGCATGTCCGACGCGCTCCGGCACCTCATCAGCGACGCCCCCCGGGTGATGGTGGTCGACGGTTCCAAGCTGGTGCGCAAGCTCATCGCCGACGTGCTCGAACGGGACCTGCCCGGCGTCAACGTGATCGGCTGCGCCAGCCTCGCCGAGGCACGCAGGGCGCTGGCCGAGGGCGAGATCCACCTGGTCACCACCGCGCTTGCGCTGCGTGACGGTGACGGCATGGAAATCGCGCGCAGCGTGCGCGAAGCGTCCGGCCAGGCCTACGTGCCGGTGATCGTGGTGTCCGGCGACGCCCAGCAGCACCTGGAAGAACGCCGCTTCAACGAATACGTCACCGACTATTTCGACAAGTCGCTGGGACATGAGGCGCTGGCCGCCTTCATCCGCGGCTACGTGCAGCCCGAGCCGATTCCCGGTGCGACCATCCTGTACGTGGAAGACAGCCGGGTGGTCGCCGAGACCACCAAGCGCATGCTGGAACGGCAATCGCTCAACGTGGTGCACGTGCTGCGCGCCGAGGATGCCTTCGCCCTGCTCACCGCCGAATCGCTCGGCCTTTCGACCCACCGCTTCGACCTGGTGCTGACCGACGTGACCCTGAAGGGCGAACTCAGCGGCCGCGACGTGGTGCAGCGGATCCGCATCGACTTCGCCTACGGCAAGCGTCGCCTGCCCATCCTGGTGATGACCGGCGACAGCAACCGCGACAACCAGGCCGTGCTGCTGCAGGCCGGCGCGAATGATCTGGTGCTCAAACCGATCGAGGAACGCCTGCTGGTCACCAAGGTGTTGTTCCAGCTGCGGCTGGCGCGGATGGAAGGGCGTTGAGGGTCGGGATTGGGGATTCGTGATTGGGGATTGGCAACGGCGAGGGGCGTGTTGGGTACCATGCCAATCCCGAATCCCCACTCCCGAATCCCTTCGCTAAATGTCCGACCCCGACCGCATCAAGCTCGAACCCTCCTGGAAACAGCATGTCGGCGACTGGTTGCTGCGGCCGGAGATGCAGGCGCTGTCGGAGTTCCTGCGCCAGCGCAAGGCGGCCGGGGCGCGCATCTATCCGCCGGGTCCGCAGATTTTCTCCGCGTTCGAGGCGACGCCGTTCGACGCCGCCAAGGTGGTGATCCTGGGCCAGGATCCGTATCACGGGCCGGGGCAGGCGCATGGGTTGTGCTTCTCGGTGCGTCCGGGCGTGCCGGTGCCACCGTCGCTGGTCAACATCTACAAGGAAATCCAGAGCGATCTGGGCATCGCGCCACCGGATCACGGCTGCCTGCTGCCGTGGGCGCGGCAGGGCGTGCTGCTGCTCAACGCGGTGCTGACGGTGGAGGAGTCACGCGCGGGCGCCCATCAGGGCAAGGGCTGGGAAGGCTTCACTGATCACGTCATCGAGACCCTGGCGCGCGAGCGCGAAGGCCTGGTGTTCCTGCTGTGGGGCAGCTACGCGCAGGCCAAGGGCAAGGTCATCGACGCGCGCCGGCACCGCGTGCTGCGCGCGCCGCATCCCTCGCCGCTGTCGGCGCACCGGGGCTTCCTTGGCTGCGGCCACTTCTCCGCGGCCAACCGTTACCTGCAGGAGCGCGGCCAGGCCCCGATCGACTGGCGCCTGCCCCCGCTCGCGCAGCTCCCCCCGGATCCCCTGCTGGCGTAGAGCGGAGCTTGCTCCGCTGGCGGGATATCTGGATGTTCGCGTTGCCCGGGGCGTCGCGCAGCGGAGCAAGCTCCGCTCTACGTCAGCGCTTTTTCTTGCGTCGCGGCTGCGACGGGGTGACCGGCGGGGCGGGTACCGGAGCCGGGGTGACGTTCTGGATCTCGGCCTGCAGCTCTTCCATCATCGGGACCATCTTCTGCTGGATGGCGCCCATCAGGTTCTGCATCAGCGCGGGCGTCTTGTCGAGCAGGCTGCGGCCGGCCGGGCTCTCGTAGAACTTGGTGATCGCGCGCACGTCCTCGCGGGTGAAGGTCTTCTTGTAGACATCCACGTACAGCGGCCGCATTTCCTGCCAGGACAGTGCCTTGCGCATGATCTCGTTGGTCTTGGCCATGATCCGGTCGGCTTCGGCGCGCTGCTCCGCCGTCAGCTCCTTGCCGGCCATCAGCTGGTCGAATTGCTGCCGCTGCATGGTTTCCATCTGCGGGATGATCGCGTTGAGCATGCTCTCGGCACGCGAGGCCTGCAGCAGTTTCTCGATGTCCGCATCCGAAGGTTCCGCCGCCCAGGCGGTGCCGGCCCCCAGCGCCAGCCCCGCGATCATGACCAGGCGCGAAAACAGCGGCATCTTCTTCATCGGGCGTCCATACGGAAAACAGAGGGTCTGCATGGTGCCGAGGCGGAAGTAAACGAGGCGTTAAATCACGTGCGCCGGCCGGCCCGTTGTCATGCGGGCGGTACGCGACCTCCACTACAATCCGTGCATGGGGAGCGGACGACTCGACATCACGCCCACGCTGGCGATTCCGGACGACGAACTGGTGGAACGGTTCGTGCGCGCCAGCGGCGCGGGCGGGCAGAACGTCAACAAGGTGGCCACCGCGGTCGAACTGCGGTTCGACGTGGCGCGGTCGCCGTCGTTGCCCGAACCCCTGCGCGAACGCCTGCTGGCCCGCCGCGACCGGCGCCTGACCGACGAGGGCGTGCTGGTCATCGACGCCCAGCGTTTCCGCACCCAGGATCGCAACCGGCAGGACGCCCGCGAGCGCCTGGCCGCGTTCATCGCCGCGGCGATGCACGTGCCCCGGCCCCGCATCGCCACCAAGCCATCGCGCGCGGCCAAGGCCCGGCGCCTGGACGCCAAGCGCGAGCGCAGCGAAGTCAAGCGCGGCCGTTCGCAGAAGAGCCATTGGGAGTAATCGATTGAGCGACGCCCAGGACGTCATCCCCGCCATTCCGCCGAACATGCCACAGGTGCCGCCCAACCGGTTCACCCGCTGGATGGGGCGCACCTTCCTGCGCACCTTCGGCTGGAAGGTGGTGGGTACGTTGCCGGACATCCCCAAGCTGGTCCTGATCGTGGCGCCGCATTCGTCCAACTGGGACGGCATCTGGGGCATGGCGGCGAAGATCGCGATGGGCTTCAAGGTGCGCGTGCTGGGCAAGGCGCAGCTGTTCTGGTGGCCGCTGTCGCCGCTGTTGCGCAAGCTCGGCGTGGTACCGGTGGATCGAAGTTCGCCGCAGGGCACGGTGGAGCAGGCGGTGCGGATGATCCGCGAGTCGGAGCGGATGTGGTTCGCGCTGACTCCCGAGGGCACCCGCAAGCGGGTGGAGAAGTGGAAGGGTGGTTTCCTGAAGATCGCCCATCAGGCGCAGGTGCCGATCCTGATGGCCTATTTCCATTACCCCGAAAAAACCATCGGCATTGGCGATGTCTATTACCCCACCGGCGATGCCGAGGTCGACATGGCCGCGATCCGCGCATGGTACCGGCCCTGGCAAGGCAAGAACCGCGGGACGATGTGATGGCCCGCGGATGACGCGTCCGCCGGAATGAACCCGAAAGAAAACCCGCCGTGAGGCGGGTTTTCCATGTTGCGATCCGGAACCGGTGGCTGGCTTACAGCGCCGATCCGCCCAGCTTCCAGGTGAACTGCAGGTAGTAGCTGCGGCCGAACGAATCGAACCACGAGGTGTCGTAGTACGGATAGTTCGCCCAGGTGGCGTCGCGCGGTGGCATCTTGTCGAACAGGTTGTTGATCGACAGCGAGATGCGCAGGTGATCGGTCACGTCGTAGCGCGCGCCGGCATTGAAGCGCCAGGTCGACTCTGTCCAGGCATCGTTGTTGTAGTTGGCCACGCGGCCCACGTAGTTGCCGAACAGGCTGGCCCCGAACGCGCCCTTGTCCCAGCTCACGCCGACGTTGCCCTTGTTGCGCGGCAGCGTGGTGTCCGCGAAGCTCACGTCCAGCATGTCCTCGGTCGGATCGCCCGGATACAGCTGGCGGGTGTGGCGATGGGTCCAGTTGTAATTGGCGCGGAACACGAAGTCGCCGGCGCTGGCGGTCAACAGGCGGTAGTTGGCGGTCACGTCGACGCCCGAGGTTTCCTCCTTGGCGATGTTGATCGGGCTGAAGTGCACGCTGGTGATGAAGCCGTCCTGGTCGCGGATGACGCGCGAGAGCGCGTCCACGCAGGTGGGCGAATTGATGTCGACCGACGCGCCGGAGTCGGTCACGCCCAGGCGGCAGTCGGCCTCGGTCGAGCGCAGCAGTTCGCGGCTCTGCGTCTGCACCTGGTTGGACACCTCGATCTTGTAGTAGTCCACGGCCAGGTCGAAGTAGGACACCGGCGACCACACGAAGCCGGCGGTGAACGACTTGCTGGTTTCCACGTCCAGGTCCATGTTGCCGGTGTAGACGTCGAAGGTGTTGATGTCCCAGGTGCCGTCGTCGTAGCAGTCGCCGTCGCTGAAGCCAGGCTCGTCGGTCCGGCACTGGAAGTAGTCGGTCGACAGGGTGCGGTAGTAGTCATCGCCGGCGAACAGGTAGTGCATGTCCGGCGCCCGGAAGCCCGTGCCGTAGGAGCCGCGCACCAGCAGTGTGTCGAACGGGCGCCATTCCAGGCCGGCGCTGTAGGTGAACTTGCCCGGATTCTTGTTGCCGTATTCGTAGCGGTCATAGCGGCCGGCCAGGCTGGCCTGCAGCGAGGACAGCAGCGGCAGGCGGAATTCGCCCGCCACGCTCCAGCGATCGCGGTCGCCCTCGCCATCGCCGTAGCGCGGGCCATAGTAGGCGTCGGCGGTCAGCGCGTACGGATCGGGATTGATCTCGTACGACTGCCGGCCGTACTCGATCGCGGCGGCGAAACCGACGTCGCCGGCTGGCAGGGTGAACAGCGACGGCGTGTCCAGGGTGAAGCTCAGGTTGTCGTTCTCGGCCTTCGGACGGAAGGTGGACATCGCCGCGATGCTGGCGAACTCGGCCTGGGTGAGCGGGGTGAACAGGCGCGCCGGATCCGGGCTGTAGATTGCGTAGCCGTCGGCGTCGTAACCCTGGCGTTCGCCCAGGAACAGGCGGTTGGCCGCTTCGGCCCAGATGCGCGGCATGCCCACGTCGGCCTTGTACTGCGAATGGTTGTACGCCGCTTCCCAGTTCCAGGCCTCGCCGAAAGCGCCTTGCAGGCCGGTGGTCACCGCGAGGGTCTTCTGGGTGGTGGTGTTCATGCGGTTGCGCAGGCCGCCCATTTCCTCCGGGGTGAACTGGCGCGACCAGGTCTCGTAGTGGCCGGTGACGGCGTTGTAGAACACCTTGTCGTTGTTGTCGGTCGAAGCCGGGTCGTGGAACTCCCAGCCCATGACATCGCTCACCACGTCGTTGCCATTGGTGCCGGTCAGCAGCTTGACCTCCTGGCGGCCCAACTGGACATCGGCAAACCAGGACAGCGTGTCGGAGAAGCGATACTCGAACGAACCGTAAGCGTTGTAGCCCTTGCGCTCGTTCTGGATGGTGCGATACGCGATGGCGCGCTCGCTGCCGCAGTACGGCTGGCCGAAACGGTCCTCGGCCAGCACGGTGGTGCCCTGGTTGAGGCCGGCCATCGCCGCGCAACCGTCCGCCGGGGCGATGTTGACGTCGTCGTCCCAGTCATAGAGCTGCGCGGTCAGGCGCGGCAACCGGCGGCGCGAGGTCGGCGCATCCAGGGTCGAATCCTGGACGCTGCGCTCGTAGCCCCAGAGCGGGCGCTTGTTGAGGAACTCCACGCCGACGATGCCGCTGAACTCGCCGCGCTCGAAACCGGTGGTCAGGGTCAGCTTGTGCGACTCGCCGCCGCCGCGGCTGGTGTCGCCGTAGCGGTAGTCGATGGTGGTGCCGTCGGTGGACTTCTTGAGGATGAAGTTGATCACGCCGGCCATCGCGTCGGAGCCGTACACCGCCGAGGCGCTGCCGGTCAGCACTTCGATGCGATCGATCATGCCGAGCGGGATGTTGCCGATGTCGGTGAAGTTGCTGCGGCCGTTGAGAGGCAGCGGAAAGTCGGCGATGCGGCGGCCGTTGATCAGCACCAGGGTATGGTTCGGGCCAAGGCCGCGCAGGTCGACCGCCTGCGCGCCGGGAGTGGACTGGGCGCTGGTGGTGTTCTGCTGGCCCTGCACGCTGCCGCTGTTCTGGCTGAGCGAGCGCAGCACGTCCGGCACGGAGGTGAAGCCGGCGGACTGGATCTGCTCGGCGGTGACCACGGTGATCGGGGCCGGACCCTCGATCTGCGCGCGCGGGATGCGCGAACCGGTGACCTGCACGTTCTCGAGTTGGGTGACGGGCTCCTCGGCGGCCTCAGCGGACTGGCCGGTGGGAGCCGGAGTAGGGCGGGCGGCGGGCGCCGGGCGCGGCGGGGCATCCTGGCGGACGATCACCACCGCGCCGGAGGCGGCGTCGCGGCGGGCGACGTGGCCGCTGCCGCTGAGCACGCGATCCAGCGCCTGGTCGGCCGGGAGATTGCCTTGCACGCCCTGGGTGCGCAGGCCCTTGAGCTGGTCGGCGCGGTACACGAACTGGGTGCCGGATTGACGCGCCAGCGTATCCAGCGCCGCCACCAGATCCCCGGCGGGGATGTTGACCTGCGCGGGTTTGGAATTCTGCGCCTGCGCACTCAGTGCGGCTGAACAGGCCAGGCTCAACAACAGGACACGCAACGACGACCGCATTGGATGGCTCTCCCCATGGGCGCACGGGAAGGCGCCCTTGGCTATCAGGACGAACGAGCCGGGGAAATCCCCCGCCCCCCGGACGGGTCAGAGGCTGTGCAGGACGATGCGGTCCGTACCGGTCTCGGCGCGGACCGGGAAGCCCTGCTCCAGCAGCCGCACGAACGCGTCCACGTTCGACCAGCGGAAATTGCCGCCGACCCGCAGCGCGCCGACGGCGGGATCACCCATCACGATCTTGCGCGCGTTGTAGCGGTTGAACTCGGACGCGGCCTCGGCCAGCGAGGTATCGCGGAAGGTCACGAAGCCGCTGCGCCAGTCGACCAGGCGTTCGGCGTCGGCGACCGAGCCGGTGCGCACCACCACGCCGTTGCGGCTGGCGATGGCCAGGCTGCCGGCCGGCAACAGGGTGGTCGGCTGCAGGTGGCCTTCGGCATCGGGCGAGGCTTCCAGCCGCACCGTGCCCTCGGTGACCACCACACGCAGATCGGGACCGTCCCGCCGCACCGCGAAGCGCGTGCCCACCGCCACCACCTGGCGCGGCCCGGCGCTGACCACGAACGGTCGGTGCGGATCCTTGGCGGCCTCGAAGAACGCCTCGCCGCGCTGCAGGTCGATATGCCGTTCGCGCCGCGACAGGCTGACCGCGATGCGGCTGTCGCTGCTGAGCGTGGCGCCGGAGCCATCACTCAACGGTACCCGGTTCAAGTCGCCCAGCGCGGTGGCGTAGGAGGCCTGCTCGATGACCCCGTAGAAATAGTGGTGCGCGCCCAGTCCCGCGCCAGCCAGCGCCAGCACGCCGGTGAAGGTGGCGGCCAGCAGGCGCGGCCAGCTCGCCGTGCGCTCCGGTCTGCGCGGCGCGAACACCAGCCGGGCGAGATCCGGCGGTCCGCCCGCCGAAGCCGGCGGCGCACGCGCCGGCGCAGGGCGGTCCAGCGGCGAAGCACCCCATTGTCCGCGCGGCGGCGCGGCACCCGGTGCCTGTCCGGCGCCCAGGGCGGCCAGCCGGCCGCTTTCATTCCAGGCAGATTCCAGGCGCAGGAACGCGACCCGGTGCGCGGTGGATTCGGCCAGCCACGCGTCCAGTCCGGCCTGGTCGGTTCCGGCCCACCCGTCGCTTTCGCGTCGCGCGAGCCAGGCCGCCGCGGCCTGTTCAATCTGTCTGCTGCTGGCCATGTCCCGGTTCCCTTCCTGCGTCCTGCAAGGCCTGCCGCGCGCGGGCGCGCGTTCCGCCACCGCCGTAGAAATGTTCGGCGATCAGGCGGATTCCCTTGGCGACATGCTTTTCCACGGTCTTCTCGCTGATGCCCAGGCGCGAGGCCACCTCTTTCTGTGGCAGTTCCTCGACCCGGCGCAGCCAGATGACCTCCCGGCACCGGTCCGGCAGGCGGTCGAAAGCGTCGGCCAGGCGCTTGAGCACCTGCCGGCCGCCACACCACCGTTCGGGCGATACCTCGTCTATCAAGACGTTTATCGAGTCGAAATCACCCACTGTCTCGATCGACACCACCCGGCTGCGGCGCAGCCGGTCGGTCATCAGGTGGCGCGCGGTGGCGAACAGGAACGACTTGGGCGCGGTCGGCACCGACTTGCCGGCGGCCTCGTAGACCCGCACGTACACTTCCTGGCGCAGGTCGTGGATCTCTTCCCGATGCGGCCAGCAGCGGCGCAGGAAATGCACCAGCGCCTCCTCGTGCACGAGGATTTCGCGGGCGAACCAGGCGTCGGTGGATTCGGTCATGCCACGACATTACCCCAATCCGCGCGGGCCAACGACGGCCATCGATGCTGCACAGCAGCGACGAACGGGGGAGGGGAAGCGCGTATCCGTTCGTCTTCAATGCAGGTGCCCCCTGGAGTTCCGTGATGCCGTCGACGTCGTCCCGCCGCCTGTTCCTGCAACGCTGCGCGCTGCTGATCCTGACGCTGGCCGCCGCTGTCGGCATGGCGACCGCCGGGAATGCGCCCGCCACGGACGCGTCGCGCCGCGACGGCTACCGCTACTTTGAAATCGGCGACCTCATCGCCACGCGACCCGGCGCGACCGAGGCCGGGCTGATGCTGGTCGGCGGCGGCGATTGGCCCTACGACGCCTTCCGCTGGATGATCGAAAAGGCCGGGCATGGCCGCATCGTGATCCTGCGCGCCTCCGGCACCGTCGAGGCGCAGGACGAATTCTTCAAGGACATCGGCGGCATCACCGCCGCGCAGACGCTGGTGTTCGACGATCGCCGCGCCGCCAGCGATCCGGAAGTGCTGCGCATCGTGCGCGAGGCCGACGGCATCTTCCTGGCCGGCGGGGACCAGTCCAACTACGTGCGCTTCTGGAAAGGCACGCCGCTGAACGAGGCGCTGGACGCCCACGTGCGCGCCGGCAAGCCAATCGGCGGCACCAGCGCGGGCCTGGCGATCCTGGGGGCGTTCGCCTATGGCGCGATGGACGGCGGCAGCATCGTCTCGCCGACCGCGATGACCGACCCCGCGGGGTCGGAAGTCACCCTGGTGGATGATTTCCTGCACATGCCCTACCTGCAGAACGTGATCACCGACAGCCACTTCGGAGAACGGGATCGGCTGGGCCGCCTGATCGCCTTCGTCGCCCGGCTGTCGGCCGAACAGAAGCGCACGGACCTGGCCGGTATCGGCATCGACGAATACACCGCGCTGTGCATCGACGCCGGCGGCATCGCCCGCGTCCACAGTGGCGACGGCGGCCATGTCTGGCTGGTGCGCCCGCAGCGCCAGGCCGACGTGTTCGCCGCCGGCAAGCCGCTGACCTTCCGCGACGTGCCGGTCATCGGCCTGGATACCGGCAGCACGCTGCGGTTTCCGGACTTCAGCGTCGAGCATCCGGCGTTCGAGCGCCGCATCGATGTGGTGAACGGCGTCCTGGGCGACGCCGCGCGCACCGCCTCGCTAGAATCACCCCCCTGAACCACTGCCATTCCGGAATGACTGCCATGACGAACCTGTTGCGTGCGTGCTGCCTTGCGTTGTTGGGAATGGCGGGCACCGCCATCGCCGCGGATGCGGATCGGCCGGTGCTGGTCATCCACGGCGGCGCGGGCGTGGAGCGTGGCGATCTCGCTCCCGAGGAGATCGCCGCCGCGCGCAAATCAATGGAAGAGGCGCTGCGCGCCGGCCACGCCCAGCTTGCCGCCGGCAAGCCGGCGCTGGACGCGGTGGCCGCCGCGATCACCGTGATGGAGGACGCGCCCAGCTTCAACGCCGGACGTGGCGCGGTGTTCACCCATGACGGCAAGAACGAACTGGACGCCTCGATCATGGACGGTGCCAGCGGCAAGGCCGGCGCGGTGGCCGGCGTGCACCGGGTCAAGAATCCGATCCAGCTGGCGCGGCTGGTGATGGACAAGTCCAGGCACGTGATGATGGTTGGCGACGGCGCCGAGGCCTTCGCGACCGAGCAGGGCGTGACCCTGGTGGATCCGTCCTACTTCCGCACCGAGAAGCGCTGGCAGCAGCTGCAGAAGGCGCTGAAGGAAGAAGCCTCCGGCCAGGCGCATGCGGATCTGGAAACCGCCAAGCACTTCGGCACCGTGGGCGCGTTGGCGCTGGACGCGCAGGGTCATCTGGCGGCCGGCACCTCCACCGGCGGCATGACCAACAAGCGCTACGGCCGGGTCGGCGATTCGCCGATCATCGGCGCCGGCACTTACGCCGACGCGCGCTGCGCGGTATCGGGCACCGGCTGGGGTGAGTACTACATCCGCGCGGTCGCCGCGCACGACATCTGCGCGCGCGTGCGCTACGGCGGCCAGGACATCGCCAGCGCCGCCAGGGCGGTGATCAACGACGAGATTCCCAAGGCCGGCGGCGACGGTGGCGCGATTGCGCTGGCCGCCGACGGCAGCATCGCCTTCCCGTTCAACACCGAGGGCATGTACCGCGGCTGGATCGGCGCCGACGGCGTGCCGCACGTGGCGATCTTCGCCGACGACCCGCTGCCGATGCCGAAGAAGTAAGCCCGCCGAAATCCCGAACCTGTGGGAGCGACGTAAGTCGCGAATCAGATGCCCGGTAGCGCATGGCGCGAAAAGCTCGCGACTCACGTCGCTCCCACAGGAAGGTGTTCCCGCAGGGCGACAGGCGTGCCGAAGATCGGACACTTGTAGGAGCGACGTAAGTCGCGACCGTATCCCTTGAAGATCACGGGTCGCGACTTACGTCGCTCCTACAGGCGCAAGCGCTGAATCAGCCCTGCGACCACACCGCCAGTTCGTAGCCGTCGCGATCCAGGAAGTGGAAGCGGCGGCCGCCGGGGAAGGCGAAGATGGGCTGGCTGATGCGTCCGCCGGCAGACTCGACCGCGGTCTGGCTGGCTTCCAGGTCATCCGACTGGATCACGATCAGCGCGCCGCCCGGGCGCGGCTCGCCATGCGCGAAGCCGCCGGTCAGCCGGCCATCGCGGAACTCGCAGTAGTCCGGGCCGTAATCCTGGAAGGTCCAGCCGAACGCCTTGCCGTAGAACGCCTTGGCAGTGGCAATCGAAGCGACGTTGAACTCGACGTAGTCGATGCGATGGTGGTGGGATTCGCTCATGGCGCGGCTCGTGTGGAGGGCGGGCGCGCAGTATCGCGCGATGGCCGGACGGCGTCTTGGAAAAAACGGCCAGCTCAGCCGTGCCGCTGCGCCAGCAAGTCGGTCGGTGTCAGTCCGGTGAGCAGGCGGGTGTCGCGGACCAGGTGCGAAGCATCGCCGTAACCGGCGTCCAGCGCGCGCCGAAGCAACGGCAGATCCGCCGGCGTACGCAGGAAGCGTTGCAGGCGCAGGATCCGCGCCAGCGTCTTGGGGCCGTAGCCGAAGGCATCGTGGCAGCGCCGCCGCAGGGTGCGTTCGCCGATGCCCAGTTCGCGCGCGAGCCTTGCCGGCGACGCGGCATCGGAATGATCCAGGCGAGTGAACAGCGCGGGCATGGCGGGATCCGCAGTCGGCAGGCCCTGCCGGGCGACCGCGTGTTGCAGGGACCGCAGGCGATCCGTGGGAGTGGCGGCATCGAAGGCCAGCCCATCGGTCAGCCGGCGCGCCCGCCGTCCCCACAGATCGCGCAGCGCGACCCGCTGGCCGGTGATGTTCCGCAATGGCAGGCCAAGGAACGCCTGCGCCGCGCCCGGCGCGAACCGGATCGCGGTCAGCAAGGCGCCGGGCGCGACGGATGCCGTTTGCGCGATCGGATCCGGCCCGGCCACGAACACCTCGTCATCCGCCCAGATCAGATCGACGCAGCCGTCGGGGATGACCAGCACCTCCGCTGCCGGCCGCGACGGCGCCTGGTAAGTCCAGGCGCAGGCCAGGCCCGCGCGCAGCGGCGCGGCCGGCGCGACCTCGCGGTAGGCGGAAGGAGGAAGGTCGGAGGCGGCGTCGCGTGGCATGGTGTGCGCCACAGGTTACGCGCTTCCACCGTCAGCCTTCATCCCCGGAATCGGCGCGCCGCAATTCCAGCCAGTGGTTGAGCGCGAACACGAAGTACGGATCCAGCACGCCCGCGGGTCCCTTCGGTCCGGACCAGGCCATCGCCTCGCCCGCGAGCGCGTCGCCGCGCAGTCGCAGATCCACGCGCAGCGCATGCCGGCGCCGCCGCGCGTCGGCGGTCGGCACCTGGCTGAGCGTGTAGCCGCGCAGGCGTCCGTCTTCGACTTCCACCTTGTCGAGCAGGCTCCACAGCTGATCACCCAGCCGGAACAGCGCACGGCCATCTTCCAATACGCGTAGCCGCGCGGGCACCGGCCCCTCATAGGTATGCAAGGTGCCCGACCAGTCGCCGCGCCATTCGGACGGCGCGGTGCCGATCGGCGCCGGCCGCGGTGCGGAAGCGGTGGCGGGGCCGGCCGTGGCGGCGGCCTGCGCGCGCCAGCCCGGCAGCAATTGCTGGAAGATCCGTTCGCGCACCTGCGCCACTGGTGCGCCGGACACGTTGCCCAGCACCGCCACCACCAGGCCTTCGGACGGCACCATCGTCAACGAAGCGGAGACGCCGGACATCGAACCGCCATGTTCGTACCAGCGATAGCCGCCGTCGTCGATTACCTCCAGCCCGATGCCGTAGCGGGCATGCGGATCGGTGCGGAACGCGTTCTCGACCATCGCGGCGCGGTGCCGGGCATCGAGGATTTCGCGTTGCCCCGGCAGCGGCCGGCCGAGGAAGAACAGCCCGAACCGGGCCAGATCCGGTGCGCTGGCGTACATCGCCGCGGCGCCGGGCTCCGCGAAGCCGTAGAACGGAATCGGTTCGCGCTTGCCGCCATAGCGCGCCGCCGGGTGCCGCTCCAGGCCGGGTCCGATGTCGATGGAGGAATGCCGCATGCCGAGTGGTTCGAACACCCGTGTTCGCAGTGCATCGCCATAGGACTGGCCGGTGACCCGTTCGACGACATGGCCAAGCAGGCCATAGCCGAAATTGTTGTACTCGTGAACCTCGCCAGCGCGACGGTACAGATGCCCATAACGCTGGATGGATTGCGCCATCGGCGGAATCAGCGCGCGCTCGGATTCGCCGTAGAAGAATTGCTCGGCCGTGCCCAGCCCGGACGTGTGGTTGGCGACGTGGCGGATGGTCGCCGCGTCGGCGTCGTCGACCCACGAATGCAGCCCGGCCTCGCCCAGATGCCGGTTGACGGGATCGTCCAGGGCGATGCGGCCTTCCTGCACCAGCGTCATCAGCGCGACCGCGGTGAAGGTCTTGGTCACCGAGGCCAGCGAATACATCGTGTCGGCATCGGCGGCGATGCCGCGTTCGCGATCGGCCACGCCGAAGCCTTCGGTCCACAGCAGGCGGCCGTCCTTCGCCACCGCCACCGACATCGCCGGCACGTCGCGTTCCTGCATGCGCGTGCGGATGTATTCGCGCACCGGCGCAAAGTCCGGCTCGGCGGCGTGGGCGGACAGCAGGGACAGGCACGGCAGGGGCAGGCACAGCAACAGCAACAGCGCCGCGCAAGTTTGGCGGACACGTGAAAAACAGGGGAAAGACAGCAACATCGACAGACTCCGGGAGCAATCCAGTGAACCGGCGCACGTTCGTCGTGCGCGGTGTTCCGAAGTTGTCGGCGGATACTGTCCGGAGCGGACAGGGTAGGCGAACGCGTGCGCGGCTTCAAACGCGCGGCGCGCTCAGCGTTCGGAATGCCCGCTGTCGTCGTAGTCGCGGCGGGTGAACAGATCCGGATGGATCAGCTCGATGAAGGCACGCGCCTGCGGTGACAGGAACTTGCCCTTGCGCACGATCACGCCGTAGCTGCGCGCAGGAAACCAGTCGCTGAGCGAACGCGTTGCCAGTCTGCCGCGATCGGCGTCGGTCAGGCAGATCGAACTGACGATCGACACGCCCATGCCCATCGCCACGTATTGCTTGATCACTTCCCAGCCGCCGACTTCCAGCGCCACCGTGTAGGGCACGCGGTGCTGCTGGAACACCAGGTCCACCAGCCGGTAGGTGATCTGGCGCTTGGGCGGAAGGATCAATCCGTAGGGCGAAATGTCGGCGAGTTCGAGTCGCGGCTTGTTCGCCAGCGGATGATCCGGCGGAGTGATCAGCAGCGGTTCGAACCGGTAAATCGGTGCGTAGCTGAGGTCGGCGGGCACATCCATCATCGAGCCGACCGCCAGATCCACCGCGTCGGAGCGCAGCAGATCGGTGCCGTCGGCGGTGATCGCGTTGTGCAGGGTCAGGCGCACGTCCGGGTGCTGCTGGCGGAACAGTTCGACGATGCGCGGCAGCAGGTACAGGATGGTGGAGCTGTTGGCGGCGATGTTCAGTTCGCCGGCGTCCAGCCCGGCGACCTTGTCGTGGAAGGTCGCCTCCAGACCGTCGATGCCCTCGACCAGCGGCTGGGCCAGCTCGTACAGCAGTTGCCCCTCGCGGCTGGGACTCAGGCGCCGGCCGCTGCGCTCGAACAGCACCACCCCCAGGTCTCGCTCCAGCGCCTGCAATTGCAGGGTGATGGCCGGCTGGCTGACGAACAGCGCCTCGGCCGCCCGCGATACCAAGCCCAGCCGGACGGTCTGGCAGAACGCCCGCAGGGGCTTCAGCCGGTCCGACTTGTAGGCAAATCGCAGCGTGGGCGGGCGTTTTTCAGGCATTTTGGCTGAAATATAAGTTCAGCTTATTAAGTGCATTGACAAAACTGTTTTGTCAAATAGTTTGCTGCGGCGCACGGTGGACCTCCAAGCAGCAGGAGTCCCGAAATGTCCGCCGCCGTTGCCCTGAGCCAATCCGAACCCGCGTCCCGCCCCACGCCCGGCATCAGCCTGACCGTCCGCCATCACGAGCAGGCCGCGCTGTTGCCGCCCGCCGCCTTGGCGCTGCTCGTCTCGCTGCACCGTGCGATTGAGCCCGGCCGGCAAGCCCGGCTGGCCGCGCGCCGCCAGCGGCAGGCGTTCTTCGATGCCGGCGGCCTGCCGGACTTCCGCGACGACACCCGCGCCATCCGCGAGGGCGACTGGCGGGTCGCGCCGCCGCCGGCGGCACTGCTGGATCGCCGGGTCGAGATCACCGGGCCGGTGGATCCCAAGATGGTGATCAACGCGCTGAACTCCGGCGCGAAGGTCTACATGGCCGACTTCGAGGATTCGACCGCGCCGACCTGGCACAACCTGCTGATCGGCCAGCAGGCCCTGATCGGCGCGGTGCGCGGCGACCTGACCCACACCGCGCCCAACGGCAAGCGGTACGCGTTGAAGCCGTTCGATGAGCAGGCCGTGCTGCTGGTGCGCCCGCGCGGCTGGCACCTGGACGAGAAGCACGTGCTGATCGATGGCCAGCCGATCGCCGGCGGTCTGTTCGATCTGGCCTTGTATGCCTTCCACAACGCGCGCGCGCTGGCCGAGCGCGATCGCGGCCCGTATTTCTACCTGCCCAAGCTGCAGAGCATGGAGGAGGCCGCGCTGTGGGAGACCGCGCTGTCGCACATCGAGGCCGCGCTGGGCCTGCCGCAAGGTCAAATGAAGGTCACCGTGCTGATCGAGACGCTGCCGGCGGTGTTCGAGATGCACGAGATCCTGCACGCGCTGCGGGATCGCATCGTCGGTCTGAACTGCGGCCGCTGGGACTACATCTTTTCCTACATCAAGACCTTCCGCCGCCATCGCGACCGGGTGCTGCCCGAGCGCGGCCAGGTGACCATGACCCAGCCGTTCCTGAAGGCCTATTCGGAACTGCTGATCCAGACCTGCCACCGCCGCGGCGCGCACGCGATGGGCGGCATGGCCGCGCAGATTCCGATCGGCAACGACGAGGCGGCCAACGAACAGGCGCTGGCGCGGGTGCGCGCGGACAAGCTGCGCGAGGTCACCGCCGGCCACGACGGCACCTGGGTGGCGCATCCGGCGCTGATCCCGATCGCGCGCACCATCTTCGACGAACACATGCCCACGCCGAACCAACATGGCGTGCTGCGCGAGGACGTGCGGGCGAGCCGCGACGATCTGATCCGCCCGAGCACCGGCACCATCACCCGTGCCGGTTTCGAGGGCAACGTCGAGGTCTGCGTGCGCTACCTGGCCGCCTGGCTGGACGGCAACGGCTGCGTGCCGATCCATTGGCTGATGGAGGACGCGGCGACCGCCGAGATCGCGCGCACCCAGATCTGGCAGTGGCTGCACACGCCCGGCCTGCACCTGGCCGACGGCACCGCGATCGACTTCGCCCTGCTCGACGCCACCCTGCGCAACCTGCCGGCCCGCCTGGGCGACCGCGCGGCGCTGCCCGGTGGCGACAAGGTCGACGAGGCCATCGGCCTGCTCGACGCATTGAGCCGCAGTGAAGACCTGGCCGAATTCCTGACCCTGCCCGCCTACACCCGCATCGACTGAACCCCCATTTCCGGAGAATACCCATGAACAAGCTGCCCACCGCCCAGGACATCCAGAAGGACTGGGACACCAATCCGCGCTGGCAAGGCATCACCCGCAACTACAGCGCCGAGGACGTCGTGCGCCTGCGCGGCACCATTCCGGTCGAGCATTCGATCGCGAAGATCGGCGCCGAGAAGCTGTGGAACTACCTGCAGACCGAGGACTTCATCAACGCGCTGGGCGCGCTGACCGGCAACCAGGCGATGCAGCAGGTCAAGGCCGGCCTGAAGGCGATCTACCTGTCCGGCTGGCAGGTCGCGGCCGACGCCAACCTGGCCGGCCAGATGTATCCGGACCAGTCGCTGTATCCGGCCGACTCGGTACCGGCGGTGGTCAAGCGCATCAACAACACCCTGCTGCGCGCGGATCAGCTGCATCACGCCGAGGGTGACGACAGCACCGACTTCCTGCAACCGATCGTCGCCGACGCGGAAGCCGGCTTCGGCGGCGTGCTGAACGCGTTCGAGTTGATGAAGGCGATGATCGAGGCGGGCGCGGCCGGCGTGCACTTCGAGGATCAGCTGGCCAGCGTCAAGAAGTGCGGCCACATGGGCGGCAAGGTGCTGGTGCCGACCCGCGAGGCGGTGGAGAAATTGAACGCCGCGCGCCTGGCCGCCGACGTGATGGGCGTGCCGACCCTGCTGGTTGCGCGAACCGACGCCGAGGCCGCCGACCTGCTGACCAGCGACATCGACGCCAACGACCAGCCGTTCACCACCGGCGAGCGCACCGTCGAGGGCTTCTTCAAGACCCGCAACGGCCTGGACCAGGCGATCAGCCGTGGCCTGGCCTACGCACCCTACGCGGATCTGGTGTGGTGCGAGACCGGCAAGCCGGACCTGGAGTTCGCGCGCAAGTTCGCCGAGGCGATCCACGCGAAGTTCCCCGGCAAGCTGCTGGCTTACAACTGCTCGCCCTCGTTCAACTGGAAGAAGAACCTGGACGACGCCACCATCGCCAAATTCCAGAAGGAAATCGCCAGCTACGGCTACAAATTCCAGTTCATCACCCTGGCCGGCTTCCACAGCCTGAACTACTCGATGTTCAACCTGGCCCACGGCTATGCGCGCCGCCAGATGAGCGCATTCGTGGAACTGCAGGAAGCCGAGTTCGCCGCCGCCGACAAGGGCTTCACCGCGGTCAAGCACCAGCGCGAGGTCGGCACCGGTTACTTCGACGCGGTCACGCAGGCGATCCAACAGGGCCAGTCCTCGACCACCGCGCTGAAGGGCTCGACCGAGGAGGAGCAGTTCGCGGAGAAGGCGGCCTGATCACGGCGGGTGCGAGGATGAAAAAAGCCGGGTCCGAATGGACCCGGCTTTTCTTTTGCCCTGGTGCGAGGGAATATGGCCGCGCCCTGGCCGCATCCCGAATGGCGCTTACTTCTTCACCGCCTGCTGATGCGACTTCAACGCATCGGTCAGGCCCGGAACGCCGTCGGCGCCGGCCGGCACGCTGATGCTGGAGCCGGCGAAATCCTGGCCGATGGGTTCGGCGCGTCCGCCCAGGCACTGGGCCAGGAAGCCTTCGGTCACCGCGTTGAACGCCTTGCTGTTCTCGGGGCGGTGGAAGCCATGGCCTTCATCCGGGAACAGCACGTAGGTAACCGGGATCTTCTTGGCCTGCATCGCCTTGACGATCTGGTCGCTCTCGGCCTGTTTCACCCGCGGGTCGTTGGCGCCCTGGCCGATCAGCAGCGGTTTCTTGATCTGGTCGGCGCGGGTCAGCGGCGAGCGTTCGGTCAGCCACTTGCGGCCTTCCTCGGTGCGCGGGTCGCCCATGCGCTTGGCAAGCTGCTCGAAGAAGCTGGCCCAGTACGGCGGCACCGTGCTCAGCAGGGTGTTGAGGTTGGACGGGCCGACGATGTCGACGCCGCAGGCGAACGTGTCCGGGGTGAAGGTCAGGCCGGCCAGGGTGGCGTAGCCACCGTAGCTGCCGCCCATGATCGCCACCTTGTCGGAAGTCGTCACGCCCTGCTTGACCGCCCATTGCACGCCATCGATCAGATCGTCGTGCATCTTGGCGGCCCACTCGCCGTTGCCGGCGTTGGTGAATTCCTTGCCAAAGCCGGTGGAGCCGCGGAAATTGACCGACAGGACCGCGTAGCCGCGGTTGGCCAGCCACTGGTTGGTGTTGCTGTAGCCGTAGGCGTTGCGCGACCACGGACCGCCATGCACCAGCAGCACCATCGGCACTGGCGTGTCGGCCTTGCCATCGTTGTTGGCGTCGGCGCTATGCGGCAGGGTCAGATAGCTGACCAGGGTCTTGCCGTCGCGGGACGTAATCTCCACCGGCCATTGCGCCACCAGCGGCTTGCCATCGAGCTTCGGCTGCACCGAGAACAGCTTGGTCAGCTTGCCGGCGTCGCGGTCGTAGCGGTAAAAGACAGCCGGTGTCTGCGGAGCGGCGTAGACCACGATCCAGGTCTTGTCGTCGTGGGTGCGCGCGGCCACGCTGGTGTCGCCGGGACCGATGCCGCGAAGGCGCTCCAGATCCTTGGCGATGGACGGATCCACCACCTTCCATTCCTCGCGCAGGTAGTCCGAGGCGACCGCCTGAACCCGTCCGGTGACCGGATGGCTCAGCGAATCGCCAACGTCCGCGCGTGCGTCCTCGAACACCAGTTCGCGCTTGCCGCTGGCCACGTCGATGGCATACAGCGCGGCGGTGTTGCGCTTGCGCGAATCGGTGAAGTACAGGGTCTTGCCGTCGCTGGTCAGGCCACCCGGACCGGTGGTCAGCGAATCCTCGAACGGCACGTCGTCGAACTTGCTCCAGCCGCCCTTGCCGTCGGCGGCGAGCACGTCCTGGCCACCGTCGGGTCGCGCGCGGGTGGCGAAGCGCAGGGTGTAGTCGGCGTCGGCGATGTAGCCGGCGATCTGGGCATCGTTCTTCTGCACCAGCTCGCGCTTGCCGCTGGCCAGATCGACCTTGTACAGATCGTGCCACTGCGGGTCGCGATCGTTCATGCCCACCAGGATCGTGTCCGGATGGCGATCGCTGACACCCGCGACCTGTGCGCGGGTCTTCGGAAACGGCGACAGATCCCTGGACTCGCCGGACTTCAGATCCACCGCGTAGAGATGGAAATCCTCGTCGCCACCGGTGTCGCGGAGATAGAGCAGGGTATCGGTCCGGTAGGACCAGAAATACTGACGGATGCCGCGCGCCTTGTCGGACGTCACCGCCCGGGCCTGCGACGGATTGTCCGCCGGCGCCACCCACACGTTGGCCACGCCATCGACCGGCGCAACCCAGCTCAGGTAGCGGCCATCCGGGCTGATCTGCACATTGCTGCGCTCGGGATTGCCGAACAGGATCTCGCGCGGGATGAGTTCGACCTCGGACGATGCGGCGGCGGCCTGTTGCGCGAAGGCAAGCGGACTGACGAGTGCGGCGGACAGTGCCGTCGCGATCAGGGTGGTGCGGAGCATGGCGTTCCTCCTGGATGAGCCGTGTGGTGGCGGACGCGGCGTCGCCGCGAAAACGCAGTAGACCACACGCCCCCGCGTCGCGGCGGAGTGTCGAAAGTCCGGGGGCCGGTTGGGTGCTTCCGCGAAAGGGAGGCTGGCGCCTCAGGGCAGCGGGCCGATCTCGGTGACCCTGGCCGACGCCACGCGGGCGGGGTCGGCGATGACATCGATGGCGACGATACGGCCTTCGCGCACGGCCATCCGGAACAGGGCGCGCGGTACGCCGTCCGGCGCCCAGATGGCGGCGGGCAGGCCATCGACCAGCGCGGCCTGTCCCGCCTGGGCGCGGCCGAGGAAGGCACTGGCCACCGCGTCGACGCCACGCTGTTCGCGTGCCAGCACCGGCGCGCCGTCGCCCTGCCTGTCCCGGCTGCCCTCGATGGCGGCGACATCGGCGCGCATCACCACGTCCGGTGCCAACAGGGACAGCAGGCCCTGGAGATTGCCGGTGCGCGAGGCGAGCAGGAAGGCATCGACCACCTGGCGGGCACGCTCGCGATCGGCCAGCGCGTCTGCGCCGGCACCCTGGACCCGGCGCCGCGCACGGCTGGCCAGCTGCCGCGTGGCTTCCACGCTGCGATCCAGCATGTGGGCAATCTCTTCGTACGGCACCGCGAACATGTCGTGCAGTACGAACGCCACGCGCTCGGCCGGGGCCAGCGTATCCAGCACGATCAGCATGGCCGGGCCGATCGAATCGGCCAGCAACACCTCGTGTTCCGGACCGGCACTGGCATCGGCGGCGGGCAGCGCCGCGTCCGGCACCAGGTCCATCGATTCCTCGCTGCGCACCTTGCGCGCGCGCAGCAGATCCAGCGCCAGCCGGGTCACCACCGTCGTCAGCCAACCGGCGAGATTGCCGACCTCGGTCGGGTCGGCACGATTCAGGCGCAACCACGCCTCCTGCACCACGTCCTCGGCTTCGGCATGCGAACCCAGCATGCGGAACGCCACGGCCTCGAGCCGGGTGCGGTTGGACTGGAACTGTTCGGCCAGTCGATGCAAATCTGTCATGGAGAAAGATCCTGGGGGAAACCCGATTGACGCGCCAGCGGGCCGGGACGTGACGCAACCATCGGAAAGAAAGAAGTGATCCGCGATGGCGGAGATATCCGTCACGCCGGCCGATGCCGGCGCGTCATGGGAATGACCACCAACCAAAGGAAGTTCCCCATGCAAGCCCGTATGCCCAACCCCGCCGTCATCCACCACGATGCCATGAAGGCGCTGCTCGCGCTGCACCAGTCCACGCAAGGCAAGGGCATCTCCGATGCCCTGCTGCACCTCATCGACCTGCGGGTCAGCCAGATCAATGGCTGCAGCTTCTGCGTGGACATGCATGCCCGCGAATGCCGGCAGGCCGGTGAAACCGACGAGCGGCTGTTCGCCGTCGCGGTCTGGCGCGAAGCGCCGTGGTTCACCGAGGCCGAGCGTGCCGCGCTGGAACTGGCCGAGGAGGTGACCCGCATCGCCGACCGCGGCGATGCCGTCAGCGACGAGGTCTGGTCCCGCGCCCGGGCCCACTACGACGAAGCCGCATTGGCCTCGCTGCTGATCGCCATCGCCAACATCAACGTCTGGAACCGCCTGAATGTCGCCACGCGCCAGCCGGCCGGGCAGCGGGCGAGTTGATCCACGATTCGCCGAATCGCGGCCGTTCCGCGCAAGGCCGATCCTGTGCGGCGAAGCGGAAGCGATGGCGCACGTCGGGGTGCTCCAGGAGAGTCGCCTGACCCTCAACGCCGGTCGAAGCCGACCGGCGAAGCGGCGGACACGGTATGCGCGCCGCGTACCACGAGATAGCCTCGCGTGGTCGCGGTCTTCTTGTTCAACGGCGCGCGCATCGCCGTCCAGACCTTGTCCAGATCCGCCCAGACCGGTGGATACCGGTGGGCGGCGACGTCCAGGATGAGCAGGCGATCACTGGGCGCGTGATAGGCGGCGACCGGCGAAATGTGGCCCATGCGAACCTGGCCCAGATCCGCGCGTTGGTAGTTCACCAGCAGGTAGTCGCCCTCGCGGCGCAGGTTCTCGCGCGCCCGTTGCCGGAACGAGGCCCGGTCCGTCGCCGAGGCGAACACCACGTCCACCTGCGCGCCATGCGCGCGCAGCAGGCCGGCCAGTCCGTTGAGCGACATCCCTTTGAAACTCGTTTTCAGCGGACCCGGCCCGGCGTGTGGATGCGCGAACAGGGCGCGCGGGTCCCGCGGCGCGTCGGCGATGCCGGCTGCGTTGAGCACGGTGATGGCACTGGCCACGCCGCAATAGGCCTTGCGCGTCTGCGGGACGAAACTGCCGGTCAACTCGTCATGGTCGGCGCGCTCGCTTTCGGCCAACAGGCGCCGGCCCAGCGGCGAGTCCAGCGGAATCAGATCCCCGGGCAACGCCAGCATCCGCGGTGCCGGCGCGCGCAGGTATTCGTTCCACACCGCGCCCGCGCCGCCCGCCACCGCGATCAGGACGACCGCAAACAGTCCGACCAATCCCGCCCGCTTCATGGCGACCTCGGCTATGGCGAAAGCGCGCCGCCGCCGTTTTCGCGGCAGGCGGCCAAACGACTACAGCGCGAAATGGATGAAATGGCGGTGAAGCAACAGGTACCCGGCAATGATGCCCGTATGGGGTGGCTGGAGTGAAACCGGAACGGGCATTCGAGCCGGATCTGCCGGCGGTGGTGCCATGCCCTCTAGGGCTTGCCCCGGTCAATCCTCCGGTATCCCAACGCCTCGGTCAGATGGGATCTGTCGATGCGTTCGGCGCCGGCCAGATCCGCGATGGTCCGCGCCACCCGCAGCACCCGCTGCATGGAGCGCGCGGAAAGCCGGAGCCGATCGATCGCGTGTTCCAACAATGCCTGGTCGGCATCGTCGAGCCTGCACAGCGTCAGGGTTTCCGCCTGGCCCAGTTGCGCGTTGAGCCGGCCGGCGCGCGCCAGCTGGATCGCGCGCGCCTGTTCCACCCGCACCCGCACCTGCGCGCTGGTCTCGCCCGGTGGCGCATCCGGACGCAATTCCCTCGGCGGCAGGCGCGGCACCTCCACATGCAGATCGATGCGGTCCAGCAACGGGCCGGAAATGCGGCCGCGATACCGCTGCACGACATCGCTGGAGCAGCGGCAACGCCCGCTGTTGTCGCCGGCCCAGCCGCACGGGCAGGGATTCATCGCCGCGACGAGCTGGAAGCGCGCGGGAAACTCGGCGCTGCGTGCCGCGCGCGAGATGGACACCGTGCCGGACTCCAGGGGCTCCCGCAGCACTTCCAGCGCGCGTCGGTCCCACTCGGGCAATTCGTCGAGGAACAGCACGCCGTTGTGGGCCAGGGAAATCTCACCCGGACGCGGTTCGGTGCCGCCTCCCACCAGTGCGACTGCGCTGGCGGTATGGTGCGGACTGCGGAACGGTCGCCGCCGCCAGCGCGCCGGATCCAGCCCGCGGCCGCTGATCGATGCGATGGCGGCCGTTTCCAGCGCCTCCGCTTCGCTGGCTTCCGGCAGCAGTCCGGGCAGCCGCGACGCCAGCAGGGTCTTGCCGCAACCGGGCGAGCCGACCAGCAGCAGATGGTGGTTGCCGGCGGCCGCCACCTCCAGCGCGCGGCGCGCCTGCACCTGCCCGCGCACGTCACTGAGATCGGGAACGAACGATGCGTCGGGCGGCGGTGTTTCGGCGACCGGCAGTTCGCGCTGGCCGCCCAGGGCGGCGCAGACCTCCAGCAGGGTGCGCGCGGTGCGAGCCTGGCCGTCGCGGGCGAGCGCCGCTTCCGGACCGTTGGCCGGCGCGACAATCAGCGTCCGTTGCGCGCGCGCGGCGGCCAGCGCCGCCGGCAGCACGCCGTCGACGCCGCGCAGCTCGCCGGTCAGGCCGAGTTCGCCGAGGAACTCGTAGTCGGCCAGCGCGTCGCGCGGGATCTGCCCGCTGGCGGCCAGGATGCCGAGCGCGATGGGCAGGTCGAAGCGCCCGCCGTCCTTGGGAAGATCGGCCGGCGCCAGATTGACGGTGATGCGGCGGGCCGGGAATTCGAACTGCGCGCAGAGGATGGCGGCGCGCACGCGGTCGCGTGCCTCGCGCACCGCCGCCTCGGGCAGGCCGACGATGTGGGTCTGCGGCAGACCACCGGACAGGTGCACTTCCACCCTGACCGGAGGCGCGGCCACGCCCGCCCGTGCACGGCTGTGCACCAGCGCCAGGCTCATGGCGGCGGAATCAGGACTGGGCGGTGGATGCGGAGGCGGGCGGTGCCGCTTCCAGTGCCTGGACGGTGCGTTCCAGGGCTTCGAGTTTCTCGCGGGTGCGCAACAGGACCGCGCGCTGGACCTCGTACTCCTCGCGGGTCACCAGGTCCAGCCTGGAGAGGCCGCTCTGCAAGGCGCCCTTGAACGCCTGCTGCAGTTCCTCGCGGGATTCGCGCAGGCCCGGCGGGACCAGATCACTGAGGCGGCGGGCGAGGTCGTCGAGATGGTTGAGATCGATCATGGGGGTCTCCGGCAGTGAAGCCGAGCATTGCATCCGGGAGTCGTCCCGGCCATCGGGATTCACCGCGTCGCGCCATCGGAGAAATCCCGCGGCGCCAGGTCGACATTGAACCCGACCCCCGCCCCGGCCGCAACCACGATATGCTGCCGCCAGCATTTCCGGAGAACAGTCCCGATGAAGATGATCATGGCCATCATCAAGCCGTTCAAGCTGGACGACGTGCGCGAAGCACTCGCCGAATCCGGCATCGCCGGCATCACCGTCACCGAGGTCAAGGGCTTCGGCCGGCAGAAGGGCCACACCGAGCTGTACCGCGGCGCCGAGTACGTCGTCGACTTCCTGCCCAAGGTGAAGCTGGAAGTGGCGGTGACCGACGAGCAGGCCGAATCGGTGGTGGAAGCCATCGTCAAGGCCGCCGGCACCGGCAAGATCGGCGACGGAAAGGTGTTCGTCTACGACCTGGAGCGGGTGGTGCGCATCCGCACCGGTGAACTGGACGCGGACGCGCTGTAGTGCGCGTCGCGAAGCGGTTCCTGTTCATCGCGCTGCTGTGCCTGGCGGCGACGGTATCGGCGACGAGCGTGGTTCCCAAGCCGCTGGCCGAAATGGTGCGGGAAGCCGACCATGTCGTTGTGGCGACGATCACCCGCGTCGACATGGTGGACGGCAAGGGCCGGTTGCTTACGGATCCCGAGTCGCGGACCGGTCCCGGTTCGGCCAACCAGATGCGTCTGCATCTGGAGGTCCATGAAGTGATCGCCACGCGGCTGCCACCGGTTTCCCGCACGATCCGGGTGCCGTTGTGGATGATGTGGCACTACGAGTTGGGCACCATGCAGAAGCATCTCACCGGCCAGCGTGGCATTTTCCTGCTCACCGGGCGCGACTACCAGCCGGTGTATCCGGCCAACTTCCAGCGTTCGCTGGATGAGCGGGCGGAGATACAGCGCTTGCTGGAGCACTGAGATCAGGAGTACCGGATAAAAAAAAGCCCCGCATCGCGGGGCTTTTTTCATCGAACCGGCAGCGCTTACTCGCCCAGCGCCTTGGCCACGAACGGTGGGGCGACCAGCGCGCCGGTGTGCAGGTGCGCGCTGTAGTACAGGGTGTCGAAGCCCTTGTTGGCGGCGTCCTGCTGGCGGAAGTCGAAACCGCCGGACTTGCGTGCCATGGTCACGCTCCACCAGCCGGTCGGGTAGCACGGCTGCGGGAACGGCAGGGTCTTGAAGGCGGTGAAGCCGGCCTTGCCCATCTCGCCGCGCATTTCCTTGATCAAGTCCAGCAGCGCCAGCGGCGACTCGGACTGCTGCACCAGGATGCCGTCGTCCTTCAGCGCGCGGAAGCAGCTTTCGTAGAAGGCCTTGTTGAACAGGCCCTCGGCCGGGCCGACCGGATCGGTGGAGTCCACGATCACGATGTCCACGCTGCCGGCCGGGCAGTTGGCCATGTAGGCCACGCCGTCGTCGAACAGCAGCTCGGCGCGCGCGTCGCCGTTGGATTCGCACAGCTCGGGGAAGTACTTCTCCGACATGCGGGTGACCTGCTCGTCGATGTCGCACTGGGTGGCGCTTTCCACGCCCGGGTGCTTGAGCACCTCGCGCAGGGTGCCGCAGTCGCCGCCGCCGATGATCACCACGCGCTTGGGCGCGGCGTGGGTGAACAGCGCCGGGTGGCTGATCATCTCGTGATAGAAGAAGTTGTCGCGCGTGGTCAGCATCACCGCGCCGTCGATGACCATCAACTTGCCCCAGTCGGTGGTGTCGTAGATCTCGATCTTCTGGAACGGCGACTGCACCTCGTCCAGCTTGCCGGTGACGCGGTAGCCGATGGCCGAGCCGGTGGGCTGGAAGTGTTCGATGTACCAGTTGTCGTTCGTGGTCATGGTCTGTCCTGGGTGGGGAAGGATCTGGCCGTTGTCGGCGGGCGCGACGGCCGTGGCCGGTGGGCCCGCGGCCACCGGGGTGAGGCGGGGACGGCGAGGGCGCGCATTGTAACGAACCCCCATGACCACTGCCTGTAGAATGCGCGTCCGTTCGTATTCAGCTGGAAACGCCGATGTCCTGGTCCACCGACCAAGCCCGCAAGACCTATTCCATCCCGCACTGGGCGGAAGGGTATTTCGACGTGGATGCCGCCGGCCGCATGGTGGTCTCGCCCAAGGGCGACGGCGGACCGGTCATCCCGTTGCCGGAGGTGGTGGATGCCGCCCGCGCCAACGGTGCCAAACTGCCGCTGCTGGTGCGCTTCCCGGACATCCTGGGCGACCGCCTGGGCAAGCTGCAGGCCGCCTTCGCCCAGGCGCAGGCCGACTGGGATTACCGTGGTGGTTACACCGCCGTGTACCCGATCAAGGTCAACCAGCATCGCGGCGTGGCCGGCACCCTGGCCTCGCACGCCGGCGAGGGCTTCGGCCTGGAAGCGGGCAGCAAGCCCGAGCTGATGGCGGTGCTGGCGCTGTCGCGCCCCGGCGGCCTCATCGTCTGCAACGGCTACAAGGATCGCGAGTACATCCGGCTGGCTCTGATCGGCCGCAAGCTTGGCCTGCAGACCTTCATCGTGGTGGAAAAGCCCTCCGAGCTGCCGCTGGTCATCGAGGAGGCGCGCAAGCTGGGCGTCAAGCCGGGTCTGGGCGTGCGCATGCGCCTGGCCACGCTGGGCGCGGGCAAATGGCAGAACAGCGGTGGCGACAAGGCCAAGTTCGGCCTGTCCCCGCGCCAGGTACTGGATCTGTGGAAATACCTGCGCGACGCCGGCCTGCAGGATTGCCTGGGCCTGCTGCATTTCCACATGGGCTCGCAGATCTCCAACGTCCGCGACATCGCCAACGGCATGCGCGAGGCGACCCGCTACTTCGTCGAGCTGTCCAAACTGGGCGCGAGCATCACCCATGTCGACGTCGGCGGCGGCCTGGGCATCGACTACGAAGGCACCCGTTCGCGCAGCTACTGCTCGATCAACTACGGCCTGAACCAGTACGCCAGCAACATCGTGCAGCCGCTGGCCGACGCCTGCGAGCAGCACGGGTTGACCCCGCCGCGCATCGTCACCGAGTGCGGCCGCGCGATGACCGCGCACCACGCGGTGCTGGTGGTCAACGTGGCCGAGGTGGAGCAGGCGCCGGAAGGCCGCGTGCCGCCTGCCCACGACGACGAACCGGCGGTGATCCGCCATCTGCGCGAGATCCACGCCGAGCTGGACGAGCGGCCGGCCGTCGAGCTGTTCCACGAAGCGCAGCACCACCACAGCGAGGGCCTGTCCCTCTATGCATTGGGCCAGCTGGATCTGGTCCATCGCGCGCGCATCGACGATCTGTTCTACGCCATCGCCCATGCCGTGCGCGGGCGCCTGAGCAGCGACGAGCGCAGCCACCGGGATCTGCTGGATGAACTCAACGAGCGGCTGGTGGACAAGTATTTCGTCAACTTCAGCGTGTTCGAATCGATTCCCGACGTGTGGGCGATCGACCAGGTCTTCCCGATCCTGCCGATCGAGCGCCTGGACGAAGCACCGGACCGCCGCGGCGTGATCGCCGACATGACCTGCGACTCGGACGGCATGGTGGAAACCTATGTCGAGAACGAAGGGCTGGACACCTCGCTACCGCTGCATTCGCTCAGGTCCGGCGAAAGCTACCGGCTGGGCATCTTCCTGGTCGGCGCGTACCAGGAAATTCTCGGTGACATCCACAATCTGTTCGGCGACACCGATGCGGTGGAAGTCAGCGCCGACACCGGCACCGGCTACCTGCTCACCCAGCAGCGCCGCGGCGACACCACCGACGTGATGCTGGATTACGTGGGCTACAAGCTGGATGACCTGCGCACCGCGTACCGTACCCGTGTCGCCGAAGCCGGATTGCCGCAGGAAGAAGCGGCGGCCCTGTCCGACGCGCTGGAAGCCGGCCTGACCGGCTACACCTACCTGTCGGACGAACCACTGGCATAGGCCCCGACAACCTGCCCTTCCCCCGCTCGCGGGGGAAGGTGCCCGAAGGGCGGATGGGGGCGAAGCGGTCGGGGTCACACCCCCATCACCCCCGATGCACCTGGAACCCGGCGAACGACTGCGTCACCGGCATCAGCTCCAGGCGATTGATGTTCAGATGCGGCGGCAGCGTGGCGACCCAGAACAGGGTTTCGGCGATGTCCTCGGCGGTCATCGGCGCCGCGCCTGCATACAGCTTGTCCGACGCGTCCTGATCCCCATGCGTGCGCACCAGGGTGAATTCGGTTTCGGCCATGCCCGGCTCGATCGAAGTCACCCGCACGCCGGTGCCGTGCAGATCCGAGCGCAGGCCCAGCGAGAACTGGGTGACGAACGCCTTCGTCCCGCCATAGGCATTGCCGCCCGGATAGGGATAGCTGCCGGCGATCGAACTGATGTTGATGATCGCGCCCTTGCGCTCGATCAGCGCCGGCAGCAGGCGATGGGTGAGGGTGACCAGGCTGCCGATGTTGGTGGCGATCATGGTCCGCCAGTCTTCCAGGCTGGCCGCTTGCGCCGGCGCGGTACCCAGCGCGAGACCGGCGTTGTTGATCAGCAGATCAATCCCGCGAAAGGCTTCCGGCAATGCCGCCAGCGCGGCATCCATGGCGGCTTCGTCGCGGATGTCGAAGGCCGCCGCATGCACGTGGTCGCCGCCGAGTTCGTCCACCAACGCCTGCAGCCGATCCGCGCGACGACCGGTGGCGATCACGCGCCAGCCGTCGGCGACGAAACGGCGCACGGCGGCGGCGCCGAAACCGGAGGTCGCTCCGGTGATGAGGGCGGTTCGGGTCATGGGGGCTCCTTGAAAATCAGCCGCACGCCTGGGGATTCAGCGTGTGGGTGGGATACAAACAAAAGCCCGCCACGCGGGCTGCGCGTGGCGGGCGGATATCGAAACGGGATACGGCATGCGGACTCCTCTGCGCTCGCGGGAGTCCGGCGCGATCACTGGGCCTTGATGGCCATCGCGGGCAGGCCGCCGCTGGCCAGTTTCTGCTTGGCCTCGGCCAGTTCGCTGGCGGTGCCGTAGGGTCCCATGCGCACGCGATAGACGGTCTTGCCGCCGATCTGCGCGGACTCGACTCGCGCGCTCAGGCCCAGCAGGGCGATCTTGGCCTTGGTGGCCTCGGCGTCGCCGGACGCGCCGAACGCGCCGGCCTGCAGGATGTAGCGCGCGCTGGTGTCCGCATCGGCGACCGTGCGTGGTTGCGCGGGCTTGCTCGTCGGCGCGGTGGCCGGACTGGATGTCGTGGCGGCGGCGGTCGCTGGTGCCTCGTCGATCGGGCGCGGCAGCGTCGCCGGCGTGGTGCCGGTGGCGGGAGTGGTGGTGGCGGGCGTTGCCGCCGCAGCGGCGGCCGCGGCCTTTTCCTCGCGTGCCTTGCGCGCGGCTTCCTCGCGCGCGCTGGCGGCCAGCTCCGCGTCGGACATCTGCACTTCCTTGCCCGGCAGCAGGGTGTAGAAGTCGTACTGCGGTTCCTTGGCCGGCGCCTGCGCGTCGGCATCGCCATTCGCCGCCTGCGTCGCGCCGGACGTGGCGCCGCTGGGGTTGCTCGCCGATTCGGGCACCACCGCCTCGACATCGGCCGAAGCCACCGGTGCCGGCTGCGCGTCGGGATTCGGCTGCGGCCGGAAGAAGCCGTCGCCATCCTTCTTCATCAGGCCGGGCGCGATGAAGTAGATCGCCAGACCGATGAGCAGGCCGAGCAGCAGCCACACCCAGGCCGGGGTGGCGTGGCTGGAATTACGGGTGGCCTGACTCTTGCCGCGACGTGCCGCCATTCAAAAAATCTCCGGTTACATTTTTTCGGGCGCGCTCACGCCCAACAGATCCATGCCGTTGGCCAGCGCCTGCCGCACGGCCGAGGCCAGCGCCAGGCGCGCGTCGCGCGCATCGGCGTCCTCGACCAGCACCGGCGTGCCGCCGTACCACGTGTGGAAAGCATAGGCCAACTCGCGCAGGTATTGCGCGATGGCATGGGGTTCCAGCGACTCGCCCGCCGCTTCCACCACTTCCGGATAGCGCGACAGTTCCACCATCAGCGCGAGCGACGATTCGTCGTCCAGCCGGGCGAAGTGGGCCAGGCCATTGGCCGGGTCGTAGGCGTAGCCCTTTTCGGTCGCCTGGCGATGCAGGCTGCACACGCGGGCATGCGCGTACTGCACGTAGAACACCGGATTGTCGTTGCTCTGCTGGCGCGCCAGGTCGATGTCGAAGGTCAGCTGCGAGTCCGGCTTGCGGGCGATCAGGAACCAGCGCGTGGCATCGCGTCCGGCTTCCTCGATGAGATCGCGCAGGGTGAAGTAGCTGCCGGCGCGCTTGGAGAGTTTCACTTCCTCGCCGCCGCGCATCACCGTGACCATCTGGTGCAGCACGTATTCGGGATAACCGGCGGGAATGCCCTCGTCCAGCGCCTGCAGGCCGGCGCGCACGCGCGCCAGCGAACCATGGTGGTCGGCGCCCAGTTCGGTGATCGCGCGACCGTAGCCACGCTGCCACTTGCTCAGGTGGTAGGCCACGTCCGGCACGAAATAGGTGTAGGTGCCATCGGACTTGCGCATCACCCGGTCCTTGTCGTCGCCGAAGTCGGTGGACTTCAGCCACAGGGCGCCGCCTTCCTCGTAGGTATGGCCGGAGGCGATCAGCTTGCCGACCGTCTCCTCAACCTTGCGGTCGGCGTACAGCGAGCTTTCCAGGAAATACACATCGAACGACACGCCGAACGCGGCCAGATCCAGGTTCTGCTCACGGCGCAGGTAGGCCACGGCGAACTGGCGGATGGCGTCCAGGTTGTCGGGATCCTTGCCGCCGATCACCATGTGGCCTTCGAACTCGACGCTGTCGCCCGCCAGATAGGCCTGCGCGACATCACCGATGTAGTCGCCGCGATAACCATCCTCCGGCCAGCCTTCGCTGTCCGGGGTCAGGCCCTTCGCGCGCGCCTGGGTGGACTTCGCCAGGTTGTCGATCTGCACGCCGGCGTCGTTGTAGTAGAACTCGCGGCGGGTGTTCCAGCCGTTGGCGGCCAGCACCCGGGCGATGCAGTCGCCGATGGCGCCGGCGCGGCCGTGGCCGACATGCAGCGGACCGGTCGGGTTGGCCGAGACGTATTCCACGCCCACCACGCGGCCGGCGCCACTCTGGTTGCGGCCGTAGGCGGGACCCTGCTGCAGGGCGGTGGCGACCTCGCGCTGGTAGGCGGCGGTGGTCAGGTGGAAGTTGATGAAGCCGGGGCCGGCAATCTCCACTTTCGCCACGTCGTCGCTGGCCGGCAGGGCGGCCACCAGCGCGGTGGCGATGGCGCGCGGATTGCTGCGCGCGGCCTTGGCCAGCAGCATCGCGGCGTTGGTGGCGAAGTCCCCGTGTTCGCGGGTCTTGGGTCGCTCGACCACGAAATCCGGCGTGGCGGTGTCGGCCGGCAGGGTGCCGGCCTGGCGCAGGGCATCGATGCCCTGGGCGATCAAGGCGCGTAGGGAGGCTTTCACGGAGGGTCTGCGGATGTTGCGGGACCGGGCATTTTACGCGGAACCGGCAGGAGCGTCCGGCGCGGCCTGAACGGCGCGCCACGGCGGACGCGACTCCCTGGCCCTGACTACAGCCAGCCGCGCTCCGCCAGCGAGGTCGGCGGGCCGTCCCCGACCACGAAATGGTCGAGCAGGCGGATGTCCATCAGCGACAGCGCGTCCCGCAGCCGCAGGGTGATCAGGCGGTCTGCCTCGGAGGGCGCGCTGTTCCCGGACGGGTGGTTGTGGCCGACGATCACGGCCGCGGCGTTGTGCGCCAAGGCCCGCCGGACCACCTCGCGCGGATGCACCTCGGCGCTGTCGAGGGTGCCGCGGAACAGCTCCTCGAACGCTAGCGCGCGGTGGCGCACATCCAGGAACAGCGCCGCGAACACCTCGTGATCGTGCGCGCGCAGGCGCTGGCTGAAGTAGCGGCCGGCGATGGTCGGGTCGGTCAGCTGCTCGCCGCGCTCCAGATCCGCGGCCAGGTGGCGGCGACCGATTTCCAGCGCGCCGGCCATCCGGCTCGCCCGGGCCGGCCCCAGCCCCGGCAGGGCGACCAGTTCCCTGGGCGGACGGTCGAGCAGCCGTCGCAGCGGTCCGTGGTTCGAGAGCAGGTCGCGGGCGGTGGCGACCGCATCGCGCCCGCGCAGGCCGGAACCGAGGAACAGCGCCAGCAGTTCGGCGTCTGAGAGCGCGGCGGGGCCGCGGGTGAAGAGCTTTTCACGGGGCCGTTCGTGGATGGGCCAGTCTCGGATGTGCATATGGTCAAGATGCCCGGTCCGCCGCCACGCCGCCATCAGGCGGGAGGGGACCATCGGGTAAGCTAATCCCCTGTTCGTCTGTAGGAAACCCGACGTGACCGGAAGTCTCGAGCCACGGCCGCTGCAGGGCCAGCGCCTGCTGGTGTGTGTGGGCGGCGGCATCGCCGCGTACAAGTCGCTGGAACTGGTGCGGCGGCTGCGTGACGCCGGCGCCGATGTGCAGGTCGCCATGACCGAGGGTGCCCAGCAGTTCGTCACCGCGCTGAGCTTCCAGGCCCTGTCCGGCCATCCGGTCCGAACCAGCCTGTGGGACAGCGCCGCCGAAGCGGCCATGGGCCATATCGAACTCGCGCGCTGGGCCGATCGCATCCTGATCGCCCCGGCCACCGCCGACCTGCTGGCGCGGCTGACCCACGGATTCGCCAACGACTTGGTCACCACCCTGTGCCTGGCGACCACCGCGCCGATCACGGTCGCGCCCGCCATGAACCACCGGATGTGGCAGCACCCGGCCACGGTGGCCAATCTGGCGGTGCTGCGCGCGCGCGGCGTGCAGATCATCGGGCCGGAAGACGGCCCGCTGGCCGAAGGCGAATCCGGCCCCGGCCGGTTGAGCGAGCCGGAGGACATCGTCGCCGCGCTGGCCGCCGGCCACGCGCCGGCCGTGCGGGACCTGGCCGGCGTGCGCGTCGTCGTCAGCGCCGGCCCGACCTACGAGGATCTGGATCCGGTCCGTTACCTGGGAAATCGCAGTAGCGGCAAGATGGGCTTCGCGGTGGCGGCCAGCGCGGCGCGGCGCGGCGCCGAGGTGGTGCTGGTGGCCGGTCCGGTCCATCTGCCGACCCCGGCCGGAGTCACCCGCATCGACGTGCGTTCGGCCGCGCAGATGCGCCAGGCCGTGTTCGGCGCGTTGCCGGCCGACATCTACATCGGCGCGGCCGCGGTCGCCGACTACACCCCGCGGGTGGCGGTGCCGAACAAGATCAAGAAGACCGGCGAAACCCTCAGCCTGGATCTGGTGCGCACGCCCGACATCCTGGCCGAGGTCGCGGCCCAGACCCAGGCGCTGAAGTTGGTGGTCGGGTTCGCCGCCGAGACCGAGAACGTCGAGCATTACGCGCGCGGCAAGCTGCAGGCCAAGCGCCTGGACATGATCGTCGCCAACCGGGTCGGCATCGCCGAAGGCGGTTTCGAAAGCGATCAGAACGCGCTGGTCGCCTATTGGAAGGACGGCGAGCGCGATTTCGGTTCGGCGCCGAAGACTCGGCTGGCCGACGCCCTGATGGATCTGATCGTGGAGCGACTGAACGCATGAGCCCGGCTGGCACGCAATCCGTGGAACTGAAACTGCTGGACCCCCGGTTCGGCGATGAATGGCCGTTGCCCGCGTATGCGACCGAGGCCAGCGCTGGCGTCGACCTGCGCGCGGCGCTCGACGCCACCCTCACCCTGCAGCCCGGCGACGCCGCGCTGGTGCCCAGCGGCCTGTCCGTGCACCTGGCCGATCCACAGCTGTGCGCGGTGGTGTTGCCGCGCTCCGGGCTGGGCCACCGGCATGGCATCGTGCTGGGCAACGGCACCGGCCTGATCGACGCCGATTACCAGGGGCCGCTGCTGATCAGTGTCTGGAACCGCGGCCACGAGGCCTTCACCATCCAGCCCGGCGACCGCATCGCCCAATTGGTGGTGCTGCCCATCGTGCGCGTAAGCTTCCAGGTGGTGGACGCATTCGCCGACAGCGCCCGGGGAGCAGGCGGTTTCGGCCATACCGGATTGCGCTGAGAGGGGACGGGCGCGAATGAGCAGATCGAGCGAAGCTGGACGTCGGTTGCCGCTGGGCGACCTTTCGCGGGCACTGCCCGGGTTGGCCGTGCTCGGCCTCCTGCTGGCCGGATGGCTGGGCTGGAGCGGCGTGCGCCAGTGGCGCGACGCCGATCGCGGCGAAGCACTGGAACAGGCCCGCGATGCCGGCGTGGCCGCGCTGGAATCCGCTTACCGGGACCAGATCGCGCAATTGACCCGGCGCATGGCCGGCGACGCGGTGAAGGCGGCGCTGGCCGGCAGCGATCCCGCCGCGACCGCGCAGGCCATCCGGCAGGGTTGGGCGGAGGCCGAGCACGTGGAGATCCTGCCGCGCGATCTGGCCCAGGCCTACGCCGATCCGGTCGCATTCGGTTACAGCCGGCTGGCCTTGCTGGAAGCGGCGCAACAAGGGCAGGCGGTGGTCGCGCGGGTGGTCCGGGATCAGGGCAAGGCGGCACTCGGGCTGGCCGTCGACACGGCGCAGGGCGTGGTCTACGCACGCCTGCCGCTGTCCCGGCTGACCGCCGGCTTCGAAGCCGTGGCGATGCCGCCGGGCACCTACCTGGCGCTGCGCCAGGGCAACTTCAACGTCGTCCAGCGCGGCAGCGCGAACCTGGCCGACGAGGCCGAAGTGATGGCGCATGCCGTGGGCAAGACCGGCCTGCGCGTGGCCGCGGCGCAACCGGACAGTGAATCCGGCCCGTTCGGGCTGGGCCCCCTGGGCAGTTCGATTGGCGCCGTGCTGGCGGCCGCGTTGGCGGTACTGGCCTGGCTGGCGGCCCGTGGCGGCCTGAAGATTCCCGCCCTGCGCCGCGGCGAGGCGGTCGTGGCCGATGTCGACGAGCCCACGCTGGGCCAGGCATTGGAGCGCGATCCGCTGCCGCCGGTCGCCAGGCCGACGAATTCCCCCCCACAGACAGGCAGCATGAGCAGAGAACGAATTCCGGTGGACGTCGATCCCGGCATCTTCCGCGCGTACGACATCCGCGGCATCGTCGGCAAAACCCTCAACGTGGAGGTCGCCGAGTGCATCGGCCAGGCCATCGGCAGCGTGATGCAGGAGCAGGACCTGACCGACATCGTGGTCGGGCGCGACGGCCGCCTGTCCGGACCGGAATTGGTGGGCGGGCTGATTGCCGGCCTGCGCCGCGCAGGGCGCAACGTCATCGACATCGGCATGGTGCCCACGCCGGTGGCCTATTTCGGCGCCTACCAGTTGCGTGCCGGCAGCTGCGTGGCGGTGACCGGCAGCCACAATCCGCCGGACTACAACGGATTCAAGATCGTGGTGGGCGGTGAAACCCTTTCCGGCGCCACCATCACCGATCTGTACGAGCGCATCCGCGATGGCCGGCTGCACGAAGCCGCCACCCCGGGCGACTTGCAGGAACGCGACATCGCCGCCGACTACATCCAGCGGATCGCCGACGACGTGCAACTGGAGCGTCCGCTGAAGGTAGTGCTGGACGCCGGCAACGGCGTGGCCGGCGACATCGCGCCGCGCCTGCTTGAATCCATCGGCGCGGATGTCATTCCGCTGTACTGCGAAGTGGATGGCACGTTCCCCAACCACCACCCCGATCCGAGCGAACCCCACAACCTGGAAGACCTGATTCAGATGGTGAAGCGTTTCGACGCCGACCTGGGCCTGGCCTTCGACGGCGACGGTGATCGCCTCGGCGTGGTGACCCGGGAGGGCGCCGTGATCTTCCCCGATCGGTTGCTGATGCTGTTCGCCGCCGACGTGCTGGAACGCAATCCCGGCGCGATGATCATCTACGACGTCAAATGCACCGGAAAGCTGCAGCCCTGGATCCTGCGCAACGGCGGCACGCCGCTGATGTGGAAGACCGGGCATTCGCTGATCAAGGCCAAGATGCGCGAAACCGGCGCTGAACTGGCGGGCGAGATGAGCGGCCACTTCTTCTTCCAGGAACGCTGGTACGGCTTCGATGACGGCCTGTACTCCGCCGCGCGCCTGCTGGAAATCCTGGCCCTGCGCGAGGACACGCCGTCGGAAGTCCTGTCGGCGCTGCCGGACGGCATCGCCACCCCGGAGATCAAGGTGCCGGTGGAAGCGGAAACACCGCATGCGGTGGTCGAGCGTTTCGTCGAGACGGCGCGCTTCGACGGTGCCCGCGTGGCGACCATCGACGGCCTGCGGGCGGACTGGGACGACGGCTGGGGCCTGCTGCGCGCCTCCAACACCACGCCCATCCTGGTGTTGCGTTTCGAAGCCGACAACGAGGCGGCGCTCGCGCGCATCAAGGACGTGTTCCGTGCCCACCTGGCGCTGGTGGCGCCGGATCTGACGGCGACCTTCTAGTCCCGATCAAGGAGTTCCGCGCGACAACGGCAGGCCGCGCCGGAGCGCGGCGGCGCTCATGCATCGGGCGGTGCGGCGGCCGGCGAAGACCCGGTCGCTGGCGCCGCCGACGCCGGGTTGGGTCCCTTCATTTCGCGGTAGCGCTGCATGATCTCGGCGATTTCCACGTCCAGCTCCGCGCGCTGGCGTTCGAAACTGGCCTGCAGCTGGCGCTGGCGCATCAGATCCGCATGCCGGCTGCGGATGTTGGCGGTGGTCTCGGCCGCTACCGTCTGTCCTGCCAGTTCCCGGTCGCCGGCAACCTGCAGCAGGCTGACCAGGCCTTCGCGCAGGCTGACCACGTTGTAGCGCGCGGTCTTGATGTTGTTGTCGACGATGGCGATGCGCTCGTTGAACACCCGGCGCAGCTCTTCCTCGCTGCGATAGGACAACAGCATCGCCTGCTCGGTACGGCGGCGGGTTTCCTGCGCCGCTTCGTCCAGTTGCGCCTGGATCTTCGCCGCCTCCGCCTGCGCGCGCTCCTCCTCGGTCAGCGCCCGGTCCACTTCGGCGGTGCGCAGGCCGCTCGCGGCGTTGATTTCCTCGCGCGCGCGCGTCACGGCCTCGGCCGGCAGGGCATCGCTGCACACGCGCTGGCCGTTCTCGTTCCAGCAATAGAGTTTCTTGGCGGCCGGCTTGTCCTGCGCGCTGGCCAGCGCCATCGAGACCAGGCCCACCGGCAATGCCAGCCAGAAAATGGAACTCCGCATGTGCAGCCCCCTGCTGCCGTCAGTCCGACGAACCGCTGCCATAGCGCGCCCGGTAGGCGAGCAGGTCTTCGCGGTGATGGACAAGTTCCGCGCTTTCCCCGGCGAAATCAAGCAGATCGTGCAGGTTGGCCACGGCCACCACCGGCACGCCGGTTTCGGCGGCGACCGCCTGGGCGGCCGACAGCCGCGCGCTGCCCTGTCCGTCGCCGGGTTCGGTCAGCACCTCCTGCCGATCCAGCGCCACCACGATCCCGGCCGGGCGGCCGCCGCCGGCGCGGATCAGGCCCAGCGCCTCGCGGATGGCAGTTCCGGCGGTGATGACGTCGTCCACGATGAGCACGTTGCGGCCATCCAGCGGCGCGCCGATCAGCAGGCCGCCTTCACCGTGGTCCTTGGCTTCCTTGCGGTTGAAGGCCAGCGGCACGTCGCGGCCGCGACGCGCATACTCGCAGCCCACCGCGGTCGCCAGCGGAATGCCCTTGTAGGCGGGGCCGAACAGCAGATCGAACTGCAGGCCGGCGGCGTCCACCGCGTCGGCGTAGCAGGCCGCCAGCTCGGCCAGGCGGGCGCCGCTGTCGAAGCGGCCGGCGTTGAAGAAGTAGGGACTGAGCCGGCCGGACTTGAGGGTGAACTCGCCGAAGCGCAGGGCCTGCGCGTGCAGGGCGAGCTGGAGGAAGCGGGCGCGGTGATCGGACATGGCGGTGCATTCGGCGGGCGAGGGGTGGAAGCATAGCGGTTCCGTGCCACCGGCCTCCACGCATGCGGTACGCTCTTGCGACCCCTTTCCCGTCCCGCGGACCGTTTTTCACATGCGCATCATCAGTTTCAACGCCAACGGCCTGCGTTCGGCCGCCAACAAGGGTTTCTTCGAGTGGTTCGGCCAGCAGGACGCCGACGTGCTGTGCGTGCAGGAAACCAAGGCGCAGGAGCACCAGCTCAGCGGCCCGGCCTTCCTGCCGGAGGGCTACAAGGCCTGGTTCCGCGACGCCACCACCAAGAAGGGCTACAGCGGCGTGGCGATCTACAGCCGGCGTGAACCCGACGAAGTGCGCACCGCGCTGGGCTGGGACGAGTTCGATGAGGAAGGCCGCTACCTGGAAGCGCGCTACGGAAACCTCAGCGTGGTGTCCTTCTACATTCCGTCCGGTTCTTCCGGCGAACTGCGGCAGGGCTTCAAGTTCAGGGTGATGGACTGGCTGGCGCCAATCCTGGACGAATGGCGCCGCAGCGGGCGCGACTACGTGCTGTGCGGCGACTGGAACATCGTGCGCACCCGCCTGGACATCAAGAACTGGACCAGCAACCAGAAGAACTCCGGTTGCCTGCCCGCCGAACGTGATTGGCTCAACGGCATGTGCGTGGACGAGGGCGGCTGGGTCGATGCCTATCGCAGCCTGCACCCGGAAGGCCAGGACTACACCTGGTGGAGCAATCGCGGCGGCGCGCGCGCCAACAACGTCGGATGGCGCATCGACTATCAGTTCGTCACTCCGTCGCTGCGTGACCGCCTGCAGCGCTGCGCGATCTATCGCGACAGCTGGTTCTCCGACCACGCGCCGTTCACGGTGGACTACGCCGGATGAGCGTGCCCGCGGCGGCCAAGGCGCCGGTGTCCTACAAGGGCTGGTCCGGCATCCGGCGCGCATTCGCCACGCCGGCCGCCTTCACCATGCTGCTGCTCGGCTTCGGCAGTGGCCTGCCGTTCCTGCTGATTGCGTCGGCGACGCTCAGCACCCGCCTGCGCGACGTGGGACTGGACCTGGGCAGCATCGGCCTGATCAGCCTCGCCAGCTTTTTCTACCTGCTCAAGTTCGTATGGGCGCCGCTGGTGGATCGCTACACCTTTCCGTTGACCGCGTTTCTCGGGCGCCGGCGTTCGTGGCTGCTGGTGGCGCAATTGGGTGTGGCGGCGGGATTGTTCGCATTGGCGTTCACCCGCCCCGAACTCGGCGTCGGCGCGCTGGTGGGATGGGTGCTGTTCGCGTCGCTTGCCGGCGCGACCCAGGATTCGGTGGTCGACGCCTATCGCATCGAGATCGCGCCGGCCGAGGCGCAGGCCGCGCTCGCCGCCACCTACACGCTGGGCTACCGGGTTGGCCTGATCCTGGCCGGCGCCGGCGCGCTCTACATCGCCGAATTCAGCGGCTGGAAGACCGCCTACCTGGCGATGACCGCGCTGATGCTGCTACCGATCCTGGCCACGCTGTTCAGTCGCGAACCCGACGCGCCCGAAGCGGCCGTGAGCCGGCGCATCGATTTCATCGGCGCGTTCTGGCAGCCCTTCGTCAGCTTCTTCCAGACCAATGGCCTGATGCTGGGCGTGGTGCTGCTGCTGTTCGTGGGCCTGTTCAAGTTTCCCGATCAGGTGATCGGGGTGATGGCCGGGCCGTTCTACCTGGACTCCGGCTACAGCAAGTCCGACATCGCCACGGTCTCCAAGTTGTACGGGGTATGGACCGGCATCGCCGGCGCCTTCCTCGGCGGCGTGTGCGTGGCCGCTTTCGGCTTCCGCCGGATGCTGGCGATCGCGGCCATCGCGGTGGCCTGTTCCAACATCGCCTTCCTGCTGATGGCCCAGCACCCCTCCGAAATCTGGGCGTTCTACGCCGCCATCACCGCCGACAACCTCTCGCAGGGCTTCGCCGGCACCGTGCTGGTGGCGTTCATGTCATCGCTGACCAACCGCAATTTCACCGCCACCCAGTACGCGTTGCTGGTCTCGCTGGCGAACCTGCCGGGCAAGTTCATCGGCGGCGTGTCCGGCTACGTCGTCGAGGCCACGTCCTACAGCGCCTTTTTCCTGATGAGCGCGCTCACGGTCATCCCGACGCTGCTGCTGCTGGCCTGGTTGTGGAAGCATATCCGTGAGAATGAAGGTGGCGGCACGTCATCCTGATCAGCCGCAGGGCTGACCGGGGACGCGCGGGGCAGGCAAGGGGGACCGAGATGACCGACATCGTGCTGAAGGACATCGATCCGCTGCTGAGCGAGCGGATCCGCCGGATTGCCCAGGCCCGTGGCTGGAACATGCACGACACCCTGTTCAACCTGATCGAGCAGGGTCTGTTCCACTGCGAGGCGGAAGTCCGCAGCGGTTTCGACGATGGTGAAGTGGACGCGCTGACCGCGGCGATCAACGCCCTGAAGGACGTCCCGGCCGGCAAGGGTTTCTGAGCCGGTTCAGGCCGGAAACACCGTCCCCAGCACCCGCGGTCCCCTGGCGCCGGTGACGGCGGGCAGATTGCCGGGCCGCCCGGCGAGGGTTTCCCGGGCCAACCAGGCGAAACCCATCGCCTCCACGAAATCCGGATCCAGTCCGTGAGCGGCGGTGGATTCGACGCTCACCTCCGGCATCCAGGCCGCCAGCCGCGCCATCAGGCGCGCGTTGTGCACGCCGCCGCCGCAGACCAGTACCCGGCGCGTGCCGGGCTGGTTGGCGCGCAGGGCGTCGGCGACGGTGGCCGCGGTCAGTTCCAGCAGGGTGGCCTGCACGTCGGCGGGCGATGCCGGATGATCGCCCAATCGCGCCTCCAGCCAGGCCAGGTGGAACTGTTCGCGCCCGGTGCTCTTGGGCGGCGGCAGGGCGAACCAGGGGTCCTCGAGCAATCGCGCCAGCAGCGCTTCATTGGCCTGGCCACCCGCCGCGAACGCGCCGCCCGCGTCGAACGCCGCGCCGGTATGGCGTTCGCACCAGGCGTCCATCAATGCGTTGGCCGGGCCGGTGTCGAAACCGCGCACGGCGATCCCACCGCCGCTGCGCGGCAGCAGGGTGAAGTTGCCAATGCCGCCGAGGTTCAACACCGCGCGCTCCTCGCTCGCGGAACCCAGCAGGGCGGCATGGAAGGCCGGCATCAGCGGTGCGCCATGGCCGCCGGCGGCCACGTCGCGGCGGCGGAAGTCGGCCACCGTGTCGATACCGCTGCGTTCGGCGATCACGTTGCCGTCGCCGATCTGCCAGGTGAAGGGCGGATTGGCGTGCGGACGATGGCGGATGGTCTGGCCGTGCGAACCAATTGCGCGCACATCGCGGGCGGAAACGTTCGCTTCGCCGAGCAGGCGCAGGGCCGCGTCGGCAAAATGGATGCCGGTCAACGCATCCAACCGGCCCACCTCGTCCAGCGAAGGCGCATCGCCCCCCTGGCCGAGGGCGATCAACGCGGCGCGCGTGGCATCGTCCCAGCGATAGGTGCGGCCCAGCAGCAATTCACAGCGCAGCGCGGAGGCAGGCTGATCGAAGCGCACCAGGGCGGCGTCGATGCCATCGGCGCTGGTACCGGAGATCAGGCCCAGGAAGAGCGCCGGGGGCGCCTCGTCGGCAGGGGACATTGCGGGTTTCCGTGACTATGCGCGCACGCGCCGGTACGCCGAAGACTACGCCATGGGACTCCCGCCCTCGCGGAAGTCCCGGTGCCGCGGCTCAGCCCTTCTTGGACTTGCCGGCCGGCTTCTTGGCGTCGGCGACCTGGGTTTCCTTGGCCGGCTCGGCCGGGGAAACGTCGGCGTAGATGATGTTCTCCACCGTGCGGATGCGCGCGAGCGCATTGGCGGTGTAGGTGCGGAACGAAGCCAGTTGCGCGCCGGCCAGCGGTTCCGGCGGCGGCATCGTCACCGACAGCGGATTGCGGTGCACGCCATTGATGCGGAATTCGTAGTGCAGGTGCGGACCGGTAGCCAGGCCGGTGGAACCGACATAGCCGATCACCGTGCCCTGCGCGACCCGCTGGCCGACCTTGATCTTGCCCAGCCGTGACATGTGGCCGTACAGCGTGGTGTGGCCACGGCCGTGATCCAGGATCACCACCCGGCCATAACCGTTCTGCCAGCCGGCGAACTGCACGCGCGCATCACCGGCGGCCATGATCGGCGTGCCGGTCACCGCGGCGTAGTCCACGCCCTTGTGCATGCGCATCGTGCCCAGCACCGGATGGCGGCGCGCACCGAACTTCGAACTCAGGCGCGCATACGGAATCGGCATGCGGATGAAGTTCTTCTTCAGCGGACGGCCCGCGGCGGTGAAGTACTCCGGCTTGCCGCCCGGACGGGAGAAACGGAAACCCGAATGCAGCTTGCCGTCCACGGTGAACGTCGCCGCCTGCACCGGCCCGGTGCTGATCAGCTCACCCTCGCGCCAGGTCTGCTCGACCACCACGCTGAAGCGATCCTCCGGACCGAGGTCGGAGTTGAAGTCGATGTCGTACTTGAAGATGTCGTCGGTCAGCGAGTTGACGTTGGCGGCGGTCAGGCCGGCCTTGCGCGCCGAACGGTTGAGCGAACGGCCGACTTTGCCGCTGAGCACCACCGTGCGGGTGGTAGTCTCGCGCGCGACCACTTTCTCGGTGACCTTGTCGCCGTCCAGGCTGAGTTCGATCCGGTGCTGCGGATCCCGGTCGTAACGCAGTGTGCGCAGCTCGCCGGTGACGGGCAGGTCGAACGCCAGCTCGGTGCCGGGCTTGAGGCGGGTGAGTGCCCGCTTGGCGTCGGCGTTTTCCAGCAGCGCGTGCATGGTGCCCGACGGGATGTTCAATTCCTCGAAGATCGCGCCCAGCGTCTGGCCCGGCTTGACCCGCACCATCTGCCAGCTGTCGCCGGCCACGCCTTCCTGGCGCTCGCGCGACAATTGCGGCAGCTTGAGGGTGAGCGTGGCGCGCGCGTCGGTGGCCGACGGCGGCTGGATCGCGTTGGAGAAGCCCGGCACGATCGTGGCGAGCATGATGCCGATGGTGGTGAACAGGCTGGCGTGGATCCAGTGGCGGCGGGTCCATCGGCCGGTCGGCAGATGTTGTTTCACCCGCTGGTGCAGGGTCGAATCGCGAAGGAGTTCCAGGCGTTGCTGGAATTGTTGCTTACGGCGGCTGCCGTCCCCATGAGTCTGCATCTAGCCGAACCTCGGGCCCAAGACGGGACCCCAATCGGCGTAACATAGTCACACTAAGAGTTCGCGTCAAACCATTGAGCCGATTGGCTTTTTTGAATAGCATCACGCTTAACTTCGCTTTAACCAGATGTTCAACTTTGTCGGCGCCTGTTCACGTCGGCCCCACCCGGAAGACCTTGCCTTGTCCCCCGCAGAAGCCCTTTCCCTGATCGGCCGTGGCGCCGACGAAATCATCAAGCCCGAAGAACTCGAGGCGCGCCTGAAACTGGGCCGCCCCCTGCGGGTAAAGGCCGGTTTCGACCCCACCGCCCCGGACCTGCACCTGGGCCACACGGTCCTGCTGAACAAGATGCGGCACTTCCAGGACCTCGGCCACCAGGTGATCTTCCTGATCGGCGACTTCACCGGAATGATCGGCGACCCCAGCGGCAAGAACGTCACCCGCAAGCCGCTGACCCGGGACGAGGTGTTGGCCAACGCCCAGACCTACGCCGACCAGGTCTACAAGGTGCTGGATCGGGAAAAGACCGAGCTGCGCTTCAATTCCGAATGGTTCGGCCAGATGACCGCGGCCGACATGATCCGGCTGGCCGCCCAGCACACGGTGGCCCGCATGCTGGAGCGCGACGACTTCGCCAAGCGTTATGCCGCCC
>NZ_JACVAG010000008.1:82500-338299 GCF_014851695.1 Pseudoxanthomonas sp. PXM04
TTGGGGTGCACACTTATGTGTGCGCGGTAGAGGAGCGTTCCGTAAGCCTGCGAAGGTGGCTTGAGAAGGCTGCTGGAGGTATCGGAAGTGCGAATGCTGACATGAGTAACGATAATGCGGGTGAAAAGCCCGCACGCCGAAAGCCCAAGGTTTCCTTGCGCAACGTTAATCGACGCAGGGTTAGTCGGTCCCTAAGGCGAGGGCGAAAGCCGTAGTCGATGGGAAGCAGGTTAATATTCCTGCACCTCGCGTGAGTGCGATGGAGGGACGGAGAAGGTTAGGTGTACCGGGCGTTGGTTGTCCCGGGGAAAGGCGGTAGGTGTGGAACTTTGGCAAATCCGGGTTCCTTTAACACCGAGCACCGAGACGAGCTCTTTAGAGCGAAGTCACTGATACCACGCTTCCAGGAAAAGCTCCTAAGCTTCAGCTCACGAAGACCGTACCGTAAACCGACACAGGTGGGTAGGATGAGAATTCTCAGGCGCTTGAGAGAACTCGGGTGAAGGAACTAGGCAACATGGCACCGTAACTTCGGGAGAAGGTGCGCCCTTTTTGGTGGCTGCATGCGCAGCTGAGCTGAAGAGGGCCTCAGAAACCAGGCCGCTGCGACTGTTTATCAAAAACACAGCACTCTGCAAACACGAAAGTGGACGTATAGGGTGTGACGCCTGCCCGGTGCTGGAAGGTTAATTGATGGGGTCAGCCGCAAGGCGAAGCTCTTGATCGAAGCCCCAGTAAACGGCGGCCGTAACTATAACGGTCCTAAGGTAGCGAAATTCCTTGTCGGGTAAGTTCCGACCTGCACGAATGGCGTAACGACAGCGGCGCTGTCTCCACCCGAGACTCAGTGAAATTGAAATCGCTGTGAAGATGCAGCGTTCCCGTGGCAAGACGGAAAGACCCCGTGAACCTTTACTATAGCTTTACATTGAACGTTGAGTTCGTCTGTGTAGGATAGGTGGGAGGCTATGAAACCATGGCGCTAGCTGTGGTGGAGCCAACCTTGAAATACCACCCTGATGTGCTTGACGTTCTAACCTAGGCCCGTAATCCGGGTCGGGGACCATGTATGGTGGGTAGTTTGACTGGGGCGGTCTCCTCCCAAAGAGTAACGGAGGAGCTCGAAGGTACGCTCAGCGCGGTCGGACATCGCGCACTGTGTGCAAAGGCATAAGCGTGCTTGACTGCAAGAGCGACGGCTCAAGCAGGTACGAAAGTAGGACTTAGTGATCCGGTGGTTCTGTATGGAAGGGCCATCGCTCAACGGATAAAAGGTACTCCGGGGATAACAGGCTGATACCGCCCAAGAGTTCATATCGACGGCGGTGTTTGGCACCTCGATGTCGGCTCATCACATCCTGGGGCTGTAGTCGGTCCCAAGGGTATGGCTGTTCGCCATTTAAAGTGGTACGCGAGCTGGGTTCAGAACGTCGTGAGACAGTTCGGTCCCTATCTGCCATGGGCGTTGGAAGTTTGAGAGGGGCTGCTCCTAGTACGAGAGGACCGGAGTGGACGAACCTCTGGTGTTCCGGTTGTCACGCCAGTGGCATTGCCGGGTAGCTATGTTCGGAAGCGATAACCGCTGAAAGCATCTAAGCGGGAAGCGCGCCTCAAGATGAGACTTCCCGGGGCACAAGCCCCCTGAAGGAACCATGTAGACTACGTGGTTGATAGGTCAGGTGTGTAAGCGCTGCAAGGCGTTGAGCTAACTGATACTAATGATCCGTGCGGCTTGACCATATAACCTCAAGTGGCCTTGGACTCGACGGCAGCGTCGATGAGAATCCAATGCCCGCTACGTCACAAGACCCTATGTGAGACAGGCGCCTCATCCCTTCGGATGGCGACGCTCCAACCGTCTCCCTGGTGAAATTAGCGCTGTGGTCCCACCCGTTCCCATCCCGAACACGGAAGTGAAACGCAGCTGCGCCGATGGTAGTGTGGCTTAAGCCATGCAAGAGTAGGTCATCGCCAGGGGCTTTACCCCAAAACCCCCAGCCTATTGGCTGGGGGTTTTTTCTTGTCCGCTGATCGCCAACAATCGGACTTTCCTAACAGAAAGGGGATCCGGGGAATGAAGCGAAGTGTTCTGGCCATCGCCCTAGGCATGTCGTTGACCGCGCACGCATGGGCGGCAGGCAAAGAGGTCACGCCGGCCAAGGTGCGGCAGGCGCACGATTCGGCGCTGGTGCTGGATACGCACCTGGATACGCCGGCGAATTTTTCGCGTCCGGGTTGGAGCATCCGCGATCGCCATGATCATGACGGTGACCAATCGCAGGTGGATCTGCCCCGAATGAAGGAAGGTGGCCTGGACGGCGGATTCTGGGTGATCTACACCGAGCAGGGTTCACGCGACGAGGCCGGTAATCGCGCCGCTCGCGACCACGGTCTGACCCGACTGGTTGAGATTCGTGAAATGATCGCCGCCAATGCGGCCGATTTCGAACTGGTCTCGACCGCCGCCGACGCCGAACGCATCGCCGCCACGGGCAAGCGCGTTTCTTTCATCAGCATGGAAAACGCCTCGCCGCTCGCCAGCGATCCGAGCCTGCTGGAGCTCTACCACAAGCTCGGCCTGCGGATGCTGGGGATCACCCATGTCAAGAACAACGACTTTGGCGATTCATCCACCGATGCCGCGGGTCCGCAATGGAATGGCCTGAGCCCCAAGGGCAAGGCGCTGGTGGTTGAGGCCAACCGCCTGGGCCTGATCCTGGACGCATCGCATGCAAGCGACCAGGTCTTCGATCAGTTGCTGGAGCTTTCCAAGGCGCCGATCGTGCTGTCGCACACCAGTGCCGACGCGATGTTCGATCATCCGCGCAACATCGATGATGCGCGCATCCGCAAGCTCGCGGCCAAGGGGGGCGTGATTCACGTCAACGCGTATGGCGGCTATCTGATATCGATTCCCAAGCATCCGCAGCGCGAAGCCGCGCTTGAAGCGCTTTCGCAAAAGTATGGCGAGGAAAGCGGGCGAGACGAGGCGAAGGTCCAGGCCTATCTGAAGGAGCGCGCGGAGATCGACCAGCGATTCCCCGTGCCACAGGCCACGTTCGAGGATTACATGCGGCACCTGCTGCATATCCTGAAGGTGGCGGGTCCGCAGCACGTCGGGATCGGCGCGGACTGGGACGGCGGTGGCGGTGTGGCCGGCATGGAGGACGTCGCGGCGTTGCCGAAGATCACCGAACGCCTGCTCAAGGAAGGCTATAGCGAGGCCGACATACACGCGATCTGGGGAGGCAACCTGCTTCGCGTGCTTCGTGCGGTCGAGGCGGTAGCCGAGCCTATGCGGCGGTAGCCCGAGCAACTCCCTTCCATCGAAAGCTAACCACGCGAACAGGCTTCGCAAGGGACGTGGGCGCGCAGTAGCGCGCCCACGGAAGTGTTGCTGGTCGAAGCAAACACGGACCCGCCTTGAGGCAGGTCATCGAGCGCGACGAGATGCCGCCGCGGGCGCGGCGTCGTGCTTTTTCCAAAGTGGCCGTCACGCGGCCGTCCGTGCCATCCGCACATTCTTCAATGCCTCAGTATCCGCGGCACGACAGGCGAGTGCAGGTCGTGCGAATTCCATCGGCTTGGCGGAACAATGAGCGCCAATGGATCGTCTATCCGTCAAACAGCATTGTCGGCAGGCCGCTCCGCGCTATCGGGGCCTTTCTCAATAGAACCGCTGGGGATGCCGATTCAAGCGCGATGACTCGTCATTGAACGCGAAGCATCACCTCCGACTGCCTTTTCGGAAATGTCCGATTCCTGCGGTGAGTCACATTGGGTGAAAGTGTAGTCCGCGACACGGAAGTCGCGGTCGAAACTTCGGCAGCCATTTCCTGGACGCTCTCTTTCCTGGCCACGGGAACCACGACCTGAGCCTGCCTCATGCGCAGCTACCGTGCCCTCTGCGAAATCTCTCCGACAGACCCATGCATATTGCGCATCCCGCCGCCGATACCGTGGCGCCCGCCCGGACCGGGCGGGCGGCGGGCGGTCGTGGGGCGGCGATGGCGGTGCGGAAGCGTTGTTGCGCAAGACTGTCACGCCGTGTCCTGCATGCGGGTGCGGTTGCGCTGATCGTCTCAATTCCGTTTTTGCTGGGCCTGGGCTGGCACCACATCCAGTGGATGATGGCCGGGCAGCAGGAGGCCGACCACGGGCGCATCGCGATGTCGAAGCTCGAGGCGATGCTGGACCAGGTTCATTCCACCGTGGATGCGAGCCTGCCGCTTGCCGCCGGCGACTGCGTGGAGGTGGTGGATGCGCTGCGGCTGAAAGCGGCGACCTTGCCACAGGCGCGATCGCTGGTCCTGGCCCGCGATGGAATGGCCTATTGCAGCACCCTGTATGGCGAAATCGCCGTGCCGATCGAGGCGATGGGGCTTTCCGATGATGCCGTGACGCTGGTCGCCGGGAACGAGGTCGCGCCGGATCGCCCCTTGCTGCTGTATCGCCTGTCGCGAGGACCTCATGATGCGATCGCCGTGCTGGATGCGTTGCACGTCCGCCAATCATTGCAGGAAGGCCGCGAATCGGCCTGGGTGGTAGGTGCGAAGCGGCTGGAGCGCGCTGGCGGGATTCGTCTGCTGTCGCCGGATGCCAATGCGGAATCCCGTCTGGTCACGTCGCCACGCCATCCGGTGGCGATCGCCGCGGATGCCGGCGACGAGCAGGCGAAGCATTCCCGGGGCCCATCCTCCGCAGCGTGGCTGCTGATGGCGCTGGCCGGAATGCCAATGGGCTATCTGTTCCATCGCTGGACGATTCGCCACCGGGCCTTGGAGCGGGAATTCCAGCGAGCGGTCCGGGATGGCGAGTTCGTTCCTTTCTATCAACCGATCGTGCGCTGCGCGGATCGGAACTGGGCGGGTGTGGAAGTGCTGGCACGCTGGGAGCATCCCGGGCGCGGCCTGCTGGCTCCGGACCGCTTCATGCCGCAGCTGGAGCATTCCGATTTCCTCCTGCCGATGACCGCGGGACTGATGTCTCGTGCGGCCCGGGAACTGGCCGGCATGTTGTCGCTGCTGCCGGCAGGATTCCATGTCGCTTTCAACATCACCCCCGCGCATCTGTCCGCGCGTTGGCTGCCCGAACACTGCCGGCGCTTCCTTGCCGCGTTTCCACCCGGGCGGATCGCGCTGGTCCTGGAACTGACCGAGCGTGAGGGTGTCGTTCCGGACGCCGATGTGCTGGCCGTCCTCGACGAAGTCAGGCGACTGGGCGTGCGCATCGCGCTGGACGACTTCGGCGTCGGCCATTCCAATCTCAGTCACCTGCAGGAGCTCCATGCCGACCGGCTGAAAATCGACCGGGGCTTTGTTACCCGATTGCCGGATCCGGACGGCATCACGCCGATACTGCGGACCATCCTGGATCTGGCCGAACGCCTGGACCTGGACGTGGTGGCGGAAGGGGTGGAAATCCCCGCCCAGGCGGATGCCCTGGCCCGCCACGGCGTGGCCTTCCTGCAGGGGTACCTGTTTGCCCGGCCGCTGCCGGCACCATCGCTGCCAGGCACGCTGGCAAGTCGTCCGCCTTGGTTCGGCGACGCTCGGGGAATGTTGCAACCTATTGATATGAGAGGAAAAATGACCAAGCAAATCGCTGGTGGCCGGAAGCCCGCTCATGGTTCCGTTTCCCTTACGGAAGCTGAATGATTTCCGCCCATCGTTCCACTGCCGGAATGATGGGGAACTCTTTTACCGGTTAGCAGTCGAACAACCCGACTGCTAAGATGAGCCCCATGAGCCAGAACACTGCTGCCACCGCCCTGGTGGCGAACAACCTCCCCATCCCCAGCGCGCTCGGTTCGCTCGAGGCCTATATCGGCGCCGTGCACCAGATTCCGGTGCTCACGGTCGATGACGAGCAGGCGCTGGCGCGTCGCTTCCGCGACGGTGAAGATCTGGACGCCGCCCGCGAGCTGGTGCATTCGCACCTGCGTTTCGTCGTGCATGTCGCCCGCGGTTACAACGGCTATGGCCTGCCGCTGGGTGACCTGATCCAGGAAGGCAACATCGGCCTGATGAAGGCGGTGAAGCGCTTCGACCCGGACATGGGCGTGCGCCTGGTGAGCTTCGCGGTGCACTGGATCCGCGCCGAAATGCACGAGTTCATCCTCAAGAACTGGCGCATCGTGAAGGTGGCGACCACCAAGGCGCAGCGCAAGCTGTTCTTCAACCTGCGCAAGTCCAAGACCCGCCTGGGCTGGATGAACGCGGAGGAAGTCAGCGCGGTCGCCAAGGATCTCAACGTGTCCGAGCGCGAAGTGCTCGAAATGGAATCGCGCCTGTCCGGTCGCGACATCGGTTTCGATGCGCCTGGCGACGAGGACGATGATCATGCGCCGCCGTCGCCGGTGAGCTACCTGATGGCGGGCGACGAGGATCCGTCGCAGGCCTACGAGCGTGCCGACAGCGAGGACAACCAGCTGGAACTGCTGCGTGAAGGCCTGGCGGGCCTGGACCAGCGTTCGCGCGACATCATCAAGCGCCGCTGGCTGGATGCCGACAGCAAGATCACCCTGCAGGAACTGGCGGACGAATATGGCGTATCCGCCGAGCGCATCCGGCAAATCGAGGCCAATGCGCTGAAGAAGATGAAGGCGCTGTTCGCCGCCTGACTTCGGCGCGCTTCGACGAAACAAGCAACGGCCCCGGAAACGGGGCCGTTTTGTTTTGTTTGTCCACGCTGCGTCTCCATCGATGAGTGAAGGACGCGGTATTCCGCGCAAGAACCGGATGGTGACGCGACGTTGCCTGGAGGATGCTGCACCTCCGCCCCCTGGACCTTCCGTCATGGCCTACCGAATCACTGGGCTCTCTCCCGACCTGTTCACCCATCTGTGGGCACTGGACGACGCGGCGCTGGCCGCGCAGTCGATACGGCGCGTGGTCGCCGACAAGGATCGGGGTTTTCCCTGCCGGGTTTCGCTGGACGATGCGCGGAGCGGCGAGACTCTCCTGCTGCTGCCGTTCCAGCACCATGGGGCGGCGGGTCCGTACCGGGCGAGCGGTCCGATATTCGTACGCCAGCAAGCGACCCGGGCGGCGGTATTCGAGGATCGGATTCCCGAGGCGTTCCTGCGCCGCCTGCTATCGGTCCGCGCCTACGATGCGGATGGCTGGATGCAGGCGGCCGAAGTCGTGGAAGGTACGCAACTGGAACCGCTGATCGCGTCCTTTTTCCAGCGCGAAGACGTGGCGTACCTGCACGTGCACAACGCGCGTCCCGGCTGTTTCGCCGCGCGCGCGGATCGTCACTGATCCGAAGATGTCTTGTCCGGCGCGCCGAAGATGATGCGTGCGCCGCGCTGGTAGCTCCAGTAGGCCCAGGCCCAGTTCAGCAGCACGACCAGCCGATTGCGGAATCCGATCAGGAAGAATACGTGGGCGGCCAGCCAGAACCACCAGGCCAGCAGGCCGGACAGCTTGAGTCGGCCGAAATGGACCACCGCCGCCATGCGGCCGATGGTGGCGAGGTTGCCGAAGTCCCGGTAGCGGAAAGCGCTGGTGGGCTTGCCAGCCATTCGTGCGCGGATCATCGCCGCGATGTGGCGCCCCATCTGCTTGGCGGCGGGCGCGACGCCGGGGACGGGCCGACCCTGGCTCTGCACCACGGCCAGATCACCACCGACGAAGATGTCGGGATACCCGGGAACACTGAGATCGGGCTGCACGATCACGCGCCCGGCACGATCCAGCGGGACATGCAGGGATTGCGCGAGTGGGGAAGCCGCGACACCCGCCGCCCAGACCACCGTCCTGGCGGGCACGAAGGCATCGCCGAGCTGGTAACCCGCCTCGCTGATGGCGGTGACCGGAACGCCGGTGCTGACTTCCACCCCCAGCTTTTCCAACTGGCGACGCGCGCGCGCGGACAGATCTTCGGGGAAGGAGGCCAGGACACGCGGACCGGCTTCGATCAGGCGCACGCGCGCCTCACCCGGGTCGATGTTGCGGAATTCGTTCTTCAGCGTATGCCGCGCGATCTCCGCGAGCGTGCCGGCCAGTTCCACGCCGGTGGGACCGCCGCCGACGATCGCGAAATTCAGCCAGGCGGCGCGGCGCGCCGGATCCGGCTCGGCCTCGGCCCGTTCGAATGCCACCAGCAGGTGACGCCGCAGGTATAGCGCATCGTCCAGCGTCTTCAGGCCGGGAGCGTGCTTGGCCCACTCGTCGTGGCCGAAGTAGGCATGGGTGGCGCCGGTGGCCAGCAGCAGGTAGTCATAGCCCAGGGAGCCGGCATCACCCAGTTGCAGCCGGCGTGACTGCGGGTCCACCCGGGTGACCTCGGCCAGTCGCACTTCCACGTTGGCCTGGCGGCGCAGGATGTGGCGCAACGGCGCGGCGATGTCGGGCGCGGACAGGCCGGCGGTCGCCACCTGGTAGAGCAGCGGCTGGAAAAGGTGATGGTTGCGGCGATCGATCAGGGTGATCCGCACCGGCGCCTTGGCCAGCGCCCTGGCCGCCCACAAGCCGGCGAAACCCCCGCCGATGATGACGACGTGGGGACGGGAAGCGCTCATCGAAGCCCTCCGCGGGCGTGCGCGGCCCAGGAATGATGCCGGACAGGTGCCGACGGCAACGTCGACGGGAGGAGAGCGACGGTATCCATGCAGGGAATTCTGGCATGGACGCGGGCATACGCAAGACGGAAGCACGCACCCGTGCATGCGCGGGTCATCCCGGTCCAAGTTAGACTTGGCCGCCGGAGCCGACAAATGTGCGACGGTGCAGGGGGAATGATGCAGCCACAGCCGATCACACTGGATGCAGTGTTGGTCATCGAGGACGATCCTGTCGTCCGCCGCCGGATTTCACGGCTGGTGGCCGGGATCGCCGAACCGGACGCGCGGATCGTGGACGTCGATTGCCTGGCGTCCGCGCGGTCGAGCCTGCGGGAACACCCCTTCGCGCTGGCGCTGGTGGACGTGCAGTTGCCGGATGGCAGCGGCATCGACCTCATCGCCTGGATGCAGCAACACGCACCGGGCACGCAGGCGGTCATCGTGTCCGCCTGGGCGGAGGAGGAAATCATCCTCGCGGGCGTGCGGGCGGGTGCGGTCGGGTATCTGCTGAAGGAGCGCGATGACGCCGAGATCCTGATGTCCCTGAAAAGCCTGCGTGAAGGCGGTGCGCCCATCGATCCGATGATCGCTCGCCGCATCCTGGCGTTGCTGCCGGCGGCCATGGCGGCGCCCGCCGCCTCGACCACACGAGAAGCGCGACAGGAAGCTTCCCTCTCCGATCGCGAGCGCGAAATCCTGGGATTGGTGGCGCAGGGGTTCAGCAATCGCGAGATGGCGGATCTGTTGTCGCTGTCCCGTCTCACCATCGAATGCCACACCAAGAACATCTATCGCAAGCTCGCGGTCGGCTCGCGCACGGCGGCGGTCTTCGAAGCCCGGGCGATGGGGCTGCTGCCGTGAGATTGCATGGACGTGTCTGGATGCTTCTGTGGTGCCTGCTGTGGTCCGGATTGGTGGGGGCGCAACCGGTCCAGATGGTGACGATCGATCGCGCCGAGGCGGTGCGTTCCGGTTGGCAGGAATCCGCGCCGCCGGACAGTGGCTGGGAGCCCGTGCAACTGGTCGATTTCTGGGACACGCGCTGGCCGGATCATGATGGCGTCGTCTGGTATCGGTTGCGATGGCAACAGGCGGATACCCGCCAGCCCATCGGCCTGCTGGTGAACTACATCTGCCTGTCAGGCGCGATCTACGTCAACGGCAATCTGGTGGCGCGCGACCCGAGTCTTATAGAGCCGCTTTCACGTGCCTGGGTGGCGCCGTATTACCAACTGATTCCGGCGGCGCTGCTGCGCCAGGGCGAGAACACCCTGATGGTGCGGGTTTCGGGCCTTTCGGCCTACCAGCCCGGATTCGGTACCGTGACAGTGGGCGAACCCGCTGCCGTGCAGGCGTTGTATCGACAGGAACGTTTCGCGCGCCACGACATCAAGTTGATCAACGTCGCCATGAGCGTGGTGATGGGCGGCCTGTTCCTGATGTTGTGGCTGTTCCGTCGCCAGGATTCGGTCTACGGCTGGTTCGCCCTGTCGGAGCTGGCGGGATCGCTGTACGGCGCGAACTACATCGTTTCCAGTCCCTGGCCGTTCACCACGACCGACGGCTGGCAGGCGTTCGTGGCGGCGATGTACCTGGTGACCGGCGCGAGCTACACGATGTTCCTGTTCCGCTACGCGGAGCGGCGGTTTCCGCGCATCGAGACGATGATGGCGCTGGCGAGCGTGGCCGCGGTCGCAACCGCCCTGCTGGCGCCGGGCTGGATGGGACCGGCGCGCACGCCGTGGATCGTGCTGGGAGGCCTGTTCTTCTACCTCGGCATCGGCTACTTCCTGGCGCAGGCGTGGCGGCGGCGGCGGATCGATTTCCTGGTGCTGGCCGCTTGCCTGCTGTTGCCGGTGCTGGTGTCTTTCTATGACTTCGCCCTGTTCTTCGGCTGGGTGCACAGCGACACCTATCTGCTGAGCCTCACCTCGGTGTTGACGCTGATCGGCATCGGTTTCGTCCTGTCCCACCGCTTCGTCGCCGCGATGCGGCGCATCGAAGGATTCAACGAGGAGCTGCAACAGGAAGTGGCGGCGGCGACGTCGCGCCTGTCGGACACGCTGTCGCAGCAGCACGCGCTGGAGCTGGCGCATGGCCGGGCGGGAGAACGCCTGCAACTGGTGCGCGATCTGCACGACGGTTTCGGCGGCACCCTGGTGGGCGCCATCGCCCAACTGGAGAACGCGCCGGAAGACACGACCAAGGCGCAGATCGTGGGCACGCTGAAGGAGATGCGTGACGACCTGCGACTGGTGATCGACAGTACCGCGCGGGAGCAGGCGGCACTGGCGGCGCAGCTGGCGCCGCTGCGGCACCGGTTGGGCCGATTGCTGGAAACCGCCGATATCGACAGCCGGTGGCAACTGGAAGGACTGGACGGCATCGAACTCGGTCCCGCGCGCAGCCTGGACCTGATGCGGCTGTTGCAGGAAGCGCTGACCAACGTGTTCAAGCACAGCCGGGCCCGCCAGGTGAATGTCCGCCTGGCGAGGGCGGATGACCGGTTGCAGTTGCATATCGAGGACGACGGACAGGGCTTGGCGGGCGAGGGCGATGGGTTGGCCCCCGGTGCCGGGCTGGGCAGCATGCGGGCGCGCGCCCAGCGCCTCGGCGGGCAGCTCCGCATCGAATCGAACACCGGGGGTACCCGACTGCGGCTGGAGTTTCCACTGCTGGCCTGAGCCAGGCCTGCATGCGTCGACAGGGGACTACCTGATTCCGGGGATGTCCGATGCGGACGGCGAAGGGCACGCTCTTGCGCGCCCGGGAAGACGAGACGTCTTCCGGGGGAAACCGTCCGTCACGCTGGAGCGCCCCCATGGATTCCGTCCACACTGTCCGCCGCCGATTCCCGACGGTTTCCGTTCTCGTACCCGGGGTCTGCGGCGTACTTCTGGCTGCGGCCCTGGTGCTGCCGATGCCCACAGCGTTCGCGCAAGCGACCGGCGGAACCGGAACCGAGCCCTGCACCCAGAATCCCGGCAGCCAGGACATTGCATGCGGCACGGGGAGTTCCGCGAGCAATGCTGGCCAGCCCGGTCCTAATCAGCCTGGCTGGACCAGCTCGGCCGGTGGTGCCGGTGGCACCGGCAACACGGCCATCGGCAACGGCGCCCAGTCGGGCAACGGCGGCACGGGCGCCAACGGCACGGCGGGCGGCAACGGTGGCGTGGGTGGAACCGGGGGATCACGCAACATCGCGATCGGCCAGAACAGCCAGGCCGGGTTGGGCGGCGGCGGCGGCGAGGGTGTCGCGGGGGGCACAGGGGGCATGGGTGGGAGCGGCGGCAATGACAACATCGCGCTGGGCAACAACAGCGTGGCCGGATCGGGAGGGAATGGCGCTGACATGTGCTGCGGCTTCCCTGGGGCAACCGGGACAGCGGGAACGAATGGCAACACCGCACTCGGGAATGGCGCCAGCGCCACGGGTGGCAATTCGGTGGCACTGGGTGCCGGCAGCAACGATGGCGGCGAGGCGAACGTCGTCTCGGTGGGATCCGCATCATCCCAGCGCCGCGTGACCCATGTCGCGGCGGGCACCGCCGCGAACGACGCGGTCAATGTTGCGCAGATGAACAGTGGCAACGCCGCGACACTGGCCTCGGCCAATGGCTATGCCGACGCGCGGGAAGCCGCTGTCCGCAGTGACATGGCGGCGGGCAACGCCGCCTCCCAGGCTTACGCCGACAACGCGACCGCGAACGCGTTGACGGCCGCCAACAGCCATGCCGACGCGGGCGATGCGCAGACGTTGAGCGCGGCGATGAGCCATGCCGACGCGGGCGATGCGCAGACGTTGAGCGCGGCGATGAGCCATGCCGACGCGGGCGATGCGCAGACGTTGAGCGCGGCGATGAGCCATGCCGATGCGGGCGATGCGCAGACGTTGAGCGCGGCGATGAGTCACGCCGATGCGGGTGACGTACAGACGTTGAACGCGGCGAGGAATCACGCCGATGCGGGCGATGCGCAGACCTTGAACACGGCGAGGAGTCATGCCGACGCGGGTGACGCGCGGACATTGGATGCCGCCCGCGACCACGCCGATGCCGGCGATGCGGCGACGCTTGCCTCCGCGAATGCGTATACCGATGCCCGCTTCTCCGAACTCACCGGACTGGCTGACGATTTCGAGGCTTTCCGCGGCGACGTGGATCGTCGCATCAACCAGATGGATCGCCGGATCGACAAGATGGCCGCGATGAGCGGAGCCTATGCCGGCATGGCCATGAACACCGCCGGTCTCGCGGGCAGGAACCGGGTCGGCGTGGGCGTCGGTTCGCAAGGCGGGGAACAGGCAATGGCGATCGGCTACCAGCGCGTGGTCGGAAACCGCGCCAGCGTTTCGATTGGCGCGGCGTTCGGCGGCGGCGAGAAGAGCGTATCGGCCGGCGCGGGATTCAGCTGGTAGCAAATCGGAACGGGATGCACGGGCGGGCACTCCACATTTCGGCTGGAGAACACCCGGCGGGCATGGCCGCCAGGAGGAGATATCCCGGGAAACAACGCGCGGACAGGTTCGTGATGACGCGGCCCTGGCGCAGGCCGGGAACGGGCGCGGCGCGCCTGCCGATCGCGGGTGTCGGCGGCATTGGCCGCCGGCAGGAAAAATTCCCGTTCTTTCCTCCATGCAATGCGCCATGCCGAAGAACTTCGCTACCATGCACGCGGCCTCTTTGCCGGGTCGTGATGGAGGGGCGATGGGAGACGACCTCACCCGCCTGCTGCAGGGCTGGCGTGCCGGCGACGCGATGGCGCGGGATCGCCTGTTGTCCGACGTCTACGACACCCTGCGCGAAATGGCTCGGATGCGCTGGCATCGGCATGGCGCAAGCCACACCCTGCAGCCGACCGCCGTGGTCAACGAAGCGATGCTGCGCCTGCTCGGCAACGAGATCGACTGGCAGGACAGGGCGCATTTCTTCGCGATGGCGGCACTGAAGATGCGCGCGGTGATGGTCGATCACGCGCGCGTGCAACTGGCCGAGAAACGTGGCGGTGAAGTCGCGGTGCTCACGCTGTCGCACGCCGAATCGGTCGCCGGCAACGAGGCGTTCGACGTGCTGGCGCTGGATCTGGCGCTGCAGCGGCTGGCCCGTCGGGATCCACGGGCGGCCCAGGGCCTGGAAATGGCCTATTTCGGTGGCATGGAACGTGACGAAATCGCCTGTGTGCTGGGGGTCTCTCCCTCTACCATCGACCGCGACCTGAAAGTGGCCAAGGCCTGGCTGCGCAAGGAGCTGGCCTGACCGGCCATGCGGCCCCACGGGGGAGACGATGGAATCCGTGCACTGGGAGTCGTTGCGGCACCTGTTCGAATCCGTCTGCGATCTGCCGCCCTCCCGATGGCGGGAGGAGCTGGAACGCGTCAGCGATGATCCGGCCCTGATCGAAGAGGCGATGGCGATGCTGCGGGCGCGCACCGCCAGCTTCGAGCGCGCGCTGGAGCCTTTGCGTGATCTGCTGAGCGCCTCGCCGGAACCCGAACTGAGTGTCGGCGATCGCATCGGCCCCTGGCGCCTGATGCGCCGGCTGGCCAGCGGCGGCATGGGCACGGTGTTCGTGGCCGAGCGCGACGACGAATCGTTCCGGCAGTGCGTGGCGATCAAACTGCTGCGCAGCGCGCTCGCCGACCCCGCCCTGGTGCAGCGACTCATCGCGGAGCGGCAGATCCTGGCCGAACTCCGGCATGCCAACATCGCGCGCCTGTACGACGGCGGCACCACTCCGGCCGGGCAGCCCTATCTGGTGATGGAGTACGTCGACGGCGTCGCCCTGGACGCGTATTGCCACGCGCACGGGCTGGATCTGGACGCACGCATCACGTTGTTCCTGAAGGTCTGCGACGCGGTGCAGGCGGCGCACCGGCAACTGGTGATCCACTGCGATCTCAAGCCCAGCAATGTGCTGGTTCGCGCGGATGGCGAGCCGGTGCTGCTGGATTTCGGCATTGCCCGCTGGATGGGTGCCGCCGGCGGTGACGATGCGGCGGGCTTCTGCACGCCGGCCTATGCCAGTCCGGAGCTGCGCAGCGGCGGCGCACCCGTGAATACGGCCAGCGATGTGTTCAGCCTCGGCGTACTGCTGGCGGAACTGCTGTCGGGCCAGCGCATCGAGCGTGGTCTCCATGACGCGTTCCAGCCCGTCGCCAAGCCCAGTGAAGCCGCAGCGCCGGATTGCGCCTGGCGGCGTCGCCTGCGAGGCGATCTCGACGCCATCGTGATGCGTGCCTGCGCGATCGATCCGGCGCGGCGATATCCCTCGGTGGAAGCGCTCGCCGGCGATCTCCTGCGTCATCGCGGCCACCAGCCGGTCAGCGCGCGCGCCGCGACGTTTCCCTATCGCCTGCGTTGCTGGGGGCGGCGCCACTGGCGCGCGGTCGCGCTGGCCGGTGCCGCGTCGGTGGCCGCGCTGCTGTTCGTCGCCCGCCTGGAAATGGAGCGTGATCGCGCGGAACGCGAGGCGGCCACGGCGGAACAGGTCAGCGACTTCCTGGTGGATACCTTCAATGCCGCGGACCCGCGCATGCGGGGCGCGAAGGGCACCGAAGAACCCACCGCGCGCAATGTGCTCGATGTGGGCGTGGCCAAGGTGGACGCCGAACTGGCGCAGAGTCCCGCGGTGCTGGCGCGCATGCGCCTGGTCCTGGGCCGCGCCTATGCCAATCTGGGCGAGCGCGAGCGCGCCGAAGCCATGCTCCGGCAGGCCGGCGAAGCCCTGCGGCAGCCTTCGCTCGGCCGCCCCGATCTGGCGGCGCAGGCCTACAGCCATCTGTCCACGCTGATGAGCAACCAGATGCGTGCCGATGACGCGCTGGTGGCCGCCGAGCAGGCACTGTCTCTGCGCATGGCGCACGATCGCACGCCGGCGGCACTCGCCGATTCCTACAACGTGCTGGGCTTGGCGAAAAAGACCGCGGTGGATTTTCCCGGTGCCCGGGCCGCCTACGCGCAGGCGTTGAAACTGCATCTGCAGGTGTACGGCCCGGACGCGCTGGAAACCGCCGGGCTGCTGCACAACATGGCATTGCTGTACCGCACGGAAGGGGATGCCGAAGCGGCCGAATCCCACTATCGGCGCGCGCTGGCGATCAAGGTGCGGCAGGCCCCGCGCAGCGTGACCCTGCACAACAGCCGGCAAGGGTTGGCGATGGTGCTCGGGTCACGGGGACGCTTCACCGAAGCGGCGGGGTTGTTGCGCGAGAACGTGGCGCTGGCCGAGGCGCTGATCGGCCGTGAGAGCGAGCGTGCCGCCGATACCGAAATGAAACTGGCGATGGTGCTGCAGCAATCCGGAGATTACATCGGCGCCGGCAAGCACTATCGCGAAGCCTTGGGCATCACCGAACGGGTCCTCGGCCGGGACAGCATCGACTATGCGGTGGTGGCCAGCCAGTTGGCGACGCTGGAGGAGCAGCGCGGTGATCTGGCGGCCGCCGAACCGCTGTACCGCGTCGCGACCGAGATACGGCGCGCGCGCCGGCCTCCCGGGGACCGCACCCGGGTCCGCAACGAGGTCTATTGGGCACGCGTGCTCGCGCGGATGGGACGGATGCCGGAGGCCAGCGCGCTGATGGAACGCGCGCTGCCCGCCTGGCAGGGATTCTTCGTTGCAGACAGTGATTCGCCGGAGCGGATCAACACGCGGCTGGTCCAGGCCGAATGGCTGCTGCGAAAGGGCCTGTGGGACGAGGCGCGGGCATCGTTGCCGGATGTGCCGGCCGACAATCCCGCCGCGGCGCTGGAGCGGCAGTCGCTGCTGGCCGAGATCGCCAGCCGGCGCGGTGCTCCGGAGGCCGTTGCGGAATGGAAACGCGCGGTGGCGATGTCCACCGGCTTCACCGGCGCGGACAGCGTGGTGACCGCGCAGTTGCGCGTGCCGTATGCGGAGGCGTTGCTCGCCGCCGGCGACAGCGCCAACGCGCGACGCGAGTTGGCCAGCGCCGAGGCGCCATTGCGGCGACAGCTCAGTCCGCACGCCCAGGAACTGCAACGGATGGAGGCGGCGCGGGCGCGATTGTGACGTACCCGCATCCGCGGTGGCTCCGGGCCGTTGTCAAAAAAGCGGGCGGCGCGATGAAGGCATGCGCCGCCCACACGCCGATCAGAGATCGACGCCGAAGCCGATGCCGGCCGATTTCTCGCTGCCGCTGAAAGCACCGCCCAACGAGAACGATGCGCGCTGGCCGATGCGGCGGCCATAGCCGATCGACAGCGCCTGTTCGCCACCCTGGAAGCCGGCGCCGACGGCGACACGGCCCCGCGGACTCTGCGACCCGGCGGCATTGATCGCCATGTTGAGCATGGCGGACCCCATCGCGCCCTGGCGATCGATGCGTCGATCCTGATGTTGCAGGCGACGGTCGATGTTGTCGAAGCGGTCGCTGATCGTGCCCGCATCAAGGCCCACCAATTGCGCGATCTGGCTGTCGGTGTAGGCATTGGCCGCCGACAGTGTTTCGGCGTCGCCGGCTTCCATGTCGTCGCGGATGGCGGCTTCGCGGTTGTCGGTATAGGCATTGGCCGCGGTGCCGCCGGTGGCGACCGCGGTGTCGGTGTAGGCGTTGGCCGTCGCCAGGGTGGCCTGCAACTGCGACAGGTTGACCGCATCGGTGGCACCGGTGCCGGCGGCGACGTTGACGATGCGTCGTTCGCTGCCGACGCTGCCGATCGATACCGTGTTGGCCTGGTCCGCGATGGAGCCGGCGCCCAGTGCAACGGCGTTGTCGCCTTGCGTGGTGACCATGCTGTGTGCGCCCAGCGCGGTGCCGTTGGTGGCATGGATTGCCGACGCTGCGCCGAAGGCGCTGGTCGATTCGGCGTTTGCCTTCGCGCCCGCGCCGAACGCGCTGCTGTCCAGCGCGGCGGCTTCGGTGGATTCATCCGCCTGGCGGATGCCGTCGCCATTGACATCCCGCCATCCGCCCACGGCGGTGCCGTTCTCGCCGCCTGCATCGCTGTTCTCGCCAATCGCGACGGCGCTGCGGCCCGTGGCGGATGCGTCGTGGCCCAGGGCCGCGCTGCCAGCCCCGCCGGCCCGGCTGGAATGACCCACGGCGGTGCTGTCGGCACCATCGGCGTGGCTATGTCCGCCCAGTGCCGTGCTGTCTTCGCCGGACGATTCGGCATAGAGACCCATGGCCGTGCTGCCGCTGCCGGAGGACAGGCTGGAATAGCCCACCGCGATGCTGTAGTCGCCGGTCGCCACGCCCATCACGCCGATGCCGGCTTCGCCCGAGGCGCTGCCGGCGATGGCGATGCTGGCCCAGCCGGACGCGTTGGCGTTGCCGCCCAGCGCGGTGGCGAAATCGCTGGTCGCCTGCGCGGCCGCGCCCACGGCGGTCGTCCGCTGCGCGCTGGCGATGGTGATTTCGTCCAACCCCACCAGGCCATCGTTGTTGAGATCGCGCCAACTGCCCATCGCGGTGCTGCCGTTGCCGGTGGCCAGCGCGCTGGTGCCCAGCGCGGTGCTCTCGAACGTGGCCACGCTGCTGGCGCCGAGCGCGACGCCGCCCGCGGAAGCGCTGGCGTTGGTACCGCAGGCCAGCGAATTGCTGCCCAATGCGTCGGCGCCCGCGCCGTCCTCGCCGGCGGTGGCCAAATCGCAGACGTCGCCGGCCCAGGCCGGGGCGGCGATCAGGAAGGACAGGGTCAACGCCAGGCAGTGAAGGCGCGGGCGGGCGGGTGAAGCGGAACAAACAGATTGCCGGGTGTGCATGAACGCATCTCCATGGAGGGTGGGAAAACCGCGCGCCCGGGGCTTTCCGGGCGTGTCTGGTTCCCAAACCGCGTTCCATGGCGGGCGAGCGTCATTTTTTTTTTGCGAGGCCGGCGACCGGCACCCGTTAACTGGCCCGCCCGCGCCTCGTTGGGCAGATGGCGGCGGTGTGCGGAAAGACTGTTTTAAGGCCGGATGCCCGGCGCCGCGCTTGTCGGCTCAGTAGAGGTCCAGCGGATCCACGTCCAGCGACCAGCGCACCCGGCGTGCTTCAGGCAGCGCGTGCAACAGCGGAATGACGGCGTCGAGCAGGCGATGCAGCAGGCGTCGCTCGGGGGAGGACAGCACCAGTTGCATGCGGTGATAGCCGGCGCGTCGCGGCATCGGCGCCGGCAAGGGTCCGTGCAGTTCCAGCTTCGGATCGTGTTCGCGCAGCAGTTGCCGCGCGGCCAGCAGGAATGCCTGCGCCGCGTCGACCTGCTGGGCTTCCGCGCGCAACAGCGCGAGATGGGCGAAAGGAGGAAAGCCGGCGGCTTCGCGCTGCACCAGCTCGGCATCGGCGAAGGCGTGGTAGCCGCCCTGGATGAGCGTGTTGAGCAGCGGGTGATCCGGATGGTGGGTCTGCAACCAGACCTCGCCGGGCTTGTCCGCGCGTCCGGCGCGTCCGGCGACCTGGATGAGTTGTTGCGCCAGGCGTTCGCCGGCGCGGAAGTCGGCGGAGAACAGGCCCTCGTCGATGCCCACCACCGCGACCAGGGTCAGGTGCGGCAGGTCGTGGCCCTTGGCGAGGATCTGGGTGCCGACGAGGATGCCGGGCTGGTCGCCGAGCGTGTCCAGGTGCCGCGCCAGCGCGTCGCGGCGCTGGGTGGTGCTGCGATCGATGCGCAGCACCGGCACCTCGGCGAACGCGCCGACCAGGTGTTCCTCCAGCCGTTCGGTGCCGATGCCCTGCGGTTGCAGGGCCAGCCCGCCGCAGTCCGGGCAGGCCAGCGGCACCGGCTGGCGCGCGCCGCAATGGTGGCATTGCAGCCGGCGCCCGCCGGCATGCACCGTCATCGAGGCGTCGCAGCGTTTGCAGTGCGCGCTCCAGCCACAGTCATGGCACAGCAGCACCGGCGCGTAGCCGCGCCGGTTCTTGAATACCAGCACCTGGCCACCGGCTTGCAGGGCCTGGCGGATGGCCTGTTGCAGTTCCAGCGACAGGCCGGCTTCCAGCGCGCGCTTGCGCACGTCCAGCACGCGCACGCGCGGGGGCTGCGCCTCGCCCGCGCGGCGGCGCAGGCGCAGGTGCCGGTAACGGCCGCTGCGGGCGTTGTGCAGGGTTTCCAGCGACGGCGTGGCGCTGCCCAGGATGATCGGCACGTCCAGCGCCTTGGCCCGCACCAGGGCGAAATCGCGGGCGTGGTAGCGGATGCCGTCCTGTTGCTTGTAGCTGCCGTCGTGTTCTTCGTCGACGATGATCAGGCCCGCCTCCGGCAACGGCGTGAATACCGCCGAGCGGGTTCCCACGATCACCCGCGCCTCGCCGCGCGCGCAGGCGCCCCAGGTGCGCGCGCGCTCGTTGTCGTTGAGGCCGGAGTGCAGCACGTGCACCGGCACGCCCAGGCGGGTGCGGAAGCGCGCCAGGGTCTGCGGGGTCAGGCCGATCTCGGGTACCAGCACCAGCGCCTGCCGGCCGCGCGCCAGGCAGGCGGCGATGGCGCCCAGGTAGACCTCGGTCTTGCCGCTGCCGGTGACGCCGTCGAGCAGGAACGGGCAGAAGCCGTTGGCCTCGGCCAGCGCGTCGGCCGCCTGTTGCTGTTCTTCGTTGAGGGTGGGGCCGGGACGGGGTGTGGCTTCGCTGACGCCGGGCGGGGCCGGAATCCGTTCGGCGAGCTCCCGCCCGGCCAGGGTGCGGGCCGCATCGCGCCACTGCTCCATGCGGGCGGCGAGCCGGTCCTCCGGCTGCGGTCCGGTGGACAGCCATTCGGCGAGCTGGCGCGGACGGCTGCCCGCGCGCAGGCGCGGCAGGGCGGTGAGGCCGGCTTCGGTCAATCGCCACTGCCAGGCCTGTTCGGCGGCGGGCACCGGCTCGCCCTGGCGCAGGGGCGCCGGCAGGGCGGTGGCGAACACCTCGCCCAGCGGCGCATGCGTGTAGCGCGCCAGCCAGCGCAGCGAGTCCAGGAGTTCGCCGCGCAGCAGCGGGGTGGCGTCCAGCCATGCGTGGGCCGCCTTCAGTTCTACCGTCTCTTCGGCCGGTCCGGTGTCGGCCACCCAGCCCACCAGTTCGCGGCTGCCGAAGGGCACGCGCACGCGCCGGCCCACGTCCGCGGCCGAAACCGTCGAGCCCGCCGGCGGGCGATAGTCGAACAGTCGGGGCAGCGGAACGGGCAGGGCGACGCGGAGAATTTCGGGCGACGGCATCTCCGCAGTTTAGCGAGCCGGTCAAGCGCTGCGGGTCGGATGGGGTTGCGGGATCAATCTGTCAAAAAAATGACGAAGTTCACGCAAGTGCGTGTGAGTCAAAGAGATTCCGGCTTATCCACACGAGCTGTGGATAAATCTGTGCATGTCGCCATTGCTCCACGCGCCGATGACCCATTTTCGGGCCTCGGCTGGTGTTTGGTGAAAAAAACGCCAACGCAACTTTTTACTTTTGAATCAGCAACTTAATTGTGAAACCAAGTTGAAATGTGACGGTCGCCCACCGTCGGCCGGCGGGTCATGACATTCGCGTGACCGCTGTGCACAACGCAAATCGGCGAAAGCCTTGCGGCGCTTGGGAGAGCAGGATTCCAAGCGGTGTCAAGCGTCCGGAATCACCTTCGTGGCCGCTATGATTCGCGGCGATGAGCCCGCGATTCCATGACTGATCCATCGCCGTCCGCCGTCCCGGCGCCCGCCGCCCTGGCGGCTTTCCTGCGGGGGGTCGAACGCCGCGGCGCGCTGTTCGCGCAGCTCCAGTGCGGCGACGCCGAGCATGGCGATGCCGCCCTCGCCACCGCGATGCGGGCTTTCGCCGCACAGGCGCCGTCCCAGCCCATGGCCGACTGGCCACGCGGTTTCTGGCAGAAGATGATGGCGTCGCCGGCCCTCCATCGCCCGCCCGCGGGCGCGCGCTGGCCAGGCGTGGTCGCCCATCTGGCCACGTTGGCCCCGGAGGATCGCCAGGCGCTGCTGAGCCGGCTGGCGGCCGGCCTGCCGGAAGACGAGGCGGTGGAAGTGCTGGGCGTGGACATGACCCGCTACCGCGCCGCACTGGCGGCGGCGTGTCCCACCGACGCCGCCGGCCAGCCCGACGCCGCCGGCTGGCGCGCGCTGGCCGAGGCGATCCAGCAACAGATGCGGGACCTGCCTCCCGAGCGTCTGGCCCGGTTGGCGCGATTGCGCGAAGCCGCGCTCAGGCCCGAGGCGCCCGTATCCCGGTCTCCGCGACCGGAAACGCAGGTACCGGTGGCACCGGCAACCACCAGGCCCCGGGCCGTCGCTGCGATGCCCGTCCGCGGGCGCTGGCGACGCTGGGCGGTGATCGCGATCGTGCTGGCCTGCGCCGGGGGACTGGCGGTGACCTTCCTTAATCCGCGCGGGCTGTTCGGACGCGGCGGCGACTCGCTGGAAGAGGTCGGCCGCACCGGCCTTGGACTGGCCGAGGAACCGGATATCGAACAGGAGGCGCTGCCGCCCGCCGAAGCCGCCGCGGCAACGGTGGCGGCCGACCAGGTCCTGGCGCTGCATCCGGATCTGGATCTGCTGCTGGATCCGGAAAGCGAAACGCTGTCGAACGACGCGGCCTTCTATGCGTGGTACCTGGCCGGAACCCGCCAGCCACTGCCCGCGGGAAAAGCGGCTGATGGCGCCGTTGAAGCCGGTGCCCAGGAGGAAGGCCGTGACACGACGTTCTGAGCGCCGCGCGACGCTGCTGGCGCTACTGGTGGCGGGCGCGGCCTGGTGCGGCCATGCGCAATCGCCGTCGACGGAAACATGGCTGGCGGAACGGCAGGCGCGCTGGTCCGCGCTCGCACCCGCGCAACGCGCCCAGGCCGCCACGCGTGCGCAGGTCTGGGACGGGCTGGCGCCGATGGAGCGTGAACGCCAGCGGGGGCGCTACCTGGCCTGGCGCGCGCTGGACGAAACGCAGCGCGCGCAACTGCGTGCGGCCGCGCAGGCGTTCGCCGCCCTGCCGGCGGAAGAACAGGCACGCCTGCGTACGCTCTACGACAGCCAGGACACCCTGCAGCAGCGGGGTTGGGCACTGGGGCCGGAACTGGGCGCGGACTGGCCGCGTCTGCAGCCGCTGTTCGCCTACGTGCCGGCGGCCGAGCGCGATGCGCTGCTGGCGTTGCTGCGGCAACTGGACGCGACCCAACGCGACGATCTGGCGGCGCTGGCGCAGCGCATCCCGCCACAGGAGCGCGCCGCGTTCCGGCAAGCCTTGCTGCGGGTGGAGCCGGCGCGTCGAGGCGACTGGCTGCACCGGCGCCGCAATCAGTAACGCCTGGCGCGGCGCGACTCAGTAGCGGGCGGCGATGGCGAGAATCCGCCGGCTCGCGCGCACCTGTTCGCCGAAACGGGCAATGCCTTCGGCCCGCATGCGCGGCGCGTGATCGCGCAGGTAGGCATCGAGCGCGGCATGGTCGGCCAGTCGATAGCGCACGCAGCGCGCCACCCATCCGGACCCGGCGGGCGGATCCCGCCGATCCAGGATTTCCGCTTCCAGGAATCCCTCGAAACCGAGCATCTCGCGGACGTGCGCGTCCAGCCAGCGCGCGTGGGCCTCGGCGATGTCCGCGTCGATGGCGAGATCGACTTCGTAGATGATCGTCATGCGTTGATGAAGCTGGTGAGCAGGACGAACATCGCCGCGAAACTCACCAGGAACAGGTAGACCATGCCGACGGCCAGGTACTTCAGCACCGTCAGCCACCAGGCCTGTCCATAGACCCGCTTCTGCATCAGCAGCAGGTAGATCGGCATCCACCACCACAGCACGAACTGCAGCAAGCCGGTGACGCTGGAGAACCAGCCGGCATGCGGGGTGATCCATTCGTCCAGCGCCATCAGCACGAAGATGCCGAGCAGCGCCAGGCACAGCCACGCGTGGCTGTAGAGGGCGACGACCAGATGCTCCAGGTACAGCCGGCCCGAACCGAGATAGGCGATCTTGAGGAACACCGCGAAGATCGGGACCATGAAGAACAGCGCGGTGGGAATGGATTTGAGCCCGGCGTTCTTGAACAGCTCCGGATCCTTCTGGAAGCGCTCCCAGTTCTCTTCCGCGCGCTGCGCCTTCTTCTTCAGCCAGCGGTCGAGAAACCCCTTGGGTTCGGCCTGCGTCGCTTGATCCCTGTCCGCGACAACGGAGGAGGGAGAGGCCGCGGATGGGGCGTCCCCGGTGGAGGAATCGGGCGTGAGCCGGATGCCCGGCGGTGCGTTCGACGGCGCCTTGGTCACCTCGGGTGCCGGCGTGGCGGCGGGTCCGGTGGCCTCCAGGGGCTGCTGCAGCGAAGGGTGGGTGGGATCCAGTTCGGCGATGCGTTCCCGCGCCTGTTCGCGCAGTGCCTTGATGCTGCGATCGAAACCGGTGCTGGCGCCGGGGATGTCGCCGACCGCCGCCTTGCCTTCGAGCAATCCGCGAATGGCTTCGTCGCGCTGGCGTTCGACTTCGGCGACGGTCGTCACTTCCTCGAAATTGCTCTTGACCACCGCGTCGGACGAGGGTTCGCCGATGTGCACGGCGAACTGGGCGATGAAGAAGGTCAGCACGCTGACGATCACGAACAGCCGCAGTGGCGCGACGTAGGGCGCGCGGTGCCCGGACAGGTAGGCGTTGGCCAGGCGGCCCGGCGCGCACAGCGCACGCAGGGTGCGGAAGATACGCCCGTCCAGATGCCAGAAGGATTCGAACACTTCCTCGATGGCGTGGCCGGCATGCCGCAGGGGATTGTGCGATGTCTGTCCGCAGCGATGGCAGAACTCGCCCTGCAACGGCGTGTCGCAGTTTTCGCAAGTGGCGGGTGCATGGTCGTCTTGACGCAAGGCGTCGGTCTGGCTGCTCATCTGCGGTTGTGCTTCCCCTGGCGCGAGCGGGTAAGATACCGGCCTCCCGTGACCCGGTGCCAGCGCGCGACCGCGCGACCGTAGTCCGGCGGTCTCCCCCATGTCCTCCACCGTCTCCCATTCGCCGCGTTTCGGCGATGAGGTCCGCGCTTCCGCGAAACTTGCCCTGCCGCTGGTGCTGGGCCATGTCTCCACCGGCCTCATCGGCTTCGTCGACAACGTCATCGCCGGGCACCACGGCACCCAGACCCTGGCCTCGGTCACGGTCGGCACGGCCCTGCTATGGCTGCCGATGATGGTGCCGATCGGCACGCTCATCTCGCTCACCGCGTCGGTGTCGGAACTGGATGGCGCGAATCGCCGCGACGAAATCGGGCCGCTGTTCCGCCAGGCACTTTGGCTGTCGCTGGGCCTGGGCCTGCTGATGTTCGGCTTCCTCAGCCTGGCGCCCTACGCGCTGGGCGCGTTCGGCATCGCCCCGGACATCATTCCCGGCGCGACCGGTTTCCTGCATGCGATCCGCTGGGGCGTGCCGGCGCTGACCTTCTACTTCTGCATGCGCTATCTCAGCGAGGGCATGCACTGGACCCTGCCGACCATGTTGCTGGGCTTCGGCGGCCTGCTGGTGCTGGCGCCGGTCGGCTACGTGCTGACTTTCGGCAAGTTCGGCCTGCCTGAAATGGGCGCGGCCGGACTCGGCACCGCCTCGGCGATCACGATGTGGGTGCAGGCCAGTTGCTTCGCGCTGTACCTGTGGAATTCGCGTCGCTTCGCCCACCTGAAGCTGTTCAGCCATTTCGAACCGCCGCGCTGGGCCGCGATCGGGCAGCTGCTCCGGACCGGCCTGCCGATCGGCATCACGGTGCTGATGGAGGGCAGCCTGTTCATCGTGACCGCGCTGCTGATCGCGCGGCTGGGCGCTGTGTCCGCCGCCGCGCACCAGATCGCCATCAATGTCGCCGCGCTGTGTTTCATGGTGCCGATGGGCGTGGCCGAGGCCACCACCGTGCGGGTGGGCCATGCGCTGGGTGCCGGCGATCCGGCCGGCATCCGCCGGGCCGCGCATGCCGGTTACGCGATCGTGCTGGCCACCCAGGCGCTGTCCGCGCTGGTGCTGTTGTTCGGCCACGACGCGGTGGTGTCCCTGTATACCCAGGATCTGGCGGTGGCGGCCCTGGCCGGCACGTTGCTGCTGTACGCGGCGGCCTTCCAGTTCCCGGACGGCATTCAGGTGCTCTCGGCCGGCGCGCTGCGCGGGTTGAAGGACACCCGCGCGCCGATGTGGCTGGCGATGTTCTCCTACTGGGGCCTGGGCATGCCGCTGGGCGCCGGTTTCGGGCTGTGGCTGGGTTGGGGTCCGCAGGGCATGTGGCTGGGCCTGATCATGGGCCTCACCGCCGCCGCCATCAGCTTGGGCTGGCGCTTCAACCGCAGCAGCCGGCGCCTGCTGGCAGCGGACGCGACTTGACCGACATTGGCGCACGGTGACTAAAGGGGCATGCCGCCCCGGGGGCCGACCCGTTAAGCTGGCCCCAGGAATACCGGAGTCTCCACCCCCATGAACCAACCGCCTCCCGCCCGCGGACCCGTCGCCACCTTCTTCGTTGGCGCCTGGAACGTGGTGAATTTCGCCCGCAAGCTGTTCCTGAACGTGCTGTTCTTCGGCTTCCTGCTGTTCCTGATCATGTTCATGATCCTGCTGGCCGGCATCAGTTCGAGCAGCGCGGTCAAGCCGGTGATCGATCGCACCACCCTGGTGGTCGCGCCGGAAGGACGCCTGGTCGAGCAGTACAGCACCGACCCGGCGACCCGCGCGCTGGCCAAGCTGCTCAACGACAAGGACGCCGAGGAAATCCAGCTGCGCGATCTCGTGCGCGCGATTGACGCGGCGCGCGAGGACAAGAAGATCGAGCGCATGATGCTGCGCGTGGACAAGCTGCAGCCGACCGGTTACGCCTCGCTGCGTGAAGTCGCCGCGGCGCTGGAGCGCTTCCGCGCCTCGGGCAAGCAGATCGTGGCGTTCGGCGAGAACCTGGGCCAGCACCAGTACCTGCTGGCGGCGCAGGCCAACGAGGTCTATCTGGATCCGATGGGCGGCCTGTTGCTGGAAGGCCTCGGCCGCTATCGCCAGTATTTCCGCCAAGCCCTGCAGGAAAAGCTGGGCGTGGACGTGCACGTGTTCCGGGTCGGCGAGTTCAAGTCCGCGGTCGAGCCCTATGTGCTGGACGCCGCCTCGCCGGAATCCAAGGAAGCGGATCTGTTCTGGATGAACGACGTGTGGCAGCGCTATCTGGGCGACGTCGCCAAGGCACGCAAGCTGACGCCGCAGCAATTGGCCGCGGGCATCGATACGCTGCCGGAAGGCATCGCCGCCGCCGGTGGCGATCTGGCCAAGTTCGCCCTCCAGCAGAAGCTGGTGGATGGCCTGAAGACCCGCGAGGACGTTGAGAACCTGCTGATCGAACGCGGCGTGGCCGACGAGGATTCGGACACCGGTTTCCGCCAGGTCACCCTGGAGGGCTACCTCGCCCATCTGGACACGCAGCGCGCGGCCACGCTGGACAAGCGGCCGCAGATCGCGGTGGTGGTGGCCGAAGGCGAAATCACCGACGGCGAACAGCCGGCCGGCCGCATCGGCGGCGAATCGACCTCCGCGTTGCTGCGCGAAGCGCGTGACGACGAGGACGTGAAAGCGGTGGTGCTGCGCGTGGATTCCCCGGGTGGCGGCGTGTTCGCTTCCGAGCAGATCCGCCGCGAGGTGGCCGCGCTGAAGGCCGCCGGCAAGCCGGTGGTGGTGTCGATGGGCGATCTGGCCGCCTCCGGCGGTTACTGGATCTCGATGAACGCCGATCGCATCTATGCCGATCCGTCGACCATCACTGGTTCCATCGGCATCTTCGGCATGATTCCGACCGTGCCGCGCACGCTGGAGAAGATCGGCGTGCATACCGACGGCGTGGGCACCACGCGCTTCGCCGGCGCGTTCGACATCACCCGTCCGCTGGATCCGGCCGTCGGCCAGGTGATCCAGTCGATCATCAACAAGGGCTACGCGGATTTCACCGGCAAGGTCGCCGACGCGCGCAAGAAGCCGGTCGAGGCGGTGGACGAAGTCGCCCGCGGCCGCGTCTGGAGCGGTGCGCAGGCCAAGGAGCGCGGCCTGGTCGACGAACTCGGCGGCATGCAGGCGGCAACCGACTACGCCGCGCAACTGGCCAAGCTTGGTGGCGCCGACAAGTACCGCGTTCGCTACATCGAGCAGAACGCTTCGCCGTTTGCCCAGTTCATGGGCCGGATGGCCGGAAGCCGCATCGGTGCGTTGTGGCTGAAGGATTCCGACATCGCCCGCGCGATGCTGGCGCAGCGCCTGCCGGAAGCCAACACGCAGTTGCGATTCGTCGAGGAAGCCCTGCAGGACCGCCAGGGCGGCGCGCCGGTCAAGGCGCTGGCGTACTGCTTCTGCGGATTCTGATCACGCGACGCGCGCCAGTGGCGGCAAAAAAAAGAGCCCTCCGCAAGGAGGGCTTTTTTGTGGCGTTGCTTTGCCTCCCCCTTCTCCGAAGGGGGACTGAGGGGGATTTGCTCTTCCACGCAAAAGCAAGCCCTCCCCAATCGCCGCATGGCGGGTCAATCCCCCGGTCGCCCGCGGCGCCCACCCCCTTCTGCGAAGGGGGTATTCGTGGAGGCGTTCCGCAAGCGCGCGGAGGTTTTTTGTCGCCGGTCTGCCGCCTGCCGATATGGTTTGCGCAGGGCTACTGCTGCTTGGCCGCGTCGATCGCGGCGCGCTGGTCGTCGGCAGCCTTGCGGGCGGCTTCCTCCACCGCCTTGGCCTTGTCGATGGGGGCCTGGAGGGCATCGCGCAGGTGGGCGGCGCTCGCCGCCTGGGGTTCCGGTGGGCGCTCGGTCGGCGGTGGCGCCGGTCGGCAGGCGCACAACGAAAGGAGCAGCAGGCAGGCGATCGGGCGCGTTTTCATGCAATGCCCCTCCGGTATGGCTGGCGGTATGCTACCCCCATTCGAACGGAGTGGCGCATGGCATCCCATCGTTGGCGATTGGACGGGCAGACTGCATTGATCACCGGCGCCAGCGCCGGCATCGGCCTGGCAATCGCGCGCGAGTTGCTGGGGTTCGGCGCGGACGTGATGCTGGTGGCCCGTGACGAGGATCTGCTGGACGCTGCGCGCGACGATCTGGCCGAGGAATTTCCGGAGCGCGAAGTGGCGACAATGGCCGCCGACGTGGCCGATGACGAGGAGCGGCGCGCGATCCTCGACTGGGTGAAGGATCATGCCGACGGCCTCAATCTGCTGATCAACAACGCCGGCGGCAATGTCACCAAGGCGGCGGTGGACTATACCGAGGACGAGTGGCGCGGCATCTTCGAGACCAATCTGTTCTCCGCATTCGAACTCTCGCGCTACGCCCATCCGCTGCTGACCCGCCACGCCAGTTCCGCCATCGTCAACGTCGGCAGCGTGTCCGGCATCACCGCCGTGCGCAGCGGCGCGCCCTACGGCATGACCAAGGCCGCGCTGCACCAGATGACCCGCAACCTGGCCGCCGAATGGGCCGAGGACGGTGTGCGGGTCAACGCGGTGGCGCCGTGGTACATCCGCACCCGTCGCACGTCGGGGCCGCTTTCCGACGCGGATTACTACGAGGAAGTGATCGCGCGCACGCCGATGCGCCGGATCGGCGAGCCCGAGGAGGTCGCCGCGGCGGTGGGATTCCTGTGCCTGCCGGCGGCCAGCTACGTGACCGGCGAATGCATTGCCGTGGACGGGGGCTTTCTTCGCTACGGATTCTGAGCCGATGCCCACCCGGAGGTGGTTGCTGCCGCTCAAGTTGCTGCTGCCGCGGGTTCAGCCGCCGCAGGTGCTCTCGGCCAGGATGCGCTGCACACGCTCGAACTCGGCCTTGTTCTTCTCGCTGGTTTCCGTGCGGGTGAATCGCCAGGCCACTTCGGCTTCGTCGCGGCGCTTCTTCCACGCTTCGCACAAGCCTTCGTCGGGAACCCGGGCGCAGGTGTCCCGCACCACTTCGCAGGCCTGGCCCGCGCCGCCCTGCGGATTGCCATCCAGCCCGATGGTCTGCAGCGGCTCGCAGCGCGAGGCGGGCTCGCTGTCCTCGGTCAGGTAGCCGCCGCCGTCGCGGGTGGTGCAGCGGAACAGATTGGGGGGCGGCAGGTGCGCGGCCGTCGCGACCGGTGTGGATTCGGCTGGCGCCGTCGCTGCCGCCGGGACCGCGGCTTCGGGCGCAGCGGCGGGCGTCGCCGGTGGGGCGGCGGCGGGCGTGGATGCCGCCGGTGCCATCGGTACGGTCGCCAGCGCCGGCATCCGCTTGACCTGCTGCCGGCTGCCCTTGGGGCAGGGCATGTTCTGCACGGTGAGCGCGCCGGCGGCATCGGTGCACCGGTAGATCACCACTTCGTCCGCATGCGCGGCCGGGGCCGCCAGGAGCATCAGCCAGGCGAGACGGTAGGACATCAGGGATTCCCGCAATCGTTGGCCATGCGCGCATCGATGCCACGCTGTTCCAGATCCAGCGTGCGTCGCTCGCTGGGCATCGCGCTGCCATAGCGGCGCAGGATTTCATAGCGGCGATCGGACAGCCGCGCGCAGACTTCCGCCTGCGGCAATTCGTGGCATTGGTCGCGAACCCAGATACCGCCCGCCGGCACGATGACGTTGCCGGGCCCATGCCCGGGAGGACGCGGTGTCGGAGGCAGCGGCGTGGGATTCCCGCTCTGGAACGTGATGTTGCCGCCGTTGCCGATCGGGATATGCCCGGAGATGCTGCCGCCATGCGGACGGGGCCAGGCCGGATAGGGATAGCCACCCGCCCAGTAGGGCACGAAGCGCGGGCGGCCTTCGCCATCGTCGCTGGTATAGCGCTCGCCGTCCGGGGTGATGCATTCGTACATCGCACGCGGCGGATTCCGGTAGACGATGCGCTCGGTGGGCGCCGGCACCGGCGGCGCGGGCGTGATGCTGGGTACCGCCGGTCGCGCGACCGGCGCCGGATCGCGTGGCCGCTGCATGCTGCGGGTCTGTTGGGTCTCGCCGGGCAGGCAGGGAGAATCCCGCAGCGCCACCTGTCCCTGCTTGCCGACGCAGCGGTAGATCGTCACTTCCTGCGCGGCGGCGATCCCGCCCACCGGAGCGAGCGGGAAAAGCAGGCAGGCGGCCAGGACGATGCGCATGCCCGCATCTTGCGCGCGAACGGCGGCAGGGACAATGCGGACGGATTCAGGCCCGGAACTGCGCGCCGGTACGGGCGTCGCGGATCGAGGAGGGGCGATCCAGTCCGCCGGTTTCGCCTTCGCTGACGCCGTCCAGGCGCTCGACCAGCGCGGGATCCAGACCCGCGCGATCGCGTGGTGCCGGTTGCCCGCTCAGGTTGGCGCTGGTGGAGACCAGCGGACCGCCGAAGCCCCGGCACAGCGCGATGACCGTGGGATGCGCCGTGACCCTGACGGCGATGCCGTCATGCTCGCCGGTAAGCCAGCGTGGCACCCGTGCGTTCGCCGGCATCACCCAAGTGTGCGGACCCGGCCAACTGGCCAGCACCTCGGCCAGCCGATCGGTCTGCAGCGCGTCCAGATCCAGGCAGGCGCGAAGCTGTTCCAGATCGGCGGCGATCAGGATCAACCCTTTCTCGACCGGACGCTCCTTGATCGCCAGCAGGCGCCGCACGGCGGTTTCATCGAACGGATCGCAGCCCACGCCCCAGACGGCTTCAGTCGGATAGGCGATCACGCCGCCGTGCTGGAGCCATTCCACGGCGGCGGACAAGGGCAGGGCATCGTTCATGGCGCGATTCTGCCACGGCAGGCCCGCGTGTCCACCGCGCCCCGCGGGGCGCGGCTTGAGGCAGCGAATCAGAACGGCGCGTCGTCGCTCTGCTTCTTGGCGACCCGCTTCTTGCCGGGTTCCACCTTGGCCGGGGTCAGCAGCGACTTGGCCGGTTCGGTGACGGTCACGGCGGCCTTCTTCGCGGTGGCCTTCTTGGTGGCCGGGCTCTTGGTCGTGGTGCTCTTGGTCGCGGTTTTCTTCGTCGCCGTCTTCTTGGCGGCGGCCTTCTTCGGCGCGGCTTCCTTCTTCACCGCGGCCTTCTTGGCGGTGGCCTTCTTGGCGCCGAAACCGCGCCGCGCGGGCTTGCCGGTTTCCTCCAGCAGCTGCTGCACTTCGGCCAGGGTCAGCGAGGCGGGCTCGCGATCCTTGGGAATCTTGCCGTTGAGCTTGCCGTCGCTGATGTACGGACCAAAGCGGCCGTTCAGCACCTGGATGTCGCTGCCGTCGAATTCCTTGATGATGCGGTTGCGGGCGATTTCTTCCTTCTCGTTGATCAGGAAGACCGCGCGCGCCAGATCGATCGTGTACGGATCGTCTTCCTTCTTCAGCGAGGCGTAGGTGCTGCCGCGCTTGGCGAACGGGCCGAAGCGGCCGATGCCGACGCTGACTTCCTCGCCATTGTCCTGGCCCAGCTTGCGCGGCAGCTTGAACAGCTCGATCGCTTCGTCCAGGGTGATGGTGTGCATCGACTGGCCCGGACGCAGCGAGGCGAATTCGAGCTTCTCGTCGGTGTCCTTGTCGCCGATCTGGGCGTAGGGACCGAACCGGCCCAGGCGCACGCTGACCGGCTTGCCGGACTTGGGATCGGTACCGAGTTCGCGCGCGCCCGTGGCCTCGCTGCGATCGACCGATTCCTTCTTCTCCTCGATCAGTTCCTTGAACGGGCCCCAGAACTTCTCCATCAGCGGGACCCATTCCTCCTCGCCGCGAGAGACCGCGTCCAGCTCGTCCTCGAGCCGGGCGGTGAAGTCGTAGTCCACGTATTGGGTGAAGTGGCCGCTGAGGAACTTGGAGACCGCGCGGCCCACGTCGGTGGGCTTGAAGGCGCGGCCTTCCATCTCGGTGTACTTGCGGAACAGCAGGGTCTGGATGATCGAAGCGTAGGTGGAGGGACGGCCGATGCCGTATTCCTCCAGCGCCTTGACCAGCGCGGCTTCGGTGAAGCGCGGCGGCGGCTGGGTGAAATGCTGGTCGGCGTGGATGCGATCCAGCGGTACCCGGTCGCCCGGTTTCATCGGCGGCAGCTTGCGGCCTTCGTCGTCGTCTTCCGCGCCCTTCTGGTCCTTGCCTTCCTCGTACACGGCCAGGAAGCCGGGATCGATCACGGTGGTGCCGCTGGCGCGGAAGCTGTGCTCGCTGCCCGCGGCCAGGTCGACGCTGACGGTGTTGAGCGTGGCCGGCACCATCTGGCAGGCCACCGCGCGCTTCCAGATCAGTTCGTAGAGCTTGCGCTCGTCGTCGCTGAGGAAACGCGCCACCTGCGCCGGCGTGCGCAGTGCCGAGGTCGGGCGCACGGCTTCGTGCGCTTCCTGCGCGTTCTTGGACTTGGTCTGGTAGGTGTTGGGCTTGTCCGGCAGCGCCTGGGTGCCGTAGTCGCGGGCGATGACGTCGCGGATCTCGTTCAGCGCCTCGACCGACAGGCTGACCGAGTCGGTACGCATGTAGCTGATCAGGCCGACCGTGCCTTCCTCGCCGATCGCCACGCCTTCATACAGCTTCTGCGCGACCTGCATGGTCTTGCGGGTGGTGAAGCCCAGCTTGCGCGCGGCTTCCTGCTGCAGGGTGGAGGTGGTGAACGGCGGCGCGGGCCGGCGCTTGCGTTCCTTGCTGGTCACGTCGGTGACATGCAGCGAACCCTGCGCGGCCTGCTGGATGCGCATGCGCGCGGCTTCGGCGGTGTCACCGTCGGTGACCGTGAACTGCTCGAACTTCTGGCCGTCCAGGCGGGTGAGCTTGGCGGTGAAGGACTGGCGCGGGTGCGCGCATTCGGCCTCGATGGACCAGTACTCGCGCGCGATGAAGGCTTCGATTTCCTCTTCGCGCTCGACGATCATGCGCAGCGCGGGCGACTGCACGCGGCCGGCGGACAGGCCGCGCTGGACCTTGCGCCACAGCACCGGCGACAGGTTGAAGCCGACCAGATAGTCCAGCGCGCGGCGCGCCTGCTGGGCATCGACCAGTTCGTTGGCGATCTGGCGCGGCTGGTTCATCGCTTCGCGGATGGCCCGCGGGGTGATTTCGGTGAACACCACCCGGTGCAGCGGCTTGTCCTTGAGCAGGCCGCGCTCCTTCAGGATTTCCGCGATGTGCCAGCTGATCGCCTCGCCCTCGCGGTCCGGGTCGGTCGCCAGATAGATGTCTTCGGCCGCCTTGGCCGCCTTGGCGATCGCATCGACGTGCTTCTCGTTCTTGTCGATGAGGTCGTAGCGCATCGCGAAGCCGTTGTCCGGATCCACCGCCCCCTCCTTCGGCACCAGGTCGCGCACGTGACCGTAGGACGCCAGGACGTGGAAGTCCTTGCCGAGGTATTTGTTGATCGTCTTGGCCTTGGCCGGCGATTCGACGATGAGGAGGTGCTTGGACATGTCCTTCCGATGGGCGGTGGGGGCGGCGCGTGGCCGGCAAGGGTGGCGCAAAAGCGGGCGGCAGAGAAGCCGACGCCCGGAGCCGTGGCCCCGGGCGTTCAGGTTTCGCTATTTACTAGTGGAATCATGCCCGGGCACGGCTGTCAACCCTGAACGGGTTCCGTGAAGCCCGTCACCTTCCGAAAACGCCTCCCATGGCGGCGACCAGCGCACCGGCCGCCAGCAGGAACATCAGGGACAGCAGTCCCCCCAGGGCGAGGGCAATCCAGGTGACCACGCCCAGCTTCGGCTGCTGGCGCTCCGGATAGTGGGTGTAGGCCCACTTGTCCACCACCAGGGTGCCGCAGATCAGGTCGTGCAGGGCCTGCTTGCGGCCGGTGAAGGCCGCCATCAGGTAGCCCGCCATGAGCAGCAGCGTGCTGACGAAGGTCGCGAAGAACCGGCCGATGGCGCGCCAGAAGCTGATCGGCGCGCCCTGCGTGTCCACCACCTTGATGCCGACCGCCATCTTGCCGGGCGTCGCCTGGTGCGGTGAGGCATGGAACCAGGCGAAATACCCGGCCATCACCACGATCTGCACCAGATAGGACGCGACCTGCAGCACCAGGACGAGCAGCGGCTGGGTCGCGTCGGCCATGACCAGCGGCAGCATCGCAAGCCCGGTCACGGTGCTGATCACCGTGGTGATGATGGTCAGCAGGAAGCTGTCGATGGTGTAGGCCGCCGTGCGTTTCCAGAAACCGGCATAGACGACCTCGCCGCCCTGCACGACCTGCGACACGAGCCCGACTGCGGCCTCGGGCGCGGCATATGGGGACGCGTCCGTTTCAGGCGTGGTGTCCGGGGGCGGGAACGACGCGGTATCGGTAATGGCCCCGGCCGTCGACCCGTCCCTTTCTTCCGCGACTTCTTCCGCGACGACCGGCGGTTGCCGGAAACGCGCGCCGGTGTCCAGGCCCAGTTCCCGGGCGAAATCGCCGGCTGCCTGCCATTGCGACAGGCCGTCGCGCCAGATCAGGGTGGCGTGGGAAATCCGTCCGCCGGCCAGCAGATCCCGCAGCATCGCGGCATCCACCGGGCCCTGCGGCTGCCGCGCCTCGTCCGCGTAATACCAGTGCTTCATCGCCCGCCGGGATTACTGGTTGCCGCCGGCGATGGCGGCCATGCCCATGGCGAACACGAAGAAGCCGATATAGGCGACGAAGAACAGGCCCGCCAGCACGATGATCGTCCAGGTCACCGCGCCCAGGTCGCGGCGCTGCCGTTCCGGATGGGCGGTGAAGGCCCAGCGGTCCACGACCAGGGTATCGGCGATCATGTCGTGCAGGGCCTGCTTGCGCTCGGTCAGGCCGACGGTGAATGCCGATATCAGCGTCGTGACGCCGCAGCTGACCAGGTTGAGGAAGAAGTACGCGCACCAGCGACCGAAGCTGCGGCCCAGGGTGAGCGCCTGGCCATCGGTGCGTGCCACCTTGATGCCGACCGCGAGCTTGCCCAGGGTCGCCTGCGACGCGGACGCGTGCATCCAGGTGAAGTAGACCGCCTGGGCCAGGATCGGCAGCACATAGAACGCCAGGATGAAGGTCACCCCGAGGGTGCCGCGCATCATGTCGTTGGCGAATGCCTGCGGATTCAGCGCGGCCGCGCCGCCGGTGAGCATGAGGCCGACCAGGGCGACCACCAGGGTCACCACCATCATCACCATGCCGTCGATGAAGGAGGCGGCGAAACGCTTCCAGAAACCGGCCATCACCACCTGGCCGGCGAACACCGGCGCGGACTGCAGCGGAACGTGCGCGGCCGGTGCCGCGTACGGCGAAGCCGGCTCGTTGACCACGGTGGCAATGGCGGGCGCGGCGGCCGGAATCGCCAGGCCCAGTTCCGCGGCCATCTCGCCCAGCGGGCGCCAGCCGTCCATGCCGTCGCGCCAGACCAGCACATCCGGCGTGATTTCGCCACGCTGGAAACGCGTGCCCAGTTCTTCCGTGCTGATCGGACCTTGGCGCTGCTCGCCGATGGCGAAAAACCAACTGCTCATTTTTTGTACCGCTCCTGTTGCTGTTGCTTGTTCAACCGAACCGCTGCGTGGTCGCGGCCAGGCCGATGACGAAGAAAATCAGGACCACGCCCGCCACGATGACCAGACCATACAGGCCCAGCACCACGATCGCGACCAGACCCAGCTCGCTGCGCTGGCGCTCCGGCTCGGTGGTGTAGGCCCATTTGTCGACCACCACGGTGTCGCAGATGATGTCGTGCAGCGATTGCTTGCGCGCGGTGAACGCGGCCATCAGGTAGCCGATGAAGAGCGTCAGCGTGCTGAGGATGGTGGCGAAGAAGCGTGCCAGCGCGCGCAGGAACGAGATCGGTTCGCCATGGCTGCGCACCACCTTGATGCCGATCGCCATCTTGCCCGGCGTGGCGTAGTTGAAGGTGGAATGGAACCAGGCGAAGTAGAGCGCGTTGAGGGCGAGCGTGCTGAGCGAGGTGGTGATCGCCGTGGCCAATTCGCCGCCGCCGGCGAGATCGCTGAGGATCACGCCGAACAGTTCGCCGCACAGGCCCACCACCAGCGACAGGATGAAGCCGTCGATGATCGTCGCGGCCGCGCGCTTCCAGAATCCGGCGTAGACGACATTCTGGTCGGCGACGAAGGAGGGCTGCGCCTGCAGCGGCGCGCGGGCGGCCAGGTACGGGTTGCGGGAGGCAGCGGTCTCGCCGGTGCCCGCCGCGGCCATGCGCTCGATGATCTCCGGACGCTCGTACACCGGCGTGGGCGAAGGATCGCTGCCGAGATTGAACACCGCGCGGCTACCCGCCGGTGCGGCCGATGGTGCCGGCATCCGTTCGGGCGGCGCGGTGACGGCGGCTGCGACCTCTTCGGCTTCCACGCGTGCGATCGTCGGCGGCGCGGGAACCGTCGGTGGCGCCGGGGGCACGAACGCGGCGGGCGACGCGGGTGAGGCATCGAACGGTGCCCGCGGCATCTCCAGCAGGCCGAGCTGCTGGGCCAGGTCCGCCAGTGGTCGCCACTGCATCATTCCGTCGCGCCAGACCAGCGTGTCCAGTGCGATCCGTTCGCTGTGGAAGTGTTGTTTCAGTTCATCCGTGGACAACGGGCCGAGCGGTTGCCGCTCGGCCCCGGCGTAATACCAAGTGGACATGCTGGTTTCCCCAAACCGTTGCGCTGCGAACGTTACCGCAAGCGCTCGTCAACGCCTAGATGGGCGACCACCGCGGGGCGGGATCGCCGGCATGCGGCATCAGCCGCGGCACCGCTCCGGCAGCAGCGGGTCCTCGATGTCCGAGGTGCAGCCCCAGCTGCGGGACTGGCCGTCGTAGAAAATCCAGATGGCGTGGTCGTCCATGCGCGAATTGCCGGTGCCGCGGACGCGCACCTCCACCCCGCACGTGCCGTCGTCGAACTCGCCGACGAGAATGCCGGCGACATGCGGGGATGCGTAGGCGGCTTCCGGCTGGAAGCCGTCGGCGTCGTTGTCGGGGCAGCGGCCTTCGGCCAGATGGCGTTCAATCAGCGGCTTCAGAGCGTCGCCCGCGGCGATCGGTTCCATCAGCTTGGCGCGCGAGGTGTATTGCTGGTACGCGGGTATGGCGATCGCCGCCAGGATGCCGAGGATGGCCAGCATGGGAATGATCGCCGCCAGGCAGATGATCAGGATGATCGTGCCGCGGCTCATCCCTCGCGGTGCGGGCGCGATTGCCGGAGCGCCCGGGCGCGGGCTGGCGTGGCCCGGCGCGCCGGGAAGCGGCGGCGGCATCGGCGCGGTGGCCGACGCGGTAGCGTCCAGGCCCAGCTCGGCGGCCACGCTGCGCAAGGGTTGCCATTGCGCCATGCCCTCGCGCCAGACCTGGGAATCCAGCATCAACTGGCCCCGCCGGAAGCAGGCCGCCAGTTCCTCCGTGGTCAGTGGTCCAACGTTCCGCCCCGGTCCTTCCGCGTAATACCACTGGGCCATGCTTTCCCCCGAAAGCAGGTTGAAGTCGGCTCAGTGTACCGGTTCAGGTTCGTCCACGAACATCTGCGTTTCCATCCACGCGTAGGCCGCTTCCGAGCCGGGCTGGTTGAACAGCACCATCAGCACGACCCACTTCAGGTCGTCCAGATCCAGCTCGTCCTGATCCAGCGCCATCGCCCGATCCAGCACCAGTTCGCGCTGATCGGCATCGAGGATGCCGTGCTGTTCCAGGAACATCAGGAAGCCGCGGCCTTCCACGTCGAGCTTTTCCAGCTCCGGGCCATGGAAGATGCGGGTCGGGCCGCCCACGCGCGGTTGCGGCGCGCCGGGCCGCTGATCGGCCAGGGCGTCGAGCCAGTCGAAAGCCTTGTTGATTTCGGCGGGGCTGAAGCCGGCCTGGATCAGGCCGTTCTGGAGAGAGTCGCGATCACGGACGGGGTCCGCGTCCTCGGTGAAATAGTGTTCAAACAGGTACAGCAGTACATCCAGGATGCTCTCTTTCATTGCCCCTCGGCCTGCGCACGGTGGCGCTGTGGAGGAAAGAAACTAGCCTTTGCGGCAGTAACGGCCGTGTTCGACCGATACGCGCCCATCCAGTTCCATGGCGAGCAGCATGGAGGACAGGGCGGCGGTCGTCAATCCGGTCCGATCCACCAGTTGATCCATACCCGTTGGGTCGTGACCAAGCGCGCGCCACAACTTCTGGTAGTCGGGGTCCCGGCCGCCGCCGGCCGAAAGCGACCGTTCGGGAGGGGTCTGTTCAGGTTCGCCGAGCTGTTCGCGCAGGGTCCGGACCGTCCCGGCCAATTGCGGGGCGAGGGCGTCCAGCAGTTCGTCCCCGCGTTCGACCAGGCCGGCCCCGTCGCGGATCAGGCGGTGGCAGCCGCGCGCCAGCGGATTGTGGATGGAACCGGGCACGGCGAACACGTCGCGGCCGCTGTCCGCCGCCTGGCGAGCGGTGATCAGCGCGCCGGAGCGCTCGGCGGCCTCGATCACCAGCGTGGCCAGCGACAGGCCGGCGATGATCCGGTTGCGGCGGGGAAAGTGGCTGGGATGCGCGCCGGTGCCCGGGGGATGCTCGCTGACCACCGCGCCGTGCGCGGCGATGCGATCCCGCAATGGCGCGTGCCGGCGTGGATATGCCTGTTCCGGACCGGTGCCCAGGACCGCGACGGTGGTCCCTTCGACCTGGCCCAGGGCGCTCTCGTGCGCGGCGGCGTCGATGCCGGCGGCCATGCCGCTGGCCACCACGACCCCCGCCCGGGCCAGCGCGGCGGCGAACGCCGCGGCGTTGTCGCGTCCGCCGGCGGTCGGCGAGCGGCTGCCGACCACCGCCACTGAGGGACGCCACAGCAGCGCCGGATCGCCATCGACGAACAGCGCCAGCGGCGGATGCGGGCAATGGCGCAGCAGCGGCGGATAGTCGCCCGAATCCCAGCCGATCAGGTGATGGCGGGGCGAAGCAGCCAGCCACTCCCGGGCGATTGCCAGTCCCGCAGCGGCCGGCGCCGCGAAGGCGCTGACCTGGCCATCGTCCAGTCCGGCCGCCCGCCATCCGCGCGGCCCGGCCGCGAACGCGGCGCCGGGGCTGCCATGGCGTTCCAGCAGGCGGCGGCGGGCGGCGCTGCCGCCGCCGGCCAGGGTCAGGCGCAACAGGGCCTCGGAGTCGTCTTCGTGGCGGGACATGAGGCCAGCCTAGTGCGGAGACGACGACGGCGCCCTCGGGCGCCGTCGCGGTGTTGCGTAGGGTTTGTCCGAAGACTCAGTAGGTGGCGTCCGGATGCTTCAGCTCGTAGCCCACCCGGGTGGCCTTCACCCCTTCCATCACCAGCCCGTAGCTGACCTTGTCGAAGGTGCGGAACACCATCACGTGCGCGGCGTACTCGTCCGGCAGGCTGACCCGGCCGGCGCCGTTGCGCGGCGAATCGTCCATGCGCGAGGAATTGGGCCAGCGCACCTTGTTGGCGACATGGTCGCCCCGGCGCCAGACCGACAGCACGGTGCCATTGTCGATGCCTTCGCGGCTGCCGCCGGAAATGGCGACGACGTCGCGCGGACCACCGGACGTCAGCGCGTTGGCGACGGCCAGGATCTGCAGCTTGCCCTCGGCGATGGCCGTGGCCGGCGGATGCGGGAAGAACTGCAGGTCGTACGGCTTGGCCTCGACCGGGACCACGCGATCGCCGGCACGGACTTCCTTGCCGCTGTCCTGCAGGGTCAGGGTGACCGTTTCGCTGCCGGGCACGAGGCCGCGGGTGATGGTGCCGACGTTGACCTGCTCAAGCTCGTAGCCCAACAGTTCGACCGGACCGCCGTCGGACAGCGCCGAGCTGGACCACTGGCGGTTCCAGTCCGCCGGCGCGCCCTTGATGCGGGCGCCGCGGTAGTCCAGGTCTTCCTTGTAGGTCAGGTACTCGCCGCTGGATTTCACCCGGGTCTGGGTGTAGCGCAGGCCCGGGCGCACGATCGCGTAGCGCTGGCCGGGCTGGGCCTGGTCCAGCCCGAGCACGTACACGTTCTGGCCCGCGGTGGCGCGCAGCATGTTCTCTTCCAGCCCGGCGACGTACGGCAGATGCTGGAAGCTGTCGGTGATGCTCAGGTTCTTCAGGAACGGCTCGACGTCGGACAGCGGAATCGCGTTCAGCGGGGCTTCCTGGCGCGGACCGGCCTGGACCGCCACGCGATCCAGATAAGCCAGGCTGAGCACGTCGCCGGGGTAGATGAGATGGGGGTTCTTGATCTGCGGATTGGCCTGCCAGATCTCCGGCCACAGCCACGGCTTCTTCAAGAAGCGGGCGGAAATGTCCCAGAGGGTGTCCCCCCGCTTGACCACGTACGTGTCCGGGTGGTCCCCCGCCATTTCTGCGGCGGCGGCATAGCTGCCCACGGTAATCGCCGCAACGGCGAGAACCGTACGAAAATGTTTAAACATGGCTGTATCTACCTGATTCCCCGACAGGTGGTCCGCACTATAGTCCAGAAAACCCGGCGCAACGCAAGCGCCCGAGTTAGAATCCGTGAGGCCTTGCCGGATTCCACTGGCGCCCCCATCTCGGACACACCATGGCACTGCTTCCCATCCTCGAATTCCCCGATCCCCGGCTGCGCACCAAGGCGGTGCCGGTCGACCCGGCGCGGGTGACCGAGCCGGCCTTCCAGACCCTGCTGGACGACATGTTCGAGACCATGTACGAGGCCCCGGGCATCGGCCTGGCCGCCAGCCAGGTGGACGTGCACCAGCGCTTCATGGTCATCGACATCAGCGAAGAGAAGAACGACCCCCGGGTCTTCATCAATCCGGAGATCGTCGACCGGGCCGGCGACCAGGTCTACCAGGAAGGCTGCCTGTCGGTTCCCGGCATCTATGCCGACGTCACCCGTTCCAACGAAATCACCGTGCGCTTCGTCGATCGCCGGGGCCAGGCGCAGGAACTGCGTGCCGACGGCCTGCTGGCGGTCTGCATCCAGCACGAAATGGATCATCTCGACGGCAAGCTGTTCGTCGACTACCTCTCGCCGCTCAAGCGCGAGATGGTGCGCAAGAAGCTGGCCAAGCAGCGGCGTCAGGCTGCGGCCTGACGGCCGCGGGATTGGTGATTCGGGATTTGGGATTCGCAAGAGCCAGGTTGCGGGTCGCGCCGGCCGCCATCCTCCTTCTTCCTCTCCGGATACCTCGTCTTCCATGAGAATCGTTTTTGCCGGCACGCCGGCGTTCGCCGTTCCCAGCTTGCGCGCGGCGCACGCGCGCAATGAAGTCGTCGCGGTGTACACCCAGCCGGATCGGCCCGCCGGCCGCGGCCGCGGGCTGACGCCTTCGCCGGTCAAGCTGGAGGCGATCCAGCGCGGCATCCCGGTACTGCAACCGGAATCGCTGAGGAAGAAATCCTCGCAGGAAGCCCTGCGCGAACTGGCCCCGGACCTGATGATCGTCGTCGCCTACGGCCTGATCCTGCCGCAAGCGGTGCTGGACATCCCGCGTTACGGTTGCTGGAACGTGCATGCGTCGATGCTGCCGCGCTGGCGTGGCGCCGCGCCGATCCAGCGCGCGATCGAAGCCGGCGACGCCGAAACCGGCGTCTGCCTGATGCAGATGGAAGCCGGGCTGGATACCGGCCCGGTGCTGCTGTCCCAGCGCACGCCCATCGGCGAACAGGAAACCGGCGGGCAACTGCACGACCGCCTGTCCGAACTGGGCGCGCGCGTGCTTGCCGACGGGCTTGGCCTGCTGCGCGCGGGCATGCGCCCGGTGGCGCAGGCGCAGACCGAAGCCGGTGCCACGTATGCGCACAAGCTGGAAAAGCACGAAGCGCGGCTGGACTGGTCGCAGCCGGCCGACGCGCTGGCGCGCAAGGTGCGCGCGTTCGAACCCTGGCCGGTGGCCGAGGCGAGCGTGGCCGGCGAACGCCTGCGCATCCATGGCGCGGTCGCGCTGGATCTGGCGCACCGGGCCGAACCCGGCACGCTGCTCACGGCGGGCCGGCAGGGCCTGGACATCGCCTGCGGCCAGGGCGCGCTGCGCCTGCGGGTGGTCCAGCGCGAGGGCGGCAAGGCGATCACCGCCGCCGACTACCTCAACGCGCGCCGGGATCTGGTGACCGCGTGAATCCGGGCACCGGCGCCGCCGTGCGTGCACTGGCCGCGCGCATCCTCGATGCGGTCGCGCACCGGGGGCGTTCGCTCAAGGCGGAACTGGCCGCGGGCCTGCCGCGCCTGCCGGACCCGCGGGATCGCGCGCTGGCCGAAGCGATCTGCTTCGCCGCGTTGCGCCAGCGCGTCCGCTATGACGAAGCCCTGCGCCGCTGGATGCAGAAACCGCTGGGCCGGCGCGACGGCGAACTGCGGGCGCTGTTGTGGGTCGGCTTCGCCCAGATCGATGCATTGCAACTGCCGGCGCATGCCGCGCTCTCTACCACTGTGGAAGCCGCGCGGGAACTGAAGCGCTCGCACCAGGCCGGGATGGTCAACGCGATCCTGCGCCGCGCGCAGCGCGAAGGCCTGCCGGCCGCCGCACCCGAACAGGCCTGGCCGGCGTGGCTGCGCGAGCGCGTGCGCCAGGACTGGACCGGGCAGGCCGATGCGGTTTTCGCCGCGAGCGCCGAAGCCGCCCCGCTGTGGCTGCGGGTCAACCGCGCGCGCATGCCGGTGGCGGATTATCTGGAACGCCTGCGACAGACGTTGCCGGAACTCGTCGCGTCCGCCTCGCCGTTGGCCACCGATGCGATTCGCGTCGATACGCCGGTGGCCGTGGCCGCGTTGCCGGGCTTCACCGGCGGCGACGTGTCGGTCCAGGACGGCGCTGCGCAGTTGGTGGCCGATGCGCTGGCACCCGCCGTCGGTGCGCGTGTGCTCGATGCCTGCGCCGCCCCCGGCGGCAAGGCGGCGCACCTGCTCGAACGCGATGGCACGTTGCGCCTGCTGGCGATGGATGTCGACGCACGGCGGTTGCAGCGGGTGGGCGAAACGCTCGCGCGGGTCGGCGTGCGGGCGCAACTGCGCGCAGCCGATGCGGGCGAACCTTCGATCTGGTGGGACGGCCAGCCGTTCGACGCGGTCCTGCTGGACGCGCCGTGTTCGGCGACCGGCATCGTCCGTCGCCAGCCCGACGTGCTGCTGCACCGGCGGCCGGAGGACATCGACGCGCTGCGCGCGCTGCAGGCACGCCTGCTGGATGCGGCGTGGACCCTGCTGCGGCCGGGCGGCATGCTGCTGTATGCGACCTGCTCGATCCTCAAGGACGAGAACGAGCGCCAGATCGACGCCTTCCTGGCGCGCACGCCCGACGCCCGCACCGAAGCGCTGGACCCGCGCTTCGGCCATGCCTCCGGCGCCGGCCGCCAGCGCCTGCCGGGCGAGGATGGCATGGACGGCTTCTTCTACGCCAAGCTTGCCAAGCATCTGCGAACATCGTGACGGTAGCAGAGTAAAGACCACTGTCCATGGCAACGCAGGCGAATCGCTCAGCGCGGGTAACGATGTGAAGAATATCCAGAAAAAGGATGTTTCAGCCGTAGTGCTGGGACACAGCGTTGCCCGTTTGGCCGTCCTCTTGCTCGGTTGCGCATTGGTCGTGGAAAAAGGATTGCTGATATTCGGGGTCTTGCTCGTGGTGTCGTCGTTGGTAGCTTGGCGGCAACAACCGTCACCGCCCTCGATATGGCCCTATGGACTGAAAACGGTGGGTTGGCTCGCGGTTGCAACGAATGTCGTCGTACTGTGCTCGCTGCTATTGCACGACCAACCCTTGCGGACTCTGGACAATGTCAGCCGGCTGTTGCTGATTCCATGGTGCGCATGGCTGGCGTCGACGATGGATATCAGGCGAAGTGATCTGTGGTGGAGCAGCGTCTCCGGACTAGTGTTGGCGTTTGCCGTGGCCTGCTGGCAGGTGAGTACCGGGACAGAGCGGGCTGGACTGGGGAATCCGATCGTGTTCGCCAATCTCATCCTGGTCCTCCTCGTGGTGGTCACGTTCCTGGGGCCGGACTTCCAGCGTCCTTCGGCGAGCCTGTTGCGATGGCTTGTGGTGGGATTGGGAGTCGCCGCTATTGTCATGACGGGGAGCCGAGCCGCACTCGTCACGTCCATCCTGCTGATGCCGATTTCGGTGGCTTGGAAGGAGGAACGGTGGAACTGGCGTCGATTTTTCGCATTCCTTGGCATCAGCCTAGTGGTGATATTGCTGATTGGGAACACGCCATCGTTGGTCGACCAGATGCGACTCGATGCCGTCGTCCCCAATGTGAATGCTTATCTCAAGGGCGATCCGGATTCGCCAATTGGCGCAAGATTCCAGTTATGGAAAATGGCATGGGATACGTTTCTTCAGCACCCCATCTCCGGTATCGGAATCCAGCGGTTCGGCTCGCTTGTTGATCAGCTACCGGGATGCGAGACGCGTTCGCCCATGGGAATGTGCGTGTTGGGCCATGCACACAACGACTTGGCGGAATGGGCCGCGACAATGGGGATTCCGGGATTGCTGATGATCTTGGCGATTTATGGCATTCCGATCGCGTTGTTCATGCGTCTGGGGCGAGCTGCAATGGACCTCGAAACGAAGACTGTTGCCCGGACCGGACTGGTGGTTGTGTTTGTATATGTCGTGGCCGGATTGTCGCAATCGATGTTCGCCCATGCGTTGAGCGCAAGCGCGTACGCGATCATTGTCGGATTTCTCCTAGGGCAGTCCGGCCGTCGTCGTGTTTCCCTGAGTACCGGAACGTCCGCTATCTCTTGAGAATCTTCTGACATGTCCAAAGTAATCAAAGAACAGCATTACTTCTGGTGGTTCCTGCTGTTCGCGTTGGTGGTAATCGGCGCGGGGCTGGGCATGCGCGCGCCGTGGCCGGCCGACGAGCCGCGTTTCGTGCTGGTGGCCAAGCAGATGTGGGAGTCCGGCCAGTGGCTGTTCCCGCACCGCGGCCAGGAGCTCTATCCGGACAAGCCGCCGCTGTATTTCTGGATGATCGCGTCCATCTACGCGGTGGTGCGCCACTGGAACGTCGCCTTCCTGATTCCGTCGCTGCTGGCGGCGCTGGGCACGCTGGTGCTGACCTACGACTTCGCACGCCGTACCTGGAACCGCCAGGCCGCGCTGTGGGCGGCCGGCGCGGTGCTGTGCGCGATGCAGTTCGTCTACCAGGGCAAGCGCGCGCAGATCGATCCGACCGTGGTGTTCTTCATCACCCTGGGCATGTACGGCCTCGGCCGGCACATGCTGCTGGGACCGAACTGGCGCTGGTACTGGCTGGGCTGCTTCTCCGCCGGCCTGGGCGTGATCAGCAAGGGCGTGGGTTTCCTGCCGTTGCTGGCGCTGATTCCCTACGCGCTGATGCGCTGGCGCGGCTGGCAGGGACTGACCGAGCCGGCGCCGAAGGGCGCGGGCCGATGGTGGCTGGGCGGGGCCAGTTTCCTGTTGGCGATCGCGCTGTGGTTCGTGCCGATGGTGGTGACCGCGTTGACCAGCGGGGATCCCGAGCACCGTGCCTATCTCAACGAAATCCTGTTCCGCCAGACCGCCACCCGCTACGTCGCCGCATGGCACCACCAGGCGCCGCCGTGGTACTTCCTGGAAGTCATCGCGCTGTTCTGGTTGCCGTTCTCGATCTTCATTCCCTGGCTGATCAAGCCGTGGCGCGAGGCCTGGCGCCAGCGCGACGCGCGGGTGTGGTGGCCGCTGGCGTGGATGCTGCTGGTGCTGCTGTTCTTCAGCGCCAGCCCGGGCAAGCGCGATATGTACATCCTGCCCGCGCTGCCGGCGCTGGCGTGGGCGGCGGCCCCGTTCCTGCCCGCATTGGGCGAGCGTCGCGGCGTGCGCGCCGGGTTGCTGGTGTTCGCGGTGGCGCTGGGCGGCTTGCTGCTGGTAGCCGGAGGCATGGCGCTGACCGGCGATCCGCGTTTCGAACTGAAGCTGGAAGCCGAGCGCGGCCTGGCCGGCGATCCGCATGCGGATCACCTGTGGCTGGCGCTGGCGGTCATGGGGGGACTGATCGTCGCCGCCGCGTTGTGGCTGCGGCGCGCGCGCGCGATCCCGCTGACCCTGGTGACCGTGCTGGTGCTGTGGGTCGGCTACGGCATGGCGCTGGCGCCGTTGCTGGACGGCGAGAACTCGGCGCGCGACGTGATGGCCGAAGCACGCGCACGCGCCGGCGTGGACACCGCCATCGGGCTGGTGGACTGGAAGGAACAGCAACTGCTGCAGGCGCAAGGCGAGGTGACCGAGTTCGGTTTCCGCGCGCCGGTCGAGCTGCAATGGCAGCGCGGCCTGGCCTGGCTGCGAGAGACTCCTGAACAACGCGTGTTGATGATCCAGAACGAGTCACTTCCCGCATGCGTCGAGCGCCCATCCGCAGTGCCTCTCGGTACCGCAAACCGACGTAGCTGGTGGCTGGTCAACCATCAAGCCTCTATTGACTGTAAATGATTTCGCGCATTCAGCCCCAGCCCAGCATGCTGAACGCCATCGGTTACCGCTGTGCGCCTGCCGTGGCAAATCGTTACTGTAGATAGGGGGAAGGCTACAATGTTGCTGTTCAGTGTAGGTGTACTTTGATTGGGGACAGGCGCATGCGCGTCAATCTGATTGCTTGGGACAACGGCGTGGGTTTGAGCCGAGATCTGCGGTTGATCCAGCGGACACTCCAACGAAGCGGAATGGTGGTTACTCTTCAGCCGGCGAGAGGGCGGGGAAAGCTGCGCAAGTGGTTTGGGCCATGGGTGCGACGAGTCAAGACGTGGTGGGGACTCGTGCGCAACGGTCGATACGGCTTTGACATCAACCTGCAACTGGAGCATCTGAAGCCCGAGTTCCTGCCGCTGGCAGGGCGCAATATGTTCATTCCCAACCCGGAATGGTGCCTGCCCAGTGATGTGAAGCTGTTGCAAAAGATGGATCGGGTTCTCGTCAAGACCCGGCATGCGGTTGAGATTTTCCAACAGCTTGGGTGCGATGTGAAGTACATCGGATTTACAAGCGAAGACCGCTATGACGGCGGCGCGGTTCCGCGTCAACGAACTTTTTTCCATCTAGCCGGGCGCAGCAGCGCAAAGCAGACGGATGTGTTGCTGGAAACCTGGCTGCGCCATCCGGAATGGCCGCTGCTGACCGTAATCCAGCACCCATCGAAAGCGAAGGCGCTCGCACCCGTCCACAATATCCACCACCGGATCGACTACATCGACGATACGGAACTCCTGCAGTTGCAGAATGAGCACCTGTTCCATATCTGTCCCTCGGAAACCGAAGGTTTTGGTCACTACATCATGGAAGGTCTGAGTGTGGGAGCCATCGTCCTGGCCACGGATGCGGAACCCATGAACGAACTGGTGAGCAATGAACGCGGCATACTAATTCAGCATGTCGCCACGCGGCCACAGAATTTGGCAACCTGCTATCTGGTGGATGGTGCCGTGATAGAACGGGCGGTGGCCGAGGCACTGGCGTTGCCAGAGGAAGAGATCGTGAAGCGCTCGGCCGCGGCGCGAGCCTTCTTCAAACGATCAGACGAGGCATTTGCATCACGCATGGGACAGGCTGTATCTGATGCCGGTCAGATAGCTCCCGCCCGTAGGGCGTTTCTCAATCTCTTTGGACGTAACGTGTAGACGGCGAAATACCCGGAAACACGTAGGCATCCCAAGCAGTCATACCCATTTTCCTGACAGGGCACTCGCCGGCCGCTGGGACCGGCGAGTGCTTGTGGTCAACGCATCAGAGTGGCCAGATCGGCGGACCCTGGACCGGGATGAAGGTTCCCCTGAACATCTGCTGGGGCCAATAGCTCGCGGAAGCGCAATCCCATTGCTGCAGTACGGTTCCGTTGCTCGAGTACGGAGCATCCATGCATTTACCGCTACGGATGTTCATGAACTTCGAGCGGTCACCCATATTGGGGCCACGGGTCAAACGAATCCATTGCTGGCTTGGGTTGTTGACGTCACAGATCCGCTGCACGAGGCGGGCGCCGTTAGCAATGGAATCGTTCTCGACGGCGATACAAGTGGCATTGTTGAAGTTCTGGAACATCACCCGGATTTGATCGTTGCCGGCATAGGGAAGGCCATAGACCCACCAGAGCTGGTGGTTGTAGTTGTTTGCACATCCCCAAAGCTGCAGAGTTACGTTGTTCGACATGTCGCCTGCGGTAAAATCCAGGCACTTGCTGGCATTGTTATCCAGACGCATCTGGAAAACTCCGACAATGTCCAATGCTTCGCTGCGGAACGATACAAGCAGGCCGGCAGCCAGCGCGGTTGCGGACAGTACGCGAGCAATACTCATACGCTACAACTCCTTGTCATTTTGAATAATCTGCGCGCGGATCATCCACGCGCTCTACCATTCTGGGTGATCATCTGGGATGAAAATTGTGATGTGAAGCGAGATATGGCAATCGAAGATGTTTTCGCACATGCGTGCGAAAAAGGCTTCGCAGTACCTATAAACGGAGCGTCGATGCTATGTGGCTAGACGAGAGAAAACGAAAGATTATGAGAGCATGGCGCCACCCTGATCGGATGGCGCCATGTCACCACGCAGATTTTCGGTATGTAAACCGCGTGCTACGTGATTATGGGGCGTACGGAGGAATCTCTACTGCCCTGAACATTTGCTGCGGCCAGTAGCTAGCAGAAGCGCAGGTCCATTGCTGCAGCACGGTTCCGTTGCTGGAATACGGCGCGTCCATGCACTTGCCGCTGCGAACGTTCATGTACTTGGACTTGTTGTAAAGATAGGGATCGCGAGTCAGTCGAACCCACTGCTGGCTGGGATTATCCAAATCGCATGCGCGTTGGACGATACGCGCACCGTTAGCGAGCGAGTCATTCTCAACCGCGATACAGGTGCCATTCGAGCGGCTGATAAAGTTCACACGGACCTGCTGGGAACCGGGCGTCCAAGGGTAAAGCCATGCGAACCATTGTTGCTTGTCGGTCTGGCAGCCCCAGACCTGCAGCGTGACGTTGTTGGAGGTATCACCCTCCGCAAAATCCCAGCACTTGCTGAAATCGCTATCCAATCGCATCTGGATACGAGCTTTGATAATAGGCTCTACCGCCTGGCTGCTCGCGGACGCGAACAAGGAGACCAACAACAATGCACCGGAAAAAACGCGAACCATACTCATGAATACAACTCCATTGTTTGAGTAGCAGAAGCGTATTGACTAATACGCTCGCTCATTCTCCGTTCAGCGGCCTAAACAAGCAAGCATGCAGATCGAACACCGTCTTCATACTGTCAACTTGGAGGCGGATATTCCTCCACTTGGGCGATGGGGAACATCGAGGTGGCCGTGCGCGTTGCCCACGCGAGCAAGTGACGCTCCGTCTTTTTGCTGATCGAGCTGACAGCAGAGTTGGATATCGCCGCGAGCGCAATGGAGCGAACTCAATGCACTGACGCGCCTCTTGCTCGTATCGAAATTCGTAATTGCATTCATTGTTGCTCGCGCCACGCCTGGAACATCAGCACGCCCCACAGGTGCGTGTGCCACTTGCGCTGGCCGGCGAGGAATTCGCCCCAGATGGCGCGGATCGGCGCCGGATCGAAATGCCCTTCCTCGCGCAGGCGGCGCTCGTCCAGCTGCGCCTCGGCCCAGTCGCGCAGCGGACCGCGCAGCCAATCGCCGACCGGCGCGCCGAAACCCGACTTGGGCCGATGCACCAGCGCGGTCGGCAGGTAGCGTTCCAGCAGGCGCTTGGGCAGGTGCTTGAGCTGGCCATCGCGGTACTTCATCGCCAGCGGCAGCGACCAGGCGAACTCCACCACCCGCCAGTCCAGCAGGGGCGCGCGCGCCTCCAGCGCCACCGCCATGCTGGCGCGGTCGACCTTGGTCAGGATGTCCTCGGGCAGGTAGCAGGCGAAATCCAGCGCCATCAGTTGGTCGGCGGGACCGCCGTTGGCCGGCAGCGCGGCCGGATCGTCGTAGGCGGTGATCGCGCGGTGGGCACCGCGCACGACCGATTCCGGCCGCCGCCAGCGGCTGACCCGCTGCAGGGCGACGCCCTGCAGATCGCCGGTCGCCAGTTCCGCGCGCGCGGCGGCCAGTCCGCCCAACCGCGAGCGTTCGCCAGGATTGCCGGCCAGCCGGGCCAGCAGGCGCCGCGGCAGGCGCGCCAGCCGCGCGTCGTTGCGCAGCGCGCGCAGGTAGCGGCCATAGCCGAAGAACAGTTCGTCGCCGCCATCGCCCGACAGCGCCACCGTCACGTGCTGGCGGGCCAGCCGGCACAGCAACGCGGTCGGCAACTGCGAGGAATCGGCGAAGGGTTCGTCGAACATCCGCGCCATGTCCGGCACCAGATCCAGCGCGGCGCGGCCGTCGGCGTGCAGTTCGGTGTGATCGGTGCGCAGGTGCCGCGCCACCGCGGTGGCATAGGCGCTCTCGTCGTGGTCGGTGTTGTCGAAACCGATCGAGAAGCTGCGCACCGGCCGCGCCGACTGCGCCTGCATCAGCGCGGTCACCAGCGAGGAATCGGTGCCGCCGGACAGGAACGCGCCCAGCGGCACGTCCGCCTCCATGCGCAGCGCGACCGCGTCGCGCAGCAATGCATCCAGCGCGTCCAGCGCGGCGCCCTCGTCGCCGTCGAAACCCTGCGCGATCGCGGCTTCCTGGCGCTGGCGCGCATTCCACCAGTGCAGTGGCGCGCGCAGCGGATCGTGGCCGGCGTCGCCCGCCGCCAACGCGGCCGGATCCAGGCGCAGCAGGGTGCCGGCCGGCAGTTTGTGCACGCCGCGCAGGATCGCGTACGGTGCGGGGATGTAGTCCAACCGCAGCAGCAGCGCCAGCGCGTCGGGATTCACCTCGTGGCGCAGGCCCGGATGGGCGCGCAGCGCGGACAGCTCGCTGCCGAACACCAGCGTGCCGTCCGTCGTCCAGCCGTAATACAGCGGCTTCTTGCCGACCCGGTCGCGCGCCAGCCACAGGGCCCGCTCCTGGCGATCCCAGGCCGCCAGCGCGAGCATGCCGTTGCCGCGCTCCAGCGCGGCCTGCACGCCCCACTGGGCGATGCCCGCCAGCAGCACTTCGGTGTCGGAGTGGCCGCGGAACCGGTGTCCCAGCGCTTCCAGCTCCGCGCGCAGCGCGGCGTGGTTGTAGATCTCGCCGTTGAAGGCGATCACCCAGCGGCCGTCGGCCGACACCATCGGCTGGTGGCCTTCCGGGCTCAGATCCAGGATCGACAGGCGCCGGTGCGACAGCACCAGGCCGATATCCGCGTCCACCCAGGTGCCGCTGTCGTCCGGACCGCGGTGGGCAATGGCCTCGCCCATGCGCCGGCCAAGGGCGTGGAGTTCGTCCGCGCCCGTGCGCGGTTGGGGCGACCAGGCGCCAGCGATGCCGCACATGGTCAGGCCTTGTTCGCAGGTTCGGGGGAAACGGGAGTCACGACCGGCTGCCCGGTCTGCAGCAGCCACAGCATGACGGTCTTCTGGCGCACGTAGTTGGCGCGCACGTAGGCGTAGACCAGGCCGTGCCAGCCATCGAGGAAGCCGCCGCGCAGCAGGTAGCCGCGCCAGAAGCGCCAGGCCGGCGACAGCACCAGCTTGGCCAGGGTGGCGCGCTTGCCGCGCGCGAAATCGTGCTCGGCCATCATCCGCGCGTAGCGCTGGGTCTTGAGCAACTGCTGTTCCAGCGAACGGTACGGGTAATGGATCAAGTCCCCGCGCAGGGTCTTCACCGCGCCGTCCACGCTGGCCGCTTCGTGCACCTCGCGCTTGCCGCGCCAGCCGCCACGGCGGCGGTCGAACAAGCGCAGCACCCGATCCGGATAGGCGTTGCCGTGGCGCAGGAAGCGGCCGAAATAGTCCGACAGGCGGGCGAACCGGTAACCGGCCGCGCCCTCGAAACCGGTCGCGCGCGCCGACTCGATGGCGCCGCGCAAGGTGTCGTCCACGCGCTCGTCCGCGTCCAGGCACAGCACCCAGTCGTGCCGGGCCTGTTCGATCGCGAACTGCTTCTGGCTGCGGAAGCCGTCGAAGGCCCGTTGCAGCACCCGCGCGCCCGCCGCCTGCGCGATCGCCACCGTGGCATCGGTGGAATACGAATCCACCACCACGATCTCGTCGCAGAACGCCAGCGAGGCCAGGCAGTCGCCAATGCGGTCCGCTTCGTTAAACGCGATAATGCAGGCCGAAATCGGGACCCGGTGGTTCGAGGAGGCGTTGATGGCGGATTACCTGTTGTTTGCGACGGAACGCTATGCGCTGCCCATCTTGCAGCCGCTGGCCGATGCGCTGCAAGCCGCCGGACACGGCGTGCACGCCTGGTTCGTCGATGGTGCCGCCGGCTCGCGGCTGCCTGCGCCGGTGAGGATGATCGAACACGCGCGCCAGGCCGTCGACCTGCGCCCGCGCGCGGTGTTCAGCGCCGCCAACTGGGTGCCGACCTTCGTGTCCGGCGCCAAGGTGCAGCTGTTCCATGGCTTCAACGTGGAGAAGCGCGATGCCGCGCGCGGCCACTTCCGGGTGCGCGGCATGTTCGACCTGTACTGCACGCAAGGGCCGGCGACCACCGCGCCGTTCGAGGCGCTGGCCCGTGAGGCCGGTCACTTCAAGGTGGTCGAGACCGGCTGGCCCAAGCTGGATCCGCTGTTCGGGCCGGAGGACGCGCGGGTCCGGCAATGGCGCGCGCAGGCCAACGGGCGGCCGGTGGCGATGTTCGCGTCGACCTTCACCGAACGCCTGAGCGCGGCCCCGCACCTGCATGAGGCCATCGCCGCGCAGGTGGCCACCGGCGAGCGCTTCTGGCTGCTGACCCTGCACCCCAAGTGCGCGCCGGACCTGTTCGCGCGCTATCGCGCGCTGGCCGGCGCGAATGCCGTGTTCGTCGAGACCGAGGATCTGATCAGCGCCGAGCGCGCGGCCGACGTGCTGGTGGCCGACACCACTTCGGTGGTCAGCGAATTCGTGGTCCAGCGCAAGCCGGTGGTGACTTTCCGCAACCGTGCGCCCAAGCCGCACATGATCGACTTCGACGATCCGGCGCGCCTGCCGGAGATGCTGGCGCGCGCGTTCGCGCCGGACGACGCGTTGCGCGCCGCGCTGGCCGACTACGCCACCGCGATCCATCCTTATCACGACGGGCATTCCTCGCAGCGGGTGATGATTGCCACCGAGCGGCTGCTGCGCGGCGAACTGGGTCCGCTGGCGCGCAAGCCGTTCGGCAGCCTGTTGCGCGGGCTGCAGATCCGCAAGGACCTCGGCTACTGGGGACCGGCCGCGCGCTGAGCGCTCACCAGCGCAGGCGGCGGCGCGCCAGCGCCTGCGCCAGTCGCTGGTAGATCGCCCGCGCTTCCGGCTCGGGCAGGAAGCGCAATCGCAGGGGCGAGGCCAGACCGCTGTCGCCGGCGGTGTCCAGCCACAGCGTGGCCGTGCCCAGCCAGCGATCGATCGGCGAGCGCGCCAGCCGCAGCGCCTGCAGCTTGTCGACCTCGGCGAACCGCCACCAGCGCCACCACCAGCCGCCGCGCACCGCGATCAGTTCATCGCCGGCCGTGTAGCCGGAACGGCGCGCGTTCTGCCATGCGGCCCAACCGGTCAGCGGCCAGGCCAGCAATGCCAGGCCCGCCCAGGCGCCGAACGGAAACCACAGCGCGAGCGCCAGCAGCGGCGTGAGGATCAGCCCGGGCAGCCACAGCCGCCACGCCGCCCGCGCCGGCATTGGCTGCCAGCGCGTGGGCGGCCAGTCCGAATGCGGCAGCAGATGGCGGACCAGCGCATCGCAGGCGTCCCGCGTGGCGATCGGCGCCAATACCTTCAAGGCCCGGCCATCGTCGTGATCCACCCGGCTGGCCACCGCGGTATCGATGTGCAGGCTGCGCCGCTTCAGCCAGCGTTGCACCACGCCTTCGCGCAAGGTCCAGGCCTGGATGCGCCGGCGCGACACGCTGGTGCGCAGGCGCGTGAGCAGGCCGCGTTCGACGGTCAGGCGGCGATCGGATTCGCTCAGGCGAAAGCCATGGAACTGCACCAGCGCCAGCAGCACCGACAGCAGGCGGGTCAGCACCAGCACCAGCGCGAGGATTGCCAGCGCGGCGAGCGCGCCGCTCTGCCACGTCCATTCCAGATGGCTCGCGTAGCCGAAGGCTTCGCGCGAATAGCGCCGCACCAGCCCCGCCATCATCTTGTCGGGCAGCACCTGCCAGGCCAGGCCGAACGCCGCCGCGACCACCACCATGCCGCGGTTGGAGGCCAGCCCGAGCCGGATCACTTCCGTCAGCGGCAGCGCCAGCAAGGTGTTCGAAGCGGGCAGGGACGGCGCATCGGTCATCGATGCCGGCGCGGCCTGGCCGCGATGGCGGATCAGGTTCTCCAGCGCGGTGGCCGCCGACAGGCTCAGCACCCGCATCTCCGCTTCGGGCTTCTGCCCGCCGGCCGACTCCAGCCGTACTTCCGCCACCTGGAACAGGCGATGCAGCAACGACTGGTGGATGCCCACGTTGTGGATGCGCGCGAACGGAATCTCGCGCAGGCTGCGATGCAGCCAGCCGCTGCGGATGGTCAGGCCATCGCGGCCAATCCGGTAGCGATAGGTGAAGTACTGGACCACCGACAGGATCACCAGCATGCCGACGGCAATCAGTGGACCCAGCGTGGCCCACAGATTGTCCGGATCCCCGCGTCCGCCGAATACCACCAGCGCGATCAGCGGCAGGATGAACTGCTTGAGCTGCTGCACCAGCACGAACAGCCACGACCACGGATGCAACCGCTGCTCCACCGCCATCGGCGCGTCGGCGGCGGAAGGGAGCGGGGGAGGCTCGGGAACGCTCACAACGCGTCGTCGAGGTCGAGTTGCCGGGCCAGCCGGTCGCGCAGGCGTTCGGCGTCGGCCGCATCCATCGCCTGCACGCTGACCGTGGCCTGGCGGGTGCCGGCGGTGTGCACGACCAGCGTCGCCAGGCCCATGCCGCGTTCCAGCGGGCCGCGTTTCAGGTCCAGGTGCTGCACGCGCGAAATCGGCACATGGGTTTCGCTCTGCCACCAGTTGCCGCGCCGCACCGCGAAGCCGGACTCGTCCAGCTTCCAGCGTGTGCGCAGGTGCCGGCGCAGGCTCAGCCAACCGCACAGCACCGCGCCGATCAGGAACACGGCCGGCGCGGCCAGCCACGGCGACAGCCAGCCGGACGCCTGGCTGACGAACGCCGCGCCCACCGCCAGCGGGATGCCGATGATCGCGCCGCCCAAGGCGGCCAGTACGCCACCGCGCGGTGGCACGGGCTGCCAGCCGGACGCGGTGTCCGGCGCGGCGGGCGGTGCCGCGTCTGGCGTTTCGACGGGGAGGTCGCTCATCAGCGACTCTCCGCCTTCGCCTGTTCGTACATGCTGTAGTCGAGCACGTAGTCGCGACCCTTGCGGTAGTCGGACAGCCGTCCCTTCATGCGCTTGAGGGTGGCGGCCAGCGCCTTGCGGTCGGTGTACTCCTCCGGGGCCTTGGCCACGGCCTCGGCCTGGTAGGCGACCGCCTGTTCGAATTTGCCGTTGGCGGCGAAGGCCGCGGCGACAGTGTCCAGTTCGCCCGAGGACAGCTTGTCCTTGCGTTCGATCATGAACCGCGCCAGCTCCAGCGCGCGGGCCGGGTCACGCTGCCCGGGGACCGGGCAGGTCGCCAGTGTCCACACCTGTTCGTTGCGCGCGTGCTCCACGCCCGCTTCCTCCGCGCGCGCCTGCCAGTCGACCGCCTGCCGGCAGTCCTGTGGCAGACCGGCCAGTCCCTCGGCGTAGAAATGCGACAACTCCACCATCGCCATGCCATTGGAGGCATTGGCCGCGCGCTGCAGATGCGGCAGCACGCGCCGGTAGAGGGCATCGCCGAACTGCGAAGGGTCCTGCATCAGCAGACCGGCGGTATACATCGCCGCGCGCGTGTTGCCGTTGTTGCTTGCGCGTTCCAGCCACTCCAGCGCCTGCTTCGGATCGCGCTGCACGTACTGCGGATTCTCGTCCAGCATCATCGAACCCAGCGCCAACTGGGCCAGGCCGTCCTCGGCCTCGGCCTTGCGCCACAGCGCCTCCACCCGGAAGCGGAACACGCTGTCGTAGTCCGGCCACTGCTCATTGAGGCGGATGCGCGCGGCGGCATCGTCCACCGGCGCGCGATCCAGCACCGCCAGCCGCGGCGGCTCCGCTTCCAGGATCCGCCCGAGCACGAACTCGGTCATCTGGGTGCTGGTGACGCCGGCATTGGTGGCGGACTGGTCAAAAGCCGCCGACGCCGCCAGCGCCGAGGATTCCAGCCGGTACTTCCAGCCGTCCTTCTCGCGCACGAAATCCGGGCCGAACTGGAAATTGCTCTCGGTCGGCGGGCCCAGCTCGGACACGGCGTGATCGCCGGAAATGGTCACGTGGGTCAGCGAGACGGGGCCGTCCTCCTCGTCGCTGCGCACCGAAATCCAGCCCTTGCTGGCGAACAGGCGCGCCAGCGCGACGCCGTCCATCTTCTTCAGCGCGGCCTCGTCCTGGGTGGCGCGCAGCAGGTAGGCCTTGATCCGATCATCGGAAGGCAGGCGCCGCAGCTGGTCGGCCGAGGCGTACAGCGCGGCGTCGCGCAGGAAAGTGAAATGGGTGAAGCTGGAGGCCGCCAGCAGATCCGCGCTTTCGGGCTTGTTCGCGTTCACCAGCTCCGCGTAGCGATCCCAGGCGCGGCTGACCGCGTTCATTTCGGCCAGATCATCGCCCGCCGCCAGCGCCGGCGCCGCCCACAGCGCCAGCCACAATCCCATTGCACGCATGTCGTCCCCTTGTCGCGTTCGAATCGTCACGCGGGTTCAGAGGTAAGGATTGTCCTCGCCGCTGCCCGGTGGCCGCAGGGTATAGCGTTTGTACGTCCACTGGTACTGGGCCGGATCGCGACGCGCGATCCGCTCCACGCCGGCGTTGAGCGCGGTCACCGCCACCACCGGATCCGGATCGGCGATGGCCGGCTCGGCCGGTTCGATGTGCAGGGCGAAATCCGGGCCGTCGCCAATCCGCTCGCACCAGGCGAACAGCACCACCGCGCCGGTGCGCTCGGCCAGCCGCGACAGCAGCGTCATGGTCAGCGCCTGCACGCCGAAGAACGGCGCGAACTCGCCGTCGCCGGCCTTGGGCTGCTGGTCCGGCAGGATCGCCACCACGCCGCCGTCCTTGAGCTGCTTCCACAACTGGCGCACCGCCGGTCCCTCGGCGCGCACCTGGGTGATGTTGGCCGCGCCGCGCGCGCGCAGCAGGAAGGCGTCGCCCACCGGCGACTCCGGCACCCGGTACACGAACGCGTACGGCCCGCGCGAGGCCAGCCACTGGTTCAGCAGTTCCCAGTTGCCGTAGTGGGGCGCGGCGATGATCACGCTGCGGCCGGCGGCGCGGGCCTGGTCGTACAGCTCGGCGCCGTGCAGCTCGCGCAGGCAGGCCAGGTTCCGCGCGTGTGGCTGGGTCCAGAAGCGCAGGGTTTCCATCAGCTGGCGGGTGGTGGCGCGCAGGATGTCCCGGTGCAGCGCCTGCCGTGCGCGGTCGTCCAGGCCGGGGAAGGCCAGCTCCAGGTTGCGCCGGGCCACCCGGCTCTCGCGGGCGTCGGTGCGCAGCCACAGCCAGGCCAGCCGGTTCCCCAGCCACCGCAGCAGCGGCCAGGGCAGGCGCATGAACCAGGCGATCGCGGTGTAGAGGAGGAGGGCGGTGGTCTGCGGCTTCATCGTGATCAGTCTAGCGGTTGACCGTGACCGGCCGGGCCGCGAGCATGGCCGCATGCTTGCCTTGATACAGCGGGTCACCCGGGCGTCGGTGACCGTGGACGACGAAACCGTGGGCGCCATTGGCGGCGGCCTGCTGGCCCTGGTGGCGGTGGAGCCGGGCGATGCCGAGCCGCAGTTCCAGCGCATGGCCGAGCGCCTGCTGGGCTACCGGGTGTTCGCCGACGACGCCGGAAAGATGAACCGCTCCCTGACCGATACCGGCGGCGGCCTGTTGCTGGTCAGCCAGTTCACCCTGGCCGCCGATACCCGCTCCGGCATGCGTCCCAGCTTCACCACCGCCGCCCCGCCGGAGGAGGCTGAACGGGGATTCAACCGACTGGTCGAAATCTGCCGGCAAAAACACGCGCCAGGGGTGGAAACCGGGCGTTTCGGCGCCCATATGGTCGTCAGCCTGGTCAATGACGGGCCCGTGACCTTCCTGCTCCGCCCCTGACGTCAAGACAGGCGGACACAGCGTCCCCACGATGGTTTTCAGGGACGAGGGGTGGCCCGGGCTGGTATAATACTAGGTTCCTTCCTCCTCTCCTGCCGGTGGCGCAACCTCCATGGCCAACGAACGTCCTGCCCAACAATCTGAAATCAAGCTGCTGATCAGCAAGGGTCTTGAGCAGGGCTACCTGACCTACGCCGAAGTCAACGATCACCTGCCGGACGACCTGGTCGACCCGGAACAGATCGAAGACATCATTGGCATGATCAACGGCATGGGCATCGACGTCCATGAAGTCGCCCCCGATGCCGAAACCCTGCTGCTGTCCGACGGCAACACCGGCGGTCGCGAAGTCGACGAGACCGCGGCCGAGGAAGCCGCCGCCGCGCTGACCTCGCTCGACACCGAAGGTGGCCGCACCACCGACCCGGTGCGCATGTACATGCGCGAAATGGGCACCGTCGAGCTGCTGACCCGCGAAGGCGAAATCGCCATCGCCAAGCGCATCGAGGAAGGCCTGGGCCAGGTCCAGGCTTCGCTCGGCAACTTCCCGTGGTCGATCGAACTGCTGCTGGAAGAGTACGAACTGCACAAGACCGGCAAGAAGCGCCTGGCCGAAGTCGTGGTCGGCTTCAACGACGTCGAGGAACCGGCGGAAGAAGTGCCGGAAGCCGTCGAAGCCTCCGACAGCGACGCCGACAGCGACGACGAAGACGAGGATGGCGGTGACGACGCGGCCGAAGAGGCGGCGCCCACCGGTCCGGATCCGGAAGAAGTCGCCCGCCGCATGCAGGCGCTGGCCGACGGCTATGCCAAGTTCAAGAAGGCGCACGCCAAGAGCGGCCCGGACAACAAGGCCGTCACCAAGATCCGCACCGAGATGGCCGAGGTCTTCGTCACCCTCAAGCTGCCGCTCGCCCTGACCGACACCCTGGTCCGCAAGCTGCGCGACGTGGTCAACGAGATCAAGGACCACGAGCGCCGCGTGATGCACCTGTCGGCCAACATCGCCAAGATGCCGCGCAAGGACTTCCTGCGCGCCTGGGAAGGCAACCAGACCAACCTGGGCTGGGTGGACGAAGTCCTCAAGCGCAAGCAGAAGTGGTCTTCCGGCCTGCGCGAGGTCAAGGACCAGATCATCGCCGAGCAGGAAGCCACCATCGCCGTCGAACAGGCGATGCACCTGCCGCTGGCCGAGATCAAGGAAATCAGCCGCGCCATGGCCTACGGCGAAGCCAAGGCCCGCAAGGCCAAGAAGGAGATGGTCGAGGCCAACCTGCGCCTGGTGATCTCCATCGCCAAGAAGTACACCAACCGCGGCCTGCAGTTCCTCGACCTCATCCAGGAAGGCAACATCGGCCTGATGAAGGCCGTGGACAAGTTCGAATACCGCCGCGGCTACAAGTTCTCGACCTACGCCACCTGGTGGATCCGCCAGGCGATCACCCGCTCGATCGCCGACCAGGCGCGCACCATCCGTATCCCGGTGCACATGATCGAGACGATCAACAAGCTCAATCGCATTTCCCGCCAGATGCTCCAGCAGTACGGCCGCGAGGCCACCCCGGAGGAGCTGGCCAAGGAAATGGACATGCCCGAGGACAAGATCCGCAAGGTCATGAAGATCGCCAAGGAGCCGATCTCCATGGAAACCCCGATCGGCGATGACGAGGATTCCCACCTGGGCGACTTCATCGAGGACACCAACGTGGAGTCCCCGATCGACAACACCACCAACATCAACCTGCAGGAAACCGTCCGCGACGTGCTGGCCGGCCTCACCCCGCGGGAAGCCAAGGTGCTGCGCATGCGCTTCGGCATCGACATGAACACCGACCACACCTTGGAAGAAGTGGGCAAGCAGTTCGACGTCACCCGCGAGCGCATCCGCCAGATAGAAGCCAAGGCCCTGCGCAAACTGCGCCACCCCAGCCGCTCCGAGCAGCTGCGCAGCTTCCTGGACATCGACTGATTCCAGCCAGCAGGCAAACCCAGCAAAGCAAAGAACCCGCCGCAAGGCGGGTTCTTCGTTTCCGCCCCCGCCCCCCGCTACAATGCCCCGGCAGCGGGCCTATAGCTCAATGGTTAGAGCAGAGGACTCATAATCCTTTGGTTCCAGGTTCGAGTCCTGGTGGGCCCACCAAAAGCACTCCGGGCGTGCTCGATGTTCGGGCCGCAACACGCCGTCACTTCCGATGTCGTTGCGAATGAGCCGGCTGCGTATCCCCCATCCAAGTGGACGATTCGGTGCACGGGCCTGTCGCAGGTTCAACCGAACTGTTCGGCCAGCGCTCGTCCGCGTGCATGCGCGGCGTCCACGGCCTCATCGATCAGCTTCGCCCAACCGCCATTCTCCAGGGTCTGGATGGCCGCCTCGGTGGTGCCGCCGGGAGAGGTGACCCGTCCGCGCAGTTGCGCCGGGGATTCTCCCGAGACCTGCAGCATGCGCGCGGCGCCAAGCAGGGTTTGCACCACGAGATGGTGTGCGATCTCGGGCGGCAGATCGCGCGCGCAGGCGGCGCCCTCCATGGCTTCGGCCAACCGGTACAGATAGGCCGGGCCACTGCCGGAGATGGCGGTGACCATGTCCATCTGTGTCTCGTGCTCGATCCAGACGGTGGTGCCGGTGCTGCTGAAGACCGCCTCGGCGACCGTCCGCGACGTGACGTCCAGCGCGGGATCCGCATACAGCGCGGTGATTCCCGCGCCAATGGCCGCAGGCTGATTCGGCATGCTGCGCACGAGGGTGTCGATCCCCAGCCATTGCCTCAGCTGCGCATGGGTGATGCCGGCCATGACCGAGATGACCAATGGTCGCGTCCGCGCCGCCTGTCCGGCCAGCGCCTCGCAAACCGCGCGGGCCACCTGTGGTTTCACTGCCAGCACCCACAAGTCGGCGGTGGCGACCGCGTCGATACCCTGCTCGAACACCCGGACCTGCAACTGCGTGGACAAGGCATCACGGGTGGCCGCCACGGGATCGGCCACCGTGATCCGTGCCGGATCCCGGCCCTGGCTCAGCAATCCCTCCACCAGGCAGCGCGCCATGTGCCCGCCCCCGATGAAGGCGACCTCCATACCGAAACTCATGGGGACCGCCCCGTTCCCAGTTGCCGATCCAGCCAGTCCAGAACACGTTGCTGTACGTCGCGACCGTGGGCGGTTTCGAAGAACCAATGCGGTCCTCGCGGATAGGTGACCATGGTCACCGGCGTGCCGTTGAAGACGAGTGCGCGATGCAACATCTCGCCCTGCGACAGCGGCACGCGCTTGTCCTCTTCGCCATGCAGGATAAGCACCGGCACTTTCACCCGGTCGGCGTAACGAATCGGCGAGTGCGCGTCATAGCGCGTGCGCTGCGTTACCGGATCACCGAAATAGCCTGGCAGGTAGTCGGGCGTGTCGGTGGTGAGCGCCATCGCGCCGATGTCGATGACGCCCGCTCCGACAATCGCGGTGCGGAAGCGATCACTCTGCGTGACCGCCCAGGCCGCCATGTAGCCCCCGTAGCTCCAGCCGCCGATGGCCAGTCGCCGAGGATCGACCACACCTTCCTTTTCCAGCATGTCCAGGCCATCGAGGATGTCCTGGAAATCCCCGCCGCCCCAGTCGCCACGCGCCATTTCGGCGAAGGCATGGCCGCCGCCTTCCGAGCCGCGTGGATTGGGCAGGAACACCGCATAGCCGTGGGTCGCCAGCAGCTGCGCCCAGTCATGCCAGGAGCCCAGCCAGCCCGACCACCAGGCCCATGCCGGGCCACCATGGCCCTGCACCAGCGTGGGCAATGGCGTGCCGGGTTTCCAGCCGGGCGGCGTGACCAGCAGGCCGGTGATGCCCAAACCATCGCGCGAGGACGTCCAGGCCAGTTCCCGCACCTGGCCGTGCGCCCATCCAGCGACCTGCGGATGCGTGTCGGTGCGTGCGGCGAGCGTGCCGCCATCCAGGGTCCATACCTCGGCGGGCTGGTCGTCGCGAATGCCCAGATAGGCGCTTCGACCGGTGCTCGTCGTGGTGAATGAAGCAAACGGAATCCGGGGCCGTGCGACTTCGCGCCACTGACCGGTCGCCGCGTCCAGGCGCAGGAACGCGCCCCGCACACCGCGCTGGCCCAGCCCCAGCAGGGTGCGATCATCCTGCCAGCGCGCCAGCCACAACGTGCCGTTCCAGCCGGGCGCCAGCACCGTCTTCCGATCACTCCCGAGGTCGTGCACGGTGACGTCGGCGACCATGCCGTACTCGCCCAGGTGGCCATAGAGCAGTCGCGTTCCGTCGGGCGACCATTGCAGGGGATGCGCCGACGCGCGCGCTTCCAGTTCCTTGGCCAGCTCGCCGGTATCGGCGTCAATCAGCACCACGCGCGAGCGATACCAATAGTCATTGAGCGTGGTGCCACGGGATACCCGCATGGCAAGGCGTCGCCCATCCGGAGACCAGGCCAGGTCGTGAACCTGGAGATCCGGCGCGGTCAGTGCCCGGGCTTCCCCGTTGCCCAGGTCACGCAGCCATACGCGTGAGAACTGTGTGGGGTGATCCGCCAGCACCGCGTCATCCTTGGCCTCGCGCGCGGCGACGGTGGCGGCACTGGGTGCGTCCGCAGCCAGATAGGCGATGCGGCTTCCGTCGCGCGCGACTTCGAACGCACTGACATCACCGGGCGAATGCGTCAGGACGGTTGGATTTTCGCCGTTCGCGTCGACCCGCCACACCTGTGCGTCGGCCACGTCCTTGGAGTCATCCGCCGCGGATGAAGGTCGATTGGAGATGAAGTACAGGTAGCGGCCGTCCGCACTCCAGCGCGGATGTTCCTCGTTGGCGTCTTCGGGAGCGACGACTTCCTGGGCGCCCCCTTTGCCCGTCGCCGGCACGCGCCAGATGCGACTGAGCGGCCGCTTCCCGTGGCTCCGGGGTGTCCCCACGGTGTAGGCGATCCAGCGGCCCTCGCGATCGATCTGCGGATCGCCGACGATCTTGAGCGCCATGATCATGTCCGGCGTGGGGATCACCGGTGACGCCTGTGCCAAGGCCAAGGTCGGTAGAGCCGCCATCATCAGGCCGATGACGAACAGACGGTGAAGCATCGGCCTCATGCAGGAAGTCCTTGCGAGGAGAAAACAGGAGTGTGTCGGCGTATCCATTCTGCCCCACGGGCAATGGCGTCGCGCGCCTGATCGGAGACCGACATCGCCTCGATGAAGCTGTGTGGCGCGCCGGGATAGACGTGGGTGCTTACCTGCACGCCCGCCTGTTGCAGCCGCTGCGCCATCGCCGCGTTCTGTTCGGCCAGGACGTCGCGGTCGCCCCAGAGCAGCAGGGCGGGTGGCAAGTCATGCAGTTCCGCAAGAAGCGGCGCCGACAGCGGAGTGACCGTGCGTTCCGCCTCGGGCCCCAGATACGCGGCCCAGAACTCGTCCATCTCCGCGCCGCTGAGCATGTCCTCGGACGTCCCCAGGGTCTGCCGCGCGACAGCGGATAGAACCGGCGTCCAGGCGCCATAGTTGAGGACCAACGCCGATATGCGCGCCAGCTGTCCGGCCTGGCGAAGGCGCAGCGCGGCCGCCACGGCCAGATTGGCGCCAGCGGAATCACCGCCCAACGCAATGTGCATGGTATCGATACCCGCCTCCGCTCCGTTCTCTTTCAACCAATCCAGCGCGATGGCGGCCTGGTCGAGCGCGGCCGGATAGGGATGTTCGGGGGCCAGACTGTAGTCGATCGCCACCACCACCCGGCGCGAAGCGTCGGCGTACTCCCGCAGAAGACGGTCATGCGTATCGAGTCCGAACATGCACCATCCGCCGCCGTGCAAGTACACCAATGCGGGGGAGGGCTGCGCCTCCACGACCTGCGGATACAACACGCGCAGACCAAACTCACCGTGTGCAGAGGGCAGGCGATAGTCGCGGGTGGCAAGCATGCGGGGACCGCCTTCGCGCCACGGCGTGCGCGCCTGGGCCGCGATGAGCCGGCGCTCGGGCCAGTCCAGCGCGCGGCCACCGCGCAGCCGCGCGCCTTCCCGGCAGACGTCTTCGATGAAACGGCGGATCTGCGGGTCCAGCGCCTCCAGGCTGCGGCTCATGCGCGCTCCTTCGCATCACCGGCGAAATCCCGCATCCAGCCGACCAGTGCGTGCTCGCCACCGGCTTCCAGACCCGTCAGCAATTGAGCGAGGTCATGTCGCGCTTCGTCCTGGCCAAGCTTGAAGGTGGCACGCACCTCGCGAACCGAACCACGCAACGCCACAACGCCCGAGGCCAATCGCACATAGCGCTCGCCCATCTCCTCCAGCGACCAGGCACGCGGACGACCGGACTCCATCTGCGCCGTCAGCGCCTCGAGTTCCGTCCGGATGTCATCCTCGTCCGAACTCATCGTGACCTCCAGGTCGAAAGCCACGGCGGCATAGTTCCAGCTGGGCGCCTGGGTGCGGTCATCCAGCCAGCTGGGAGACACATAGGCCTGCGGCCCCATCACCAGTGCCTGCGCGCGGCCGTCGCGTTGCAGGCGAGCGACATGCGGATTGCGCCTGGCCAGGTGGCCGCGCAGCGCCAACAGTGTGCCGTTGGGGTCGCACTCCGCGCGCAATGGAAGCGGAGTGAACGCGGCATCCTCGCCACCGCATGACACAAGCCAGGCGAGCGGATGGTCGGCCAGCAGGCGCAGCACGTCGTCCTGCGTTCGCGCCGCGTAGCGGCTGTCACGGGCATGTCCCATCAGCGGATCTCCTTCACTGCGGCGGCGGCGGAAACATCAGGCCAGCGGTCATGCCAGGGCGCCGCCTGCTCCAGTTCGGCCGCCAGTTGCAGCAGCAACGGCTCCTGCCCGCGATCGGCGGCGAACTGCACGCCAATCGGCAATCGATCGCTTTGCCCCAACGGCAGCGATATCGCCGGCGTGCCCGCCAGATTCTGCAGCGGGGTATAGCTCATCCAATGGAACATCGCGGGAAGCAGTTCCTCGAAATCGCGATCCGGCGACAATTCGCCCAGCAGGGGAGGCGGGCTGCGCAGCGTTGGCGTCAGCAATACGTCCACATGTTGATGAAGCGCGGCGAACGCAGTGGGCAGCGCGGCCACGACCGCATACGCCTGTTCCAGCTCCGCCACCCCGCAACGCGTGCGATGGTAACGGGCGAGCCCGTGCGTCCACGGCTCCAGCGACCGGGCGGCGAAGTCGTCGCCGCCTTGCGCGGCCGCCATCTCCACGGCATCCAGGCCAAGCCTGGACCACAGGATGTACAGCGCCTGCCAAACATCAGAACCGGGCAGCGGATATTGCGTGGTCTCGACCTCATGGCCGAGCGACGAACAGAGCGCGACCACGTCTTCCAGCACGCGGGAAACCGCAGGATCGGGCGCCAACCCGGGCAAGGAGGCGTCAATCACGCCGATTCGCAAACGCCTGGGCGGACGGGTCAGCGCCTGCACGCTGAAGTCGGCATCCGGGTAGGCGGCCGCGAACGCCCAGGCCGTATCGCGCACACTGCGCGACATCAGGCTGTCGGCCACGATCAGATCCTCGATGGCATGGCGACCACGCACCGCCACCGTGGCGCCGCGCCCGGGCTTCAGGCCGACCACACCACAGGCAGACGCTGGAATACGGATTGATCCGGCCCCGTCGCTGCCATGGGCCAACGGCACGATACCGGCGGCGAGCGCGGCGCCCGCGCCACCGCTGGAACCGCCGGGCGAATGATCCAGGCTCCAGGGATTGCGCGTGACCGGACCGAGCAGGGGCTCGGTGGATCCCATCAGACCGAACTCGGGCATGGCGCTCTTGCCAATCGCCACCAGTCCGGCCGCATCAAACCGCTGGACGAAGGGCGGCGCGTCGGTCGCCGGAACACTGCTGCGCGAACGCGAGCCGCCACGCGTGGGCATGCCCGGATAGCGCACCGAATCCTTCGGCAGCCACGGCACGCCAGCCATCGGCGCGTCGGGGGAAACGCGCGAGGCGCGATCCAGCGCGCCCTCGAAGTCGGCATGGCTGAGCGTGCCCAGCGTGGGGTCGAGATGGCGTGCGCGCACGATGCCGGCGGCGGTCAGCTCGCGTGGCGAGAGTTCACCGCGATGCACCAGGGCGGACTGATCGTGCGCATCCAGGCAGCCCAGCTGCAGCGCCTGGGCCAGGGGAAAAGCTTGAAAGGTCATGCGTTGGAATCCTGGACTTGCCGGCGTGCCCGGCGCTGGCCATAACCGAGATAGAGCGAGGCGCCTGCCAATACGTAAACCACCAGGATGCTGGCGGGTAGCACATCGCCGCGCCGCACCTGCGCCACCATGTCGCCCAGGACCGGGGCCATCATCGCCAGGCACATCACGATGCCCAGCACGGGGACCACGCCAATCCATGTGCGGCCTATCCACACCCCGCCCAGCGGCACACGGAAACCGCCGCGCAGGTCCGGACGCCGGGAACGCAGCCACATCACCGCGATGCACACCACGATGAAGGCCGAGGCGATGCCGAGGCAGATCAAATCGCCCAGGATGCTGATGGGCAGCAGCGCGGCCAGCAGCGCGCTGGCCGCACCAAAGGCCACGCTGGCCAGCCAGGGCGTACCCAGCTTCGGATGCACGCGGGTGAAGAAGGCCGGCAGCAGGCCATCGCGGGCGATGCTCAGGCTGATACGCGAGGCGCCATAGGCATTGGCCAGCAGCACCGAGCCCAGTCCGGTCAACGCCCCGATCTTGATCAGCACCGCGAAGCCGGGCCAACCGATGCGATCCACCGCCAGCGCCACCGGATCCGGCACACCGAGTTCACGGAAAGGCACCAGGCCGGTCAGCACCGCGCCCGCGGCGATGTAGAGAATGGTGCAGACCACCAGCGAACCGAGGATGCCCACCGGAACATCCCGACGCGGCTGGCGCGCTTCGGCGGCCGCCATCGAAACGGTCTCGAACCCGAGGTAGGCGAAAAACAGCATCGCCGCCGCCCGCAGCACGCCAGGCCAGCCATAGGCAAAGCCGCCTTCGTTCGCCGGCAGGAACGGCCGCCAGTTGGCCGCATCGATGAACTGCGAACCCACCGCCACGAACGCCAGCAACACCGCGATCTTGATCAGCACCAGCACCAGGTTCGCCCAGGCCGAGCGCCCCACGCCGGCAATCTGCACGGCCGCCGCGGCCAGCACCGCCAACATCGCGACCAGATTGATGCCGCCGCTGAACGCCAGTTCGGTATGCCCGCCCTGCTGGCTGGCGGTGACGCTGGAAGTGGCCAGCGCCATTGGCACTGCAACGTGCCAGTCACCCAGCAGGCTGGTGAGATAGCCGGCAAACCCCGCCGCCACCGCCGCGGCCGCCAGCAGATACTCCAGGATCACCATCCACGCCAACGCCCACGCCGCACCCTCGCCCAGGGTCACCTGGCAGTACGAATACGCCGATCCCGACACCGGGATGACCGAGGACAGCTCCGCATAGCACAGGCCGGTGAACCCGCAGGCCAACGCCGCCAGCACGAAGGCCAGCACCACGGCGGGACCGGCGAAGCTGGCCGCCGCCGTGCCGGTGACGACATAGATGCCGGCGCCAAGAATGTTGGCCACGCCCAGCACCAGCAGGCTGCCGGCGCCCAGCCGCCGATGCAGGCCGGCACGCTCGCCGTCGGCCACCACCGCCTCCAGCGACTTGCGGCGGGTGGCCAACTGCCAGCGTCCCATCGAACGCGCTTTCACTAAGCCGCTCCCTTCCATCGCGTCAGTAGCGCCAATGCACGGTCACGCCGTAGGTGCGCGGCCGCACCACGCCCTGGCCGATGCCATTGGTCTCGGGCACGGTGCGGGTAATGCCGCGCTTGTCGGTGAGATTGCTGCCGAACAGGGTCACCTCGGTGTTGCCGAAGGTCATCCGGTAACGCAGATCGAACAGGTTGTAGTTGCCCTGGCGATTCGGGGTGACGCCCGGCACCGCGGAGTTGAGGTCGCTGATGCCGCCGCCGACATACTGGTGCGACAGCGAAATCGTCGGCGAGAAGCGCGTGTCGAAGTGGTAGCTCAGCAGATTGCTGACCGTCCAGTCGGCCGAACCCGGCAATTGCGAGCCGGCCGGCGCGGTGCCGTAGTAGAGGATGAACAGATCCTCGTCCAGCCGCGCGCGCTGCCAGGTCGCCGAACCCTGCCATTCGAAGGCGTCCGTCGGACGCCAGGTGGCGGCCATCTCGATGCCGCGGCTGTAGGCCTTGCCGCCATTGCTCGCGTAGTTGAACAGGTCCGGCGTCTGCAGGCGCAGCTGGATGTCCTTCCAGTCCACGTAGAACAGCGTCGCATCCAGCAGAAGACGGCCATCGGCCCATGTGGTGCGCGTACCGAGTTCGTAGTTGATCAGGCTGTCGCTCTTGGAACCCGACGGCACCGGATACGCGCTGAGACCGGCGGTGTTCGGCTCACCAAAGCGAAAGCCCTCCGAGACCAGGCCATAGACCATCACATCGGCGCTGGGTTGCCAGGTCAGCGCCACCTTCGGATTGAAACCGTCCTCCTCGGTCTGCTGCCGGGAAATGATCGGATTGCCGGGATAGGTCGAGAAGCCGACCTGGGTGCTGGTTGTTTGCACCTTGTTGCGGAACAGGCGGCCGCCGGCGGTGAGCTTCCATTGCTCATTGAAATGGAAGCTGGCCTCGCCAAAAAGCGCGGCCTCCGAGCCGGCGAGATCGGTGAAGTAACTGTTGAAGATCTGCCCGTCCGGCGCGATGACCGCGCCACTGCCGGGTCCGAACAGCGGCGAACGATCGAACGCCCCCGCCGCGCCTTCGGCGCCGATGCGTTCGTACAGATCCTTGTCCGAGTCGAAGTACATGCCGCCGATCAGCCAGTCCACGCGGCCGCCCGGCTTGGACGCCAGACGCAACTCGATGCTCTTGCCCCGGCTCTCGCCGCCGGACACGATGTACAGCGGCGTGCTCAGGTCCAGGCCCAGGTCGGCGTTGTAGGCCGCACGGATAGGCGTGTAGTCGAACCGCCAGTCCTGCTGCTTCTTCTGGTGCGCCAGCAGCGCCGTCAGATCCGCAAAGCCGAGATCCTGGTCAAGCCGCAGGCTGTGCACGGCAATCTTGGTGTTGGTGAATTCCGGCAGCGCGGTGTTGCGCTCAAGGTCACCGAGGCCGACGATCTGATAGCTGTTGTCGTCGCTGTCGCTGTTCTGCAACAGGCTCAGCCAGGTCAGGGTGGTCGCTTCGCTGGGGGTGAGCACCACCGACAGGCGGCCGCCCTCCAGCGTGCTGTCATTGGCGCCTTTCCGGCCCGTGCCGATGTTGTCCAGAAAGCCCGGCGCATCGCGGTACTGCGCCACCGCGCGCACGGCCAGCAAGTCCTCCTTGAGCGGCGCGTTCACCATCGCCTTGGCGGCAAAGCCCACGTCGGCGTTCTTCGTCTGGCTGACGGTGAGCTCGGCGGAGGCATCAAACCCGCTGGCATCGGCCACGTTGGCCACGTAGTTGACCGCGCCGCCCATCGACGCCGATCCGAACAGCGTGCCCTGCGGCCCGCGCAGCACCTCGACGCGATTGAGGTCGAAGGCATCCACATCGGGAATGGCGATGGTCCAACCCGGCTCGGTCAGCGGCACCTCGTTGAGAAAGTAGCCCGTGGTCGGCTGGCCCTGCACATTGCCCGAGCTGGTGGCGATGCCGCGCATCACCACATGGGAAACGCCGGGCTGGTAGCTGTTGAACACCACGCCGGGGGTGCGCTGGATGTAGTCGGCCAACGACTGCGCACCCAGGTCCTGCAACTGCTGGTCGGTGACCGCCGAGACCGAACCGGCAATCTCGCGGACGGACTCGTTCAACTTGCCGGCGGTGACCACCACGGTTTCCAGGTTGGTGGCGGCGTCCGGATCCGTCTGCGGCGCCGCGTCCTGTCCCCAGGCAGGCGTACTGGCCATCAGGCCGAAACAGCAACCGAAACGGATGGCGCGGGTGAGCTTGCGAAGACGCGGATGCGATGACATGACACGGTTCCCCGGGATGGCGATGGAAAGGGCCGCCGGCGGCTTTCGCGCCTCGGCCAACATGGCTGACCCGAGTGAAAGTGAAAAAGGCCACCGCTGTCCAGCAGAATCAACGGACGCCAGGGTTGCCGTAACTGATTGATTCGAATGATGCTGCTGTGCGGTAGGCCGAAGATGTGGTTGGTCTCCCGCAAAAAATATGCAGAATCTGCGGCGAGGACCGCCAAATGGTGAACAACCTGCGGCACCCCCCAACCGCCGGACACCCATGACCGCCAAAACGCCGGACCGCATCGACCTGAAGATCCTGGATGTGCTGCAACAGGACGCGCGCATCACCAACCAGGCCCTGGCCGAGCGGGTCGCGCTCTCGCCCAGCGCCTGCCTGGCCCGCGTGCGCACGCTGGAGGCCAAGGGACTCATCCGCGGCTACCGGGCCCACGTGGCCGTGGACCGCATCCGCTCCGCGACCGTCGTGCTGGCCCAGGTCTCATTCAAGCAGCACGCGCTGGAAGAGTTCACCGAATTCGACCGCCGCATCCTGGCCATGCCCGAGGTGGTGGAGGCCTGCCGCATTTCAGGCGCGTACGACTACCTGCTGCGGGTCATCGTCAACGACGTGCACCACTGGAAAGACATCGCCCGCCTGCTGCTCGGCGGCGACTACGGCGTGGAGAAGATCGTCTCGTACTTCCTGATGGACGAGGTCAAGCCGTTCAGTGGGTACCCGCTGGTGGAGGCGGCGACGACGCAGCGTGGGGGTGGGGGTTGATCTGAGTGGCTCAAGAAATCAGCCACTTACGACAGAGTGGTCGCCGGTGGGACTGAGCAGCTCGCTGAGGCTATTTCAAGAATGTGCGAAAGGCTTGACAATAATTTGCTATATGTCAAATATATCAAATATGACAAATAAAGCCGCGACCGCCCACATCCTCCGCGCCATCCGGGCCAAGCTCGACCTGACTCAGGAACAGCTTGCCGACCGGCTTGGTGTTTCCTTCGCCACAGTGAACCGCTGGGAAGGCGAGACAAGCAAGCCCCAGCGTGCTCAGGCCTCGGCGATTGCTGCCCTGGCCTTGGAGGCTGGGGTCGAAGAGGGGGAGGCAGCCGAGGCTGGTGTCGCCCCCGCTTTGGCACGCCGCACGCGTACTCGTCTCGGTATGACCCCCTCGACCAAGTCGATGGAGCAGATGCTCTGGGACGCGGCCTGCTCCATCCGGGGTGAGAAAGACGCCGCCAAGTTCAAGGACTACCTGCTCCCGCTCTTGTTCCTGAAGCGCTTGTCCGACGTGTTCGATGACGAAATTGCGCGCCTGGCCGAAGAGTACGGTGACAAGGACACTGCACTGGAAATCGCCGAAACGGATCACTCGCTGCTGCGGTTCTATTTGCCCCCCGAAGCGCGTTGGGCGGTGATCAGCGGACGCGAAGCCTACAACTGGCCGCTGGACGACAAGGGTCGCCCCACAACCCCACGCGACATTGGAGAGCACCTGACCAAGGCCGTGCGCGCCGTGGTCAAACAGAACCCCGACCTCTCGGGTGTGATCGACGTGGTTGACTTCGCGGCGGAGCGCAATGGCGAGCGCGACATCAACCCCGCCAAGCTGCGTGGCGTAGTCGAAACTTTCTCCGATCCACGCTATCGCCTCGGCTTGGCCGACGTGCAGCCCGACTTCCTGGGCCGCGCTTACGAATATTTGTTGCGCAAGTTTGCCGAAGGCTCTGGGCAGAGTGCAGGCGAGTTCTTCACTCCGACCGAGGTGGGCTTCTTGATGGCGCACATCCTGCGTCCACGCCCTGGCGAAACCTGTCATGACTACGCCTGTGGTTCGGCGGGGCTGCTGATTAAGCTGCAGCTCGTGGCAAGGGAGCTGGACCCCACCAGCCGAGTACCACTCAAGCTAAGCGGTCAGGAGCTGCAGGCTGAGAGCTTCGCGGTGGCGCGCATGAACGCCATCATCCACGACATGGAGGTGGAGCTGGCGCGCGGCGACACCATGATCAACCCCAAGTTTCGTGACGCCAGTGGGAAGATTCGCGGGCACGACATCGTGGTGGCCAACCCGATGTGGAATCAGCCGTTCGCGCAGGATTTGTTCAAAAACGATCCGTTCGACCGATTTCAGACTGCGGGTGGCATTACCAGTGGTAAGGGCGACTGGGCCTGGCTGCAGCACACGTTGGCCTGCCTATCTGCCGATGGACGTGCTGCAGTGGTGTTGGACACTGGCGCGGTAACGCGCGGATCCGGCAGCAAGAACGAAGATAAGGAGCGCAACATCCGTAAGTGGTTCGTCGATCACGACCTGATCGATGGTGTGATTCTTTTGCCCGAAAACCTGTTCTACAACACCACGGCGGCGGGTGTGATTGTGGTGTTGAACAAGCGTAAGCCCGTCGCGCGCAAGGGTAGGATTCAATTGCTCAATGCCAGTAGGCACTTCCGTAAGGGCAAGCCCAAGAACTATCTGCCGGAGGAGGACATTCGGCAACTGGCGGCGATGTATCTGAAGGGTGAGCCAGTCGAGCGCGAACTGGCGGTAATCACTTTGCAGCAGGCGAAGGAAGCGGATTACAACCTGAGTCCAAGCCGGTGGGTGGGGCAAACGGAAATTGCAGGCGGCGCGAGCCTCAGCGACTTGATCGAGAAGGCCAGGAGTCTCGCTAACGCCGGTCGTGAAATCGACAATGCGCTGTTTGCCATGCTTTCCGAGATCAAGGAGGAATGAAGGATGGAGGACGCAAACATCGAGTGGGTGTCGCTTGGCGACCTAATGGATGCAGGAGCGATTCAGGTCACAACCGGATTTCCATTCGGCGGACACAACGAGAGCGGCGAAGGCGTGCCGCACATCCGTCCCTTCAACGTCGGGACAGACGGCGACATCTATCTGAACCAGATCAAATCAATTCCTACGTCTGCCGCTGCTGGTAAACCAAAGCTTCAGCCGCGAGACATTGTTTTCAATAATACGAATACAAAGGAACTGGTCGGCAAGTGCGCGATATGGTCAAGCGAGCTGCATCCGGTATTTTCCAATCATATGACGCGCATACGCGTGGCGGAGCCGTCATATGACCCTGCATACCTCAACTTCGCCATCCTGCATCATTGGATGGCGGGCAAATCTGAAATGCTGGCGCGCTCGCATGTTGCACAGGCCAGCATAATTGGTGCGCGCTTCCGCGAAATCGAAGTGCCTCGTCGCCCATTCGAGGAACAGCGCATCATTGGCACATTGGTTGAGCAGGTTCGGGCCAGTAGTCGTTCTGAGGCGGCGCAACTTGAGCAGGCCCAAGAACTCAAACGTGCTGCCATGGCCCGCCTGTTCACGCGCGGCCTGCGCGGCGAGGTGCAAAAAGAAACCGAGATCGGTCTAATGCCGCAAAGCTGGGAGGTTGTGTCACTCGGCTCGCTTGGCAAGATTGGCAATGGCTCGACGCCCAAGCGCACGGTTCCAGCATATTGGGTTGGCGGCAAGTTTCCGTGGCTGACGAGTGCCAAGGTCTATGACCGCGAGATTGAGCAGGCAGACCAGTTCGTCACCGAAACGGCATTGGAAGGATGCCATCTGCCGAGGGTCAAACCAGGTGCTGTACTAATGGCGATTACTGGTCAGGGCAAGACCCTTGGCCATTGCGCGGTTCTCAACATCGAAGCCACCATCAGCCAACACGTCGCGTACGTTCAGACCGACATCGAGCGAGCAGTGCCGGGGTTCGTCCGGGGCTACCTCGAAACCCAATACGACAATCTTCGGCAGGTGGCATCAGGCGGCGGCAGCACAAAGGGCGCATTGACCTGCGCGTTCCTGAAAGACCTGCCGTTTCCGCTGCCTCTCGCCCTCGACGAACAGCGCGAAATCGTCGCCATTCTCGACGCCCTAGATCGCAAGATCGCCCTGCACCGGCAAAAGCGCGCTGTGCTCGAAGAAATGTTCCAGGCCCTGCTACACAAGCTGATGAACGGCGAGATCCGCGTCGCCGACCTGGATCTGTCGACACTGACAGAATCGCAAGCCACGGAGGTCGCGGCATGAGCAGGCCTTTGAAAATCAGCGAAGCGGGCACCGTGCAGTTTCCGATGGTAAAGCACGCGGCCGAAATCGGCTGGACGACGATCACGCCCGACGACGCCCGCGCGAAGCGCGGCGGTGATGCGGGCACTTTTTTCCGCGATGTGCTTGAAGCTAAGCTCGCCGCCTTCAATCCCTGGCTGACGCCAGATGCTGTCCGGTCGATCGTCGAAACCTTAGACTCTTTCCCGGCGACCATCGACGGCAACCGCGAATTGCTTTCCTGGTTGCGCGGAGAGCGCTCTTGGTACGACGAGGACGAAAAGCGACACCGGCCCGTTATGCTAATCGATTTCGGACACCCGGCCGAGAACGAACTTCATGTCACCTGGGAATGGAAGATCAAGCCGCCTGCGCGCCCCAAGGGCAATCGCGCCGACGTGATGTTCGTGGTCAACGGCATCCCCGTGGTCATCGTCGAGCACAAGAACCCCAAGGATGGCGGTGCCATCGAGCGCGGCATCAAGCAACTGCGCCGCTACGAACTGGAGACCCCCGAACTGCTGGCAACGACCCAGTTGTTCAACGTCACTCACCTGCTCGACTATTGGTACGGCGTGACCTGGAACGCCAACCGCCGCGATATGGCGCGCTGGAAGCAGGCGCCGGAGGAGACCTATCGTTTTGCCGTACAGGCATTCTTTGAGCCGACTGACTTTCTGCGCACCCTGCAGCACTGGATTCTGTTCTACGTACAGGACGGAGAAACCCGGAAGTCCGTGCTGCGCCAACATCAGCGCCGCGCCATTGACGCTATCCTCGGCCGCTGCGCCGATCCTGCCAAGAATCGCGGCCTCATCTGGCACACCCAGGGCTCTGGCAAAACGTTCACGCTGCTGACGGCTGCACGTCTTATCCTGGAAGACAAGGCACGCTTTGACAACGCCACCGTTCTGCTGGTGGTAGATCGCACCGAACTGGAAGGCCAGCTAAAGGGTTGGGTCGAGCGCCTGCTGGGCGAAATGCAGCAGCAGGACATCGCTGTTCGGCGCGCAAACAACAAGGCTGAACTGCAGGCCCTGCTGGACGCTGACTTCCGCGGCCTGATCATCTCGATGATTCACAAGTTCGAGGAGGTTCGCAAAAACAGCAATCTACGTGAGAACGTCTACGTCTTTATCGACGAGGCGCATCGCTCTGTGGCAAAGGACTTGGGCACGTACCTGATGGCGGCCACGCCCGAGGCCACCATCATCGGCTTCACCGGCACGCCCATTGCGCATAGCGTGCAGGGCGAAGGCACGTTCAAGATCTTTGGTACTCAGGACGAAGCTGGTTATCTGGACAAGTATTCGATTGCCGAGAGCATCGCCGACGAAACTACGCTGCCCATCAAGCACGTGATGGCCCCTAGCGAGATGACGGTGCCCGCCGAGCGGTTGGACAAGGAATTCTTTGCCCTGGCCGAGGCCGAAGGCGTCACCGATGTGGAGGAGCTCAACAAGGTGCTCGACCGCGCCGTGGGCTTGCGCACCTTTCTCACCGCTGACGACCGTATCGAAAAGGTAGCGGCTTTCATCGCAGAGCACCTTCAGGAAAACGTGCTGCCGTTGGGTTACAAGGCGTTTGTCGTCGCGGTCAACCGCGAAGCCTGCGCCAAGTACAAGCAGGCGCTGGACAAACTGCTGCCACCGGAGTGGAGTGCGCCGGTCTATACGCAGAACGTGGCGGACGTCATCGACCGCCCGCTGGTGGCGAAGCTCCAGCTTTCCGATGAAGCCGAAGAGCAAGTGCGCTTGCTGTTCAAGAAACCGGCCGAAGACCCGAAAATCCTGATCGTCACCGACAAGTTGCTTACCGGCTACGACGCGCCGCCGCTTTACTGCCTCTATCTCGACAAGCCCATGCGCGACCACGTGTTGCTGCAATCTATCGCGCGCGTGAACCGGCCCTATGTGGACGCTAACGGAGTGCAAAAGCGCGTCGGCCTAGTGGTGGACTTCGTCGGCGTATTGCGCGAGCTAAAGAAGGCGTTGCAATTCGACTCCAGCGACATGGGTGGCGTAATCGAGGACTTGGATGTCCTGTTGCAGGATTTCCTGCAGCGCATCGCGCAGGCCAAGCAGGAATACCTCGATGCCAAAATGGACGGTACGCCGGACGAGCGGTTGGAAAAGCTGGTGTTCGGTCGTTTCCTTGACCCGGAAGCGCGCAAGACCTTCTTCGATAAGTACAAGGAAATCGAGGCGCTGTGGGAAATCCTCTCGCCCTCGCCGGAACTGCGGGATCACATCGCCAGCTACAAGCAGCTGAGCGAGCTTTACGCAGCGGTGCGCAATGCCTATGCGGAAAAAGTGGGCTTCGTCGCCGACCTGGCTTATAAGACGCGGCGGCTTATCGAGGAAAGTGCCGAGCAGCAGGGCCTAGGGCGGCTGACTAAGAGCGTGATCTTCGATGTGGCGACGTTGCAATCTTTGCGCGGTGACAAGGGTTCGGAAGAGGGTAAGGTATTCAACCTCGTGCGCGGCTTGCAGAAGGAGATTGACGATGATGCCGCCGCCGCGCCGGTGTTGCAGCCGTTGAAGGAACGCGCCGAACGCATCCTGAAAGATCTGGAGGAGCGCAAGACCACGGGTCTTGCCGCGATGGATCAGCTTGCGGCGCTGGCAGCCGAGAAGGATGCCGCGATGAAGGAGGCGCGTGAAAGCGGCCTTTCGGCGCGTGCTTTCGGCGTTTTCTGGGTGCTGCGCGAAGACGCCGCGGTCAAGACAGCTGGCTTGGACGCAATGGCTCTGGCGAAGGATATCGAAGAGCTGTTGGGCCGTTTCCCCAATGCTCAGGTCAATCCCGACGAGCAGCGTCGCTTGCGCGCGGCGATTTACAAGCCATTGCTTGGATTGCCGCCCGAGAAACGTGCGCGCACCGTCGATCTAGTACTCGGATTGCTGATCGAGGATTCGGACGGATGAAGTCACCCCTTTACCCAGAGCAAGAACTGAAACGTCGCGCAATGGCGTGGGCGCTAAAGCTAAAGGTAAATCCTCGGGTAGTTCGAGTGCAGGAAATGCGTCGAAAGTGGGGATCCTGCTCTTCGTCGGGGATAGTCACGTTGGCCTGTGATCTCCTCGACCAGCCGCCAAAATTTCAGGACTACGTGATCGTTCACGAGTTGCTGCACCTGCGCTATGCAACTCATGGGCGGGTCTTTAAAGCGTTGATGAGCGCGCATGTTCCGGGGTGGCAGGTGATGGAAGCGAGACAGATCCGGGATCAAACGTGCACCGATGGTAGAAAGTGATTTCGACAAATTGAGAAGGTATCCGGGCGAAGGCTTTCCATTTGGTATATGGAAACTCGCTTTCAGCATGGAACGCATCCTTATCTGAGTAACTTTCCTGTTCATCGCTTCGGTCGCGAGCGTCGAATATCCTGCGAGACATGTGTGCGTTCGACCACCCCTGCACAACCCATTAGCAACGGATTTTCACGTCTCGGGAACTAGCCGTTGTATGAGATATATGAAGTGATGAGGGTCGATTGCCGGAACCACACTAGCAAGCGTTGCAACAAACAAAACAAGAGTTGCAGGACGAGAGAGTCACTCCACTAACATTGAACGCCAAAGCATTGAACGTGTTCGACGATGAAGGCAGACTCGTCGCCGGAGTCTAGAAACTCCTTCGTAACGTAGAGTTGCCGACGAAGTTTTAGGTGACTCTCATTGGTACCAGCACCATATCGGTACTCCGACGCATGTCAGCTCTGCGTCGGGAGGGCGGCTAATAAAACACCTCTTCTTGAGGGAATACGCCCGCCGACGTTACGCGGTTTTCTAGCCTCCCGACATCCCCGTTTTGCCCTTCCGCAAACGGGGTTCTTTCCCCACGGACTGGAGTACCGCCGATGAGTTCTGATGCCCCCGCGACCCCGTTGCCACGCACGGGTTATTTCTTTTCCGAAGCCGCAATCTACGAGTTGAAGCAGTTGCGCAACCAGCTCAATCTGATGAGCTGTCTCAGCGCCGCGTGTGGTGGCGATGAGGACAACGAGCCGACCATGGCGATTCACCGCTGGTATGCGAGCTTCGAGAACATGGAGCGCCAGGTGGACCGGATCATGAGCCAGTCGGAGTGGATATCGGTCCGGCCGGCTGAGGCTGGCGACGGTCCCAAGCGGAAGGTGCTGAAGCGCAAGCGCGCGATGCGCTAGCACCGGGCGACGGTCATGTCAGGGCGATGTGTTCCGCCCTGGCATGCGTTGGCGGAGCAGGGCCTGCCTTGGAGGGCTTGGGTGCGGGCGTAAGAAGGATTTCGGGCAAGGCGCCCGCACGCGACCGCCTGTCGCGGTGCGTGGGGGATGGGGACAACTGGCTCGTCTGGGTTTTTGTCACCCAACGATGAGGTGTTCCATGCGCAGTCTGCTGGTGTTCCTGTTCGCTTCGGTCCTGGCTACTTCCGCGATGGCCGGCAAGGCCCCGCCCTACACGTATGTCCGCGTCGGCAGTGCGAGCGATGTCTCGCCGGCTACCACGTCCGGCACCGTCCTGATGGGCGGCGGCAGCGATGTGGATGCCGCCTTCCAGTGGCTTTGCAACCTGGGCGGCAACGGCGATTTCCTGATCATCCGCGCCACCGGCGCCGACGCCTACAACCCGTACGTGCAGGGCCTGTGCCCGAACGCGAACTCGGTCGCCACGTTGATCATTCCGGACGCGGCGGCGGCAAACCATGCAGACGTCGCGGCCATCATCGCCAAGGCGGAGGTGGTGTGGATTGCCGGCGGCGATCAGTCCAACTACATCAATTTCTGGAAGGGCACGCCGGTGCAGTCCACGCTCAACGCGCGCATCGCGCAGGGCGTGCCGGTGGGTGGCACGAGCGCCGGTCTCAACGTGCTCACCCAGTTCGTCTACAGCGCGAACGCCAGCCAGGGCGCGACCAGCAGCCAGGCGTTGGCGGATCCGTTCAACCGCTATCTGACCTTTGACCGTAACTTCGCCGCGGTGTCGACGCTGCAGGGCATCATCGGCGATCCCCACTTCGCCGCGCGCGACCGCATGGGCCGCAACCTCGCCTTCCTGTGCCGCGTGGCGGCCAATGGCTGGAGCTCCGCGCCGCGTGGCATCGCCGTCGATGAAGCGACCGCCTTGCTGGTCGCCAACGGCGGCTATGCCAGCGTGGTCGGCACCGGCAAGGTGTACTTCCTGCAAGCGCCGGGATTGCCGCAGGTGTGCTCGGCCAAGCAACCGCTGACCTACCGCAACATCGGCGTCGCACGCATCGCCGCCGGCGATGGCTTCGATCTGGTCAACTGGGCGCCGGTGGGTGGCACCACCTACACGGTCACGGCCGAAGCCGGTGTGCTGAGTTCCACCCAGGCGGGTGGTTCGGCTTATTGAAGGCTTGTGCGGACAGCGCACGAAAGTCAGATGTCCATGACGATGGACAAACCGCAGTCGATGGCCATGCCAGGGCGATGTGTTTCGCCCTGGCATGCGCCGCGCGATTAAACCGCCAGGCAGGAACGGCGTTACAAACGTGACATCAAATACTTTGAAATCAAAAGCTTGCATGTAGGCGGTCGTCTTCCTATGTTCGAATTGCGAACCAATTGGGTTCGTGTGCAGAGAGGCTAACTCCCTGCAATCGACTAAGGGGAAGTCATGCAAGTCCATCACGCCGTATCAGGCCGTTGCCCTATAGGCGCGGCCGTCGTGTTCGCTGTTGTGTCGCTCTCGTTCCATGGGCCGACGCTGGCGCAGGAAGACAAGGACAAAGTAAGCCGCGCCGACAAGCCGTCCGCCACCAACCTGGACAAGGTCACGGTCACCGGTTCGCGCATCAAGCGGGTCGATATCGAAGGCCCTTCGCCGGTGACCGTCATCACGGCGGACGATATCCAGAAGGAGGGCTTCTCGACCGTCTACGAGGCGCTTTCCACGCTCAGCCAGTTCACCGGCAGCGTGCAGAACGAAATCAACCAGAGCGGCTTCACGCCCAACGCGCAGTTCATCAACCTGCGTAGTCTCGGCCCCGGCTATCAACTGGTCCTGCTCAACGGCAAGCGGTTGGCCGACTATCCGATGCCCTACAACAGCCAGTCCAACGCGGTCAGTCTGAGCAGCATTCCGGCGGCGGCGGTGGAGCGCATTGAGGTGATGACCGGCGGCGCGTCCGCCATTTACGGCTCCGATGCCGTGGCGGGCGTGGTCAACATCATCACCAAGTCCAATTTCGACGGCGACTCGCTGTACGTTCGAGGCGGTACCACAACGCGCGGCGGTGGCGATACCGGCCTGTTCCAATGGACCGGCGGAAAGACTGGCGATCGCTGGAACCTGATCTACGCGCTGGAGTACTTCAACCGGGAGTCCATCCTCGCCTCGCAGCGCGATTTCATGGATTCCTACCATGACAATCCCCGGTACCGAAACGATCCGCATAACGCGACTGCCGTCAGCGGTGTGTACCTGTACCGGAATGGCCCGGGCTATGTGTGGCCGGACGCGAGCGGCAAGCTTTCCGATTCGGCGGATGCGCTTCGCTATGCTTGCACTGCGACCTCGCCGGACTTCCAGCCCTACCGCTCCGCGCGCAATGTCACCGACGAGAACCGGTGCGGCTATTTCGGCTATCCGGCCACCCAGTCCATTCAGAACAGTTTCGACAAGGCATCGGCATACCTGTCCGGCACCTTTGACTTTGGCCAGGACACGCAGGCCTACGGCCAATTGCTGTACACCCATTCGAAGAATACCGGTGCGAGTGCAACGCGGTTCTGGCAGACGGCCGGCTGGGTCCATGACCCCGACATTGGCTATGTGCAGGCGCAGAGGATCTTCACGCCCTCCGAAACAGGAGGCTCGCAGAAGTCCGTCTTCGAGGAAGACACGCTGAGCCTGCACCTGGGGGTCCGTGGCACGTGGCGGGACGGCCGTTTCGATTGGGAAGGTTCGATGTCCCATGCCCGCTATGACATGAGCATCAAGACGCCTTACTTCACCACGGACAAGGTCAACGACTATTTCTTTGGCGACCTGCTGGGACATGTCGGGACGAACAAGTACCCGAGCTATCACGTGCGGGTCGACCGCCTGTTCAGCCCGTTGTCTACAGCGGACTACCAATCGCTGATCACGACCGTCCACTCGACGGCGGAGTCCCAATCCAGCCAAGGTCAATTCACCCTGACGGGCGATCTGTTCGACCTGCCGGCCGGCCCGGTCGGCATGGCGCTCGTCGTGGAAGGCGCACGCCAGAAGTATTCACTGGCTCCCGATGTGCGCAGCACGCCCGACTATGCCGGCAAGGACAGCATCTACAACCTGACCAGCACCCGGGGTGGCGGGAGTCGCGACCGCTACGCGCTCGGTGTGGAGTTCAGCGCGCCGCTGCTGCACAACCTGAAGGCCAACCTGGCCGGCCGCTATGACCGCTACGACGACCAGACCGACGTGGATGGCGCGTTCACCTGGCAAGCGGGCCTGGAATGGCGTCCTTTGAGTGCGCTGCTGCTGCGTGGCACCCATGCGACCAGCTTCCGGGCACCCGACATGCACTACGTTTACGCCGGACACTCGGGCGGCTATACCTACATCACCGACGCTTATCTCTGCCGGGTGAAAGGCATCGACCCGGCCTCGCCGGACTGCTCGGGCGCGGACTACAACTATCAGGTATTCCGGACCTACGAGGGCAGGAAGGATCTGAGAGAGGAAGAGGGACGTTCCAGCACCGCGGGCGTCGTATGGGACGTGATGAACCAGATGTCCATCAGCCTTGATTACTACAGCATCAAGCTGGAGAACCAGGTAGGCGAAATCCATTCAGACTATTTGATGCGTAACTACGCCGACTGCCGCCTGGGCACGGACACCCGGGGAAACCCGGTGGACACCACCTCTCCGTCCTGCCTCCACTTCCTGGGCCTCATCACCCGCGATACTTCCTCGCTGAGCAACGGCAAGGTGACTCGCTACGCTGCCTATCCCGTCAATCAGGCGATGACCCGTTCGGAAGGCTTCGACGCTACCTGGAAGTACGCGCTGGACACGGACCGTCTGGGCAAATTCAACTTCCAGCTCAACTACACCCACGTCACAAAGCTCGAACTGCAACGGTTCGCCGATGACGAGGTGGAGAACATCCGCGACCATCGCCGCTACTTCAACTACCGCAGTCGCGCCAACTGGCTGGTCGGCTGGGAGAGGAACGATTGGCGCACCAACCTGTACGGCTATCGCTACGGATCACTGCCCAGTTGGGACGAAACCCATCGCATCGCGCCGTACTTCCTGTGGAACCTGGACGTACAGAAGAAGATTACGCCCAAGGCCACCATCGGCTTCAGCGCGGTCAACGTCTTCAACAAACTGCATCCCCGAGACGACAGCTTCACCAGCTATCCCTTCTTCTGGCGTTCCTACAGCCCGGTGGGGCGGCAGGTGTTTGCCAACTACCGGTATACCTTCTGATTTGCCGAAGTGTCCTTTGCAGTCCCCTTGGACCCGGCGTTAGCCGGGTTCTTTTTGGGTGGCATCGCAGACGACATCAGATAGTGATTGTGGGGAGTAAGGGCGGGAATAGCTTAGGCAATCAGTCTTGTTTTAAGCCGTCAATGTTAAAAGCTCTATGGAATGGATGGTTTCGGGGTGACAAGAGGAAGTGCCACAGATGAAGGTGCGGGTGGCGCCACCGGCGGTGGCGTATGACCTTTGACGATCTGAGAGATCACCCCAAGTAGGCCATTGAAGCCCGCGAAATCAATCGTCTTGGCGTTAGGCTTAATGACCTTCTCCGCAAACCATGCCTTTCCATATTCATTGGGGCCAAGCGTCTTGTTGGCCAGGCTCAACGTCTTGCCAGAGAGTGTTATGGCAAGCGTTGCGGCATCGAAACAATCTTCGATGCAATGACTCGGTGCTCCTGTGATATGAGGTGAGGTCAGCACGACGTACAAGTTTCCGTGAACGTGAACGGACTGCGCGCCAGCAGGCATGGGCATTTTGTAAAATCCCTTGAGCAACCCGAGAACTCCTTTTGCCCCAGTGTCATTGTCGAAGATGGCAATCACTGGCATTGAACCTTTTGGCCCCTTGATATGGCGATATTCTTCTGCGTATTGATGAACGAATTCCTTCAGTGGTCCGTCTCCCCCTGAGAGCCCAAACAGGCGTTCCATCGAGCGGGTTAGGCGCAAAAATCGAACCGCAGGGACCCCAGTCTTGGGAGCGACTAACTCTGGGAAAGTAGCGGCGAGACTTCTTATCGCAGAGGCGAGATAAATGCCGTCGGTTTTTCCTTCCGAGATTACGAGTGGGCGTTCGTGGCTTGCAAATGTCGTATAGAAAAGAAACCGACGGAGGAGCTTCTCATTGCCTGTCAGGCATTCAGGAGCCGGCGTCGAAGTCGAGGCTTGTCGATATCGCTCTGCTTGCAATGCAAAGCTGAGCATTCCTTGCAGTTGATTCCGAGTCCCAGTTTTTACGGAAACTTTCGTCGATGCTGCGGTATCTAGCTCGGTCGCTGAATAGGTAAAACTTCCAGTAGACCGTAGGCGATCCACCATAGCGCGCAGTTTGCGGCGATAGTCAGAACTTACATTGACATGACGATTGACTACGATCCCGGTCACGTCCTGGCGCGAATGGTGGTATTGCAGTCGCGTTTTTTTTGGGTTTAATTTGAAACCACAAGCCGATATCGTGTTCATCACGTCACTTGAAAGTGTCCAGACATGACTTCCGGTGACAAGGCTGGCGATGGCGGACGGGAAATCCGGCAAAGACGTTGAAATGGTGATGTCATCCGCGTAGCGTGAGTACGAGCATCCATTTGCGCGAGCTAACTTGGCCAACCTTATATCTAGAATATTCCCAATTAGATTGGAGATTATGGGCGATGAAGGGCTTCCCTGTGGAAGCTTTGCGTTACAGCAAACTAGCTGAGCGATAAGCATCGCCACATCGCTATTGAGCTTGAAGTGCCGGTTTGCTATGAAAAAGCCGCGAACTCGGCCGAAATTAATCGTTCCAAAAAAATCTTCAAGATCAAAATTAAGAACATACTTCTGGCGGCGATGCACATCAGCATTGGTGAAGATCGAGTGGTGCTTCTTAAAGCCGTGCGCCAATCGCTTCTCGACGCCGAGAGTACTCTCTATTTCCTTTTGACACTCCTCAAGAAGGTTGCAAAGCTTCCGCTGCACGAGCTTTAGCTTTGGCACCGGTGCATGGATGGTGCGCTTTCCACCGGAACGTTTTGGGATATCAAATGACGTGTATTTCGCGGGATCACGCAGGCCTCGTGCGATATATCCCAACGTTTGGGCTTTGAAGCCGAGAAGCAGAGCCAGATCGCCAATGCTAGAACATGCTTTCAAGGCAGCGAGCTTGCTCATATCACATCCCTGTGTGAGAAATGAGGGTTGCAGGAACTCTTTAGCTAACATGCGACCGCTGCGCTGCAATCCGCGCCATCGGGGCAAATCCATCCAGTAATTGTTTCTGATGCCGCGAAACGGCGGCGACCAAATCTTCCTGCAACCCCCAATATATAAACTAGCGCAAATCAGGCGGCGCCGCTAGTGGAGGGGTACGTCTGGCCTGTCAAGACTTTGAATCGTATGGCCTGAGATTGCGCTTTTCCAAGATGAGGGTAGTCCGGCTACCATGTCGCTTCCGCTGGAAATGAGTCAGAGTACGTTGTAACGATGAGCGGCTAGTTCTATAAGTAATGCTCAGGAAATAGCGCTCTGAGGCATGCCCCCCGAGGGGGCAAACAGATTCATGGGCAAAAGGGGGGCGGTCATTCCGGTCCTTCTGCGTAGACTGTCTAAGTTGTGAAATGGAATGAATAGGAGCCGTATCTTTGCTGCAATATGCGCGAAGATGTCGAGCAGAAAACCTGTCATGACAAGGATAACCAAGGAGGGACCATGGAGCGCAGAGAGCGGGATTGGCATTGTTTGGTGGAATCCACTTGTCTGGAAAGTGCTGGGGGAGAGAGACCTTCTTCTCGTGGGCCAGGAAGCATCATGCGGAAGGCTATGCTGCTCTTGGTGGGACTAGTGTTGCTATGGGTGGGGATCCAGAACGCAAACGCTTCGGATAAGCACTACCCCACTGCCCCCGATGCAAACGCGGGATGCCTTGCAGATGGCGCGGCGGCAGGAGTCCACGCGACCATGGTCAAGAAGGGATATAACTGTCCCCAAGGCTACTACATCGTACGTGGCAAGATAGTTTGGTACTTTGTTTGTCATGTGTATGGGCATTACATCAGTGATCCAAACAACAGATTCAGTCAGTTGCCATGTGGACTCTATGATTCAAACGTTGCCAACAATCACTACGCGAACCTGGTATGTGAGAACGGACAGTCCTGGGATCCGCAAACCCGTCAGTGCGGAAAGCCAAACGAGGACAGGAATCTAGGGGTCCCACCCTGTAAAGACGGTTGCTTTGATGGCATCAATGCCGGAACGGGCAATAGATTTGAAGTTGTCGCGGACTATGTGGGAACGGGGCCGCTGCCACTCACTATCAGGTCGACATACAACTCGGCGGTTCCCGCGCATCCCATTGAGTCGTCACGGCTGATACTGGGAAAGAAGCGCGCATATCGGTATGTTCAGTCAATTCGGAAGGTGAGCTTCCCTGGCGAGGAAGATACCGCCTACTTCATCCACGAGGACGGGCGGGTTTCGAGGTTTTTTCGGAGTGGACAGAATTGGGTGGCATTCGGAGGCAGCAAGCTACGCCTGAGTGCCTCTTATGGTGCGGGAGGCGATATTAGTGGATGGCGACTGGACGATGGGGAGGGTCTGACATACAAATTCCAGGCCAGTGGCCGTTTGATTGAGATGTCTAACCGACTGGGTGGCTTGAATTCTCTGATCTATGACTCCGTCGGAAGAATACAGGAGGTCATTGATCAGGCCGGTCGAAAGCTTGTTTACAACTATGACGTGAACGGTAGAGTCGACAATATTGTCACCCCCGGCGGTGGGCAGTTGAGCTATGAGTACGACGCCAACGGCTATCTGACACGTACGGTTTACCCCGATGGAACCAGTAAGAGATACCTGCACGACGAGTCGGCGCTTGTAGCCGCGGGTGCGGAAGAGGGGCTGCTGACGGGAATTGTGGATGAGAGCAACGTGCGCTACTCCTCAACGACCTACGACACCTCTCGTGCGATTGGGACGAGCCTTGCAGGCGCCGTAGGACAAAGTTCTGGCGCGTACCAGTTGGATCAGTCCCAGTCATACAATGGACAAGCGATAGTTACCCTTCCAGGAGGGGCAACGCGAACAACCCAGTTTGCGGCAGTTAATGGAGTGGTACTGCCAGTGTCTTCCATGACAACCTGTACGGGATGCGTCACGGAAGAAACAAGTTATTCGTACGACATGAATGGATTCCAGGATCGTGTCGTGCGCAACGGCATTGCTGAGTCCTATGACTACGATACGCGCGGCCTCGAAACTTTGCGGTCAGAGTCGAATGACTTGCCGCAAACAAAGCGACTTACCCTGACTGATTGGTCGAACGAGCACAGCCTGCCAGTAGAGCGGCGCGTGTATAGTGGATACAACCAATTTGTTTCGCGAACCAACTGGACTTACAACAGTCGCGGTCAGTTGCTTACATTGGCGCGAACGGATCCTGCTACAAGTATTGGTCGAGTTCTAGCACTCACGTATTGTGAACAGGCTGATGTGATTGCCGGGGCATGTCCGCGAGAAGGCTTGTTGATTTCAGTCAACGGGTCTCGGACTGATCTCAATGACGTCACGACATATGCCTACTACGCCAGTGATAGTGCTGGGTGTGCGTTGTCACCAGCACAGTGCGCTTATCGGAAGGGCGATCTGTGGCGTGTGACCAATAGCCAGGGCCATGTCGCTGAACTGCTGGGCTACGATGGTGAAGGTCGGCTTCTTGCAGCCAAAGATGCAAATGGCATCATCACCGACTACGAGTACCACCCGCGTGGCTGGCTGACGGCCAGTAAGGTGCGGGGTCCGGACAATGCCGTGGAGACCGACGACGCCATCACCCGCGTGGCGTATTGGCCCACTGGCCTCGTGAAGCAGATCACCCAGCCCGATGGGGCGTTCACGCTTTACACCTACGACGCGGCCCATCGCCTGACCGACATCAGCGACAACGCCGGCAATACGATTCACTATGTCCTGGACAATGCCGGCAACCGCATCGCCGAGGAGACGAAGGACGCGGGCGGTGTGCTCAAGCGAACGCTGAGCCGGGTCTACAATCAACTGGGCCAACTGGCGACCCAGGCCGACGCGCAGGCCCACCCGACCGACTTCACCTACGACGCCAACGGCAACGCCAACACGGTCACTGACGCACTGGGCCGAGTCACCGACCACGACCACGACCCGCTCAACCGGCTGGTGCGCACGTTGCAGAATGTGGGTGGTATTGCCGCCGGAACCTGGTTCAAGTACGACCTGATGGACAACCTGACTCAGGTCACCGACCCCAAGGGGCTCAATACCAGTTACACCTACAACGGGCTGGGGGACTTGACCCAGTTGCAGAGCCCGGACACCGGCACTACCACCTATACCTACGACAGCGCCGGCAACCGCGCCAGCCAGACCGATGCGCGCGGGGTTACCACGACCTACGCCCATGACGCCCTGAACCGGCTGACGGCGGTGAACTACCCGGACACCGCCCTCAACGTCAGCTACACCTACGACACGGTGCCGACCGCGTGCGAAGCGGGGGAGACCTTCGGCGTGGGCCGGCTGAGCGGGATGGACGATGCCAGCGGCAGCACCCGCTACTGCTACAACCGCTTCGGTCATCTGGTGCGCAAGGTGCAGACCACGAACGGGATGAGCTTCGTGGTCCGCTATGCCTACACCCTGGCCGGCCACCTGCAGGCGATGGTCTACCCGGACGGCACCACGGTGGACTACGGCCGTAACGCGCAGGGGCAGGTGACCGAGGTCGGCGTCACCCGCAGCGGCCAGCCCCGGCAGGTGCTGCTGCACCAGGCCAGCTACCACCCCTTCGGCCCGGTGGCCGGCTGGACCTACGGCAACGGCCGCAGCCTGAGCCGGACGCTGGACCAGGACTACCGGCCGCTCACCATCGAAGACCCCAATACCGGGGGCCTGTCACTGGGCTTTGGTTATGACGCGGTGGGCAACCTGACGACGCTGGGCACGGCGCAAGGCATGGCGACCCCGGCCATCCGCTTCGGCTACGACGCCCTGGGTCGACTGACCCGGACCGAGGACGGCCCGACCCAGGCCGCCATCGACGTCTACGCCTACGACGCCACCGGCAACCGCACCGCCCACACCACGGCGGCGGGCTCCTCGGCCTACACGTACCCGACGACCAGCCATCGCCTGACGGACGTGGCCGGTGTCCCCCGGACCTACGACGCGGTCGGCAACACCACCGCCATCGACGCCAACCGTGGCTTCGCCTACAACGACGCCAACCGGATGAGCCTCGTGCAGCAGTCCGGCGTGACCACCCGGCAGTACGCCTACAACGGCCGCGGCGAACAGGTGCGGCGTTACCTGGGCGCCACCAACACCTACACCGTCTATGACGAAGCCGGCCACTGGCTGGGCGACTATGACGACAGCGGCGCGCCCGTCCAGCAGGCCCTGTGGATGGACGACCTGCCGGTGGGCCTGCTGGCCAACGGCAACCAGGTCCACTACCTCCAGCCCGACCACCTGGGCAGCCCGCGCGTGGTGATTGAAGCCGCGCGCAACGTACCGGTGTGGACCTGGGACCTGAAAGGCGAAGCCTTCGGCAGCACCGCCCCGCAACAGGACCCGGATGGGGATGGCATTCCCTTCGTGCTGGACATGCGGTTTCCGGGGCAGCGGTATGACGTGGCTTCAAACCTCTACTACAACTACTTCCGGGACTATGAGCCCGGCTCAGGCCGATATATCCAAAGCGACTCTATTGGACTGTCGGGTGGCATCTCAACCTTCGCGTACACGGGACGTTCGCCCTTGTTGTTCGTTGATCCTCAGGGGCTCCAAGCGTGTAGAACTACCTACGGAGTATTTTTCAACGTCATTAGCTGTGAACCCGTTGGAATGGCCAGTACGGGCGCGGCGGCTGGATCCAACAGGGGGCTGTATAACCCAGCTGAGCAGTCAATAATGGCCAAGTACTGCAAGGGGGACGATAAATGTGAAGAACTCAAGCTCAACGTAAACAAGTTTATTGATATCGCGGAAGGTCAGATTGACCGGATGCGGAGAGATCGTTTCATACATAATCTCTATGAACTGGCGAGGCATGAGCCCAATTTTGCGGCCACTGGTACACATACCACGTGGGAGGGACACCAAAGCACCACGCGCGAGCTATTAGAGCTAATTAGGAACATGATCAATCTTGGCCACAAATTAGGCTGCAACATGGGAGCTGAGTACGACCGGTACGTGGCTCTCCAACTTCCAGGGATACCTGATCCATGAAGTGCTATGTCTTTATCGATTTCAAGATGGTTGATGGCAGGCATGCCGGCTTTGCGGCCGGAACGGTCGATTTGTCTAGAACTCCTCAGGTGAATGACTACTTGTCAATTGGCAGCAGCTTGGAAATAGGCAAGATCTCCAAAGGTATGTCATTCAAGGTTTCAGAAGTTCGGGTGCCCAGTGAAGCAGTCAAAGCATCGAGCGACATTGAATGGATGGTGTCATGCGATGAAGATGTATTTGATGATAGCGACGATGTTGAAAGATCAATGCAGTTGCTGGAACGACTAGGTTTTGTTCGTGAGGAGTCTAAATATAGGTGAAGCCTTGGTAGTCATTGGTCCAGCATACTGATGCCGCCGACCGCCTGTGCGAGCAACTTATTTCATTAGTTCTTATGTTCATGCTGATCGGCGCGGATGAAGCAAGGTGACCGGTATTTCGGACTATCGCGAGGAAACAGGGGTTGGGAACAGGAAACTACAAAGATGGTACGCCAGCTAACTTAGGCGACGTCGTTGCTGTTGGTGGCGAAGCCACCGGTGTTGTCGTGGCGGTGATAGATGCTGGCCGTTATGCGGCGGGATACTCCGCTGATGAGTGGGGCTATCTCAAGTCTGGGGTGCTCGTCGAGTCCTCTGATGGAGGTTTGATTCACTACCCCGACGCAGAGAGGTATCTTTACCTTTCTAGGAATGCCTGACACAGCTAGGCATGCAGCGCCGTGGAGACATCGAATCTCTGAATCAGGATAAAGCAGGGGGTAATTCTGCTTTAGGAAAGGGTGCGGTGAATAGAACTGTATGGCGAAGGTTCTATTCACCTTTGTATCTCGGTAGAGCTAATGATGAAAGTAGCGATTGATTTCTCAGTTTTCACTTCTCCAGATGATGCCTATGGGAATGTCACGGGAAGCCTTGATCTCTGCGCTGTTCCGGCCGTGGGAGACAGGGTTTCATTCTTGTTTTCTAGGGACTCCACTTTGCCTGGTGCCAGCTTTGATGGATTTCTTATAGTGACAGACAGGAGGTTTGATTCTAGGCAAGGGACTTGCACTATATTGTTGGAGGAGCTGGTCGTAACATCAGTCCATGAAGCCGAAATACTTATGAAATACTTTGAGGCGGGATTCGGACTCTTGGCCTATCGCTACTAGTAGTATGCTAGAGGCCGACTGCGTCAGTTTTCGACGCCAAGGGACGCTGATGATGAATGCCGAAATATTGAGTTCTGAAACTAATCTCGCCATAGTCCGCTTGCCCACAAGAGCGACGCCTGCGGTTTGCTTGCATGGGGACACACTGATTTCCTTGGCCCGCATCGCAAATGACAACGCGAAGCTATGGGTTCGAAATATCGACAATCCACTGTTTCCTGATGAACTGCTCGATAGGATGGTTTACTTGAACAACATGCTTGCGCAGATGGTTGAGCAATACAACGAACGATGCGCAGAAGGAGTCTTGGGCGCTACTCGGCCACTGCAAGCGGATGGGATTGGTGTCATTCACTTCGATGATGAAGATGGAGCACCCAAGTAGTAGGTTGGAGTTCTTCTGTTCGCGAGGTTAAAGGGGCACTGTTTCGCCGGCCAGGGCTTTGGCTAGGAACAGTTCGCCGGCCGACAAGCAGCAGCAGTAAGCACTCGCGTTCAGTCTGAAAACTTGCTCGATAGACCTTCAGGAGGGTATGAGAAGGTCCGGCCATGGCCGGACCTTCTGCGAGTGAGATGTTAGTCGGAGTCCTCGTCCTCGTCCTCATCCTCGTCGACGGTTACTTCCGCAAGATCGTCTTCGATATAGGTGGCATCGACCACGGTCGGTACATAGGCGCGCACCATCCCATTTCGACTAGCGACCTCGAACCGGACTTCGATGTTGACGTTGTCGGTCCAGAGATTGGCCACGTACAGGCGCTCGAACTGGTACTCCCCATCGCCAAGATGACGGCGCCCACTTTCTGCGAGCTAAAAGTCGGTTGCTTCAATGTCATAGAACTTTCCGTTGTCGGCGCGCACGCGCACGCCGCCAGTGAGTGAATTACTCATAGCGCTTTCCTGTTTTGGTTGAAGTTGTGCGGAAATGTCCGTCAGGCCATGACAGGGTCTACGCCTGATAGAGCATTCATATGCCAGTGCTGGCAGGTACAGCGTGTGTAGTCAGGTAGATCTATCTCGCTGATGAGCCGCGGACTCTGAGATAGAACAAGAGAATGTTCGCCGTAGCGTAAGCCTGGAACTTCTCGTATGGGGGCTGGCGCCTGGAGCCGGCCATTGCCTTTCGCTTATGAGCCTTGCTCATTGAATCCAGGATTCTGTAGCGAAGCAGGCCATCTGCCTGCACATCAATACTTCATGTCGAGCGGGATGTTGGAGGTTCCGGAACGCTATCACGGTGCCCGATGTGCCTGCAAGGAACATGGCTTGCGCCTAGATGCTGGGGCAAGAATCATGTGTGAGCACAAAGGCTAGTGCTCCCGGGAGCACCGGGTAGCCATGAATCGGGCTACGGCGAAAAAAATGCGCCAAGTGAAGCTAAAAAAGGGGGGCAGAGTATCTTTCCATGGCGGGTGGGCCATTTAGGGAGTAGTCCTCTTCCCAGTTTTGCGTAAGCACAGTCGATTTCCAGCCCTCCGCTTCGTCGTCAAACACACCCCTGTTCAAAGGAACTCCCATGAAGTATCTCGGCTTGGCCTATTTCTCCCCCGAAAAGTTCGCCGCAATGAGTCCAGACGAAGTGGAAGCGCTGGAGAGCCAGTGCCCCGCACTGGACGAAAAGATGCTCGCGACCGGCAAGGTGCGGGTGTCCGCATCACTGGGCGACACCAGCAACTGGCGGACGCTCCGTCCGCGTGGCGGCAAGACGCATGTCACCGATGGACCTTACGCCGAGGCGAAGGAAGTGGTGGGTGGCCTGTTCATCATTGAGGCGGACAGCCCTGAGGAGGCATTGCGCATCGCCTCCATGCACCCGGCCGCCATCTTGGGCGAAGAGGGAGGGTGGGCTGTCGAACTCATCCCCATGGACTTTTATCTGGCCCCATAAGGGCTGGAACAAAAATGCGTTGAAGGTTCTGGGGAGCCGATGCTTCTCCTTGGCGATTACCCGACCAGTGACACCAAGGGAAGCGTGATTTGCACGGAGGTCCCGCCCGCGGGCGGGCATTCGATGCTGATCTCACCGCCCGCGTCCATCACTATGTCGCGCGCCAGGGACAGGCCCAGCCCGGTGCCTTCGCCTTTGGGCTTGGTGGTAAAGAAGGGGGTGAATACGCTGGCCTGTATCGACTCGGGTATCCCCGGGCCGTTGTCGCTGAGGGTCAGGGTGAGCAGGTGGGGCGTGTCGTTCCGTGAAGCGGTGATGCGGAAGCTTCCCCCGTCCGGGAGCGCGTCCCGGGCATTGCCGGCGAGGTTGAGAATCATCAATTCGAAGTTGCCCTTGTCCATGTGGATGGGGAGACCAACTTCCGGTCGCTCCAGCGACAAACGAACCTGCGGGTCGAGCAACTGGCGGAGCATCGTCTGCAGATCGTCCAGTGCGGTGCCGGCATCGAAGGTCTCCGGATAGGAGAGGTCCAGGCGGCTGAAGTCCATGAGCTTCCTGCTGACGGTCATGGCACGGCCGGCGGCCAGTTCCACGCGCTCTAGCGCCGATACGAGCGCTGGCTCACCGCCGTCGGCGGCCAGCCGGTTTCGCTTCTGGGCGTATCCCAGGATGATGGTGAGGACGTTGCCGAAATCGTGCGCGAGGCCGCTGGCCAGCTGCCCGGTCATATCCATTTTTCTCGAATGGAACAGCTGCTCGCGGGTGCGGTCGCGCGCGGCGATTTCTTCCTCCAGGCGCATATAGGCATGTTCCAGCGCCCGGTTGCGTCGTTCGGACTCTTCCAGGCTGTTGCGCAGGGCGGCCACCGTGCGATCCAGGACCAACGCGATGATCAGCCAGAACCCGGCGATGGAGAGGGGCTTGCCGACCTCGGCGGCCAGCGCCGCCGTAGCAGGGTGGAACACGTCCAAGCCCACGCAGGCCAGCAACATCAGCGTCAGCGCCCCCAGCAAGACCCACGGCGCTCGCAGCCCCATCACCAGGCTGGCCAGGGAAAGCAGCAGCAATGGAATCGGGTCGAGACCAAGGCGCGCCAATCCGACGCTGGCATAGGCGACGCCAACGCCAACGGACGCTACGGAGAGGAACATTCCGGTGCCCGCCCACCACGTGGCGCGCCCGGCCCATGCGGCCGGCGAACAGGTTCGGTCATTCAGGGCGCCTGTCTGTCCAGAAGGTCCGACGGACCCCCACCGTGCCGCCCACGGACGTTCCGTCCCCTCCGCACGCTGACGCGCCACGCGCTCACGCGTCGCCATGTCCATTGTTCTTGCCGCCTCCGCCCACTGCTCTCAGGAGCTAAACGCAGTCAGGCGCCTGCCTCCCTACCTCCCTCCGCGACCGGCGGGGATGAACCGTTCATGGAATGGTCAATGGCTTCAGCGCGGACAAAGGCCCATCGAAGCCCAGTTAGGGGCAGGGGGCACAGGGGCCGATTGCATCCATCCGGCATCCAAGGCAGCACCAGCCAGCCTTTCGTGGATCAACGGAGATTCGCCGGACCAAGGCCGAACTCAAGCAGGTGGCCGAGGGCTGCGAAGTCTGAGGAATCCGCCGCGTACTTTTTCGAGGAGTGAAGGCGAAAAAGGTATGGCGCCATCGCAAGACCACACCCATAGCTTGCACCCGTCATAGCGGGATAGCCGTCGCCACCCGGACCGCACCGGCAAGGATGGTCAGTCCCCGACGGTAGTGAATTTGCATTTGGGACTGATAAAATCGGCCGCAAAGGCGACTTCCTTCGGCGGGTGGGGCCAATGAGTGCCACTTTGGACGCTGGGATCAGCCATCAGGTCTTCGAACGATTTCTGGGCGAGCAACGCCCGATGCTGGTCAGCTATCTGCGTGGCCGGGGGCTCTCGCTCGACGACGCCCAGGACATCGCGCAGGAAAGCCTCTACAAGCTGACACGCTATCGCGACTTGCCGGTCGAAGCCCTGAGACCGCTGCTCTACCGGATTGCACTCAACGCGCTCCACGATTCCCGGCGGCGGCAATCCGGCATGCATCAGACATCCTTGTCCGATATGAATCTCCAGGCGCACGACATCCAGGACGAGATGCCGCGGCCGGAACAGTGGGCGGAAAACCGGGAAGAGCTGGCACGGGTACGCGCGGCCATCAGTCTCCTTCCGGAACGCTGTCGGGAAATCTACTTGCTTAACCGCATCGAAGGGATGAGCTACAGTCAAATCTCCAAGCATTGCGGCATCTCCGTCAAAGCGGTCGAGAAGCACATGGGGAAAGCACTGACCTCACTCAGGAAGCAGCTCTCCATTCAAACGCGCCCCATGGGCGCACCCGGAGAGCTCCCATGAACACCGCGACACCTCCTCTCCAGGGTTTTCCCGATTCGGCTGAAGGTTGGCTGGCACGCTTGCTATCACCCGAATGCAGCGCGTCCGACCACGCCGCCTTCGAGGGCTGGCTGGCCATGTCCTCCCGGAATGCGCTCGATTACGCCGAGGTTGAACGCATTCACCAGTTGGCCGGGGCATTGCGCGCGGATATGACGTCGCATGCTCCGGAACCTCGCCCGACCATCCGCATACCGACCACGCGACGCAAGCGTACCTGGCTTCGTCCTTTGGCCTGGGCCGCCGTCCTGATGCTGGCCGTGAGCGGCGGCCTCTGGATGCTTGCCGAGTTTCGCAGCACTCAACCCATCCCATATGCAACGGAGATAGGGAAGCAGCGCCATGTCGATCTGCCCGACGGATCCACGCTGGTGCTTGATACCGACACGCGCGTTGAGGTGGCCTACGAGCGTTCGCGGCGCCACATCGTTCTGCTGAGAGGTCGTGTCCAGGCCAGTGTCGCACACGATGGCAATAGGCCGTTCGTGGTGAGCTCGGGCGTCGGCAGCGTCCGGGCGCTGGGTACCGTCTTCCAGGTGGAACGACGGGGTGCGAGCACTGTCGTTGCCCTGCTGCAGGGACGCGTCATCGTGGATGCACACGGAAGCAAACCCGGTCACGCCATTGAACTGCGCCCGTTGCAACAACTGGCCTATGACGCGAATGGCAAGCTGGGATCCCCCGAAAGCGTTGATCGCGGTGTCGCGGAGAGCTGGACGCGGGGGCGGTTGGTATTCAAGGAAGAACGCCTTGCCGATTTGATTGCGGTATTCAATCGGTATTCTCATGAACAACTGATTCTTTCCCAGCCCGAACTAGGCGAGATCCGGATCAGCGGCGTATTCAATGCCGACGACCAGCCAGGACTGCTCGCCACCCTGCGCCAAGGCTGGGGCCTGCAGGCGAAGCCCGTCGCCGGAAATCGGATCGAACTGTCCACAACGAAGCAGTAGGTGCTGGGGAGCACGGTCGACCATGCCGATCAGTCTTGCGGAAAACACCGCGTGATGACTGTGTATCGCGAATCCCTCAGACGCCGACTGGCGTGCCTATTCGTTCTGACGTTCCTGGCCATCGCCACGCAAAACGCTTGCGCGGGGCCGAGGGACTCTCCCGCGTCATCCCGGTACGAAATCGTCCCGGGTACGCTGGACGAAGCCCTGCAGGCTTTTGCCAATCAATCGAATATCCAGTTGCTTTACTCACCCATGCTGGTGCGTGGCAAGCACAGCCCCGGTTTGCGGGGAGACCATACGATTGCAGTCGGTCTGGCCCGACTGCTGGCGGAGCATGGCCTGACCGCGGTTTCGGTGAATTCCAACACCTACCTTCTGCGGAGCGTGAAGAATCAGGTCCGCGTCGCCAGCGTCCTTTCCAGACAGACGGAAACCACCTCTGAAGTCAGCGTGACCGGGCTCGCCACCGTCGACGTCACCGGCACGCACATTCCGAAATCTTCCCTGGAATTGTCCGTCCCCGTGACCGTAATAACCGCGGACGAAATCGAACGCAGTGGACGACAAACGCTGCACGACTTGCTGAGTGAGCGCCCCGGCCTGGTGAGTCACCACCCCATGACGGTGGCCAGCGAAGGACGGTACTACCCGACGGTGGTTGCCTCGGGTGCCAGCCTCTATTCTCTCGGACCGCGCGCAACGCTCTATTTGCTGGACGGAAAGCGTATTGCCCCCTTCGGGCTCGCATCCAGCGATCTTGGTGGCTTGATCGATCTGGACAGCATTCCCTTGAGTTTCGTTGATCGCATCGAGATCCTGCGCGGTGGCGCTTCCGCGATCTATGGCGCGGACGCTATGGCGGGCACGATCAATATCATCCTGAAGAAAGATCATGAGGGAGGCGAGATTTCCACGCGGTTCGGTACCTCGCAGCAGGCGGATGCCCAGTTTCGCCAAACCTCCATGATCTTTGGAACGCGGACAGGATCAGGCGGAAATCTACTGCTTGCGGCGACGACTTCTTCGCAAGACGAACTCGGTGGTGACCGGCGCGGATGGCATACAAATGACCGCTCCCGGGTTGGACTGCCGGACGATCGCCCATTCCTCGGGTTCGCGACCTGGGATGACAAGCCTTTACTTTCGCTTCCTCAGTGCCAGGCAGCAGGGGAGAATCCGGATTCCCCCTATTGTCGCTTCGACTCCGCGAGGTATCGAACCTTGCAGCCCGGCTTGCGTAACAGATCCCTGCTTGTCCGATGGGATCAGGAGCTGAGCAGTTCATTCTCGCTGTACTTCTCCGGATTGCATGGCCTGAGCGAGCAGACGCTGCAGTATTCGCCGAGCCGAGGCTTTTTTCCCATGACTCCCTCTCACCCGGACTATGCGAAGGCTCCCATCCCGGACGCGGATGTCTATTACCCCTTCTATGAATTCGGATCTCCCCGGAACCACAGCACGAATATCCTAAATCACGTATCGATCGGCCTCGAAGGGCTGGCGGGCGGATGGAACTGGAACGTCGCGCTTTCCCGCAGCGAGAGTCGGGTTCGTAGCGCCATCGATAACGTTTTCCTTGTGGCCAAGGTGAGGGAGAACGTCAATCGTATCCGTATCGATGGGTCGGACAATACGGATGTCATGAACGAGATGAGAGCGTCCATCCGGCCGACCGGGTCCTATTCAGTGGACACGCTGGAAGCCACCTCGAACCGCCCATTGTTCGATGCCTATGGTGCGACGGCGCAGGTTGTGGTGGGGATGGCGATTCATTCCGCCCGGCGAAGGAGCAATCCGGATCCCTTGCAGATCAACAACAGCATTTCATTTGGCCCGGCCGTCATTGAACCGTACGATCTTCGTGGTCGCGATTCCGCCATTTTCGCCGAACTCGATCTGCCGCTGCATCGGACGCTACAGGTCGACCTGGCCGCCCGTCTCGATCATCACCGGGGGTTTCGGTCCAATACGTCTCCCCGGTTCGGATTCAAGTGGAACCCAAGCCAGTCCTTTCTTGTCCGTGGCAGCTTCGGGCAAGGCTATCGGGCGCCCAGTCTCAACGATGCACGTGTGCCCTTCGAAGAGGCGACCGAAATCCTGTACATGCGCATCACTCCACAGTTGCTGCCGTGCGTCCAGGTAGGTCCGGATCGATGCCGGGTCGAGTATGGCGTGAGCGACAATCCTCGTCTGCGCGCGGAGTTCTCCCGCAGCCTGACCCTCGGCGTGGCCTGGACTCCGACACCGGCATTCCGCGCAACCCTGGACACCTACCATGTATCGCGCACCGATGAGTTCGGTATTGCCGATGCTTACCGCTACCCATCTCTTTTCCCGGATGGCCTGGTTCGCGACGCCAATGGCGTGCTCTATCGCGCCAACAGGTATCTGGCCAATATCGGCAAGTCCGAAACCCGAGGTTGGGAGTTCGAATCCAGTTATCTGCTGAGGAACGACGAACTGGGAGAGATCAGCTTCCGCCTGGCGGCCCACTATCTCAGTCGATATGCCACGTCGAGCATCACCGAGCCCAAAGCGGTCGAGCGCGCCGGCCATGACACGCCCAAGCTGACCTTGCTGGGCGACGTGCGATGGCAACATGGCAATTGGACGACGACTTTGACCATGCGCCATTTCGGCGCCTCGTACGCCTATTCCGCCGGACAGGCTTGCCCCGAGGCCAATCGCGATGCCGGCAAGTGCGCCAATCCGGCGGCGACGCTTTTTGGACTCAATGCCCGCTATTCAAGCCCGGAAGGCTGGTCATATTCGCTCGGCATCAACAACCTGCTTGACAGACGTCCCGTGGACTATCGTTACTACACCGGCGGCTACAACATAGCGGTCGATGACATCTACGGACGCTACTTCGCCTTGGCCGCGACATACCGATTCTGACATTGACGGGGTAGCACCCAACGTCAAGCGACCGCGTGTGCCGGTACGGAAGCGCCATCGGGAACTTCACCGGTGGTCCCGCGCTACTCTTTCTCCGCGCGGTCCCTGTTTCCCGATCTGCTATCGCCCGCCCGTCTTGCGCTTGGCGAGGGTTTCGACCGACGCGCGCTTCACCAGTTGATGCGGGACGACATGGTTGACCAGGGTGCGCGCCGAGGTATTCGGGCGCCGGATTTCACGCAGCAGGATGTCGATGGCCGCATCGGACATCGAGGCGACCGGCTGGTGGACGGTGGTCAGTTCGGGCCAGACCATCGTCGCCGCCGAGGTGTCGTCGAAGCCAACCACGGAGAGATCGCGCGGCACGTCCAGGCCGCGGCGGTGGGCGACGGAGACCACCGCGGAAGCCATGTCGTCATTGCTGGCGAAGATGGCGGTCGGCGGGCGGCGCAGGGACAGCAGGTTCTCCGCCGCTTCCAGGCCCGAGCGGTAGGTGAAATATCCGGGTTGGACCAGTGCCTCGTCGAAGGCGAGGCCGGCCTCGGCCAGGGCTTCCTGGTAGCCGCGCAGGCGATGCGCGCTGGCGGTCTGGTTGGGATCGCCCTTGATGTAGCCGATGCGGGTATGGCCGTGCGCGATCAGGTGCGTGGTCATTTCGTGGCTGGCGCGATGGTCGTCGATGCGCACGCAGGAAATCCGGTCGCTGAAATGCGCCGACGCGATCGCGACGACCGGAATTCCGGCCTGCGCGAACTCGGCGACGATCGCCTTGGACTCGCATAGCGGCGGCGGCAGGATCACGCCCGCCACGCTCTGCGCCAACTGCCGCGCGGCGGCGCGCTGGCCTTCCGCGTCGAGGGTGTCCCAGGTGGCGATCACCAATTGCGCGGCCGCGCGCGCCGAGCCGCGCAAGGCGCCGACCAGCAGCTCGCGCAGGTAGCTGGAGCTGGGGTTGGTGTAGATCAGCGCGATGCAGGTGTGCTGCGCCGCGGCCAGCGCGCTGGCGGCCAGGTTGGGCCGATAGCCGAGCTCGCGCACGCTGCGCATCACCCGTTCGCGATTGGCGTCGCGCACGCCTTCGTGGCCATTGATCACGCGGGACACGGTCATCGGCGAGACGCCGGCGTGCGCGGCGACTTCGTCGATGGTGATGGCCCGTCCCTTGCGGCGGACCGACTTGCTGGTCTTGTTCATGCGGGAATTCATCCGGCCATTCTGCGTGGTTCAGGCGGCCTGCGGGCGGGAAACCTCCATTACACGCGCAGTCCCGTGGCTGGAATCGTTTCCATCACGGTTCCTCCCAACGTACTCGGCGCGGTGTTTCGGGAACTTTGCGTCGATTTGCTGCGCTGCATGGTGACAAGGACGAAGACGCGTGATTAGTCTGCGGCCCAACGTAATGGTAGCGCTACCACTCGACTGCTGCACAGCCCGGTCAATGGCCTGCCCCTCCATCGCGCGCTAGTCGTCCAACCACGTTTTGAAGCCGGAATACCAGGTCGTGCGCCCTCGGACGCCGCGCCCGGTTCCGGTCTGGAAATAACGGGCCATGCCCGTGGGCGCCCTTGGGAGGGCGATACATCCATTGATCGTGAAAGGGGAGATCCATGAACGCGTGCAGTTTCCGTGCAACTCCAGACCTGAGGGCAAGTTCATGAGCCGGACGTTGGCGAGATTCAAATCGAAGGCCATGTTCACCTTCGTGGGGGGCGTGCTGGTCATCAACCCCGCGTTCGGCCAGGACGCCGCCATGCAGGCCACGCCTGCGGACACCACCCAGCAATCCACGTCGCAGGCGACCGACCAGGCCAAGACCCTGGACACGGTCGTGGTCAGCGGCATCCGCAGCAGTCTGGATCAGTCGATGGGGATGAAGCGCGACGCCATCGGCGTCGTCGATGGCGTCACCGCCGAGGACATCGGCAAGTTCCCGGACACCAACCTGGCCGAGTCCCTGCAGCGCATCACCGGTATCTCGATCGAGCGCCGCGACGGCGAGGGCGCGCAGGTCACCGCGCGTGGCTTCGGCCCGCAGTTCAACATGGTGACCCTCAACGGTCGCCAGATCCCCGGCGCCGACGCGTTCGGCGCGCCGGGCCAGATCCCGATCGGCGGCGTGGACGGCGGCACCCGCGCGTTCAATTTCGCCCAGTTGGCCTCCGAGGCGATCAGCGCGCTGGAGGTCTTCAAGACCGGCCAGGCCACCGTGCCCAGCGGCGGCATCGGCGCGACCATCAACATCCAGACCGATCGGCCGTTCAACCACACCGGCGTGGTCGCCAGCGCCGGCGCCAAGGCGGTCTACGACGACTCGCAGCCGTTCGACACCGACATGACGCCCGAAGTCTCGGGCATCTTCAGCTACACCAACGACGACAAGACCTGGGGCGTCGGCCTGGCGGCCAGCTACCAGAAGCGCCACGGCGGTTCGGTGCAGGCGACCGAGAACGCCTGGAACATCCAGCGCTGGACCGGCACCGATCCGGCGCTGCGCGCCGGCGCGGAGGTGGTCAACGCGCCGGCCATCGGCCAGCTCTACGCGATGCCGAACGACCTGCGCTACGCCTTCGCCGATTTCGAACGCGAGCGCATCAACGGCCAGGCGGTGATCCAGTTCGCGCCGATCGACAGCCTGACCCTGACCCTGGACTACACGTACTCGACCAACGAGATCTCCGAGGATCGCGGTGAGCAGACAATCTGGCTGCAGCGTGCCAACAGCTTCACCCACCTGGCATTCGACACCAACGAGGCCGTCGCCACGCCGGTCTACCTGCGCGACATCGTAGGTGCCAAGGACTTCGGCTACGAGCAGCAGCACAACGAGCAGAAGTACAAGCTGGACTCGCTGGGCTTCAACGCCAAGTGGGACGTCAGCGATCGGTTCCGGCTGAACTTCGACGCCCACAACACCAAGTCCAGCAGCAAGCCGAACGACCCGCTGACCGGTGGCGGCGCGACCTACTTCAGCCTGGCCGGCACCAACAACTGCACGGTCGGTCCGTATTGCGGCGGCAACTGGGCGCAGGAGCTGCGCTTCAACAACGGCCTGCCGCTCGGCGCCCGCACCTGGTATCCGGACGCGGCATCGGCGGTGGCCGGCACCGGCGGCACCCTGAATCCCGACTTCCCGCCCGAGCAACTGGGCTCGCAGGTGCTGCGCATCAACGCGCAGACCCAGGAAACCGAGATCAAGCAGGGCCGGATCGACGGCGAGTTCGATTTCGAGGATGGCCGCTTCCAGTTCGGCGTCGATTCCTCGCGCATGACGATGAGGCGGCGGCAGGCGACCGAGATGTACGCCACGCTCGGCGACTGGGGCGTGGCCAATGCCGGCGACGAACCGGGCCTGACCGATCTGCTGCGGCGGACCAGCATCATCGGCCTGTTCGACGACTACAGCGCCAACGGCGCGGCGCCCGGCGCATGGCGAGGCAACACCAGTGACCTGGCGCGGTGGGCGGCCGGCGAGTACGGGGCGAGCAACCGCTACAACCCGCAACTGGCGGCCGACAACAAGATCGAGGAAAAGACCGATTCGGTCTACCTGCAGCTGGAAATGCAGGGCGAGCTCGGCGGCATGGCCACCCAGACGCGGATTGGCGTGCGCTACGAGCGCACCGATGTCACCTCCACTTCGGCGGTGGCCGTGCCCAACGCGATCGAGTGGTCGGCCAACAACGACTTCCGCATCCTGCGCTCGGACGAGGTGCAGCCGTTCAGCGAGACCAACCGCTACAGCTACCTGCTGCCGAACCTGGACTTCGGGATTGACTTCACCGACACCCTGAAGGGCCGCGCCTCGTTCAGCAAGACGATCGCGCGTCCGCCGTACGGCAACCTGTACGCCGGTCCGAACCCGAACCAGCCGACCGGTTCGGTGCTGGTCAATCCGTCCACGCGCGCTGGCGGCGACGCCCAGAACCCGGCGCTGGAGCCGCTGGAATCGGACAACCTGGACCTGGCGCTGGAGTGGTACTTCGCCGATGCCAGCTACGTGTCGGTGACCTACTGGAACAAGGCGGTCGACAATTTCATCGGCAACACCGTGGTCCGCGAATCGCTGTACGGCCTGACCGACCCGACCTCCGGTCCGGATGCGCAGGCGGCACTGGACTTCCTGCAGAGCCAGGCTTGCGTCACCCAGGTGAGCGGCGCCGGCAACGACGTCGACGCCGCCTGCTCGGCCAACGACACGGCGCTGTTCACGGCCCTGGCCATGCTGCGCAACGCCGGTGCAACCGGTGGCCTGGCCGCCTACGACGGCAGCTCGGCGCAGGTGCTGGAGATGGAGACCGACTACAACCTGGTCGGCGAGGCGGACGATCCGCTGTACCTGTTCGACGTCAACCGGCCGGTCAACCAGAACAAGGCCAAGCTGCGCGGCTGGGAAATCGGCGGCCAGTACTTCCTCGGTGACAGCGGTTTCGGTCTGTTCGCCAACTACACCATCGTCAATGGCGACGTCGGCTTCGACAACACGGTGCTGGACCGCGACCAGTTCGCGCTGCTGGGCCTGAGCGACACCGCCAACCTGATGCTGATGTACGAGAAGTATGGCTGGTCGGTCCGCCTGGCGTGGAACTGGCGCGACGAGTACCTCATCGCGGCGAACCAGAACGGATCCAACCGCAATCCGTACTACGTCGAGGAATACGAGCAGTGGGATCTCAGCGTCAACTACGCGCTGTCGGACCGCTGGTCGCTGGGCTTCGAGGCGATCAACCTGACCGGCGAGGACGTGCGCTGGCACGGCCGCTCGGAGAAGCAGGTAATCAAGCTGGTCGATCAGAGTCCGCGCTACATGCTCGGTGTCCGCTACAAGTTCTAGGGTCCTGCGATACCGCCCTCTCCGGCTATCGTGAAGGATGGGATCGCTGCTCCGGCAGCGATCCCTTTTCACCCACCGGTCGCCCGCCCGGCTTTCGGCGGCGGCCCTTCCAATTCCGGCAGGGACGGTGCATAACTCCGCGCACGCCACCCGGTCCCGAATCACCATGGCACGACACGAACTGCTGAACAACGTCGCCCACAAGGACCTGCGGGTCATCACCCGCTTCGGGCCGGAGTTCGGCGACGATGTCGGCATGGTCACCGCGTTCCCGACCGAGTTCGCCGAATTGCAGCGCGAGTATCCGATTTTCTTCCGTCGCGACCGCAACCGCGACGGCGCCTGGCAGGCGGTCGCCCTGCTGGGCTTCGACGCGCGCGAGAACTTGTTCCTGCGCGATGGCCGCTGGAACGCCACCTACCTGCCGGGCATCGTCGCCAAGGGGCCGTTCCTGATCGGTTTCCAGGAGCGCAGCGTGGAGGGCGAACTCCGGCACGAACCGGTGATCCATGTCGACCTGGATCATCCGCGCGCCAGTTTCAGCGAAGGCGAAGCGGTGTTCCTGCCGCACGGCGGGCACAGTCCCTACCTGGATCATGTCTCGGCGGTGCTGCGCGGCGTCCGCGACGGCATCGAATCCGGCGCGTCGATGTTTGCCGCGTTCGACGCGCTGGAGCTGATCCAGCCGCTGGACCTGGAATTGCAGCTGGACGACCAGCACCGGGTGAGCCTGGCCGGCCTGCATGGCCTGGATCGGGAACGCCTGGCCGCGCTGGACGCGGGGGCGTTGCACGGGCTCCACCGCGCCGGATATCTGGAAGGGGCGTATCTGATCCAGGCGTCGATGCAGAACCTGCGCCGGTTGATGGCCGAGAAGCAGCGTCGCCTGCGCCAGGCACGGGCAGCCTGAGCGATGTTGCCTGCCGCCACGCCGCTGCCCGAACTGGCGCTGTCGCCAGGTGAGAACGTGCCCGTGCAGGCGCTGCTGGCCGGCGGCGAGCCGGTCGTGCTGCGCGGGGTCGCGCGCGATTGGGAACTGGTGCGGGCCGGCCGGAGTTCGATGCGCGCCGCGATGGACTACCTGCGCGATCACGACAATGGCCAGCCGGTCACCTATTCGTGGGGCGCGCCGGAGGTGGCGGGACGGCCGTTCTACGATGCCGGCTTCACCGGCTTGAACTGCGAGGTGCGCCGCGATGGCCTGGGTGATGTACTCGACGGGATCGCACGGCACATCGAAGACGAACGGCCACCGACCTACTACGTGGCGTCGTTGCCGGTGGACGCCCGTCTTCCGCGCCTGCGCGCCGGCAACGATCTCGGGCTCGCGGCCCAGGGCATCCACGCGCCGCCGAGCATCTGGATCGGCAACCGGGTGACCGCGTCATGCCATTACGACGCCCTGAACAACATCGCCTGCTGCGCCGTCGGACGGCGCCGCTTCACCCTGTTCCCGCCCGAACAGATCGCCAACCTGTATCCGGGACCGCTGGCGCCGACGCCCGGCGGGCAGGCGGTCAGCATCGTGGATTTCGCCGCACCGGATCTGCAGCGCCACCCGCGCTTCGCCGAGGCGTGGGCGACCGCGCGCGAGGCGGTGCTTGAACCCGGCGACGCGATCTTCATGCCGAGCCTGTGGTGGCACCACGTGCAGGGGCTGGAGCCGTTCAACGTACTGATCAACTACTGGTGGAGCAGCGCGCCGGCCTATCTGCCGACGCCGATGCACGCGCTGTACCACGCGCTGTGGACGATTCGGGATCGGCCCGAGCGCGAGAAGCGGGGATGGCGCGCGATTTTCGATCATTACGTGTTCGGCGCCGCCGATCAGGCCGGCGCGCACCTGCCCCAAGATGCGCGCGGGGTGATGGGGCCGCTGGACGAAGCGATGGCGCGGCAGCTGCGCGCCATGCTGATCGACAAACTCAATCGCTGACCGGCACGCCGGGAGAGGGGACGGATGGAAGCTGGACGGATACGCAGGGTGGTGATTGCCGGTGGCGGCAGCGCCGGCTGGCTGGCGGGCGCCGCGCTGGCGCACCAGTTCCGCGGGCTGCTGGACATCACCCTGATCGAATCCGAGCAGATCGGCACGGTCGGCGTCGGCGAATCGACGGTGCCGCCGATCCGCAGCTTCCATCGCTTCCTGCAGATCGACGAGCAAGAATTCCTGCAGGCCGTGGCCGGCACGTTCAAGCTGTCGATCTCGTTCGAGCATTGGCGCCGGCACGGCGAGCGCTATATCCATCCGTTCGGCATCACCGGTCAGGGCACCCTGGTCTGCGCGTTCCACCATTTCTGGCTGGAGAGCCTGCGCCGCGGCCATGCCTCCGCGCTCGGCGACTTCTGCCTGGAAACCCAGGCGTCGCTGCGGGATCGGTTCGCCCTGGGGGGGCAGCCCGCGGTGAACTACGCCTACCACCTGGACGCCGGGCTGTACGCGCGTTTCCTGCGCCGGCATGCCGAGCGCAATGGACTCAAGCGGATCGAGGGCAAGATCCGCGAGGTGCGCCAGGACGCCGGGACCGGCGACGTGCGCGCGTTGCTGCTGGAGGATGGCCAGGTGATCGAGGGCGATCTGTTCATCGATTGCACCGGCTTTCGCGGTGTGCTGATCGAGCAGACCCTGCAAACCGGCTACGAGGACTGGAACCGCTGGTTGCCCAGCGATCGCGCGGTGGCGGTGCAGACCGAGCCGACCGACGCGCCGGTGCCGTACACGCGCGCGATCGCGCATGCGGCCGGCTGGCGCTGGCACATCCCGTTGCAGCACCGGGTCGGTTGCGGCCTGGTGTTTTCGAGCCGTCATATGTCCGACGACGAAGCCAGCGCCAAACTGCTGGCCGACGTCGGCGCGCCGCCGGTGCGCGATCCGTGGCGGGTGCCGTTCCGGACCGGGCGTCGCCTGCGGGCCTGGAACAGGAACGTGGTGTCGCTGGGCCTGGCCAGCGGTTTCATCGAGCCGCTGGAATCGACCAGCCTGCATCTGGCGATGACCGCGATCGTGCGGTTGATCGAACTGTTTCCGCTCGATGGCATCGATGACGCGCTGGTGCGGCTGTACAACGAGACCAGCCGGATCGAGATGGAGCACGTGCGCGACTTCATCATCCTGCATTACCACGCCAACCAGCGCGAGGAACCGATGTGGCGCGAATGCCGCCACATGGAATTGCCGGATTCGCTGGCGGTCCGCCTGCAGGCGTGGCGCGAGCGCGCGCACGCCTGGCAGGGCGCCAACGAACTGTTCCGCGTCGATTCCTGGACCCACGTGATGCTGGGCCAGGGCCTGCAGCCGCAGGCGCACCATCCGCTGGCGCGTGGCCTGTCCGACCCGGATCTGAAGCGCCTGCTGGACGGCATCCGCGCGCCGATCACGCGGGCGGTGGCGGCGATGCCGGCGCAGCAGGACTTCATTGAACGCTACTGCCCGGCCAACGCCGAGGTGTGGCGGCAACGTCCTGCCCCGGCGCGGGAGCAGCGGGCATGAAAGCGCACGGTCCGCCGTCCGCAAGTCCTTGTCGGGACGGGTATTCTGCGCCGCAGCATGTACTCCGGCGCGGTCGTGTATACAGTGGCCGCAGGCTAGGGACCGGGCCGCGGCAGCGGCTTTCCCGGCGGTATTCGCGGACGCGGATTTTTTTTACCGCCGAAATGGTAGCGCTAACTTTCTGTTCCGGGGACTTCGCATGGCACTGACCGCAGGCATCGACGCAGGCACGCAAAGCCTCAAGGTGGTGGTGTACGACCCGGAGGCCCGCGCCGTGGTCGCCAATGCCAGTGCGCCGCTGGCATTGACCAGTGGCGAGGACGGCAGCCGCGAGCAGCATCCGTCGGACTGGGTGGAGGCGATGCGCGATTGCTTCGATCGCATCGACCCGACGATCCGCGCGCGCGTGGATGCGCTGGCGGTGTCCGGCCAGCAGCACGGCTTCGTGGCGGTGGACATCGACGGACAGGTACTGGCGCCGGCCAAGTTGTGGAACGACACCAGCACGGCCGGCGAGTGCGTCGACATCATGGCGGCGGTCGGCGGCGCGCAAGGCGCCATCGAGCTGGCCGGCAATCCGATCCTGGCCGGCTATACCGCCTCCAAGCTGCCGTGGACGCGCAAGCATCGTCCCGAGGCCTACGCGCGGCTGGCGACGATCCTGCTGCCGCACGACTACCTGAATTTCGTGCTGACCGGACAGCGCTTCTGCGAGTACGGCGATGCCTCCGGCACCGGTTGGCTGGACGTGCGCACGCGCGGCTGGTCGAAGGCGATGCTGCATGCCACCGATCCGGATCGCGATCTGGCGGCCTGCCTGCCGCCGATCGCCGCGCCGGACGCGCTGTTCGACATCATGCCGGCGATGGCCGCGAAGCTGGGCCTGCCCGCCACCGTCAAAGTCGCGGTCGGCGGCGGCGACAACATGATGGCGGCCATCGGCACCGGCTGCGTGGCCGAAGGCCGGCTGGCGATGAGCCTGGGCACCTCGGGCACGCTGTTCGCGTACTCAGACACGCCGGTGGTCGATCCGGCCGGCGCGTGGGCGGCGTTCTGCTCGTCCACCGGCGGTTGGCTGCCGCTGATCTGCACGATGAACTGCACGGTGGCGACCGAGCAGGTCGCGCGCCTGTTCGGCTTCGACGCGCGCGACGGCGACGCGCTCGTGCAGTCCACGCCGGCCGGCGCCGACGGGCTGGTGATGCTGCCGTTCCTCAACGGCGAGCGCACCCCGGATCTGCCGCTGGGCAAGGGCGTGCTCGCCGGCCTGGACGTGCACAACCTCAGTCCGGCGCACCTGTATCGCGCGGCGATGGAAGGAGCGACCTACAGCCTGAAGTACGGCTATGACGCCTTCGTCCGCGCCGGGATGCGTTTCGATCGCATCGTGCTGACCGGCGGCGGCGCCAACAGCGCGGCCTGGCGGCAATTGGTGGCCGATGTGTTCGGCCTGCCGGTGGACGTGCCGCGACAGGCCGAAGGCGCGGCCTTTGGCGCGGCCCTGCAGGCGCTGTGGGCCCGCGCTCGCGCGAACGGCGACTCCGCGTCCATCGCCACCGTCGTGCAGGCGCATGTGACGACCGACCCGGCGTTGTCGGCCACGCCCGATCCATCACGCAGGCAAGCGTACGCCAACGGCTACCGGCGCTTCCTCCAGTACCTCGATGCCGTCACGCCGCTGCAGCGCGGCTGACGCTTCTCCTCCGGCACAACCCAAGGAAATCCAGCATGAGCACGCAGCCCTTCATCGGCGCCAAGGAATACTTCCCCGGCATCGGCCGCATCCCGTTCGAGGGCCGCGGCTCGGACAATCCGCTGGCCTTCAAGATCTACGACGCGAACCGCAGGATTGGCGGCAAGACCATGGCCGAGCACCTCAAGTTCGCGGTCTGCTACTGGCATACGTTCTGCAATGCCGGCCATGACCCGTTCGGCCCCGGCACGCGGCACTTCCCGTGGGAGGCCGGTTCGCCGATGGCCACCGCCGAAGCCAAGGTGGATGCGGCGTTCGAATTCTTCACCAAGCTCGGCGTGCCGTACTGGTGCTTCCACGATGTGGATCTGGCGCCGGACGCGGAAGACATCGCCACCTACGAAAAGAACCTCCGGCACATGGTCGGCCTGGCCGGGGAGCGCCAGCGGGCGACCGGCATGAAGCTGTTGTGGGGCACCGCCAACCTGTTCTCGCATCCGCGCTACATGAATGGCGCCTCGACCAATCCGGACTTCGCCGTGGTCGCGCGCGCGGCGGTGCAGGTGAAGGCGGCGCTGGAAGCCACGGTGGAACTGGGCGGTGAGCACTACGTGTTCTGGGGCGGTCGCGAAGGCTACGCCTCGTTGGTCAACACCAACATGAAGCGCGAGATCGCCCATTTCGCCCGTTTCCTGACCATGGCGCGCGACTACGGCCGCAGCATCGGGCTGAAGGGCAACTTCCTGATCGAGCCCAAGCCGATGGAGCCGATGAAGCACCAGTACGACTTCGACAGCGCCACCGTGGCCGGCTTCCTGAAGGAGCATGGCCTGGAGAAGGACTTCAAGCTCAACATCGAGGCCAACCACGCCACCCTGTCGGGCCACACTTTCGAACACGATCTGCAGGTGGCGGCCGATCACGGGCTGCTGGGCAGCATCGATGCCAATCGCGGCAATGCCCAGAATGGCTGGGACACCGACCAGTTCCCGACCGACCTGTACGACACCGTCGGCGCGATGCTGGTGGTGCTGCGCCAGGGCGGGCTGGAGGGCGGGCTGAATTTCGACGCCAAGGTGCGCCGGGAGTCGACCGATCTGGAGGACCTGTTCCTGGCCCACATCGGCGGCATGGACGCGTTCGCGCGCGGCCTGGAGGTCGCGCACGCGCTGTTGACCGAATCCCCGTGGGAACAATGGCGCGCCGAGCGTTATGCCAGCTTCGACAGCGGTGCGGGCAAGGACTTCGAAAGCGGTAGGCTGGACCTGTCCGGACTGGCGGCGCTGGCCGCCGGGAACGGCGAACCCAGGCAGATCAGTGGCAAGCAGGAGCGCTACGAGAATCTGCTCAACCAGTACCTGTTGCGCTGAGCGGTCGGGTGGCCATCGCAACGGTCATGAACTGAGCAAGGGGAGGACGGCATGAGCCAGGCGTTGACGGAGAACGAGAACACCCGGCTGATCGTGTTGATCAGCGTGGTGGCGACCATCGGGGGATTCCTGTTCGGATTCGACAGCGGGGTCATCAACGGCACCGTGGACGGCCTGCAGCAGGCGTTCGGATCCAGCAAGGCGGGGCTGGGCTTCGAGGTCGCCTCGATGCTGCTGGGGTGCGCGATCGGCGCGTTCTTCGCCGGCCGGCTGGCCGATCGCTGGGGCCGGCGCAGCGTGCTGATCATCTCGGCGGCGCTGTTCCTGTTGTCTGCGATCGGCGCCGGTGCCGCGCACAGTTCACTGGTGTTCGTGGCCGCGCGCGTGCTGGGCGGATTCGCGGTGGGCGCGGCCAGCGTGATATCGCCGGCCTACATCGCCGAAGTGGCGCCGGCGCGGTACCGCGGACGGCTGGCCACGGTGCAGCAGATCGCCATCATCAGCGGCCTGTTCGCGGCGTTCCTGAGCAACTATCTGCTGGCCCGCGCCGCGGGCGCTTCGACCGGGGCGCTGTGGGGCGGCCAGGCGGCCTGGCGCTGGATGTTCTGGATGCAGGCGTTTCCCTCGCTGCTGTTCCTGGTGCTGCTGCTGACCATTCCGGAAAGCCCGCGCTACCTGGTGGTCAAGCGCCGCAAGGACGAAGCGATGCGCGTGCTCACCCGTCTGTTCGGCGCGGGCGAGGCGCGCGTCAAACTGGCCGAAATCGATGCCTCGCTGTCCGAGGATCACCATCGCCCGCGCCTGTCGGATCTGAAGAACAAGGCCACCGGCCGGATTCGTCCGATCGTGTGGGTCGGCATCGGCCTGGCCACCTTCCAGCAACTGGTGGGCATCAACGTGGTGTTCTACTACGGCGCGGTGCTCTGGCAGGCGGTGGGCTTCTCGGAAAACGACGCCCTGCTGATCAACGTACTGTCCGGCGCGCTGAGCATCGGTGCCTGCCTCGTCACCGTGCTGCTGATCGACCGCATCGGGCGCAAGCCGCTGCTGTGGATCGGTTCGGCCGGCATGGCGGCGTCGCTGGCACTGGTCGTGTGGGCCTTCGCCAGCGGATCGCTGGTGGACGGCCATCTGCAACTGCCCGGCGGCATGGGCACGCTGGCGCTGGTGGCGGCCAATCTCTATGTGGTGTTCTTCAACCTGTCCTGGGGACCGGTGATGTGGGTGATGCTGGGGGAAATGTTCCCCAACCAGATCCGCGGTTCCGCGCTGGCGGTGGCGGGTGCGGCGCAGTGGACGTCCAACTTCGCCATCACCGTGACCTTTCCGATCCTGCTGGCCGCCATCGGCCTGGCGGCGACCTACGGCATCTACCTGGCCGCGGCGGTGATCTCGGTGTTCTTCGTCCTTAAGTACGTGCACGAGACCAAGGGCAAGGAACTGGAACAGATGGAGGGATGAGCCCGGACCGGCGCCGGCATCGCGATGAGCGGGCCGGCGTGGGAGTCGGCAGGCGTGGTGCGCCGTGCATCGGGACGCAGGTTTGTTCGGACGGAATACAGACCAGGGCGGACGGCCGGATCAGCTGATCAGGCATCCGTGTCATCGGGAGGGGCGGGAAACAGCATGGGCATGTGGAACCCCGATATCGCACGCGCGCTGGTCCGCCGGGCCGGTATGCCGCTGCCTGTCGACGATGCCGCTGCCGGGTGCGGTGCGGGCAGGCCTTGCGACGCGCTAGCGACGTTTGGGCGGTGCCGCCACCGATTCGCGGCTGACCAGCCGGTGCGGGACCACATGGTCCATCAGCACGCGGGTGCTGTCGCCCTTGCGGCGGATGCTGCGCAGCAGGATGTCCACGGCCGCGTTGGCCATGGACGCGATGGGTTGGTGGATGGTGGTCAGTTCGGGCCAGACCGTGGTCGCGGCCGAGGTATCGTCGAAACCGACCACCGAAAGATCACGCGGCACGTCCAGCCCGCGCCGATGGGCGACCGAGATCGCGGCGGCGCCCATGTCGTCGTTGCTGGCGAAGATCGCGGTCGGCGGCTTGCGGTGCGCAAGCAGTTTCTCGGCGGCCTTGAGTCCGGAGCGATAGGTGTAGTCGCCCTGCTGGACGAGGTCGGTGTCGACTTCCAGGCCGGCTTCGTGCAGCGCGGTGACGAAGCCGTCATAGCGCCGCGAGCTGGCGCTCAGGTCGTTGCGTCCGCGGATGAAGCCGATGCGGGCATGGCCGCGTTCGATCAGGTGCTCGGCCATCTCCTTGCCGGCGGTGAAGTCGTCGATCCTGACGCAGGAGATGTCGTTGCTGAAACGTCCCGAGGCGATCGCGACCACCGGCACGCCGGCCTTGACCAGTTCGGTCACCGCGACGCGGGATTCGCACAGCGGCGGCGGCAAGATCACGCCATCGACGCGGTGGGCGAGCGCGCGCGCCGCTTCACGCTCGGCTTCGCCACCCAGGCCGTCCCAGTAATCCACTACCAGCTGGATCGCGGTGCGCGAGGCCACGCGCAGCAGTCCCACCAGCAGTTCGCGAAGATAGGCGCCGCTGGGGTTGGTGTAGATCAGGGCGATGCGGGTGTGTTGGGCCGCCGCCAGCGAACTGGCGGCCAGATTGGGCGTGTAGTCCAGTTCGCGCACCGCCTGCATGACCCGCTCGCGGGTGGTGTCGCGCACTTTTCCCTGGCCATTGATGACGCGCGAGACCGTCATCGGCGACACGCCCGCCAGGGCGGCCACCTCATCGATAGTCACGCCGCTGCTCTTGCGGCGGATCGACTTCTTCGGCTTGTCCAACCTGTTTTCCCTTCTTCGACCATGGCCGCGTCTTTCCGCGGCCGCCCGAACCCGGCCAGGCTCGCAGGATGATGATGGAACACATCACGCCCGCGTGCCCGCCTGGCTGGCGAATGTTAACGCTAACCTTGCGTCGGGGCGACCCGGGCCGGCGGCGCGTTCTGCCGGTGCTGGCCGAACTCGTGCTGCTGTGGATGGTGCTGATCGCGGGCGCGGCGCGCGCCGAGGACGGCTACGCGCTGTGGATGCGTTACGTGCCGATGGCTCCGGCGCAGGCCGTGGAAGCCCGGGCGCGCCTGCGCGAATTGGTCGCGCCGGAGGCCACGCCGACCCAGCGCGCCGCGCGCGACGAACTGCTGCGCGGACTGGAGGGCTTGCTGGGGCGGGCGCCGCGCCTGTCCTCCGGCCCCATCGGCGAGGGCACGCTGCTGCTGGGCACGCCCGCTTCCTCGCGGTGGATCGCGACGCTGGGCGATGAAGTGCGCGGATTGGGGCCGGAAGGCTATCTCCTGCGCCAGACGAACATTGACGGAAAAGAAACCCTCGTCGTCGCAGGCGGCGGTGACATCGGCGTGCTGTACGGCGTGTTCCATCTGCTGCGGCTGTTGCAGACCGGTGCTTCGCTGGACGTCCTGGAGATCCGCGAAGCCCCGCGGGTGAAGTTGCGGCTGCTCAACCATTGGGACGATCTGGACGGCCATGTCGAGCGCGGCTACGCGGGCGCCTCGCTGTGGGACTGGCACAAGCTGCCGGACTGGCGGGATCCGCGCTACACCGACTACGCGCGGGCGAACGCATCGTTGGGAATCAATGGCACCGTCCTCAACAACGTCAATGCCAATGCCCTGAGCCTGACGCCGATGTATCTGGAAAAGGCGGCGGCGCTGGCGGACGTCTTCCGACCGTATGGCATCCGTGTGTACCTGAGCGCGCGCTTCAGCGCGCCGATCGAGATCGGAGGACTGGACAGCGCCGATCCGCTGGACCCGCGGGTGCGGCGCTGGTGGCGCGACAAGGCGCGCGAGATCCACGAGTTGATTCCCGACTTCGGTGGATTCCTGGTGAAGGCCAATTCCGAGGGCCAGCCCGGCCCGCAGGACTACGGTCGCTCGCATGCCGACGGCGCGAACCTGCTGGCCGATGCGCTGGCGGACTATGGCGGGGTGGTGATGTGGCGCGCCTTCGTCTATTCGCACGAGGTCGCGGATGACCGCGCCAAGCAGGCCCATGCCGAGTTCATCCACCAGGACGGCCGGTTCCGTCCGAACGTGCTGCTGCAGGTGAAGAACGGGCCGATCGATTTCCAGCCGCGGGAGCCGTTCCATCCGCTGTTCGGCGCGATGCCGAAAACCCCATTGATGATGGAATTCCAGATCACCAAGGAGTATCTGGGCTTCGCCACCCACCTGGTCTATCTGGGCACCCTCTACGAAGAGACACTGCGCGCCGACACCCACGCGCGCGGCGCCGGATCCACGGTGGCCCGGGTCGTGGACGGTTCGCTGCATGGCTCGGCGTTGACCGGGATGGCGGGCGTGGCGAACGTCGGGGCCGACCGCAACTGGAGCGGTTCCCACTTCGATCAGGCCAACTGGTACGCGTTCGGCCGCCTGGCGTGGAATCCCGATCAGTCCGCGCGTGACATCGCCCGCGACTGGGCCGCGATGACCTTCTCGTCCGACCCGGCGGTGGTGCGGCCGGTGGTGGAGATGATGATGGCCTCGCGCGAGGCGGCGGTGGACTACATGACCCCGCTGGGCCTGCACCACCTGATGGCGCGCGGCCATCACTATGGCCCGGGCCCCTGGGTCGATGGCGGTCCGCGCGCGGACTGGACCTCGGTCTACTATCACCGCGCCGATCGCGACGGCATCGGCTTCGATCGCAGCGTCAGGGGCAGCAATGCCGTGGCCCAGTACATGCCGCCGGTGGCGCGCGTGTTCGGCGACGTCGATCGCGTGCCCGAGCCGCTCCTGCTGTGGTTCCACCACGTGCGCTGGGACCATCGCATGCAATCCGGGCGTTCCCTGTGGGACGAAATGGTTCATCGCTATTCGCGCGGCGTGGCCCGCGTGGGCGACATGCGCGCCACCTGGGAGGGCCTGCGTGGCCGGGTGGACGACGCGCGGCATCGCGAAGTGGCCGCTTTCCTGCGCATCCAGCAGCGTGAGGCGCAGTGGTGGCGCGATGCGAGCCTGGCCTACTTCCAGTCCATCAACGGGTTGCCGCTGCCCGCAGGCGAAGCGCCGCCGCCGCGGCCGCTGGCGTACTACCAGTCCCTGCGATTTCCCTATGCGCCGGGAGATGGACGATGAACCGGGGAGCCTTGTTCGCCCGGGGCATCGCCTGCGTCGCGCTGTGGTGCATGGCGGCGCCATGCACGTACGCGCAGGAAGCGAACCGCCCGGCGTTGCTGCATGAGTTGTTCCAGGATCACGCGGTCTTGCAGCGCGATGCGCCGCTGCGTATCTGGGGCCAGGCCGCACCGGGGCAGCAGGTCAGCGTGTCCTTCGCCGGCGCCGCGTCGGCGACGCGGGCGGGGAACGACGGCGCATGGGAAATCCGCCTGCCCGCGCAGGCGGCTGGCGGACCCCATGATCTGCGGGTCGAAGCGGGCGATGCCGTGCAGACCGTGCGCGACATATGGCTTGGCGATGTCTGGCTGTGCGCCGGGCAGTCGAACATGGAACTGCCCGTCTGGCGCTCGCTGGATGCGGGCGGGGAGATCGCCGCCGCCACGGACGCGCGTATCCGCCTGTTCACCGTTCCGCGGGCCGGTGCGATCACGCCACAGTCGCACTTCTCAGAACCGACCGCCTGGCGGATTGCATCGCCGGAGACGGTGCGGGATTTCTCGGCGGCCTGCTTCTACTTCGCACGCGAACTGCGCAAGACGATCGACGTGCCGATGGGACTGATCCAGGCGGCCTGGGGCGGTTCGCGGATCGAGGCCTGGACCAGTGTGGACGCGCTGCGCGCGGGCGGGCAGGGGGGCGAGGCGCTCGACGTGCTGTCACTGTACGCCGCCGACCCGATCGCCGCGGTCGCGCGCTGGGGCGCGCACTGGCAGCGCTGGTGGAATGCGCGCAAGGAAACGGCCGCCGGTGACGAACCGTGGCGCGCGGATGCGCCGGCCGATCCGGCGTGGCGGCCGGCACCCGCCGGACTCGGCGCCTGGGAGCGCTGGGGTGTCCCCGAACTGGCGGCCTACGACGGCATGGTGTGGTACCGCGCGCAGGTGGAACTGAGCGCGGCGCAGGCCGCGCGTGGAGCCGTGCTCGAACTGGGAGTGGCCGATGAAACGGACATGACCTGGGTCAATGGCGTGCCCGTCGGTAGCAGCTATGGCGCCGATGCCGCGCGCGCCTACGCGCTGCCGCGGGGCCTGTTGCGGGAAGGCGCCAACAGCGTGGTCGTCAACGTGCTGGATACCTGGCGCGAAGGCGGGCTCGCCGGACCGGCGGCCGCGCATGCGCTGCGCTTTGACGACGGCAGCCGGGTGCCACTGGATGCGGACTGGCGCTACCGGCCCGCGCCCGGTACCGACGCGCCGCCCAGCGCGCCCTGGCAGGCGGCGGCGGGTCTGTCGACGTTGTACAACGGCATGATCGCGCCGCTTGGTCGCTACGGACTGCGTGGTTTCCTCTGGTACCAGGGCGAGTCCAACACCGCCGACGGCGCGCGCTACGCGGCGCGACTGCGCACGCTGCGCGCGGACTGGCGCCGGCAACTGGGCGACGGCCTGCCGATGCTGGTGGCGCAACTGGCCGGTTACGGCATGCCGCCTTCCGCACCGACGGAAAGTGGATGGGCGGAGGTCCGCGAAGCACAGCGCCGGGTGGTGGCGGAGGAGCCGCGCTCGGGGTTGGCGATCGCGATCGACATCGGCGATCACTACGACATCCATCCGCCGAACAAGCAGGAACTGGCGCGACGGCTGGCGCGCGCGGCGCGCCACGTGATCTACGGCGAGCGCGCGCTCGCGCCTTCCGGCCCGGTGCCGCGCGAGGCGCGGCGGACCGCCGATGCGGTGGTGGTGACGTTCGATGGCGTCACCGGCGCGCTGGCGACGACGGGCGCGGCCGGTCCGATCGGCTTTGAGCTGTGCGGTGGCGAAGCGGACGGTTGCCGTTATGCGGACGCGACGATCGATGGCCATCGTGTGGTCCTGCGTGCACCGCCACGGTCCGGCGATGCCGAACGGGTGCGCTACTGCTGGGCCGACGGGCCGACCTGCACCCTGCGTGACGGCGCCGGCCTGCCCGCCGGACCTTTCGAACTTCCACTCACCGCGGCCGAGACGACCCGATGAACGCATCCTTCCGCAACGGAATTCGCGCGCGCGATCCCAATCCGGATCGAAACACGTCGCCATGCCCGCCATCGTCGTCCCGAATAAGGACGATGGGATGGCTGCTCGCCAGCGGTCTGGCCCTGCTGCTGGCCACCGCGCCGGCGCATTCGGCGCCACCGGCCGACGCCGCCGCGCCGGTGTTCTTCGACTGGTTCGAGTACGCCGGCCGCGATGCCGCGTTCGAACCGGCGCTGCCCGCCGGCCACTACCGCAATCCGGTGCTGGCCGGCTTCCACGCCGATCCCAGTATCGTTGCCGCGCGGGGCAAGTTCTACCTGGTCAATTCCAGCTTCACCTTCTATCCCGGCATCCCGGTGTTCGAGAGCGACGACCTGGTCCACTGGAAACAGATCGGCAACGTCATCGAGCGGCCCACCCAGCTGGATTTCGACGGGCTGAGCGTCTCGCGTGGCATCTTCGCGCCCACCATCGAATACCACGACGGGGTGTTCTACGTGGTCACCACGGCCACCGATAGCGGCGGCAATTTCATCGCCACCGCCCGCGATCCGGCCGGGCCCTGGTCCGATCCGCACTGGCTGCCGACCATCGGCGGCATCGATCCGTCACTGTTCTTCGATCAGGACGGCAAGGTCTACCTGCTCAACAACGACGAGCCGGTCGGTCCTCCGCGCTACGATGGCCATCGCGCGATCTGGATGCAGGAGATCGACCTGCAGCGCCTGCAGCCGATCGGCCCGCGCAAGGTACTGATCGATGGCGGCGTCGCCCCGGAAACGAACCCGATCTGGATCGAAGGACCGCATCTGTACCAGCGCGATGGCTGGTATTACCTGTCCGACGCCGAAGGCGGGACCGGGCCGCAGCATTCGCAGGTGGTGCTGCGCAGCCGGCAGGTGTGGGGGCCATATGTGCCGTATCCGGGCAATCCGATCCTGACCCAGCGCGATCTGCCGGTCGATCGGTCGTTGCCGATCACCAATGCCGGGCATGCCGATCTGGTCGAAGGGCCCGACGGGACGTGGTGGGCGGTGTTCCTGGCCAGTCGCAATTACCAGCAGCGCCACTACAACACCGGGCGCGAAACCTATCTGCTGCCCGTGCAATGGCGCGACGGATGGCCGGTGATCCTGCCGGCCGGCCAGACCATCCCGTACATCGCACGCGCGCCGTCGTGGATGCGCACCGATGCCACGCAGGCGCCGTCCACCGGAAATTTCGTCCATCGCGACGAGTTCGACGGCGTGGCGCTGGCACGCGAATGGCTGCGCGTGCGCGTCCCCAGGCGGGATTGGGCGGATCTGGCCACGCGCCCGGGCGCGCTGGCCCTTCATCCACTGGCCGAAGGCCTGGACACGCTGCGCAACCCGGCGTTCCTGGGACGCCGCCAACAGCACCTTCGCTTCGATGCCAGCACGGCGATGTCGCTGCCCGGCGCCGGTGTCGCGGCCGGGCTGGCCGCGTTCCAGAGCGAGACGCATTGGTACTTGCTCGGTACGCGCCGAACAAGCGGCGGCAGGCTGCAGGTGTTCCTGGAGGGGCGGTGGGGCACCGGCGCCGCACGCACGCTTGCCACCCGCGAGGTCGAGGCCGGTGGCGCGCTGCGCCTGAAGATCGACGGTGACGAAGGCGCTTATGGATTCGCCTTCGATGCCGGCGACGGCCGCGGCTGGCAATCGCTGGCGCGCGACATCGACGGCACCGTACTGAGCACCGACCGGGCCGGCGGCTTCGTCGGCACGTTGCTGGGTCCCTTCGCGCGCGACGAACGTGCCCACTGAGCGGGAGACAACGATGACCATCACCGAACCGAAATGCCAGGCACACCTCCGCAACGCGCCGCGCCTGCGCGCGCTCGCCCTGTGCGCGCTCGCGTTGCTCGCCGCGCGCCCCGTGGCCGCGGATGAACCAGCGCCCTGGCTGGATACCCGCAGCGGCTTCGAGGAACGCGCGGCGGCGTTGGTGGCGCGCATGACGCTGGAGGAAAAGGCCGCGCAGATGCAGAACGCCGCGCCCGCCATCGAACGCCTCGGCGTGCCCGCCTACGACTGGTGGAACGAGGGTCTGCACGGGGTCGCGCGCGCCGGCCAGGCCACCGTGTTTCCGCAGGCGATCGGCCTGGCGGCCACCTTTGACGTGCCGCTGATGGGCGAGGTCGCCACCGCCATCAGCGACGAGGCGCGCGCCAAGCACCACCAGTTCGTGCGCGAGGGCGCGCATGGCCGCTACCAGGGCCTGACCTTCTGGTCCCCGAACATCAACATCTTCCGGGACCCGCGCTGGGGCCGTGGCCAGGAAACCTATGGCGAGGATCCCTACCTGACCGCGCGCATGGGCGTGGCGTTCGTGCGCGGCCTGCAGGGCGACGACCCGACGCACCGTAAGCTGGACGCCACCGCCAAGCACTTCGCGGTGCACAGTGGCCCGGAAGCCGACCGCCATCATTTCGATGCCCGTCCGAGTCGGCGGGATCTGTACGACACCTACCTGCCCGCGTTCGAGGCGCTGGTGAAGGAGGGCCAGGTGGACGCGGTGATGGGCGCCTACAACCGCGTCTACGGCGAGTCGGCCAGCGCCAGCCGGTTCCTGATGCGCGATCTCCTACGGCGAGATTGGGGCTTCACCGGCTACGTGGTATCCGATTGCTGGGCCATCGTCGATGTATGGAAGAACCACAAGATAGTGGCCACCCGCGAGGAAGCAGCCGCGCTGGCGGTCAAGAACGGTACCGAACTGGAATGCGGCGAGGAATACGCCACGCTGCCCGCCGCCGTGCGCCGGGGCCTGATCAGCGAGGCGGAAATCGACGAGGCGGTGACGCGGCTGTTCACCGCGCGGATGCGGCTGGGCATGTTCGATCCGGCGTCGCGCGTGCGCTGGGCGCGCATGCCGTACACCGTCAACCAGTCGCCGGCGCACGATGCGCTGGCACTCAAGGCCGCCCGCGAATCGCTGGTGCTGCTGAAGAACGACGGCATCCTGCCGTTGTCGCGCAGCCTGAAGCGCATCGCGGTGATCGGCCCGACCGCCGACGACACCATGGCGCTGCTCGGCAACTACTTCGGCACGCCGGCCGCGCCGGTGACCCTGTTGCAGGGCATCCGCGACGCGGCGCCGGAGATCCGGGTGACCTACGCGCGCGGCGTGGATCTGGTGGAGGGGCGCGACGACCCCGCTGCCACCCCGCTGATCGAAGCGACCTACCTGAGACCGTCCGCCGATTCCGTCGAACGTGGCCTGCGCGGCGAGTACTTCCGCAGCCGGGATCTGTCCGGCGCGCCGGCGCTGGTGCGAACCGACGCGCAGATCGGATTCCGCTGGGATCGCGGATCGCCCACCGACAACCTGCTCGCGCGTGGCGAGGCGGCGCCGGGGCAGGGGATACCGAGCGACGGCTTCAGCATCCGCTGGAGCGGCCAACTGCTGCCGCCGGTGTCGGGCAAGTACCGGATCGAGGCGGCGGCCGACGACGGCTTCCGCCTGTACCTGGATGGCGTGCGGGTGCTGGATCACTGGACCGCCAGCGATCGCCTGCGCAGCGACGGTGTCGAGCTGGATCTTCAGGCTGGCCGCGCCTACGACCTGCGCCTGGAGTACTACGATGGCGAACGCGATGCCGCGGTCCGGCTGGCCTGGCGCATGCCGGGCGCCAAGCCGCCGTTCGAGGAGGCGCTGGATGCGGCGCGCGACGCGGACGTGGTGATTTTCGCGGGCGGACTCACCGGCGATGTCGAAGGCGAGGAAATGACCGTCAACTATCCCGGCTTCGCCGGCGGCGACCGCACCGATCTGCGCCTGCCGGCGACCCAGCGCAAGCTGCTGGAGGCGCTGCACGCCACCGGCAAACCGGTGGTGCTGGTCCTGACCGGCGGATCCGCGCTGGCGGTGGACTGGGCCGACGCCAATCTGCGCGCCATCCTGATGAGCTGGTATCCCGGTCAACGTGGAGGCTCGGCGGTGGCCGAGGCGCTGTTCGGCGACATCAGCCCCGCCGGCCGCCTGCCGGTCACGTTCTACAAGGCGGATGAAGTACTGCCTGCATTTGACGACTATCGCATGCAGGGACGCACCTACCGTTACTTCGATGGCACCCCGCTGTATCCGTTCGGGCATGGGTTGTCGTACACCCGCTTCGACTACCGGCGCCTGCGGGTGGACAAGCGTACGGTGAAGCCGGACGCGACGGTGCGGATCAAGCTGCGGGTGGAGAACATCGGCGAGCGCGCCGGTGATGAAGTCGTGCAACTGTATGTCCGCCCCGTCCAGGCCCGGCCCGGCGATGCGCGGCAGGAGTTGCGCGGTTTCCAGCGCATCCACCTGCGGCCCGGTGAACGGCGCGCGCTGACGTTCGACCTGGTGCCGGAGTCCGCCCTGCGACGCTACGACGAAGCACGCCAAGCCTACATTGTTCCACCCGGCCGCTACGAGGTGCGGGTGGGCGGCTCCAGCGCCGACGCGCGTGCCACTACGCAATTCGAGGTGAAGGGCGCCGATGACTGATTCAACCGTGGGACCGGCATCGCCGGAATTGCATGGCACCGATGCCAGGGGGAAAACACGCATGTCCAGCCGCGAACAGCCGCTATCGATCCGCGAGAAGCTGGGCTACAGCCTGGGTGATCTCGCGGCCAACCTGATTTTCCAGACGCTGATCACCTATCTGGCGTTCTTCTACACCGATGTCTACCGGCTGCCGCCGGCGACCGCGGCCACCATCATCTTCGTGGTGGGACTGCTGGGTGCGTTCGTGTTCACGCCAGTGATCGGGATCGTCGCCGATCGCACCTCCACCCGCTGGGGCAAGTTCCGGCCCTGGATCCTGTGGACCGCGGTGCCATTCGGCGTGCTGTCGCTGCTGGCCTTCAGTACGCCGGAACTGGGAGAGCGGGGCAAGATCATCTACGCGTTGGCCACCTACAGCCTGCTGGTGCTGGTGTACGCGGCCAACAACCTGCCGTACTCGGCGCTCAGCGGCGTGCTCACCGGCAGCATGGCCCAGCGCAACAGCCTGTCCTCGTACCGCTTCGTGGCGGTGATGATTGCCCAGTTCATCATCCAGGTGCTGCTGCTGCCGCTGGTCCTGATCCTGGGCGACGGGGATCGGGTGAGGGGATTCGAGAGCGTGATGACCCTGTTTGCGGTGGTTGGCACGGTGTTCTTCCTGATCACTTTCCTCACCACGCGTGAGCGCATCGTTCCCACCCGCGAGCAGTCCGCCGGCGTGTTGCAGGATCTGGCCGATCTGCTGCGCAACCGGCCGTGGCAGGTGATGCTGGCCCTGACGGTGCTGGTGTTCACCAATCTGGCATTGAAGGGCGGCACCTACATCTACTACTTCCAGTACTACATGAGCGAGGCCGCGCTGGCCGCTTTCCTGCGCGATTCCGGTTTCAATGGCCTGATCGCTTCGTTGAACGCCATGCTGACCGGCGCGGGACTGGCCGGCTTCCAGTGGCCGGAGGATCCGGCCACGTCCACCTTCAGCCTGTTCAACGGCGGTGGCATCGTCTGCATGATCCTGGGCATCGGCGTGTCGCGCCGCCTGGCCGATCGGTTTGGCAAGCGCGATGTCTTCGGCGTCGCGCTGCTGGTCTCCACGCTGTTCCTCCTGGCGTTCTACCTGTTTCCGCCCACCGCGGTGGGCTGGGTGTTCGTCGCCTTCATGCTGCACGGCTTCTGCTACGGCATCACCATCCCGCTGTTGTGGGCGATGATCGCCGACGTGGCCGACTATTCGGAATGGAAGAACCACCGACGGGCCACCGCGATCATCTTCTCGGCAATGCTGTGCGGGCTGAAAATCGGCCTCAGCACCGGCGGTGCGCTGGTCGCCGGCATCCTCGCCCATTACGGCTATCAGGCCGGGCTGGAAACTCAACCGGCCGCCGTGGTGGACGGCATCCGCCTGACCGTCAGCGTCTATTGCGCCCTTCCGTTCCTGATCGCGGTGGCGCTGCTCTTCATCTACGAAATCGACAAGCGAATGGAAGTGCGCATCGAGCACGAACTCGACCAGCGCCGCCGCGCCGTCGACCGCCCCCTGCACGCCGAGGTTTCCTCCCCATGACCGACATCCTCCCCCACGGAGAGCCGGCAACGCCGGCCGCCGAACTGGAACGACTGGCCGCGTGCGCCATCTCGCAGCCGTTGCTCACCCATCTGTATACCGCGGATCCGTCAGCGCATGTGTTCGACGGGCGCCTGTACATCTACCCGTCCCACGACATCGACGGCGGTGCCGCCTTCGACGACGACGGTGGCCATTTCGTCATGGAGGACTACCACGTGCTGCGGATGGATTCGCCGGATGGCCCGGCGACCGATTGCGGCGTCGCCCTGCACGTACGCGATGTGCCATGGGCGGAGCGGCAGATGTGGGCGCCGGACGCGGCTTGCCGCGATGGAAAGTATTACCTGTACTTTCCCGCCAAGCAGGCCGATGGCCTGTTCCGGATCGGCGTGGCCGTTTCGGAGCGACCGGAGGGACCGTTCACCGCCGAGCCCGAACCCATCGCGGGCGCCTACTCGATCGACCCGGCGGTCTTCCGGGACGATGACGGCGAGCACTACCTCTACTTTGGCGGCATCTGGGGCGGGCAACTGCAGAAGTATCGCGACAACCGCCATGACGCCATGCACGAGGAGCCGACTCCGGACGCGCCCGCGCTCGGGCCACGGGTGGCCCGCCTGGATACTGGCATGAAGACGCTGGCCGAACCCGCGCGCGAAATCATGATCCTGGACGAGCAGGGACAACCCCTGCGCGCCGGCGATCACGAACGACGGTTCTTCGAGGGCGCCTGGGTGCACAAGCATGCAGGCCGCTATTACTTCTCCTACTCCACCGGCGACACCCATTTGCTCTGTTACGCGGTGGGCGACAGCCCCTATGGGCCGTTCACCTACCAGGGCGTGATCCTCACTCCGGTGGTCGGCTGGACCACGCACCACTCCATCTGCGCGTTCGCGGACAAGTGGTACCTGTTCTATCACGACGCCCTGCTGTCGGGCGGCGCCACCCACCTGCGCACCGCCAAGTGCACGGAACTGCAGCATGACGCGCACGGCCACATCCGCACCATCCACCCCTATGGCGACTGAGATCCGTCGTTTGCCCCGGGACGATGCGTCCGCACCGATGCCGCCGGGCGAAACGATTCGTCTGCACAGGGGATCGCTGGAGGTCGATCTGGCACCGGCCGCTGGCGGCCGCGTCGCCCGGATCCGGTTCGACGGCGTGGATTGGCTGATTGGTCCCCACGATGGCTGGCCCGACACCATCGCGTGGGGTTGTTATCCCATGGTGCCGTGGGCCGGACGCGTGCGCGCGGGTCGCTTCCAGGCAGGTGGGCGCGCCTACCAACTGCCGGTGAACTTCGGGGGCCACGCCATCCATGGCCTCGGCTTTTCCCGCTCCTGGCGAATCGAGTCGCAGGATGACGACGCCGCAACCCTGTCCCTGCTGCTGCCGCAGGATGGCTACTGGCCTTTTGGCGGTCTCGCGAGGCAGGTAATCACCCTGCACGACCACGGCCTGCGGCTGGACCTGTCGGTACAGGCTGGCGACCAGCCCATGCCGGCCGTGCTGGGCTGGCATCCCTGGTTCCGCAAGCCCGACCGGCTTGTCTTCCATCCCTCGGCCATGTATCCACGGGACCACGATGGCATCGCGACGCTCCCGCTGGTGCCGCCCCGGCCCGGCCCCTGGGATGACTGCTTCATCGCCGAAGACGGCGCCGTGCTGGAACGCGCGCGGCAACGACTCCACGTCACATCCGATTGCACGCACTGGGTGGTGTACGACGGCGCCGGGCACGCGACCTGCGTGGAACCACAGACGGGGCCGCCGGATGGATTCAATCTTGCGCCGCACATCGTTGAGCCGGGACAGGTGCTGGCAATGTGGATCGACTTGCGGTGGTCATGAAGCGTTGGCCGCTCCACCAGTATTGAACGCCGGGGGATTGAACACCTTCAATGGCAGCAACCGCCGCTTCGCCAAGCGCGTGGCCAAGCTGGGCGTTTTCCCCAAGCAGCTTGCTGCCGATAACGGCATCGACCCATCTGCGGGACAGCAACTGCTGAACACGCCGGTCGCTGACATCGATCCGATGTGACAAAGAGGATGAGCCTGCACGATATGCAAGATCGTACAGGCCATCTCTTTAGAAAAGGGCGGTTTGCAGAAAGCACCTTTGTCCATGCGAGGCTCATGAGCGTGCCTCTCCGCGAACGGGCATTGACCAATGACTCTCCTGCAGTGCAAGGACAGGTGGCGGTCAACGGTGATCTCTATCACGAGTGTCCGCTTGAAGCGTAATGAAAGTGGTGACGGCATTCACCTCATTGCATCGTCGACGCACCACTTGGGTGCAATGATGTTCATGCCATTGCATTATCAAAACGGCTCCGATATTTATTACAACGCCATTACGGCAAAGCTAAAACTGATAGGGGGCGCGGTACAACAACGTCTTTGTTTTTCGGATTCGCAGGAATTCCGGCTTGGAAGGGGGCCGGCAGACCGGCGACGCGTCCCAGCGTCCCGTAGTCGCTTCTCCCCCACAACAGGAGCCGGTTCCAAATGAAGAGAGAGACATCCCGCACCTATCACCCCCGCGCTGGCAGGCTGGCGCTTGCCCTGACACTCGCGCTCGCCAGCAGCTCGGCATGGGCGCAATCCACGACCGGCAACATCTCCGGCAACGTGGCCAATGGCGCCGGCAAGACCGTACTCATCGAGAACAACAGTGGTTTCAGCCGCGAGGTCGCGGTGGACGAGCGTGGTCGATACGCACTGGGCAACCTGCCACTGGGCACCTACAAGGTCACGGTGAAGCAGGGCGGCGAGGCAGTCGAAACCCGAGAGAACGTGGCCATCACCGTGGGCGCCAGCACTGTCGTCTCGTTCGCGGGCACGGGCGACCTGCAGACCCTGAGCACGGTCAGCGTGACCGGATCGCGACTCAATCCCATCGATGTCACCACGGTGGACACCCGTACGGTGGTGACCTCTGAACAGCTGCTGCAATTGCCGTTGGGGCGCACCGCCGAAGCCATCGCGCTGCTGGCGCCGGGCGTGGTCAACAACAGCGGAGGATTCGACAACGGCCCGCTGGGGGGCTCGCTTCCCAGCTTCGGTGGATCCGCTGCCAGCGAGAACGCCTACTACCTCAACGGCTTCAACACCACCACGGCCAGCAACAGCCTGGGTGGCCTGACACTGCCCTACGGGGCGATCGACCAGCAGGAAATCTTCACCGGCGGCTACGGCGCGCAATACGGCCGCAGCAATGGCGGCGTGATCAACCAGGTCGGCAAGCGCGGCGACAACGAGTGGCATTTCGGCGCGGCGGTGATCTGGGAACCGAACGGACTGAAGGCCAAGCAGAAGAATATCTACTGGCGTCCCGACAGCCTTGGCAGCACCAACAAAAACACTGCCTACGACTACGCACGGGCCGCCAACGGTCTGTACCAGCCGTTGAGTGAGAGCGAATCCAGTACGACCACCTACAGTGCCTATGCCGGCGGCCCGATATTCAAGGATCGGCTGTTCTTCTTCGTCGCCGCCGAACAGGCGGATTCCGATGGCGTGCGCGTGCTGTCCAACCGTGATTCCGCCAACGGCACCAACGGCGGCTGGACGGACTACAGCTACACCCAGCAGCGCTGGTACGCAAAGCTGGACTGGTACATCACAGACAATCATCTGCTCGAACTTACCGGCGCCAGTGACGAGTACGAAACCAGCGGGCAGATCTACCGTTACGACTACCTCACCCGCGAGCGCGGCACGTCTTACGCCGACGATTCCCGACAGGAAGCCGGACCCACACTGTATCTTGGCAAGTACACCGGCTATTTCGGCGAGAACGTCACCGTAACCGCCCTGTATGGCGAAATGTCCACACCCGATGAGGTGACGCCGTCCGGCTATGACCCGGCCAACGGCCCGCTGATCGCCGACGCCACGCAGCAGAATCCCGCGTACACCGGTGGTGCGCCTATCCTCGGCACGCAGAAGGTCATCTCGACCAGCGATCCGGACCGCGAGTACAAGAAAACCAATACCCGCCTGAATCTGGAATGGCGCCTTGGCGACCACACGCTCAGCTTCGGCGTCGACAATCAGAAGTCCGAGGGCATCAACATCGGCTCGATCCTGTCCGGCCCCGGATACTCATGGACCTATGGCCGAACCGACGATCCCAACGGCCTGCAAACCAACGGCCTGATCACCCAGGCGGCGAATGAAGACGGTGGCATCGGTGCACCGAGCCCGGGCCTGGTGGATCCGGTGCATGGCGCCAGCGGCTACTACGTCATCAGGAACATCAACACCAGTCTGTATTCCTACGAGGCCAAGCAGAAGGCGTACTACATCGAGGACAAGTGGCAGATTACCGACAACCTGCTGCTCAACCTGGGCCTGCGCAAGGACGAATTCACCAATTACACGCCATTCGGCCAAGCCTACATCGAGGTCAAGGACGCATGGGCGCCCCGCATCGGTTTCAGCTGGGACGTCCACGGCGATTCCACCTTGAAGGTGTTCGGCAACCTTGGCCGCTACTACCTCGGCCTGCCACTGTCACCGGTTGGCCTGTTCACGCCGGCGGTCAACACCAGCACCTACTACACCTACAGCGGTATCAACGCCGACGGCACGCCGATCATTTCCCAGCAGTTGGGATCCGCGGTGTCGGCCAACTCGCGCTTCGGTCGCATCGCGGATGTGCGCACCGCGGTGGCCAAGGACATCGAAGGCGAGAACCAGGACGAAATCATCCTGGGCTTCACCAAGCAGCTGGAGAGCGGCTGGGTATACGGCGTCCGCGCCACGCATCGGCGCCTGAATGCCAGCATCGACGACCAGAACTATGACGTGTCCAATACCGCCTTGATCGAGGCGGCCGCCGCGCAGGGCATCACCATTGACTGGTCGAAGGTATCCGGCGCGGCGCTCATCAATCCGGGCAAGACCAACACCTGGGGCGTGATTGGCACCGATGGCCAGTTCCATGAGGTCACGGTGACCCGCGAGGCGGCCGGATTCCCGGAACTCAAGCGCAACTACTCGGCGGTCGAGTTCAATCTGGAGCGTCCGTTCGATGGAAAGTGGTACACGAAGTTCAACTACGTCTGGTCGCACAGCTATGGCACCACCGAGGGCCAGTTGCGTTCGGACCTGTGGCGTACCGGTGGCGCGCTCGGCAGCTACCAGGGCCAGGCCTCGGTATCGACCACGCAGAGCTGGGACCACGCTGCGCTGATGGAACACTTCAACGGCGACCAGTCCAATGATCATCGCCACCAGATCAAGCTGTATGGCTACTACCAGCTGACTCCGGAGTGGGGCGTGTCCGGAAACCTGAGCATGATTTCCGGCGCTCCCCGCAACTGCCTGGGCAACTACTACGGCGACACCTATACCGGCACGGACCCGGCCGGCTATGGCACCAGCGCGATCACCGGCGGCCCGTACCACTACTGCTATGACCCGAGCACCGATACCGGCCGACCCTCACCCCCCGGGTCGCAGGGGCGTCTGGGTTGGGTGAACCAGATCGACCTGGGCGTGCTATACAAGCCCGCCTTCGCCGAGGGCAAGCTGGCCTTCAGCTTCAACGTCTTCAACGTCACCAACGAGGATGCGGCGACCAACATCTACCCGTTCTCACAGCTGCCCGACAAGACGTTGAATCCGCTGTACAACCAGCCGGTCGCCTATCAGACGCCCACGTATGCGCGCCTGACCGTCAGTTACGACTACTGACCGGCGCAAACGCACGTCGCGGGCCTGGACGTGCAATCCGAAGGGCCGTCACCTTGCGTGGCGGCCTTTCTCTCATTCGCGTGTGGATTCCCAGGCGCTGGTGCACGACGGCCGCCAAATGGGTCCCGGTGGCAGCAATAAGGCCGCCAGCGCCATGTCAGCGAGAGGAAACGTGGATAGCGTCCTGCCTGCCTGGTAGCGCGGGACGCCATACGCACCGGTTCTTCTCACGGATTGACAGTCTACCTACTAGTAGGTAAAGTGGTCTCACTCTCCTGACAGGAACGACCCCCGTGGGCATTTCTCCTATTGGCTGGCTCCACACGCTGGGCAGCCTTCCGGCCATTCCCCTTGCCGCCTACATGCTGTTCAAGCACGGGCGGATCGTTCCCGAAACCCGCGCCGGGCGTGCGTATTTCTGGTTCATGCTGCTGGGGGTGCTGACGGTGTATCCGATTGCGCACCAGCCGGTCAGCGCCATCGTGGCGTCCGTCACGCTGGCGATGCTGTTGCTGGGCTATGGCATCGCGCGGTGGCGAACAGCGAAGACCTTCTGGAAACATGTGCAAACGATTGCTCTGAGCATCAGCGTGTTCCTGCTGATGGTCCCCACGGTCAGCGAAAGCCTGCGCAGGCTGCCGGTGGGCCATCCGCTGGTGACCGATTTGAAGGACCCGCTGCTGCTCGGCGTGCAGGGCGCGCTGTTCCTGGCGTTGATCATCGGCGTTCCCTTGCAGATGCTCGCGCTGCGCAGGCAAAAAATCCTCCAGGCCGGGTGAACGATTGATGCCTACTCCAGGAACAGACATGCAGCCGCAGTACTCGCCCAAGGCGCAGGAGATCATCCAGCGAGCGAACGACCTGCTGGCCTCCGGCGGGTACAACGGTTTCAGCTATGCGGACATCGCGGAACTGGTCGACGTACGCAAGGCCAGCATCCACCACCACTTCCCCGCAAAAGTGGATCTGGTGAAGGCGACGGTGGCGCAGCATCGGGAGGCCACCCGGCGCGGCCTGCGCGCGCTGGACGAATCCACCCCGGATGCTTTCATGCGGCTGGTGGCCTATTCGCGCTACTGGGCGGACTGCATCCAGGCCTCCAATCCGCCCATCTGCATTTGCGCGCTGCTGGCGGCGGAATTGCCAGCAGTGCCGTCGGAAGTCGCGGATGAAGTGAAGGCGCATTTCAACGACCTTCATGCCTGGATTGGCCGGACCCTGGCGCAAGGCGTGGAGCAGGGCAACATGCGATTGAACGACACTCCGTCCGCCGAAGCGTCCATGTTCATGGCGTCGATACACGGCGCGATGCTCTCCGCGCGGGCGACCGGCAATGCCTCGGTGTTCTGGGAGATTGCGAAGGCGGCGACCGACCGGCTGAGGTCGGTGTAGAGCCGGCGAGAGGCTTAGTCCAGCTTCCACACGGAAACCGGAATCGAGCCGTCCGGCCTGGCCGGCACCCGGTAGGTCAGCACGCCGTTGTCCAGGGTGTACTCGCGCTGCTGGCTTGTGCCTTCCCAGTTCGGGAACGAGGCGCCTTCGATGCGGAAGGTGAGGGTGTGCCGCGAGGCGTCGACCGCAATCGTGCCGTAGTGGGTGCTGGAGCCCAGCGCGGCCGAGGCATACTCGTCGGCGCTGCCGCGTGCCTTGTCGTCCGATGCGAAACGCAGGCGTTCGGACTTGAAGATCTGCAGGGAATAGCGCCCCCGGGCATCGACGATCAGGCGGCCCGTGGGTGACTCGCCGTAGTCCCGGACGCGTTCTCCGCCGGGCAGGATCTTGTCCGCCGCGACCAGTGTCCAGGTGCCCCGCAGCGGCGATTCCGGTGAAGCGGCGCGGGCATCGTGCGCGGCCAGGCCGGCGAGCATCGCGAGGGTCATGCCGAGGATGGGATTCATGGTGGAGAGAACCGTGCGTGGGGGTGGCGAAAACGGTACCCTGCCGCCAGCATTTCAAAAATGCATTCATGATGATATCTGTCATTCCAAAATCGAATCCTTGAAATGAAGCCCCTGGACATCACCGCGGTGCGGGCCTTCGTGACGGCGGCGGAACTGCAGAGCTTCACCCGCGCCGCCGACGCGCTGGAGACCACGCAATCCGCCATCAGTCTCCGGCTGGGCAAGCTGGAAGCGCAGCTCGGCAGGCGCCTGATGGAGCGTTCGCCGCGCCACGTCCGGCTTTCCGCGGAAGGCCAGGCGTTCCTGGAGGTCGCGCGCGAATTGCTCGCGGCCCACGACCGCGCCGTCGCGGCATGGGATGTCGAAGCGCGCCGGCTGGTGGTCGGCATCAGCCACGAACTGATCGGCAGCGAACTGCCTTCGCTCCTGCGACGGATCAACGCCCACGATCCGGGTTTGCGGGTGGAGATGCGCGTGGGCGGCAGCCGGGATCTGATGGCGCTGTACGATCAGGACGAACTCGACGCGGCCTGGGTGCTGCGGCCGGATGACCGTCGTAAACGAGGCAAGGCGGTTTATTCCGAACCGATGGCCTGGGTGTCGGCACCCGGTTGGCGGCCGGTTCCCGGCCAGCCGCTGCCGCTGGCCACGCAGGGCAAGGCCTGCCGCATCCGCAACGCGGCCACGCGCGCCCTCGATGAAGCCGGCATCGCGTGGGAAGAAGTCTTCGTCGGTAGAGGCGCCGCCATGGTCGGCGCGGCCGCCGCCGCCGGCATGGCCGTTGCCGTCCTGGCGCCGCGCACGGCGCCTCCGGGCACGATGGACGCCGGCGAGGTGCTCTGCTTGCCGCCGATTCCCGCACAGGAAGTGATGCTGTACAGCAGCCTCAACGATCGCCGATCGCGTGAGGCCCTGCGCCTGATGTCGCTGGCTTTCCAGCAGACACGTTGAGCCGTCGGGGCTGCGCGGCGCCCGCCTGTGCCACGGCCCGCCGGCAGTGGGATCCAATCCGTACTTTTTCTATGGCCTCAAGGTAAAGGCGCCGCATTGATCGGCTCCGGACCGGGGTATCTACTGCCGCTTCCGTCCTTCCCTCAGGTGCCGTCATGTACCCGGATGCAGATGCCGCGCAGATCGGATTCTTCCGGGAGCATGGTTACCTGGTGGTGAGGCAGGCCCTTCCGCAACCGGCGCTGGACGAACTGGAAAGTTACTGCGACATCCTCATCGCCCAGAAGAACGAACTGGCCAACGACTGGGCATGGAGCCAGGGCGAGTCCCGCGAGAACCGCAGTTTCCGCATCGTGCAATCGTCGCCGAGCAAGGTCTGGGCGGATATCGCCGGGCAGCCGTATCGCCGGTGGCTGGAACGTTTTTCGTCCCAGTTGATGGGATTGGACATGGCGTTCTGGTACGACCAGTTCCTCGGCAAACCGCCCGGCCATGGCGCGGTCACCGAGTGGCACCAGGACGAAGGCTAATGGGGGCGCAATCTGGCCGATCGCGGCATCACCGGCTGGATTCCCCTGCAGGACGTGGACGCCACCAACGGCTGCATGCATTTCATCGACGAAGGGCATCGGCTCGGCATCCTTCCGCATCGCCTGGTCGAAGGCGTGCAGAGCGACCTGCTCACCTGCGCGGTGGATGAAACCCGCACCGTCATCTGCCCCATGCAGCGTGGCGACGTGGCGTTCCATCATTCCAAGACGCCGCACATGAGCACCGCCAACCTCGGCCCCGCCTGGCGCAAGGCGGTCACCAACCATCTCCAGCAACGCGACGCGGGAGGCGAGGGCGATCACTATCCGTGGCGGGTGAAGGTCAACCAGCGCACCGGCGAACGCAAAGCGGTCGGAAGCACGGACCAGAAAGACGACGGCGGAGCCTGAGTGCCGTCCTGAGCGCGTCGATGCCTGGCGAGCGCGCATCAAGGCGCATCCGGGAACCATCGTGGCCATGTTTGAGCAAGGCATCCGATCGACATGGCTGACGTTCCGTTCCGTTGATGGCGGACTTCTGTCAGGCGCATTGCGAGCCGTGCGTTCATCGCTCTGAACCCTGGTGGCAAGTCACCCGGCGCTGAGCGGAAATGACGCGACGAGGCGCGCGTCGTTGTTGTGCCGTGCAGCATAAGATTTCGTGTCCGGAGTCTTGCATGAACACGCGGGGCTGCTTTATGGTGCAATCGATTGCATCAGGGCGAATCTTCGAGCTTTCGTGCCGGTTGGGAGGCCGGGGATGGATGGATGTCTATTCGATCGAACCGGCGCAGCACGCAGGCGGCCGGTGCGCTTCCCATGGCACTGGCGTTGCCTCGAAAGATTCGTTTGAGCAAGCTTTCCTTTGTGGTGTGAGGACGCCGGGATGAATCCCCTGGACCCGAAGTTCACGAGACGAAGTGCGCTGCGCGCGGCGGTGATGGGCGGTATCGGACTGGCCGCCGCCGGGGTGATGCCCGGGTTTGCCGCCGAGAAGCCGCTCGCGCTCAAGGGCAAGCTGAAGCATTCCGTCGCGCGCTGGACGTTTCCGAAGCAGTCGGTCGCCGAGCTGTGCCAGATAGTGAAGGGGATTGGTTTCTCCGCCATCGACCTGGTCGGGCCGGAAGACTGGCCGACGCTGAAGGCGCATGGCGTGGACAGTTCGATGTGCAACGGCGCGGAGATCGACCTGGTGAAGGGCTTCGCCGGGACCGAGTTCCACGACGAACTGGTGGCGCGCTACACCCGCCACATCGACCTGGTGGCCGACGCCGGCTATCGCAACCTGATCTGCTTTTCGGGCAACCGCAACGGCATGGATCCCGAGCAGGGCCTGGCCAACGCCGAGGCCGGGCTCAAGCGCATCCTCGGGCATGCCGAGAAGCGCGGCGTGATGCTGGTGATGGAACTGCTGAATTCCAAGGTGGATCACCACGATTACCTGTGCGATCACTCCGACTGGGGCGTCGCCCTGTGCAAGCGGCTGGGATCGAAGCACTTCAGCCTGCTGTACGACATCTACCACATGCAGATCATGGAAGGCGACGTCATCGCCACCATCCGAAAGCACCACGAATTCTTCACCCACTACCACACGGCGGGCGTACCGGGTCGGCACGAAATCGGCGACGACCAGGAACTCAACTATCCCGCCATCTGTCGCGCGATTCGCGACACCGGCTTCGACGGTTACCTGGCGCAGGAGTTCATGCCTTCCGCACCGGATCCGGTCGCCTCGCTGCGTGAGGCGATCCGCCTCTGCGACGTCTGAAACAACAGCTATCCACCCAGGGAAAAACAGTACCCATGGCAGACAATCACTACGACGCCATCGTCGTTGGCTCAGGAATCAGTGGCGGCTGGGCTGCCAAGGAACTGACCGAGAAGGGCCTCAAGGTCCTGATGCTGGAACGCGGACGCAACATCGAGCACGTCAAGGACTACGTCAACGCGATGAAGGAGTCGTGGGACTATCCGCATCGCGGCCGGCCGACCCAGGCGATGATCGCGGAACATCCGGTCCTGATGCGCGATTACCCGCTTTCCGAGGAAACGATGGGGATGTGGGCCGACGAAAAGGATTGTCCCTATACCGAGACCAAGCGCTTCGACTGGTTTCGCGGCTACCACGTGGGAGGCCGTTCGCTGTTGTGGGGCCGGCAGAGCTATCGCCTGTCGGAAATGGATTTCGAGGCGAACCTCAAGGAAGGCATCGCCACCGACTGGCCGATCCGTTACGCCGACATCGCGCCCTGGTATGACTACGTCGAGAAGTTCGCCGGCATCGCCGGCACCCGCGAGGGGCTGGACGTGCTGCCGGATGGCGAGTTCCTGCCGCCCATTCCGCTGAACATCGTCGAGAAGGACGTGGCCGCGCGGATCAAGCAGGCTTTCGGCGGCACCCGCCACATGATCCACTCGCGCACCGCCAACATCACCCAGCCCAAGCCCGAGCAGGGCCGGGTCAACTGCCAGTACCGCAACAAGTGCATCCTGGGCTGTCCCTACGGCGCCTACTTCTCGACCCAGTCGGCGACGCTGCCGGCAGCGATGAAGACGGGCAACCTGACCCTGCGTCCGTTCTCGATCGTCAAGGAAGTGCTGTACGACAAGGATCGCAAGCGGGCGCGCGGGGTGGAGATCATCGATGCCGAGACCGGCCAGACCTACCAGTACACGGCCAAGGTCATCTTCCTCAATGCCTCGTCGTTCAACTCGACCTGGGTGCTGATGAACTCGGCCACCGATATCTGGGAGGGTGGACTGGGCTCGTCCTCCGGCGAGTTGGGGCACAACGTCATGGATCATCATTTCCGCGTCGGTGCGTCCGGTCGGGTCGACGGCTACGAGGACAAGTACTACTTCGGTCGTCGTCCCTGCGGTTTCTACATTCCGCGCTTCCGCAACGTCGGCAACGACAAGCGCGACTATCTCCGGGGCTTCGGTTACCAGGGCGGGGCCAGCCGTTCCGGCTGGTCGCGCGAAATCGCCGAACTCAACGTGGGCGCCGAACTGAAGGACGCGCTGACCCTGCCGGGTGACTGGTCCATCGGCATGACCGCCTTCGGCGAGATGCTGCCCTACCACGAGAACCGGATCAGCCTGGACCCGAACCGCAAGGACAAGTGGGGCCTGCCGGTGCTGGCGATGGACGTGTCCATGCGCGAGAACGAGCTGGCCATGCGCCATGACATGGGCGCGGATGCGGCCGAGATGCTGGAGGCCGCGGGCGTCAAGGACGTCAGGACCCACGACAGCGACTACGCGCCCGGCATGGGCATCCATGAGATGGGCACGGCGCGCATGGGCCGGGATCCGAAGAACTCGGTGTTGAACAAGCACAACCAGGTTTGGGATGCGCCCAACGTCTACGTGACCGACGGCGCCTGCATGACCTCCAGTGCCTGCGTGAACCCGTCGCTGACCTACATGGCGATGACGGCGCGGGCGGCGGATCACGCGGTGCGCGAACTCAAGGCGGGGAACCTGTGATGGAACGTCGCGAACTCCTGAAGATGATCGCCGCCGCCACCGGCGCGGCCATGATTGGCATTCCGGGCTTTGTCTACGGACAGGCGCCGGCTCCGAACGGCAAGAGCGCTTTCTCGGCCACCGACATCGCCCTGCTGGACGAGGTCGCGGACACCATCCTGCCGCGGACCAAGACCCCGGGTGCCAAGGACGCGGGCGCGGGTCCCTTCATGGCGCTGTACGTGACCGACTGCTATACCCCGGAGAACCTGGCGATCTTCCGCGCCGGACTGGCCGATCTCGACAAGCGTGCCGGTGGCCGCTTCGTCGCGCTGGCGCCGCAGGCCCGCACCGAACTGCTGCGCGCCCTGGACACCGAAGCGCGCGACTACCTGAGCACGGCGAAGGCGGCCGCCGGGGGCGCCAGCAAGGGTCCGGTGAAGCCGCACTACTTCACCATGCTCAAGCAGTTGTCGATCTTCACCTTCTTCACCTCGCAGGTGGGGGCGAACGAGGCGCTGCAGTACGTCGCCGTGCCTGGCCGTTATGACGGCGACATGCCCTACGTTCCGGGCACGCCCGCCTGGGCGACCGACTGATGGACATGGGCGCTTCGTCCGAACCGTTCTGGCTGGGGAACACGATGAGCAAACCGATCCTGATGGCGGCCTGCCTCCTGGCCGCGGGCCCCGCGCTCGCACAGGCGCAGGCCGACCCGCAACGCGATCCCGCCAAGACCGAGGTCTGGAAGCCGATTCCGGCAACGGTGGCCACGCCGCGCGAGGCCGCGCCTTCCGATGCGGTGGTGCTGTTCGACGGCAAGGACCTCTCGGCCTGGGAGAGCGAACTGGGTGGCAAGGCGCCCTGGACGGTCGCCGATGGCGCGGTCACGGTGGTGCCGGGCAGCAAGGGCATCCGCACCAGGCAGCGCTTCTGCGACGTCCAGTTGCACGTGGAATGGCGTACGCCCACCGAGACCAAGGGCTTCGATGGCCAGCATCGCGGCAACAGCGGCATTTTCCTGCAGGAGGTCTACGAACTGCAGGTGCTCGACAGCTACAACAACGCGACCTATCCCAACGGCCAGGCCGCCTCGATCTACAAGCAGGCCATCCCCCTGGTGAACGCCTCGCGCGCGCCGGGCGAATGGCAGGCGTACGACGTCATCTGGAAGGCACCGCGCTTTTCCGAAGGCGGCGGGTTGCTCTCGCCCGCGCGCATCACCGTGCTGCACAACGGCGTGCTGGTGCAAAACGATACCGTGCTGTCCGGCAAGACCGAATACATCGGCGCGCCGTCCTACGCGCCGCATGGCTGCGCGCCGATCTACATCCAGGATCACGATTCCAAGGTCAGCTTCCGCAACATCTGGGTGCGCGAGCTGTAAGCGATGGCGCGGAGCGAGCCTCCGCGCGCGTCCTACTGCTTCAGGAAGGCCGCGAGGTCTTCGACGTCCTTTTCCGACAGATGGCCGAAGGGCGGCATCATGCCGCCGCCCTTCCGGATGCGTTCCTTGATCTGTTTCGGATCCAGCCGCTTGCCGACATCGGTGAGCGCCGGAAACGCGCCCGCCACGCCCGCGCGGTTGGCGCCGTGGCAGGCCGCGCAGTTGGCGGCATAGACCTTGGCGCCCGCGGTGGCGTCCTCCGCCGAAGCCGCGGCGGTCGCCAACGTCACGGCGACAAAGGCCAGGGTCGCCATGCCGATGGATTTCAGCATCCGCTGCCCGCGCATCAGTGCGTCGCGCCGGCCGGCAGGTGTTCGCGCAGGTAGTCCGCACCGGCCTTGACGACCGCGGCGGGATCGCGCGGCTGGTCGTGCTCGATGATGTACCACTGCACGCCGGCCTTCTCGGCGGCGGGGAGAATGGTCTTCCAGTTCAGGACGCCCTGGCCCAGCGAGGCGAAGCCGCCCTCGTCCGTGGCCTGGCCCTTCGGCGCGTTGTCCTTGGCATGCACCGCGAACACCCGTCCGCTGAACTTGCCGAGCATCGCGGCCGGGTCGTAGCCGGCACGCGCCACCCAGGCCAGATCCAGTTCGGACTTGAGCGCGGGGCCGGCCGCGTCGAACAGCAGTTCCAGACCGGTCTTGCCACCGAAATCGATCAGCTCGAAGTCGTGGTTGTGGTAGGCCAGGGTCATGCCCTTGGCCTGGGCCTTGCTGGCAATTTCGCCCAGTTCCTTGCCCAGTGCGGCCCAGCCGGCGGCGTCGGTGGGGCGTTCCTTCTCGCCGAGGTAGGGCACGACCAGATGGGTGTTGCCGAGCGTCTGGTTGAACGCGACCACGCCATCGAGATCCTTGCGCAGATCCGCCAGCTGCACGTGGGTGGAGACGGCCTTGATCGCATATTTGTCCAGCAGCTGCTTGAGTTCGGCGGCGGTGACGTTCTGCGTGCCGACGGTTTCCACCGCGTGGACGCCGGCGTCGTGGACGATCTTCAGCTGTTCATCCAGCGTGGCGACGTTGCGCAGCGTGTACATCTGCACCGCGATGGGCTGGGCCGGCGTGGCGGCGTCCCTGGCGAAGCCGGGCAGGGCCGCCAGGAGCAGCAGGGCGGTGGTCGCAATCTTGCGTGGGGTGGTGCGCATCAGGGTGTCCTCCGGGGATTCCGATGACTACAGGAAAGAAAAGCGGTCGGGGCCTGTCTTCGTGTTTTCAGGCGATGGGGGTCCAGGCGCGCGAGCGGGCCGAGGCGATGACGCGATCGACGATCAGTGCCGAGCGCAGTCCGTCTTCGAACGTCGGCAACCCTTCCGGCCGTTCGGCCAAGATGGCGCGATAGGTGTCCGCGACGAAGGCCTCGAAGCAGTTGCCGTAGCCCTGCGCGTGGCCGGCCGGCAGCACCGAGAGCCGGCGCTGTTCGGCGCTTCCGGCACCCGGTCCGCGCGTGAAGATTTCCTCGCGCTGGTCGGGCAGGCCGATCCACAGGCGTTCGCTGTCTTCCTGATCGAACGCCACGCTGGCTTGGGCGCCATCGATTTCGAACCACAGGCGGTTCCGGCGACCGGCCGAGACCTGACTGACGGTCAGCGAGGCCAGGGTGCCGTTGGCGGTCTTGAACAGGGCCGCGGCGACGTCCTCGCTCGACACCGCCTGCATCGCACCGCCCGCCGCCGGCGTGGCGAAACTCTGGCCGGTGGCGGCGGCGCGTTCGGCGATCACGGTTTCGAAGGCGGCGCTGACATCGATGAAACGCTCGCCGCTGACCCATTCCACCAGATCGCACCAGTGCGAACCGATGTCGGCGAACACGCGCGAAGCGCCGCCCAGCGCCGGATCCACGCGCCAGTTGTTGCTGGCCGGATCCAGCAGCCAGTCCTGCAGGTAGCTGCCGTGGATGAGCCGCAGCGGACCCAGTTCACCCTGGGCGATGCGCGCGCGGGCTTCGCGCACGACCGGGTGGTAGCGGTAGACGAACGGTACCGTGGCCACCCGTCCGGTGGAGGCGGCCAGCGCCGCCAGCGCCTTGGCGTCCTCCAGGGTGGTGGCCAGCGGCTTCTCGCAGATCACGTGCTTGCCGGCTTCCAGCGCGGCCTGCGCCATCGCCCGGTGCAGATGGTTGGGCGTGCACACGTGCAAGACCTGCACCTGCGGGTCGGCGAGCGCTTCCTCGATGTCGCGATAGGCGCGCGGGATATCCCAGGCCTGCGCCACTTCCTTCCCGCGCCCAGGCGACGAACCGACCACGCCGCGGACATCGGCACCCGCCAGCAACGCGGCGCGGCGATGCACGGCGCCAATCATGCCGGTGCCGACGATGGCGACTCCAAGCTTGCTCATCTACGCAATCCTCAATGTGCGGACGACGCGGCGGCGGCCGGTCGATCACGGAACAGGAACAGGAAGGCGATCAGCACCACCAGCGCGACGCCCGCCGGGAACAGCCAGATCTGCCGCCAGTCCGGACCCGCCGCGGTGGTGTAGTGCTCCACGACCGCGCCGGACAGGAAGGTGCCGATCAGCATGCCGACGCCATACGTGGCCAGGGTGATGAAACCCTGCGCGCTGCTGCGGGTGTCGGGACCGGCATGCGCGTCGGTGTAGATCTGGCCGGTGACGAAGAAGAAGTCGTAGCAGATGCCGTGCAGCACGATGCCGATCACCAGCAGGGAGAACCCGCTGCCCGCGTCGCCATAGGCGAACATGCCGTAACGCAGCACCCACGCCGCCATGCCGACCGCCAGCATGGTCTTCACGCCCAGCCGCACGAACAGGAACGGCATGGCCAGCATCAGCAGCACTTCGGACACCTGGCCCAGCGACTGCAGGCCGGCCGCGCCGCGCACGCCCAGATCGTTGAGATAGGGATTGGTGAAGTTGTAGTAGAACGACAGCGGGACGCAGATCGCGATCGAGGCCAGGAAGAACACCAGGTACGAACGCGATTTCAGCAGGCGCAGCGCGTCCAGTCCCAGGATCTGTCCGACGCCCGCGTTGCGCTGCTGCGCCAGCGGCGGCGTGTGCGGCAGGGTGAGCGCATACAGGCCGAGCGCCAGCGAGGCCGCCGCGGCCATGCGGAAGGTGAGTTCAAGGCGATGGGCCTGTTCCCAGCCCAGCCAGCCGATCAGCACACCGGCGACGATCCAGCCGATGGTGCCGGAGACGCGGACGAGCGGGAACTGCTTTTCCGGCGACTGCATGTGGCGCATGGCGATGCTGTTGACCAGCGCCAGCGTCGGCATGAACAGCAGCATGTACACCATCACGCAGGTCGCGAAGGTGTTGAAGCTGGTGGCTGTGGACGCGACCCACATCAACACCGCGCCGGCCAGGTGCAACACCGCCAGGATGCGCTGCGCGGCGAAGTAGCGGTCGGCGACCAGGCCGACCAGGAACGGCGCGACGATGGCGCCGATGGACTGGCTGAGGAACGCGGTGGCCACCTGGCTGGCGCTGGCCTTCAGCGGTCCCTGTACCAGATAGGTGCCCAGGGTGACGAACCACGCACCCCAGATGAAGAACTGAAGGAACATCATCGCGCTCAGGCGCGACATGGCGAACGTCATGACTTCCCCTCCCAGGTCGGTGTTGGTTCAAATCCCCAGCATGCCGCGCAACGCTTCCGGATCGGCGCCGCTGTCGGCAAAGTCGTCGAAGGCGCGCTCGGTGACGCGGATGATGTGGTCGCGGATGAAGGGCGCGCCCTCGCGCGCGCCGTCTTCCGGATGCTTCAGGCAGCACTCCCATTCCAGTACGGCCCAGCCCGGGAAGTCGTACTGGGCGAACTTGGAGAAGATCGCCTTGAAGTCGATCTGGCCGTCCCCCAGCGAGCGGAACCGGCCGGGACGATCGATCCAGTTCTCGTAACCGCCGTAGACGCCGCTGCGCGCGCTGGCGCGGTACTCGGCGTCCTTGACGTGGAAGATGCCGATGCGCTCGTGGTAGCGGTCGATGAAACCCAGGTAGTCCATCTGCTGCAGCAGCAGGTGGCTGGGGTCGTAGAGGATCTTGGCGCGCGGATGGTGATCGACCGCTTCGAGGAAACGCTCGAAGGTCGCGCCGTCGTGCAGGTCCTCGCCCGGATGGATCTCGTAGCAAAGGTCCACGCCGCAGGCGTCGAAGGCATCCAGGATCGGGCGCCAGCGGCGGCCGAGTTCTGCGAAGGCTTCTTCCACCAGGCCGGGCGGCCGTTGCGGCCAGGGATAGAAGTAAGGCCAGGCCAGCGCGCCGGAGAACGTGGCATGCGCCTTCAGCCCCAGGCGCTGGCTGGCCTTGGCCGCCAGCTTCACCTGCTCGACGGCCCAGGCCTGCCGCGCGGCGGGATTGCCGCGCAGTTCCGGCGGGGCGAACCCGTCGAACAGGCTGTCGTAGGCGGGATGGACGGCGACCAGTTGTCCCTGCAGGTGGGTGGACAGCTCGGTGATCTGGATACCGTGTCCGGCCAGCATGCCGGCCACGTCGTCGCAGTAGGCCTGGCTCTGCGCGGCCTGGGCGAGATCGAAGATATGGGGCGCGCTGGTCGGCACTTGTAGGCCAGAATAGCCGAGCCCCGCGGCCCATTCGGCCAGCGTGTCCAAACGATTGAAAGGAGGCTTGTCACCGATGAACTGCGCCAGGAACAGCGCGGGACCCTTGAGTGTTTTCACGTCAATCCGCCTCGATGCAATCGATTGCATTATCCTAGCATGGGCCAACCCGGACACGCGTTGTGCACCGCATCGGGGAACCCGGGACTGACATGGCGACCATCTACGACATCGCGAAGCACGTCGGCGTTTCGGCAGGCACCGTGTCGCGCGCGCTGTCGCGGCCGGAAAAGGTCCTGCCGGCCACGCGCAAGCGCATCGAACAGGCGGCGGCCGCGCTGGGCTATGTCCCCAACACGGTGGCCCGGACGCTCAAGACCCAACGCAGCAGCAAGATCCTGGTCACGGTCCCGGACATCGCCAATCCGTTCTTCGCCCAGATCCTGCAGGGTGCGGAGGAAGCCGCGCAGGCGGCCGACTACGCCGTCCTGCTCGGTGATACCCAGCACCAGCCGGATCGGGAGGAGCGCTACGCGCAGATGCTTCCGCGCAACGAAGCCGATGGCCTGATCGTGCTGGGGCACCGGTTGCCGCCAACGGCGCAGGAAATCGTCCGGCAACTCGGCGCCAACGCGCCGGTGGTCAACGGCAGCGAATTCGATCCGGCGCTGGGCATTCCCAGTGTCCACATCGACAACGCCGCCGCCGCGCGCACCGCGATGGAACATCTCTACGGCCTGGGGCATGAGCGGATCGCCGTGATCGGCGGACCGCCCGACAATCCGCTGCACCAGCAGCGGCTGGAAGGGGCCCGGATCGCGGCCAGGGCGCGCGGCCGCCTGCGTCAGCTGACGATCGTGCCGGGCGACTTCTCGGTGGAATCCGGCTATGCGGCAGCGAAGCGGTTGTTGGGCCAGGCGGCCGCGCCGACCGCCGCATTCTGTTTCAGCGACCAGATGGCGCTGGGCATGCTGGCCGCGTGCCGGGATCTGGGCATCCGCGTGCCGGAGGACTTCTCGATCGTCGGCTTCGACGATCTGGCCTCGTCCCGTTACCTCAACCCGCCGCTGACCACCATCAGCCAGCCGATGCGCGAGATCGGCATGCGTGCGGTCAAGCTGCTGCTCGCCATCATCGAGGGCGTGGACGTGCCGCATCAGCAGACGCTGGAATTCAGTCTGATGTTGCGCGGGTCGACTGCGGCGCCCGCCTCGTAGGGAAGCTCCGGAACAAGGCCGGATGATCCCGCCAAGCAGCCGTCAGGGCAGGCCCGCCAGGCGCAGCCCTTCGGTCAGCCGCGCGAGATCCTGCGGGCGATGGATGGGCAGCCAGTCGGCGAGGCTGGACTGGGACAGCGACGGATCCAGCGCGCGCACGTGCGCGACGGCGAGGCCGGCCTGCCGCGCGCGTCCGGCCAGCGCATGGCTCGCCGCCGCCACCACGGCGGCGACCAGCAGCGAGGGCAGGTTGCTGAGCGCTTTCTCCGCCCAGATCGATGCGGCATCGAAATCGCCGGCGAAGAAGTGCGCCAGCGCGATGCCCGCCTGCATGCGGAACATTTCCGGATCCAGCGGGCTCAGCCGAACCGCGCGGGAAAACAACGCCATCGCGCTTTCCGATTCGCCGTGGAAGATGCGCAGGAAACCGCCCAGGAACCAGGCCGGTGCGAAGTTCGGATTCAGCAGCACCGCCCGATCCAGCAGTGCGATGCCGCCGTCCAGATCGCGGGTCAGGTGGCCCAGCGCATGGCCACCGCGGGTCAGCGCCACCGCGTCGTCCCGTCCCCAGGTCACCGCCAGCCGCGCCAGGCGCACGCCCTCGGCGACCTCCGCGGGCCGGTCGATCATCCAGCCATTGACCTTGCGCCAGACATGGCACCAGGCCGCCCCGCCGTAGGCCGAACCGTATTCCGGATCCAGCTCGATGGCGCGATAGAACTGGCGCAGCGCTTCCTCGATGGTTTCGCGGCTGCCGCTGTGCAGGTTCGCGACCCCGCGCAGGTAGTAGTCGTACGCATCCAGACTCTGGGTCGGCTTGCGCTTGGCGCGTTCGATTTCCGCGCGCTCCAACTGCGGAGAGATTGCGCCAACCACGCTTTCGGCAACCTCCGCCTGCAGCTCGAAGATATCGTCGAGCGTGCCCTCGAAGCGCTCGGCCCACAGGTGCGTGCCGGTCGAGGCGTCGATCAGCTGCCCGGTGATGCGGACCTTGTTGCCAGCCCTGCGCACGCTGCCTTCCAGTACGTAGCGCACGCCCAGCTCGCGGCCGACCGTCCGCGGATCCACCCGATGATCCTTGTAGGCGAAGCTGGTGTTGCGGGCGATGACGAACAGCCAGCGCACGCGCGAGAGCGCGGTGATGACGTCCTCGACCACGCCGTCGGCGAAATACTCCTGGCCACTGTCACCGCTCAGGTTCTGGAACGGCAGCACGGCGATGGAGGGCCTGTCGGGCAGCATCGGTGCGGACAGCGCGCCGACGCCGCTGCCATGCGCATCCGGCAGGGCCGGTACCGGCGCGATGTCGTCGTCCCGGATCTCGCCGATGAAGCGGAATCCCTTGCGCGCGACGGTGCGCAACAGGCGCTGTTCGGAGCCGGTGTCCGCGATCGCCTTGCGCACGGCGTTGATGTGGCTGGCGACCGTGGACTCGGAGACGATCCGGCCGCTCCATACCACCTGCAGCAGTTCGTCCTTGCCGACCACGCGGTCACGATGGAGCACCAGGTACAGCAACAGATCGAAGACCTGCGGGCCGATGGAAACGGGCTGCCCGCGCAGCGTCAGTTCCCGGCGCTCGTCATCGAGCAAGCAGTCTTCGAACGCGAATCGCACGGTCAACGCCCTTGCCGAACCCTCGCGCCCCGTGCCCGAGGGAATCGCGTCATGGTACCCGATTGAATTGCACGGCCGTACCGAACCGGGCCGGCGGCCAGTCCCGGCGCCGGCGCGAATCCAAGCGAATTCCAAGGTTTCTTGAAGGTCGCCGCAAGGACTTCGCCGGGACCGGCGCGCAAACTTTCTCCATCGGCGGCAAGTCCTGCCGTTGACCCAGCGGAGAACATGCAAATGAAGATCGTCGTCATCGGGGGCACCGGCCTGATTGGCTCGAAACTCGTCGCCACCCTGCGCAATCACGGTCATGAAGTATTGGCCGCCGCCCCGGGCACCGGGGTGAACACCATTACCCGCGAAGGCCTGGCCGAGGCCATGGACGGTGCTCAGGTAGTGGTCGACGTGGCGAACGCACCGGCCTGGGACGACCAGGCGGTGCTGGAATTCTTCGAGACCTCCGGCCGCAACCTGTTGGCCGCCGAAGCCGCCGCCGGCGTACGCCACCACGTGGCGCTGTCCATCGTCGGAAGTGAACGCAATCCCGACAACGGCTACTTCCGCGCGAAGGTGGCGCAGGAGAACCTGATCAAGGCCTCGGGACTTCCGTACACCATCGTGCGCGCCACCCAGTTCCACGAATTCGTCGCCGGCATCGCCCAGGCGGCCGTCGTCGGCGATGAAGTCCGCCTGTCGCCAGCGCTCATCCAGACCATTGCATCGGACGACGTGGTGGCCGCGCTGGCCGATGTCGCGCAGGCAACGCCAATCGACGGCACGATCGAGATCGCCGGCCCGGAGGCCGTCCCGCTCGACGAAATGGCCAAGCGCCTGTTCGCGGTGACGGGAGACACGCGCAAGGTCGTGGCGGACGTGCATGCGCGCTACTTCGGCGGCGAACTGGACGACCAGTCGCTGACGCCCGGTCCCGATGCGCGCCTGGGCGCGATCCGTTTCGAGGACTGGCTGGTCCGTTCGAACGCGGCTGCGTGACCGCTGCGCCGTCAGGACCATCGCGAGGAGGAACCGACATGCCTTCGTCTGAAGAAAATACCCGCGCAGGGGAAGGGGCGGCGCCCAACCCCGGAGCACCGGCACCTCCGCGCGGCCGCGCCCGGAAAATCGGCGTGCTGCTGTGCCTTGGGGCGATCATCGCCGTCGGGGCCGGCTGGGCCTGGGCGCGTGCCGGCGCCAGCGTGTCCACCGACAACGCCTACGTGCGCGGGGATGTCACCTCGCTGGCGCCCAAGGTCGCCGGCTACGTCCGGGAAGTGAAGGTCGGGGACAACCAGGCGGTGCGCGCGGGCGATGTGCTGTTCCGCATCGACGACAGCGACTACCGGGCGCGGCTGGCCCAGGCCGAGGCCAACGTGCAGGCGGCGCAGGCGCGGCTGGTCAACGTCGATGCGGAGACCGCGTTGCAACAGGCGCTCATCCGCCAGGCCAGTGCGCAACGGCATTCGCAGCTGGCCGAGATGCGGCTGGCGGCGAAGGTGTCCGATCGACGACGCGAGCTGATCCGCGGTCGTTTCGTCAGCCAGGACCAGGTGGATGAAAGCGACGCGGCGCGCTCGCGCGCGGAGGCTGGCGTATCGGCGGCTTCGGCGACGGTGGAAGCGCAGACACGCAGGATCGCCGTGCTCGCCACCCAGCGCGAAGCCGCGCTCGCGGCGGTGGCCCAGGCCATCGCGCTGCGCGACCTGGCGCGCATCGATCTGGACGGCACCGTGGTGCGGGCGCCGCTGGATGGTGTCGTCGGCAATCGCCAGGTGCGGGTCGGCCGCTTCGTCACGGCGGGCGCGCCGCTGCTGGACATCGTGCCGGTCGATGACCTGTGGCTGGTGGCGAATTTCAAGGAAACGCAACTGGCGGACGTCCGCCCCGGCCAGCGCGTGCGCATCGAGATCGACGGTTACCCCGACGCCGCGTTCCGGGGCGTGGTCGACAGCTTCGCGCCCGGCAGCGGCTCGTCCTTCAGCCTGTTGCCCGTGGACAACGCCACCGGCAACTTCGTCAGGGTCGTGCAGCGGGTGCCGGTGAAAATCCGCTTCACCGGGCAACCGTTGCCGGCGCGTCTGGTGCCCGGCCTGAGCGCGCGCGTGTGGATCGATCGACGGGCCGGGTCGTGAACCTGGACGTGGCCGCCGCGCCGGCCCATGCCCGCTCCGCCACGGGATCGTTGCTCGTCGCCGGCATCGTGCTGGCCACGCTGACGGAAGCCGTTGCCGGTACCGTGCTGTCGCTAGGGCGGATGGACATCATCGGCGACACCCATGCCACGCCGGACGAATTCGCCTGGCTGGACGTGGGCTACGTGTCGATGAAGCTGGTCGGCTTCCTGCTGGCGCCCTGGCTGATCGCGTGGCTGCGGGCACGCGATGTGATTGCCGGCGCCGCGCTGATGATGGGAGTGGCTTGCCTGTTCGCCGCGGCCACCGCGCGGCTGGATCTGCTGATCGCGCTGCGCTGCCTGCAGGGGGTTTCCGGCGGCGTGCTGCTGATCGCCGGGCAGGCGCTGCTGTTCCTGGCCTTCCCGCGTTCGCGCCAGCCGCTTTTGCAGGCGCTGTTCGCGATGGGATCGGTGGTGGCACCCGCGACGCTGGCGCCCGCCCTGCAGGGCTGGTTGCTCGATACCCAGGCGTGGACCTGGATTTTCTTCGGAGTGGTGCCGATCGCGCTGGCGGCGGCGGGCATCCTGCTGCTGGCGGAGATGCCGGACATGCCGGTGAACGACGCGCCCGCGCCTTTCGACGGAATCGGCTTCGCCCTGGCGGGTGTCGCGTTTTTCTGCCTGGGCTATGCCCTGATCCAGGGCAACCGGTGGGACTGGTTCCAGGAACCACGCATTGCGTGGATGACCGCGATAGGCGCGACGAGCCTGCTGGGGTTCATCGGCTGGCAGTTGCGGATGCGCGGCCGGGGCCTGGTCGACTTCTCGGTATTCGCGGACGAGGAATTCTGCTTTGCCTTCGTCGTCAGCTTCGTGGCCGGTGCCGCGTTGTTCGGCAGCGGTTACCTGATCCCGGCGTTCGCGGTGTCCGTGCTGGGTTTCACCCTGACCGACGCCGGGCGACTGCTCCTGCCCGGCGGCGGCCTGTTCATCGTGGCGCTCCTGATCGCCGCTTACCTGATGCAGGCGCGCCGGCTGCCGCCCGTGGCCACGGTGCCGTTCGGCATCCTGATGATCATGACGGCCATGTGGATGCTGTCGGGATCGAATCGCGCAAGCGGCGCCGACGACATGATGGCGGCCATCCTGCTGCGTGGATTCGGCCTGGGCTTGCTGTTCCTGTCGATCACGCTGATTGCCTTCAGCCATCTGCCTTCGCGGAACCTGGCCAGCGGCATGGCCCTGTTCAATACCGGTCGCCAGTTGGGCGGCCTGATCGGCGTGGCCGGCCTGCAGACCCTGATCGAGCACGAAACCCACATCAACGCGACGGTGCTTGGTGGCCACGTCACCGCCGGTGGCGCGCCCCTGGGTGAACGGCTGGCCGCAACCACTGCGATGCTCGCCGGTCACGGCATGGACCTGGCGTCCGCCACCCGCGCGTCGTTTGGTCTGCTGGGCAAGGCGATGGCAGGCCAGGCCACGGTCATCGCGTTCGACACCGCGTTCATGGCCGTGGCATTGCTGTTCGTGGCGGCGGTCCCGATATTGCTCGGGACCAAGATCGCGCTGGCGAAATTCGCGGGTCGCCGCAACCGTTCGTAGCGCGGGGGGCGGGGAAGGGGTGATGACCACCGGCGACGCCCCGGCCATACCGGTGGCAGCCGGTCTAGGCGGGGCAGGGGCCCATGCCCGATCCGGTGCCGGCGACCGCCGCTTGGCCCCTGAACAGGGCATTCTCCGGGCAAACCGGGCAAAACAAATGCGAATGAATTGCAAAACGATAGTCATTCGCATTTAATGTGAGGCCGCAGGAGCCGCCGGCACCCGCTGCCGGCCCGTGCTGTGTCGGCGCGCCGCGTGCGGGTGGGCGGCGGCCGGACGTCCTGCCGACCCCCTCGCCATTCCGACCAGCAGATCACCCCCCATGCGTCCCACCCCTCCGTCCCCGTTCTTCCGTTTCCGTGCCCCGCCCGCCACCCACCGCCTCGGCGCGGCGATTTGCCTGGCCCTGGCCGCGCTGTCGGCGACCTCCCTGGCTTCGGCCCAGGAAACCGCCGCCGTCCCGACGGTCGCCAGCGACGCCGCCACCGATCTGGACACCGTGCTGGTGGTCGCGCAGCGTGCCAACCGCGTGAGCAACGGCGCCACCAACCTGGACCTGGACATCAAGGACACGCCGCAGTCCATCAGCGTCGTGGACGCCACCCAGATGCGCGAATTCGGCGCCGACAGCCTCAATGAAGCGCTACGCCTGGCCACCGGCATCCAGGTGGACGAGTGGGAAACCAATCGGACCACCTTCACCTCGCGCGGCTTCGACATCGCCAACACGCAGGTCGATGGCGTCGGCCTGCCCAACGACTGGGGCATCGTCACCGGTGCCATGGACACGTTCGGCTACGAGAAGCTGGAAGTGATCCGCGGCGCAAATGGCCTGCTGACCGGCGTGGGCAATGCCGCCGGCACCATCAACTACGTGCGCAAGCGCCCCACCAACGAGCGCCAGGGCGCGTTCGGACTGAGCTACGGTTCCTGGGCCACGGTGCGCGCCGAAGCCGATTACTCGACGCCGTTCACCGCCGATGGCCGCTGGGCCGGGCGCTTTGTCGCCGCGCATGAAAAGGGAGACTCCTGGCTGCGCGCCAAGCAGGACCAGCGTGATTTCCTGTACGGCGTCGTCGATGGCCAGATCGGTGAGAACGGCACGCTCACCCTCGGCTATTCCTGGCAGAAGGGCCAGACCGACGGCAACATGTGGGGCGCGTTGGCCTTCATGTACAGCGACGGCACGCAGGCCGAGTGGGATCGCAGCGCCTCCACCACCCAGGACTGGACCTACTGGGACACCACCCAGCAGAACGCGTTCGCCGAATACACCCACCAGCTGGGCGCGGACTGGCAACTGAAGGCGACCTACAACTATCGCAAGGTGGAGAACGACGACAAGCTGTTCTACGCCACCGACTACGCCGGCACCGGGCTGGAACCGGGCACCCACCTGGGCCTGTACGGCTATCCGTGGCGCGGCGAGGACGAGATGACCGCGCACCTGGGCACGCTGACCGCCAACGGCCATTTCCAGATGGGCGGGCGCGATCAGGAAGTGATGTTCGGCGTCAGCTGGTCCAAGAGCGAGACCCGCAGCTACGAGTACGCCAACGCGGTCTATGACAGCGATCTGTTCGGCTACATCGAGATGCCCGGATTCCCGTGGGCCGGCAACATCATCCCCGAACCGGAGTGGGGCAGCGCTTCGCTTTACAGCACCCTGAACCAGCGACTGAAGCGCGCCTTCGGCGCCACCCGGCTGGCGCTGACCGATCGCCTCAAGGCCGTCGTGGGCGCGAACTACGCGCAATACCACCGCGATGGCGTGAACTACGGCGTGGTGTTCGACCAGACCGAAGGCCACACCAGCCCCTACGCCGGCCTCACCTTCGATTTCAACGCGCATGTGCTGGGCTATGTCAGCTATTCGGACATCTATCAGCCGCAGAGCCAGTCCGACGAGAACGAGCGCTATCTCGACCCGACCAAGGGCACCAACTACGAGATCGGCGTGAAGGCCGACTGGCTGGACAAGCGATTGCTGACCACGCTGGCGGTGTTCCAGGCCAAGCAGGACAACCTGGCCACCGGTGCCGGCTACAACGACAACGGCCAGTTCTACTACACCGGCGTGGACGTGGAATCCCGCGGCATCGAGTTCGAGGCCACCGGCCGGATCGGCGAGCACATGGATCTGGTGCTCGGTGCCACCGCGCTGAAGTTGACCGGTCAGGATGGCGACGACACCTATCGCTGGGTACCGCGCCGCACCGCCAACCTGATGCTGAGCGCGCGCCTGCCGGGCCACACAGCGTTCTCCTACGGCATCGGTGGCCGCTGGCAGAGCGAGATCTCCAACGTGGAGAGCAACGGCTTCACCGTGAGGCAGGGCAGCTACGCGGTGATCAACGGCTACCTGGCCTGGGACTTCCTGCCCAATGCCACCTTGCGCCTGAACGCCAACAACCTGACCGACGAGAAATACATCAACACGCTGCGCTACAGCGGTTACTACGGCGCGCCCGCGAACTACACGCTGAGCCTGAACTGGCGGTTCTGATCGCCGTCCACCGCCGAAGAGGTTCTGTACGCCATGTCACGCACGACCACATTGCCATCGGCCACCGCCACCTCCCGCCTTCGCGTGGCCTCGCGCGTGTGCGCGGCGGTGCTGGGCGGCTATGCCTTCGCCTGGGGCGCGGTCGCGCTGGTGACCGCGCTGCTGTTCGCCGCCGGGCTGGATTTCCACGATGCCGAGTTCATGGGCGCGCTGCTGGGCCTGCTGGCCTATCTGGCGGTGTTCCTGTGGACCATCGCCACGCGCCGGCTGGGCCGGGCATGGGCGGTGTTGCTGGCGGCGGGCGCGCTGATGACCGGCGCGGCTTCGCTGTTGCAATCGATGCTGGCCTGAGACGGAGAGACGCCATGCACAACAGTTTCCGACAGGCCATGGCCTGGCTGCATACCTGGTTCGGCCTGGTGCTGGGCTTCGTGCTGATGGCCGCGTTCTTCTTCGGCGCGCTGTCGGTGTTCGATCGCGAATTCGACCGCTGGGCGCTGCCGGCCACCCGTTTCGAGCCCCAGCCGATGCCTTCGTTCGAACAGGTCCTGCGTCCGGCCTTCGAACGCATGCAGCCCACGTCCGAGGCGATCGAGCAGATGCGCCCGCGCGTGAACGGCGACATGCCGCGGCGGTTCGACACGGTGGTCAGCTGGAGCGCCTACACCACCCACCGCGATCCGGTGCTGGCCCTGTACGCGGGTTACGAGGTGCCCAACGCCAAGGATCCGGAAGAAGCCATCTGGGCCTACGGCACCATCGATCCGCGCAATGGAACTGCGCTGCGCGACGACCAGTTGAAGATCGGCAGCGAGTTCTTCTATCCGATGCACTACAGCCTGACCTGGGACTGGAAGAACCTGGGTTTCTGGATCGTCGGTTTCTCGGCGCTGGTGATGCTCGCCGCGCTGGTCAGCGGCGTGGTCATGCACCGGAAGCTGTTCCGCGAATTCTTCACCTTCCGCCCGGGCAAGGCGCGCCTGCGCAGCACCCTGGACCTGCACAACCTGACCGGCGTGGTGGCGTTGCCGTTCCACTTCTTCTTCGCCTTCACCGGCCTGGTGATTTTCGCCGCCACCTATTATTTCCCGGTCGGGCATACCCAACTGCACGAACTGCACGACCTGCACGCGCAGGTGGATGCGCGGGAAACCGGCCTGCCGCATGAGCGCTCCGGCGTGCCGGCCGGGCTGGCCCCGGTGGATGCGATGGTGGCCGAGGCGAAGCGGCGGTGGGCGGCAAAGGACAAGGCTGGTGATGTGGGCTTCCTGGTGTTGCAGCACGTGGGCGATGCCAACGGCTACGTCAGCGTCTATCGCGCCGGTACCGATCGCATCGCGCTGGTCGGCGACGGCGTCCACTTCAAGGCGGCCACCGGCGAGCTGATCCGCGAGGATCCGCCCGCCACGGCGGTCGGCCGCGTCAGCGAATTCCTCACCGGCCTGCACCTGCAGCACTTCCGCCATTGGCTGCTGCGCTGGCTGTACGTGCTGGGCGGATTGGCCGGCGCGGTGTGCATCGCCACCGGTTTCATCTTTTTCGTGGAAAAGCGCAAGCGCCAGCACGCGCAGCAGGGCAGCCAGGGCGCGCGGGTGGTCGATGCGCTGGCCGTCACCACGGTGACCGGCATGGTGCTGGCGACCCTGGGCATCCTGATCGCCAACCGGCTGTTGCCGGAGGCGCTGCCGGGGCGCGGCGATTGGGAGAAGTACGCGTTCTGGGGCGTCTGGTGCCTCGCGCTGGTGCACGCCGCCCTGCGCAGCGCGCCGGTGTCGAAGGGCTTGCCGAACCCGGCGTGGCGCGAACAGTGCTGGGCCATCGCCGTCTTCGCGCTGGCGGCGGTCGGATTGAACTGGATTACCACCGGCGATCACCTGCTGCGCACGCTGTCGGTGGGCTACTGGCCGGTGGCCGGCATCGATCTGGCGCTGTTGGCCACCGCCGGGCTGGCCGTACTGGCCGCGCGCCGGTTGAGGCGCCGCGCGGTCGCGGCGGATGCGCGCATGACAGGCGGGGAGGCGGCGCATGTCTGACGCCGCCGTGTCGAACTGGCTGCTCGCGGTCGCCGTACTGGCCGGCCTGGCCGGCATGGGCTGGCTGGCGCTGTCGATGCAGGCGCACGCCCAGCAGGTATGGGGCAGGGCATTGCCTGCCACCGCATCGCGCCTATTGCGCTGGCTGGGCGCGGCGGGCATCGGCGCGGCCCTGGCGTTGTGCCTGCGCGTGGATCACGCCTCCATGGCGGTCCTGGTCTGGGTGATGACGCTGGCGTTCTCGGCACTGGTGATCGCGATGTCACTGGCATGGCGTCCGCGCGCGCTGCGCGTGCTGGCGCCGTGGACAGGATCTCGCCGCTGACGCCGCCGCATTCGACTCTTCCCGCTATCCACGTCTCGACTCCCGTTCCGGGTTCCACCAGGGGTATCGCCTTGTTCCCGCACGCCATCCGTACCGCGCTGCCGCGCCATTCCCTCCTCTGCCTCGGCCTGATGCTGGCGACCTCCGGCGCACGCGCGCAGGAAGCGACCGCGCAGGATCCGCCCGCCGGCAATGGAGCCAAGCAATTGGACACGATCCATGTCGAGGGCCGGCGCGTCGGCCTGAACCTGGACCAGGATGCCGGCGTGGGCGTGCTGGGCAACAAGCGCCTGCTGGATACGCCGTTCTCGGTGACGGTGGTGGACGAGGAGGACATCAACAAGCGTGGCGCCGCCACGCTGGGCCAGGTCTTCATCAACGACCCGTCGGTGTTCGCCGCCGAGCCTTCGGCCACCACCAACTGGTGGGGCACGCAGATTCGTGGCATCGGTGTGCTGAACCACTACGTGGACGGGGTGCCGATGCTGATGGAGTGGGGCGGCGAGTTCCCGCTGGAAGCCGTGGAGTCGGTGCAGGCGCTCAAGGGCCTGGGCGGCTTCATGTACGGCTTCGGTTCGCCCGGCGGCATCATCAGCTACCGGCTCAAGCGCCCCACCGACACGCCGCTGCTGGCCACCACGCTGGGCTATCGCAACGACGGCGCGTACGCGTTGCGCGTGGACACCAGTGAACGGGTGGACGGGCCGGATTCGCTGGGCCTGCGCGTCAATGCGGCGACCGAACAGGGCGATGCGTACAACGGCGCGGGCATCGACCGCACGCTGCTTTCGCTGGCGCTGGACCGGCCCATCGGCGACGCCCTGCGCTGGCACGCCGAAGTGGTGAGCGAGGACAGCAACCTCAAGCACGAACCGCTGTACTTCTATTGGGATCGCTACGAGGGCACGCGCCTGCCGAAGCCGACCTACGACTACGAGAACGTCATCGTCCGCAACGGCTACTACAAGTCCCGGACACTGCATGCGACCACCGGGCTGGAATGGCGCCTGGGCGATGCCTGGCGCATCGATCTGACGATCGGCAGCAGCCGGCGCGAGCACTACTCCAACAAGATGTTCGCCGACCTGCTGAACGAGGCGGGCGACTATGCCGGCAACGTCTACAACTTCGCCGGCGATCTGCGCAACAGCGTGGGCCAGCTGCTGGTGACGGGGGAAGCGACGACCGGCGCGCTCCGGCACGAACTGGTATTCGGTGCCAGCTACCAGCGCAAGTGGGAGCGCTGGGGAACGGACTGGTACTGGAGCAACGATTTCAACGGCAACCTGTATCGGCGGCTGGACTTCCTGTCGACGCACGTCCCCGACTTCGGCTTTGGCCCGGTCGATTACGACGAACGGCAGAAGTCGCTGTTCGTCAGCGACACGATGCATTTCGGCGATCACTGGCAAGCCGTCCTGGGCGTGCGCCACGTGGATTACGAGCAGAAGGACCTGGACGGCGATCCCCAATCCGATTCGCGCTATACCACCTCATCGCTGACACCGACGCTCGCCCTGGTCTACAAGCCGGTGGACAACCTGTCCCTCTATGCCAGCTACGTGGAATCGCTGGAAGCCGCCGGCCGCGTGGCGATGGACGCGGAACCGCCTTACGTCAATGCGGGCGAAGCGCTGGATCCGACCACCAGCAAACAGTACGAAATCGGCGCGAAGTACCAGGCCGGCCGCTTCGGCTTCACCGCCGCGGCGTTCCGCGTCGAGCGTGCGGCCCAGGTGGACCAGTGGCGCGGCGCGGAACGGTACCGGGTACAAGATGGCCTGACGCTGTATCGCGGCCTGGAGGCCATCGGCAGCTTCGGCCTCACCCACGATCTCGACCTTGGACTGGGTTTCCTGTGGCTCGACGCGAGCCTGGAAGACCTGTCGCCGGAAAACGCCGCTTTGCAGGGCAATCGTCCCGCCGGATCCTCGCGCCGCCAGATCGTGGCCAACTTCGAGTATCGGCCGCCGTCGGTGAGCGGCCTGAGCCTGCACGGCAACGTGCGCCACTCCGGCGACCAGTACTACGAGGACGCGAACCGCGTGCTGATTCCCGGGCGTACCCTCACCAGCGTGGGACTGCAGTATCGGACCCAGATCGGCGGACGCATGGCCACCGTGACCGCGAACGTCAACAATCTGTTCAACCGGCGGTACTGGAACCTGGATACCCTGGGTGAAGCCAGGAACGGATCGCTCGCGTTGCGGATCGACTGGTAAGCCTGCGCCTTGCCGCGCGATGTCGCGGCTTCAGTAGGTACCGAACCGGATCTGCACGCGGCCGCCCTCGGTGACGTTGATGACGCCGATTTCGTCGGGCGCGATCTCGTAGACGGCCGGCCATGAATGGCGGAAACCGATTGGCCAGGCGGGTTCGGGCAAGCGTTGCCAGTTTCCGCCACCGTCTTCGCTCACGCTGATCTCGTTCTGGCAGGAGGTGACGAACATCGTGCCGCGGGTGGTGGTGGTGATCTGCGGCCCGCAGCGCTGATCCGCCAGCGGCGTGCCCAGTCCGGCGGGCCAGGAACGGCCATCGGGCGAGATTTTGGAAGAAACCGGGCAGTGCTTGTCTTCGCCACAGATTTCGAACACCAGCACGTAGCCGCCCTGCGGACGCCGCGCCATCACCGGCATGCCGGGTCGCAGCGCGCCGCCGCCGGGCTGAGCGGCGATCACCGCCCTGGATTCCCAACTGCGTCCTCCATCGCGCGACAGGCGCTGCGAAACCACCTGGTTGTAGGCCGGCTGGCCGTCGGCCAGGGTCTCGTCCGCATACAGGACCGACAGCGTGCCGTCGTCGAGGAGGGTGAGCACCGGTTCCCATACGCCGCGATCGTTGCGGCCGCCGGGCGTTTCGTTCTGGTCGATGACACTCAGGAACCGCCAGCTGCGGGCGCCGTCATCGCTAGCGTAGAGATGCAACCGGTAGGAGACGCCGTCCACCAGCGAGCGCATCGCCAGCAGCACGCGCCCATCGGGCAGGGCGAGGACTTCGCCGTTGTCGATCTTGCGTCCGGGTTCGGCCAGTTCCGACCAGGGCTGCCAACTGCGCGCGTGGTCGTCGCTGACGGACAGCGCGAGCGTGGTCGGCCAGTCCTTGTGGAAGCGCGTGGTCACCGCCAGCCAGCGGCCGTCGGTCAGCCGGGTCATGCGACCCCAGCCGGCGTCCCGTGCGGCGACGGTGGCGGTATCGGTCCAGCGCACCTCGACTGCCCAGATCGGGGCCGCGGCCAGCATCAGGCCCGCCAGGAGCGCGCCTTGCGCCGACATGCGAAGCGCGCGCATGCCCATCACCAGAAAACCGCGTACAGCGCGACCAGGATGGCAACGACCGCGAGCGAGGCAACGTTGAACGAAGGCGCGGTGGCGTAACTGACGTCGGCGGTGCGGATCCGATCGCGATCGCCACTGGCGCGTGTCGCCAGCGCGACGCCCACGGCCAGGACCAGCGCCAGCAGGAACACCAGGCCGATGCGATCCATGAATGGCAGCGCCGGCCACGCCAGCTTGAGCGCCAGCGACAGCAGGAACGAACCGATCGCGGCGGCGAGCGCGCCGGCCTCGTTGGCGCGCTTCCAGAACAGTCCCAGCAGGAAGATCACCACGATGCCGGGAGTGAAAAAGCCGGTGAATTCCTGGATGTACTGGAAACCCTGGTCGAATCCGCCCAGCAGCGGACGCGCGGTCAGCACCGCCACCAGGATCGCCACGGCCGCGGCGATGCGGCCCACTCGCACCAGCTTGGCCTGCGAGGCCTCGCGATCGCGCTTGGCGTAGAAATCGAGGGTGAAGATGGTCGCCACCGAATTGATCTTGGACGCCAGCGACGCGACGATCGCCGCCACCAGCGCGGCGAACACCAGTCCCAGCACCCCGCTGGGAAGCAACCGCATCATTGTCGGATAGGCCGCGTCCGGGCGTTCCAGTTGCGGCGCCAGCACCACCGCGGCGATGCCCGGCAGCACCACGATCACCGGCATCAGCAGCTTGAGGAACGCGGCGAACACCACGCCCTTCTGCGCTTCGCGGATATCCTTGGCGGCGAGCGCGCGCTGGATGATGTACTGGTTGAAACCCCAGTAGCTCAAATTGGCGATCCACATGCCACCCAGCAGCACCGACAGGCCGGGCAGATCCTTGTAGAAGGGATTGGCCGGGTCGAGGATCATCTCGAACTTCTCCGGCTGCTGCCGCCACAGCGTGGTGAACCCGTCGATCACGCTGCCATCGCCGATCTGGCCCAGGGTGATGCCGGTGACCAGCAATCCGCCCAGCACCAGCAGCGACACCTGCACGATGTCGGTCAGCGCCACCGCCTTCAGGCCGCCGTACAACTGGTACGCCAGGGCGAAGGTGCCGAGCAGGATCAGCGCCAGGTTCTGATCGAGGCCGGCCACCTGCGAGACCGCGATGGATCCCAGCCACAGGATCGAGGTCAGGTTGACGAACACGTACAGGCCCAGCCAGAACACCGCCATCAGGGTGCGGATGCGATTGCCGTAACGCTCCTCCAGGAACTGCGGCATGGTGGTGATGCCGTTGCGCAGGAAGATCGGCAGGAACCATTTGCCGACGATCAACAGGGTCAGCGCCGCCATCCACTCATAGGAGGCGATGGCCAGGCCGATCGCGTAGCCGGAACCGGACATGCCGATGATCTGTTCGGCCGAGATGTTGGCCGCGATCAGCGAGGCGCCGATCGCCCACCAGGGCAGGGCGCGGCTGGCGAGGAAGTAATCCTGCGCGGACTTCTCGTGTCCCGCTTTCTCGCGCGAGACCCACTGCGCCAGGATGAAGATGGCGGCCAGGTAGGCCAGCACGATGCCAACGTCGAGTGTGGAAAGCGTCATGGGATCTCCGCGGGAGGGGGCGCGCGTCAGCGGCGCGGCTTGGCGTCGGGGTTGCCGGCGAACCGGGGCTCCGGCAGCCCGGCGATGCCGGGAGTGAAGGCGAACACGTCACCGGCATGGGGATCACGCTCGCGCGCATCCGCGTCCAGGCCGTCATGCGCGCTGGTGACGTACAGCGTGCGCAGATCGGCGCCGCCAAAGACCGGGCGGGTCGGCTGCGTGGCGGGAATAGACACGCGGCGATCCTCACGGCCGTCGGGCAGGTAGCGCACCACCCGCGCCGCGCCCCATTGCGCGTTCCACAGCCCTCCGTCGGCATCCACCACGCTGCCGTCCGGCTCGCCGTCCTGCGTGGTCAGGTCGGCGAAGGGGGAAGCCGGACCCAATGCGTCGCCATAGTCGCAACGCTGGATGACCTTCCGCAGCGAATCGCAGAAGTACATGGTCGCGCCGTCGGGGCTGAAGGCGACGCTGTTGGCGATCGCCACGCGGGGCAGCGGCAGGGCTTCCAGCGACAGGTCGGCATGCAGGCGATGGAATCCGCCCACCGCGTATCGGGGACCTCGCGCCGGTTCGTGCAGGGTGCCGAACACGAAGCGTCCCTGCCGGTCGCAGGCGCCGTCGTTGGCGCGGGTCTCGGGCACGATGCCGATGCGGTGCAGCTCGCGCAACTCGTAGCGCTGCGGGTGGAAGAACGCCAGCCGCGACGCCAGCGCCAGCAGCAGCCACCCTTCCGCCTCGCACAGCGCGAACGAGGCCAGGCGCTCCGGCAGCGGCCACTGATCGACCTTGCCGCTCGCGGGCGCGTACCGCCACAGCCGCGCGGCATGGATGTCGGTCCAGTACAGCGCTTGTTCGCGGTCGCACCACAACACGCCTTCGCCGAGCCGGTTGCCGGCGGGCACCACGATGCTCACGTCCATGTTCACACCCAGCCGCCGTCGACGATGAAGTCCTGGCCGGTGCACATGCGGCTGTCGTCGGCGGCCAGGAACAGCGCCGCGCGCGCCAGGTCTTCGGCTTGCAGATGGCCGGGCAGGCACTGCGCGCGCCGGATCTGCGCCTCGCCTTCCGCATCCAGCCACAACCGCCGCTGCTTTTCGGTGATCACCCAGCCCGGCACGAGCGCGTTGATGCGGATGCGATCCGCGCCCAGTTCGCGCGCCAGACCGTTGACCAGCCCATGCACGGCGGACTTGGCCATCGCATACATCGGATAGCCGGCGTTCTTGATCATCCAGCCGGTGGAGCCCAGGCAGATCACCGAGCCGCCGCCGAGCGCGCGCATGTCGGCTACCACCGCCTGGGTGGCGAAGTACTGGTGGCGCAGGTTCACCGCCATGTTGCGCTCGAAGTCGGCCGGCGTGGTGTCGCCGAAGCCATGCCGCCCGTCGTTGGCGGCGTTGTTGACCAGCACCGCGATTGGCCCGACGTTCCGGCGCGCATCGGCGATGGCCGCGTGCAGTGCGTCCAGGTCGGTCACGTCGCAACGCAGGTAGACGGGGACGTGCTCGACCGCGCCGAGGCCGGCCAGCAGGTCTTTCGCGCCGGCATCGTCGATGTCCAGGAAGGCGACGCGCGCGCCCTGGCGGGCGAAGTGTTCGACGAAGCTGGCGCCGATGCCGGTGGCGCCGCCGGTGATCAGCACGCTGCGGCCGGCGAGACTGGGATAGCGCGCCATCGCGCCCGCGGGAGGTGTCGTTTCAGTCATCGGGATCACCACTCCGCCACGCTGCCGTCGGCATGGCGCCAGACCGGATTGCGCCAGCGATGTCCTTCCGAAGCCCGCTCGTCCACGTAGGCCTGGTTGATTTCGATGCCCAGGCCCGGGCCGCCGGGAATCGCCACGTAGCCGTCGTTGTAGGCGAACGGCGCGCGGTCGGCCAGGTAGTCGAGCAGATCATTGGCGGCGTTGTAGTGGATCCCCAGGCTCTGCTCCTGGATGAAGGCGTTGTAGCAGATCGCGTCCAGCTGCAGGTTGGCGGCCAGCGCGATCGGCCCGAGCGGGCAATGCAGGGCCAGCGCGACGTCGTAGGCCTCGGCCATCGCGGCGATCTTGCGGGTCTCGGTGATACCGCCGGCGTGCGAGGGATCCGGCTGGATGATGTCGACGCCGCCGGTCTGCAGCACGCGCTTGAAGTCGAAGCGCGAGTACAGGCGCTCGCCCAGCGCGATCGGCGCCGGCGACAGCGCGGCCAGTTCGGGAATGGCTTCCAGGTGTTCGGACAGCACCGGCTCCTCGATGAACATCAGCCCGAACGGCGCGAGTTCACGCATCAGCACCTTGGCCATCGGCTTGTGCACGCGACCATGGAAATCGACCGCCAGGCCGATTTCGCGGCCGACCGCATCGCGCACGGCCTGCACGTTTTCCAGTACGTGGGTCACCTTCTCGTGGGAGTCAACGAACTGCACCTCCTCGGTCGCGTTCATCTTGACCGCGGTGAACCCGCGCGCCACCGCTTCCTTCGCCGCGCGCGCGGTGTCCGCCGGGCGGTCGCCGCCAATCCACGAGTACACCCGGATCCGGTCGCGCACCTTGCCGCCGAGCAGCGCATGCACCGGCACGCCCAGCGCCTTGCCGTGGATATCCCACAACGCCTGGTCGATCCCGGCCAGCGCACTCATCAGCACCGGCCCGCCGCGGTAGAAACCGCCACGATAGAGCACGTTCCAATGGTCCTCGATCAGCCGCGGATCCTGGCCGATGAGGTAGTCGGACAGCTCCTCCACCGCGGCGGCCACGGTATGCGCGCGGCCCTCCACGATGGGTTCGCCCCAGCCGCTGATGCCCGCATCGGTATCGATGCGGACGAACAGCCAGCGTGGCGGCACGAGATAAGGCGTGATGGCGGTGATCTTCATGGGGTGGGGTCCCGGTTGGTCTTGTTCCATGCATCGATGAAGGCGCGCGCCCGCCGCGCCACTTCGGTGGGCGGGGTGCCGGGTGCGTACAGCGCCGAGCCGATGCCGAAGCCCGTTGCACCGGCGTCGCGATAGGCGGCCATTCGTTCGGGCGTGATGCCGCCCACCGGCAACACGCCGGTGCCGCGCGGCAGCACGCTGAGCCAAGCTTTCAGCACCGGCGGTGGCAGTTGCTCGGCGGGAAACAGCTTCAGTGCGTCGGCGCCGGCGCGCAGCGCGGCGAAAGCCTCGGTGGGGGTGGCGACGCCGGGCGTGCAGCGCAGCCCGAGCGCGTGCGCCGCGGCGATGACGTCGACGTCGGCGTGCGGCATCACGATCAGCCGGCCGCCGGCGTCCTTCACGTCCTCGACCTGGCGAGGCGTGAGCACCGTGCCGGCACCGACCAGGCAATGGTCACCGAGCGCGCGCGCCAGCAGCGCGATGCTTTCCAGCGGTTGCGGCGAGTTGAGCGGGACTTCCAGGATCCGGAAGCCGGCCTCGGCCAGCGCCAGGCCGATGGCCGGCGCTTCCTGCGGGGTGAGCCCGCGCAGGATGGCAACCAGAGGGAGGGGTTGCATCCAGGCGGTGCTCATGGGAACTCCTTCAGCGGGTGGACTTGCGCGTGCGCCCTCGTCCTTTCTTGATGTTGGCGCGCGAGTCCTCGATCATGCCGAGCATCGCCTCGCGCGCGGATTCCGGCCGCTTGAGCCGGATCGCGTCGTAGACGTCGAAGTGGCGCGGCAACGAGTACTTGAAGTCCGCCGCGGTCTGAGCCGACAGCAGGAAGTACGCGCCCAGCGCCGCGTCGATGACCGAGAACAGCGAAGCCATCAGTTCGTTGTTGGTCGCGTCCAGCACGCTCTCGTGGAAGTCCAGGTCCGCCTTGGCCCAGGCGTCCTGGTCGGTGGCCGCGGCCATCGCCTCGTAGGCCGCCTTGATCTTCGCCAACTGCTCCGGCGAGCGCCGCCGTGCCGCCGCCGCCGCCGCGGCCGGTTCGATGATTTCGCGCATCTCCACCAGCTTCTCGACGAAATCCTCGGTCGGCATCGAGGCGCATCGCCAGGCCAGGATGTCGCCGTCGAGCTGGTTCCAGTGGCGTGGTTCGCGCACCCGGGTGCCGGTCTTCTGCCTGGTTTCGATCAGGCCCTTGGAACCGAGTACCTTCAATCCTTCCCGCAGCGCGGTCCGGCTCACCGCCATGCGCTGGGCCAGCATTTCCTCGCGCGGCAGGAGTTCGCCGGGCTTGATCTCGCCGCTGACGATCATCCGGCCGATCGCCTGGATGACCTGGTCGTAGAGATTGCGTACCGCGATTTGCTTCACTGGAGCCCCTTGGGTTCGGTGCGCCGCGTCCGGCGGCCACTCTGATTATCCGACAATAGGGGTATAGCACGACTGGGGGCATGGCATGGGAACCGTGGGAAATCATGGCGCCACCGTCGCGGGGGCGATGTCCAGATAGTCGTAGTCCAGCGGCCGGTCGCCGTTGCTGACGACGATGCGGTTGTCGCCTTCCTCCAGGGATGCGACGAACGCCGCCTCGCGCCAGCCGGCGCGGGGCGTGCTGGCGGCGGAAGCGGGGGAGGGCAGCTCCCGGCCATTCACCCGCACGCGCGGCGCGGCGGCGAAGCCGATGTCGGCGTAGCGCAGGCGGATGTGGCGATCGCCGGCGCGTCCGGCCCGGACCTCGAACATGAGATCGGCGCCGGCGCCGCTGGCCAGGCGCACCTTGCGGCCGGCCGACGCGCCGGCGTCGTCGATCTGCGCGGCGCGGCGGCGGGCCGCGTTCTCGGCTTCGTACCGCCCCAGCGCCAGCGGCGCGGTGGCATGCAGGATCTCGTTGGACTCGGCCCGCGCGGGCGCCGAGGCGATGGAGGAGGAGGTGATGTGCAGCAACTGACCGTCGGCGCGGACCAGCATGGCCTGGGTCCAGCCGGCGTGGATGTTGCCGCTGGCCTTGCGCACCGGGGCGTCGACTTCCCACCAGGGTCCGCGTCCGCCATGGTCATTGCGATAGAGCGTGCGGCCACCCGCATCGCCACCGCCGCCGGCCCGTTGCGCGGCCACCAGCAACACGCCGTCGGCGGTTTCGCCGGGCAGCCAGCGGATGCTCGGGCACGCCGCCGGCCAGGCGCCGGCGGCGGTGCGCAGGGCGATGCCCGGATCCTCCGGTGCGCCCCAGTCCAGTCCATCGGCGCTGAATTTCAGGTGGACCTGGCCGTTGCGCTCACCGTCGATGTTCTCGAACACCATCGCGTAGCCGCGACCGGGGACGCGTTCGACGATGGCCATCCCGGGGCGTTCGACACCGCCCGGGAGTGCGACGTCCACGGTCTCCTCGCCCCAGCTGCGGCCACCGTCGAGCGAGACCTTGTGCGCCAGCAACTGGTTGAAACCGGCCGGCTTGTGCTGCTCGCTGGAGTAGAAGGCGACCATGCGGCCGTCGTCCAGCACCACGATGTAGGGTTCCCAGACTCCCTGGTTGAGTCGGTCGGAGGGCTGGCCACCGCCCCGCACGATGCTGCCGCGATACTCCCAGTGCCGGCCACCGTCACGGCTGGCGTAGAGCTGCAGGTCCTGCGCGATCACCTGATCGCGTTCGTTGCGGCCGGTCGAATTGGCGGCGAGCAGCAGGGTGCCCGCCGGAAGGTCGCCGCTGGAACGGGCCAGCTCGCTCAGGTGCGGTTGCCAGCGCAGTTGCCAGCGGCGCGCATCGCCGTGCGGTTGATCGGTGATTTCGCCGACCTGCCGCCAATGCCCACCCGCGTCGCGGCTTTCGTACAGCGGAATGCCGCCCGGAGCGGACGGCTCGAACACCAGCAGCATGCGCCCGTTGTCATCCGCACGCGGCTGGTGCGCCAACTGGATCGACGACACATAACCGACGCCCGCGGCCAGGCGCGCACCGCGAGCGGCATCGTCCGTGGCCGGCGCGGCGGTGGCCGCACCGGCGCACAGCAGCGCCGGTGCCAGCCACTTCACGCGGGGCGTCGCGTGCTTCTTCACAGCTTGAACCGCAGGCCCAGGGCGAGGGTCTTGTCCTGGAAGCGGATGTCGCGCGGACGGGTATCGCCGTCGCCCCAGAACTGGTGCAGGTTGTTGCCCAGCAGGTTGGTGGCCGAGAACACCAGCGTGGTCTGCGGGGTCACGTCGTAGCTGACCGAAAAGTCCAGCGAGCTGGCCGGCTCGACCTGGTCTTCGTTGCCCGACACCGTGGACTGGGTGAAGAAGTCGATGTAGCGGCTGCGATAGCCGTAGGCCAGTCGCGCCGAAAGCCCCTGGTTCTCGTAGAACAGCACCGCGTTGTAGTTGTTCTTCGACACGTTCTGCAGCGGCCGCGAGATCACCGGCCCGCCGATGAGGTCCGGCGACCGGGTGGAACCATCGATGTAGGTGTAGTTCAACTGCGCGCCCAGGCCGCTCCAGGCACCGGGCAGGAAGTCGAAGGTCTGCTGGTAGGCCAGCTCGACGCCCTGCAGGTGTCCGGTACCTGCGCTCTGCGGCAAGGACAGCTCGTACGGTGCGCCGCCGATGGTCACGTTGGTGACGTAGGTCTGGATGTAGCCGTCGATGTCGCGATAGAACACGCCCGCGCTGGCATAGCCCACCGGCGAGAAGTACCACTCCAGCGAGGCGTCGTAGTTCATCGACTCGATGGGCATCAGGTCCGGATTGCCGCTGGAGGCGATGCCAGGCCGGTTGATGGTGCCCGGATTGAGCGAGATGGACGGATTGAGCGCGCCGAAGTCCGGGTAGCTGATGGTCTTGGCCGCGATCAGGCGGAGCTGCCATTCATCGCTGAAGTGCAGGTTCATGCTGGCGTTGGGCAGCGTGTTGGTGTCGTCGGTCTGGCGCGTGATCGGGCTGTAGACGCTGGTGCTTGCATCGAAGGAGAAGGCGCTGAGATCGCGCTTCACCTTCTCCACCCGCACGCCGACCAGGCCGTCGACCGGCAGGCCGAACAACTCGAAGTCGTACTTGGCCTGCAGGTAGCCGGCGGCCTTGCGCTCGCCGATGTCGAAGAAGCGGCCGGGATTCTCCGGCGCCAGTCCGGCGGGCAGGCCATAGAACGCGCGCAGCGCGTCGGCGTTGTCGATCAGGTAGTCGTAGCAGGGCACCAGGAATTTCTGGTGCAGCGCGGCGTTGTCGCGCTTGCTGCAGAAGAAGCTGGAGGCCGGGAAAAGGCCGACGACCTGATTGTCCGGGTTCGGGTTGGCGGTATCACCCGCGCCGCCCGGCGGCGGCGTGGAGATTTCCACGCTGCCCTTGGCGCTGGCGGTGCGATCCGCATAGCGCAGGCCGAACTGGATCGAGGCGATCGGGCCGTCGAGGAATTCGAAGCGGCCATCGCCACGCCAACTGTTCTCCTCGCCACGCGAGTGCGCCCAGGTCTGGAACAGGCCGTTGAGGTAGAAGCGCGACGGATCCAGCGCCGGATCGCCGGCCAGGTACCAGTTCTGGTGGCTACCGGACGTGCCTTCCCAGACCGTGGTGATCGGGCCGCTCAGGAAGGTGTCGATGATGAAGTTCTCGTCGCGGTAGTAGCCGGACGTGCGGGTGAACTCGGTGGACAGGTGCAATTGGTCGCCGTCCCACTTCACCCCCAGCGCGTTCTGGATGTCCTGGCCGCGCTGCTCGTGCGCCTGGGTGCTGGTCGCGGCGTAGCTGTTGCCGGTCCAGGTGCCGCTGGTCGCGTCGCAGACGGTCTGGCCGGCCAGCGGTCCGTCCATCTGGTTGGGATAGCAGTGGTTGCCGACGTTGAGCTGCGATGGAGCAATCGCACCGTTCGGGAACGAGAAGTAGAACGCCTGGTCGAAATCGTCGCGCACCCAGTCGTACAGTCCTTCCAGGTAGACCTCGGTGCGATCGTTGGGCTTCCACTGCAGGGCGTAGTTGAATGCGCCGCGCTTGCGATCGCCTTGGTTGTACGCCGTGCCCCAGCCGTTTGGCGCGGCAATGAGATTGCCCTCCGCGGTTCGTATCGGAGGTGTGGTGCCGCCGCTGTTCACGATCTTCGGGAAGTCGCCCCACACCGCGTCGTAGGCGTAGTGCTTGCCCAGATAGCCGAAGTTGACCAGCGCGCCGAATTCGCCGGCGTCGGTGTCCCAGCGGTTGCTGAGCAGCAGGCTGGCGTTGGGGTCGACCTTGCCGCCGTACTCGCTGTGGGTACCGGTGAGGGTGCCGGCCACTTCGGCGCCGTCGAAGTCGAACGGACGGCGCAGCTCGATGTCGACCAGGCCGGCGATGCCGCCCAGCGGCAGGCTGGCCTCGCTGCTCTTGTAGACGCGCAGGGTCTTCACCGCGGTGGCCGGCAGGTTCTGGAAAGCGTAACCGCGCCCGGAACCGCTGAAGATCTCGCGACCGTTGAGGGTACTGATGACGTTGGGCAGGCCGCGGATCACCACCGAGGTCGTCTCGCCCTGTCCGCCCTGCGCGATCTGCACGCCGGTCACGCGCTGGAGCGCGTCGGCCACGCTGTTGTCGGGCAGCTTGCCGATGTCCTCGGCGACGATCGAATCGACCACCATGTCCGCGTCCTGCTTGATCGCCTGCGCGGTCTGCAGGCTCTGGCGCAACGCGGTGACCACGACCGTATCCAGGTTGGTGGCGTCCTGGGAGGAAGGATTCTGGTCGGCCGGCGCCTGCTGTGCGGTCGTACCGGCGTTGCCATCCTGGGCCATGGCCAGCGTCGGCAACATGAGGGCGGACAGGATCGAAAGCGACAGCAGGGAGCGGGGAAAACGAGTGTTCATGACATCTTCTCCGGAAGAGGGGCATGAGCGACCCGCCGGCCGCGGGAGCGGCCGGTGGGGCGTCTCGGTTCAGTGACTGGGAACGGCGTTCCCGGGCGTGTTGGCAAGCTTGCGGAACAGCTCGGCTTCACGCGCGCGGTAGGGCGTGCCGTCGGCCTTGAGCAGATCGTGGAACCACAGGGTCGGCTCCTGCATGGTGTACGGACGCTGCCAGCTGTCCCACGGGAAGCGGGTCTGGATGGCACCGTCGACGAAGCCCCAGTTGATCATGCCGATGTTTTCGCGCCGCGCGATCGGCAGGATGGTGTCCACGTTGGAGCCGTTGCCGCGCGCCAGCCACTCGGTGCAGATCAGTGGGCGGTCGTAACCGCGCAACTGGGCGACGCGCGCCTCGAAGGCTTCGGGCTGTTCGTAGTTGTGGAAGGTGATGACGTCGGACTGCTCCAGCTGGGTGCGCTGGATGGCGTTCAGGCTTCTGGCGCCAGGCGACCAGTCGTCACCGATCCACACGCCGCTGGTGAGCGGCTGGATCGGCTTCTTCGCGCGCGCCCATTCGAAGATCTTCGGCAGCAGTTCCTCGATGCGCGCCTGCTCGCGATCCAGTTGCTTGTCCATGTAGTTGCCGCCGCCCGGGTTGTCCGGTTCGTTCCACAGGTCCCAGGCCAGCACCCGCTTGTCGTTGGCGAAGGCACCGACCACGCCTTGCACGTAGGCGCGGAAGTGCGCGTCGTTGGCCGGATCGACCAGTTCGTGCCGGCCCGGGCTCTGGAGCCAGCCGGAGTTGTGCACGCCGGGAATCGGGCGGCGCTGCGCGCCGAGCACCGGATCCGGATCCCAGCAGCTGTCGAACAGCACCAGCATCGGCCGGATGCCGTGCTTCGCGGCGATGGCGAGGAACTGGTCGAGGCGCTTCAGGAAACCTTTCTGATCCTGCTTCCACAGCAGGTCATGCAGGTAGACGCGCATGGTGTTCATGCCGAACTTTTCGCGCGCCCAGCCGAGCTCGCGATCGATCGCCACCGGATCGAAGCTCTCGGCCTGGAACATCTCCAGCTGGTTGATCGCGTTGGAGGTGGTGTAGTTGGCGCCGACCAGCCAGGGCTGCTGTTCGTACCAGCTCTTCGCTTCGGCCTGTGACCAGCGTTCGCCGTCGGCGGCCGTCGCCATCGGCGCGGTCGCGGCGAACAGGATTGCAAGCAGGGGGGTGAGCCACTTTTGCATCGGATGCATCTCCATTACCTGAGAGGATTCGGGCATGCCTCCGGCATCCACGGCGGCAAGGGCCGTCGCGGTGGGTGGCATGCGGCGCCGGTGGGCGCCGGGATCAACGGGTGCTGCTGGCGTCCTTGTCCGTGGAGAACCGGTAGACCATGCGGTTCACGTACTGCTGGCCGGGCGCAAGGCGCGCCGAACCGAAAGCGGGCTGGTTCGGCGTGTCGGGAAACAGCTGGGGTTCGAGCGCGATGGCATCGCCCTGGCGGTATACGCGGCCGCTCTTGCCCACCGTGGTGCCGTCCAGGAAGTTGCCGGAATAGAACTGCAGGCCGGGCTGCGCGGACACCAGCGACATCACCCGGCCGGAACGCGGGTCATGCACGCGCGCCACCTCGCGGGCTTCCTTCGCCGGTTCGCGGCTGATCACCCAGTTGTGGTCGTAGCCGCGACCATGCAGCAACTGCGGCTCGCTGCCGGTGCGAAGATCCCGGCCGATTGGCTTGGGCGTGCGGAAGTCGAACGCGGTGCCGGCCACCGGCCGGAACTCGCCCGTTGGAATCAGGGTGGCGTCGACCGGCGTATAGGCGTCGGCGGCGATCATCAATTCGTGATCCATCGCCGTGCCCGAACCTTCGCCGGACAGGTTCCAGTAGGCGTGGTTGCTCAGGTTGACGATGGTCGGCGCATCGGTGCTGGCGCGGTATTCAATCGCCAGGCGGCCATCGCCTTCGAGCGCGTAGGTGGCGGTGACCGTCAGCGTGCCGGGATAGCCCTGGTCGCCGTCGGCGCTGACGTGGCGCAGGGTGGCGCGATCAGGCTTGGCCTCGACCACGTCCCAGACCACCTTGTCGAAGCCACGGGCGCCGCCGTGCAGGCTGTTGGGGCCATCGTTGGTGGGCACGCTGTATTCGCGTCCATCCAGCGTGAACCTGCCGCGGGCGATGCGATTGGCGAAGCGCCCGACGACGGTGCCGAAATATTGCGGCTTGGCCAGCGTGGCCTGCAGCGTCGCGTCGCCCAACACCACGTCGGCGTACTTGCCGTCGCGATCCGGCACTTCCAGCGAATGCAGCGCCGCGCCCAGCGTCAGTACGCGCGCCTGCATGCCGCTGCCGTCGCGCAGCAGGATGGATTCGACCTTCGTGCCGTCCGGCAGCGTGCCGACGACCGTGCGCTGCTGCGCGCCCGCCGATGCGGCGACCGCGAGCGCCAGCGCACCCATGCAACCAACTGCCATCCCCTTGCCAAGCAACATCGCTCTTGACCTCTCCCAACGGCGTGGAAGGTTACAAAAACATATAATCAGACAATATGCACGTTGCGGCGCAACACATGGCAGGCGGCCTCGGTCACGCGGCCCGCGTGAGCAAACCCGGCCAACCTAGCCGCGCAACGCGTGGATGCCGGCGAACCCGCGTACGACGGCATCCGCCGAGGCGACCGGCCGCGAGGCGATCCCCTGCACCGCCAGCGCAGCCTGGTACAACATGCACACCGGTGCCGATCCGACCAGCGGCACGGTGGTGGCGCGCAGTTCGGGAAACAGCGCCAGCGCGTCGGCGATCTCGGCCCCGATCAACAGGCCGCGCAGGTAGGCGCTGGCGTCCGCGCGCGGCAGCAGGCCGCGAATCACCCGTGCGCGAACGCCGAACAGCAGCGCGCCCAGGCCGAGGGCATGGGCCGCGGCCGCGCCTACGCCGTCCCGGAACGCGGGGCCATCGTGGCCCGGGCCCTCCACGACCGAGGCGAGCAGGCCCGCCGCGGACAGGCGGTCGTGGATTTCGCCCGACATCGCGGTCATGAAGTCATGCACGCGCCCGTCGCGCAGGCGCACCCATTTGGTATGCGTGCCGGGCAGGGCGATCACGGGCGAATCACCGAGTCGATCGCCGGCCAGCAGGCCGAACAGTTCGGTTTCCTCGCCGCGCATGATGTCCGGCGCGCCATCGGCCTCGCGCACGCAGGCCAGGCCGGGAACGATGTACAGCGACAGCTCCCCGATGCGCACGGGCACCAGGCACGCGCCCACCGTCCGCAGGCCGGCCGGGCAGTCGACATAGCCCGCGTCGATCCAGCCGATGTTGGAGCCGATCATGCCGGCCGCGTAGACGGCGCCGGCCTGTGGCCAGCGTGCGCGCACGCGATTGGAGACATCGACCATGCCCTCGCGCGAGAGCGTGGTGATGCCGGAGGCGGATTCGAGCGTGTCGATCACCTGGCCGTCGGCGGCGATGAGATAGGCGCGGAAATTGGAGCTGCCCCAGTTGATTCCGACGATGCTGTCCGCGTGCGCGTGGTTCATGGCGAGGCTCGAATGTGGGCGGTGCGATCCGCTGGCCGCGATCGGCGCGGAGGCGGCTTGTATATTGTCGGATTATATGATTACGTTGGCGGCTTCATGCAAACCGGGTCGCACGCGGCCCGTCTTCCCGCCGTCGTCCGCATCACGCGGCGTCGGGCTGACCGGAAACCGAGGAGGACTCATGTTCCATTGGCCGGCACGCCTGCTGCTGGGCGCAATCCTGCTGTACACGAGCACGGCGAACGCCGCCGAACCACCGGAATTCCGGAATCCGCTGCTGCCTTCCGGGCCGGATCCCTGGATCGTCCGCGACGGCGGGATCTACTACTACATGGGCACGCACGGCAACCGGCTGGCGATCCGCAAGACCCGCGATCTCGCGCGCCTGGCCGAGGCGGAGGAGACGACCATCTGGCGGCCGCCGGCGCGCGGTCCGAACGCGCAGTCGATCTGGGCGCCGGAGCTGCATCGCATCGACGGCAAGTGGTACGTGTACTACACCGCCGCGGCCAGCGGCCACGATGACGACGATCATCGCGGCGTCTTCGTGCTGGAAAACGGAAACGCCGATCCGACCACCGGCGAATGGCGCGATCGCGGTCGGCTCGCCACCCGGCATCCCGGCATCGACGGCACCACGTTCGCCATCGGCGACAAGCGCTACTTCGTCTATTCGCCATACGTCGGGCCGGACAGCGTGCTCGCAATCGTGGCGATGTCCGATCCGTGGACGCTGGTCGGCGAGGAAACCATCATCGCGCGCCCGGACCAGGACTGGGAGCGGCAGGGCGGCCGGCAGATCCTGGAAGGGCCGGAATTCCTCGCCGGGCCCCGGGGCGATCTGTTCCTCTCATACTCGGGCAGCGCCTGCTGGTCGGACGATTATGCGATCGGCCTGCTGCACGCGCGCCCTGGAAGCGATCCGCTGCAAGCCTCGTCGTGGATCAAAGCGCCGCAACCCATCCTGGCGAAGAATCCCGCCGGCCATGTCCACGCACCCGGCCACAACGGCTTCTTCGACATGCCCGACGGCAGTGCCTGGATCGTGTATCACGCCAATCCCGGACCCGACATGAAATGCACGGCGAAGCGATCCCCGCGCATCCAGCCGGTGCATTGGCGCGAGGATGGAACCCCATGGCTGGATCCGCCGGTCGGCGAGAGTGCCGCGCCCGCAGCCGAGCGTAGATGAAGGTCCCGTGGTGTCTGCGAACGTCTGGCGGTGCGCCCGGCAAGCCGCGCGGTCAGTGGCCCGACGCGTTTGCCCGTCGCATGAACGCCAGCACCGTGGCGACGAACGCCGAGGGGTTCTCCAGCGGCAGAAGTTCCCCGGATCGCGGGATCAGGCTTCCGGCGGGATTGACCGCACCGCCGGCGCGCAGTCCAGCCAGGTATTCCTGCAGGTCGGCGGGGTCCGCATCGCCACGGACGTAGGCCAGGGCCGTATCGAAGGGCACGCATTCCCGGTTCCGCTCCGCGTCCTCGGGCATGGCCCGGTACCACTCGAACCCGGCACGCAGGGCTTCCGGGCGCTGGTAGGCTTCGGCGAAGCGCTGGCGCATGTCGTTTCCAACCGCCTGCCTGTCGCGTGACAAGGCATCGATGAAGTAATCGAAGTAGGCACGCTGCCTGCCCGCCACCAGCGCTTCGGGAAGAGACGGCACCCGATGGAAAGCGAAATGCCAGATGGCCGGATTCGCGACCACCTCGTCCCACGGATCCAGTCCCGGCACCGCGGTATTCATCACCATCGCCCCGGCAATGCGATCGCCGTGGTAACGGGCCGCCGCGTACGCAATCATTCCACCGACGTCGATGCCGGCCACGACGGGGCGCGATCCCCCCAATCGTTCGGCCGCCGCGATCGCCACGTCGGCCAGGGTGGCCTTGTCGGAAGACGGCGGTGGGCCCCGCGATTCGCCTACTTCCGGCAAGTCGATGGCCATCGCGAACGCGTGTCCGCCCAATGCGTCGATCACCGGATCGTAGAGATGGCGGCAATGCGGCCATCCATGCAGCAACAGCAGTGGCGGCAGTCGATCATCGCCGGCAAGCGTGGCCGCAAGCTTCATTGCGTCGATCTGGACGGTAGTGGTTCGCATGCGGACTCCGCTTGCCTGTTGCCCGTGTCCACCCGCACCGACGGCGATGCCCGCGAAGCATGGCCACGCGGGCCGGACGGCGGCCGGCGGCATGGGTCACTCCGCCCGGAACCTGCTCTCGGTCGCGCCGATGTCCGGCGCGTTGCCGCGCACGCGCGCAAACGGACGCCCACGCTGGTCGTGGCGGAGATCGAGCAGGTTGCTGCCACGATCGATGGCCGGGCTGCCACGCAGGAGCAGGTGGGTGGGCGACGGGCCGCCGTGGTCCGCCAACGGCGAGAGCAGCGGATCGGCCTGGAGGGTGTCGGCCGGCAACGAGGCCTGCGACGACTGGATCAGGTTGTGGCCGCCCACGACGCCATCGATGTAGATGGAGACGTCGATGGATGGCGCGCCGAGGCAGGTGTTGCGTGCGACCACGGTGCTTTCCAGGTCGAGTTCCAGGACCGACCGTAGCGCGCCCCTGCAATCCAGGGTGTTCTCGTTGAAGGCGATGGTGCTGTTGAGGATCCTTGCCCCGCCGCCCTGCAGGAGCATCGCCGCCCAGTATTCGGCGACATTGCCGCTGAAGGTGCTGTTGACGATGACGGGACCGGAGTAGGCGTTGATCCCTCCCCCGGCCAGGGCCTCGTCGCGGGCAGGATGCTGCGGCTCGGAGGCGGCATTGCCGGAAATCGTGGAGTCCTCGATCAGCGCGGCGCCATCGATGTGCAATCCGCCGCCGACCCGCGCCCGGTTTCCGCTCACGACCGAACGTCGCAACGTCAGGTCGTTCGCGGCGATGCCACCGCCGTAGTACGCCGAACTGTCGCGGATCTGGCTGTCCAGGACCGTCACCGTGCCGCCCGCGTTGACCGCACCGCCATAGCCGAAGGTCGTCACGTGGGCATCGGACACGATGCTGCGCTCGATGAGCACGTTGCCGAAGGCATAGATCGCGCCGCCACGGCCTTCCTCGGTCCAGTAGATGTCATCACGGACGACCAGCAGGCAGTGGTGCACGCGGGAACGCACGATCTCGATGTTCCCCAGCGACTTGATGCAGCCGCCCATGTCGTGCGAGCCGCCTAGCTCGTCGCGCGAATTCTCGATGGAAAGATCCTCGATGCGCAGCGTCCCGCGCCCCCAGTGCTCGATGGCCCGGTTGCCGTACCAGTTGCCGTCGATGGCCAGTCGCGCGCGCCCGGGACCCTTGAAGGTCAGGTCCTCCTGCCCGAAGTACAGGCTGCCGCCGAGCACGATGCGATCGCAGGCCAGCCCGCGCAGGTCGATGATGTCGCCGCTGGCGGCGGAACCCACCGCCGCGCGGAGGCTTCCGGGACCGGTGTCGTCGCAGTTGCCCACCGTGATCGTGGCCGCGTGCGCCTGGCCGGATCCGGTGATCGCCGCCATCCCGGACAACGCGGCATGCAGGAGCCCTGCAAACGAACCACGACGCATCATGGCGGAATCTCCGGAGGCACGGCGGTGCCAGGCGAGCCTGCGGCCGCCAGCGTGGTCGGGTCGTGAAAAGCACGCCTTGCCGGCGAGTGGGCGCAGATCCCCGGTTGGGTGCCGGATTCCATCCGTGCATGCCAGCGGACGCGACAGCAGGCGTCAGGAGGGACGATCCCCCGCAGGCGGCGCCTTCACCGGCTTGCCACCGCTCCCGGGAGGCAGAATGGGGCCGGCACCCTCATCGGAGCGCCTGTCATGGAAACGGAAGTAAGAAGGCTGTTTGAACGCTACGAGCGGCTGTTCCGGCAAGCCCTGGCGGGCGAGGCGGACATGGACGAGGTCGCATCCCTGTATGCCTCGGACTTCATCGCCGCTTCGCCGGCCGGGGTGATGTCGGGCAAGAACGATCAGCAGCTCAGGAACGTCATGGCCCAGGGGTATGCGCACTATCGCGACATCGGTACCCGGCGGATGCGGATACGGGATATCCGCGTCGCGCCCATCGACGGGCTTCACTGCATGGCCAGCGTGGCATGGACCGCGACCTATGCGCGCGACGATCTCGCCGAAACGGCGATCGATTTCGAGGTGCATTACCTGGTCCAGGTTCGGGACGGCGAGGCCAGGGTCTTCGGCTGGGTATCGGGCGACGAACAGGCGCTGCTGAAGCGGCACGGCGTCGTCTGAGCATCGCGTCCGCGGGGTCTCCCGCGGGCAGGCCGGACCCGGCGGACGATGGATTGCGCGATGGCGGTGCGCGGCGCCGGCTGACGGCCGGCGTCCAGGAAGCGTCGAATCCCCCCGACGATGCATGCCGCCCCGTTATCCCCCGGCCCCGGGGTGGCTACACTGGCGCGGGGTCATCGACACGTCGATGACGGGAGGCAGGCCAGGCTGGCGTCTGGCCGGGTATGGCGAGGGGGCGCGGTGGGCGCTGGGAAGCAGGTCAATCGGTGGTCGGACGGCATCGCGCTGGCCGTGCTGGTCGGAGGGACGGCGTGGCTTTCCCTGAAATGGGGGAAAGGCGCGGACGAACTCGCCGCCGTCTGGATATCCAGCGGCATCCTCACCGGCTGGCTGCTGGCGCGCGAGACGCGCGCCTGGCCGCTCTGTCTGGGTGTCGGCATCGCGGCGGACCTGCTGGGCCAGTGGCTGGCCGGGGTGCCGCTGGGAGCCGCGGCCTTCCTGGCGACCTGCCATCTGATCGAAGTGCTGGTGGTCGCGTGGTCGGTGCGCCGGGTGGTGCCGAACGTGGGCGACCCGCAGCGCTGGCTGACCCTGGGGGGCGTTGCCACGGCCAGCACACTGGCCGGCTGCGCGTTGTCCGGCGTGCTGGCGGCGTGGATGGCGGAAGCTTCGCTGCCGTCCAGTTTCGTGCGGGCGTTCCTGGGCTGGTACGCCGCGCACGTGGTGGGCATGGTGATCTTCGCCACCACCACCCTGGTCCTGCACGTGGAAGGCTGGCGGGCCATCGCGCCGCGCGGCAAGCGGCGCAGCTTCGTCATCAGCATGGCGCTGATTGCCGCGGTGGGTGCGCTGGTGTTCAGCACCTCGTACCCGGTGCTGTTCCTGACCTATCCGCCGCTGTTGCTGGCCGCGTTCCGGCATCGGTTCCCGGGCGTGGCGGCGGGCGTGATCCTGCTGGGCGTCATCGGCGGCACCCTGACCGCCCAGGGCAACGGTCCGTTGTGGGGACCGGAGGATCTGGGCGATGCCGGCCGCATCGCGCTGCTTCAGCTGTACCTGGCCGGCGGCTGCCTGATCACCATCCCGGTGGTGCTGGGCATGGCCGAGCGCGACAAGCTGACTTCCAGGGTGCGCGAGAACGAGCACCGCTACCGCCTGCTGGCCGACTACTCCGGCGATCTGGTGGTGCGGCTGCGGCCGGATGGCGAGCGCGTGTACGTGTCCCCCGCGTCCGAGGACATCCTGGGCTGGAAGCCGGCGGAAATGCTGGGCCTGCGCTGGAGCCTGGTGCATCCCGACGACCAGGGCCGGCAACGTGTGGCAATGGACGAGGTGCTTGCTTCCGGCCAGCCGCAGACGCTCAAGTACCGGGTCCGCCACCGCGACGGGCACTACCTGTGGATGGAGGTGGTCATGCGTCCCATCCCCAAGGAAAACAATCCGGCGGAGAACGACTTGATCCTGACCGGGCGCGACATCAGCCGGCGGGTGGCGGCGGAAGAAGCGCTGGAAGCCAGTCGCCGCGAACTGGAGCGGTTGAGCCGGGTGGATGCGCTGACCGGCGTGCCCAACCGCCGGCAACTGGAGGAACGGCTGTCGCTGGCGTTGCTGCGCATCGAGCGCAGCGGCGAGGCGCTGGCGCTGATGTACCTGGACATCGACCACTTCAAGTGCATCAACGACACGCATGGACACGCGGTCGGCGACAGGGTCATCCGCGAATTCGCGCGCCGGCTGGTGTCGTGCGTGCGCGCGACCGATCTGGTGGTGCGGCTGGGCGGTGACGAGTTCGTCATCCTGCTTGAACACATCACCCACCCGGTGATGGTCAAGGTGGTCGCCGAGAAGATCATCGCCAGCGTCCGCGAACCGCTGCAGCTGGAGGATCTGACCTTGCAGATCTCCACCAGCATCGGCGCCGCCTTCGCCCGCGAAGTGGAGGCGCAGGAGGATCTGCTGGTGGCGGCGGACGATGCGCTGTACGAGGCGAAGGAGGGGGGCCGTGATCAATACCGGGTGAGCGTGCTGGGCGCGGAAGCGCCCAGTGCCTGAGTTCGCCTGGAAATGTCCCGCCATTCGCATCGTTGGCGGATGGCTTGCAGCAGCCAGGATCCCTTGCCGGAATCCGCAGCCGGCTCGCGTTTCCGGGTCAACGGCAAGTGACGACATTCATCACAAAAACACCTACGCGCACTCGGTAACGTAAAAAAATCATCCCACCCGTGGAATGAGGGCCGTCCTGAGCGATCTTCCCCGCCATGACTGACGATTCAATGGACATGAATCCCGCCAGGTTTGCCACGTTGGCCCGTTCCCTGCCGGCATTCCGGCGGTTCGGCATCCTGCTGGGGCTGGCGCTCACCGTCGCGCTGCTGGCGGCGATCGTGCATGACCGCGGCACGCGGGTCGATGCCGCCGAGCGCCACAGCCTGGCGGTCGCGGTGGGCATCGATCGCCTGCTCCATTACGAGCTACGCCACCTGGAACGCGCCCTGCGCGGCATGGCGGGCGATGCCGACGGCTACGTCCGCGACTATCCATCGCAGAGTACCTGGGACATCTCCTCGGCCATCCGCGCCGTGATTTCCAGGAATGCCGAACTGCAGGACATCGATCTCTATGATCGCGAGGGAAAGCCGATACGGCGCGGGGTCAGCGAGTATTCCTCGCAGTCGAACTTCCAGCCGCCCCCGGGCGAAGGGGATCTCAGGACCGGCAGGCTGCAGGTGCAGGGCCACAGCCACCCGGTGGTCCCGCTGGCGTTGCGGACCCCCGATGGCAACTGGCTGGTGGCGCGTTTGCGGACCGGCGAACTGCAACGCCTGCTGGAAGGGTTGGACATCGGCCAGCTCGGCAGCGCGGCCATCCTGGATCGCGATGGGTACCTGCTGGCGCGCCAGGGTGAGGCGGGGGATACCGGCAAGCGGATGGACATCCCGCTACTTGCGGCGGGAGAAACCACGCAGGTCAGGCGGGTCAGCCCCCTCGACCAGGTCAGGCGCTATGCCAGCTTCACCTCCACCAGCGGCTATCCGTTCGTGGTCGCGGTCGGCATCGCCGAACGGGAAGTGCTGGCGCCATGGTGGAATTATGTGATCAGCGCGTCGCTGCTGCTGGTCTTCTACTGGCTGGGTGCGGCCTATCTGGTCAGGCGATTGCTGTCCTCGGAAACCGCGCGCCTTGCCACGCAGGGAGAACTGGTGCGGCATGCCGACTGGCTGGCCAAGGCGCAGGAAGCCTCGCGTGCCGGGGTCTGGGCGCTGGAGCTGGATCAGGAAAAGGTCCGCGCCTCCGCGCAGGCGGCCGCGCTGTTCGGATTCGACGAGAAGCCGGACCTGATTCCGCTGGAGGACTTTTTCGAACGCATGCACGACGAGGATCGCGAGCGCGTCAGCCGCGAGTTTTCCGACTCGCTGTCCAGCGGGCAGTCGTTCCATTCCGAATACCGGGTTGTCCTTCCGGACCGGAGGATCCGCTGGATCAGCGCGCGCGGTGCTCGGGTGGATGGGGAGGCCGGCAAGCCGCTCATGACCGGCACCATCGTGGATATCACCGAACGGCGCGAAAGCCAGGCGCAGATCGAGCGCGCGGAAATCCAGTTCCGCGAGCTGTTCGATCTGAATCCGCTGCCGTTCTGGGTATTCGATCTGGAATCGCTGCGGTTCCTGGCGGTGAACGAGGCGGCCATCCGCAAGTACGGCTATTCGCGCGAGGAGTTCCTCGGCATGACCATCCTCCAGATCCGTTCGCCCGAGGAGCAGGCCGAGGTGCTGAAGTCGGTGCACGATACCGCCGAGCCGCGCGAATCGGAAAATGTCTGGATCCACTACAGCCGCGACGGACGCCCCATGTACGTGCGCGTGCACAGCAGCAGCATCCAGTTCGACGGACGCCCGGCTCGGCTGGTGCTGGCCGAGGACGTCAGCGAACGGGTCGCCTACGAGGAGGATCTCGCGTGGCGGGCGACGCACGATGAAAGCACGGGCCTGCTGAAACTACGCGCGCTGATCGATCAGGTGAATGCGCGCTCGCAGAACTGGCATACGCCCTATGGCGCGGTCTACCTCCAACTGCGGGATCTGGAGGTGGTCTCCCCCACGCTCGGCCGGCGGATGGGCGAAGCCATCCTGTCGGAGATCTCGCGCCGGCTGTCCGCGGTGGCCGGCCGCTACGGGCCGGCCGCCTACCTGCCCTCTGATGCGTTCGTGCTCGTCGCACGGGACGCGCGCGAGATCGAGCGGCTCGTCGCGGAGGTGGTCAGGGTGCTGGCGGATCCGGTCGAATTCGAAGGCGGCAGCCACCGGGTCGAAGCCTGGATCGGCGTGGCCGATTCGCCGGGCGTGGTGCCCGGCGCGGCGGAGCAGGTGGTCGATCACGCCGCGTTGGCGGCGCTGCATTCCCGCAACGAGAACGAGCCCGCGACCGTGTTCCGGCTGGAAATGAACGAGCAGGCCGCCGAGCGCCTGGCCATCCTGTCCCGGCTCCGCCGTGCGATCGCGGGCAACGAGTTCGAGCTGTTCTTCCAGCCCGTCACCTGCCTGACCACCGGCGACGTCGTGGCGATGGAGGCCTTGCTGCGCTGGCGCCAGCACGACGGCAGCTACGTACCGCCGGCCCATTTCGTGCCGCTGGCCGAGGAATCCGGCTTGATCGTGCCGATCGGCGAATGGGTGCTGGAGCATGCGGCCCGGGCGAGGGCGCGGCTGGGCGCGGCAGGCTGGGACGACATCGCCATCGCCGTCAACGTGTCCGCCGTGCAGTTCCTGCAGGGCACCCTGCCATCGAGTCTTCGCCAGGTGCAGGACAGGCATGGATTGCCGCGCGGCGCCCTGCATGTGGAGCTCACGGAAACGGCGATGCTCAAGAGCCGGGAGGCCGTGCGCGCTTCGCTGGAGGAACTGCAGCGCCAGGGCGTCTGCATTTCCATCGACGATTTCGGCACGGGCTTCTCCAGCATGGCGTACCTGCGCGATCTGCCGCTGGATTACCTGAAGATCGACCGCAGTTTCGTGATCGGCGTGCATCGCGACGAGAAGAATGCGTCCATCTGCCGCGCGCTCATCGCGCTGGGGCGAGGCCTTGGCTTGCGCACCATCGCCGAGGGCGTCGAGGAAAAGGGAGAGTACGACTGGCTGCGCGACAATGCCTGCGATTACGTGCAGGGCTTCTACGTGGCCAGGCCGGCACCGCTGGAGGTGGTGATGGAACGGCTGGACGCGGACCGGCGGGTGGTTTCCCGGCGATAGCGTGCGGCGGGACGTCGCGACGGCATCATGTATCCGTTGCGACAGCCCCGGTCAGCGCGGTTCCTTCAGCTCGCGTTCGATGCGCCGGCGCATGACCTCGCGCTCGAAGGTCATCGGCATGCGTTCCAGCACATCGGCCAGGTGCTCCTTGTCCTGGCGTTGACCCAGCCGATTGCTCTGCTTGTGCAGGATGCGGATGGCCTTGCCCGGAGTCTCGCCGTGAAGCGTCTCCGGATGGAAATCCGGGACCAGCGTGCGCAGCAGTTCCAGTTGCATGCGCAGGCGCCGCGCGCGGCGGCGCAACCTGTGCAGATGCTCCGGCGACGGATCGCGTTCCGCCTTGCGTTCGGCTTTTTTCAGGCGCTTGCGCGAATGACGGAGCGCCTCGTGCAGGTCGTCGTCTTCCAGTTCCGACCACGCTACCGTCTCCAGCGCGCGCGTGCAGGCATCAAGCAGCATCTGCCTGCGCGCGAAGTCGGGATCGCGGCGGAGCGCGCGTTCCAGCATGTGATCGCGGCGTTCGGCCAGCCAGCGCACGACGTTCTGCGCGGAGGCCGGTTCCTGCGATGCGATGGCCTCGGCCGTTTCCAGCGCGACCTGCGCATCGCGCAGCCGGGACAGGCTGTCGCCGAGGCGCCGCAACTCCCGGTCCACGACTTCGATCGCCTCCAGCCGCCGCACGGCCAGCGCCAGCAACGCGCGCAGGCGCCGGATGGCCTTGCGCGCCTCGTGCACCGCGCGGTGCGGATGACGCCGATCGGCGAGCGCGCGCCGCACCGCCCGCAGTTCAAGGCGGACGCGGCGGTTGATCCGAGCCTGCAGGGTTCCCCGGGCGGAGGACTTCATCGGCGGCGCCGGCGGCGTGGCGGACCGCCACCTTAGTCCCGGCACGCCCGTCTGCCAAGCACGGCACCCGTCGGCCAAAGGACGGCGTTTCCCGCGGGGACCCGACCTGCCTGATGGAAGGCAGGTTGACGTCGCATGTCCCCGGTGCAGGCGAGGACGGCCGCCCCGTTGGTTCACCGCTCCCGATGGAACACAGATTTCGAGCGGGTTCCCGGGCAGGGAGAGTGGTGCCGGTGCGATGCTGTCGGACCCCCTGAACCCGGTTCCCGCGAATGAGCAATCCCATCAACACCCGTATCGTCCTGGCGGCGCGTCCGAGTGGCGAGCCTGACGCGTCGCATTTCCGTCTCGAACGGCTGCCGGTGCCCGCGCCCGGTCCGGGCCAGGTGCTGCTGCGCAACCGCTACCTGTCGCTGGATCCGTACATGCGCGGACGCATGGATGCCGGGCGTTCCTATTCGCCGCCGGTGGCCATCGACGACGTCATGGAAGGACGCACGGTGGGCGAGGTGCTGGAATCCCGCCATCCCGGATTCGCGGTGGGCGATCAGGTCGTGGCCACGGGCGGCTGGCAGACGTTCGCGGTCGTCGATGGCGATGCGATCACGCGCAGGCTCGACGGCATGACGCTGCCGCTCAGCACGGCGCTGGGCGTGTACGGAATGCCGGGCTTCACCGCCTATGCCGGCCTGCACGAGATAGGCAAGCCGCAGCCGGGGGAAACGCTGGTGGTCGCCGCCGCCAGCGGCCCGGTCGGCGCCACGGTCGGCCAGATCGCGAAGATGCGCGGTGCGCGCACCGTCGGCATCGCCGGCGGCGAGGCCAAGCGGCAGTACCTGGAAACGATCGGCTTCGACGTCGCGCTGGATCACCGCGCGGATGATTTTTCCGAGCAGCTGCGCACCGCGGTACCGGGCGGCATCGACGTGTACTTCGAGAACGTGGGCGGCAAGGTGTTCGACGCGGTCGTTCCCCTGCTCAACGACTTCGCCCGGATCCCGGTCTGCGGCACGATTGCCACCTACAACGCGCGCGGCCAGGTATTGCCAGGACCGGATCGCCTGCCCGGATTCTTCAGCCAGATCCTGCGCCAGCGCCTGAGCGTGCGCGGCTTCATCCAGCGCGATTTCATCGATCTGTTTCCCCGCTTCCTGGAAGAGATGGGCCAATGGCTGGCGGACGGCCGCATCCAGTATCGCGAGGACATCGTGGAAGGCCTGGAGAACGCGCCCGAAGCCTTCTTCGGCCTGCTCAAGGGACGCAACTTCGGCAAGCTGGTGGTGAAGCTGGAATGAGCGTCAACCGCGATGGCGGCGCGTCGAATGCGGTGGAGCCGAGCTTGCTCGGCTTCGTGGATTCGGGCGGTGCCGGAGGAGCAGCGGAGCGAGCTCCGCTCTACGGGGTGGCGGCGGTGGTGTAGTGCAGCGGCAGGCTGGCGGCGCCGACACTCAGGCTGGAAGCGGACAGGGGCGAGACCACGACGCGGGGCATGACGAGTTCGGGCGGCAGGGTCGGCGGCACGCGCTGGCGCACGAGATCGGCCAGCAGGTGCAGCAGCTTTTCCGGAATCAGGCCGTGCAGGACGATGCCGTCCAGATCCAGCGCGACGGTGAGGAACCTGCACAGGTCGTGCATGCAGGGATAGACCCGCTCGGCCCACCCGTGGAGCAGATGTTCGGGAATGTCCTCGATCACCACGTCGCGGACATGCCGCGGCGGCCGCGCCATGCGTTCGCCCAGGTACGCGAGCAGATCGCGGCCCGAGGGGCGGATGCTGGAGTAGGGAAACAGCCCGCCGAATTCGCCGGCGTGGCCGCGTGCGCCACGAAACGGACGGCGGTCGAGGATCAACCCGCCGCCGAAGCCGTAGGCGATGTGCATGACCGCGAAACTGCCCAGCCGTTGTCCCTCGCCGTAATACATTTCCGCCAGCGCCACGGCCTTGGAGCTGTTCTCCAGCCAGCAGGGCAGTTCCAGCACTCCGGCGAAGAACGCCTGCAGATCGAGCGGCTTCCAGTCCTCGAATTCGTCGGGCAGATCGTTGTTGCCTTCGGGGCGGGTGCCGGAGCCGTACGCGCCCAGCGCCACGCCGGGCATGGAAACGCCGGCGCCGATCAACCGGGAAATGTCGATGCCGGCCTCGGCGATCAGTTGCCCGAGCATATGCGAGGCCGCCGCGCCCACCTGATCCGGCGCCAGGGTCGGCAGCGGCAGCCTCGCGCTCGCGCAGACGCCGCCCTCCATGTCGACGATGCAGCCTTCCACATATTCGCTCTGCACGGCGATGCCGGCGGCGAAGGCGCCGCGCGGATTCAGCCGCACCAACTGCGCGGGTTTGCCGCGCTGGCCGTCGCGCACCTTCTCGGACTCGATCACCAGTCCGCGGTCGAGCAGTTGCTGAATCAGTCGCGACAGGGTGGGCGGCGCCAGGTCCGATTCGCGCGACAGCTCCGCGCGGGACATCGGCCCGCGATAACGGAGCAGGTCGAGCACGCGTTGCTCGCTGGGCGCCAGTCTCAGGGCTATGGACATGGATCCATTCCTTTATATTCCAGTGACAAAGATATTACGGGCGAATTTCGTCAAGAACACAGAATAATTCGCGATTAAGCGTGAAATCCGGCTGAAACAATCAGCAAGTATGTTTCTTGGCGGAATATATTTTGCCCCGCCACCCCCACCGGAGCCACCATGTCGAGCCTTACCCGTCGTTCTGCCTTCAGGCTGTCCGTCCTCGCGGCCGGCATCCTGACCGCGCTGCCGGGGTTCGCCCAGAACCCGCCCGCCGCCACCGATACCGCCCCGGCGTCCGCGGCGCAGGACACCCCGGCACGCCCCGCCGATGCCCGCCCGGGCAACACCGACGCCAACACCCTGGACGCCATCGTGGTCACCGGCGCCGCGCGCACCCAGCGGCGGTTCGATGCCTCCTACGCGGTCAATTCGCTGACCTCCGAGGAAGTGCAGCGGCTGGCGCCGAAGAGCTTCGCGGATCTGCTGGGCAGCGTGCCGGGCATCCATGTCGAATCCACCGGCGGCGAGGTGCAGAACATCACCCGCCTGCGCGGCATACCGACCGATCGCGGCTACATCGTGTTCCAGCAGGACGGCCTGCCACTCTTCCACGAGATCGACGGGCACTTCTTCAACTCCGGCGAGGGCATGCACCGTTTCGACGTCATGAACCAGCGCGTGGAAATCGTGCGCGGCGGTCCGGCGCCGATCTATGCCAGCGGCGGCGCGGCCATCGTCAACAACGTGCTGGTCGAGGGCGGCGACGAAACCCGTGGCAAGGCGCAGCTGACCCTGGGCGACACCGGGCTGTACCGCGGCGAGGCGTACCAGTCCGGCGCGCTGTCGGAGGACACCTACTATGCCGTGGGCGGATTCCTCCGCCATCACGACGGCTACCGCGACAACGGTTTCCCGAACGACCAAGGCGGCCAGTTGCGCGCCAACATCAAGCACTACATGGAAGACAGCTGGATGAAGTTCAGCGCGACCTACGTCGACGACCACAACGTGTTCTACCTGCCGATCCCGGTCGCCGATCCGCGCAATCCCTCGGTGTCGCTGAATCCGTACCTGGATTACTTCGAGGGAACGATGAACTCGCCGTCGCTGCGCAACGTCTCGCTCAAGTACCTGGACGCGGCCGGCGTGATGCACGGCCTGCGCCGGGATCTGGCCGACGGCCGCCACATGCGCTTCGGCAACGTCGGCTTCCAGTACGAGAACACCGCCGGTGACTGGACCATCTCGTTCAAATCCGGCTACACAAAGGGCAAGCTGAGTTTCGACGCGCTGTATTCGACGACCAATCCGGCCGATGGCAACACCTTCGCCAACAGCTACCTGGAGCGGGCGCGGGCCGCGTTCGGTCCGGACGTCGCCCGGATGGGCTATGCGCTGGCCGGCAGTCGCGGCACGGCGGCCTATGATCCCTATGGCGCCTCCGGCCTGGTGATCTCAGCCCAATATCGCGCGATCGAATCGGACTTCTATTCGGCGCAGGCGGATCTGAGCGCAGCGCGCCGGTTCGAGACCGGCCTGGGCGCGCACGAGGTCAATTTCGGCATCTACACCGCCTTCTACGGCACCACCGCGTTCACCGCCTACCAGGACATGCTGCTGGAGGTGTCCGGCAAGCCGAGGACGCTCGATCTGGTCGCCTATTCGGCCGCCGGCGCGCCGCTGGGTTACGTCACCGACAACGGCGTGCTGCGCTACACCACCACGCTCAATGCCGGCGAAGTGGATGCGCGGATGCTGGCGGTCTACGCCAACGACACCTGGGAAATCACCGAAAAACTGAAACTGGATGGCGGCATCCGCCACGAGAAGTACAGCTACGACGGCTACGCCGAAGACACCACCGCCGCGAACCTGGGTGATGCGACCACCCTGGCCGACGACACCACCCGCCGCTTCAACGGCGCCACCCAGACCCACAATCTCAGTCCCTCGGTCACCAACTGGACCGTGGGCCTGAACTACGACTTCCGCCCGGGACTGGGTGCGTACGCACGCGCTTCCCATGTGGAGATTCCGCCGCAGTCCAGCGTCGCGCGCAGCATCAATCCGACCATCGTCAAGACCGCGACCGATCAGTACGAGCTGGGCCTGAAGGCATCGTTCGGGGCCTCGTACCTGTACCTGACCGCGTTCTACACCAAGTTCGATCCGCTCAACGCCTCGTTCGTGGCATACAACCCGACCACCGGCCGCAACGACCAGTCGGTGCCCTTCATCGGCACGGCGGTATCGAAGGGCGTCGAGATCGACGGCCTGTTCCGGGCTACGGACTGGTTCGCGGTGGCGGGCGCGGTGACCTTCAGCGATCCGCAGTACAAGGATCTGCAGAACAATTCCGGCGCCGACCCCAGCGCGGTGAACGGCAACCAGATCGTCCGCGAGCCCAAGTTCTACGGACATATCCGCCCGACCGTGAACTTCGACGCCGGTGATGGACAGATCGAGGCTTATCTCCGCTACGATGTGGTCGGCAAGGCCTACGTGGATCTCTTCAACCGCACGATGCTGCCGTCCTATCAAACCCTCGGTTTTGGCGTGTCCTGGAAGCGTGGCCCGTGGGGCGTGCAACTGGTGGGCGACAACCTGACCAACGAAGAGGGCCTGACCGAAGGCAACACGCGCACCGACGCGTTGTCCGGGCAGGGTTCGAGCGAGGCCATCTACGGGCGGCCGCTGTTCGGGCGCAACTTCCGCCTGGTCCTGAGCCGGAGCTGGTGATGCGCGTCGCGGCTCTGCTGTGCCTGATGCTGGCGGTGGCCCAACCCGGATTCGCCGCGACCGTGGAAGACGGCGTGACCGCCGCGCTGGGCCAGCGCCTGTTCCCGGCGCTCGCCGCGATCCGCCGCGACCAGGCGGGCACGGAGGTTCGCACCCTGCTGGCCGCGCGCGAGCGCCGGCTCGCGCAGTGCGGTGACGATGCCGCCTGCAAGGTCGACGCCGCGCGCTGGAACCGCCAGGAGATCGACGCGATGGCGACGCTGGCGGCGCCGGACCGCCCGCCGGAGGCGATCCGCCGCGAGCTGGCCGGACTCAATTCCATCCTTGATGTCTACGGCAAGGGCGCGGCTTCGCGCTATCCGCGAATCGACGGACCGATGGGCGAGGCGGGCAGCCAGCGGCTTGCCGCCGACGTCGCCACCGCCGTGGCGATCAGCGAGGTCGGCCGCGGCGAGGCGGTCGCCTCGCTGGACGCCAGCATCGGCCTGGCGCTGGCGCTGATCGACGTCAACGACCGGCTCGACGCGATCGCGTTCGAGCCCATCGAGGGTGGCCTGAACGCGGCCGCCTTCGCCCAGGCGAAAACGCTGGACTGGTCGCGCTACCGCTACACCGCGATCATCGTGCTCGGGGCCGGGCCGGAAGATCCGCTGACGCCGCTGAGCGCGCGCGGCAAGCTGCACGTGAAGGTCGCCGCGCAACGCTATTTCGACGGACTGGCGCCTTTCATCATCCTCAGCGGTGCCGCCGTCCACCCGCGCGGAACCCGCCATGTCGAAGCAGTCGAGATGCGCCGCGCGCTGGTGGAGCGGTACGGCGTTCCGGAGCACGCGCTGGTGATCGAACCCTATGCCCGGCACACCACCACCAACCTGCGCAATGCCTCGCGCCTGTTGATGGCGATGAAGGCGCCAGCGGATCGCGATGCACTGGTGCTCAGCGACCCGAAGCACATCGATTACGTGGTGGGCGCGGAGTTCGTCGAACGCAACCGGACCGAGTTGGGCTACCTGCCGGGCACGCTCGGCAAGCGCACCTCGCCATTCGACGTGCCGTTCCGTCCCTCGCCGGATTCGGCGAAGGTGGATCCGCTGGATCCGTTGGATCCCTGAGGGACGGCTTCAAGCACGGGAGACGGGCGCGGGCGCCCGGCGTGCGATTCGCGCAGCGACTTCATCGTCCGATAGATGACCATGGTGCAGACGAGTGCGCCGAGCGCGGCCAATGCCGCCGCCCGCGCCAGGGCAAGCCCGTGATCGGCCGCCGGCGACCGCGCCACCGCCGGATCCAGCACCTGGCCCAGCATCAGCATCGACAGGGCGATGCCGAGCTTGGAAGCGAAGGTGTAGATGCCGTAGGACCAGGTGTCGGCGCGCGTCGCGGTCCGATCGTGATGGCGATGGATCAGATTGGCGGCCGTTCCCCAGAGCAGCATGGTGCAGCCGAATGAGCCGCCGCCATAAAGAAACGCGAAAGTATTCAGTCCGATATCCCCGGCAACACCCGGCAGCGCGAACGATCGTGATAGGCCGAGGCTGGCGATCGCGGACAGGCAGGCGGCCAGCAGGAACGCCGCATGTTCGCCGCGGCGCGAGGCCAGCTGCCGGAACAGCGGCAGCAGCGCCAGCGTGCCGATGGAAAAGGCGATCAGCACGCCGGAACGCGACGCCAGGTAGGGCATCATCCTGCCCATCACCGAGAGCAGGCCGGCGTTGACGAAGGTGGCGGTCAACAGCATCGCCATGCCATCCGGCAGGCGCGGAAAAGTGCCGCTGCGGATCCGGGCGGCGACGCCATGGACATTCCTGTTGGCGGAATCGTCCACCGGTTTCCGGACGACGCGGGCCAGTCGCCAGGCGGATAGCAGTGCCGGCGCGCACAGCACTGCGATGAGCAGCGCGATGTGTCCGCCGGAAGGCGACGTCGCATGTTCGCCGACCAGCAGATAGGCGGCGAGGGCCACCAGGATGCGCGCGGCGCCACTGAGGAAATAGCGCCCGGCCGAAAGTTGCAGGACTTCCCGGTGGTCGCGCGCGAGCACCGATGTCAGCGCATTCTGGGGAACGTCGTAGAGCTTGTAACAGAGCTGGAACACCAGCCCGGTGCCAAGGGCGTGGACGACCGGCGACAACGGCAGTGGCACCGAGAACAGCGCCACGAACGCGAGCGTCGAGATCAGCGCTCCCCACGCCTGCAGGCTGACCAGCCGGTGCGGCACGTCCGGGCCGCGTCCGATCAACCAGCCCGCCACCGGATCGGCCAGCGCGCCGAACAGCATCAGCGCCATCGTCAGCAGCCCCATCGTCTGCGGCGGCAACTGGAGATGCTGGGTCAGGAAATAGGCGAACAGCAGATCGTAGGCGTGCCAGACCAGGCTCTTTCCACCGTGAGCACCCAGGTAATCACGGAACGGCTTGTGCATGGCGGGTTCCGCAAGGGGCTCGGGTGCGTGGGCGGGGGCGTGGATCCTCCCGTGTTCCGGGCACAGTTATAGAGCCGTGACGCTACGTGTTCATTTCAACCATGGCGCCGCGGCCGCGTGGCGACCGCAACAGGATTTGCGATTGGGTGAAACGTTCCCGTAACCGGGGCAGCGGAAAATTCCCTCCGTAGCGACGAGGCTCCCTCTCTCCCCCTCCGCCGCTGCTTGCAGAGCCCGGCATTCATTGCCGGGCTTCGCTTTTTCCGGTCGTGGCGAACGGACGCGTTGGCCCGTTCATCCGGCGCGCGAAACAGGCGCGTGGCTCAGGGCGCCGAGGACGCCGAGTTCCAGCGCGGTGTCGGCCGATCCTGGAGGTGGCGGATGAAGAAGTCGTAGTGGCGGCGCTGGACGTAGTCGAAGGGTTCGGACCAGCGTCCCACCGAATGGCCGGCGCCGGGCATCATCAGCAGTTCGAAATCCTTGTCGGCGCGGATCAGCGCATCGGCCACCTGCAGGGTCGAGGCGGGATCCACATTGGCGTCCTGTTCGCCCACGATCAGCAGCAGGTCGCCGCGCAGCTTGCTGGCGTGCTCCACGCCCGACGCGGCCGAGTAGCTGCCGTTGACCGGCCAGCCCAGCCATTGCTCGTTCCACCACAGCTTGTCCATGCGGTTGTCGTAGCAGCCGTTGCTGGCCACGCCAGCCTTGTAGAACTCCGGATGGAACAACAGCGCGTGCAGGGTGTTCTGCCCGCCCGCCGACATCCCGTGGATGCCGACCCGGCCGACGTCGTAGGACGGATCCGTCGCGGCCATCGCGCGGTGCCAGGCGATGCGATCCGGGAAACCGGCGTCCTGCAGGTTCTGCCAGGCCACGTCATGGAAGGCCTTGGAGCGGCCGGTGGTGCCCATGCCGTCGATGCGGACGACGATGAAGCCCAGATCCGCCAATGCCTGCATCCGTACCAGGCTGTCGCTGCCCGAATCCATGTCGAACGGCCAGAAGCGCTTGGGCACGAAGGAACCATGCGGCCCGGCGTAGATCGACTCGATGACCGGATAGTGCTTCGACGGGTCGTGATCGCGTGGACGCACCGCGATGCCCCAGATGTCGGTGGCGCCGTCGCGGCCCTTGGCGGCGAAGATCTGGGGCGGCTTCCAACCCGCCGCGCGCAGCGCGCCGACATCGGCGCGTTCGAGCACCGACACCAGGCTGCCGTCGGCGCGGCGCAGTTCCGAGACCGGCGGCAGATCCACCCGCGAGTAAGTATCGAGGTAATAGGCCATGTCGCTGGAGAAGGCGACATCGTGCCAGGCGTCGGCTTGGGTCAGGCGGGTGAGATTGCCGCCGTCGAAGTCGACCCGGAAGTAATGCTGAAGATACGGGTCCTTGCCCGCGTCCATGCCGCCGGCGGTGAACCAGATCCGGCGCTTGTCGTCATCGACCTTGACCACGTCGCGCACCACCCACTCGCCGCGCGTGATCTGTCGCTTGACCTGGCCGCTGGCATCGTCGAACAGGTACAGGTGGCGCCAGCCGTCGCGTTCGGAGATCCACAGCACCTCGTTGCCGTCCTTGCCGACGTCGTGGCGATAGAGGTTCCAGGCATTGACGAAGGTCGGGCTGTCCTCGCTGACCGCCACCCGCGCCTGGCCGCTGGCGGCATCGACGCTGATCACGCGGACCTGCTTGAAACCACGCTGGATGTATTCGAACGCGAAGCTCGCGCCGTCCTTGCGCCACTGGATCTCCCACAGTTGCAGCGGGTTGGGGAACAGCGCGTCGTCGACGACCCGCACCGTGCGCGAATCGACATCGATCAGTACCGGCCGTTCGATGTCGACCTCGTCGCCCGGCTTGGGATACAGCTGGGTGTGGACGATTGGCTGGATCTGGTTGCGGGGAGTGGATTCGACCCGGGTGACGCGGCGATCGGTGCCGGGCTTGACCCGGTAGACCGCCAGGCGCCGGGAATCGGGCGACCACGCGATTGATTCGGGATCGTAGAAGGCGTCGGCGCGGCCGTCGCGGGTGAGCGGTTCGGGCTGCGCCAGTGAACCGGCCGCGCGGATGACCAGGTCGTGGCCCTGCGCGAAGACTTCCCATTTGCCGTCCGGCGAGCGGCGCGGGGCGTTGTCGGCGGGCTGGGTCATGTCGCGCACGACGCCCCAGCCGCGCGGGCGGCTGGGCGTGCCGTCGTCGCGCGCGCAGGTATAGTCCTTCAGTTCGCAACGCCATGGCCGCGGCTCGGCCAGGCCGATCTTCATCTTGATGGCGCGGCCTTCGTCGGCGAATTCGAAATCGCGGAACGGCAACCGCAGCGGCTCGTAGCGTTCGCCGGTGGCCTTGCCCAGCGCCGCCGCCAGGCGTGCCTGGTCGAAGGCCGGGCGCTTGCGCTGGTCCTTCGGGTCGACGATCACGTAGCTGAAACCGCCGGGCACCGTCTTGCGGTAGTAGAAGCGGCCATCGTGGGTGGCCTTGGCCGCGAAGGGCAGGTCGCGGGTCAGGTACATCCATTCCTGTCCCAGGTGCAGCGAGCGCTGGTAGTCCGCATCGCCGGGGGCGGTATCACTCGCTGAAGCGACGAACGGCGAGAGCAGGGCCAGTACGGTCAGGGCCGCGCGTGACCGGCGGGTGGCGGCAGGTGGGCGAAGGGCATCTTTCATTCGATCTTCTCTGGAGCCAAAAAAAGAAGGGGCCGGCCGGCTGCCGGCCCCCGGGGAACACCGATTACTGGAACCGGTAAGCCAGCTGCGCGCCGATCTCCCGCCCGATCGGGCTGTAGGTCCAGTAGAAGTACGGGTAGTCGGCGTAGCTGTCGTCGCGCGGATGGATCTTGTCGAACACGTTGTTGACGAACAGGGTCACCGACATCCTGTCGGTGATCTTCTTCGACAGGTTGGCATTCCACAGCAGGTAGGGCGCGATGCGGCGGTCCAGGTCGTAGCTGGGGATCGAGCCCATCCGCGAGCCGTAGACGTTCGCGCCCCAGTCGCCGCGATTCCAGTTCACCGACAGGTTGGCCCGGCTGCGGGCGTTCCAGTTGTAGGAGCGGTTGTCGCGGTCGTAGAGCACGCCATCCTCGGCGTACTGGGTGAACTCGTAGCTGAGCGTGTGCGACCAGCCGAGCAGGACGTTGAAGCGACCGAGGCGATCGGTGTCCCAGCGATAGCGGACCGTGGCGTCGATGCCGGTGGTCTTCTCGGTGGCGGTGTTGATTGGCCCGACCGTCAGCAGGGTCACCGCGGTGCCTTCGGGATCGGTCGGCGACGGCCGGCGCTGGACGAAATCCAGTGCGGTCTGGCAGAGCAGCGAGCTGGTGTCGACCGGATTGCCGCTGCGATCCACGCCCAGCCGGCAATCGGCTTCACGCTTGAGCACGTAACCGTTGGACAGATCGTTGACGCCCTGGTCGAGCTGGATGCTGTAGTAGTCGGCCTGGACCGACAGACCGTCCAGGATGTCCCAGACGAAACCGGCGGTCCACGACTTGGAGGTCTCTTCCTCCAGCAGGCGGTTGCCGCGCCGTCCGCCCTCGGTGTAGTAGTAGTAGTCGGTGTTGCTGTTGTCGCGGCAAGCCGCCGCCAGCACGTCGTTGTTGTTCTCGGCGCGGCAGCGGTATTCGTCGAAGATCTGGATGTAGTAGCCGGAGGGTTCGGCGAACACGTAGTGCATGTCCGGTGCGCGGAAGCTGGTGGCGTAGCTGCCGCGCAGCAGCAGGCTGTCGACCGGACGCCATTCCAGCCCGGCGTTCCAGGTGACCGCGCCGTCCACCTCGGTGATGTCGTCATACTTGTCGTAGCGCGCCGCCAACTGCGCCTTCAGGGTGCTGAAGATCGGCACGCTGAACTCCAGGCCCAGCGCATAGCGGTCCCGGGCGCCGCGGCCGCCGGTGTCGTTCCAGTTGTAGGCTTCCTCGGCGGGGTCGGCGTTGGGCAGGGTGCGCGGATCGGCCACCAGCTCATACTCCTGCGAACCCCATTCCAGCACCGAGGCCATGCCGACCGGCCCGGCCGGAAGTTCGAACAGATCGCCGCTCAGGGTGGCCTGGAACTGGCTGGCCTCGGAGTAGCCGCGTGGCCGGATGGTCGCCGACATCGCCGCGAACTGCGACGGCGTCAGCGGGGTGGTGAAGCGGTCGTAGTCCAGCCGGTAAGCCGGGTAGTAGTCGTAGACCGGATCGTTGCCCAGGCGCGGACCAAGGAAGTAGTCGGCAACCTTGCTGGCGATCAGGCGCGGAGTGCGGGTGTCGGTCTCGTACTCGGCGTGGCTGTAGGAAAGTTCGTAGTCGAAGCGGTTGTCGAACAGGCTGCCGCGGATGCCGGTGGTGATGCTCCAGGATTCCTCGTCGTTGTCGGTCATCAAGCCGTCGCGCCCGGTTTCCTCCGGCTGGAACACGCGCAGCGCGTCCATCAGCGCGCCGCGGCCGACGTCGTAGTAGTAGTAGCCGGTTTCCTCGTTGTAGGGAGACCACCACTGGGTGCCGGTGGAATAGCGCGCCTTGGACCGCCACCACATCGCATCCATGAAGATCTGCGCGTTCTCGCTGATGTCGAACACGCCGGAGCCGTACAGCGACAGGTTGTCGTCGGAACTGCGGATGGTGGAATCGGCCAGGCGGTCGTACTGCGCGCAGCGGCTGCCGGATGCGGTCGTGTAGACCACGCTATGGCCGAAGAAACGGTCGCAGGCATCGGCGATCTCGCTGACATAGCCGGGCGCGTCGAAGTCGTACAGGTACAGGTTGGCCCAGGGCGTGCGACCGCTGGCGATCGGGCTGTCCCGCATCGAATCCATGAAGTCGCGCTGGCGGGTGAAGATGGCCTCGCGGTTCATGTATTCCATCGCGTAGGTCAGGCTCCAGCGGTCACCGGACTTTCCACCCACGATCTGCAGGTTGCCGGTGTCGCCGCCGCCGCGTGTGGTCGTGCTTCCGTAGAGCTTGGCTTCCAGCCCTTCGTAGTTCTTCTTGGTGACGATGTTCATCACCCCGGCCACCGCGTCGGAGCCATAGATCGCCGAAGCGCCGCCGGACAGCACCTCGATGCGCTCGACCGCGCTGCTGGGAATCGCGCCCAGATTGACGAAGTTGCTCTGGCCGCCATAGGGCAGCGGGTACTCGGCGACGCGGCGGCCGTTGATCAGGATCAGCGACCGGCCCGGGCCCAGGCCGCGGAGATTGATGATGTTGGCGTTGGGCGCGAAGATCGACTGGCTGGCCAAGGTGGATTCGTTGACCACGGTACCGTTGGCCTGGGTCAGCGTGTTCAGCGCGTCGAAGACGGTCTTGAAGCCCTGCTTCTCGATATCGTCGGCGGTGATTACCGTCACCGGCGCCGGGCCTTCGACTTCGGCGCGCTTGATGCGCGATCCCGTGACGGTGACCTGATCGAGCGTCCTGGTCTGGCCATTGGCCGATTGTTCGGCGGTGTCTTCGTCCTGGTCGGTCGATGCCGTGGCCTGCGGTGTTGCGCCGTCTGCCTGCTGCGCGAACAGCGCCCCCGGTGTGCCTGCCGCCAGCGCCAGCACGAGCGCATGGCACAGGATTGTCGGCCGCAGCCGTTCTGAATGCGTCTTCATTCCCTCTCCCCGATGGTGTTTTGGCCTGATGCAGGCAAACGTCGTTCGCCCCTCCCAGGGCTTACGTGTCGTTTTTCACATTAGGTGCGAGAGCCGGCCGCGTTCTAGGCGTTGATGGCGCGGAGGGATGCGGAAAACCGCATAACGAAAGTGCGCCATGCGGATGTCGGAGAGCCGCGGTGAGCTCTGCCGGAGCAACAGGCGCGCAACGCCCGTCACTGGGTTTGCAGATGACATGCTTGATGCCAATACCCGATCCCGACAAAACGGGAAAAATGGAAACGGGTTTGTGCTCACTTCGCCGCCAGGACCGACGGAATCCGCCAAGACCCGGGCAAAACGCCATTTCTAGACTCCATTGACCGCCACGCACGACCGGATGCACCGGACACGGCACGGCGGGACGAATCGCCCGCGGTTCCCGGTGGGGCCGCGGGCGGAGCGCGACAAGGCAACGAGCTACCCGGGGGGGATGGCATGCAGCAGGGCAAGTTCAAACGAAGTCTTTCCGTGGCGGACCTGACCCTGATCGGGCTCGGCGCCATCTTCGGATCCGGCTGGCTGTTCGCGGCCAGCCACGTGGCGTCGATTGCCGGCCCCGCGGGAATTCTCTCCTGGCTGATCGGTGGCGTGGCGGTGCTCCTGCTCGGCCTGATCTACTGCGAGCTCGGCGCCGCGTTGCCACGCGCAGGCGGAATCATCCGCTATCCCACCTTTTCGCACGGTCCGCTGCTGGGTTACCTGATGGGACTGATCACGCTGATCGCGTTCTCCAGCCTGATCGCCATCGAAGTGGTGGCGGCGCGGCAGTACGCGGCGGCCTGGTTTCCCTGGATGAACAAGCCTGGTTCCGGCGATGCCAGCCTGGCCGGCTGGATCGTGCAGTTCCTGCTGCTGTGCCTGTTCTTCCTGCTGAATTATTTCAGCATCCGGACCTTCGCATTGGCGAACAACATCGTCAGCGCGTTCAAGTTCGTGGTGCCGATGCTGGTGATCGGCGTGCTCGCGCTGCATTTCCAGCCAGCCAACCTGTCCGAGCACGGCTTCGCGCCGTTCGGCATGGCCGGCGTGGGGGCGGCGGTATCCGGCGGCGGCATCATCTTTGCCTACCTGGGGCTGACACCGATCATCTCCGTGGCCAGCGAGGTGCGGAATCCGCAGCGGACCATTCCGATCGCGCTGCTGCTGTCGGTGGTGTTGTCCACGCTGATCTACGTGCTGCTGCAGGTGGTGTTCCTGGGCAGCGTGCCGGCATCGGCGTTGACGCAGGGTTGGGGACCGGTCGGTGGTGAGTACTCGCTGCCGTACCGCGACATCGCGCTGGCGCTGGGCGCCGGCTGGCTGGCGGTGCTGGTCGTGTCCGATGCCATCGTTTCACCCAGCGGTACCGGCAACATCTACATGAACGCCACTCCGCGGGTGATCTATGGCTGGGCGCGGACCGGTACGTTCTTCCGGTTGTTCACCCGGGTCGGAGTGTCATCCGGCATCCCGCGCCCGGCCCTGTGGCTGACCTTCGCGCTCTCGGTGTTCTGGACGCTGCCGTTTCCGTCGTGGGAAGCGATGATCAACGTGGTGTCGGCCGCGCTGATGATGAGCTACGCCGTCGCACCGGTCACCGCCGCCGCACTGCGCCGCAGCGCGCCCGGACTGGACCGGCCATTCCGGGTGAAGGCGCTGGACGTGCTTGGACCTCTCGCTTTCGTGGTGGCCTCGCTGATCGTCTACTGGTCCGGTTGGTCCACCGTGTCCTGGCTGCTGGGCCTGCAGGTGCTGCTTTATCTGATTTACCTGGCCTGCGCGCGGCTGATGCCGGCGGGACAGCTGCCGCTGCGCGCGCAGATCCGCTCCTCGCTATGGCTGATCGGGTTCTACCTGATGATGATCGGCGTGTCGTACCTGGGCTCGTTCGGTGGCCGCGGCATGCTCGTCCATCCCTGGGACGCCACGGCGGTGGCGGTGGTCGCCCTGCTGGCCTATTGCTGGGGTGCCGCCACCGGCCTGCCCGCCACGCAGCTGGATCTGGGTGCGGAGGACGATCAGTAGCGCGCCCCCGCAGGGCGGCGGTCAGGTGCCGGCGATCGGCGCCGCGCGCGGATGCCGGCCAAGCGCGCGATAGTCGCGCGGGGTCATGCCCACGGTGGCCTTGAACTGGCGGGTGAACGCGCTCTGGTCGGCGAAACCGCAGGCCTGGCCGATGCTGGCGATGCTGGCATCGTCCTGCAACAGGCGCATCGCGGTCTCGATGCGCAGCTTGGTCAGCATCTGCTGCGGGGTGAGCTGGAAGACGCGGCGGAAGTGCCTTTCCAGCTGGGCGACCGACAGGCCGGCGAGATCCGCCAGGGCGGTGATGCGGACGTTCTCGCCGTGGTGCTCCTGCATGTGGTCCACCACCTTCATCAGGCGCGGGAAGGTCGAATGGCGATTGTCCGGCTGGCCGAGATCGCGCGAGATGCCGATCAGCCCGACCACCGCGCCGGCCTGCAACACCGGCCGCTTGAAGGTGAGCGCCCAGCCCGGCATGCGATTGGGGAAAAGGTGGACTTCCAGCTGGTTCTCGATGATCTCGCCGCGCAGCACGCGCAGATCCTGCTGCTGGTAGCTGTCGCCGAAGCGTTGCGGGAACACTTCCACGGTGGTCCTGCCGAGCACGTCGGCGCGCTGCTTGCGGCCCAGTCGGCGCATCAGGGTGAGATTGCAATGGGTATAGCGGCCCTGCGCATCCTTGATGAAGAACACCACGTCCGGCAGCGCGTCGTAGAGCGCCTGCAATTCCTGTGACGGGATGTCGATGTCGAACGGCATGGGCATGGACTCCGATGGCGGCGGCGGGATCGCCGCATGGCGGCGAAACGCGGAGAGTGCATGCGCGTCCACGCACCGCCAGGGCGCGCGCCGCGTTCGCAATCCTGCGGCATTCGGCATCCGCCACGACGCCGGCGCGGCATCGTGGCGTTAGTGGACCCGCGTTTCCGCGGGCACCGTGTACCCCTCTCCGTGAAGCACCATAACAGTGATTCGCGCCGATATGTCAATGCCATCCGGCAGGGATGAAAATGCTGCGGCGCACCGTTCCGGTCGCGTCAAAATCGTGCCGAATTCCGCATCGGCACCGGACATTGCCGGCTATCCGCTGCCAACCCGCGGATGAAAGCATGTCCGCCATGCAGACACTCGACGTCATCGATTCGCACACCGCCGGCGAACCCACCCGGGTGGTCGTGGCCGGTTTTCCCGATCTCGGCGGCGGCGATCCGGCGGCGCAACTGCGCCGCTTCCGCCAGGATTTCGATCATTGGCGCAGCGCCATCGTGTGCGAGCCGCGTGGCTCGGACACGGTGGTAGGAGCGCTGTTGCTGCCGCCAACCGAGCCGGATGCCGCGGCGGGCGTCATCTTCTTCAACAACGTCGGCTATCTGGGCATGTGCGGGCACGGCACCATCGGCGTCGTGCGGACCCTGCATGCGCTGGGGCGGCTGACGCCGGGCGCGCATCGTCTGCAGACGCCAGTGGGTACGGTCGGCGTGGAACTGCACGCCGACGGCCGTGTTTCGGTCGACAACGTGGAGAGCTACCGGCTGGCGGCCGACGTCGCGGTCGACGTGCCTGGACATGGCTGTGTGCGCGGCGACATCGCGTGGGGCGGAAACTGGTTCTTCATCACCGCGCAGACGCCCTTGCCGCTGGTGCTGCGCCACCAGCGCGAGCTGACCGCCTACAGCGAAGCCATCGGCAACGCCTTGCGGGACTCGGGCATCACCGGTGCCGATGGCGCGGAGATCGATCACATCGAACTCAACGCGCCGGCCAGCGACGGCAGCGGGGTAATCGCCAACTTCGTACTGTGTCCCGGACTGGCCTATGACCGCTCGCCCTGCGGCACCGGAACCAGCGCGAAGATGGCCTGCCTGGCCGCCGACGGAAAACTCGCTGAAGGCGAGGCCTGGATCCAGCAGGGCATCCTCGGTACCCGCTTCGAAGGCCATTACCGGCGCGGCACCCGCGGCATCCTGCCGCGGATTACCGGCCAGGCCTACCTTACCGCCAGGGCGCAGCTGTGCATCGATCCCTCCGATCCCTTTGCCTGGGGCATCGGCGCGGCGGGTGACGGCGCGCGGTGAACACGTTCGATCTCATCGTCGTCGGTGCCGGCATGGTTGGCGCGGCCTGTGCCGACGCCGCCTGCGCGGAGGGACTGAAGGTGGCGCTGGTCGAGCCGGGTCCGATCGGCGGTGGTGCGACGGCGGCGGCGATGGGGCATCTGGTGGCGATGGACGAGGATCCGGCGGAACTCGCGCTGGCGGCGTACTCGCTGTCTTTGTGGGAGGAATTCCCGGATCCGTGCGCGGCCGAATTCAGTCGCTGCGGCACGATCTGGGTCGCGCGCGACGAACGGGAACTTGAGCGGGTAGCGCCCAAGATCGCGCGCCTGGCGGCCGTCGGCATCCAAGCCGAGGCGCTGGATGCCGCACGCCTGCGGGCACTGGAACCGCATCTGGCGCAGGGCGTGGCCGGCGGCCTGCGGGTCGAGCGGGAGGCGGTGGTGTATCCACCACGCGCGGCGCGTTGCCTGGTCGATCGCGCGCGGACCCATCGCCTGCACTTGTTCCTTGGTCGTCGTGCAGAGGCGCGATTCGAAGGCGGCGTGAAGCTGGACGACGGTACCTGCCTGCACGGGCCGGTGCTCGTCGCCACCGGATGCGCGGCGCCGACGTTGTTGCCCGGGCTGCCGCTGCGTCCGCGCAAGGGGCAACTGGTGATTACCGACCGCCATCCCGGCATCGTCCACCACCAATTGCTGGAATTGGGCTATGCCGATTCCGCGCACGGCAACGCAGCCAGCAGCGTCGCCTTCAACGTGCAGCCGCGTCCCACCGGGCAACTGCTGATCGGTTCTTCCCGCGAGGAAGGCGTGACCGATCCGGCAGTGTCTATTCCCATGTTGCAACGCATGCTGGCACGCACGCTGGACTACCTGCCGATCCTGCGATCCGTGCAGGCCATCCGAGTGTGGACCGGGTTTCGCCCGGCCACGGCGGACGGGCGTCCGTATATCGGAGCGATGCCCGACGCGCGCGATATATGGGTGGCGGCCGGACACGAAGGGCTTGGCATCACCACCGCGCTGGGCACCGCCCGCCTGCTGATGGATCTGTTCCTGGGACGCGAGCCGGCGATCGACCCGGCACCGTATTCGCCCGCGCGGGGGATGTCGTGAGCGGCCCGGTGCGGGTGAGGGTGAACGGCCAGCCGGTGGACGTGCCGGCGGGCAGCAGCGTGGCGGCCGCGATCGCGCGGGCCGGTGTGCTCTCGACACGCCGTTCGGTCGGTCGGTTGCCGCGCGCACCGCTGTGCGGCATGGGCGTGTGCTTCGAATGCCGGGTGCAGATCGACGGCCTCGGCCAGCGACGCGCGTGCATGACGCCGGTGCGCGACGGCATGCGGGTGGAAACCGATGGCTGAGCGCGTGCGCGACTACGATGTGCTGATCGTGGGCGCCGGGCCGGCGGGCCTGGCCGCGGCGCTCGCGGCACGTGGCCATGGCGTGCGGGTGGGCTGGGTCGATGCGCAGGCCACGCCGGGCGGGCAGGTGTGGCGACACGCGGTCGGCCAGTCCGCCACGCCCGCCGCGGGATATCTGCGGCAGGCGCTGGCCGCCGGCGTGCAGTGGCACGCGCAGACCCAGGTCATCGCCACCGGCGGAACCACCGGGGAACTGCTGGCCGAAGACCCGTCTGGCGCATTGCGCCTGCGTTTCCGCGCCTTGATTCTCGCCACCGGCGCCCGCGAGCTGCTGCTGCCGTTTCCCGGCTGGACGCTGCCGGGCGTGACCGGCGCGGGCGGCGCGCAGGCGTTGGCCAAGCAGGGCGTTCCGTACGACGGTCGCCGGATCGTGGTCGCCGGTCGTGGTCCACTGCTGCTGGCCGCCGCCGACACCCTGCGACGGTACGGTGCGCACGTGGTCGCCCTCTGCGAACGGACCCCGCCCAGGCGCCTGTGGCATTTCGCGGCCGGATTGCCGCGCTGGCCGGGCAAGGCCGGGCAGGCGATCGCGCTGCGCCTGCGGCTGGCAGGCGTGCCGTACTGGCACGACAGTGAAGTGCTGGCCGCGCACGGCGGCGGATGCGTGGAAGCCGTCGACATCCGGCGCGGCCGCGAACGCCTGCGCGTTGCCTGCGACGGCGTGGCGGTCGGCTACGGGCTGGTGCCCAATATCGAACTGGCGCAGTCGCTGGGCTGCGCATTGGAACCGGCACCGCGGCATCCGCGCGTGCGGGTGGACGCCAATCAACGGACCAGCCTGGCCGGGGTGTACGCGGCGGGCGAAGCCTGCGGCATCGGCGGCCGCGACAGCGCGCTGCTCGAAGGCGCCGTCGCCGGCCATGCCGCCGCCGCCGGCGCGGACGCGGTGCCGGTCGCACTGCGCCGCCGGCAACGGCATGCCCGCGCCTTCGCCGCGTGGCTGCAACGCCACTTCGAACCCGACGCGCCGGACTGGCCGGCGATCGCGCCCGGCACCGTGGTGTGCCGTTGTGAGGACGTCACCGTGGATCAACTGCAACGGTTCGCCGACGCGCGCGACGCCAAGCTGGCCACCCGCTGCGGCATGGGCGCGTGCCAGGGCCGCATCTGCGGTACCGCGCTCACCGAATGGGGGCTGTTCGCCGGCCCCGTCTCCGCCGGGGACCGCCGTCCCCCCGTGTTTCCGGCTCGCATAGACACGCTGGCCGACTTTTCCGTTCCTACCCAGACAGGTGCATCACCATGAATCCAAGCCAATTCCTGCGCGGCGTCCTGCCCGCCATCACCACGCCTTTCACGCAAGACGGCAGCGTCGATCACGCCTTCCTGGCCGAACATGCGCGGAAGCTGGTCGATGCCGGCTGCACGGCGCTTGTGCCGTTGGGATCGCTGGGCGAGGCCGCGACCCTGAGTTTCGACGAGAAGATCGCGATCATCCGCACCCTGGTCGCGGCGGTCGGCGACCGCGCGCCGATCGTGCCCGGCATCGCCGCCCTGTCCACCGCCGAGGCGGTGCGGCTGGCGCGCGCGGCGAAGGAAGCCGGCGCGGGCGGCATGATGGTCCTGCCGGTCTACGTCTACACCAGTGATTGGCACGAAGCTTCCGCGCATGCGCGCGCGGTGCTGGAAGCGGTGGACCTGCCGGCCATCATCTACAACAACCCGATCGCCTACCGGACCGACATCACGCCGTCGCAGATTGCCGAGCTGGCGCGCGACTATCCGCATGTGCACGCGGTGAAGGAATCCTCCGGTGACGTGCGCCGCTTCGCCGCCATCAAGGAACTGACCGGCGACAAGCTGGTGCTGCTGGTGGGCATGGACGATGCGATCGTCGAAGGCCTGTCGATGGGCGCCGAGGGTTGGATCGCCGGCCTCGTGAACGCCTATCCGCGCGAGTCCGTGCGCCTGTTCGAACTTGCCCGCGACGGCGGCTACACGGCCGCGCGCGAACTCTACGAATGGTTCCTGCCGCTGCTGCGGCTGGACACGGTCGCCAAGTTCGTCCAGCTGATCAAGCTGGTGCAGGCGCAGGTCGGCATGGGCAGCGAACACGTTCGCGCGCCGCGCCTGCCGGTGGAAGGCGCCGAACGCGAGGCGGCACTGGCGGTCATCCGCCATGCCATCGCCCATCCGCCGCGGCAGTCATGAGCGGGCCGGCGGCGCCGGTCCTGCTGGCCGGCCAGTGGCGGCAAAGCCAGGATGGATCCGGCGCGAATGGAACCCATGCGTTCCAGGCCGATGATCCGGACAGCGGCGAAGCTTTCGGCACCGCGTATCCGATCAGCGGCGAGCGGGATCTGGAAACGGCGATCGCGTCGGCCTGCGCCGCCGTGGACGAACTCGCCGCAGCGGATCCGGCCGCCATCGCGGATTTCCTGGAGCGCTACGCCGACGCCATCGAGGCGAACTGCGAATCGCTGGCGGCGCTGGCGCAAAGGGAAACCGGGTTGCCGGTTTCCCCGCGTTTCCTCGGCGCGGAGATTCCGCGCACCTGCGGCCAGTTGCGACTGGCCGCCGAGGCGGCGCGCAGCCACGCCTGGACCCTGCCGACCATCGACACCCGCAATGGCCTGCGCGCGTGGCTGGCGCCACTCGGCAAGCCGGTGCTGGTGCTGGGACCGGGCAACTTCCCGTTCGCGTTCAACGCAATTTCCGGCAGCGACTTCGCGTCCGCATTGGTGGCGCGCACGCCGGTGATCGCCAAGGCGCATCCCGGCCATCCCGGCACCAGCGAGCAGCTGGCGCGGCTGGCCCACGAGGCGTTGGTCGCCAGCGGGCTGCCCGCCGCCAGCGTGCAGATGCTGTATCAGTTGCCGGAAGCGCTTGGCCTGCGCGCCGCCGGTGACGCCCGGATCGGCGCGGTCGCATTCACCGGAAGCCGTGCCGCCGGCGTCGCCTTGAAGCGCGCCGCGGACGCGGCCGGCGTGCTGTTCTACGGCGAACTCTCCAGCATCAATCCGGTACTGATGCTGCCAGGGGCATTGGCCGCGCGCGCGGAGACGCTGGCGCAGGAACTGCTGTCCTCCTGCACGCTCGGCGCCGGCCAGTTCTGCACCAACCCGGGGCTGGTGCTGGTGCCCGAGGGCAACGATGGCGACGTCTTCGTAGACACCGCGCGCCGTGGTTTCGCCGAGGCGCCGGAAGGCCTGCTGCTGTCGCGCGGCGGCCAGCGCCACCTGCGTGCCGCCGTGGAAGCGCTGATCGCGGCGGGCGCCACGCCGCTGGCCGGTGGTGGTGTCGCCAGCGGCGGTGGTTTCCGCTGTCGTCCGGCACTGCTGAGCGTGGACGGCGAGCGCTTCCTCGCCGCCGCGGACGCGCTTCAGCGGGAAGCCTTCGGACCCGTCACTCTGCTGGTGCGCGTACGCGATCCCGCGCAGATGGACGCCATCATCCGCACGCTGGAAGGCCAGCTGACCGGCACGATCTACCTGGCCGATGACGGTAGCGACGCCGACCTGTGGCGACAGCTGGCGCCGCCGTTGCGCGCGAAAGTGGGACGCCTGATCGCCAACCGCATGCCTACCGGCGTGGCGGTCAGCGCGGCGATGAACCACGGCGGCCCCTGGCCGAGCGCGAGCCATCCGGGCTTCACCTCGGTCGGGATGCCGGGTGCGATCAGGCGCTTCGCAGCCCTGCACAGCTACGACCAGGTGCCCGACGCGTTGTTGCCCGCGCCATTGCGGAACCGCAATCCCGGCCGCGTGCCGAGACTCGTCGACGGCAGCTGGACCGATCGCGATCTGGAGATTCCGGAATGAGTGCGCAGATCGGCCATCTCTCGCCGACGCAGGCGACCGGCATGCTGCATCCGTGGGAACGGTGTGCAGCGCCCATCGCCGCGCAGGAGTACCAGCAGCGAATCGAACGCGCGCGCGTGCTGATGCGGGCGCGCGGCGTGGATGCGCTGCTGGTCAACGCGGGTGCCTCGCTGCGATATTTCTGCGGGATTCCGTGGGGCGCCAGCGAGCGGCTGGTGGCCCTGCTGATCACCGGGAACGGCCTGCCGGTGATGATTTGTCCTGCGTTCGAAGCCGGTTCGCTGGAGGCGGTGCTGAAGATTCAAGTCGAACCCCGCCTGTGGGAAGAAGACGAGGACCCCTATGCGCGCGTGGCCCAGGCGATGAAGGAGCGTGGCGCGCGCACGCTGGCACTGGATCCGGCCGCCGCCTTCGCGATTCACCATGGCCTGTGCGAACACCTGGACGCACGCCGCATCTGCGAGGCGGGCGGGATCATCGACGGTTGCCGGATGTGCAAGTCGCCGGCGGAGCTGGCGCTGATGCAGCAGGCCTGCGACATGACCCTGCAGGTGCACCGGCTGGCGGCCGGCATCGCCCGCGAAGGCACCACCACCGCCGAACTGGTGCGCTTCATCGACGATGCCCACCGCGCGCTGGGCGCCGATGCCGGTTCCACGTTCTGCATCGTCCAGTTCGGCCATGCCACCGCGTTTCCGCATGGCGTGCCGGGCGTGCAGTCGCTGCGCGAAGGCGATCTGGTCCTGATCGATACCGGCTGCAGCGTGCAGGGCTACCACTCCGATATCACCCGCACCTGGATCCACGGTCGCGCCGATGACGAACAGCGTCGTATCTGGGATCTGGAACAGGCCGCGCAGGCGGCCGCGTTCGCGGCGGTGCGGCCCGGCGTGTCCTGCGAAAGCGTGGACCAGGCGGCGCGACGCGTGCTGGAGTCCGCCGGGCTGGGACCGGACTACCGGCTGCCGGGATTGCCGCATCGCACCGGGCACGGTTGTGGCCTCTCGGTGCACGAAGCACCGTATCTGGTGCGCGGAAATGCCACCGCGCTGCAGCCGGGCATGTGCTGCAGCAACGAACCGATGATCGTGGTGCCCGGCCGTTTCGGCGTTCGCCTGGAAGATCACTTCCACGTCACCGACGAAGGTGCGTGCTGGTTCACGCCGCCTTCGCCGGCCATCGATCAGCCGTTCGTCTGAGGCAACAACTGGCGTGGCGGGACCTGATGCGGGACCATGGAGCGCCGCGGGCGCGATGCCACGGCGCTTGCCTGGAGAGGGTTCCCATGCGAAACATCCTGCTCTGGTGCTGTCTGGTTCCGCTAGTGGCGCTGGCATCCGAGGACCCGGCGATACCTGCACACGTCCAGATCAGCGAGGGGCCGGACGGTTATCGGCTCACCGTGGACGGTCATCCGTTCCTGATCCGTGGCGCGGGACTGGCGGATGGCAACCAGGAAGCACTCGCCGCGCGCGGTGGAAACTCCTTCCGGACCTGGAGCACCGGTACGGATCGGGCCAGGGTGGTCGGCATGCTGGATCGGGCGCGGCGCAATGGCCTGATGGTCGCGATGGGCATCGAAGTCGCGCGGGAACGCCACGGTTTCGATTACGGCGACTCGGCGGCGGTGGAAAGACAGTGGAAGCGCGTCCGCGAGGAGGTACGTCTCTACCGGAATCACCCCGCGGTGCTGATGTGGGTGGTCGGCAACGAACTGAACCTCGAATCCCGCGATCCGCGGGTATGGAACGCCGTCAACGACCTGGCGGTCATGATCCATCGCGAGGATCCCCATCATCCGGTGATGACCACGCTGGCGGGATTCGACCCGGATTTGATGGAGCTGATCAGGACGCGCGCGCCAGCCCTGGACCTGATTGGGATCCAGCTGTACGGAGATATCGTGGATCTTCCCGCGAAGCTGGAACGCAGCCGCTGGAAGGGGCCCTACGTCGTCACCGAGTGGGGACCGACCGGGCATTGGGAAAGCCCGCAGACCGATTGGGGCGCGCCCATCGAGGGCGATGCGTCGCGGAAGGCGGCATGGCTCCAGGAGCGCTACCAGCGCCTGATCGCGCGCGATACCCGCCAGGGGTTGGGGTCCTACGTGTTTCTCTGGGGCGACAAGCAGGAGCGAACGCCCACCTGGTACGGCCTGTTCCTGGCGAGTGGGGAAAGCACCCCGGGCGTCGATACGATGCAATACCTGTGGACCGGTCAATGGCCACGAAATCGCGCGCCATCAATCACCCCGATTGCCATCGACGGGAAGCAAGCGGAAAGCAGTCTGGTCTTGCAGCCCGGACAACGCGTCACCGCCCGGACCACCAGCGAGGACCCGGATGCCGACCGGTTGACGTTCCGCTGGCGGATCCGCGAAGAGAGCAGGGCCACCACGGTGGGGGGCGACGCGGAAGCCGTGCCGCCCACGGTTGCGTTCAAACGGGAGGAGGATGGCCGTGGAGGCATCTCCTTCCAGGCGCCCGTGGTCGCCGGCAACTATCGGCTGTTCGTGGAGGTGCATGACGGGCAGGGGCATGCCGCATACGCGAACTTCCCATTCCGGGTCGCCGCATCGCAGTGAAATCACGGGCCGGGGGCATCCGTCTGGACCGCGCCCACGCACCGACGGCTCGCCAAACGCATCGATGTCCGGCGACACACGCTGGACACGCGGCAGATCCGGACATGGGTTGACAGCGCTGTCATGTGATTGCTAAACCATGCCGCCATTCGACGCACCGCGTCGGGACAGCGGCTGCCAGGTGCGGCGTCCGAATGTGCGGTCATTGGTTGCGGCGTCGCGACGGGGGCGGATGAAGAATGCGCAGTCGAATCGAGGACGTGGCGGCGGCGGCGGGTGTGTCCATGAAGACCGTCTCCCGGGTGCTGAACCATGAACCCAACGTGCGCGAGGAAACGCGCCAGCGGGTGATGCAGGCCGTGGAGGCGCTGCAATACCGGCCGAACCTCTCGGCACGCAGCCTGGCCGGCCAGCGCTCATACACGGTGGCGCTGGTCTACAACAACCCTTCGCGCAATTACCTGATGGAAGTGCAGGGCGGAATGCTGGAAGCATGCCGCGCCAGTCACTACAACCTGGTGCTGGCACCGGTCGGCGCGCCACGCCTGCGGAAGGCAGCGGACCTCAGGGCCGTTTTCGAGCATTTCGCGCCGGATGGCGTGGTGCTTATTCCTCCCCTGACCGACGACGCGACCGTGCTGGAATACCTCGAAGAACATGAGGTTCCTTTCGCCTGCATCGCGCCGAGGCATTCGACGGGGCGAATCGGCGTGATGATGGACGAGACCGCGGCGGTCATCGAGTTGGTTCGCGGCCTGATCGCGCTGGGGCACCACCGGATCGGGCACATCAAGGGACCGCCCGCGCATGGAGCCTGCCTCTGGCGCTACCGCGGCTACAGGCAGGCGCTCAAAGCGGCGGGCATCGACGAAGAGCCAGGCCTGGTCGTGCAGGGAAGGTTCTCCTTCGAATCGGGCATCGAAGCCGCACATCGCCTGCTGGACATGGCACACCCGCCCACGGCCATCTTCGCGGCCAACGACGACATGGCGGCGGGTTGTATCCGTGTTGCTTCCCTGCGCGGACTTCGTGTGCCCGCCGACCTTTCCATCTGCGGATTCGACGACACGCCTATCGCGCGACACATCCATCCCGCCCTGACCACGGTGCGTCAACCGACTTCCGAGATGGGGCGAATGGCGACGATGGAACTGTTGGCGAGGATCCGCTCCCCCGATGCTGGGCGGATGGTGCATGTGGAGCACGAAGTGCTGTTCCGCGAGTCGACCGGGCACCCGCCGCGCGCACGCTAGGTCCGTTGTCCGATCAAGTCCATATCGGACATGCGCAGGACATCGGCGGACAAGTGAGTGTCTACGCCAGATAAAACAGCGCGGCGTGCCACACGCGAGTCGTTCTTCCCGCGTGTTTATGTACACGTGTATAGAAAAAAATGAAACGAATTTCAGTAGAAGAATATTGCTGGCCCAATGACTGGAAAACGATTTCAGCTGCATTGCACAAATGACAAAAAAGGCTGAAAACAAGTGTTTTTGAACAACAAAAAGCAAAAATGACACGAAAGTTGACAACGCTGTCAATCGGGCGTCCAATTCGGCGCCAGCAGAGGTGACAGCTATCGCTTGAGCAAACGCGCGTCGTGCAGTTCGTGAATTTCCGGGGAGGAAGATCCATGAAGCAGGTGCAGTTCGTTCCGAAGAAGAAACTCCTGACGTCGGCACTGTTGCTGGCATTGGCCAGTCCGGCCTGGTCGCAGGAAAGCGCGCAGAACGAGGGGAATGCGCAGGGCACGCCGCCGCAGGCTGACCCAGCCACTCTCGATACCGTCACGGTCACCGGTATCCGTGGCAGTTTCATGTCGTCGATGAACCTGAAGCGTGATTCACAGGGCGTGATCGACGGTATCGTTGCCGAGGACATCGGCAAGTTCCCCGACACCAACCTCGCAGAATCCCTGCAGCGGATCAGCGGCGTGTCCATCGATCGCTCGCTCGGCGAGGGTTCCAAGGTCACCGTGCGCGGCGTCGGGCCGGACTTCAACCTCGTGTTGTTGAACGGCAGGCAGATGCCGGGCGGCTTGCTGGGGACCGGCGGTGCGGGTGTTTCCAATTCGCGCGCCTTCGATTTCGCCAATCTGGCCTCCGAAGCGATCAGCGCCATCGAGGTCTACAAGACGGCGCGCTCGGACACACCCAGCGGCGGCATCGGCGCGACCATCAACATCAAGACCGCACGCCCGCTCGACAATCCCGGATTGGTCGCCAGTGTCGGACTCAAGGCCGTCAACGACACCACGGTGGACAATCTGCCCCGCACCTTCAAGGGCGAGTCGATCACCCCGGAAATCTCGGGCATCTTCAGCAACACCTTCGCCGACGGAAAGTTCGGCGTGGCTTTATCGGCCAGCTACCAGGAGCGTGATTTCGGTTTCAGCCAGGCGTCGGTCGCCAACGGCTGGGCCAAGTTCCGTGGCGATGACACCACCAGCTGGAACCGGTTGCCGCAACCGGGCGAACCCAACTCCGAGCTCATCACCAACCGGCCGGGACCCAACGACGTCTATTCGCGGCCGCAGAACACCGGCTACAGCGTCAACGGCGTGCAGCGCCAGCGCACCAACGGCCAGCTCGTCCTGCAATGGGCTCCCACCGACCGGGTGACCACGACGCTGGACTACACCTATTCGGAAAACAAGATCCAGCAGCAGCGCAGCGAGCTTTCGGTCTGGTTCAACTACCAGCCGGGCGAGAGCACCTGGACCGATGGTCCGGTATCGGCGCCTACCTCCTACTCGGAGTTCACCTCGGGGACGGCGGACGTGGCCATGGGCGGAGCACAGTTCGCCACCAAGAGCGAGAACAAGTCGCTTGGCTTCAACGTCGAGTGGGAAGTCAACGACGCGCTGAACCTCGAATTCGACTATCACGACTCCACCGCCGAGACGATGCCGGACAGCCCCTACGGATCGGCCGGCGTGCTGGCCGCGGCGGCCTTCGTGCGCGGCACCACCACCGTCGACTACAGCCGTCCGTTGCCGATCGTGCACATGGAGTTCCCCAATGGTGGGGTGGAGCCCTCGCGCGCGCTGGTGACCGGTTCGGTCTTCCACAACAGCTATACCAAGTCGGAAGTTGAACAGGGTCAGGTCAAGGGTCGCTTCAAGTTCGGCGACTACTCCGGGCTGGATTTCGGCGTGGCTTCGACCGAAGTGCAGAACCGGACAGCCTACGGGTACATGCAGCGCGATACCTGGGGCGGCGTGGGCCAGCCTGGCGACTACGACGACGACATCTGGTATGCGGACGACATGTCGCGCTACTTCAGCAGCTTCGACAACCACAGCGACCCCCGCTGGAGCAGCCGGTTCCTGGTGTTCGATTTCGAACGCCTGCGCCAGCGCGCCGCGCAGGTCGGCGACGAGAACAACCCGGCATGCCCGACCTGTTACGTGGCACCGGACGAGTTCACCCGCGACATGCGCACGACGGAAAAGTCAAAGAGCGCGTTCCTGCAGTGGACCACGACCTGGGACTGGAAGGTGCCCATCCACGCCGCGGTCGGGGTCCGCTACGAAAAGACCGACGTGGAATCCACCGCACTGGTGCCGATCGGACAGACCATCACCTGGCTCTCCGCCAACGAGATGGTGGTGAACTACGGCGAGGCCGGCTTCACCCAACTGGAAGGCGACTACGCCTACTGGCTGCCCAATCTCGATCTGCGCGCGGACCTGAGCGACAACATGGTCCTGCGTGCCAGCTACGGCCGAACCATCGGCCGGCCCGGCTGGGAGCAGATCCAGGGCGGCAAGACCATCGCCAACATCGTGCGCGTGGACGGTGGCGATGGCAGCCAGGGCAACCCGGCGCTCAAGCCGCTCGTGTCGGACAACTTCGACGTCTCGTTCGAGTGGTATTACGGCGAGGCAAGCTTCGTTTCGGTGGGATATTTCCGCAAGAACATCGACAACTACATCGGCACCACCCAGGTCGCGGATACCTCCTTCGGGCTGCATACGCCGGTGGGCGGCACCTACTGGAACAATGCGATCGATGCCGGCTGCCCGGCCACCGACATGGTATGCATCCGCAACTACATCTTCCGCAATCATGATGGCGACCCCGGGGTGACCCATACCGGCACCAACAGCAACGGCGAGGAGACCGGAACCATCGTCGGTCAGCCGGGGGATCCGGTCGCCAGTTTCGACATCACGGTGCCGGCCAACCAGAAATCGGCGTCGCTGGATGGCTGGGAATTCAACGTCCAGCACATGATCGAGGACACCGGTTTCGGCATCGCCGCCAACTACACCATCGTCAATTCGAGCCTGACCTACGACAACTACAATCTCGGCGAACAGTTCGCGCTGGAAGGTCTTAGCGATTCCTTCAACGTGGTCGGGTTCTACGACAAGGACAAGTGGCAGATACGACTGGCGTACAACTGGCGCGACAGGTTCCTGTCGAGCCGCTTCGATGGCCAGGGGCCCAATCCGAACTACACCGAGCCCTACGGGCAACTGGACGCCAACATCAGCTACCAGTTCAACGACCGCCTGAGCCTGAGCCTGGAAGGCATCAACCTGACCGACGAAACCCAGCGCGTCCACGGGCGGCACGTGAACCAGGCGTTGTGGGTCACCCAGAACGGACCACGCTACATGTTCGGGCTGCGCTACAAGTTCTGAAACCAGGCCCATGAAAGGCCGGGCCACCGCCAACGCGCGGGTCCGGCCTATCATGGGCCAGCCCGGACAGCACGGTTCCCGCAATGCCCCGACACGCCCTGCTCAACAACATCGATCACCGCGATCTGCGTATCGACGTCCGCCGCGGCGAGGCGCTGGGCGACGCGGTCATGCTGGCGCCGATCTTCCCGGCCGAGTTCCGCGCCATCCAGCCGCACTATCCGATCGTGTTCCAGCGCCTGCAGGACGGTAGCTTCCAGCCGGTGGCGCTGTTCGGGTTCGAGCCGGGGCAGAACCTGTTCCTGGAAGGGGACGACTGGCAGGCACCCTATCTTCCGCTGTCGGTGGAGCGGCAGCCTTTCCTGATCGGCGCCTCGGGCGGGGAACTGCTCATCCATGTGGATCTGGATCACCCTCGCGTTGGCGGGCATTCGGGAGAGGCCGTGTTCCGCGAACATGGCGGAACCAGCGACTACCTGGAGCGGATCAACTCCGTGTTGCTGGCGTTGCACGACGGGCTTGCCGCCAACCCGGTGCTGTCGGCCGCATTGCTGGCGCACGGCCTGCTGGAATCCTTCGTACTCGATATCTCCCTGGATGACGGTACGCCATGCCGGCTGGCGGGCTTCCACACGATCCACGAGGAACGCCTGAAAGCGCTGGACGCCGGGGCACTGGCCAGCCTGCATGCCGCCGGCCACCTGGAAGCGATCTACATGGCGATTGCCTCGCTCTCCAATATTCGCGACCTCATCGCCAGGCTCAATGGCCGTCATGCTGCCTGCCGCTGAACCCATCGAGGAGGTCAACGACGTCGACCCGCAGGCATTGCCGGCACGGCTGCTGGGCTCGTCCCGGCCGGTGATCCTGCGCGGACTGGTTGCCCATTGGCCGATGGTCCAGGCAGCGCGGCGCTCGACGGAGGAGGCGATCGCGTACCTGAAGGGATTTGAGCGTCCCGGCGCGCCGCCGGTGGTGGCGACGGTCGGGCCTCCGGACATCCGCGGCCGATTCTTCTATGACGCGGATCTGCAGGGATTCAATTTCAGGCAGGAAAAGGTGCCGCTGGGCGTGGCGCTGGACACGCTGCGCAAATACCTGCCAGACCCGGCGCCGCCGGCCATCTACGTCGCCTCCACCACTCTCGATACGTGGCTGCCCGGATTCCGCGAACACAACGATCTTTGGCTCGGCGAGCGCGAGGCGCTGGCAAGCATCTGGATCGGCAACCGGACCCGCATCGCCGCGCACCAGGACGTGCCCGACAACCTGGCCTGCGTCGTCGCCGGCCGGCGGCGCGTCACCCTGTTCCCGCCGGATCAGCTCGCGAACCTGTACGTGGGACCCCTCGATTTCACCCCGGCGGGGCAGCCGATCAGCCTGGTCGATTTCGCCGCGCCCGATCTGGAGCGCCACCCGCGCTTCGCAGAGGCGTGGAAACACGCGCGGGTGGCCGAACTGGCGCCCGGCGACGCGGTGCTGATTCCGTCGATGTGGTGGCACCACATGGAGGGACTGGAACCTTTCAATGTGCTGGTCAACTACTGGTGGCGGCAATCGCCGGCCTGGATGGACACGCCGATGAACGCGCTGATGCTGGCGCTGATGACGGTGCGCGATCTTCCGCCGGAACAGCGTGCCATCTGGCGGGACGTGTTCGATCACTACGTGTTCCTGCCCGGCGAAGCCACCGCCGGGCACATGCCGGAAGCCGCCCGCCGCGTGCTCGGGCCGATGGACGAGAACCGGGCGCGCGAGTTGCGCGCACGCCTGCTGAAAAGACTCAACCGCTGAGGAGACATCATGGCGCAGGCCGAAGGCATCAACGGAAAAACCGTCAGGCGCGTGGTCATTGCCGGCGGCGGCACGGCGGGCTGGATGGCGGCGGCGGCACTGTCACGGATGCTGGGCAGGGTACTGGACATCACCCTGGTGGAATCGGAGGAGATCGGGACGGTGGGCGTCGGCGAAGCCACCATTCCCACCCTCGTGACCTTCCATCGCCTGCTGGAGATCAACGAGCAGGAGTTCATGGCCGCCACCCAGGGCACGATCAAGCTCGGCATCTCCTTCGAAGGCTGGCGCGAGGTCGGGCATCGCTACATCCACTCGTTCGGCGTCACCGGACGCGACCACTGGATGGCGAACTTCCACCACTTCTGGATGCGTGCCCATGCGCTGGGGCTGGCAGGGAGCTACGACGATTACTGCATCGAATTGAAGGCGGCGCTGGAGGACCGGTTCGCGCACCTGCCGCGCTACCAGATGAACTACGCCTACCACCTGGACGCCAGCCTGTACGCACGCTTCCTGCGCCGCTTCAGCGAGGGCTACGGGGTCCGCAGGGTGGAAGGCAAGATCGCGGACGTGCAGGTCGATGAGACGTCGGGCTGCATCGCCGCGTTGCGCCTGGAGAATGGCGACGTGATCGAGGGCGACTTGTTCCTGGACTGCACGGGCTTTCGCGCGTTGCTGATCGGCAAGGCGCTCAACGTGGGATTCACTGACTGGTCGCACTGGCTGCTCAATGACAGTGCACTCGCCACCCAGACCACCGCCGTGCGCGACGCGGTGCCGTACACGCGCGCGATCGCCGGCAAGGCAGGTTGGCAATGGCGGATTCCACTGCAGCACCGGGTAGGCAACGGCATCGTGTACTCCAGCCGCTTCATCGGCGACGACGAGGCGCGCGAGGAGTTCCTGTCCAGCCTGGAAGGCGAGATCATCAAGCAGCCTTGGCCGGTGAGGTTCCGGCCTGGCCAGCGGCACAAGTGCTGGAGCCGGAACTGCGTGGCGCTGGGGCTTGCGGGCAGCTTCATCGAACCGCTGGAATCCACCACCATCCATCTGATCCAGCGAGGCATCCTGCGCCTGCTGCATGCCTTTCCGCATGTCATCACCCAGGAAGCCATCGACGACTACAACGCGCGCCTGGACGCGGAATTGCAGCACGTCCGGGATTTCGTCGTCCTGCACTACCATGCGACCCGGCGCCGGGACACGCCCTATTGGCGCACGGTCGGGACGATGGAGCTGCCGCCGTCGCTGCAGCGGCGGATCGATCTGTTCCGGGAGACGGGCAATGTCTACCACGTGCCGACGGAGCTGTTCGCGGAGAACTCCTGGATCCAGGTGATGACCGGGCAAGGCATCGTCCCGAAGCGCCATCATCCGCTGGCCGACGTGATGGGCGAAGCCGAACTGGCCCGCTTCATGCGCGAGATCCGGGAAGGCGTGGACGCCACCGTGCGCCAGCTGCCCGCGCACATGGATTATCTTCGCGGCTATTGTCCCGGCGAGCGACCGCAGGCCCTGCCGGCCTGAACAGCGATCAGAGGCGGTAGTGGCTCGCTGGCGGCGGGAAGCGGCTGCTCTGGTCCGCCGGCAGCATCAGGCCGGCGCCGAGTTCGACCAGGCGCGACCAGACGTAGGGTTGCAAGTCCACCGGCGCGCCGGCATAGACGCGGGTCCACAGGTCGTCCAGGAATTCCTGCGCGGGTTGGCGCACGAGGCCACGCGCCAGCCGGTCGCTGGCGGCATCCAGAGCAATCCGGATTTCGGCCAAGGTCTCCATGCGGCGGACTATACGAAGGCCGCGTTCTGATTGTGTGACAGTCGGCGCCGGCGATCCTATTCCGTGACCGGTTCCGCGGTTGCCACGCCGTGCAGGCCCAGGCCGTGCCGCTTGGCATGCCGTTTGGCGGCAGCGGCGTCGGAGGCGACCTGCTCGGCGCTGTCGTAGCGGGCCGGGTCCACCTGGACCACGCCGATGGTCAGGGTGGTCAGCGGGAAGGTGGTGTAGCGGCCGCTGCGGTCTTCGCTTTCCAGCACGCCACGCGCCAGGTCCGGTTCGTCGAACAGCGCCCGCGAGGCGGCGTTGAAGTCGGCGATGATGTCGCGGCAGCGCCGCTCCCAGTCCTCGCTCTGCAGCAGCACCACGAAATCGTCGCCGCCGACATGGCCGACGAAATCCATGCTCGGCTGCACGTGCTTGAGCAGGGTGGAGGCGACCAGCCGGATCATGCGGTCGCCGCGGAAGTAGCCGTACTGGTCGTTGTACGGCTTGAAGCTGTTGAGATCGCAGTAGGCCGCGACGAAGGAGCGACCGGTTTCGAGCAGGCGGCCGATATGCTCGGAGATGGGGATATTGCCGGGCAGCAGGGTCAGCGGATTGGCGTAGCGCGCAGCCTCGATGCGCAGTTCGGTCACCCGTCGCACCAGTGCTTCGCCGGTGCCCACGCCCAGGTAGCGACCGTCGCGGGTGATGATGAAGCCATCCGACAGGTAGCGCTGATCCTCGCCCAGCAGGATTTCCGACATCGCGTCGATGCTCTGGCCGACGTCGCAGACGATCGGCGCGGCGTGCATCAGCAGTACGCAGGATTTTCGGCCGTTGAGCTCGCGTGCGAAAGGCACCGCCATGCGTTCATTGAATACCCGCCGGTTGATCAGGCCCAGTGGCTGGCCATCGGCGTCCACCACCGGCAGCGACGGCAAATCGGGATGATTGCGGAACAGCTGTTCCGCATCGAAGTTGCTTGCCTCGTCGGTCAGCGACGGCGCATCGATCAGCAGGTGCGCGGCGGTGACCCCGCGGAAATCGGAGGCGCGCCGCGCGCGCGGCCACACCGGCAATTTCTCGAAACGCGCCTCGCGGACTTCCGCCGGCACCGCCAGCGCCACCTCGCTGGCCGGGCGTCCCAGCAGGTAGCCCTGCGCGTAGGGGATGCCGAGATCCTTGATGATCGCCAGGTCCTGCAGGCGTTCGACACCTTCGGCGACCAGTTCGGCGCCCAGGCTTTCGGCCACCTGCACCAGCGAGCGGACGATGCTCAGCCGACCCGGGCTGTCGGCGATGTGGTGGATCAGGTAGCGGTCGAGCTTGACGTACTCCGGCGACAACTCGTGCCAGAGCTCGAAGTTGGAATGGCCATTGCCGAAGTCGTCCAGGGCGATGCGGATGCCGGCCGCGCGCAGGTAGCCCAGCGCGTCGGCCAGCTGGCCGACGTCCTCGACGATGTCGCGTTCGGTGATCTCGATGACGAAGCGGCCCAGGTCGCGGCCGGCCGACAGCAGCACCTCGATGACCTGCTGCGGGCGCAGCGCGCCCTGCAGGATCGCGTGGGCGCTCAGGTTGACCAGCAGGCGGCCGCCGCGATCGAAGTCGAAGCTGCGCGCCAGCGTGCCGGCGGCGACGGTCTCCAGTTCGCCCAGGCGGCCGGCGGCGCGCGCGCGATCCAGCAGCTCCAGCGGCGAGCAGGCGCGGCCGGCGATGCGCATCAGCCCCTCGTGCGCGACCACCTTGTTGTCCTCCAATCGCACCACCGGCTGGAACGCCGCCAGCAGTTCGCGGCCACGCAGGACCGTATCCAGCAGCGGATCAGACGAGACGGCGGAATCGGGTGTGCACATGGGGCCGCGAACCTAGCGCGCCTTCATGACAGTTCCGCGACGCGGCTGATGACGTTCCGTCATCTGCAAGTGGCGCTTCGACATGGCGGTGATCACGCGACGTCATCGCGGTGTCGCACACACCGGGTACAACATCGTTGCCGCCGATGCACTGCGCAAACGGCCTGAAAACCGGCATTAAAGTCCAGAAGGAACCGGCCGATACCGATGCGGAATTCTGCCCGGAGTCCGCCATGCCGACCGCCTTCCGCCTGCCTTTCTCCTGGAAGCGCCCGTTTCCCCGACGCCTTTCCTTCCGCGACACCCACGCCGCGCTGACACGGTGGCTGGGGCGGATGACGATAGCCGGCAAGCTGCGCCTGTGCGCATGGGTGGCCGGCGCGGGATTGTCGCTGATCGCGCTGTCGTATTGGCAGGCCAGCACCGGACAGGCGCGCGCCGCCGCCAGCTTCCAGGCGCAACAGGGCTACGGTGCGCTGCTCGCCGCGCTGGAGCGCCAGGTCGAGCAGACCCGGCGATTGCAGACGGTCTATGCGACCCGCCTGGATGACGCCGATCGTGATGCCCTGCGGCAGGCGCAGCAGCGTTTGCGTCGCGATCTGGAACGACTGCGCAAGCATCCGGCCGGCGCGGCGGACAGGAAACTGCTGGACGCGGCGGCCGGCCGCATCGACGAGTTCGCCGCCGGCATCGATGCGCTGAACGCACGGGTGGACGAGATGGGACAGGGCGACGCCAGCCTGTCCGCGACCTTGCGCGGTTCCGGCCAGGCGCTGGAAGAGGCGGTGCAGGCCGAGCAGGTCGTGGCGCTGGACGCCCCGATGCAGCGGATGCGCCGTTTCGAGAGCGAGTTCCTTCGCAGTGGCGATTCCGCATTGGCGGACCGGGTCAGCGAGGAGAAGCTGCCGTTCGAACTGGCGCTGTCGGCGAGCCGCATCGACGAGGTTCGGCGCGACGAGCTTCGCCAGCAGGCGGAGGCTTACCAGGCGGCACTGCTGGCGTATACCGCCGCGCGGGTCGGACTGGACGTGGAAGTCTCGTCGCTGGAAGACACCGCCGCCGCCATCGCGCCGGCGCTGGCGGATCTGGAGCAGGTCCGCGAACGCGGGCTGGCCGTCGCGGCGCGCCAGCAGCGCTCGCAACGGTTCGGCATGGCGGTGTTGTTCGTGGTGACGCTCGCCGGCGTCGCCCTGGTGTTGGGCGGGGTGTTGTGGGCGGTGCTGCGGGCGGTGCGCCGGCCCCTGGCCGAAGCCGCCGAAGTGGCGGGCGCCATCGCCGACGATCGCCTCGACACGGCCGTGCGGGTCGACAATCCGCATGACGAAATCGGCCAGCTGATGACGTCGCTGGCGCACATGCAGGCCCGCCTGCGCGAACGCATCGCCAGCGAGCGCGCGGCGGCCCGCGAGAACGCGCGTATCCGCCAGGCGATGGACCACGCGCATGCGGGATTGATGGTGCTTGCCGCCGACGGCACGATCGCTTTCGCCAACCATGGCCTGCGCGAGGCGTTGGCGGGTCACGGCATCGCGGCGCCGGACGGCCTGCCGCTGGAAAAGCTGGATGACACGCTGGCGCCGATGGCGCGACGCATCCAGGACGAGGAGGCGGGTTTCGAACAGACCCTCACGCTGGGCGAGCAAGATTATCTGCTGGTCGCCAGCCCGATCCGGATCGACGGGGAACGGATGGGTGCCACCCTGGAATGGAAGAGCCTGGCGATGGAGAAGATGGTGGAGCGCGAGATCACCGCGCTGCTGCGCGCGGCCGCGGAGGGCGACCTCGCGGGCCGCATCGAGGTGTCCGGCAAGCAGGGCTACCTGCAACCTTTGGCGCGCAGCATCAACGCGCTGTTCGAGGTCCTGCAGGGCAATCTGTCCAAACTCCAATACGTGTTGTCCGCGCTCTCGCAGGGCGACCTGACGGTGCGGATGGAAGGGGATTTCCACGGCGTGTTCGCCCGCATGCGCGATGACGCCAACGCCACCGTCGCCCAGCTCACCGACATCGTCTCCCGGATTCAAGACGCCTCCACCGCCATCAACACGGCGGCAGGGGAAATCGCCTCCGGCAACGCCGACCTGTCCCGCCGCACCGAGCAGCAGGCCGCCAACCTGGAAGAAACCGCCGCCTCCATGGAGGAACTGACCTCCACCGTCCGCCAGAACGCCGACTCCGCCCGCCAGGCCAACCAGCTCGCCATCGGTGCCGCTTCGGTGGCTTCGCAAGGCGGCAACGTCGTCGGCCAGGTCGTCACCACCATGCGCGACATCGAAGCGGCCTCGCGCAAGATTGCCGAAATCATCGCCGTCATCGACGGCATCGCCTTCCAGACCAATATCCTAGCTCTCAATGCGGCCGTGGAAGCGGCCCGCGCCGGCGAACAGGGCCGCGGCTTCGCGGTGGTGGCCTCGGAGGTACGCACCCTGGCCCAGCGCTCGGCCAATGCGGCCAAGGAAATCAAGGGGCTGATTGAAGCCTCGGTGGACCAGGTGGCCACCGGCTCGGCGCTGGTCAACCAGGCCGGCGCGACCATGGGCGAGATTGTCGCCTCGGTCCAGCGGGTCACCGACATCATGGCCGAGATTGCCGCCGCTTCGCAGGAGCAGTCCGCCGGCATCGAACAGGTCAACCAGACCATCACCCAGATGGACGAGACCACCCAGCAGAACGCGGCCCTGGTCGAGGAAGCCTCCGCCGCCGCCCGCAGCATGGAGCAGCAGGCGCAGGGCCTGGCCGAAGCCATCGATGTGTTCGTCATCGAAGACAGCGCGCCGTCCCCGGCCCGGGCTACCCGCGCGAACGCTCACCCCGCGAAGGGCTCGCGGCCGGAGGCCGCTCCTGCCCGCGCCTAGCGCTCCGCCTGGCGCGTGGTCACCAGCCGCAGGAAGGCCTCGTGCTGGTAGCGGCTCATGCGCAGTTCCTGGCCGGTGTCCAGGGTGACCACGTGGTGGCCGTTGAACCAGGGATGGATGGCCTTGACCCGGCGCACGTTGATGATCGCCGAGCGGTGGATGCGGGCGAAGTGGCGCGGGTCCAGGCGCTCGGCCAGCGCCGCCATGGTTTCGCGCAGCTCATGCACACGATCGGCCAGGTGCAGTTCCACCGTGTTGCGGTTGGCCTTGATCCAGACGATGTCATCCACCGGCACCAGCACCACGTGCTCGTCCACGCGCACCGGAATCCGCTGCAGCCAGGCGTCGCGCTGGCGCAGATCCTCCAGCGCCTGCAGGATGCGCCGGGATTCGCCGCCGTGCGGACCGCGATCGGCCGAAAGCCGATCCTTGGCGCGCGCGAGCGTCGCCGCGAAGCGCTCGCGGCTGAACGGCTTGACCAGGTAGTCCACCGCGTTGGCTTCGAAGGCCTTGACCGCGTACTGCTCGTAGGCGGTGACGAACACCATCGCCGGCATCCGTGCCTGACCAATCGCGTCGACCACCTCGATGCCGGTCATCGCCGGCATCTGGATGTCCAGGAACACCAGATCCGGCGACTGCGAACGGATCGCCGCCAGCGCCGACGCGCCGTCGCCGTATTCACCCAGCAGCTCGATGTCCGGATCCGCGCGCAGGTGGCGGACGATCGCATGGCGTGCGATCGGCTCGTCGTCGACCACCAGCACGCCGATGCTCATGCCGGCACATGCTCCGGCACGTCGTCCAGTTCTTCCAGCAACCGGTAGGGCAGGCGGATGCGACAGGCCACGCCCTGCGGCCAGGTCATGTCCAGGCGCAGGTCGGCGCCCTCGCCGTACAACTCGCGCAGGCGCAGGCGGGTATTGGACAGGCCGATGCCGTGGCCGCCCGGACTGCCGCCTTCTTCCAGCACGCTGTTGCCGTTGCGTACTTCCAGCAGCAGGTGTTCACCCTCGCGCCGCGCTTCGATCTCGATGCGGTCGCCGCCCACGCGCTGGCCGATGCCGTGGCGGATGGCGTTCTCCACGATCGGTTGCAGCAGCAGGCTGGGCACCGCGCAGTCGAGCAGGTCCGGGGCGATGTAGATCTGGGTGGCGAGGCGATCGCCATAGCGCTTGCGCTGGATGCCCAGGTACAGATCCAGCAGCGCCAGCTCGCGCCGCAGGGTGATCTCCTGGCCGTCGTAGTCCTCCAGGAACGCGCGCAGCAGATCGCTCAGCCGCAGCAGCATGTCCTCGGCGCTGACCTTGTCCTCGTCCAGCAGGGTGACGATGGCGTGCAGCGTGTTGAACAGGAAGTGCGGCTGCAACTGGGTCTTCAGCACCTGCAGGCGCGACTGCGCCAGTTCGGTGGCCAGCTGGCTGGCCTCCAGTTCGCGGCGGGCCTTCTCGGCCTGGAAGCGCAACGAATGCTGGATGGCCACCAGCGCGCAATAGGTCACCACGCCGATGGTGATGTACTTGGTGAAGAACTGGGCAAGCTGCTCGCCGAAGGAACTGGGTTCGAAGAAGGTGGAGATGAAGGCACCCGCCACCATCGACAGGAAGGTCAAGCCGCTGGCCGCGAACAGATGGAAGAGCAATGGCCCGGCGCGATACGGCGGCTGCACGGGGTGGCGTTCGGCCAGGCGGAACACCCACGGCGCCAGCGCGGCCCAGATGTACCAGACGATGACCGACCAGCGCACGTAATCCGTGAGCGCCCACAGGTGGCCGGAGGCGAGGTCGTCAATGATGCCCTGCACGATGAACACAAAAGTCACCGGCAGCCACAGGGCCAGGTAGCGGGCCAGGCCGATTTCGATGGTTCCCAGACGAATCTTCATGCGGCGGTCGCGGCGGGTCGGTGGCGGATGGGGCAGGGCATCCTAAGCGCACTTGCGCGCAAAGAAAAAGCAAGGGCCTGCCCACTACGATTGGGAATCCGGCCACGACGATTCGTCCCAACTCCGTTGCCGGAAATGCGCGGGACGTCGCCTGATGCATGCGACGGCGGCCATGACGGCGGCCGGTTGCCCTGGAGAGTTCGTCATGCGTCAGCGTCATTGCTTCCCGATTGCCGCGCTGTTCGCGGTACTGATGGTCCTTCCCGCCGTGCGCGCGGCCGCGGCGGAACCTGCCGCATCCGCCGGGATCCGCTACCTGGCGTTGGTCAACCGGGCCCACGACAGCATCGACCGGCTGGAAGTGGCCGAACCCGGCAGCGGCCGGTTCCAGGACGTGGCCCTGGGTGAGGCGGTGCGTGGCGGCGGCGACTCCTCGACCGTCGAACTGCATGGCGTCGGCTGCCGCTACGACGTGCGCTTCACCTTCCGCACCGGCCAGAAGATGGTCTACGAGAATGTCGATGTCTGCGGCCTGCAGGCGCTGCGCGTGCAGCGGCCGCCGCGGGATCAGCTGGATCGGCGCCATGCCACCACGCCCTGATCGGGCGCGGTCTCAGGTGGCCGGAACCCGTGCCGCGCGCAGCCAGCCGCGCGCGTTCTCTCGCGCTCGTGCCGCTTCGCCTTCCAGCCACTCGCCGAAGCAGGCGATCTTGCGGCTGGCGTGCCGCGCCACCGGATAGGTGAACCAGAACGTGCGGCCGTCGCCGGCGACGTGCGGATGCGCGGGCACCAGCCGGCCGGCGGCGATTTCGTCATGGAACAGCAGCGGCGAGCCGATCGCGATGCCCTGGCCGGCGATGGCGGCGGCGATGTCCAGGTGTTCGGCGGACAACTGGGTGGCGAAACGTTCGGGCGGCGCATGCGTGTCGTTGCCGAGGCTGCGGAACCACAGCGCCCACCAGTCCGGCCGGCCCAGCAGCGGCACGGGTGAGATGCCGCCCGGCCGCGCGAGATCGGCGGCGGCGGCCTTCAGCGCCGGCGCGCACAGCGGCATGAAGATGCTCGGGAACAGTTCGATCGCGCGCAGGCCGGGCCACTGCCCGTGGCCGTTGCGGATCGCCGCGTCGAAACGGCCACCCGCCAGATCCTCGGCGGTGGCCGACAGATCCAGTTCGATCGCGATGTCCGGATGGCGCTGGCGGAAGCCACCGAGTTTCGGCGTCAGCCAACTGGCGCCCAGGGTCGGCAGGGTGGTCAGGGACAGCCGCGACTCGTTGACTGCAGCGGCGCGGATGAAGCTGGCGCGCAGCGCGGCGAATGCGCGGATGGCCTCCTGCGCGACGATTTCGCCAGACTCGGTCAGCTGCACCCGGTTGGCGCCGCGCAGGAACAGCGGCGCGCCGATCTGCTGTTCCAGCCGGCGCACGTGGTAGCTCACCGAGGCCGCGGTGGTATCCAGTTCCTCGGCCGCGCGCGCGAAACTGCCCGACCGCGCGGCCGCCTCGAAGGCGCGGATGGCAGCAAGCGAAGGGAAGCGGTGTTCACCGACCATAAGTGCGGCTTAGTCTGGGCACCGATGTTCGCGTGGTCAATGTGCGGGCCGGGGCGGCAGCATGGCGATGAACCTCACTCCACCGCCGGGTCCGCCATGCCGATTGCTCCCTCCGCCGACACCGATTCCGGTCGCCGCCGCCTGCTGATGGCCTTCGCCGCTGGCGCGGCCGCCGCGCTGCCTTGGCCGGTCCCGACGATGGCGATGGCGGGGAGCACGGCGCCGGCAACCGATCCGCGCGCGGATTGGCGCTGGCTGATCGGCAACTGGAACGTTCGTCACCGGCGCCTGAAGGAGCGCCTGGCCGGCAGCGACGAGTGGGAGTCGTTTGCCGGCCGCGGCGCGGTATGGTCGACCCTGGATGGACTCGGCACGATCGACGACAACCAGATGGACTTGCCCGGCGGCAGCTATCACGGCATGAGCATCCGCGCGTTCGATCCAGCCACGCGCCAGTGGGCGATCTGGTGGCTGGACGCGCGCAATCCCACGCGCATCGACCCGCCCGTGCGCGGCGGCTTCGCCGGCGACGGCGGCACGTTCCTCGGGCGCGACACCCTGCGCGGCCAACCGATCCTCATGCGTTTCCGCTGGCACGACATCCACGGCCCGCGCCCGTGGTGGGAACAGGCGTTCTCGGGCGACGATGGCGCCAGCTGGGAGGTCAACTGGCGCAACTGGTTCACCCGCACGGATGCCGAACCCACGCCGTTGCCGCGATTGCCGCAGGCGCCGGACGACTGGAATTTCCTGGCCGGCCAATGGCGGGTACGGCATCGGCGCCGCCCGCGCTTGTCGCGGACCGAAGACTGGGACGAGTTCGATGGCACGTTCCACAACTGGCCGGTGCTGGGTGGTTTCGGCAACGTCGGCGACAACCTGATGCGGATGCCCGGTGGTGACGTGCGCGGGATGGGTATCCGCGCGTTCGATCCGGCGCGCGGGGAATGGTCGAGCTGGTGGCTGGACGGACGCACGCCGGATCGCATCGGCGCGCCGCTGCGCGGCCGGATCCGCAACGGCGAGCGCGTGTTCATCGGCGAGGAGATCGTCGATGGACAAGTGATCCTCACGCGGGTGATCTGGTCGCGGATCACGCCGCGTTCGGCGCGCTGGGAGCAGGCCAGCTCCCGCGATGGCGGGACGAGCTGGGACACCGACTGGATCAGCGACTTCACCCGGAACGGCTAGAGGGGCGGGATGATGATGCGATACATGGCGCTGATTCTCGGGATGGTCGCGGCCGACGCCGCGGGCGATCGAACAATGCGGATGACCGGCGCGGTCGAGCGCTTCGCGCCGGGTGAGGTGTCCACCTCCTACAGCGAGGTGCGCCTGACCCTCAGCCCCGATGGCGATACCGCGGTGTGGTTCAGCCGGGATCGGCCAGGCGGCGCGGGCGGTTACGACCTGTGGATGTCGCGACGGAAGGCGGGCAGGTGGTCGCCGCCGACACCGGTGCCGTTCAACACCACGGGCCGCGATTTCGATCCGGCGTTCTCGGCGGACGGACGCCAGCTGTACTTCTGTTCGGATCGACCGGGCGGCGCCGGTGGCGACGACCTGTACCGGGTGGAAGTGCGCGGCGACGCTTTCGGCGAGGTGGAATGGCTGGGGCCGGCGGTGAACAGTGCCGGCAAAGAGTTCGCGCCGATGCTGTCGCCGGATGGCGAAAGGCTGCTGTTCTCCAGTGATCGCGCGGGTGGCGCGGGGCGGCAGGATCTGTATGTCGCCGAACGCCGCGGCGCGGGGTTTGCAAGCGCCCAATCCCTGCCGGGCGGCATCAACACCGATGCCGATGAATTCGACGCCACCTTCCTGGATGACGGGACGACGATTGTGTTCACGCGCGCGGGTGATCTGCGTCGCGATCGCGTGGACCTGTTCGTGGCCGCGCTCGACGCCGCCGGCACTGGCTACGACGCCGGCCATCGCCTGGCGGATGGCCTGAACCATCCACGCTACGACAGCTATGCGCCGATGCTGGACTGGTCGCGCCCCGGGCACCTGCTGTTTTCCGGCCAGCGCGACGAGGCCGGCGGCATGGACGTGTTCCGGGTGGCCTACGCGCTGCCCGGGGCGAAGTGACGGATAGCCGGGGCCGCCGGACGGTTGGCAGGCCCACGGGAGCGGCCTAACCTGTCGCCTTCGCCGCAACCGGAAGGCCGCATGTACAGGGAACGTGTGTTGCTGCTGGGCGTGTCACTCGCGGTGTTCGCCAGCCTGGGCGCGCTGGGCGGCATGGGCTATCTGAGCTGGCAATCCGGCCTGCGCCAGGAACAGGCGCATCTACAGCGCTACGCGGCCGGCGCGATCGCGCGCACCCGCGATGCCTTCACCGAAATCGATGAGGCGTTCGACACCCTTTCCCGCTCGAACGCGGCGCCGTGTTCGCCGCGGCACATCGAGGAACTGCGCCTGGCCACGCTCGATACGCGTTCCGCCGAGGACGTGGCGTACTTCCGGGACGGTCGCCTGCTTTGCAGTTCCTGGGGCGCGCTGCGTGGACACATCCCGCGCGCGGCGAGCGACTTCACCACCGGCGACGGCATCGGCGTCAGCACGCACGTGCAGCCGCACATCCGCGATGCGCCGTCCATGCTGGTGCTGCATCGCGGCGGCTACAGCGCGCTGGTCAATCCGGAACGGCTGGTGGACGTGCTGGCCGACGACGATGTGCAGATCGCGGTGTATGCACCGGGCGGCGCTCCGATCACGGCCACAGCGCCGGCGGCCTCCGGGTTGCTGGCGCGTGCAGGGGCGGGCGCTTCGCGCGGAACCCAGGCTGGCCAGCTGTACGGCGCGGCCACGCAGGACGGCTGGCGTGCGATGGCGGTCCGGCCGCTGGCGGGGATTTCCGATCGCCTGCGCGAGGAACAGCTGAAGCTGCTGCCCTTGGCGCTGGTGCTGGTGGCCGCGCTGGTGGCGCTGTCGGTCTGGCTGATCCGCCAGCGGCTGTCACCCCTGGCGGAACTGGAACGCGGGATTCGCCGGCGCCAGTTCCTCGTTCATTACCAGCCCATCATCGAACTGCGCACCGGCGCGTGCGTCGGCGCCGAGGCGCTGGTGCGCTGGCGTCGCGAGGGCGCGCTGGTGCCGCCGGACGAATTCATACCGCTGGCCGAGGAGAGCGGCCTGATCGCACCGCTCACCGATCAGGTGCTGGACGGGGTCATCGGTGATCTGGAAGCGGAACTGGCCCGGGATCGTTCGCTGCACATCGCCATCAACCTGAGCGCACAGGACATCCGCAGCGGGCGTTTCCTGGACGTGGTCCGCGAGGCGTTGCCGCGCACCCGGATCCGGCCGGAACAGATCTGGCTGGAAGCCACCGAACGCGGCTTCATCGACATCGAGGCAGCCAGGCTCACCCTGGGCGAGGCGCGCGAAGCGGGCCATTCGGTGGCCATCGACGACTTCGGCACCGGTTATTCCAGCCTGCGCCATCTCCAGGATCTGCCGCTGGACGCGTTGAAGATCGACAAATCGTTCGTCGATACCATCGGCCTGGACACCGCCACCAGCCTGGTCACCGCGCACATCGTCGAGATGGCGCAGGAACTGGACCTGCGCATCGTCGCCGAAGGCGTCGAGACCCAGGCGCAACTGGACTACCTGAAGGCGCGTGGCGTGGATTATGCGCAGGGTTGGCTGTTCTCGCGGCCGCTGCCGGCAACCGATTTCATCGCCTTCCTGCGCCGCTCGCGTGTGGCGCAGGGTGGTGCGGGTTCGGAGTGATCCGCCGCTCCGAGCGCTGAAGCGGTGTCGCCCCTTCCCCCGCTTGCGGGGGAAGGTTGGGATGGGGGCGCTTTCAGCGCCGCAAACGGTACGGGCACGTTCGCCCCCACCCCGGCCCTCCCCCGCAAGCGGGGAAGGGAGCTGGATCCGTGGTTCGTTTGTTTTCCCGCAAGCGGTGTCGCCCCTTCCCCCGCTTGCGGGGGAAGGTTGGGATGGGGGCGCTTTCAGCGCCGCAAGTGGTACGGGCACGTTCGCCCCCACCCCGGCCCTCCCCCGCAGGCGGGGGAGGGGGCTGGATCCGTGGTTCGTTCGTTTCCCCGCAAGCGGTGTCGCTCATTCCCCCGCTTGCGGGGGAAGGTTGGGATGGGGGGCGCTTTCAGCGCCGCAAGGTGTACGGGCACGTTCGCCCCCACCCCGGCCCTCCCCCGCAGGCGGGGGAGGGGGCGGAATCCGTGGTTCGTTCCTTTCCCCGCGAGCGGTGCCGCCCCTTCCCCCGCTCGCGGGGGAAGGTTGGGATGGGGGCGCTTTCAGCGCCGCAAACGGTACGGGCACGTTCGCCCCTACCCCGGCCCTCCCCCGCACGCGGGGGCTGAATCCGTGGTCCGTTCGTTTCCCTGCAAGCGGTGCCGCTCCTTCCCCCGCTTGCGGGGGAAGGTTGGGATGGGGGCATCACGGAACTGCCGTGCGGCGGCGGCTGGCTGGAGAGGGGATCACCAGGCCGCCGACCGCACGTCAGTAGTACCCGGTGATGTTGAGGAACCAACCTTTGTGGCGGTAGTCGAGCTGGGTCAGGTCGCCGCTGAAGTCGGTGAAGTTGTAGCCCACGCCGACCTTGAAGTTCTCGCGGATCTGGCGATCCAGCCCGATCAGCCAGCCGCGCCGGTCGCCGCCGTCGCGGACTTTCAGCCAGCGGTATTCGGCCAGCCCGTCCCAGCGCCCGATCAGGTGGTAACGCACCTGCAACGCGGCGAAGTCGGTGCGGCTGTCCAACCAGCTTCCGGTTCCGCGCCCCATCCGGTAGTCGCCCCAGCGCCCGGCGAGCTTGCCCGCCAGTTGCCAGCGATCGTCCAACTGCACTGTGCCTTCGAACGACAGCACGTGCGATCGCTGGTCGTACAGGTCCGCGTCTTCCTGGCCGGGCGAGGCGCGGTCGTACAGGTAGGTGTACTTGCCGAACGCGGCCCAGCGGGTGTTGTCGTGCGGGCGCCAGGCGAAACCGAGATTCGCCTCGGCCAGGCGCGCGCCGGCGGCGGGATTGAGATCGTCCTTCGTATCGGCGTAGTTGGCGCGCAGCGCCAGCCGCCAGTCCTCGTTGACCCGATGGAACAGCCGATTGGTGGTCACCCACTGGGTACGCTGTTCGGCACCGCGGTCGCGGCGGTATTCCAGTTTGCTGGACCAGTCGGTACGCGCGTCGGTGCGGCCGCCGCTGACGCTGTAGGCGCGCCGATCCACGCGCCCGTCGCGTGCGTCCAGTTCGCCGTCCATCACGGTGAAGCCGAGGTTCCAGCCCGGCGCCGGACGGAAGTCCAGGCCGAAGGTGTGGACGATGCCGTCGCCGTCGCGGCGGTTGTCGCGCAGGTACTGGCTTTCGTTGTAGACGTTGACCTGGTTGTTCAGCCGCCAGCGCTGGCCGAGGGTCCAGCCCGATTGCAGCGCGGTGTCGAACAGGCCGTCGCGTTCGGTGCGGTCGGTGCTGTAGTTATAGGCGCCGTAGAGCGTATGGTCCGGACCCAGCCGGTATTCGGCGTCCAGTTTTCCACCGTGGCCGCGGCTGCCGCTGCTGACTTCCGCCCCGATGCTGGAGCGATCGCCGAACAGGTATTTGCCTCCCACGGTGAGCAGGTTGTTGCGATCATAGCGGCCGGAATCGTCGTCCAGCGTGTACTGGCCGACGCCGTAGAGTTCCCACTTGTCGCCGAAGCGCTGGCGGTAGCTGAGCGCCAGCAGGGTGGCGTCGGCATCGCGGTTGGCGTCGCGCTCGCGCAGTTGGCGCAGTTCGCCGCCGAAGCGTCCGTCCCCGGTGATCTGCCAGTCGAAGGTCAGCTGCGACTGTTCCAGTTCCTGCGCGCCATGCGAGGCGTGGCTGTAGCGGCCGTACAGGGTGAAGTCCTCGTTGAGCTGGCCGGTGAATTCGGCGCCGTATTCCTCGATCGCCAGGCCGGTGTCCTGGCGGCCGATCGAGAAGCCGGCATCGACGTCGCGCCACCACGCGCCGAACGACCATTCTCGCCGGGTCCAGCCCAGCTCCTGCAGGTTGGCGCGTGCCTCGACCATGCGCGCGTCGCCGGAGCGTGCGCCGGCAACCGGATTGCGCTGGATGAAGCTCAGGCCGCCGTTGTCGGAATAGAAGATCGGCGCGACCGTGGATTCGCTGCGGGTCGCTTCCATCCGCAGGTAGGTGCCGCGCCCGGCCTGCAGGGTCAGGTCCGCGCCCTTGAGCGAGTAGTCGTCGCCGCTGCGGTTCTCGTCGACGTAGGTGGCGCCGATCGAGACGTGATCGCCCAGCCACTGGCGGCCGCGCAGGCCGATGGTGGCGTCGTCCGAGTCGAAGCCCGATGGCACGTATTCGTAGTCCACCAGCAGCACCTGCCGATAACCGTCCAGCGGGGCGTCGCGGGTCAGCGTTCGCACGTTCTCGCGGGTGATCTGCGAGAGCGCGCGGGTCAGGAACAACCGGCCCTGCAGATCGTCCATCTCGTAGTCAACGCCCGGTTGCAGGCTCACCCGCGCTTCGACCCGGCCGGTGGTGGGATCGCGCACTTCCATCACCACCTGTTCGGACCCGGGCAGCACGTCGGTGTGGCGCAGGTAGTACAGGCTGCCGCCGGTGCCGAGGAATTCGGTGTGGCCGAGCGCGGTGCGCGCCTCGGCGCCGAACACCTTCAGCAGGCTGCGCGGATCGCCCAGCGCGGTCGCCGAGCGCGAGCGCCAGTGCAGCGCCGCGCCGTACAGCGCGCGGTTGTACTGGGCGTACTCGGTACCGGTGAATCCGGTGGCGTAGTTGCCCCACAGCGCCTGGTTCTGGTCCCAGTCCAGGCGCAGGTACAACTTGCCCTGGGTGTCGACGTCGCGCCAGGTGCGCGAATCGTCGCCGTACACCGGGTAGTACAGATCCGGATCCAGGCGCCGGAAGATGTCGGTCGGGCGCGCATCCAGGAAGCCGTCGAAAAGATGCTCCAGATCGTTCTCCCAGGTGTCGGCCTGGGCGGTGAGCAGGTAGCGTCCCTTCCATTTGCCCTTGGCGTAGAACGCCAGCCGGCCTTCGCGCAGGAAGCCGTCGTCCCGGCGGATGTCGCCGGCCAGCGCGTCCAGTCCGCCGCTCGCGTCGTTGCTGGACAGGGTCAGGTCCGCCAGCGCGGCGACGAAGGCATAGCGGCCGCTGACATCCACCTCCAGCGGCGTGTCGGCGACCACGCCCTGCGACGACTTCACCTGCACCTGGTAGCGGTGCGGACCGACCGGTTGCAGGAACTCGGCGACGAACTTGCGCTCCTGATCGACCGGGAAGGACTGCCCGTCGATCACCACCTGCATGCCTTCGGGAATATCGCGCCCGAGGATGCGCACGCGCGATCCGTACACCGGGATGTTGCGCAGGCGCAGGTCGCTCTTGCCGTAGATCGACTCGATGATCTGCACCGACTCCGCGGTGGCCGCGTCCAGGGTGTCGACGTGGCTGCGCTGCACCTCGTCGCGCAGCACCTGCGCGCCGCGGGCGTAGTCACCGGGGGTGACCAGCTGGATGCGGCGCGGATGGGTCTCGTCGAAGCTGCCGTCGGCGGCGCGGGCGCGCGCCACGTATTGCAGGACGTCGCCCGGTCGCAGGCGCAGGCCGGCCGGCAGCGCGCCGTCCCAGCGCGTGTCGGTCACCGCGCCGACCGGCAGGCTGACGGTGGCGAGCGGGGTTACCCGATCCTCGTCGTCGCCACGGTAGATCACCACCTCCAGCCGGTCGTAGAACGCGGCGTAGTTGCTGTAGGCGTGGAAGCGGACCGGTTGGGTGATGCGGCCATCCTCGAACGGCGCCAGCGAGCCGGCCTGCACGTTGAGGATGGGCAGGCCCAGCGCCGGATCCTCGGTCGCCCAGAGGGTGCCGCCCTGCGGCAGGTCCACGGTGAAGCGGCCGGTGATGCGCGCCTGATCCTCGGCCAGCACCTGGCTGGTGCCCGCGTAGCTCTGCGCGGTCACGGTTTCCACCCGTCGGTTCCGCTGCAGGGCATCGCCATCCCCGCCGGTCGCGGCCGGCCGGTCCTCGCCGTAGGCATTGATGCGGAACAGGCTGCCCTGCGCGTTGGCGCAACCCTGCGCGTCGCAGCGCGGCGGCAGCGGCGGTGCATCCGGCGCGGAGGACGGCGCGGTCGATTGCGCGTTGGCGACACTGGCGAGCAGGCCGCACAGGGCCAGGGCTACGCGGTTCGGAACGTGCTTGCTGATGTCCATGGTCATGTCCCCCTCAGCGTCCTTCCCCGCGTGCCGCGGTCGGTGTGGGTGGCCCTGCCTCCACCCGCAGGCGCGAGCGCGCCGTCGGCGAGAGCAGCGCGGCCAGCGCCCCGGCGACCGCCTCGGCGCGATCGCGGCTCAGGCGCAGGTTGTGTTCCTGCGTGCCGCGCGCGTCGGCGTGGCCGGCGATGCTCACGATCACGTCCGGACCGCTTTCTATGCGTTGCGCGATCGCCCGCAGCAACGGCTGGTATTGCGGACGAATGCCGACGCTGTCGGTATCGAACAGCAGGTTGCCCAGGCCGATGTCGCGATCCAGGGTGACCAGTGCCGTGCGCCCATCCACCTGGGTACGCAGTTCGATCGCGGTCGCCTCGCGCAGCTCCGGCGCAAGCCGTGCATCCAGCGCGGCGCGCACCGCGGCGGCGCGATGGAACGCCAACACCAGCCCGTCGGCCTGCGCGGTGATGACCACGCGCCCGCCCCGCCCTTCGCGCAGGCGCCCGGCGATGCGTTCGAACAGCGGTGCGTGCTCGGCCGGAACTTCCGCGCTGCCACTGGCGAAGAACACCTGGCCCAGATCGATCTCCACCTCGCCGGTACCGCCGCCCAGCGGCATGCCCGGTACCTGCACCCCGAAATCGAAGCGCACCGGCACGCCGGGGGTGATGCGCAGGACGCGCGGGTTCTCGGTGGTGAAGCGGCTGCCCGGAGGCAGGGTCGCGGCGTCGACCTTGATCAGGAAATTGCGCCCGCGCGCCCAGCGACCGCCGTCGATGCCGGCCAGATGGAAGCGGCCATGGCGATCGGTCTCGATCAGCAGGCCTTCGACCGTGCCCAGGCGCACCCCGGGCAGGCCGCGTTCGCCTTCGTCCTGGCGGCCGTTGCCGTTGGCGTCGTGGAAGACGCTGCCGATGATCAGGCTGTCGTCCAGCAGGGGATCGCCGGTGACCTCCACGTCGGCGGTGGCCTCGTTGCTCAGCGCGGCGCCTTCGTCGTCGCGGACGATGGCGCGGTTGGTGTGCACGCCCGGACCGACGCCGGCGCCCACCCGCAGCACGTAGATCACGGTCGCGCTGCGGCCCACCGCGATGTCCAGCGCGCCTACCCGCAACGGGCGGGCGTTGGACAGGGAACCGGCGGCGTCGCCATCGATGACCTGAAGCGAGTCGGGCACCATCACGAAGCCCTCGGGCAGGCGATCGAGCAGGCTGACCTGTTCGGCGTCGGCTTCGCCGACGTTGTCGATGCGCAGGGTGTAGCGGACCAGATCGCCGATGCGGGCGGTACGCTGCGCGGCGGTCTTGCTCAGGCGCAGGACCACCGGTTCGGCTTCCACCTCGATCTCGACCGCGGCCTGCGCGCATACCGGCGTGGGCACCGACACATCGCACACGCGGTACTCGAACCGGTCCTGGCCCACGTAGCGCGGCGAGGCCGTATAGGTGCAGACGCCCTGCGCGCAGGTCGCCTGGCCGTGCGCGGGTGCCACCGCGACGACCAGCGAAGCCGGATCCAGCGGTGCGTGGCTGACCGTGTCGTTGGCCAGCACCGGGATGGCGACCGGCGCCTGGCGCGCGCGGGCCTGGTCATCGACCGCGGTGATGACGTTCGCCAGCACGGTGACATTGACGATGGCGGTGTCGCAGTTGGTGGGGACGGCACGTTCGCAGGCGTCGTACTGGAAGCTGTCGGCGCCACTGAAGTAGCCGGTCGGGGTGTAGCTCACGCTGCCATCGGCATTCACCTCCACCGTGCCGTGAGCGGGCGTGGTGAGGTTCTGCACCAGCAGGCGGGTGGCATCGGAGGGGGCACCGGCGTAGCTGTCGTTGGACAGCACCGGTATCACCAGCATCGTTCCCTGCGGGGTCTGCCCGTTGTCGTCGGTCGCCGCGATCACGGTGGCGTTGACGACTATCGTGACGGTGGCGCTGTCGCAGCTGGCGGGATTGATGGCATCGCACAGCGTGTAGGTCAGGGTGTAGCTGCCGCCGGGCGTGCCGGCCGCCACATCGATGCTGCCGTCGGCATTGAGGGTCAGCGGTCCCTGTACCAGCGGCGCGAGGATCACGCCCGGCGGCGCGGCCGCGCCACCATCGTAGTGATCGTTGGCCAGCACGTTGAGCACGCCGGTGGCGGCCACGCCGCCGGGAATCGGAGGCGCGGTGTCGTCCTGCGCATCGATGGCCGGCAAGGCCACCACCAGGCTGGCGGTGGCGCTGTCGCAGTTGGCGGGGTTGAGCCGTTCGCACAGGCGGTACACCACCGAGTAGGTGCCCGCCGGCGTGCGCGGCAACACGGTCACCGCGCCACTTCCGGCCTGCAGCTGCACGCTGGCATGGCTGGTGTTGGTCTGGCTCAGCACGATCTGGGCCGGATCCACCGCCACGCCGTTGAGCAGATCGTTGGTCGCGACGTTGGCGATCGCCTGCCCGCCGGCCACGGATCCCACCGCGGAAGGCGCGGTGTCGTCGACCGCGTCGATGGCCGCGGCCTGTACCTGCACGGTCACCGTGGCCTGGTCGCAGTTGGCGGGATTGAGCACTTCGCACAGGCGATAGGTCACGGTGTAGCTGCCGGCCGGCGTGCCGGCGGCGACGTCCACCTGGCCGTTGGCCTGCACGGTCAGCGCCGGATTGGCGGACAGCACGGTGAACACCACCTCCGCCGGCGGCGCGGTGGCGCCGTCCAGGGTGTCGTTGGCGAGCAGGTTGACCACGCCGGTGCCGCCGGTGAGGCCGTTGACCGGGCCGGCCGGATCATCGATAGCGTCCACCGCCGCGGGATTGACCGTGATCGACGCGGTGGCGCCCGCGCAATTGGCCGGTGCGGCGATCTGGCAGATCGTGTATCCGAGCGTGTAGCTGCCGGCGGGCGTGCCCGCCGCCACCGTCACCGCGCCGCTGGCGGTATCCAGCACGATGCCGGGATGCGACGGCGCGGCCGTCTGGGTGAGCGTGACGGTGGCCGGGGTCGGCGTGGCGCCGCCCAGCTGATCGTTGGCGAGCACGTTGGCGATCGCGGTGCCGCCACCGCGGCCGGCAGCCGAGCCGCTGTCGTTGCCTGCGCTGATCGGCAGCGGGCCGGCGGCCACGGTGACCGTCACCGTGGCGGTATCGCAGATCGACGGTGCCGCGAGCGAGCACAGGGTGTAGGCGAGGGTGTAGCTGCCGGGCGGGGTGTTCGCGGCGACGATCACGTCGCCGTTGGCGCCCAGGCTCAGCGGCGGCGTGGCCGTCGCGCCCACGGTGGCGGTGGCGGTCGACGCGGTGGCGCCATCGACGCTGTCGTTGCCCAGCACGTTGCCGGCCACGCCGCCGCTGCTGCCGTTGGCCAGGGCCAGGCCATCGTCCTGCGCGTCCACGACCACCACCTGCACGCTGATCGCGGCGGTGTCGCAATTGCCCGGATTGGCGGTCTCGCAGATCGTGTAGGTCGCCGTGAGCGTGCCGGCCGGCGCGCCGGGAGCGACCGACAGCGCGCCGCTGGCGTCGACCGCGAGCGGTGCGGCCGCGGTACTGGTCACGGTCACGCTGCCGGGAGCGACGGCGCCGCCGTTGAAGGTGTCGTTGCCCAGCAGGCTGGCGAGGCTGGCGTTGCCGGTGGTGCCGTTCACCACGTAGGGGCCGTCGTCGACCGCATCGATGGCGGCCAATACCTGCACGGTGACCGTCACCTGCGCGCTGTCGCAATTGGAAAGATTGCCGGTTTCGCAGATCTGGTAGCTGGCGTTGTAGATGCCGGCGGCCGTTCCCGCGGCAACCGAGACCACGCCATTGGCGTCGATCGCCAGCGGCGAACTCGCGTTGGGCGTGAACACCACGTTGGCCGGCGTGATCGCGCCGCCGTTGAAACTGTCATTGCCCAGCACGTTGCCCGCGTTGGTGCTGCCGGCGACGCCATCGATCGGCCCGAAACTGTCGTCCACCGCGTTCAGTGCCGCGTCGGCGATCACCGTGACGTCGATGGTGGCGGTATCGCAGATGAACGGATTGGAAACCTGGCAGATCTGGTAGCTGGCGGAATAGGTTCCGGCGGCGGTGCCGGCGGTGACGGTCACGTTGCCGTCCGCGCCAATCGTCAGTTGCGGCGTGTTGGTCGGCGTGAGCGTCACCGCGGTGGTGGCGAAGGGCGCGCCGTCGAGGCGATCGTTGGTCAGGACATTGCCGGCGATGCCGCCGATGCCGCCGTTGACCGGGCCCAGGGCGTCGTCGACCGCATCGAGCGTGCTCACCGCGACCGTCACCGTGGCGGTGTCGCAGTTGGCGGGATTGACCACTTCGCACAGGTCGTAGCTGGCCGAATAGCTGCCGGCCGCGGTCCCGGGGGCCACCGACACGGTGCCGTCGGTACCGATGGTGATCGGCGCCACGTTGTTCGGCGCCACCGTCACCTCGGCGGGCGTGACCGGCGCGCCGTTGAGGGTGTCGTTGTCGCGCACGTTGCCGGCCGCCACGCCGCCGGAGGCGCCATTGACCGGACCGAGCGTGTCGTCGACGGCTATCAGGGTGCCCGCGGCGACGGTGACGGTGATGGTGACGCTGTCGCAGATGGAGGGATTGGCGACCTGGCAGATTTGGTAGCCGCCGCTGATCGGGCCGGCCGGCGTGCCCGGGGCGATGGTGACGCTGCCGTCGGGCGCGATGGTCAGGGCCGGGCCGCCGCTGGTCTGGGTCAGGGTGACGGCGCCGGGCGTGGCAGGCGCGCCGTCGACGAAGTCGTTGTCCAGCACGTTGCCCGCCGGGGTGCCGGCCGGTGCCGGGCCCAGTGCATCGGTCACCGCGTCGATGGTGGAGACCGTCACGCTGACCGTGGCGGTGTCGCAGTTGTCCGGCAGTGCGGCTTCGCAGATTTGATAGCTCGGCGTGTAGGTGCCGGCCGGCGTGTTCGGCGCGACGCTTATCGTGCCATCGGCGGCGATGGTGACCGGCCCCGCATTCGTCGGCGTGAGCACGATGTCGCCCGGCGCCACCGGAGTTCCATCGAGGGTGTCGTTGTCGAGCACGTTGCCGACAGCGGGATTGCCACTGGTGCCGTTGATGCCGCTGTAAGTGTCGTCGTTGGCGACCAGCGCGCCCGGCGCGATCACGCTGATCTGCACGCTGGCGCTGTCGCATACGGTCGGCGGATCCAGGTAGCAGATCGTGTAGGTGGTGGCGTGGGTGCCGGCGGCCGTGCCGGCGGGAACCGTGACGCTGCCGTCTGCGTTGAAGACGATCGCCGCGGTGCTGACACCGGCCAGGCTTACCGTGGCCAGCGAGGCCGGGCTGCTGCCGCCGGCGCTGTCGTTGGCCAGTACGTTGATCAGCGAGGTGGCGCCGGTGGTGCCATTGACCGGACCGGCCGCATCGTCGACGGCATCGATCGCCGCGACCACCCGCACCGTGGCGGTCGCGGTGTCGCAGTTGGCGGGCACCGCGGTTTCGCAGATCTGGTAGGTCGCCGAATAGGTGCCCGGCGCCGCGGCGGGATCCAGCGTGACCGTGCCGTCGCCGGCGATCGTCAGCGGGCCGCTGGGCGTGGAGGTCAGGGTGACCAGCGCCGCAACCACCGGTGCACCGGCGAGGGTGTCGTTGTCCAGCACGTTCGCGGTCAGCGCGATGCTGCCGGCCGCCTGCGCCGGCAGCGCGTCGTCGACCGCGTTGATGGTCGCCGTGGCGTTGACCGTCACCGTGATGGTGGCGCTGTCGCAGTTGCCGGGATTGGCGGTCTCGCAGATCTGGTAGGTGGTGGTGTAGGTGCCGTTCGCAGTGCCCGCAGGCACATCCACCGAGCCGTCCGCGTTGACGATCAGCTGCGCGGTGCTGACCGGCGTGAAAGTGATCTGCGCGGGAATCACCGCCGCGCCGCCGAGGGTGTCGTTGGCCAGCACGTTGACCACGTTGGCCTGGCCGACGATGCCATTTATGGGGCCGGCGCTGTCGGCCACCGCCACGATCGGGCGTGCCGCGACCGGGACCGGCGGGGTGGTGTCGGTGTTGTCGGCGGGATCGGGATCGGTCGTGCCGGCCGGCGGGGTGACGGTGGCGGTGTTCGCACCGATGGTGGACGGCGTGGTCAGCGGCGCGGTGCCGGTGACGTCGACGGTGACGGTGCCCGCGGCCGCGACATCCAGGATGAGCGCGACGTTGCCGGTGCCGCTGCCGGCGCTGCAGGTGGATCCGGCGCTGGCGGTGCAGGTCCAGCTGACGTTGGTCAGTTCGGCGGGAACGGTGTCGGCCAGGCTGGCGCCGAGGGCGGCCGACGGACCGGCGTTGGTGATGGTGATGCGATAGGTGACGGTGCCGCCGGTGACCACCGGCGAAGCGGTCAGCAGGATCTTGTCGACGCCCAGCGCGGCTTCGGCTGCCAGGGTGTTGGTATCGGTGCCGCTGTTGTTGCCTGCCTGCGGGTCGGTCACCGTCGGCGGCAGGGTCACGGTGGCGGTATTGCTGAGGTTCGCCGGATAGGTCTGCGCGAACGCGCTGCCGGCGGCCAGCAACCCGCCCAGCAATGCCACCGCGCCTGCGGCCGCGTGCCTGAATCCGGCACGCGGCGGAATCCGGGTCTTGGAGGGGGTTGGCGCTCGGCTGTCCATACGGCGTTCCTCGCGGTGGCTTGCGGCGCCGGGTGCGCGGGCAAGCGGGTCTTGCGGGTGGATTCGGTGATGCGATGCCGATGGCATCGGGGCGCGGCGGTCAGTACGCCGTGGGGTCGGCGCTGAAGGTGACCGGGACGGTGATCGTCGCGGTGCCCGTCGCATCCAGGCTCACGCTGAGGGTGATGGCCGCATCCCCCTGTGCGCCGCCACTGGCCGGACAGCTGCTGCCCGCGCCGGTGGCCGTGCACGTCCAGGGCGCGGATAGTCGGGCGCCGTCGGGCAGGGTGTCGTTGACCACCACGCCGCTGACCGCATCGGGTCCGGCATTGCTCACGGTGATCACGTAGCTGGCGCTGCCGCCGGGCGTGTAGCTGCCCTGGTTGTCGGTCTTGCTGACCGACACGTCGGCGCGCAGCGCGCGGGTGTTGGTGATCCGGCAGGTGATGCTGACCGGATCGGTACCGGCGGCCGGTGCGGTCAGGCTGAAGCTGGTGCCGCTGCCGGAACTGATCGCCGAGCCGTCCTGATCCGTGCACGCCCAGGTGGTGGTGTAGCTGCTCAGCAGGGTGCCGGTGCCGGCGGTTTCGGCCAGGTCGTAGCTCAGGCCGGGTGTGGTCAGGGCGGGCGTGGTGGCGCCGTTGTTGCCGACGTCGCCGGCGGTCGCCACGGAGGTGCCGGCCTGGGAGATGCTGAGGTTGAAGCGGCCCGGATCGGTGGTCGGCGCGAGGATCTTCGCCAGCGCCAGGGTGGCGACGCAGGATCGCGTCACGCCTTCGACGGTGAAGACCGCGTTGCCGACCCGGATGCCGAGCAGCGCCAGCAGGTTGTCGACCAGTCCGCCGAGCAGCGTGGTCAGCACCGGCTGCAGGATCGGGACGACCGCGCCCTGCAAGGTCGCTTCGACGGTGTCGACGATGGTGTCCAGGATCGGAACCAGCGCCTGCGGCAGGGCGATCACCACCGGCGGCAGCGGGAATGGTGGTATCAGGGTGACGGTCGGGGTTCCGCGGCTGACTTCGATGTCCAGGTTGTTGAGCAGATCCACGATCAGGGTGCCGGCACTGACCGTGCCGCTGCTGGCGGTGCGCGTCTGCGGGTACGGCGCGTTGACGGTGAAGTTGCGCAGCTCCGGCGAACCGGTCGCGGCGGCGCGGCCGGTCACGGTCAGCGGCACCTGCACGTCGATCAGGCCGACGCCGAGGAGATTGAGCCGGAACCCGAGCTGGAGGTTGTTGATGACCACCGGCGAGACATCGGCGTTGGTCACCACCCGGGTGCGGTTGAAGAAGATGCTGTCGGCGATGGTGCCGATGTAGAAATTCACCAGCCCCGGCCGCGCCTGGAAACTCACTGCGCCGGCGACGTAGTCGATGGCGGTGATGGTGCCTTCGGCACGCGCCACGTCGGCATACAGCTGGAGCTTGAGTACGTCGGCGGTCAGGGTGAGGTTGGTCAGGCCCAGGCCGGCCGCGTTGAGCGCGTTGATGATCGCCTGGGTATCGAAGCCCTGCAGTACATCGACGTTCATCTTGATGCGGATGGCGCTGCTGTGGAACGAGGTGCCTTGCGGGCCGCAGACGATCACCGGCGGTTCCACCACCTGCAGCCACAACTGCAGGTTGGCCACGCCGGTCAGGCCCAGCGCCGCGGTGTTGACCGTGATCGGCGTGGGTGTGGTCAGCACGTTGTTGTAGTTGTAGAGCTGCGCCGAACCGGTGATCAGGTCCAGCAGGTCCAGATCGATATCGGCCAGCGATCCCTGCGGCAGGCTGATCTGCAACAGATCGCCCAGCTGGATTTGTCCGGTCAGGCCGGCGACGTTGAGCGGCAGCAGGTTGAGCGCGTTGGCGGCGGCGGTCTGTCCGTCGGCCTGCAATACCTGCACCATCGCCAACTGCAACTGGGCCAGGGTGATGTTGGTGTTCAGTACCTGGCTGGTGTCGCTGATGCCCAGGTTCAGTCCGAGCTGCGTGACCAGCGCATTGAGGTTGATGTCGGCGCCGGCAAGTGCGTTCCAGTCCAGCACCGACAGATTGACGGTGGTTCCCGGCAACAGCGTTTGCAGCAGCAGGTTGAGTACGGGCCCCTGCGTGCTGTCCACCGACACCAGTCGCGGTCCGGCGGAAATGCAGGCGCCGGTGGTGCATCCGGTCTGCGCCTTCAACGGCGCGGGCACGAACGCGATGGCCGTGACGGCCAGCAGGGCGGCCATGGCGATGCGGCGGGCGAAGCGCCGCGCAAACCCCTTCGTATCCATCAAACTACCCCCCGTAGTCGATGTCCAAATCCGTCTGTAAGCGTTTTCTTTTTTGTTGGATTCCGGATTACGCCTGCGGCGATCGATCCGGTGTGCGGACAACGCGACGTGGGTCGTTGATAGATGGGCGCGCTGTCGTTACATTCCCCGGCATCGTTACTAATGCGTGGTCGTCGCGTTGGCAACGCGGGAGGAACGCCATTGCAGTAAGCGCCACTTGCCAGTCACTGCATTTCGCGCCGATGCACCTTGGTGCGAGAGGGGAGGCAAGCGGAACCGGTCAATTTTTGGGCAGTGTCACTTGTGGGGCAGCAGCACTGACTTTTGGTCCCATGCGGGAAAGGAGTTCCTGATGATTCCGATGGCATTGCGCATTCGACGTGCGCGCGTGCTGGCAAACCTGTCGCAGGCGGAGCTCGCGCAGCGCGCGGGCGTAAAGCGGAGCGCGGTCACACAATGGGAGCGCGAGGGGGGCACCCATCCCAGTCTCGAGCATCTGACCCTGATCGCCGTGGCGACCCACGTACCGTTCGAATGGTTGGCGACCGGCCGTGGGGAGGCGGGCAACCATCCGGTGTTCGAAGTGCCGGCGGCGGCGTCCGGCCAGGTGCTGGACGACGTGGAGGCCCGGGTCCTGGTACTGCTGCGCCGGATGCCGGTACGCAAGCGGCAGGCGATCTGCGCGTTGCTGGAAATGCTGGTATAGGGAAGGGCGGCCCCGACCGGGTGCCGCCTGCCCCCCGGAACCCGCATGCTCCGCGTACTGGAAACCCGCGTCCCGCCTCCCGTCGTCCTGTTGCTTGCCGCCGCGTTGATGTGGTGCCTGGCGAACTTGTCGCCCGCCTCGCCGCGTTGGCCTGGCACGGGATGGTTGACGGCCGCGCTGGGCACGGCGGGACTGGCGCTGAACCTGGTGCCGAAGTGGTGGTTCGGCCGCGCCGGCACCACGGTCAACCCGATGCGTCCACAGGCGACAAGCCGCCTGGTGGTCGCCGGACCGTATCGCTTCAGCCGCAATCCGATGTACCTGGGCCACGCGTTGTTGCTGCTGGCCTGGGCCAGCGTGCTCGCCCAGCCGTTCGCGCTGGCCGGCGTGGGGCTCTATCTCGCCTGGATTACCCGGTTCCAGATTCTTCCGGAGGAACGGATGCTCGCCGAGCGGTTTCCCGACGCCTACCCGGCCTATCGCCGGCGGGTCCGGCGCTGGCTGTGATCAGCGGGCGCGGCGCGCGCGCGAGGCGCGGGCGGCCGGAGCGCAATAGGCGTCGTACAGCGCCTGCATGACGCCGAACGCGGGCCCCGGCAAAGGCGAGTAGAGGATCGATTGGGCCACCCTCCGGTTACCGACCAGTCCCGCTTCGCGCAGCACCGCCAGGTGTTGGGACAGCGCCGACATCGACAGCCCGGTCAGGCCCTGCAGATCCGACACGCTTGCCTCGCCTTCCAGCAGCCGGCACATCACCAGCAGGCGGGCGGGGTGCGCCAACGCCTTCAGCAGGCCGGCCGCGTCCTCCGCGTGCCGGGCCATCCGTTGCATGTCATGGGAGGAAGGCATCGGCTTGCACCATATTTAAGGCAATGCTAATTTAGCAAATACTTGAATAAAATTGCAAGGAGCGGGACATGGCCGCCACCGCCATCCATCCACGCGTTGAGAGCTTCTTCCACGCCGACACCAACACCTTCAGCTACGTCGTGTCCGCGGGCGCCGATGGCGGCGCGGCCGTCGTCATCGATCCGGTGCTGGACTACGACGCGGCGAGCGCGCGCACCTCCACCACCTCCGCCGACGCGGTGCTCGGGTACATCCACCAGCATCGCCTGAAGGTCGAATGGATCCTGGAGACCCATGCGCACGCCGACCACCTCAGCGCGGGCGGCTACCTGCGCGATGCGCTGGGCGCGCCGCTGGCGATCGGCCGCGGCATCGTGCAGGTACAGGCCCGCTTCAAGGCGCTGTTCGGGCTGGGCGACGACTTCGTCGCCGATGGCGGTCAGTTCGATCGCCTGCTCCAGGACGGCGACCGCCTGGATGCGGGCGGACTGGACGTGCGTGTCCTCGCCACGCCCGGACATACCGATGACAGCCTCAGCTACCTCATCGGCGATGCCGCCTTCATCGGCGACACGATGTTCGCGCCGGAAACCGGCACCGCGCGGGTCGACTTCCCGGGCGGGGATGCCCGCAAGCTGTACGCCTCGATCCAGAAACTGCTCGCGCTGCCGCCGGAAACGCGCGTGTTCCTGTGCCACGACTATCCCGCCGGGCGCGAACCGCGCGCGGAAAGCAGCGTGGCGGCGCAGCGAGAAGGCAACATCCACGTCGGCAACCGGCGCGGCGAAGACGAGTTCGTCGCCCTGCGCGAAACACGCGACGCCAGCCTGCCGGTACCGCGCCTGATCCTGCCGGCCTTGCAGGTGAACATCCGCGGCGGCCGCCTGCCGGAGACCGATGCCAATGGCATCGCTTATCTGCGCCTGCCGCTCAATCAGCTGGGCCGCCCTTCGTGAGCGGCATGTCCGAGGCATTGCTGGGCGGCGTATTGATCGGTCTCGCCGCCGCGGCGTTGCTGTTCTTCAATGGACGCATCGCCGGCATCAGCGGCATCGTCAATGGCTTGGCAGGGCAGGGCGCGGGCGAGCGGGGCTGGCGGATCGCCTTCCTGCTCGGGCTGGCGGGCGCCGGGGTGCTGGTGATGAAACTGACCGGACAGGTCTCCGTGTCGCCGGCCACGACGCCGGTACTGGTGCTGGCCGGCCTGCTGGTGGGCTTCGGCACCCGGCTTGGCAATGGTTGCACCAGCGGGCACGGCGTGTGCGGGCTGGCGCGGCTGTCGTTGCGCTCGCTGGTGGCGGTGCTGGTGTTCATGGCCGCCGCCGTGTTCACCGTGTTCGTGACCCGGCATCTGGCGGGAGGCGCGGGATGAAACGCTGGTTCGCCGCGCTGCTGGCGGGTGCGTTGTTCGGCGCCGGACTGGCGCTTTCGCGCATGACCGACCCGAACGTCGTGCTCGGCTTCCTGGATGTGGCCGGCGACTTCGATCCGCGCCTGGCGTTCGTGCTGGCGGGTGCGGTTGCCACCACGGGGGTGGCGTTCCGGCTGGTGCTGCGTCGCCGGCGTCCGTTGCTGGCGGATCGTTTCCGCCTGCCGCTGTCGCGCGCGATCGACCGTCCGCTGGTGATCGGCGCGTTGCTGTTCGGCATCGGCTGGGGACTGGCCGGCTACTGTCCCGGTCCGGCGCTCGTCGGCGCGGCCGCGGGCACGGACAGCGCATTGATCTTCATCGCCGCGATGCTGGCGGGCAGCGCCGTGCAGGCGATGACGGCGCGGCGGCGACCGGCGTGACATCGAAAACGTGCCATCGCTGGCACGCTGCTTTGCGCGCGGGTTGTTGCAATGATTGCCCGGCTTCCTAGACTTGGGGATTCCAACCGGTCGATGGATGGCGAAGCGATGAACGATGTGATCCTGCTCTACGGTACCAACGACTTCGAGCGCGAGCGCTGGGACGATCTGCCCGAGCTGGTCGAGCGTCGTGGTCTGGTGCTGTCGCGCAAGGCCGGACCGCGCACGCCGCTGCCGACCGACCATGAATGGGATCCGGTCTCGATCTACGCCTCCGACGATCTGACCGAGGAGGAGTTCCAGGAACTGTACGAGGCCAACCGCGTGCACGTCACCGAGCTGAACCTCAAGTACTGAATCCCGCGCCGGTTCAGGCCCTGGGCTTGAGCTGGTGCAGCAGGACCGAATTGCCTTCGCTGTCCTACACACCGCCATCCGGCAGAACGGACTGTGGATGATGTCGCTGCGGAACGGCACGCCGCGATCCTTCAGCTGCCGCATCAGGTCCTCCAGATCCTCCACTTCGAACGCGATCGTGCCGCCCGCGGTCGCGCTGGGCCGGTCCTCGATGAAATGGGTCAGCGCCAGGCAACCGCCGCCCGGCAGATCGTATTCCACCCAGTACTTGTCGCCCTGATTGCCGACCGAACCGGCACGCAGGCCCAGTGCGTTCTAGTAGACGTCGCGGGCACGCGGCACGTCGCGGACGGGATACATGGTGAACGCCACGTTCTTCAGCACGGGAGGCTCCTGTCGATGTCGGCTGTTGGTGATGGAAAGCCGTCGATGAACATGTGGAGTCCGACGCCACGATACGGGTACCGGGCTCATCCGCGAACAGCGTCACGCAAGGCGCGTGCATTTCCGACGAACGGTCTCGCCGGCGTCCGTTTTTTCGGCGTCGAATGCGTTGTTTCTGCTGATGCTGTCATGTTGGACGCGGATATTGGGGGTGTCCGCCGGAGAAAGGAGGCAGAAGGATGCTGTTGCAGGGACTCACCCCGGAAAGCAAGTGCGAAGTCATCGACGTCGAGGCCGAGCTGCAGCGGTGGCAGCATTGCGGCCCGATGGCCGGCCACCGCGATCGGGCGTTCAGGCGTTTCGAGCCGACGTTCCGTTTCGCCTACGATCTTTATCTGCAGTGGCATCGCGAACCGCTCGACGCATTGGCCGATCGCATCGAAGGCGCCTACGAACGCCAGTTGCCACCCTGCGACCGCCTGGATCGCGAGACCGTGATGACGATCGTGGCCGCGGTGTGGGAACGCATGGGAGGACGGCTCCAGGCCTGCCGTGTTCCCGCCACCGCGCGCCCGCGTTCCCGGCCGGAGACGCGCCAGCCACCGCCGCCGGCCTGAACGCGTCGGCAAGGGACGGCAAGAAAAAAGGGAAGGCCGGAAGAGAAGGAACGTCTCCTCCGCGCCTCCTATCGGGACAGCCAGCGCCAGGTTTCGTGGATCAACATGCGCGCCACCGGCCACGCCGCGGCGGGCGGGCTGGGCAGGCGGTCCCATTGCGCTTCCAGATCATCGTCGGTCGCCGGGTCGGTGCGTCCGGCGTGACTGGCATGCGTGGCCAGTCCAAGCGCGTACGCGCGACATGCGTCGTGCCAGTCCAGATCCGGATGCAGGCGTATCCGCCGCTGGAAGTCCTCGCGGCTGAAGGCTTCGAAATCCTCGGGAATGTCGGGCGGCTCATCGAAGGCGAGGCAGGCGGCGACCTGCTGGCTCGCGCGCTCCAGGCTGGCGGGGCCGTACGGACTGCGGAGGTATTCCATGAGGGGACTCCGTCGGGTTTGCACCGATTGTCGATCCGGCTGGCATGACCGTTTCGTGAAAGGCCGGACGGATGAGCAGCATTCGTCTTAAAGCCCGATTAAAACGGGTGTGCCTATCGTGCGCCTCCCGCGTGCCCCCACGCCTTCCCCGCAGGAGTCTTCATGTCGTCCGTCCGCCCCCTGGTCTGCCTGGGTCTGCTTGTCTGCGCCGCCGCGCCCGTGTCCGCGCAGGTCGTGTCCGAATCCAATCGCGAAGCCGGACAAGCCTCGGCGTCACATTGGCGCATCGGCCTGGCGGTCGCCAGCCGCGAAGGCATCTACGCCGGCGAGGACGACCGGACGCTGGTGTTCCCCAATGTGTCGTACGAAGGCGAGCGCTTCTTCTGGCGTGGCGCGCAGGCCGGCTTGCATCTGTTCTCGCGCGGAGGTTTCGTGCTGGACGGCTATGTCGCCGGGCGCCTGGACGGCGTGGACGCCGATGACTTCGGCGTTACGGAACTGGCCGAGCGCGGTATCGACCGTCGCCTGCTGGAGGACCGCGACGATGCCGCGGACGTGGGCATGAGCGCGCGTTGGCGCGGTGCGGCCGGCGAACTGGAACTGGATGCGCGCGCCGACGTGACCAGCACCAGCGAAGGCCAGCAGGCCTCGATCACCTACCGCTACCCATTCAGGGCCGGCGGCTGGCAGCTCACGCCCGGCGTGGGCGTGCGCTGGCTGTCCTCGGATCTGGCCGACTACTACTACGGCACCCTCGACGAGGAAATCGCCCGCGGCGTGGTGCGCTACCGTCCCGGCAGCGTCACCGTGCCCACCGCCAGCCTGATTCTGATGCGTCCGTTCGCGGAAAAATGGCTGTTCATCGCCAGCGCCGAATACCGCCGGTTGCCATCGGCGCTTCGCGACAGTCCGCTGGTCGAACGCGACACGGATGGCGGCGCCACCGTGATGGTCGGTTTTTCACGCGGGTTCTGATTCCGTGGACATGGGCGCGGATTTCCGCGCCGGCAGGGAAGGGGACGCATATCGCGTCCCCTTCGCATCCCCTGCGCGTTCCAGATGCTTCCTTCAGCGGCTCATCGAATAGGGACGCGCGTCGCGTCCCCATGCGCGGTTCGGCTCGGCCTGCATCGTGAAGCGCAACTCGCCGCCGGCCAGGATTTCGGCGTGCTCCAGATAGGCGCGGTCCAGCGGCTTGCCGTTGAGGATCGCGCCGCCGATGTAGGGATGCGCTTCGTCCAGGCCCTCGGCGATCACGGTGAAGCGCTTGCCGTTGGGCAGGTTGAGGCTGGCGCGTGGCAGGAACGGCCGCCCGATGACGTACTGGTTGCTGGCCGGCGCGACCGGATAGAAACCCAGCGCGGTGAACACGTACCACGCCGACATCTGGCCCAGATCGTCGTTGCCGGCCAGGCCGTCCGGACGCGGTGCGTACTGGCTGGCCATGATCGCGCCCAGCCGCGCCTGGGTGCGCCAGGGCTGGCCGGCGTGCGCGTACAGGTAGGCGACGTGATGGCTGGGTTCGTTGCCGTGCGCGTACCAGCCGATCAACCCGGTGATGTCTTCCATGTGGGCGAAGATCTTCGGATCCACCTTGGCCTCGAACACCTGGTCCAGCCGCGCCAGCAGCTTGTCCTCGCCGCCGTGCGCCCGCGCCAGTCCGGCCACGTCCTGCGGCACGTACCAGGAGTACTGCCAGGCATTGCCCTCGGTGTAGTCGGTGCCGTAGCCGCTGGCGGATGGATCGAAGGGCTCGCGGAACGCGCCGTCGCGCTTGCGCGCGCGCATGAAGCCGGTGGCGGGATCGAAGGCATGCTTCCAGTTGGCCGCACGGCGGCTGAAGTCGGCCGCGACGTCCTGGCGTCCCATCGCCTCGGCCACCTGCGCGATGGTCCAGTCGTCGAACGCGTATTCAAGGGTCTTGGAGGCGGCCTCGCCTTCCTCGTCGATCGGCACGTAGCCGAGTTCGCGGTACTGTGCGATGCCGTCGTAGGGTCCGTAGTTGGCGCTGGCGACCATCGCCTCCAGCGCCTCGTTGGCGTCGTAGCCGCGTATGCCCTTCATGTAGGCGTCGGCGATCACCGGCACGGCGTGGTAGCCGATCATGCACCACGTCTCCTGGCCGTGGAACGCCCATACCGGCAGCACGCCATAGGGGCTGTGCCGGCGCGCGGCCAACAGCGACTGCACGAAGTCGTTGGTGCGCTGCTCCGGCTGCACCAGGGTCAGCAACGGATGCAGCGCGCGGTAGGTATCCCACAGCGAGAAGGTCGAGTAGTGGGTGAAGCCCTTGGCCTGGTGCACCGCATTGTCCGGTCCGCGGTAGCTTCCGTCGCTGTCCATGAACAGGGTCGGCCCCAGCAGCGTGTGGTACAGCGCGGTGTAGAAGCTGCGCCGCTGCGGTTCCGGCGCGTCCACGTCGATCGCGCCCAGCGCCTGCGTCCACTGCCGGCGCGCGTCGGCGCGCACGCCGTCGAAGTCCCAGCCCGGCACTTCGGCGTCGAGATTGGCGATGGCGTTGTCCTCGCTGACCGGGGAGATCGCGACCTTGACCAGCAACGGTTCCCGCGCATCGGCGAAATCGAACGCCGCCACGATCTGCCGGCCCTCGATTTGCGCGCGCTGGCGCGGATCCTTCTCGCCTGGCGGCGGGAAGCCCTTGTAGGCGACGTCCTGCTCGGTGTCGTGCAGTTGCCTGCCCTGGATGGGCCGCGAGAAGCGCAGCGCGAAATACAGTTGCCGCCCCGGCGCCCAGCCGCGGGTCTCGCGGAAGCCGGTGACGGTGCCGTCCGGGCGCAGGCGCAATCGCGACCACAGCACCTTGCCCGGATAGTCGTACAGGCTGGTGCGCAGGTCGATCAGCACGTGCGCGGGCTTGCCGCGCGGAAAGCTGTAGCGGTGCACGCCGACCCGCGCGGTGGCGGTGAGCTCGGCGCGCACGCCGTAGTCGTCGAGGGTGACCGCGTAGTAGCCGGGCTGCGCGGTTTCGTCGTCGTGGCGGAAGCGCGAGGTGTAGCCGCTGCCGGGCTGGTCGGGATTGCCGCGCTCCAGCTTCACCTCGCCGCTGATCGGCATCAGCAGGACGTCGCCGAGGTCCGAATGGCCGGTGCCGGAGAAGTGGGTGTGCGAGAAGCCGACGATGGTGCGATCGTCGTGGCGATAACCGGCGGCCCAGCCGTAGGCGTCCTTGCGTGGCTGGATGCGGGTATCGGGACTGAGCTGGACCATCCCGAACGGAACGGTGGCACCGGGATAGGTATGGCCCTCGCCGCCGGTGCCGATGAACGGGTCGACGTCGGCGTAGGCGCGTTCGCCCGGATTGTCCGCCAGCAGCGGCGCCGCCATCAGCCAGAGACACATCGCCCCTGCGGCGCGCTTCCACGTCTTGCGCATGCCCGTCCCAACGTCGTCATGGAGAGGCGGGGAACGTAGCACGCCGCGCCGGCAACGCACCGGTATCCGGTCACGCCGCGCCTTCGCGCCGCAGCAGTTCGCGCTTGCGATCCACGCCCCAGCGGTAGCCCGACAGCGCACCGTCGCTGCGGACCACGCGGTGGCAGGGAATGGCCACCGCCAGGTGGTTGGCGCCGCAGGCCTGCGCCACCGCGCGCACCGCCCGCGGCATGCCGATGCGCTGGGCGATCTCGGCGTAGCTGGCGGTACTGCCGGGCGGAATCTGCCGCAGCGCCTGCCACACCCGTTCCTGGAAGGCGGTGCCGCGCACGTCCAGCGGCAGGTCCAGGCCGATGCCGGGCGCCTCGACGAAGCCGACCACCCGCGCGACCCAATCCTCGAAGCCCGCGTCGCCGCCGATCAGGTGCGCGCGCGGGAACTGATCCTGCAGGTCCCGCACCAGCGCTTCCGGATCCTCGCCCAGCAGGATCGCGCAGACCCCGCGCTCGCTGCGCGCGACCAGGATCGCGCCCAGCGAGCACTGGCCGATGGCGAAGCGGATGTCGGTATTGGCGCCGCCGGCGCGCCAGTCCTTCGGGCGCATGCCCAGGCGCTGGTTGGAGGTTTCGTAGAAGCGGCTGTTGGAACCGAAGCCGGCGTCGAAGATCGCGTCGGTGATGGTGGCGTCGCCTTCCAGTCCCTCGCGCATGCGGCGCGCGCGCTGCGCCTGCGCGTAGGCTTTCGGGGTCACGCCAGTGATGGCCTTGAACACGCGATGGAAGTGGTAGGGGCTCATCCCCGCGGTTTCGGCCAATTGCGCCAGCGAGGGCGGCTCGTCGGTGTTCTCCAATTGCCGGCAGGCATGCGCCACCCGTTCCGCGTGCTGGCGGGCCAGCGCCGCGCGATCGGCGGCGGCGCGACGGTTGGCGCGGTAGCCGGCGGCCTCGGCCGCTTCGGGAGTATCGAAGAACACCACGTTCTCCGGCCGCGGCAGGCGCGACGGGCTGCTGGGATGGCACCAGACGCCGGTGGTCTTCACCGCGTACACGAAGCGGCCATCGGCGGCCGGATCCCGTGCCCGCAGCGCGGCCCAGCGCGGGTCGTCCTGGATGGCGGTGGCGGCGGTACGCGGGCGGGAAGGGGAGGATGCGTTCATGGCGGAAAGGCTCGTCGTGGGGGACGACGCCATCTTGGTTCCCGCCAGCCTAGCCCACACTCCGCGCCTTGCGATCAAATTCGGGCGTGAAGGGGGTATTCGTGCGTCGTCTGGCAGTCCGGTCGTTTCGCCCCCACCCCAGCCCTCCCCCGCGGGCGGGGGAGGGGGCAGTGTCCGTGCGTTGTTCAGAAATTCGCAACGTTGGAATGTATCCGCGAGCTACACACCGCCACCGCAAGTTGAAGATTCTCCCGAACCCGGAAACGCCCCTTCCCCCGCTTGCGGGGGAAGGCTGGGATGGGGGGCGCTTTCAGCGGCGAAGCAGCAGTGACGTTTCGCACCCCAGCCCTCCCCCGCGGGCGGGGGAGGGGGCAGTGTCCGTGCGTTGTTCAGCAATTCGCAACGTTGGAATGCATCCGCGAGCCACGCACCGCCACCGCAAGTTGAAGACTCTCCCGAACCCGGAAACCGCCCCTTCCCCCGCTTGCGGGAGAAGGCTGGGATGGGGGGCGCTTTCAGCGGCGAAGCAGCAGTGACGTTTCGCACCCCGGCCCTCCCCCGCGGGCGGGGGAGGGGGCAGTGTCCGTGCGTTCGCAACGTTGGAATGCATCCGCGAGCTACGCACCGCCACCGCAAGTTGAAGACTCTCCCGAACCCGGAAACCGCCCCTTCCCCCGCTTGCGGGGGAAGGCTGGGATGGGGGCCGCCTTCTGCGGCGGAACCACGACGCGGCGATCTCCCGCACCACTCCAGCTCGCCTCCGTGAGCGGGGTTCACAAGTTTTCCGGGCGGAAGGCCCGTCGGCGGCTGATCGTGCGCCCGGAGATCATGAACTCGCCGTTGCCGCGGTAGTGCACGGTCTCGGGCAGGCGCGGGGAAATGGCGACATGCGCCGCAACCACTTCCCAGATGAACAGGTGATAGGCGTCGGTCTGGCGCTGCTCGTACAGCCGGCACTCGAAGTTCGCATGGCACTCGCGGATCAGCGGGGCGCCAACCTGGCTCGCGCGGGCGGCGGTAAGCCCGAAGCGTTCGAACTTGTCCACCTGCGCGCCGCTGCAGTTGCCGATGCCGACCACCGCGTCCAGCAGATGCGAGCCGGGCAGGTTGATCACGCATTCGCGGCTGCGCCGGACCAATCCGTAGGTATGGTTGCCGCGCCAGAGATAACAGGCGAACAGCGCCGGCTCGAAGCCCATCATCATGTGCCAGCCCATCGTCATGATGTTGCGCTGGCCGCCGTGGGCCGAGCTCACCAGCACCACCGGACCGGGTTCGAGGAAACGGCGGATGTCGTCCAGCGGATAGGCGCGCTTGCGGGGAATCTTCATCGCGTATGCCAGTGGAAACTGCCGATGGATTGCAGCATGCCGCCGTGCAGACGCGATGAAGAGCGGGCTTAAGCACAGCGGCTTCACTCGCCCGGCAACCGCTCCAGGAACGCTTCCAGCGCCAATCAGCCGGACAGTCCCAAGCCGCCGGTCAAATACCACAGAAGAATCAGAATGTTGCAAATTCCATGGGCGATGGCTCGTTGAACGCTTGTCATGTTCAGCCGGAGCGCGCAGAAGCAAAGCAGAAGCGAGGCGAAACAAGCCCACAGCATGGAATTCGCATGGAAGAGCCCGAATGCGGCGGAGGTCACGAGTGATGATGCGAACCGGCCCACGAGACGCGACAGTCCGTCGAGCATCAACTGACGGACCACCTTCTCCTCGAACAGGGGAGCAGCGACCCCGGCGGTCAGGACGCCCAGGGCAATGTCCACAGCCGAAAAATCCGTCGCGGCCGGGAATTTCGTGTTGCCAAGGTTGGGCAAACCGACGGCGAGGATCCAGACGGCGCCCAACAGGCTCCCGGTGAAAATGCTGAAGAGCAGCGGTGTGATTCCCGATTGGTTCGCCAAGCGCTCGGGATAGCACTTCATCAGTACCAGAAACAGGGCAATCTGTTGAATCGCGTCCGCACCACGGATTTCGAACCGTGCTCCCAGCTCGGACAGGCCGCCGGCCAGCAGCGTGGCCAGCATGGCGACGCCGATTTCACCCAGCGCAAGCGATTTCTTGTTCATCGGGGGAGAAAGTCCGGGGTGCTTTCGCACCCCGGGAACCCGTTTTTATTTCTGGGACAACCGATAGAAGTGGAGGCGCATAAGGACGCCCGGGAAGGCGAAGGGGCTGGCCGCGAGGAGGTTCCATGCCCCTCGCGCCGCGCTGCGCCAATCGCTGAGCGTTCCTTCGCATGACACACCGGAAGGAAAGCCCACCGAGCAATTCAGTTCGCCTCCGCTTACCGCTGCAATCTCGCTTGCCTGTAGTTCACGCATTGGGGACTTCTTCTTGACTCGATTTGGCTGGAGGATTCAGTCGTCCTCTTTTCGCGAACAACGCACAAGAAGCCAATAAGACATTTCCGAAAGCCAGGTTTCGGCGACATTCCTGCGTGGGAGAATGGATTGCAGCGAACCGCGGCCGGACGATGCCGTGTCTGCCCTACGCGCCCGGCAACCGCTCCAGGAACGCTTCCAGCGCCGGCGAGCGACGCCGGTTGAGCAGTTCCAGCCGGTACAGCCGGCGGCTCAGCGCGGCCTGGCCGTCCAGCGACAACGTGCGGACGCGGCGCATCGCGATCAGATCCTCCACCACCACCGAGGGCAGGATGGCGACGCCGGCACCGGCCGCCACCGCGCGGGCGATGGCCTCGTTGCTGCCGATCTCCACCTGGTGCTTCGGGGTGATGCCGTGCGCGTGCAGCAGCCGTTCGGCCACACGCCGGGTGCCTGAGCCTTCCTCGCGCAGCAGCCAGGTCTGTTCGCTCAGGCTGGTGGCGGTCGCGAGCCGGCTGCCGCTGCCGGCCAGATCGTCGGGCGCGATGACCACCAGCGCTTCCTCGCGCCAGACCCGCCGCTCGATGCGCGGGTCGTCGACCGGTCCCTCGACGAACGCGGCATCCACCGTGCAGTCGATGATCGCCTGGGCGATCTGGGCGGTGTTGGCGACCATTACCTGGGTGCGGATGTCCGGATGCCGACGGGCGTAGCCGGCGACGTGCACCGGCAGCCAGTACCCGGCGACCGTGGTGCTGGCGCCGATGCGCAGCTCGCCCTTGCGCAGGCCGACCCGCTCGCGGACGTCCTCCAGCGCGATGCGCTCCATCGCGAAGATGCCGCGCGCGTGCTCGTACAGCACCTGGCCGCCTTCGGTGAGGCGGATGCCGCGCATGCCGCGGGCGCCGCCGGGGCCGCGATCGATCAGCGGCAGTTCGAGCTGGTGTTCCAGCTCGCGCACCGCCTTGGACACCGCCGACTGGGTGATGAACATCGTCTCGGCCGCGCGCGAGAAGCCCTGCTGCTCGACGACCGTGGCGAATACCCGCAGGAGGTGGAGATTAATTGAATGAGGAATATTCATGCATGAGGGAATTATATGCATTGGACTCATCCAATGGCCGGGACTAAGGTGCCGTCCGTCGGCGGGAATGTCCCGCCCGCGCCTCCGTTTTTCCCGGGTTTTCCGATGTCCAGCCAGTCCGTGTCTTCCGTGTCGCTCCCTCCGCATCGCCAGTCCGGCTGGTGGCTGGGCCTTGGCCTGGCGGCACTGCTCGCGGCCGTTGGCCTGTGGCTGGCGAGCCTGCCGACCGTGCAGGGCTGGGGCATCAGCGCGTTGACCGCCGCGATCCTGCTGGGCATCGTCGCCGGCAACACGGTGTTCCCGCGCATCGCCGCGCGCACCGCGCCGGGCGTGGATTTCGCCAAGAGCACCCTGCTGCGGCTGGGCATCGTGCTGTATGGCTTCCGGGTGACCGTGCAGGACATCGCCCAGGTCGGCATGGCCGGGCTGGTGATCGACGTGATCGTGGTGGCCTCGGTGTTCCTGCTGGCGGTGTGGCTGGGCACGCGCCTGTTCAAGCTGGATCGCGAGACCTCGATGCTGATCGGCGCGGGCAGCGCGATCTGCGGCGCCGCCGCGGTGATGGCGGCCGAGCCGGTGGTCAAGGCGCAGCCGCACAAGGTGGCGGTCGCGGTGGCGACGGTGGTGGTGTTCGGCACCGTGGGGATGTTCCTGTATCCGGCGCTGTATCCGCACCTGGGCATCGATGCGCACGCCTATGGCGTCTACGCCGGATCGACCATCCATGAAGTCGCGCAGGTCGTGGTCGCCGGCAAGGCGATCAGTGAATCCGCCGCGTCGGTGGCGGTGATCGAGAAGATGATCCGGGTGATGCTGCTGGCGCCGTTCCTGCTGATCCTGTCCGCGCGCCTGGGCGCGGAAGCCGGCGCCGATGCCAACGGCGCACGGCCGAAGCTGATGATTCCCTGGTTCGCGGTGATGTTCATCGTGGTCAGCCTGTTCAACTCGCTGCACCTGCTGCCGACCGCGTGGGTGGCGGTGATCGTGCAGCTGGATACCGTGCTGCTGGCGACCGCGATGGCCGCGCTGGGCCTGCGCACCCATGCCGGCGCCATCCGCCAGGCCGGGGTCAAGCCGCTGCTGCTGGCGCTGAGCCTGTTCGCGTTCCTGCTGCTGGGCGGCGGCGCGATCAACTGGCTGGTGATGCGCCTGTTCAGTTGAGTTTCGTCGTGGCGGCGGCGCGGAGGTAATAAAGATTCCGGTCGCGAAGCCGATAGGTGGGGTCTGGGACCAATGCCGGACGAACCATTGACGCCCTGGGGAGAGGGCCCGCAATGGAATCCACTGCCGCACCACCGCGAAGGATCGCACCCGCCTGGATAGGGCCGGGCCTGCTCGTGCTCTGGCTGGGCGCGATGGTGCCCGCGCTGGCCCGGCTCGAAACTGGCGCCGTGCGTGCCTCGCCGGTCTCCGAAGCCGATGCCCTGCTCACCGCGCTGCGCGGACAGGTGGACCTCGAACGCCATCACGGTGCCGCGGTGGTCTTCCACTTGCCCGTGGCGTGCACCTGCGACGACCGCGAAGACACCCGCCAGGTGCGGGACGCGCTGCGCGCGCGGGGCATCCGCTGGGTTGAACTGGCCGGCGTCGCCAGCACGGATCTGCCCCATTCCCTGATCGCCCTGGATGCCGAGGGCCGGCTGCGCTACGCCGGCCCGATGCGTCCGGATGGACTGTGCGCCGGCACCGCGACCGCGCCGTTGGCGACCCGCTACCTGTCTTTCCACCGCGAAGACGCGCCGCGCGCGCTCGTCAGCGGATCCCGTTGCCCGTGCAGATAAGGAGAATCGCATGTCCGCCCAACCGCATTCACTTCGAAACGATGGCGGCCTCGTTGGTCGCGAACGCTACGCCTACCTGGAGGAACTGGCGGCCGATGCCGACCGCATCTTCCTGTGGTTGGTGGCCACCTTGGGTGTCGCCACGCTGCTGCTGGCGCTGCGCAATGGCCAGTGGATGCCGGTTTTCGCGGTCGCGCTGCCGAGCGTCGCGGTCGCCGCGTTGCAGGCCCGCCTGTTTCCGGGCACGCGGCTGAGCCGGGTTACCCTGGCGCTGGTGCTGATGGTGCTGTCCGCGGTGCTGATCCACCAGTCCGGCGGCATGGTCGAGGCGCATTTCGGCGTGATCCTGATGATCGCGCTGCTGCTGTACTACCGCGACTGGGTGCCGATCGTGGTCGCGGCAGCGGCCATCGCCGTGCATCACGTGGCGTTCTTCTTCATGCAGCAGGCCGGCTGGCCGGTGCCGGTGTTCCCGGCGGGCAGCGGCTTTGGCATCGTGCTGCTGCACGCGGCCTACGTGGTGGTGGAAACCGTGCTGCTGGTGATCATGGCCGTGCAGTTGCGGCGCCAGTTGCTGTGGCTGGGCTACGGGCCGCGCCGGCTGACGACGCTCGCTCGCGAGGTGGCGGCGGACAAACCCGTGCCGGAGGAAATCGCCCGGATGGACTTCCCGCCGGCGTCGCTGGCGACCGCGCTGGTGTCGATGAGCGGCCAGCTGCAACAGCGCCTGCATCACGAGCGCACGGCCGGGCAGGAGAACCTGCGCATCCGCACCGCGCTGGACGGGGTGACCACCCACGTGATGATCGCCGACGCCGATCGCAACATCGTCTACGCCAACCGGCCGCTGCTGGCGATGCTGTCGCAGGTGGAGGAACAGATCCGCCGCGATGTGCCGCGTTTCGACGTGGCCACCCTGATCGGCAGCAGCATCGACATCTTCCACAAGCATCCGGAGCACCAGTCACGCCTGCTCGCGGAACTGCGCGGCACCCACCAGGCCCAGATCCGGGTGGGCGGGCGGGTCATGCGCTTGATCATCAATCCGGTGGTGGACGACGCCGGCCGGCGCCTCGGCTTCGTGGTCGAGTGGTCCGACCGTACCGCCGAGGTGGAAGTCGAGGAGGAAATGACCCGCATCGTGCAGGCCGCCGCGTCCGGCGACATGAGCGGACGCATCGGCACCACCGGCAAGCAGGGGTTCTTCCTGACCCTGTCCGAACGCATCAACGGGTTGCTGGACGCGAACGCGCTGGTTCTGGATCGGGTGTCCACGCTGCTGTCCGCGCTCTCGCAGGGCGACCTGACGGTGCGGATGGAAGGGGATTTCCACGGCGTGTTCGCCCGCATGCGCGATGACGCCAACGCCACCGTCGCCCAGCTCACCGACATCGTCTCCCGGATTCA
>NZ_JACVAG010000009.1:0-20383 GCF_014851695.1 Pseudoxanthomonas sp. PXM04
AGAGCGAATCCCCCTCGGTCCCCCTTTTTCAAAGGGGGAGGTAAAAAAAATGCATCGTTGTGGAGGGCACTGGCTCTTCAGCCCCCTTCGGAGAAGGGGGCGGGCAGCCGCGAAGCGGGTGACGGGGAATTTGCTTTTTGCGCCAAGAGCAAATCCCCCTCAATCCCCCTTTTTAAAAAAGGGGGAGGAAAAAGCCGCGTGGTCGTGGATACCGCATGCTCTTTATCCCCGCAGAAGTAGGTAGGCACCTCGAAGTGCGTACTTGTGCGGTGGCAGGCGGGCTCCCAAGAATGCCGCTCCCCACTCGGTGCGGCTAGCCGCACAAGGATGCTCCCATGGCCCACGTGCTCCACGTCAGTGCCTCGCCCGGCGGCGAGGATTCCCGTTCGCTCGCCCTTGCCGACGCCTTCCTCGATGCCTGGCGGCAGGCGCATCCCGCGGACACGCACGAGACGGCGGATGTCTGGAACCTCGAACTCCCCGAGTTCGACGCGTCGATGATCGCCGCCAAGTTCGCGGTGCTGCGCGCGCAGAACGCGACCGCCGGCCAGCAGGCGCAGTGGGACCGCGCGGTGCGCGTCTCGCGGCAGTTCAATCGCGCCGACGTGTACGTGTTCAGCCTGCCTATGTGGAATTACGGCCTGCCCTACCGGCTCAAGCACTACATCGACATCGTGACCCTGCCGGGGCAGAACTGGCGCTGGTCGCGCGACGAAGGCTACCAGCCGCTGCTCTCCGGCAAGCGCGCCTTCCTGATGTACTCCAGCGCCGGTGATTTCTCGGAAGGCGCCACGCCCCAGTACCAGGATTTCCAGAAGCCCTACATGCGCCAGTGGCTGCGCTTTCTCGGCATCGAAGTGGCCGGCGAAGTGGCGCTGGCGCCCACGTTGACGGATCCGGATAACCTGACGCGGATACGCGAGGACGCCACCGCACGGGCAAGGGCGCTTGCCGCCCGGTCATGAACCGGGCGCAAGCGGGCGTTCGGCCACAGGTTATTCCTCTTCTTCCTCCGCCGGCTCGCGGTCGCGGCGGGGATCGGGTTGCGGTGCGGGATCTTCGCGCCCGGCCAGCGGGCGGGACAGTGGGTTCGTTTTCATGGAAGGCTCCGTAATACGCGGCGCGCTGCCGCGCGCAGCAACGCTGCGCCGGGCGCCATGAAAATCCCGTGACCTGAGGGCGCCCCATGCCTCATGTTCTTGTAACCGCGTGCTGCCTACGGTGGTCAGGTCCGCAACGATAGGAGAGATCCGATGATCATCGAAGAGATCATGACCCGCGACGTGGCCACCATCCGTCCGGAGCAATCCCTGCTGGATGCCGCCGAGCTCATGCGCAGCCGCGATGTCGGCAGCCTGCCGGTGCACGAGAACGATCGCCTGATTGGCATGATCACCGACCGCGACATTGTGGTGCGCGGCCTCACCGACAACGACGTCGCCGGCAAGACCGTGCGCGATGTGATGTCAGAGGAGGTGATGTATTGCCGCACCGGCGATCAGGTCGAATCGGTCGCCACCAACATGGCCGACCTGGAGATGCGCCGGTTGCCGGTGGTGGACGACCACAAGCGGCTGGTCGGCATCGTATCGCTGGCGAACATGATGCATTCCAAGCGTTCGGCCGCGCAGACGATGGGGCGCGGTGTGGCGACGCCGCATTGAGGCCTGCCTGGAAGCAAGCCGGGCAAGCGGGCTGTCAACGGCGCAGGCCGCGCAGCACGCTTTCCAGGTTGAAGGCGAGGCCTTCCTGATCCGGGCCGGACGGTGCGAGTTCGGCCCGGGCCGCGGCGCGCATGAAATCGTCGCTGACGTTGTAGGCGCCGCCCGCGGTTTCCACATGCGCGCCGAAACGATCATCCCGCGCGGCGCGGCCGAGCAGTTCGTTGAACGCCAGTACGCGCAGGATCAGCGAATTGCGTTGATCGAAGTCGAGATCCCAGCTTTCCACTTCATCGGCGAGACGGTCGCTGGCTTCTTCCACGTGTACACCCACGCCGGCGCCGTCCAGCGGCGCATGCAGGGCGGACTGGAAGATCGCCAGGGCTTGGCCCAGTTGGTCCCCGCGGACGGGGGGGAAATGGAAATCGTCGTCATTCATCTCGGGCGCGCCTTCTGGATCACTGCATGCACCACCAGGTGCCCAGCACCAAGGCAAGCAGCGAAATCAGGGCGAACAGGCTGAGGACGAAAAAACGGGTCGCGCGAAGAGAGCGGTGGGCCACGGGCAGTTCCTGTAACGGAAGCTGCACGGAGGCTCCGGGGACACGGCAGGGGGGACCGAGTGCGGATTCAGGTTAACTCCTCCCGCGTTAATGCAGCGCATGCGCGACCTTCGGCCGCCCGGCGCGGGGGAATTTGACGCTTCCGCACCGCTCCGGGGAGCGGACACCAAAGCGTCATATTGGTTACCTAGGATGGCCCGAGGCAGGTATCGAACCTTGGGTCCAGAGAAGGTCAAACGCACCGGAAAGGTGACCCTTGCGCCTGCCCTGATCCTTTCGGGAGTACTGGCGATGGCTGCGGCTACGGCTTCGTTGGCGCAAGGACGCGTTGCGCCCTGCGACGTGAAGGAAGAACCGGTTCCCGAACGGTCGGCGTCGTCCTGCGCGGGCGGCGACTTCGATTTCGACATCGGTCCGCAGCCATTGGATCGCGCCATCGAGGCCTTCGGCGATGCGACCGGACAATCGGTCATTTACGACAGCAGCCTGACCGCCGGCGTGGTTTCCGCCGGCGTGCGCGGGCGTTTGGGCGCGGCCGACGCGCTCGCGCGGATCCTGCAGGGCAGCGGCCTGCGGACGCGCCAGGTGGGACAGGGCGCGCTGGTGCTGACGCGCGATCCGGAAGCCCCGGCGGTGCCCGCGCGCGATCCGGCCTGGTACTACGGCGAAATCCAGCATCGCCTGGGCGAAGCGTTCTGCCGACGAAGCGAACTGGCCGAAGGGCGGCATCGTCTTGCCCTGCAACTGTGGTTCGCCGCCGACGGCACCGTCGCGCGTTCCCGCCTGCTGGAATCCACCGGCGACACGGCGGTCGATGCGGCGGTGCGCGAGGCGATGGACGGTCTGGCGCTGGGAGCACCGGTGCCGGCGCAGGTGGCGCAGCCGTTCACCCTGCTGGTGCTGCCGCGCGCGGCCGGCTACGGGTGGGCCTGTCCGGCGCCCGGGATACGGCCATGAGCGCGGTGGAGGCGGCGGCGGGCCTGCAGCAGTTCCTGGTGCTGCGTTATCACGAACTCAAGCGGCGGCTGGTGCAACGTCTGGGATCGGACGAAGTGGCCAGCGACGCGCTGCAGGAAACCTGGGTGCGCCTGTCCACGCGGCGGGTGGCCGATACCGTGTCCGATCCTTGGCACTACGTTTTCCGGATGGCGGTGAACGCATCGATCGACCTGCATCGCTCCGCCAACCGGCAGCTCAGTGCGCGCGAGGTGGACGACTTGCTGGAACTGGCCGACCCGGCGCCCGGTCCGGCCGAGGCGGCGGCCTCGCAGGCCGAACTGGAAGCCCTGGTCCGGGTGATGCGGGAACTCCCGGAACGACGCCGCAACATTCTGCTGGCGGTGCGCGTGCAGCAGCTGACCCAGCCGGAAGTGGCGCGCCGGATGGGCATTTCCCTGCGTCTGGTCGAACTGGAACTGCAGAAAGCCCAGGCCTACTGCGCGGCCCGGCTGGGCCGTTGACGCGCGCGGCGGGAAGCGCCCCGGATCACGCGGGGAAGGCCCGCCATGCGGGATTGGCCATCCAAATCGGTCTATTGTCTGACAGGCACCGTTGGCCATCCCGGCCAGGGCGGTCCGCCGGGTGCGGGCAAAGCGCGGCATGACATTCACGAACGACGACAAATCGAAAAAGCGGCTGCGGCATGAGGCGGATGCCTGGGTGCGATTGCTGGCGTCGGGCCGGGCAACCGACGAGGACGCGCGCGCATTGCAACGCTGGCGTGCGCAAGGACCGATGCACCGGGCCGCGTTCGAGGATGCCAAGCGGTTGTGGCGCGATTTCGGGCCGGCCGGCGAGCGCCTGATCGCGCAGGCGGCGGCCAACGCCGCGCGGCCGACGGGACCACGCATGAACAGGCGCGCCTTCCTCGGCGGCATGGCCGCGGCGGCGTCGGTGGCCGGCGTGGCGTTGCTGGCGGAACACCCGCTGCTGGGCGGCTGGACGCCGATATCGGAGTGGGGCGCGGATTACCGCACCGCCACCGGTGAACAGCGCACGGTGCGCCTGCGCGAGGACGTGGTGCTGGCGATGAACACGCAGACCAGCATCGAGGTGCAGCGCCAGGACGGCAGGATCGACGGGATGACGCTGCTGGCGGGCGAGGCGGCGATCGATGCGATGACCGCGACCGGCGGACTGTTCCGGATTTCGTCCGGTGCCGGAAGGATCACCGCGGAGCTGCCGGCCAGGCTGGAAGTGCGCCGCGTCGGCGAGCGCACCTGTGTCACCTGCCTGCGCGGCAGGGTGGCGGTGCAACTGGGCGACCAGCAGCGCACGCTGGCCGCGCGCTACCAGGTGGACTATGGCGAAGACGGACTGGAAGCGGTGCGCGCGATCGAGCCGGAACAGGTATCGGCCTGGCGCGACGGCGTCATCGTGTTCCGCAACACGCCGTTGCCGGACGCGATCAGCGAGATCAACCGCTACCGTCGCGGCCGGGTGATGCTGGTGGACAAGGCGCTGGAAGGACGGTCGGTCAGCGGGCGCTTCCCGATCACCCGGATGGATCTGGCGATCACGCAGATCCAGCAGGCCTTCTCGGCACGCGTGACCACGCTGCCCGGCGATATCGTCCTGCTCGGTTGAGTCGGGCTGCGCCGGGCGCCACGCCGCTCCGTTCGCGCTGACGCGCCGGCAGGCGCATTCAGGAACCTTGACGTTCACCCTCGCGTGCACGTCGGACGCATCGGAGCTTTGCGGGTTCGTCCGACAACGAGCGTCGTGAAGAAGGAAAGCCATCGATGACACACGTCATCGTCCCCCTCTCCACGGAGCGTCCCGCAGTGCCCAAGCAAGCGATTGCCCCTTCACGTCCCGCGTTCCGTACGCATCCGCTTTCGCGCGCGATCGGCCTGTTCCTGCTTGCCGGCGGTGGCATGGATGCCGCCCTGGCGCAACAGGCGTTCAGTTCCGCCTGGTTCGCCAACAAGGCCGCGGTGCAGGGCGCGGTGGGTTCCACCGGCCGCTTGCCCAACGGCGCGCCCGCGCCGCTGCGTCCGACCGGACCGCAGCAGCAATCCCAGGCCGCGCGTGATCGCCTGCAGCAGTCGATCAACAACCTGGGCGTCGCCGCGCAGGCCATCGCGCTGCGCCAGGCCTTGCAGCAGCAGGCGCGGCAGGCCGCGCTGGCGCGCCCATCCGACGTGCCCGATGGCCTGGGCGAGGGCGGCCTGAAGATCGACGAGGAGGCGCTGACCCGCGGCTGGCACAACGCCAAGGATCCCACCCAGCAGGTGGCCGACGGAAAGACCACCGTCACCATCGAACAGACCGGCAGCAAGGCGATCCTCAACTGGGAAACCTTCAACGTCGGCCGCAACACCACGGTGAAGTACGACCAGCAGGCCGACTGGGCGGTGCTCAACCGGGTGAACGATCCGCTGGCGCGGCCTTCGCAGATCCAGGGACAGATCGAAGGCGCCGGCACGGTGCTGGTGCTCAATCGCAATGGCGTGGTATTCGACGGCAGTTCGCAGGTCAACGTGCGCAACCTGGTCGCGGCGGCCGCGCACATGAGCGATGCGCAGTTCCTCGGCAACGGGCTGTATGGTGCCAACGGCGCGCCGAGTTTCACTGACGCCGGCGGCGCGGTGAAGGTCGAGGCCGGTGCGCTGATCCGCACCCGCGAACCGCAATCGGTCACCCAGGGCGGTGGCTACGTGCTGCTGCTGGGCGGCGAGGTCGACAACGCCGGGCAGATCCTCACCCGCAAGGGGCAGACACAACTCGCCGCCGGTGACAGTTTCGTCATCCGCAAGGGCGCCGGCACCGAAGGCAACCAGGCATCGACCACGCGCGGAAATGAAGTCGCCGCCCTGCGCGACGCGGCCTCCACCCATACGGGCCGGGTCGTCAATACCGGCCTCATCCAGGCGCGCGAAGGCGATGTCACCCTGGCCGGCCACGAGGTGCGCCAGGAGGGCGTCGCGGTCGCGACCACCACCGTCAACGCGCGCGGCACCGTGCACCTGCTCAATTCGGCGGGCGACGCGGAAGGCTCGGTGACGCTGGGCGAAGGCGCGCTCACCGCGGTGCTACTGGAGGACGATGGCAAGACCACGGCGCTGGACAGCCAGCGCGATGCGCTGATCGCCGAATCGGAAAAGCTGGACGCGCTGCGGATGCAGACCGACCCCGGCGCGTTCGACAACTATTCGCGGCTGTCGGATCGACGCGACCAGTCGCGGGTGGAGATCGTCTCCGGCGGCGACGTGAACTTCGAGGGCGATTCGCTGACGCTCGCCACCGGCGGCCAGATCGCGGTCACCGCCGGCAATCGTGCCCAGGCCGATGCGGGCGCGCGACTGGACGTGTCCGGCGCGGTTGGCGTGAAGGTGGCGATGGAAAGCAACACCGTGCAGGTCAACGTGCAGGGCAACGAACTGCGCGACTCGCCGCACAACCGCGATGGCGGCAAGCTGCAGAACAGCACGATCTGGGTCGATCGCCGCGATCTGGTGCTGGTACCGGCCGGCACCGGCGGCTATGCCTCGGATCGCTGGTACGCCGCCGGCGGCCTGCTGGAGGTCAGCGGCTGGCTCAACAACCAGGGCCACGGCATCGGCGAGTGGGCCGCGCAGGGCGGCACGATCACCCTGGGCGGCAAGGAGGTGGTCACCCGCGCCGGATCGCAGATCAACCTGTCCGGCGGCGCGCTGGACGTGCAGACCGGCTACGTCCAGCAGACCTGGCTTCGCGACGGCGACGGCCGCCTGCATACGCTTCAGGATGCGCCGACGGAGTTGATCTATGCCGGCGTCTACCAGGGCTACGAGGTGGATCACGAGCGCTGGGGCGTGCAGGACGCCTACCTCAATCCGATCATCGCGCCGCGCCAGCGGCTGGAGAACGGCTACACCGTCGGCCGCGACGCCGGCCGCCTGATCGTGGACGCGCCCACCGTCGTGCTTGAAGGCGATATCGAGGCCAAGGTGTTCGAGGGCGAGCGGCAGACGCGCGCGCGCGACGCCGTGGACGGCTACCGGCAGGCGCAGAGCGCGGTGGCGCGTTCCGGCGAACTGATCATCGGGCGGGTCAATGCGCGCGGGTTCGATGCGCCGCATGCCAGCCGGGTGGTGATCGGCGACTTCGACGATGTCGCGACGGGCGAACCGGACGCCGCGTTGCCGGAGGACCGCATCGGCACCGTGCTGCTGGACGCGGACCGGTTGAACCGCAGCGGCCTGGGTGGGCTGACCCTCACCAGCGCCGATGCCATCCACATCGATGCCGATCTGTCGCTGGCCGACGGCGGCGTGCTGGATCTGTCGGCGGCCGAAATCGCCATCAACGCCGATATCACCGCCCGCAGTGGCAGCGTGAAGGCCGACAACGTGGTGGAGATGGCCACGCTTGCCGAGCCAGCATCCACCTTCCTCCTGCGCGAGGACGGCAGCGCGGACTTCACCCTCGGTGCCGGCGCGACCCTGGACCTGTCGGGAACCTGGCACAACGGCCTGCTCGACGGCGCCGGCGCGGTCTCGCTGGCGCATATCGACGGTGGTGCGCTGTCGGTGCGGATGGTGGCGGGCTCCATTCGCCTGGAACAGGACAGCCGCGTCGATCTGCGCTCGGGCGCGGCCCTGCATGGCGACGGCAAGCTGAGCGGCGGTCGTGGCGGCGATCTGAGCCTGATCGCCAATGACGATCGCGTCGCGACCATTCCCAACGGCGCGCTGGATCGGCCGGGGCGCGAACTGCGGCTGGATGGCGAGATCCTGGCGGCCGGCGTGTCTGGCGGCGGCACCCTGACCCTGCAGGCGCCCACGCCGGTGGTGTTCGGTACGGATGCGGTGCTGGAAAGCGGCGTGCTGGAACCGGGCACGCGCCTGCCGGCCGATGTGGTGCTGGGTGAAGCGGTGACGATCGGGATCGGCGGACGCCTGCCGGTCGATGCCTCCACATCGGTGACCACGGTGATTCCGGATCGGCCGTTGCCGGCGGTGACGGTGGATACCGGCACGCAACCGGAAGTGGTGCTGGCCGGCGAGTGGACAGTACCCGAGAACGTATGGGTGAACGTGGACGGCAACTGGCTGACCGGCGGCACCGTGCTGCCGGCCGGCACGCGTATGCAGTTCCTCGCCAACACGACGATTCCGGCGGGCACGGTGTTTCCTTCGTCGGTGTTCCCGCAGGGATTCGCGGTGTTTCCCTATGTGCTGACCATGCAGGCCGGCGAGATCGCGCCGGTCGCGGTGACCGTGCCGGCGGGGCAACTGCTGCCGCGCGGTACCTGGTTCGACCAGGCGATCACTTTCGACCCCGCGCTGAAGCTCGACGCCGGATTGCTGCGCAGCGGTTTTGCCGACTATCGCATCGGCAGCCGCGCGGGGCTGGTGGTGTCGGAAGGCACGGAACTGGCCACGGAGATGCCGCTGCTGCGCCCGACGACCGACGCATTCCTTCGTTCCTCGGGCAGCGCGTTGTCCGCGGTGCTGGAGGCATGGACGCCGCCGGTGGTGGCGGAAGACCCGGCCGCGGGCAGGCTGCGCCTGCGTGCCGGCGCGGATCTGTCGCTGCACGGCGCTTCGCTGGAGGTCGGCGAAGGCGCGCATATCCGCGTCGATCCCGGCCATCGCGTGCGCCTGGCGGCCGCGCGTCAATTGGTGATGGACGGCGCCATTACAGCGCCCGGCGGGGAGGTCTCACTGCTGAGCGCGCCCATCGGCGTGGTCGACAAGTTGGCGGCGGGCGGAACCGGCGTGTCGCTGTGGGTCGGCGAGAACGCCCTGCTCGATGCCGCGGGCCGTGCCTGGACCGCGCGTGACGCGGCGGGCCGTCGCTACGGCCTGGCCCAGGATGGCGGCGCCATCCGCATCGGCCTGGAGGAATACGGCATCGACGTGAAGGACGTCCCCGACACCTCGCGCGCGATGGTGGTGATCCGCGAGGGCGCGCGGCTCGATGCTTCCGGCGCGGCCGCCACGGTGGATCTGGCGGAAGGACTGCCGGTCCTCGCACGTCCGGTCACGCTGGCCGGTGATGGCGGCCTGATCCAGTTGGGATCGCAGGCCGGCATCCTGAGCGATGGCGAGTTGCGCGCGTCCGCCGGCGGCGCGGGCGCGGCCGGCGGTCAACTGAACCTCATTCTGGAAAACCGCGAAGGCAACGGGCACGAGGGGGTACGAACGCTGACCGTGAGCCAGACGCGGGTGCGCAGCGGGCTGGCCGACGACGCGGTGGCGGGCGATGCGTTCGCACCCGGGGATTACCTGGGGGCGCGCATCAGCGCCGAACAGATCGAAGCCGGCGGGTTCGGCACGCTGGATCTGTGGAGCCGCGACGTGATCTCCTTCGAGGGCGATGTCGACCTGGCGCTCAGCCAGCGCCTGGCGCTGCGCCGCGGGTTGTTGTCGGTGGCCGAAGACACGCCCGAGGCACGGGTGACGCTGTCGGCGCCGCATGTGCTGCTGGTGGGCAAGGTCGACATCCCGGTGACGGCACCGGATGTTCCCAAGCCGGGGCTGGTCAACACGATCGGCAGTGCGTATCGCGACTATTCTCCGGGATCGCGCAATGACGCGGCGCTGACCATCCAGGCGAACCTGATCGATGTGCGGGATGCGGTGCAGTTCGGCGGCGCCGGCCAGGTCTTCCTGGAAACCGCACCGAACAGCTGGACGCCGCAGGCCGTGGATCGCTTCGGTTTCGATCAGGTCAACCTGGTCAGCCAGGGCGATCTGCGTTTCGGCGATGGCCTGCTGTATACGGGCGGTGATCTGAACCTGACCGCGCGGCAGATCTATCCGACGACCCATGCCAATGCGGAGGTGGCGGCCGGCGTCAGTTTCGACAACACCGGCAAGCACTTCGATCCCGAGCGCACGCTGACCATCCGTAGCCTGGGCGATACGCCCGAAGCGCCCTTTTCGGTATTCGGATCGCTCGCCCTGCGCGCGGCCAACATCGATCAGGGGGGCGTGGTGCGCGCACCGCTGGGCCGCATCGTGTTCGGCGGGACACCGGATCCCGATACCTTCCTGGTTGACCAGCAGTTCCATGTCCTGCTGCGCGAGGGCAGCAGGACCTCCACCAGCGCGGCCGGCCTGCGCATGCCCTACGGCGGCACGGCGGATGGACTGCGCTACCTCTACAACGGCCAGGTGGTGGAGTTCGATGACCTCGCCGCCCTGGATGGGGACGGCAGTGACAGCGCCAGCAGCGGAACGGTCGATGCGATCGAGCGCGGCGTGCTGATGGGCCAGGTGACGCTCACCGCGGAGGCCGGTTCGGTCATCGATGTGTCCGGAGGTGGCGAACTGACCGGCGCCGGCTTCTTCACCGGTCGCGGCGGATCGGTCGACATCCTGCGCACGCCGCTGGCCAATGCCAATCCGGCGAACGGCTTCAGCGATCCCGATGCCGAGGTGTACGCCATCGTGCCATCGATGCCGGGCCAGTATGCGCCGGTCTCGCCCGACGCCGGCGCGGGTGCGCCGCGGGTCGGCCAGCAGATCACTTTGACCGAAGCGGTCGGCGGACTGCCGGCCGGCACCTACACGTTGATGCCCTCGACCTATGCGCTGTTGCCGGGCGCGTTCCGGGTGGAACTGGCCGGAGGCGCGAGCCGCGAAGCCGCCGCGGTGACGATGCCGGGCGGAACCTTCCGCGCCAGCGCCTACCTGGGCATCGCCAACACGGACATCCGCGATGTCCTGCCGACCACGGTGACGCTGATGTCCGGCGAAACGGTGCGCCGGTTCTCGCAGTACAACGAAACCAGCTACGCCGATTTCGCCATCGCCGAGGCCGCGCGTTTCGGCACGCGCCGCCCGCGCCTGGAGCGCGACGCGCAGAGCCTGCACCTGGACTTCGCCCGCGCCGTCGGCGAGGCGATGGATTTCAAGGGCCAGGTGCTGATGGCCGGCGAAGATGATGGCGCGGACGGCAACCTGTTCCTTACCTCGCTCGGCGCGCTGGAAATCAAGCAAGCCGGCCAGGCCGCGACCGAGGGTTTTTCTTCTGTCGACAGCGAGGATCTGGCTGGCATCCAGGCCGGCATCCTGACCGTGGGCGGCACGTTCTCGTTGGTCGAAGCCACGGCAGCTCCCAGCCAGGGCAGTTTCGCGCTCGGTCCCCGCGTGGTGTTCGAGAGCGGCAAAGGCACGGTGGCGGTACGCGATGGCGCGCAACTGCGCGCGGATCAGGTTTTCCTCACCAGTGGCGAGCAGGTGCTGGTGGAAGGCGGCGCGACGCTCGAAGCGCGCGCCACCGACGGCCTGTTGCTGGATTCCAGTCGTGGCTACGTGTTCTCCGACAGCGCCAATGGCGAACAGGCCATCGGCGGCGCGGTGCTGGCGGTGTCCGCCGGCGACGTGCGCTTCACCCCGCCGACGGGCGCCAACGCGGACGCGGGCATCAACCCCAACGCCATCCGCATCGGCGACGGCGCGGTGCTGCGGTCGCCGGGCACGCTGGCGTTCTCCACCAACGGCGAACTGGCACTGGGCGATGCGGAATACAACGCGCGCTACTTCGCGCTCACCGCGCCGAGCCTGCACATCGGCACCGATGCCGCCTTCGCGCGGGCGGAGGAAGCCGGCGCGATCGGAGATGGCGTGCGGCTTTCGCAGACACTGCTGGAGCGCCTGATACATCCGTCGGCTGGCCAGCAGGCGGTGGAACGGGTGTCGTTGAGCGCGGGCAATTCGATCAATCTGTTCGGCGAGGTCGATTTCGATCTCGGCCGCGCCAGTGGCGACGCGGACACCCAATTGTGGCTGGAAACACCGGCGCTGTATGGCTGGGGCGAGGCGGACGAAACCGCGCGGATCGCCGCCGGCACCGTGGTCTGGAATGGCCTGGCCTCGGGCCTGGGCACGCCGGCGAGCCCTTACGCCAGTGCGGCGCCCGGTGCGGTGCTGGCCGGCGGTGCGGGTACCGGTGCGGGCCGGCTGAGCATCGAGGCCGAGCGCATCGAATTCGGCTATGCGCCCTATGCGCGCGGCCAGGACCAGGTTGAACTGGATCGGCTGGCACTGGGTTTCGCCGGCGTGGATCTGCGCGCCACAGAACGCATCACCGCCAACCATCGCGGCACGCTGTCGGTGTACGCCAGCGGTACCGATGCCGACAGCTACGCCGGCGGCGACCTGCATCTGTCCACGCCGGTGTTGACCGGCGCGGCGGGCTCGTTCATGGCCTATCGCGCGGGTGGCGCGCTGACCGTGGACGCGCCGGACGGTGCGCCGGCCTACGATCGCGCGGACTTCAACGAACTGGGCGCGGAAGTGCGCCTGTCCGGCCAGCGCGTCAACGTCGATACCGCGGTGGCGCTGCCCAGCGGCCGGCTGGTGCTGGAAGCGGAGGACGGCATCGCGCTGGGCGAACGCTCCATGCTGGATCTGGCGGGCCGCACGCTGAACTTCTTCGACGCGCAGCGGCACAGCTGGGGCGGCGATCTGGTGATGGAGGCGGAGAACGGCGCGATCACCCAGGCCGCCGGTTCGCGGATCGACGTGTCCGCGCAGGGCAACGACGCCGGCACGATCCGTATCACCGCCACCGGCGCGGAAGGCCGGGTGGCGCTGGATGGCCACCTGCTCGGCGGCAGCGATGATGCCCACCTGAGCGGCGGGATCGATGTGCGTGCGCACGTGCTGCCGGATTTCGCCGGCCTGAACGCGCGCCTCAACACGGGCGGGTTCTTCGAGGCCCGTGGCTTCTCGATCGGTACCGGCGATCTGGTGATTGGCGACGAGGTGCGCGCCCGCCAGGTATCGATTGCCGCCAATGGCGGCAGCCTGACCGTGAACGGACGCATCGACGCCAGCGGCGCGCAGCCGGGCGACATCCGCCTGGCCGCGCGCGATGACCTGGTGCTGGCATCGAAGGCGATGCTCGATGCGCATGGCACGCGGTTGCAACTGGATGGCCGCGGCGCGGTGATCGATGCGTCCAACCGGGGTCATGTCGAACTCACCAGCGCGGCGGGCCGGGTGTCGCTGGAGGACGGCGCGCGGATTGACCTGAGCACGCCGGACGGCATCGCCCGCGGACAACTGGATATCAACGCGCCGCGGCTGGGCGCGGACGACGTGGCGGTGGATGCCGCGAGCGGCGTGGACATCCGTGGCGCGGCGAGCATCGCGGTCAATGCGTTCCGCAGATACGTCGCCGAGGACGGCACGGTGGACCAGGCGCGCCTGGACGCCATCCATGCCGACAGCGTGGCGTTCATCGATGCGGCGCTCGGCAACGAAGCGCTGGCGGCGCGCCTGCAGGGCCTGTCCAGCCATGGGGATGCGTTCCACCTGCGTCCCGGCGTGGAAATCCGCAGCGGGACCTCCGAGGGTGATCTGACGGTCACCGGCGATATCGATTTCTCCGGCTACCGCTACGGGCCGGATGCGGATCCCGCGTTGCGCGGCAGCGGCGAGCCTGGCGTGGTCGTGCTGCGTGCCGGCGGCGATTTGCGGGTCAACGGCAGCATCAGCGATGGTTTCGCGCCACCGCCGGTCACCCCGGACGACGATGGGTTCTCGCGACTGCGGATGCTGCTGGCCGGCGGGCAGGCGACGGAGGGCGAGATCAGCTTCGAAGCGCCGTTCAATCCCGACTTCGGTGATTTCTGGTTCCTGTTTCCTGGCGCCATGACCGGAGCGGACCTGCCTGTCGTGGAATCGGGCTGGGTCACCGACGGATTGGGCGCGTACTACGGGCCGGGTGATCAGATTCCCGGCATGCTTTACGGCACCATCACTCTCGGTGCCGGCACCCGCCTGACCGCGGTCGATCCGGTCAATGCCGACATCGCGTTGCAGGAACAGGTCGAGCGCCGCAACTGGGCGGCGGCGCCGATGCTGGAAGCCGGCATGCAGTCCTGGTCGATGAGGCTGGTCGGTGGCGCCGATCTCGCCGCGGCCGACAGCCGCACGCTGGCCGCCGCCTCGCAATTGGGCGGACGTGGCGACATCATCCTCGACGGACCGGGCAAGGTCGGCCCGTTGCGCCAGCAATCCGCGCTTTCGGTCATCCGCACCGGTACCGGCGATCTGGAGGTGCTGGCCGGCGGCGACTACGTGCAGAAATCCCTGTTCGGCGTATACACCGCCGGTACCCAGGTCGCCGGTGCGGAAGCCTGGGATCAGGAGCGTGCGCGACAGGCCGACGGCACCGTGCTGGGCGTCGGCAACGAAGCCTATGAGGCCACCCTGGCCGCGCGCCGGATGTACTTCACCACCGGCGGTGGCGATCTTCAGCTGTCCGCGCAGGGCGACGTGCGCGGTTTTACCGAGTACGGGCAGAACAGCGGTACCGGTATCGGCAACTGGCTGTGGCGCCAGGGCGGGGAGGAACTGGGCCAGTCGACCGCATGGGGAATCAACTTCGGCCAGTATGTCTACAACCCGACAACGTTCATGCTGGAGTTCGCCGGATTCTCCGGAATCGGCACGCTCGGTGGCGGCAACGTCCGGGTAAGCGCTGGCGGGGACATGGGGGCAAGCGTGAGCCAGAATCCCGCCCAGATATGGACCAGCAACGAGGCGCTGGCCATCGTGGTGGGCGGCAGCGGCCGTTTCGACGCGCAGGGCCACCAGATGCAATCGGGAGGTGGCACTCTCAGTGTGAGTGCCGGTGGTCGTGTCAACACCGGGCTGCTCGATCCGAGCACGGTCGGGGGCTTCGGACGGACCGCCGGGCTGGTGGCGAATCTCCGCGGAGATACCCGCCTGCAGGCCGGTTCGATCGGACAGTCGTTGGTGAATGGCTATGGCGTCAACCGGCCTGGCGATCCCCGAGCGGTAGATGTGCAGATGCCGTCGGCCTACTTCGGCTATTCGTCGCTGGTCCTTGCCGTCGGCGACGGTCGGATGCAGGTGAAAACCCTGGGTGGCATGCAAGTGGCGACGGGTGTCGATTTCGGCCGCGTGGCACTCAATGGCGGGGCTACCCGGGTTCCGGGCGCGGAAGCGAGAACCGACAGTGCCATAAGCTCTTTCAGCCTGTGGACCAATCGCAGTGGCCTGGATCTGTTCACCGCCGGTGGCAATCTACTCCAGTTCCAGTCGAGCATGCTGGGCGGCGGCACGACTCAATACGACGCTGGCCGCTTTGGCGCGACAGCGGCCGCTGGCTCGATCGTGCTGGAAAGCCTGTTGCTGGCGCCATCGCGTGAGGGCCGTCTGGAACTGCTGGCGGATGAACATGTCATCGGCACGGCGGCGATGTCGAGCGCGTCCATGGACAGTATTGCGACGCCGGAAAGGCCCTTGTGGGTGCGAGGCGCACTCGAAGAGCTAGGCTCGGGCGTGGCGGGGGTCACCTCCAGCAACCTTGGCGCGGAGGTGGCGGACGTGGAGCTGATGGAGGGCAGCGCGGCCTACAACTGGCAGACAGGCGGGCGGTTGTTTGCATTCGCGCCGGACACGGCCAGTGATCTGCATGAAGGCCAAGCGCCATCCTTCCGGATCTACGCGCTGACCGGCGACATCGACGCCGACATTGGTCGCATATACCGGGATCTGTATGGAACCCGCACCTACTACCTTGCGGCCGGGCCCGTGCAACTGCGGGCCGGGCGGGACATCCTGGCCGGCAGCCATGTGCTGCTCAACAACGATGCCAACGACGTGTCGCTGGTGCGTGCGGGACGCGACATCCTCAACACCAGTTTCCGCATCGCCGGACCGGGCCTGCTGGACGTCGCGGCTGGACGCAATATCTATCAGACGTCCGTCGACGATCCCGTCTCCAATCTGCCGGATCTGAATCTCGGCGTGTTCCGCAGTCTGGGCCCGGTGGTCGCCGGTGACGATCGGCCGGGCGCGGGCATCGTGCTGTCGGCGGGAATGGGGGCGAAGGGGCCGGACCTCGAAGGCTTCGCCGCGCGCTATCTGGATCCGGCCAACCTGGCCGACCCGGCACGGCCGTTGGCGGACCAGCCGGACAAGGTGGTCCGCACCTACGAACGCGAACTGGTCGAGTGGCTGCGCGAGCGCTTTGCCTACGAGGGCGACACCGGCGCCGCGCTGGCCTGGTTCCAGGCACTGCCGGTGGAGCAGCGCGGCATCTTCCTGCGCCAGGTCTACTTCGAGGAACTGCGCCTGGCCGGACGTGAATACAACAACCCTGACAGCCGTCGTTTCCAGAGCTACCTGCGTGGCCGTGATGCGATTGCCAGCTTCCTGCCGGGCATGGCCGAAGGGGATGATCCGGGCAGCTACCAGGGCTCGATCGTTTTCAGCGAAGGTGCCGGCGCGCATACCGACTTCGGCGGCGACATCCAGATACTGGCGCCCGGAGGTGGACTGACCCTGGGCGTGGACGGCGTCGCGCCGCCGCCCACCACCGGCCTGCTGACCCAGGGCAACGGCGACATCGAGGCGTTCACCCGCGACAGCGTGCTGCTGGGCCTGTCACGCGTGTTCACCACCTTCGGCGGCGGCATCACCCTGTGGTCGGCGCGCGGCGACATCAACGCCGGCCGCGGCGCCAAGACCACCGTGGTGTACACGCCACCCCGCGTGGTTTACGACGATCTCGGCAACGTCAGCCTGTCACCGCAGGTGCCCAGTTCCGGCGCGGGCATCGCGACCCTGAATCCGATTCCGGAAGTGGCGCCGGGCGACATCGATCTGATCGCGCCGCTGGGCACCATCGATGCGGGTGAAGCCGGCATCCGCGTGTCCGGCAACGTCAACCTGGCCGCGCTGCGGGTGGTGAACGCCGACAACATCCAGGTGCAGGGCAAGGCGACCGGATTGCAGACCGCCGCGGCGGTGAACGTGGCGGCGCTCAGCACCGCCAGCGCGGCGGCGACCAATGCGGTGCAGGCCGCGCAGGACACCGTGCGCCGGCAGGCGCAGCAGTCGCGTCCCTCGATCATCAGCGTGCAGGTGCTCGGCTTCGGCGACAGTCCCAGCAGCAGCGCACCGTCGCCCCGGGTTTCTCCCGGCGCGGTGACGCAAACCGGCTACGACCCCGGCAACGCGTTCCAGGTGCTCGGCAACGGCGCGCTGGGCGAGGCGCAGCGCGCACGCCTGAACACTGCCGAGCGCAGCCGGCTGGATCAGCCCTAGCGATCAGTCCTGCATGGGCGTCAGGGACGATGCCCGCCGGACCACGCAGGAGAAATCCGCCGGAACGCGGACAAGATGCGGACAACACCACCCGGCGTCCGCGGGCGCATCGCAGCGAGACGCGGTGCATCGGACTTCATGGCAGAGGAGGCACATGCAGATGGACAGGCACGCACAGGGGGAATCATGAGTGACGCATTCGTGAGCGTTTACGAGTTCCGCAAGCGGCTCGAGCAGCACATGCTCCACGCCAGGCAGCCCATGGTGGTATCGCACGGCGGCATGCCGATTGGTTACTTCATTCCCGCCAAGGTCTGGCACGACCGCGCCACGGTCGAGGTATTCAACGAGCTCATCTCCGCCATCCTGGAGATGAGCGGATACGACGAAGCGGACGTCAAGGAGGCGATCGAGTCGTACACGTCGGCCAACGCGGAGATCACCCGCGAGCGGATGCTGCGCCATCTGGCGCGCGTGCATCCGGAAGCGATGCAGAAGACGGGAAACATTGCGAAACGGTGACGGTGGGTTCACCGGAACGACACCGTAGTTTCTTCGCGCGGGAACAATGCGGGCGCAGGCTTGAACCTGCCGCCCGTGGTCACGGGCGGACAGGCAACCGCGCACGATTCGATGCGCGGTTGTTTCCTTCCTCGCCATGGTGATCCTTCTCAAAAGGAGTTCTCGTTATGCGTCGTTCCAAGTTCCTGCGTGTCCGTCCGCTTGCCGTCGTCGCCTTCGCCGCGATGACCGTTGCCGGCTCCGCCGGTGCTGCCGATCTGTTTGGCGGCGGCGCCACCTTCCCGGTGCAGTCCTATGTGGGTGACAACTTCCTGACCACCGTCCCGGTTCGCGCGCGCCTGTCGCGCAACACCACCAACACGGTGGCCACCACGCCGATCGCCACCCTGACGCCGCCGGACACCCTGTTCGCCCGTTTCGCCTCGGGTACCGGCAACAAGATTTCCTACTGCCAGACCGGTAGCGGCACCGGCAAGACCGTGCTGATTGGCGTGGGTTCGGTGATCAACGCCAACGGCGAGTGCGGCAACTACCAGTCCGGCACCAGCCCGGCCGGTTTCAGCGGCACCGCCGCCGCGCCGAACTACATCGGTACCGATTCGCCGATCAGCCAGGCTGACGTGACCAGCTTCAACGGCGGCCCGCGCGCGGCGCGCGAGCTGTGGCAGATCCCGACGCTGGCCGGCGCCATCGCGCTGCCGAACCACTCGGCCCTGGGCTTCACCAACCTCACCACCGAGCAGGTGTGCCAGATCTTCTCGGCGCGCGTGACCAACTGGTCGAGCATCCCGGGCTCCGGTTCGACCGCGGCTATCCGCGTCGTGTACCGCGCGGATGGCAGCGGCACCAGCTTCGCCTTCACCAGCTATCTGGCGACCGCCTGCAATGGCAAGTTCAGCATCCCCGCCGGTTACTTCAAGCCCAACCAGAGCTTTGCCGCGGCGGTTCCGGCGGCTGGTTCGGCGGCGCCGTTGTATGCCGCCTCGGCGGCCGTGTCCGGCAACCCGGGCGTGGTGACCTCCGTCGTCTCCACCGCCGCGTCGATCGGTTACGCCGATTATCCGGAAGTGGATGCGCAGGGCGCCGAGTTCCCGACCGTCAACAGCGCCAGCCCGGCCGCGCTGCCGGCGTCCATCAGCATCTCGGCGCCGCTGTCCGGTCAGGTGCTCAATGCCAGCAACGCGCCGGTCGCGGTGACCGGCATGGCGAACCCGGCCTGCCTGCGCCTGATCAGCCCGAGCACGATCCCGGCCGGCGTGACCTATCCGATCCTGGCGTACACCTACCTGGCCGGCTATCGCAACACCAATGGCACCAGCACCACTGCGCTGCGCGATCTGCTGGGCTACTTCCTGGCGACCCAGGCCAACCGTCCCGCTCCGCCGGCCGGTTTCGCCTACCTGGATGGCAGCGCCACCTACCGCAGCTCGGTCCAGAACACGATCACCACCTGCGTCCTCTGATCCACGCAATCGAAAGACGCCGGTACGCCGGCGTCCTTCCACACCGGCGGCGGGGAAGTATCCCCGCCGCTTCCATGAGCGGAACAGCATCGAGGAACCAACACATGCATACCAACAGCGTAAAGAGTGCGATCCGGAGAGCCACGATGGTGTTGTTGGCGCTGGCCGCCTGCCTGGTCGCAGGACAGGTGTTCGCGCAGCAGAGTGATGATCCGGAACATTGCGGCACCATCACCCACTACCCGGGCGCGGTCACCGTGGTGGGCAAGGCGTGGGGCAACGCCACCCAGGGCGACTTCCGCATCTGCAGCACCACTTATCAGTGCGGTGCCAATGCAAAGTCGGCCGAAGTGTTCGGCGTCGGCTACAGCAGTCACGCCGAGGGCGTGATCGCCACGGAGAACTACGCCGCCGCCAGCGACGGTACCGAAGCGATCCTCGCCAGCTGCGAGGCGATCAGCAAGGATCCGGGCAAGGTGCGTTCCTGCATGGCGCAGAAGCAGAGCTTCCAGCTGCCGACGTCGGTCGCCGAGCAGGCGAGCTGCACCGTGGCGGTGGGTGCTCCGGCCAAGGGATGGACCGCTGCCTCCGCCACCTGCTTCTGCGAAGGCTGATACGGAAAACAGGGATTCGTGCGGCGTACGGGGAAGCAATCGGGATCCCGGCGCGCGCATCGGGATGAAACATGTCCGTGTGGCCCCGGCCGGTATCCGCCGCCCGGGGCTTTTTTGCGTGCTTCTCGCGGGAGCGCGCATGGCGGGTTTTCGCACGGCTGACGCCCTCGCGCGGTCGCGGCCGAATATGACAGCACTGTCATAAAAATGTTTGCGGATCCCCACGGCTGCATGCGTCTAGAAAACAGAGACGAGTGGAATGCGCGTCGTCGCATCCACCAGGGCCATTTCGCTTCGGGTGAACAAATCGATGGATGGATCAAGAGCAGCATCCGCGCTCGCGCGGATCGTATGCGTGCTGATGGTGGGAACCACCGCGCAGGCGCAGGACGCACCGCCGCCCGCACCGAAGGCACCGGAGGCGTCGAGCGCGCCGCCGCAGCGGGTGAGCATCCAGGAGTACCGGGTGCGCGGCAACAGCGTGCTGGCGGCGCGGGAGATTGAGCAGGCGGTGATGCCGTACCTGGGCCCGGGGCG